>CAWJEH010000054.1:0-290090 GCA_963841675.1 Terriglobia bacterium
GGTGTGTTAAGTCAAAAGCGACGACGTTACGAGTGCCGCTCTTGCTCGAAAGAAAGCTTATCGCATTCACGCCTGGCACCCATCGCAGCGATCCCGATTCGTATTCGACGGCGCGCACTGCATGAAACTTAGCATCGGATTCTGCTAAATAGCCAATCTGCCACGGACCGTTCCCCATGCTGCATTCGCACGCCAGGCGAGTTCCATCGGGAGAAGGAACTGGTTTGCGGCATTCCAGGCGCGCAGCTACGGAGACGACACCACCGCCACTGGCCGCAATTTTACGGATGCCAAGCGTCTCCTTCTCCCGCGAATCGAAATAGATCCATTTTCCGTCCGGGGACCATTCGGGATTCATATCTACGGCGGACCCAAAGGTAAGTTGTTGCGGGCTCGAACCGTCGCTATTGGCGCGCCACACGTGCGAATTCCGATCGCGATCGGAAATAAACGCGATCAGCTTGCTATCCGGAGAGACGCGCGCCTGTGAATAATTGCCTTCACCTTGCAGCAGCACATGTTGTGAGCCATCCGGATCGATTCGTAGAATGCGCATGTCTGCGCCAGGCGCGGTTTGCGTCAATAGCGCAAACGAAGCGGAAGAGCGCCACGAATCGGTCGAGAAATCCGGCTCTTTCTGGCTTGACGCCTCCAGCGGCGCTGCATCCTTCGTCATCCAGGAAACGTCGTAATAGCGTCCTGACTGCGGAATGATGCGTTGCGCCGGCTGATGGTTGGGCTGAATCCAAATACTCGTAGCGCGGCTGCTGAAGAGTACCCATAATGTGCTGCCGTTCGAGGTGGCGGTTATCGTCACGCATCGTTCCGGTCCCATCGGAAGCTGAGACATCCGAAAGGGCGGGCCACGCAACTCAAATACATTGGCCGAAAGCGTACCGCGCCCCGCCGCCATCAAAAACCGGTTTTCCCTTCCGAAGCGGGTTATCCGTCCGATCCAGCCAAGAGCAGGCAAACTCAACCTTTCGATGGTGCCCGAGACGCTGACACGAGCGATGGTATATTTGCCGTGCGAAGTAAGCATGGGGCAAAGTATGGATCGGCCATCTGCCTCCCAGTTCTGGCCGTCCCGCAGAACTTCCTCCGGAGCGTGATGGACGTCCTCATCAACGCTTCCGCCGGACAGATTACGTCTCGCATGGAAGACGGAAAAGTGAGACAAGATCATCTCGATCTTCCACCCGACGTCGCAAATGGTCTTCCGCCCAATCTCCTGATGAACATACTTTCCTCCACGCCTGAAACAAGAGTTTCCTTTGTTGCTCCGACCGAGAAGCGGCTTCGGGAAAGAGGGGCCGCGTTGAATGTGGTGGTCGCTGATCAGACGGAAGACGCCGCGTTGGGAGAAGACGGTTGTGTCCTCGTCGATCGAGCCGTCACGGAACCGGAAGATGACGCTCGACGTGACGCGATCGCCCTGCACGATCTGAGTCGCGTCACCAGTTGGCGATGGACTTACCGTCTAGGGTCCTCAGAGCAAGAAAGCCGTGGGACGAGCCTTGGGGGTGCCGAACCGGAACGGGGTCCGCAGATAAGTTCCCACAGAGCAGGGCGGCTACAATGACAGCGGAGCCGAAGCCTCGGGCCGGTAAACCGTGCATGCCTGACATTCCTCCATGTGTTAAGCAGGGCGCGATACTGGGCGGCGTGACGAATCCGGATTCTAGACACTGCGGCCGGATGAGGAGTTACAGGAAAGAGGAGGCCCCGGTCTTCCAGCTGAGATCTGTGCTGGTGGCGAATGGAGAGAGGTAATCCGCCAGCAGGTGAACATTCAGTCCGCAGGGATCGCAGAAGAATTTGAACATTACCGTGTGGACGTTGGGCGATGTCGTTGTCGTGGAACTCGCAATCATTCCTGATATCAGCAACGGCGCCGCGCATGCTTCGCTCGTTCGTCTGCGCATCGGCTAGTGTTCAAACGGTAACATGGGAGGTCGAATATGGAAACTATACGGATCGTTACCGATATCAGTAAACATGTGGGCTGTGGGGGCCTCATGGCGATGTCACAAGAAGCGCCGCAGTACATTTTGGAGCATGAAGGACTGGAGACAAAAATCCCCGGTGCGGAGATGGTCTGCCTGCGTTGCGGAGAGAGAATCCGCTCGCAGGACCAAGTGGAAACAGCAGCCGAATAGTATGGCAGCGGGGCGGCTACTCTGTAACCAGCGCGGTCGCCCGGCGAAGTGCTTTCTCGGATCTTTAGCTCACCACGCGGAGCGGATCTGTCGAAACGCTCGGACGAGTGCGAGGCACTTGTAAATCCGGCATCGGCCGGGCCTGGAATAATGGCCGCGTTACTTTCGCGATGCGTCTGGCCCAAAGAGTAGCCCGTTGGCGCCGTGCGCTATCCGTTGCGATCCCGGTGCTTGCATACATCTGGCGAAACAGCTTTGAGATGAAAACAAAGGCTAGCCGCGCGCGCAGTGTTGGCGTGCACGCTGACCGTTTCCAGATTGCCGGCAACCCGTAGAAGTTGTCCCACACGCCCTGGGTTCTCCCTCGCATCTCGTCCGAAGTCATTGTCGGATGCGGCATAAACATTTTGGGCCTTTTGTCAGGCGGAATCAGCCAGTAGCGTGTTATTGGAATGCCGTCGACTTCCGGCGGATGATCGCCGAGGCTCTTTTCCCAGCGCTCAAAATCAACGGTGCCGCAGAACGGAGTCAGCATCACAAACTGGGCAAAGGCGATCCCGGAATGCTGCGCCAATTCCTGGGTGGCCTGGAATGTGTCTGGACGATCAGTCGGGAGTCCAAAGATGAAAGAGCCAAGAACATGGACACCATGCTCTTGAAACTGCCGGAGCCGCTCCACAAGTCTCTCGCCCGATAAGTTGAAGTCCTTGAAGACTGCCTTCAGGCCCTCCGCCGTGACCGCCTCAATACCGACCAGCGCACCCATGATTCGCGCCTTGCGCATGGCTTCCAGAAACTCAGGATCTTCGGCAGCTTCCATCGTGATCTGGGTAAAAAACACCATCCCCTTCGGAAGCTCGGCCAGGCGCTCCATCAGTTCGAACCGCTCTGCACGAATCGCTTTCAACGTGGCCACCTTCGCTTGGTTGTTTTGCCGTTCGGCCAGCTGAATGTCCGTCAGGGACACGGGGTAGAAGTTGTCGTCAGCAAGTGCAATGAAGCGGAACCCTCGACGGCGCAGTTGGACGATCTCTTCGATGACCGGGTCCGAAGCTCTCTGGCGTGGACGTTGGCCGTCGGTCCGCCACACAGAGCAGAAGGAGCAATGTTTCGCGCACCCGCGAACGGTTTGGACGGACGCCCACATGTATTTGGAGGAGTCCAGCAAGTCCCAGCGCGCCACTTGGAATTGGTTGGCCTCAACACGGCCGCCCTCATACACCCGCTGCACGGCGCCTCGCGCGTGATCTCTTAGAGCGTGGCCCCAAGCTATGTCGCCGTCTCCCCGAATCGCGCAGTCCGCCCCACCTCGCTCGAAAGCTTCCTCCGGATAGAGTGTCGTGTGGATACCGCCGAAGACCACGAACGCGCCGCGCTGTTTTAGAAGGCGCCCGAGCGCATACCCTCGAAGAGCGTTCCCCGTATGAATACCTATGCCGACGATATCACCGGCTGCAATCGTCAGTACATCCAACGGCTCCAGCGTCTCGTCGCAGAGGATAGGATCGCCAAACTCCTCAGGCGTCGCTGCGGCCAGAACGAACAGCCAACGGGGCGTAATAACGGCGGTACCGAAAGCGGTATCGCTTGGGTTGATTAGATGCACTCGCAAATGGTTAATCCTCTTCCTGACGCCGACCGAGAGACTAGTCTGTTCTCTGGATAAGCAGTCCACTTCACAGACGCAAATTTGCGGGGTTGTATGTCAATCTTCCGGAATGTTGCCAGGAGAGGAATGCAGACGTGGATCTGATCCCTTGTGGTGAGTCTTCGATAAAGGATCACATGCACCCGACAGATCCGCCGAGGCGATACCGCGCGATTACCGGCCGACGACGACCCGATGTTCCGCTACACTCTTCGGGCGGTAGTGCAACAATCGTGCGAAGTGATGCCGAAAATGGGCTAGAGGCCATCCAAGCCGCCGAGGCATTGCATCCAGACCTGGTATTCCTGGACATCTCGATGCCGTTCTAAATGGCTTCCAAGCGGCAGCCCAGTTTCGAAGAAGCCTGCCTACCGTCCACATAATCTTCGTCAGCAGTCACTCCGATAGAGCTTATGTCGAGCACGCGTTTGAATCCGGCGCTGAAGGATACGTACTCAAGGGATCTGCGGTCTTTCAAATACCCGAAGCCATAGAGGCGGTGATGGGCGGGCGGACGTTCCCGGGCCGGCTACTAACTTGGCGTCTCTGTCCACTCTCCGACTGCGCGGCGTACTCTGCTACGCGACAGGCCTAGCGGGCGGCAACGAACGGCCACACGTATTGCTTGACAACAACGCGTCCATGCTTCCGACGCCGAGTAACCGGCCACGTCTCTCGCGCGCAAGGAGACCTGGCTGATCAGCTCAGGGTCACTGGATAGATCCGCCCTGACGGCGATGTGTTTATCAAAGAACTTTCACTCGTCTGTGAAGTCGGCTAAGGTGAGATTGGCCTGAGAACGGGCTTTCCAGTACGTTTCAAACGTTGTCGGTCCCAAGCCGGCTCCCAAACGTGAACGTGGTCGCAAATTGCTGATTTGACGCCTTTTCTCTATCCAGACGCGGATCACTCCTGAAAAACGCGCTTCAGTCCGCTCACGTCCGGTTATCGATAACGTGGTCAAGAAACTTCACTGATCGATTCTTGTCAAATCGTCCGAACTTAGAATTGCAAACCAATCATCGGCCGCACCGGACCGCGGTTGTCGCCACATTGGAGCCGATCGAGCGTGATTGGGCGCTTTCCGGCAGACGCATGCCAAGCGGCCATTTTACGGTGTACGGGCGAAGGTGGTCTGGGGTTGGGTGTGTTGAGGCGCCGGGGAGCGTTTGCTGAGGGTCGGACGACAATTCTGGAGTGAAGCGAATTTTCGGTATAAATCTGCCGATTACCGAGTGTCCGACATTAAGGGCCCTACTTTCGCAGGAGCTTCAATACTCTCACCTCCGCGCCCGCAGTTACGGCGAGAACGCGGTTCCCCAAGAATCCGACCCGCCGACAAATGGCCTCATCACCTGGGGACAGCGATGCCAATATTTAGAAAGCGTGCTACCCCGACGCTCGCCGGAACAAGAATCTCTGAATGCCTTCTGCGACAAAGACCAACCCTACCAAAAGCCGAATGAGCAACGTGGCTTTCGGTGCCGTGTAAACGAGCATTCTTTGATTTAGTGAGATGGCCGCTTGACGAGTGCTCCAGGGCCGCTTGATACTATCATCAATCGTAATCTGATGTCGAAATCGAAATCAGAGCAGCAACGGTCGGCAGCCGATCGCGATTTGTATTCGGGCCTGATCCGGCTACATGTACTGCATCACGCCGTAGAGGGCCCGATCTTCGGTCTCGGAATGATCGAGGAGCTGGCGCGCCACGGATACCGCATCAGTCCGGGGAGCTTATATCCGCTGCTCCAAGGACTCGAGAAGAAAGGCTACCTGCGATCAACCGAGCAGCGCAACGGGAAATCGCTGCGGCGAGTGTACCGGGCGACAGGATTGGGGCGAAGGGCATTGGCGGCCTCGAAAAGCAAGGTGCGGGAGCTGTTTCGTGAACTCATTGAGGGGGACTAGCTCAAGTGCTAATTGAGCGCAAGGTGAAGCGTGGATGCCCGGCAAGATGGGTGCCCACGCTGTTCGTGGCGGTGGCTGTTTTGCCGGCGCAACAGGCTGCGCCTCAAACCCCCATAACGATTACGCAGGCGGTTGAAGATGCACTACGAAATTATCCTTCGATCCAAGTGACACAGGAACAAATGAATGCGGCCGCGGCCGGCATTCGCTTAGCCCAGACAGCGTACCTGCCGCGTGTGGATGGTCTGGCGCAAGTCAATCGCGCTACCCGCAATACCTTTTATGGGATGTTGCTGCCCCAGGTGACCATTCCTGCAGTCGACGGCGTACCCGCAAATAATCTCGGCTCTGTTTGGGACAGCGGAGCCGGTATTCTTGTCACTTGGCAGCCCTTCGATTTCGGCTTGCGCGCAGCAAATGTCGCCATCGCACGAGCAGGCCGCGAGCGAGCACAAGCGGCCGTCAACCGAACGCGCTATGACGTTGCCGTCGCCACGGCAGATGCGTTTTTGACTCTGGTTGCTGCACAGCAGACTGCGGAAGCGGCGCGGGGGGCCGTCGATAGCTGGCAGGTCTTCTTGAAGAGCATTCACGCGCTCGCGGCCGCACAACTGCGACCCGGAGCCGACGAATCGAGAGTACAGGCCGAACTAGCTGTTGCTCAGACGCAGCTTGTGCAAGCGGAACAAGCCATTGAGGTCGCACGCTCCACGTTCGTCCAATTCGTGGGGCTTGACTCATCCCGTCTGAATCTGGCTTCAGGGAAACTGGTGGACCAACTGCCTCCAGAGGAACCGGAAACTTCCTTGCAGCCCGCGGCCAACCCTATCGCCATCGAGCAGAACACTGCCATCGCCGAAGCACAGGCCAAACTGCGCGCCACGGAGCGCAGCTATTTTCCACAGTTTTCGCTGCAAGGCTCGGCCTCTGCCCGAGGCACCGGCCTCGAACTCAATGGCGGCCGACTCGGCGGCTGGAACGGTCTTGCGCCAACGACGCAGAATTATGGCGTCGGTTTCACCGTCACCTTCCCGTTCATGGATCAATTTGCAGAGCGAGCGCAAGAAGCACAACAAGCCGCCAGCATTCGTGCCAGCCAGGCGCAATATCGACTCATCTCGCGACAACTCACTGCGCAGTTCGATTCTGCACAGGCGACACTCTCCGGCGCGCGGCGCGTGGCCGCGACCACGCGGGTAGAGGTATCTTCGGCCCGCACAATCATTCAACAAGCCAGGGCGCGCTACCGTTCAGGCTTGGCCGCCATCGATGATGTTGCTCAAGCTCAGCGATTGCTGGTTCAGGCGCAAATCGACGATGCGCTCGCACGGCTCAATATCTGGCGCGCGCGGCTGCAGGTAGCAACCGTTCGCGGTGATATACAGCCTTTCCTAGCCGAAGCAAGCCAGTAGGCGAAACAAAGATGCGCATCGTGCTAGCAGCCTTGATCCGGCCCTTAACGGTCATCGTTTTGGTGATCGCGCTGGCGTTGTGTTCGTTCCTCGCCATTCAGCGGATGCGCGTCGATATCTTTCCGACGCTCGGTGAAAAGGCGATCTATGTGGCCCAACCGTACAGCGGCATGGACCCGGCCCAAATGGAAGGCTTTCTGAACTACTATTTCGAGTACCACTTTCTCTACATCAACGGCATTCAGTACGTCGAGAGCCGGAACATTCAGGGCGCCTCGCTGATGAAGCTGGTCTTCCAACCGGATACCGAGATGAGCGATGCGATGGCGCAAACGGTTGGATACGTGAACCGTGCCAGATCCTTCATGCCTCCCGGAACCGTGCCTCCTTTTATCACACGCTTCGATGCCGGCAGTGTTCCCGTGGGGCAATTGACGTTCGTCAGTCCGGGGCGCACCCAGGCCGAGATTCAGAACCTAGCCCTGAATCGTATCCGCCCGGTGTTCGCGACACTGCCTGGAGTTTCGGCGCCGCCGCCGTTCGGTGGAAATCAGCGCACCATCGTCGTTACGCTCGACCCTGACAAATTGCGCGAATACCAGGTCTCGCCGGACGAAGCCACAATCGCCGTCAATCGCGCCACACTGGTCATGCCATCCGGTAACGTGCGGATTGGTCGGTTCAACCTCTTCGCAACTAGTAACGCTACGCTCGGAGGCAATCTGGATGAGTTGCTCGGGACACCGATCCGCACCATTGCCGGTCCCACGATTTTTCTGCGCGATATCGGGACCATCGCAGATGCTACGGATATCCTGACGGCCTATGCGCACGTGAATGGCCGGCGTACGGTCTACATCCCGGTCACGAAACGGGCCCGCGCTTCCACTCTCACCGTCATCAACGAAATCAAAGCCGCCATCCCCAATCTGAAGAAGCTGGTTCCGCCAGATGTAGATATCCGGCTCGACTTCGACCAATCGCCTTACGTAACGAATTCGCTGAGAGGCTTGCTGTTTGAAGCGGGATTAGGGGCCATCCTGACTGGGCTGATGGTGTTGTTGTTCTTGCGCGATTGGCGCAGCTCAATCATCGTCGTCATCAACATTCCGTTTGCGATTCTTACAGCGGTCGTCCTGCTTTGGGCCGCTCAGCAAACGATCAACATCATGACGGTCGGGGGATTGGCGCTGGCAGTTGGCATTCTGGTAGACGAATCTACAGTTGAGATCGAGAATCTCCACACGCATATGGCTTCTGGTGTGCCCCGCGCGCGAGCGGTCGTAGAAGCGACGCGACTCACGGTCGTCCCGCGGTTTCTCTCGATGCTCTGCGTTCTCGCGGTGTTCCTGCCGTCTTTCTTTCTGGCCGGAGTTGGGCGTCAACTGTTCGTTCCCTTATCGCTGGCAGTTGCTTTTGCGATGATCGCGTCTTTTCTCCTGTCAAGCAGCCTAGTTCCCGTGCTCTCCGCGTGGTTCATGCAAGAAAGACGGCCGGAAGAGGAACAGCGGGGATTGTTCCACAAGCTCCACAATGGCTACACAAAGTATGTACGCGCGACACTGCGCTTCCGCTGGCCTCTCGTCATTGGGTACCTGGCACTATCGATTCTGTTCCTGTGGCTGTTTTTGCCGCGGATGGGAACCGAGATCTTTCCCGATGTGAAGGCTCCGCTCCTGCAGATCCGATTGCGAGCGCCAACCGGAACGCGCATTGAAGAAACGGAACCACTGGTTCTTAAGGCAATCGATGTGATCAGACAAACTGCCGGCGCAGACAACGTAACGATCACCAGCGATTATGTGGGAACGCAACCGGCAAGCTATCCCGTCGATCTGATTTATCTGTTCACGGCCGGTCCGCAGGAGGCGGTTGTCCGCGTCGCCTTGAAACCAAACGTCAAAGGCGACGAGATGCTCCGGGAGCGGATTCGCAGCGCTCTCCATCAATCCCTGCCCCAGTTGCAGCTATCTTTCGAAGCGGGTGACATCATCAGCCAGGTGATAAGCTTCGGTTCGCCCACACCGGTGAATATCGCCGTACAAGGCCCCGCGCTCGAAGATGACTATGGCTTCGCACGAAAGGTGTTTGCGCAGCTTCAGAACTTGTCGTTTTTGCGCGACCTGCAATTTGCCCAGGCTATGGACTACCCCAGCGTCCATACGGAAATCAATCGGGATCGGGCCGGGCAATTCGGACTGACCATGTCGAATATTGCCCAGTCAGTGGAAGCAGCCACCGCTTCGTCCCGGTTTACGAGCCCGAACTATTGGCGCGACCCGAAGTCGGGGAATGCGTTTCAGATTCAGGTGGAGTATCCGCAGCACCGAATGCAAAGCATGGCGGATGTTCGCTCCATTCCGGTCATGATGCCAGGCCAGAGTCAACCTTATCTCGGTGATGTCGCGACGATCACCGCGCCCGAACTGCCTGGAGAAATCGACCGTTATAACGGTCAGCGCATTATTAGCTTGACCGCGAATCTTCACCAACTTCCGCTGGGTAACGCGATCGCGCCGCTGCAACAGGCAATCCAGAAAGCAGGAGAGCCCCCGAGAGGCGTCAGCGTTCATTTGCGCGGCGAGGCACCCGGTCTCGAACAGACACTCAGCGGCCTGCGGATCGGGCTGCTGCTCGCGATCGTGGTGATCTATCTGCTTCTCGCCGCGAGCTTTCAATCGTTCCGCCTTTCGCTCGCGGTTATTCTGACGGCTCCCGCCGTCCTTTGTGGCGTGCTGCTCACGCTCTGGATCACGGAAACAACATTGAACGTGCAGTCGTTCATTGGCGCCATTATGGCCATCGGCATTGCTGTGGCCAATTCAATCCTGATGATCTCGTTCGCGGAACGGAGTCGCTTGGAGCAGCATCGGTCTTCCGCGGACGCCGCAGAGGAGGCAGCTTCGAGCCGCCTGCGCGCCATCTTGATGACCGCCAGCGCGATGATCTTCGGGATGCTGCCTATGGCGCTCGGTCTAGGCGAAGGTGGAACTCAAACCGCTCCTCTGGGGCGCGCGGTGATCGGAGGCTTGCTGCTTTCGACGTTCGCCACACTGACGTTTCTTCCTGCCATGTATTCACTCTTACAGGCGAAGGCGTCTACCCACTCTCTCTCATTAAATCCTGACGACCCATCGAGCCGTTACTATGAACAGCCGCAACAATCGTAAGGTTTTCCTCGTGCCTCTGAGCCTGCTACTTGCCGGACACGCTTCGTTGCTCGGACAAAAGATTCAGTTTGCCCGTGCCATCTCGAAGCAAGTCGAGCGCACTACGGAATTGCCCGGCGAGTTCTATCCCTTTCTGACCGTGCAACTACACGCCAAGGTGCCCAGCTATGTAGAGAAGGTGCTGGTAGATCGAGGCAGTTTCGTTAGGGCGGGAGAACTGCTGGTGCAATTGAGTGCTCCAGAAATGATGGCTCACATCGCGCAGGCACAGGCGCAACTCACTTCGGCGGAGTCGGATAAGGGACAAGCCGAAGCGCAACTGGCAGCGGCGCAAAGCACCTACGATCGCACACAAGATGCCTCGAAAACACCGGGCGCGGTGGCGGAGAATGACATCGTTCAGGCTAAACAGCAAACTGAAGCTGCTCAGGCTCTGGTCCGATCCCGTCAGCGAACGGTTGAATCGCTGAAAAGCAATTTGAAAGCGCAGCAGGACCTCGCGTCCTATCTGCGCGTGACAGCACCCTTTGATGGCGTTATCTCGACTCGCTACATCCATCCGGGCGCACTGGTGGGCCCAGGATCGGATGTTCCGCTCTTACAGCTCGATCAGATTTCCCATTTGAGACTGATCGTTGCGGTTCCGGAAGCGGATGTGTCGGGGCTTGTCAAACGAACCAAAATCGGCTTCAAGGTAGCGGCGTATCCAGACCGCACCTTCTCAGGCGTCATCGCCCGACCTGCCTACGCCGTTGATATGAAAACGCGGACGATGCCGGTCGAATTGGATGTTATGAATTCGCAGCACCTGCTTGCACCGGGCATGTATCCATCCGTGCTCTGGCCTATCAAGCGCGCTCAGGCGTCTCTGCTTCTGCCCCCCGCAAGCATCGTGACCACCACAGAGAGAGTTTTCGTCATTCGAAATGATCATGGCCGGGCACAATGGGTCGATGTTCGCCGCGGATCTGCCGTTGACAAACTGGTTGAGGTCTTCGGAAATCTGAAGGCCGGTGACGAAGTCGTTCAACGCGGTACCGATGAAATTCGGGACGGAGCGAAGCTGACCGAGTCGCCTGAAAAGTAGGGTTCCGACGAATACTCCGCCAGATCGCCGGCTATAACTAGTGACCCGGGGCTGCATGTGGAGATCCGTCAGACTGGAAAGAGATATCAGTCATTCATCCCCAATGGACAAGCGCCTCGATTGTTTATCCACTCGATATCTATGAGGGGAATATTCCGTTCGGACAAGTAGAAGGCAGCCGCGATGCACGCATTCTCCAGATAAGCGCGAAGGTTCACTTCTGAGGGCGCCGGCGCTCCCGAGCGTCGCGACCGCTACGGATACGAGATATTCGAGATGAAAGCACGAAAGTATAATCGACGCGTTGACGAGAAATCATTTTATGTGCCGTTTCTGCTCGCTTTGTTGCCTTTTAATTGCACTCACGGTGCCGGCGTTGTCTCAAGACTCGCACTACAATCCAAAGGGCCAACTGATTCCCGCTCCTGGCTGCCTCACTTTGAAGGGCGCCTGGGAAGGAGGCTATGTAGCCTGCACGGCAGCAACGCATGAGGAGTGGCTTAAGGACGTCGAGCATTGGCGATTCGAGCGCTCTATCCGGACCGGCCTGACATTAGATGACCGGCGCTATAACGAGCCTACTCTCAAGTGGACCCAGAGCAGCTTCATCCAGCCGCAGATGATGGTGGAAGATCGTTACTTCTACGATCCGGCAGCAGGGAAATACACTGTCGACCGATATCTCGACGATCTGAAGAAGCGCTACGGCGGAATCGATGCCGTCTTGATCTGGCCCACCTATCCCAATATGGGCATAGACGACCGCAATCAACTGGACATGCTGGCCAGCATGCCGGGCGGCGTTCCCGGCGTTACGCAGATGGTGGCTGATTTCCATCGCCGCGGCGTACGTGTCCTGTTTCCGATGATGATGTGGGACCAGGGCACGCGGGATCCTGACAAACCCTGGCCGCAGGCCATCGCTGAACTCATGAAAGAGATCGGTGATGACGGCATCAACGGCGACACCCAAGACGGCGTTCCTCGCGTGTTTTCCGAGGCCGCTGAAAGGATCGGACACCCGCTTGCGTTCGAGCCGGAAGGCAGTCCCTCAGACGAGGCGTTAGCCTGGAACGTTCTTACTTGGGGTCAATATGGCAGCGAGTTCAATTTCGTTCCTGGTGTAGACCGGTTTCGCTGGCTCGAATCACGCCACATGGTCAACATCTCCGATCGCTGGGCACGCACCAAAACGGACGATCTTCAGTACGCGTTCTTCAACGGCGAAGGTTGGGAGAGTTGGGAGAACATCTGGGGCATCTGGAACGGCATCACGCCGCGAGACGCTGAAGCGACGCGTCGCATGGCCAGTATCGAGCGCGCCGTCGCGCCGTTTCTGGTCAGCAAGGAGTGGGAACCGTTCTATCCGATGAACCTGTATGGAGTCTACGCCAGCCGCTGGCCTCTGGGCAGCGAAACTGTCTGGACCATCGTGAACCGCAACGAATACGACATCAATACGCGGCAAATGTCCGTTCCCGCCGATAAGGGCATGCGGTACTTCGACCTCTACCATGGCGTCGAACTCAAACCGGAAATGGACCGCGGCCAGGCCGTCTTGTCGTTCGCTCTCGAAGCCCATGGCTACGGTGCCATCCTGTCCACTCATGGCGAGCCGAGCGCGACAGTGCTGGAACTTATGAGCACGATGAAGTCAATGACTTCGTCACCGCTGGCAAGCTACTCGTCCGAGTGGAAAACGCTTCCGCAGCAATTGATCGAGGTCGGCTCCACTGCTGCCCCGTCCAATGCGCCGGAACGGATGGTTCGGATCTCGGGCGGTCCGTATGTGTTTACAGTGCAGGGGATCGAAATCGAAGGATTCGATGATGTCGGAGTTGACGTGCAGTATCCGTGGGAGGAAATGCCGCGCCGCTTCCACGAACACAAGATGGGAGTCAAACCCTTTTACATCGATAAGTACCCAGTCACGAACGAGCAGTTCAAGAAATTTGTGGACGCTACCCGCTACCAACCCGCTGACAACGTGCACTTCCTGCGTGATTGGAAGAATGGAACTTATCCCGAGGGCTGGGCCAGCAAGCCCGTCACCTGGGTCTCCATCGAGGATGCCCGCGCGTATGCCAAATGGGCGGGCAAACGTCTTCCGCACGAATGGGAATGGCAATTTGCGGCACAGGGTACCGATGGACGCAAGTATCCATGGGGCAACGAATGGAACGCATCGGCTGTACCGGTCCCTGACACGGGCCGCAGTTTGCGGGGTCCTGACGATGTCAACGCCCATCCGGCCGGCGCGAGTCCTTTCGGCGTGATCGACATGGTAGGCAATGTCTGGCAATGGACCGACGAGTATGTAGACGACCACACTCGCGGCGGAATCCTGCGCGGCGGGAACTACTATCAGCCGCAAGGTTCAATCTGGTATTTCCCAGAAGCGTATAGAAATGATCAGCACGGAAAGTTGCTGCTCATGTCGCCCAGCTACGACCGCTCGGGCACCGTGGGATTCCGCTGTGTTGTGGATGCGCAATGAAGCGCGTTTCCAGATGTTGCGGTGAGTTCGTTTGGTATCTGACCACCGCTTCCCTTCGAGTTCGAGCAGGCATGCTGGGGCCGGATTCTGCCGGATCGGGGAGGACCCCCGACCGAGTTCATCGTGATCGCCGGCTTGGACCGGCAGAGTGACCGTCTAGAAGTTTGGCGCTAAACCCAGCCAGGAGGCGAGCCGGTATCTTTTGTGGTTCGCTGGCTGCCCTGCTGCTCTGTTCCGCAAGCATTTATGGCCAAAGCCAAAACGCCAGTCTGAATAGCCAGGTCATAGACAAATCCGGGGCCGCCGTGCCCCAAGCCTCCGTTACCATCTCGGCTGCCGAGCGCTCGCTTAAGACAACTGTGCAGACAGACAACGACGGTCGCTTCGCCTTCCCCAACCTCGTACCAGGCGCGTACGATCTAACGGTAGAAGCCAAGGGCTTTCGCACGTATGAACAGCGCGGAATCCAATTGCTCGCTAATCAGTCGGCTCGCATCGATGCCACTGTGGATGTTGGCGACACCTCCACCAGAATAGAAGTGAACGCCCAGGCTGCGCAGCTCAACTACGATAACGGTGCCAAACAGGAAGGTGTCCCTCCGCAGGTGGTCAATCAGCTCCCCTTACTTGCTAGTCAGGCCAAAGGCGAATTTCTCCTTTCCCTGTAACGGATGTCCCGACGGATTCAATATGCAAGAGCAATACGATGAAGCTCCGCCGGATTTTGCCAGAATCTATAACGTCACTCCGCTGTACAAGGGGAAGAAGCCGATCACCGGCAAAGGACAAACCGTCGTTGTTCTCGAGACCTCAGACGTAAATCCGGCTGATGTCGCCCGATTCCGTTCTGCCTTTGGTCTCTCTTCGTTTCCGGCACATTCATACAAATCCACCCGGGACCTGGTTGCACGGATCCGGGCAGGAATGGGGAGGAGGGAGAGGCGGCTTTGGATGCCGAGTGGGGCGGAGCCGTGGCGCCCGATGCGACTGTCGAAATAGCCTCCTGCGCAAATACCTCGACCAGCTTCGGCGGCTTCATGGCGGCACAGAACCTACTGGATAGGACGAGTCCTCCACCCATTATGAGCGTGACCTTCGGGTTGTGCGAAGCCGAGAACGGACCGGCGGGCAATGCTTTCGTCAACGCGATGTGGCAACAGGCGGCAAGCGAGGGGGTCTCAGTGTTCGTTGCCTCCGGAGACAACGCCGCGGCAGGCTGCGATGACGCTACATTATTGCCCACTTTTGCCATCGGCGGCATTGCTGCAAATGCGTTTGCCTCAACTCCGTACGATGTCGCTACCGGCGGCACTGATTTTATCGATACCTTCGAAGGAACCAATTCAACATACTGGAGCAAAAGCAATAGCCCCACAGGAAAATCGGCGAAGTCGTACGTGCCGGAGATGGCATGGGACGATTCCTGCGCGAACAACATACTGTTCATGAACTTTGGTTTCACCAACGGCATCGACTTCTGCAACAGCGTTATCGGTTCGAACTTCCTCGACATCATCGGTGGCAGCGGAGCTCCCAGCTTCGTCTACTCCAAGCCTTATTGGCAGAAGAACATCGTTGGCAATCCCAGGGATGGCAAGCGTGATTTGCCGGATGTCTCGTTGTTTGCCTCCAATGGGTTCTGGAATCACGAGATCCTCTTCTGCATGTCAGATCCCTCCGAAGGAGGAACTCCTTGCGACTACTCGGTACCTGTCGACGCGTTCAACAATAGCGCTGGTGGCACGTCGTTTACTGCGCCTCAATTCGCCAGTATCCAAGCCTTGATCAATCAGAGAGCGGGTGGCCCTCAGGGCAACCCAAATCCCATTTTTTATAATCTGGCGCGGAAACACTGGGGTACCCTTTCTGACCCTGACAAAGGCGCGCTGGGAGACTGTAATGCCTCTAACGGCAATGCCGTGTCATCTTCCTGCATCTTCCATGACGTGACTGCGGGGAACAACGATGTTCCGTGCTTCGGCACCAACAATTGCTACGACCCTTCACCCGCTGATTACGGAGTGCTTTCCACATCCGACAGCAGCCTGCACGTAGCCTACGCGGCACATACCGGTTGGGATTTTACGACCGGCTTAGGAAGCGTGAACGTCACGAACTTAGTGAACAACTGGCCGTAGGTCCCGCTTCGGGGGTGGCCTTGCCTAAGCTTCGACGAACGCTTCGCGAGCTCGGTTCGCTCGACCCACAAGCTGGCGAGTCTGGCACATCGCTGTGGATACGCCCGACAAACCCGCGGTGGCTGATCGCCGTTGCGAGAGAATTGTCTTTACGAACGGCAGATTCAGAGCATTCGGCCCTTCAACGATGGCACTTTGGCTGCCGGCACTGTTCTTTGCCAATTCCATCTCCAGAGCAGCGCAGTACCCGGTCCAAGAACGGCTTTCTGTTGGCGACCTTCTGGTAGCAAACGAAAAGCTGGAGGATCCTAACTTTGCACGATCAGTTATTTTGATAGTCCGGTTGGATAAGGACCACGGAACGGTGGGCCTGACGATCAATCGGCAAACGGCAATTCCGGTTTCGCGCGTCTTCCCAAAGGCCAGGCAAGCGACTGGGGATCCTGTTTACATGGGCGGTCCACTCGAGATCACGGGGGTGCAGGCGTTACTTCGCTCGTCGGAGAAGCCAACTCAGGCCACGCATGTGGCGGGCGACGTCTACGTAACGGCGAGTGAGGAGTTGATCGAAAAATCGGTGATCTCACAAGCCGAGCCGTCCAAGTTTCGTCTTTATCTGGGCTACGCAGGTTGGGCGCCCGGCCAACTGGAGGCCGAAATCCGGTTAGGGGCTTGGTCTTCGATCAGTGGCGACGCCAATATCGTATTCGATGGACGGCCGGAATCCCTCTGGTCGCGCCTGACTCACAGTCAGATTGCGCTCTCTGTCCTTCAGCATTTCCGCGATGCTTTTGCGTGGCTGACCGTTTCGCAAGCATCGCTGTAGGTCGGTGCTTGCATTGCGTCCAGTTACGTCAATTTCAGCAGCTCGAACGGAGGCCCTGGCCCATCTTGAAAGATCATCGTCGGGTTCTGTGCGTTGGCGTCACGTTTGTAGCGGGCCAACCAGAACCAGGCGGCCGAAAACAGGATTAAGAACCAGAGGAATCTAAGCGGCTGAAACAGCATCCAATGCTCGATGCCGGCGATACCGGGCACAACGATCAGTACACCGAAAATCGTTCCCATCATCTGCACGAGCAGTTGTTTGATGTCCAGTTGGGCGGCACAAGTGAAAGGAATTTTTCGGAAAAACACAAGTAAGATGTCCGCAAGAAGCACTGTCAGAGCTACAGCTGTGGCGACATGAAGCAGAGCCAACGGCCAGCCTAGACGATCAATTGAGAGTGGAAGCAGGATGGCCAATTCCCAGGACAGAGTTGCCCAGAGCATTAACCTTTTAGCGATACTGCGGGGCTCGGGTTCAGGAGAATTGGCGGCGAAGCGAAATAACCAGTTCGCATCGAGCGTAGCGGGCCTATCGAAGACGAAGCGGAGGCCGCTGACCATGAAGAATGCGATGAGCAGCGGTATTGCCAGATATTCCGAGCTGGGCAGCGTGGCTGGGGATCTTTTCGACGAGCTGTCGAGCACGCTCTGGGCCACGATGACGAGCCCAACACCGAAGTAGGCGCCGATGAACAAGAGATGCTGTTCACTCCGTAGCAGGACCTTCAGTGAAAAGCTGCTGCACCCGCGTTCGAACTGCGAGCGAAAGAGTGGAGCAAGCAAAAACTCGGGAAATCGAATCCTGAAAAAGGGACGACTTCCGCCCATGGTATCGAACGACTCCGGCAGCCGGATAAAAATACGTTGATAGCAGAGCGCATAAGCACCTGTCGAGACGATCACTGCGATGGCCAGGCCAAGCAGAGCCTGGTCGGCCAGAGCGACCATCGGCGCTTTCGCAATTCCGACGATGCTCTCATAAATTCCCAAGAACCAGTAGGACGGCAGCCAATGAAGCGAATTCCCGGGTCCTCCTGGTAGTCGTCCGCTAAAAAGCTGGACGAAAATGTTTGAGAAGAATTCGGTTAGAAGAACCACAACCAGCAGCATTCGCATCAGCACGGATACGCTGCGGAAAATCCTGCGTGGGACCAGCAGCATCAGCACGCCCACCAACGCGAAGACGGCGAAAAAGCTGAAGAGGCTGGATAAGAATACCGTTATGGCGTGCGCCACACCGACGTGGATCATTGCAGGAAAGCTGTTGAGACTGAGCGTGACAAAGAAGGGGAACAACAGCGCCGAGACAAGGTTGACATCGATGCCGAACAAGACAGCGAGGCCAAGCAGCGCGACGAAGTTCGCGAGAAAGATGTTCCTGATCGGAATCGGCAGCACTGCCAGATTCGAAAAATCGCGGCGATCCGGAAAGAGCCGGTTCCAACGAGCTACCATGACGAGACCGGTGATCGTCATCGAGAGCACGATGAAAAAGTATTCGTCTGAGGGCGACCGCTGTATGGGGTTGTAATGTACCCCGCGGAGGAACTGGAGCAGCGTCGAATATTTTTCAATCAGAAAGATGCTGGCAAAAGCGCCAGGGGAGGCCAGGATAGCCAGTACGCCGCCAAGGCCGAAGCTCATGCCGCCCGACGCCTGCTCCTCTTCAGGGGCAAAGAGCCGTTTGACGAAGTGTCCGACAAGTATTTGGAAAGGGCGTTGCCGAGGCGTCATTGCGGCTCCGATCAACGGCTCACCACCGCGTCGACGATTGCTTCGGCGGATTCTTCAGCATCGACTTCCTGCACGAGACTGGCGAATGCCGCTTCAAGCGATGGCATCGACTGGAATCGCTTCAGATCCTCAATTGATCCGTACGCGATCTGCTTGCCTTTCTGCAGAATCGTGACGTGAGAGCAGAGCTTTTCGACGACCTCGAGAACGTGCGAACAGTAGAAGATGGTTTTGCCTTCGCGGCCTAGCGCCGAGACGAGCTTGCGGAAAATCAAAGCCGAGGTAACATCCAATCCCGAAAGCGGCTCGTCGAAAATAATGAGTTCGGGATTGTGCAGCAACGCCGCGATGAGCAGGATGCGCTGGCGCATGCCTTTCGAGTAGGCGGCTATCGCGGTATGGCGATCGGCGCGCATGGCGAAAAGTTCCAGCAGAGATTCGATTCTTCTCTCGCTTAGAGATTCAGGAAGGCCTCGCAAACGGCTCACTAGTTGGAGATACTCGAGGCCCGAGAGGAACGGATAGAGATTAGCCTCCTCAGGCACGTAGCCCACCAGACGTTTGTAAGCGGTCAAGTCGTCTCTGATGTTGCTGCCGCGGAAGAGAACGCTCCCGGCGGTGGGTTCGAGGAGGCCAGTGATAATTTTGACGGTAGTACTTTTACCTGAACCGTTTGGCCCGAGGTATCCGAGCACCTGGCCAGGTTCGATGGTGAAGCTGACATGATCGACGGCGGGAATGGAGCTATAGCACTTGGTCAGAGCACGGACTTCCAACATTTGCCAGTAGGATACTACATAGGAGTCCGGTTGGCAAGCACCGAGAGGGCAGGCGGATGTCAGCGATCACGCTCCGGTCCAGACTAGCTTCCAATCCCCGGATCGGAACATTTCAGAATCGTGGGCGAGATGAGCATGAGCCTCGCGTCGCAAATGTATTCAGGTTCCAACACGCGCGTACGAAAACGCGGCAATCACGAGACTGAGAAGCAGCATCGCCGTCGAAGCCAGGAACCAGCGGAGCGTCAGCCTGTACTCGTTTAGAAGCTCATCTTCCGGCTGCAATGACCTCCATAGGGCGACCAGTTCAAGCACCGTCGCAATCAGTAGCAGGGTGGCGGCGACGACGGATGAGGTCGTCCACTCGCCAGGAAGTTCAAAGACCCAAGAACGCAGGAAGAGTAGTGAAAAGCCAAGCATCACCGTAATGGCAGTGATGACTCCGGAGCGATATCCGGCAGGAAGGCAAGGCTTCTGCTCGTGGGGCAACGGAGCTTCAAAGTTCATGGACTTGCTGCTTTCATTCATCGATATTAATTCTCCAGGCTTTGGAGTGAATGTTCACGGCGCGGGCTATCGCGCGCCCTTCAGACTAACAGAATCGATCCGCTTGTCCGCGGAACATTTTCGATTGGTGTCAACAAGTTCAGAGCAGGTCGATGAATTCAAGCGCGTATGGTGATTGAAGCAAATTCAGGCGCGCAATCGTAACCGGCAAGTGAAAACGCCGGGGTCCGGCGCTTCCGGGATTAATGAATGTGACACCGGAGCGCTCCGTTCGGCCAGGCTTGTGAGAATGTCCGCTAACCACAATGTTGAACTTCGCGACAACAGGATCGAGATCAAGCTGGTTGACATCGTGCAGGACATATATCACAGCTGGACCGGCTTCGATAACCGCAGTCACCGGCAACTGCGAGGCCCAGGCGCCGCTATCAACATTTCCCCTCACCGCTACAACGGGCGCCAGTGTACGTAGCGTTTCAATGATCTCAGGATTCCCAACATCGCCGGCATGAACGATCAGATCCGACCCCTGCAGCGCTGCCAAAGCCTTCGGACGAAGCAGCCCGTGCGTGTCCGAGATCAGCCCGATGATCGAAGCTTCACTCATGCTCCGATGCTACCGGAACTCACGATTCCCGGTGAGCAGGTCGCGGAGCAATCGTCCGCGATCCGGTGCTGCGGACACATGATTGATATCGAACTGCAATGAGGAGCAATTACTTTAGAAGTAGAGCTTCGAAGGATGAATAGAAAACACAAATACTTGGGGCTGGCGGTTGTAGCAATCGCCGGGGCTGTTTTCGGCCAAACGATTGACCTCCCAACCAGTAAGCAGATTGTACGGCCGGTCCCCGGCAGCCCGCAACGCATCAATAGTCTGCCGATATCGATGGCAGTGTCGCCGGATGGACGTTACGTGGTGACGGCGAACGCGGGTTATGGCACATTCGAGTCGAAGTACATGCAGTCACTGGCGGTACTGGACACGCACACGGGAACGATCGAGGATTTCCCGGACGACCGCACTCCAATTCGAGCTAAGCAGACATTGTACTCAGGGCTGGCGTTCAGCAGGAATGGCACACACATCTACGCCAGCATGGCTTCGCTGGCGGACCCGCTGGGCAAGGACGAGGGTAACACCGGTAGCGGGGTAGTCGTGTACGGCTTTCACGACGGGAAGATTGTTCCCGAGCGATTGATGAAGATTCCTCTGCAGCAGCTTGCCGCAGGCAGGAAGACGCTGTTGCTTGGAGGAGTTGAGGGCAACGAGGGTGTGCCCTATCCGGCAGCCATCACTGTTGTCGGTGACTCAAGCGCGGAGAAGCTGCTTGTCGCCGACAATCTCTCCGACGACGTGCTGATGATGGACGCACAGACAGGAGCGATTGACCACAGATTCGATTTGGCAGAGAATAACGCGGTACCTTCGACGTATCCCATTGCCCTGAGCGTTGCTAAAGATGGGTCGCGCGCGTTCGTGGCCTTGTGGAATGCATCCGAAGTGGTTGAACTCGACCTCAAAAAACGGTCGGTAGGACGCAGGTTGGCGGTCCTGAAACCTGAAAGCGCGACCGTCGCGGGCTCACATCCCTGCGCGCTGGAAATTTCACGCGACGGTAAGACGATGTATGTGGCGGCTGCAAACCGCGACGCTGTGGCTTCGGTGAACATTGCCGGAAGTCATTTTTCGCTGAAAGGATACTTCGATTCCCGGCTGCCCCATCAGAGCTATTTCGGTGCGGAGCCGGAGGCGCTGGCGTTAGCCCCGGACGGGTCGCGTCTATACGTAGCCAATGCAATCACAGACGCGATTGCGGTTATGGATACGAGAAAGCTGACGCCGAAGGTGGCGAAGAAAGGGATGGTCGAGCCGATTGGTTTTCTGCCGGCCGAGTGGATGCCGATGTCGCTGGCGTTTACCGGAGGCAAACTCTACGTAGCGACGGCCAAGGGTAAAGGAACTGGCCCGAACAATCTCGCACAGCGCCAGGCCGATTGGCAACGGAAGCAGCGATCCAAGCCGAGTTCGTCGACCTACATCGGGACGCTTCTGTACGGCTCGCTGGCGGTGCTCGATGTAAACGCGATGGAGCCGGATTTGTCGAAATGGACCGGGGAGGTCGTCGCCTCGAACCGCATGCACGCTGCGGAGGAGAAGATTCAGTTTGCCGGGGGTGGAGAAAGCCGCATCAAGCATGTGATCTACATCATTAAGGAGAACCGCACCTACGACCAGGTCTTCGGCGATTTGCGTCAAAACGGCAGGCCCGTGGGAAATGGCGATCCGAGCCTGACCATGTACGGCAACGAGATTACGCCGAACCAACATGCCCTGGCGCTGCAATTCGGTGTACTCGATAACTTCTATGACTCGGGCGAGGTCTCCGGGGACGGACACGTATGGTCTACGGCAGCGATTGGAACCGACTACCTGGAAAAGACATGGCAACAAAGTTATCGGGGCGGTCAGCGCACGTATGACTACGAAGGCGTGGTAGCAGAGGGGTACCCGCTATTACAGAAAATTCCTGACGTTAATGAGCCTGAGAGCGGATATCTCTGGGGGAATTTGGCACGGCATGGGAAGAGCTACTACCACTTCGGCGAATTCATCTCTTCAACATTCTGTGATGTGAAGAAGAGTACGAGTTCGCAGGAGGGTCCGCTGCTCGAGGGATTGCACTGCGATCGGCCTGCAATCCAACCGGGAGAAGGGATTCCCGAGCTGTGGGGCGGCGGCGTGAACAAATGGCCGTGGGCGATTCCGCTATTGAGAAGCAACATCGCAACAAAGCCGGAATTGGTGGGGCACTTCGCTCCGGAGGCGCCCGACTTCAACCTGCGAGTGCCCGATCAGCTCCGGGTAGAGGTCTTCCTCCGGCACTTCAGCGGATGGATCGCAGATCGCAAGAATGGCAACGACACTATGCCCAACTTCATCATCCTGCGCTTCTGCGACGATCATACGGCAGGCACCACACCTGGAGGGCCCACGCCGCGCTCTTCGGTTGCCGATAATGACCTTGCGATCGGGCGCGCCGTGGATGCAGTCTCTCATTCACCATATTGGGACGATACGGCTTTCTTTATCCTCGAGGACGATGCTCAGAACGGAGCCGATCACGTGGATGCGCACCGAAGCCTGGCATTGGTAATCAGTAAGTACTCTCCTCGGGGGGTGGATGGCGGACCATTCGTGGATAGCCGCTTTTATTCGACGGTGAGCGTGGTACGAACCATGGAGACTCTGCTCGGCCTGCCTCCGATGAATAACAACGATGCATTCAGCTCGATGATGGGATCGATGTTCACCGGGCCAGGAGACCAGGCGCCGTTCTCGGCGGACTACCGAAATCGTGATGATGGCTTGATCTATACAGCGAATCGTCAAAACGCGCCGGGTGCAAGGGAATCGAGCAGGATGGATTTCCGGCATGCCGATCGGGCTAACGCGCAGAAGCTGAACGTGATTCTTTGGAGGGATGCAATGGGAGACAAACCTGTTCCTCCGATGCTATTCGATAAAAGAAAGAAAGCGACAAAGGATGACGATGATGACTGATTGGTGTTAACGAAACGCACCTTTCACGAATTCATCAACCCACAGCCTTGTGATTGCCCGATCTGCGCGTCAATGGCTTGGAACAAAGAATCCGTAATGGTTGTCAGCTATCGAGATCGAGCACGAAGACACTCATTGGGCGGTCGGTCTCTTGACTTAATCCGATGAATTTGAATCCAGCTTTCTCGGCCACTCTGATCGACGCGCCATTGGCAGGCGCGATCCTGAGAACGATCTGACAAGCATCGGTAGAGGTCTTGAGGTACTCGCATATCAAGCGCAAAGCTCGAAGGGCGATTCCCTTGCCGCGCCACCTGGCGAATACGCCATAGGAAACATTTACCTGCCCAGAATCCAGGGGAGCGAGTGAGAGATTGGCCTCGACGGAACCGGCCAGCGAGCCTGTCGTGCAATCGAAGATGCCGAATGCCCGGCGTGGTCCATTCTTCTGCCACTCTTCAAGCGATTGCGCGATGTATCGCCGAACTGTAGCAGCTGTACTCGGACCGCCGCTTAGCCAGGTCGCTATCTCATCGTCTTCTCCGGCAAGGTGTGCTGGACCGTCTTGCGAAGTCAACGGTCGCAGTAGAATCACGTTGTCCGTTAGAGTAACCATCGCGCTTCCGCCAAATGCGGTTCCCGAAACGGTGCCAGCCTGCAACTGTGTTTCGCTGACGGAGAGAATACCATCGCCCGGCCGCTAAATCACATATCCTTGAGGGCAGTTTGAAGCGCGCCCAGACCGTGGAACGACAATCAAAGTACGGATCCCACTTGGTATCGCAGAGGGAAGGCGACATGGGTAAGCTGCGAATTCTGTTGACCGAAGATCACAAGGTTATGCGCGAGGGGCTGCGTCTTCTGATTAACGCGCAGTCAGACATGGAGGTGGTCGGCGAGGCCGACAACGGACGGTGCGCGATCCTCCTAAGCCAGGAACTGGAGCCGGACGTAGTCGTCATGGACGTCACGATGCCCGAACTCAACGGGCTAAAGGCGACAGAGGAATTGCGGCGCCTCTGTCCGCGCATCAAAATTCTAGTCCTGACCCGGCACGCGGATAACGGCTACCTGCAGCCGATGCTAGCGGCGGGTGCGAGCGGCTATGCGCTCAAGCAGAGCGCGTCCGAAGAACTTGTACGAGGCATTCGCGCGGTGGTCGCCGGTCAGAGATACCTCGATCCAGGGCTAACCAATCAGTTAGTAGATAAAGTGCTGGGCAAAAATCCGTCGGGGCGTTCTGCTGTCGAGAGCACTCTGAGCCAGCGAGAGGAGGAGGTCTTGCGATCTGTTGCCTGGGGTTTCTTGAGCAAAGAAATTGCGGCCCGGCTGGAAATCAGCGTTAAGACCGTTGAAGCGCACAAAGCAAATGCGATGCAGAAAATGGACATGAAAAGTCGCACAGATATCGTTCGGTACGCGCTGCTGCGTGGCTGGATGGAAAACGTCTGACAGTCGTCGCACCCCCAGGTGCGCGCACTTCTTGGAAATCGTGATCTAGCTCTCGCCGCTACAGGCCGAGCCTGGGAACACACAAGAGCTATGATCGCGTTCGTTCAGCGCCCAAATAACTCGCGTGTGCACTCCGGTGTATCGCGTCCGGTCAGACCTGCGCGCCCCGCCTTCCAACACCTCCACAGCTCTTCCGCATGAGGTGCGGCGGCCAGCAAGCCCGAGCCGAAGACAAACGGCAAGAGGTATCTCAAAGGAAGGGCGGGCTTCTTGAAACGAATGTCGAACCGCGGACGCTGCGACTCTTTCCCAAGAAGTGCCAGAAACTGATGCCAATGAGTGAAGGTCACAAATGAGGCCAGGCAAAATGGCACACCCTGCAGATAGCTATGGGTATGCTGCTCTCCCGCAGGAATAGGCCGACGGCCCGCGGTGAAATAGATATCCCACGCCACTGTTGCCTCGTGCGCCACATAAGACGCGATGATGAGCGCGAGTACGCCGGCGTTGATCTCCAGAAACAACGCCGCTAGTACCGCCGGCCCCATCTCGGTAATCATCAGGGCATGAGTCAGGCTTTCTTCCGTTCCACTTGTAGTCTCAATTCGGGTGCGCCGATGCCACAGATAATCCGCGACACCGGCCAGCACCCAAATCGGCAAGAGGAAGAGCGTAAAGCGCTGCGTGTCGTCGGGCCCCGGAAGAGAGCGCGCCTGCAGACCCGTGGATTGCGGACGGGGCCGTTTTGCACCGCCCCACTTTCGAAGGACTGCAGACAGCATGTTCATGACGACACGCTTCATAAGAGTGAATTTCTGGAACCCCTGGTCCGCGATCTGCGAAGAGGCCGCACCCTCGGCAACTTCGTATCAATGAGGTTTCAAGACGATCTTGATGCAGTCGTCTTGTTTTTCTCTGAATAACGCGTAGCCTTCGGGCGCCTGGTTCAGAGGCATATGGTGTGTGATGACGAAGCTTGGGTCGATGTCGCCGTTCTGAATTCTTTCGAGGAGCGGTTTTAGATACTTCTGAACGTGGCACTGGCCAGTGCGGATTGTAATGGAGCGGTTCATCAGGGAGCCTGCCGGGAACTTGTCAATGAACCCGCCATACACGCCAATAACCGAAACCGTTCCGCCATTCCGGCAAGCCATGATCGCTTCGCGTAAAGCAATAGGCCGATCGGTTTCGAGCCTGACGGCCTGCTTTGCCCGATCATATGCACCGAATAACCCCGGCGCGTGTGCTTCCATTCCGACAGCGTCAATACACGCATCCGGTCCCCGGCCGCCAGTCATCTCTTTTAAGGCGTCCAGCAGATCGGTTTGTTCGTAGTTTATGGTCTCGGCTCCCACTTTCTCACGAGCCATGCGAAGCCTCTCAGGGAACCGATCAATCCCGATGACCCGCTCCGCGCCTAGCAGAAACGCGCTCTTCATCGCGAACTGGCCTACTGGTCCGCAGCCCCACACTGCGATCGTGTCACCAGGCTGTATGTTGCACATATCCGCGCCCATGTAACCGGTCGGAAAGATGTCAGACAGGAATAAAACCTGATCGTCGGTCAGATGGTCAGGAACTTTGATCGGCCCCACGTCGGCGAACGGCACGCGCGCATACTCGGCCTGACCACCCGCGTAACCTCCTAGCAGGTGTGAATATCCGAAGATGCCTGCAGGCGAATGCCCCCACATTTTCTCCGCCATCCACGCATTCGGATTCGAGTTCTCGCAGACCGAGAACAACTCGTGCCGGCAAGAGAAGCAGCTGCCGCAGGCAATAGGAAAAGGTACAACCACGCGGTCGCCTTTTTTCAAATTCTGAACCCCGCGGCCCACGTCTACCACCTCGCCCATAAATTCGTGGCCGAGAACATCGCCGCTCTCCATGGTCGGAACAAAGCCGTTATAGAGGTGCAGATCTGAACCGCAGATAGCGGTGGATGTGATCTTGACGATGGCATCCCGCTGATTAAGAATCTTGGGATCAGGTACCGTCTCCACGCGGACGTCTTCTTTGCCGATCCAACAATTGGCTCTCATATTTCCTCCCTATGATTTCGAGATTTCACACTGACGCTGCGGCACCGGCCGTCTGATGCGGCAATTCGTTGCCTTGCGGCGGACGTCCAGGGTGCATTCCCGAATGAATACTCGCATCCGAGTTCACCACTTCACCGGTTTCGAGAAGCTGTTTGAGGTTGTGCAGCGCTACGTTGGCTTGCTCCTTCGGTACGAGTCCGAAGAGCTTACCGATCTTTCCTCTTAAACCACCGAATTCGATGCGCACAGTCACCTTAGTTCCCCGTCCGCCGGTGGCCCGGGCAAAACGCACGGAACCTGAGTGTGGGGCCGTAGAAGACAACGAGCGCCATGCAATAACGGAGTTCGGTTGATCTTCTGTTATTTCAGCGTCCCACTCGACAGATTGTCCAACCGGCGCGTCCAGTTTCCAATGCGAGCGGGTCCCATCTTTCACCTGAACCGAATCCAGCTGCCGGAAGATTTGCGGCAGGTGAGTAAAATCACGCCAGAACGCATAAATCTCTTCCGGGCTCCGGTCAATGATTATCGAGCTGCTGACAGCAGGCGAATCGCTCCGGCTCGATCCATTTCGTCCTGAGTCAGCACTCAATCGCTGAGCACAATACAGATCGAGCGCGGTGATGCCCGCTACCGCAGCAGTGGCCACCCCTACTTTGCCCCGTTCCGCGCCATCCGAGGCAATCGCCCTGCCTAGCGATGACAGGTCCATCAGATCACCTCCGACGCGCGCCCACAGCCAACCGGACGGGTTGTTCTGAGCAAGGATCCCAATGCCGGCTGCGAGTTCGCGCATCCCGTAAATGCGTAATATCTTCCGGGTGCCTCCGTCTTCACTCACTCCGATCAGGTTTGCCACCGTTCGCGGCGTCAGGATTTCGGCCAGCCCGAGTCCGATGCTGAACCAGCCTAATCCGTTCGCGATCCGGTTCTCCGTTCGGTTATCTGAATCATTTTGGCGCCGCTGCTCTTCGCGGTACAGATGTTGTGTTCCCATATGTTCCTTTCTGTCCAAGGCTTTTCGGCCCTTCACGTCTTTTTGGAAGGGTCGAACGCCGTCTCGTTCTCAACGATGCTGATCACGAAGCCTGGGCATGAAGGGCGAGTTTGTGGCAGCCATGCTCGCTAATCGAGTTCTTGTATGCCTTGGACGCCGTGATGCGAGCATGCAGGACGCTGTCAATCGGGACATTCCGCTGATCCTGATAAACGAGTGCTTTCATACAACCAGTTCCTTGTGAAGACAATCCGATCCCGATTCGGATTCCAAGCTAGTTCTCTTGGATCAGGGTCTCCCAAAGACGTGGTGCTCCAATCTCTATGGAGAGCAATATCGCAGTTGCTTCGTTACCTGGCTACATTGCGATCAGGAGAAAGCCCAGACGGTAGGGTTTTTCCCGAGCCGCAAGCCACCCGAATGGCCCTCTGATACGTAGCATTCGATATAGTGAAGCGTCTGTACTGGTCCACACTGGTCCACGTGCCTATGATCTGGAACGACGCCCGCTACGCTTTCCGGTTGATGCGGAGGACCCCGGCATTCAGTGCCGTTGCCATCGTCTCACTGGCGCTCGGAATCGCGCAAACACTGCTATCTTCCGCTTGTTCTACACCATAGTGCTGCGTAGCCTGCCGGTCATACACCCCGAGCAGCTCGTGGAGTTGGTGATGGACTCGCCGAGCGAGCTTCATTGGGCAGGATATTGGGGCTGGGACAAATATGAGTACTTCCGGGACCATAATCACGTTTTTTCTGGAATGACCGGTATGTCGTTCGACAATCTCGCCTCGATCCGTGCCGAGGGTTCCGAGCCGGAGAGGTTAATCCTGGAGAACGTGCCTGGCAATTACTTCCGGGTATTGGGCCTGAAGCCGGCTAGTGGGCGCTTGATCGGCACGGGGGATGTCCCGGCTGCCGGGAATGGAGATGTGGCGGTCGTGAGCTGGTCTTACTGGAACCGGCGATTCCATCGCGATCCCGCGATTATCGGAAGGCGTATCTTCTACAACGACACGCTGAAGACCATCATCGGGGTCGCACCGCGTGATTACGTAGGGCCGCGCGTGGGGTCTCGAACAGATCTCTGGATCCCGGTTGCCCACGGCGATCTGACAATGCTGGCGCGTTTAAAGCCCGGCGTGACCATCGGGAAGGCGCAAGCCGAAATCGCGGTACTGTACCGCGAACTGCTGAAACAAAACGCGGCCGGGGAAAATAATCTGTCGATGAAATCGAGGATGGAGTTGTTGCCGGCGGGGAACGGCCTCGCGAGAATCCGCCATCAGTATGGCAAGCCGTTGGTGTTTCTGATGGCTGTTGTCGGCTTACTACTGTTGCTGGCGTGCATCAGTATGGCGAGCATGCTGCTGGCGCGGTCCGCAGGACGGCAGCGTGAAATCGCTGTGCGCGTAGGACTCGGTGCGAGCCGTGTGCAGTTAGTCGGACAGATGCTGACCGAATCGATGCTGCTTTCCGTTGCGGGCGCATTAGTCGGCATTCTCTTCGCATATTTCGGGACGAGTGTACTCGTCCGGATCATGGCTAGTGGCCGTGCGTTTGAGCACATCGATGTCGGAGTCCGGCCAGATCTCGACCTGCTGCTCTTTACCTTGGGAATCGCCCTGCTCACAGGCTTGATATTTGGCGTGGCGCCCGCATGGCATGCCTTTCGGTTCGCTCGGGCATCTGATTTGCGCCAGAGCGGAAAGAGCGGCGATACGCGATTCTGGAACGTGTTCGGAAGAGGCTTGGTGATAACGCAGGCGGCTCTATCGATTTTCCTGGTGACCGCTGCCACCCTTTTCTTGAACTATCTGTCGCGTCTGCGAAATTTCAATCTTGGTTTTCGCAGCGATCATGTCCTTCTGTTAACCCTCGATCCAGCCCACAGCGGGTACAAGCCGCAGCAACTCGCTACGCTTTATCAAGCTCTGCTGTCTCGCCTGGAAGCGATTCCGGAGGTGCGTTCGGCCTCGATCAGCGGTTGTACTCCGCTTGAAGGCTGTGGCACTCCAGGCCGCTACATATTCGCGGAAGGGCACATGGAGCGGGCGGACGATCGCCGGCGCGCAAGCGTGACGTTTGTGTCGCCTGGATATTTCGAAACATTGGGCATACCGCTGCTCCGGGGACATGATTTCACGTTCCGGGATGCGGGCCGATCTCGCGTTGTAATCATCAATCAGATGTTGGCCCGGCGTTATTTCCCGGGTGTCGATCCCGCCGGCAAGCACATCGCCATCGATAGAAAGTCGAAGCCTGGATGGTTCGGCAATGATCAACCCTACGAAATTGTAGGACTGGTCGGCGATGTCAAGGCCATCGAGCTTCGCGGCCCCATGTATCCCACCATGTACTTCAATATGTTCCAGGAAAACCAGTTGATGGATCAGCTTGAAGTGCGCACCAACGGGAACCCGATATCGGTCTCCGGAACAGTGCGGCGGATCATAGGAGACCAGTTGAAGACAGTGCCCGTCACGAGGATCACCACCCTCGCCGACCAGGTGGACTCCAACGTTGTTCCGGAACGTCTGATCGCCACCCTGTCCGAATTTTTCGGAGTGCTCGGCGCAACACTTGCTGGAATCGGAGTTTACGGACTGCTGGCCTACACAGTGGCGCGACGGACAAACGAGGTCGGCATTCGCATAGCGCTCGGTGCCACTGTAGGTGATGTCAGCAGCCTGGTATTGCGTGATGCGGTGGGTTTGGTTTGCGGCGGACTTATCGCAGGAGTGGTATTGGTGCTTTTGACTCGACCTCTCGTTGTGGGCCTGATTCAGGACCTGAAGCCCGATACCACAGAGGCCTTGTTTCTTGGGGGCTGGACGATGATCGCCGTTGCACTGATCGCTGCCTACGTGCCGCTGCGCCGAGCCGTTCGTGTAGATCCGATGGTGGCTCTGCGACACGATTAGAAATCATCGTGGGCTCCACCCAAAAGCGTTAACGTAAGCTGAACGCGAAGGTTCTGACCTGTTTTCAATTATCCGAAAACGCCACTTTGCAGCCCGTGAGCTGAAGGTTCGTAGATACTGGGCCGTTACACGCGGGTAATCTAGTAATCGCAAAGTAGACCATTCAAATGTACAGTTTGGCGCGTTACGAACGAAGTCGCTGACTCGACCGGCGCTACACGTTGTTTCGCGATCAGCAGCGTGCTCTGTCGCGGGGTCGCGTTCTTTGGGGGGATAACGATGTCCAGCGTCGTGTTTAGGCGGCCCTGAATCACCAACGACTTGGCGCCTAAACGGCGAAGATCGATTCAATCTCCATAGCCGAAAAATAGAGCTGGTCGCGCCCGTAGCAATCGCGAGCGGCCGCCTTGGCAATGTCGTCATCGAAAATGTCTAGCGCGGTGGGTCGAGAGCATGCGGGAAGTTTAGGCGAATTTCCGGCGAAACCCTGAGATAGCAAGGAAGTCCCCTAGCGAAATCCGCAAATACCTGGTAGTATTAATAGGTTTTATAAAGCATCCACACGAATGTAGGTTCTTTCCGCCACGGAAAGAAAGTTTAAGTATCCAAGGGCATTCGGCCCGCGCAACTTGTCGTATCGTCTATACGCAAGCTAAGGCGAACCGGTTACTGTGCAAATTGTTCGGGTGATGCCAATCTCCTCTCGGACACGCCCCTAAAGCGCCTACCTCGCGAGTTGTCATTCGTTCGTAACGGCTTCAGAAAGCCATCCAATGGGTCAAAGTGTTTTCAGTCAAGCGCCCCTCCCTTCGTCTCACGCAGATGACGTCGAATCCGAGATCGCCGTTCACGCAGCCAGTCTCCGGACCTTGTGCGGCAACTTCGAAGAGAGAATCCTCGAACTGCGCCGCTCCAATGAAGGGCTCAAGGAATTCGCCTACGTCGCTGCTCATGACCTGCAGAGCCCGCTTCGAACGGTGTGCCAGTTCGCCGAGCTCTTGAGACACACTTCGCAGGACGGGCTCGGCGAAACGAGAGAGAACTACATCAATATGATCGTCGAGAGCACGAGCCGCATGGCGGAGTTGATCTCCGATCTGCTCAAATACGCTCAGGTTTTAAGCAGTGACCCACCAGAAGAGTTAGTCGAAGCTGGCGCCGCAGTAGATCTAGCTCTCATAAACTTGAGCCTTCTCATCTTGGAGGCGAACGCGATTGTTAGTCACGACGTGTTGCCCGCGGTTCAAGTATGTTCCGCGCACCTATTGCAGATGTTTCAGAATCTGGTCGAAAACGCAATTCGATACCGCGGAACTGAGAGACTCCACGTACACATTTCGGCGATTGAAGAAAAAGACGATTATCTCTTCTCTATTCGTGATAATGGGATCGGAATCGACGCACAATATCGCGAGTGCATCTTTGAACCATTCAAACGTCTTCATGGGGCGGAGCGCTCGGGCAATGGTCTCGGGCTTGCCGTCTGCCGGCAAATTGTCGAGCGCGCCGGTGGCCGCATTTGGGTCGAATCGGAGGTTGGGACGGGTTCGACATTCTACTTCAAGTTTCCAAAGCAATTCCGCGGAGCGAATGAGAACAGCCCGGCAACGGTAACTTGTGAGCGCAAGATCGCAGCGCACAAGGAGGCCGAAGCGAATCGCAGAAAGGTTCGCGATGCCCTCGAGGAGCAGGCCTCAAGTCTACAGCAGGCTAACCAAGAACTGCTTGCGGAAAAGAAAATCTTCCAGATGACGTTGGCCTGCATCGGGGACGCTGTCATTACCACCGATAAGAGCGGCACAATTAGCTATCTCAATCCAGTTGCGGAAGCACTCTCAGGTTGGAGTAACTCAGAAGCCTTGGGGATGCCGTCGTCCGACATTTTCAATATCTTTACTGAGGTAACTCGAACGCGAGCCGAGGATCCAGTTGTCAATTGTCTCAGGAGTGGTGAGGTGACGCGTTTAGACGGTGACACGCTATTGATCCGCCGAGATGGCCGGGAACTTTCTATCGACGATACAGCCGCACCGATTATCAATGCTGCCAAAGAAACCATCGGCGCAGTTCTGATTTTTCGAGATGTCGGCGATAAGCGGCAGCTCGTCCAGCAATTGAGCCATCAAGCCATTCAAGATGCTCTTACCGGGCTCGAGAACCGCCGCGGCTTTGAGCGTCGCATGAAGCACGTTCTCGATTATCCCGAAGCGCACGAGCCCGATGCGTTGTTGTACCTAGATTTGGATCAGTTCAAAGTTGTCAATGACATGAGCGGTCATGCAGCCGGGGACATGCTACTGCGCCAACTCGGCGCTCTGATGCTGGCTCACATCAGGCCTGGGGACAGCCTGGCCCGTTTGGGGGGAGATGAGTTCGGTGTTCTGCTGGAAAAGTGCCCAAAGGAACAGGCGCAGGGTGTTGCCAATCATTTGCGAGAAACGATTGCAAATTTTCGTTTCGAGTGGGAAGGCAAGATTTTCACGATCGGCGCAAGCATCGGAGTAGTACCAATTCCGCAAACTGGAGGAACTCTTTCGGACCTATTCGTCGCCGCAGATGCTGCCTGCTACGCCGCTAAAGAAAGAGGAGGCAACCGTGTGTATGTCTATGAACTGGATGACAGCACGCTTTTACAACGACAGGGCGAGATGCAATGGGTAGGACGCATTAATACTGCGTTGCGGAAAGATCATTTCTGTCTTTATTACCAACCCATTGTTCCCTTACGAGGGAACCGCGCAAGGCAAGAGTGGGGCGAGATACTCCTCCGGTTGTTAGACGAAGAGAATCAACTCATACTTCCAGGTCAGTTTGCGCCGCCCGCGGAGCATTACGGCCTCATGACGACCGTGGATCGCTGGGTGTTTCGGCACGCGTTGGATGCCCTCCGGTTTCGGGGATCCAGTCCAGCCCCAGTCATCTACTCGATTAATATATCCGGGCAATCGTTAGGAGATGAGAACTTCCTCAGCTTTGTTATGGAGGAATTGCGACGAACGGAGGTTCACCCCGCCCAAGTGTGTATCGAGATAACGGAAACGGCCGCGATTGCAAATCTTTCTCACGCCATTCGGTTTATCTCGGTCCTCAAAGAACTGGGATGCGTATTTGCATTGGATGACTTTGGCACCGGCTTATCCTCGTTTGCCTACCTGAGAAGTCTCCCGGTAGATTACGTCAAGGTGGCGGGGCCTTTTGTCAAGAACATGACAGTAGATCCCATTGACCATGCGATGGTTCAAGCGATCCATCACATTGGCGGAGTGATGGGGATCCAGACCATTGCAGAACACGTTGAAGACGGTGCTACTCTTGAAGCTCTCAAAACGATAGGTGTGGAATACGCTCAAGGCAATATGTTAGGAAGGCCTCTGGCGCTCGAAGCGAAAGTTGCAAGCATATAGATCATGCTCCCACATATTAGGGAGGATCTTCCGACAGCCTCTGCATCGTCGCCCGTCCAGAAACAATCGCCCCATCACCCATCAAACACGTTTCTCGATTTCACTAATGGGTAGTCACGATGTGTTGAGAACCCAGATGAAGACGGTCGTCCGTCCAACCCTGGCTATGACGTTCGCGGCTCCATCACGTCTTCGAACTCTTATAAGTTAACGCTTATGGAGCTCCACCCGTCGCCGCTTGAAGTTAAGCTTTCGCGCAGTTCGCTACCCATATTCGTGTTTGTGCGGTACACTTGATACCCATAGTTTCAATCCATTACCGGGCTTTTTAAGCTTGTTACCGGAAGAAAAGATCGACTCTGCTGCCACCTCCGCAACCGGTGACGGTGACAGCGGCCTGCGCCCCACCGAGGCAATGGACGCGCAGGATCCTGTCGGGAGACTCATTGGCCGCTATCGCTTGCTTCAGAGAATCGGCGAGGGCGGCATGGGTGAGGTCTGGCTGGCTGAGCAGAAGGAACCGGTACGCCGGCGCGTCGCGCTCAAGCTAATTAAGGCCGGCATGAACAGCCGTGAAGTAGTTGCGCGCTTTGAGTCTGAACGTCAGGCTTTGGCCCTGATGGACCACCCGGCGATCGCCAAAGTGCTGGACGGCGGAGCGACTCCCGAAGGAGCGCCGTATTTCGTGATGGAGTACGTCGCGGGCGTCCCGATCACTACCTTCTGCGAGGATCACAACCTCAGTACCCGCGAGCGGCTGGAGCTGTTCATACGCGTCTGCGAAGGCGTTCAGCATGCCCACCAAAAGGCCATCATTCACCGCGATCTCAAACCGTCAAATATACTTGTCACCGAGGTGGATGGCTCCCCGAAGCCAAAGATTATCGATTTCGGAGTGGCCAAAGCGCTGTCCCAAAGGCTCACACCCGATACGATGTTCACGCGCGTAGGCGCACTGATCGGCACTCCGGAATACATGAGTCCAGAACAGGCTCTCTCATCGGGTTCGGATATCGATACGCGGACGGATGTTTACTCGTTGGGCGTGATACTGTATGAGCTTCTCGCGGGCGCGCCGCCCCTGGATCCACGCAAAATCGCGTTCGATGAATTTCTGCGCAAATTGCGCCAGGACGATCCCCCGAAGCCGAGCACCGCAATCACCACGCAGAGTGGCGGGATCACTACGGAAGTAGCTCGCAAGCGCCAAACGGACCGAAAGACGCTGGCCAACGAGGTTCGTGGGGACTTGGACTCCATCGCTCTTAAAGCTCTCCAGAAAGATCGCGTCCGGCGCTACGGGACGCCAGCGGAACTGGCCGCTGACGTCAATCGGTATTTACACTACGAGCCGGTATTAGCATCGCCGGATAGCAGCATATATCGCTTACAGAAGTATGTTCGCCGCCATCGCCTCGGAGTGGCAGCGGCGCTGGTCTTCTTCGCGCTTCTAACAACATCGGTTGTCATGCAGACCGTCCAACTCCGGCGCACGCGGCAGGAACGTGACCGCGCAACTCGCGAACGCGACCGGGCTACCCGTATCACAGCCTTCATGACAAACATGTTCAAGGTATCGGACCCACGCCAGGCTCGCGGCAACAACGTGACCGCGCGGGAGATTCTGGACAAAGCCTCCACTGACATCAACACCGGTCTCACCGAGGACCCGGAACTTCGGGCTGAACTGATGTACACGATGGCAGACGTGTATGACAATCTAGGACTCTACTCGCGCGCCGAACCGCTGCTGCGCGCCTCCGTTGACATTCGCCGTCGTGTCCTCGGTCCGAATGATCCCGCTACTTTGCGAGCGGCCGGACTCGCTGGATATGTTCTTTCGGAGGAGGGGAAAAACGCGGAAGCCGAGAAGTGGGCGCGCGCGACCTTGGACAATCAGCGCCAGGTTTTGGGCGCCAACAATCGAGACACGTTGCATTCGATGCTGTATCTTGCCCTTATTTTGAACGACGAAGGGCGCTACACCGAGTCCGAAAAGTTGAATCGTGAGCTGATTGAGATCGGAAGACGAGTATTCGGCCCCAAAGATGAGTTAACGCAGCGGGGAATCAGGAATTTGGGAATCGATTTCGCATATGAGGGGAAGTACGCCGAGGCAGAGAAATCTTTTCGCGAAGTACTCGAAATTGATCGAATGACCCTCGATCCAAATCATCCGCAGGTCTTACGCGATATGAGCAATCTTGGCGCATCTCTCCATCAGCAGGGGCGCTATGCGGAGGCAGAGCAGTTATATCGCGATGCACTGGAGAGAAAACGGCGAGTTCTGGGCTTAGAGAACCCCGAGACGTTACTAACGATGGGAAATGTGGGATTGGTTCTGTTTGGTGAGGGACGCTATAAAGACGCCGAGCGCGTATTCCGCGAAACCTTCGAGATAAAACGTCGAATACTAGGCGTCGAACACCGTTCTACGCTGGTCACTATGGGAAATCTGGCGGACGTTCTCACGTCAGAGGGTCAGTTCCCAGAAGCAGAGCAGCTGGTGCGCCAGAATCTTGCGATCGAGCGGCGAACTCTGGGACCGGACCATTCCGATTTTCTGATCTCCGTAAACGTTCTGGGCAGTCTGCTGACGAAAGAAAAGCGCTACGCCGAGGCCGAGAAAACTCTGCGGGATAACTTCGAAGCGTGGCGACGGGTGCTCGGCCTCGACCATCCCGAAACGGCTAACACGGCCTATTATCTGGCCTGTGCCCTGGCCCTTGATGGCAAGCGCGATGAGGCGTTTTCAAATCTGCAATTCGCAGTAGATCACGGACTTTCAGCGGAAAAACGCAGCGAACTCGAGAAAGACCCGGATCTGCAAAACCTGCATCGAGACCCGCGATTTAAGAGCCTGCTTGCCTCCTCACGAGTTAAGACGCTGGCGGATCAGGCGAAATAGGCGGCAAGAGCTTCTCGCCAGTTTCGTCCGGTGAGAAGTGGAGCGCAAAACTATGGAGTCGCCGCGTGATGAAGAAATAGATCCTTGCCGAACTCCAGATGCAGCCGGATCGACTCGATCCAGACAGGCCCGCGAGCTTCGTTGTATGCCGGATTGGTCACGTGTTGCAGGTCAACGGAGGCGAAGAACCCTGGGAAGAGGCGCGCATTGTAATAGCTCTCCCAAATGCACTCCGGGCCATATTGCAGGCGTCCGTCGCCAAGCAGAAAATCATGGCCGCCCATAGCGAGGTACTGTTCGTGAACCGCCGATAGACCGGCAGCGGTGAACTCGGTCGCCACTACGTCTGAAGGCCGTTTCCATTTGCGGCCAGTCACTGAAACTCCGCCGCTCGCCAGCCGATCGATCGCCGTAAAGGCGAAACTCTCGGTTTTCCCGTCGTTCCAACCAAGGCGCGTGAATACTCCGACATCCTTAGTCAACTCCTGCTCTGCGTTGATTCCGAGCCCGTATTTGCGCGTGCCGGGCTTGCGAGTCGCCGTGATATCGGGCACGCCGCCATTTTGCTGGGCCAGGTGAATCGATTCCTGATAAGTTCCCGCATCCGCGTGGTTTATGTATGGCATCACGCGTATGGCGCCCGGATGCTTTTGTAACTCGTAGCGGCGTTCTACTTCGAACACGTCGCTGCGGTCTTCCAGGATGCGGCGATCGAATCGCAAGCCATTTGCGACTTTCGGCATAGCGCCGCTCCCGTACCGGAACGACCAGTTCCTGGTGTGAAACTCGTGAACCCAGCCCCAGGTATATCCGCGCACGTCAGCGCCGTAATCCCACGCGCCGTTGTACATCACGGCCCAGCCCAGAAACTGCGTTCGCGGATCGTGCGAATACCTGTTGTTGTCGAAGAAATCAGTCAAGGTGAATCTGCCGACGACGATCGTGTAACGAATCATAGGCCGCTCGCCCGCCAGTTGGTTGGCATCGCTTTCGAACGACTCCTTTTCGTCGCCGAAACCGAAATCATGTGAAAAGTAGAGCCTCGCGAGGTAGGGCTTGGGTGTTGCCGAAGCGACTCTCGGCAGTTCACCATTTGAGGAATTGGCCAATCCATTGACTCCGCTGAAACCTCTTCCGCCCGCGATCTCAGGATTGAAGTAGAGCTGTGAGTTCTGGTCGAGGCGGAGGCCGAAAAACAGGGTCGTGGTCAAGGAGACATCGCGTTCCGGATAATCTTGCAGACTGAAAGCGTCTGAATAAGGCGAACGGAACGTGCCATGATACTGGCCGATCGACGTAGCCTGAAAGAACAGGTTCCATCGCTCGTTATCTGTCGATTGCTGGCCTGCATCCTGCGCAGTTGCAGCGATGCAAAAAAAGCAAAATGCGATGTAACTTATTCGTAACGTTCGCGTTCTGAGGCACAAAGACACTCGGCCCAGTGTAACTTCAGAGTGCGCTGTTGGTTTAGAGGTGGGCGGGCGGCCGTTTTGGGGGAGCCCAGGGTAGATAGCCGCGTTGCAGCAAGCGACGGCTAAATACCTTATCTTTGGCAGTGACGTACAGGGTGTGGAAATCGGAACCGCCAAATACCACGTTCGACGGATCGGCATCCGAAGGTTTGCGAAGCACTCCAAAGACACGCCCCACCTGATCGCAAATCTCGATTCCCGCTTTCGTTGCGACGTAGAGATTACCGGATGTATCGAATGTCATCCCGTCGGGCCATGCGTTCACTAACTTTCCATCGCCGATCAGCGGCAGTTCCAAACGATAATAGGGTTCGCCGGCGCCCAAGCTGCCCTCTGATTGCACGGGAAAAGACCACACCCACCGGGTCGCGCTATCGGCAACCATCAGCACCCGCTCGTCGGCCGTAAAGCGAATCCCATTCGGAAACTGAAGTCCTTGGTTTACGGAGCGCCTCTGGCCCTTCGAATCGATAAACCAAACCTGCTTACTCGAAGGATCGGTGAAGTAGATATCGCCGCGTGAAGAAACCGCTAGATCGTTGGAACCCACATTCTCGGCCAGAACAGTTTCGCGGCCATCAGGCTCAAAGGCTACGATGCGTTTCTTCCCGTTCTGCGCGGCATACAGCCGTCCGTCTCGCCCAAACATCAGGCCGCTTGCTCCGCCCGCATCTTCTCGAAAGACCACCGGCTTTCCGGTGCGTGCATCCACTTTGTAGATCCGGCTGCCTTTAACATCGACGAAAAACACGTTCCCTTCGCTATCCACCGCCGGTCCTTCGGTGAAGCCGTATCCGTCTCCTACAAGCTCCCATCCCGAAGCGGGATCGACGATATCGCTGATATCCGCAAATCCCGCGGACACTTTCTTGTCGGGAGTCTTGATCGGAGCCGGCCAGCCTTGCCATAGCCAGCGCAGAGCATCGGGCAGAATCGCACCGCCGTGTTTCCCGTTGTGGCCCTCGGTCCCTGTCACGAATTTCACCTCGTAACCGCGGTACTCCAGCGCGCTATTCATCGCCTGATTCGAGAGCCACCAATCGCCGGCGAAAATATTCAGATCATGATTGCCGTCCTGCAGGAAAACACGTAAGGGCGCTGGTTCCATCTTGCGAACCAAGTCGGCCCAAACGTCGCCTCCTCGCAGATTGGCATAGCTTCCGACGAAGCTCAGGACACGATGAAAAACGGCCGGTCTCAGCATGGCCGCTGTGAAGGAGGCAATTCCACCGGAACTGACGCCTGCGATGCCGCGATCGTTCGGATTGCTCGAAATGTTCCAGTGTTTGGCAACTTCTGGTAGGAGTTCTTCGGTGAGGAAGCGCACGTAGCGTTCATCGACGGTATCGTATTCGAAGCTGCGGTTGAAAAGGGAAGTTGATCCGGCGGATTCGCCGCGCAAGACCCCTGGATTGACGAACACGCCGATCGTGATGGGCATAGCGCCCTGCTGAATCAGATTGTCGAAGACAATCGGCACGCGGAAATCACCGCTCTCGTCAATGGCGGCGCCGCCATCCTGAAACACCATCAAGCATGCCGGCTTACTGGCCGTATATTGTGCCGGAACATAGACCCAGTAATCGCGCTCCATGCCGGGAAACGTGCCGCCCTGGCTGACCCAGGTGAACTTTGTTACGGCGCCGCGGGGCACTCCCTCGTGGCGCTCTGAATCAGGACCGTGTGTGTACTGTTGGGCAAGCGCGCCCACCGCCGCGAGCGCGACGAACAGAAAGAGCCTTGGCGAACTCATAAACGCCAATCATCTTACACGTGTCCGAAACTATTCCTCTCGGAGGATGACCGTGGGGTCTGTTTGCGCAGCTTTCTGCGCCGGGAAGAAAGAGGCCGTCAATGCGATTAGCGCAAGCAGCAAAGGCGTCGCCGTGAAGCTCACAGCATCAAAAGGCGTTACGCCATACAGCATGGATTTTAGATAACGCGTGACTCCCCAGGCGCCCGCGAGTCCGGCGACGAGCGCAACGAGAATCAAGAGAAAGCTTTCATTCGTGACCATGCCTACAATCTGTGCGGGTTGAGCGCCGACGGCCAGCCGGATCCCGATTTCACGCCTGCGCCGGGCGACGAGATAGGTCATCACGCCGTAAATACCGATGGCCGATAGAACGAGCGCGATCGCCGCAAAAGTGCCGACCAGCAGAAGATGGAAGCCTTGCGGAGCGAGCGAATGAGCAAGCCGCTCGTCCATGGTCGCAACATCGAATACCGGCTCGTTGCGATCGACCGAATAAGCCTGCGCTTCGACATCGCGCACAGCTTTATGCGGATCTCCAAGGGTCCTGACAAATAGGGCCATCTGCGTTTGAAACGGACTGTTGTTTTGGCAACTGCAAAAGTAGATCATCGGAGCAGGCTCCGCGCCAAGGTGACTTCCGCGAATATTGCCGACCACGCCAATGATGGAGAATCCGGGCCGGATACGCCTTCCGATGGGATCTTCACGGGGAAATGCCAGGCGTACGAGAGCCTCGTTGACGAGGATCTTGGTACCGGTGCGAAGCGTGTCTTCTGAATCGAACAAGCGACCGCGGCGCAGAGGAATCCCAAGGGTGTGGAAAAAGCCGCGGCTGACTGAAGATGAATTAGCGGCAGGTGTCTGCGACGGTGGTGTCGGTGGCCGTCCTTCCACCTGAAAGAACATCTGGCTATAGGGCTGTTCTCCGCTTAGCGGCATGTCGGTTGCAACAGCTGCAGACCGAACATTCGGAAGGCGGTCTATTCGTTCGAGCACGTTCTGGTAGTAATCGGTTTGCGCCGGACCTTTTGCATAGCGCTGCCCGGTCAAATTGAACCTGAGAGTCAGCAGATTTTCTGAACGGAAGCCGAGATCTACATGCGCGAGCTTTACGAAACTGCGTGTGAGGAGAGCCGCGCCGATGAGCAGGACAAGCGACATGGCGAGCTCGAGGACAACTAATGATCGGCGCATGCGGACCGCCCGTCGATTGCCGCTTTGTGTCGGCCCGGCAGACTTAAGTGCATCCTGAACGTTGATTCCGGCGGCGGCTAGCGCTGGGGCAAGCCCGAAGAGCAAACCGGCCAGTAGAGCGAGCCCGAAGGTGAAGGCCATCGTCCTCGTATCGAAAGCTATAGGCGGATAGTTTTCGAGCGCAAGCGGCTTGAAGACGTTCAAGGCTCTTACGGTAAGTACCGCCAGAAGAGCTCCTGCAATGCCGCCTGGCAAAGCGAATACAATGCTTTCGATCAACACGTGTCTCGTGATGCGGTTTTGGCCAGATCCCAGCGCCATGCGGACGGCTAGTTCACGTCGCTTGGCTGTGGCGCGTGCAAGCAACAGATTGGCGAGATTGGCACAGGCGATCAGCAGCACCAGCGCGACCGCCCCCGTCAAGACCAGCAAGGCCGGGCGCAAGTCTCCCGTCATGCGGCGCTGCAAGGAGATCGCCGAGATGTCCATACCCTTCAGAAATCCGGCATCTCTAAAGGACTTTGGATATTCCATCCGAATGTTCGCAGTCAGCCGCTTCATCTCTGAAGACAGCCGCGCTTCGGGTACGCCTGCTTTCGCCCGCGCGAATATGCTGACATTCCGCATCGGCCTGTTTGGTGATCGAGGACGCTGTGAGGCGTCGTCCATATCCAATGGTTCCCAAAGGCGCGTGCCCTTCGGATAATCGAACCCTTGAGGCATCACACCGATGACCGTGCGTGAGAGTCCGTCGAGCAGAATCGTCTTGCCTACGATTGCCGGATTGCTTGCCAGACGATCGCGCCAGAAGCCGTAGCTCAGAACAACTACCGGCGGTGACTTTACGCCCTGTTCCTCTTCCGCCAGATACCGGCCCCGCATCGGCTGCACGTCGAGAACATGAAAGAAAGACGGCGTGGTACGTGCCACTCTGAGCTGTTCCGGCTCTTCGATGCCATTCCAGTTGACGGTGGTCGTGTCATAGGCGGCGACGTCATCGAAGACTCGATTCTCTTCGCGGAGACTGTAGTAATCCGCACCTATACCGCCGGTTTGCTGCTGCCAGCCCATCCTTTCCGTGAGCCAAAATAAGCGCTCGGCGTGCGGGTAGGGGAGGGAGCGAATCAATGTCGAGTTCACCAGGCTAAAGACGGTGGTGTTCGCGCCGATGCAGATGGCCAGCGTCAAAGCAGCCGTAAGAGCGAGCCCTGGTTCGAGACGCAGCCCTCGCAGCGCGTATCGGAAATCTTGCATCACGCTATCGAGTAGAGCGAAGCCCCGCGCATCACGGCATGCCTCCTTCTGCAGAGTGACATTCCCGAAACTCTGCAGTGCTTTCTCCTTCGCTTCCCCGGGTGCCATGCCGGCACGGACGTTGGCATCGATCTCTTGCGCCAGATGATCCTGCATCTCTGCTTCCAGCTCGGCTTCGGCCTGGCGCGCTCGCAGGCGAGAACGAATCTGAAGTTTCATCTGGTCAAGCCAGCGCATCGAGTTTTCTCCTCTCGACTATCTACAACCAGCAATACCACACCTTTGCAGACGGTCGAAACTCAGGCCGATGTTAGGCAGATCCGTTCAGTCTCTCTTCCAATTCGGCCCAGCGCGCGTACAGTGAATCGACCGCCGTTTGGGCTTCATCGATCTGCTTAAGCGCTTCTTGCAGTAGCCGTGCATCGCGCACGATTGCGGCGTCTTCGAGAGCGGCGCGCTTATTGGACAGAACGCGCTCCGCTTGGCTGATACGTTCTTCGATGGTCTCGAAATCGCGATTATCCAGATAGGAAAGTTTTTTCTTAGCCGGTATGCGGGACGGCTGTTCGCCCGGCTCGCTCGTCGGGCGCGTCGCTTCTTTTTTTCGCGAGCGCTCGGCCATCCAGTTTTCCCATTGCGAATAATCGGCAAACAATCCCGCGTTACCGAGTCCGTCCAACCCAAGAACGGCCGTAGAGACGCGATCCAGCATGTAGCGATCGTGCGTGACGAGCACCAGCGCGCCGGTGAATTGGAGCAGATTTTCTTCCAGGATCTCGAGTGTTTCGATGTCGAGATCGTTTGTGGGCTCGTCGAGCAGCAGAATGTCCGCGGGCTCGAGCATGAGCCTGGCGATCAGAACCCGTGCCCGTTCCCCTCCGGACAGCTTTCCTACGGGCTGATTCAGCTGATCGGCAGAAAACAGGAATCTGGCGGCCCACGAGGCCACGTGAATGCTCCTCTCCTGATAAATCACCGAATCGGAATCGGGCGCCAGCGCGCGCCGCAGCGTGATCTCGGGATCGAGTACACGGTCCTGTTCGAAATAAACGAGCCTCAGTGACGGAGCGCGATCAATTGTGCCGCGTTGCGGTTCGAGTTCCCCCTGGATGAGGCGCAGCAGCGTCGTTTTTCCGCTACCGTTCGGGCCGACCAGCGCTATGCGCGAGCCAGCCGTGACGCTGAAGGTTAGATCTTTGACGATTTCTCGTTCACCAAAATTGAATGCGACGTGTTCGAAGCTCAGCAGCCGTTTGGTGGCGCGCTCGCTTGCAGTGAAATCGATATCGGCCGTTCCGGTACGGGTTCTCTCCTTGAGATCCTTCAATTCGCCGATCAGTTCATAGGCATTATCGATTCGCGCTTTAGCCTTCGTTGCACGTGCCTTTGGGCCTCTTCGCAGCCAGGCGATCTCACCGCGAACGCGATTCTCAAGCGCCTCCTGGTGCTTCGCCTGCGCAGCCAGAAACTCGCTCTTCTTCTCCAGGAAGTCGCTGTACTTGCCCTTTACGCGCAGTAATCCGTCTGGATAGGCGCGGCTCAACTCCGCGACTTCGTTTACGGCATTCTCCAGGAAGTAGCGGTCGTGACTAACCACCACGCAGGCGAACGGCGCGCTTTGAAGCAAGGCTTCGAGCCACTCGATTCCTTCCACGTCGAGATGGTTGGTAGGCTCGTCCAACAGCAGAATGTCCGGCTTCGAAACCAGCGCCTCGGCAATCGCCAGCCTTTTCCGCCAACCCCCGGATAAGCTCTGAGCCTCTACATCGAAATCGTTGAACCCTGCGCGGCCTAGTATCTCTCCCTCCCGGCGATCCTGCTCGGCCGTCTCGATCTGTGCGCGATCTAGAGCGCGCCGCAGAATCGTCCTGACTGTGTCTCCTGGAGCGAATTCGGAGATCTGTCGAACATAGCTCAACGTGGTAGTTTTCCGCAGAGCGATCGTCCCGCTATCCGGTTCGCGAAGTCCGGCCAATAGTTCGAGTAACGTCGATTTACCGGATCCGTTCGCTCCGATAAGGCCGAGACGGTCCCCTTCAGAGATGTTCAACGAGATATCACGAAACAGCGGCTGTGCGCCGTAGCGAATTTCCAGAGCTTGGGCATTGAGCAGGAGCGCCACTATTCGATAGTCGTATGAGCCGGTTGAAGAAAGGTCTTCTGGTCTTCAGAGATGTAGCTCAGCACCTGCTCTCGCAGAGTGTTCAGGCCTACCGTCAATCGATCCGTTTCCAGAATTAAGTAGTCATTCGCCGCGGGCGATTTGAGGTAAGCATCGTACAGACGCCGGTGATCATCGCGCAGCTTGGGAAGGGAACTCGCCGCCGCGTGAGAACCCCGCAAACCGGCGGAAAGGAAGTAAAGCGTGAATTCGACATCGTGTGCGAAAGCTTCAAACTCCGGTGGCGGTTGCACGACCGATTGAGTGACTGAGGCCTCGAGCGCCATCGTTGCCCGGACAACCGCGTGGGAGCTCGCAAGAATCGAGAAGAGGCAATCCAGTTTAACGGGGCTCGTGAAGGGTTCCGACGATAGCCGGTCGACCGAAGCTTCTGCGCTCGAACGAGCTTGACGCCAGGCATCACGAGCTTCATCTAACCCAGATTCGGCTATGTTGTTTCCCTCGATGAGCCGTTGAGTAACGAGGCGGAAATAATCCCGCATGCAATCGATCATGTCGGCGACTGTATCTGAAACCTGGGAACGTTCCCAAGTGGGCCAAAACAGATACGCGACAAGCGCAAAGAGGCCGCCAGCCGCCGTATTGATGGCACGCTGAGCGACCACCTGGGCTGGTGCGACCCCCGTCGCAGCGATCAGAAAGACGATGAGACCGCTGATCGCAATGCTAAACAGGCCATAATTGGCCGGACCGGCATAGCGCATCAGAAAGGTGAATGCCGTCACGAGTGCAAGCTGTGTGAAAGCCGACGAGGGAAGCACGTGAAACAGGACGGTCGCAAGTAACAGACCCGCGAATGTACCGCAAAGCCGCAAGACCCCGCGCGTGATGGTGCTCGTGAAATCCGGTTTGAGCACCACTGCCACTGTCATGGCAAGCCAGTAGTTCCGCTGCACGCTGATGCTCCGGCCAAGAGCATCCGCAATCGCGACACAGATCGCCAGACGGATTCCATGGCGAAAAGCAGATGAACGGATATCTAGGTTTGCGGCGAGCGTGCCCAGCCAGCTTCTCACCTGCAGCTTGAGTGGAGGAGCTAATTCACTTTCAGCGAACTCTTCGGCGCCGGACGTGGTCGAGCTGCCGGCCAATTGCGCAACCACGCGCAGCTGTCCGGCAAGCGTATCGACCGCAGCAGCGAATTCATCGGTCAAAAACGAGCTGGAACCGGCCTTGCCCAATTGAGCTTCTTTCGTCAGCTCCCGGAGCTTCTGCAGGAGCTCCGTCGAAATGACATCCTGGTTATCTTCGATGAGCTCATTACTTACACAGCGCAGGAGCTTACAAGCGACGTCAAGAATTTCATCGAGAATTTCGACCGGGCCACGAGACGATTCGTGCTTCTTTCGTTCGTGTTCCAGGCCGGTTCGAAGCCGCTGGACTGAGTAAATAGAAAAGCGCAGCCGGTCCGCCTGATCGAACAGGACACGTAGTCGCTCCCCTTCTAGACTGTGGTCGCGGCCCAGCGCCGAGATTGCATCTTGTACTTCAGAAGTCGGCGGCTTGAGGGAGGTAGTTAATAGAGCGTCGGGGTGCTCGCCGACATGCTGTGCCAGCTCGTTATAGATTTTGCCGACGGCAACCCGCTCCGGGCGCGAGCCTCGCAGGGGCCAGAAGAGCAAGGCCAGTGCAGTCTGAAGGAGACCGCCACCGAGCACCAATAGCGCCGCATACAAAGCACCGAGGGGGGACATAGCACCGCGGGCAGCATAGATCACGAGGGTCACCAGCGTGTTCAAGCCCAGATCGCCCGCCCGTGTGCCAATTGAGACGAGCAGACCGGCCGCAAGCGCCCATGCCGATGCAACCAGGATTGCCAGCACGTGATAGTTGCCCGTCACCGAGCCGAGAAAGACCGCAATCGCGCCTAGGAACGTCCAGGCAAGCATGCGGCGCGCCCGGTGAGCATAAGGATCGTGTCCATCCGAGAATGCAACGTTCAGAGCGCCACTGGCAACAGCAACGCCCGCAAGAGAATGGCCCGAGGCGATCCCCACGGCAAGCGGCAAGCCGACAGCGAGCGCGTTGCGCAGAGACATCCAGAAGGTGTTCAGCTTGCTTTTGTCGACTCGCTTGAGCGTGCGCCAGAAGTTTGCAAGCCACGGCGCGAGTTCCAAGATCTCATTCTAAAGGTCGTTGCCTTCAACAATGGAGGCATAATCGAATGAGGCTTATGCGGCGACGCGAGTTTCTCAACGGTACAATCCCATTCTTGCTAGCTCCCGTATTTGCTGCTCAACCTGACCCCTGGTCCGCTACAGAATTGATTGAACCCGAGGCCTTTGCAAAACAACTCGAAGCAAATCCATCCGAATTCTCGATTCTCTACGTAGGATTTCTTATTCTCTACAAAGGCGCGCACATCACGAACGCACTGCTTGCCGGACCTTGTTCGAAGCCGGAAGGCCTGGAGAGCCTTCGCAAGATTCTCGCAGGATTGCCGGGTGACAAGGAAACGGTGCTCTACTGTGGCTGCTGTCCGCTAGATCGTTGCCCTAACATACGACCCGCGTATAGAACTGCCCGGGAGCTGAAAGTCGCGCGATTGAAGGTTCTCCACCTGCCCACGAATCTGCACACCGACTGGACGATGAAGGGATATCCCACGCAAAAGAGCCTTTAGTAAGCTGTTCGTTGATCCGATTTAGCTCTGTTCCACTCGTGCTGGTTGTGGCAGGGGCGTGCCTAACGGCGCAATCCAACTCATCCGCGCAAACAAACCAGGCCGCTACCGTTCACGTTGACGTCACCCCTGGCCACGTGATTAACTCCTTCGATCCGGATCGCGCGCTAGGAAGTTCGATCGATGTGCTCTCGCACAGGGACATCGATCTCGTTTATACGCCGCACATTATTGAAGAGTCGCTCTCGGCGGGGTGGGGCCCCATCACGTATCGCAACAACACGGAGCTTCGGATGGCGGCCTGGCACTGGAACCCGCGCGGAACGTGGAGCGATCCGCAGCACCAGAGCGGATATTTCACCGGCAGCACGGAACTCGCCGATCCGATTCGTTACATCCTTGCCTACGCCCTTCCGCATCGCGGTTTTTCTACTAGCGGAGATCGCCCGCTCAAAGGTCCGGATCTCAGCTATTGGAAAAGCAATCCTTACTTGACCAGCCGCTTCACACACGAGAGCGACGCGCTGCATCCGCAATGGGTGGTGGTCGATTTCAAGAGCGAGCAGGACGTGAATGCAGCTCGTATCGCCTGGGCAAGCCCGTATGCGCGAACGTACCGGGTCGAATATTGGAAAGGGCATGATGCTCTCGATTTCGATGCCGGACCGCAGGGAGAATGGAGCGCTTTTCCCGGTGGAATCCTGAGCAACGCCACCGGCGGCACTGTGACACTGAAACTCGCGAGTCGGCCGATCGCTACGCGCTTCCTGCGGATCTGGATGACCGAATCCTCAAATACCTGCGATCTTCATGGCCCGGGCGACATCCGCAACTGCGTCGGCTATGCAATTGGTTCGATTGATGCAGGCACGCTGAATCCGGATGGAAGTTTCGCGAAGATCGCGCTTGGCGACCGCGCTCCTACCTACTGTTCTTCCTCCATCGATCCCTGGCATTCGGCGGCCGATGTGGACAATAGCGGGCGTTACCAGCACACCGGTTTCGATCTTTTCTTCACCAGCGGCCTCACGAACAGCCTTCCGGCTATCATTCCGGTCACCATGCTTTACGGCACGCCAGACGACGCAGCGGCACAGATTAGCTATATCGAAAAGCGCGGTTATCCGATCGGTTACGTTGAATTGGGCGAAGAGCCGGACGGCAAACATGCGTTGCCCGAGGATTATGGCGCGCTTTACCTGCAATGGGCAGCGGCGATTCACAAGGTCGATCCACGTTTGAAGCTTGGCGGACCGATCTTCGAAGGCGTGAACGAGGACATTCGTGTTTGGCCCGACAACCAGGGGCGCGTTTCTTGGATGGGACGTTTCGTGGATTACCTGAAGAATCATGGCGGCCTGTCAGACCTTGCGTTTGTCTCCTTCGAGCACTATCCGTTCGAAGCATGCAAGATCACCTGGAAAACCCTTTACAGCGAGCCGGAATTGATGAAGCATATCCTCCAGGTCTGGAGAGCGGATGGCGTGCCCGCAGATGTTCCACTGATGGTGACGGAGAGCCATTTGGCGCCCGCGCTTGCCGGAGCCATGAGCACAATCTTCGGAGGGCTCTGGCTGGCAGATAATGTCGGTTCGTTCTTTGAAGGCGGCGGCGCGGCCTTCTATCACTCGCCTATTCAGCCGCAAACTGTGGAACCCACTTGCTCCGGTTGGGCATCCTGGTCAAATTTCGAATCGGATCGCGACTACAACATCACCGGCTACATGGCCACCTACTACGCTGCGCACATGATCAATCTGGAGTGGGCGCAGCATCGCTCCGGTATTCACGAAATGTATCGCGTCCTCTGTGGATATCAAAGATCAGGAAGGGAATCAGCTCGTCACATCGTATGCGCTCCATCGCCCGGACGGCAACTGGTCGCTCATGCTGGTAAATCGTGACCAGACAAGTCCGCACAGCGTGAACATCTCTTTCGATAACGCCGAGACAACTCATTCATCGTCGTTCGCGGGCTCGGTACGCGTAGTGACATTTGGCAGCGAGCAGTACGTCTGGCATGATGACGGCCCGCGCAGTCACGCTGATCCGGACGCACAGCCTCTGGGAAAAGACATGACCAGCGGCTCCGCGATAACTTTCACTTTGCCCAAAGCTTCGATCACTGTGCTGCGTGGGAAAATCGGCGACTAGGCTTTCACCCCTCGCCGCGATACTCTGGAAAGCACATTATGCGCAGACGTGAGGTTCTGAAGATGATGGGCGCCTTACCGGCAACTCTCGCGATGGACTCCGCGAGATCTCTCTCGCAGGCCGGTTCTCAGAAATATCAGGCTACGTGGGATTCCATCGATAGCCGGCCATCGCCCAGCTGGTACACCGATGCGAAGTTCGGCATCTTTATTCACTGGGGCGTTTACTCGGTGCCTGCGTTCGCGCCGGTGCATGCCAAAAATCAAACGCCCTATGCCGAATGGTATTGGCATTCTTTGACGAATGGAATGAAGGCCAAACGCGCCGACGAAGACGGGGCGGCCACCTGGGCATATCACAAACGGACTTACGGGGCGGACTTTCCATATTTCAACTTCGCACCGATGTTCCGCGCGGAATTGTTTGATCCGGATCGCTGGGCCGATCTTTTCGTAGAATCTGGCGCGCGCTACGTCGCTCTGACCTCCAAGCATCACGAGGGATTCACGCTCTGGCGTAACGAGCAGGCGAACAAAGCCTATGGGCGGCCTTGGAATGCCGTCGATATTGGACCGCAGCGTGATCTCCTGCTCGATCTGATGCTGGCTGGAAGGAAGAAAGGCCTGCAAATGGGCATCTACTATTCGCTTTACGAATGGTACAACCCGCTCTGGCTTTCGGATAAACAGCGCTTTGTACGCGAGCATCTCTTTCCTCAATTCAAAGATGTCGTCGATCACGCGAAACCAGCCATCATTTTCTCCGATGGCGAATGGGAATTGCCGAGTGACGAGTGGCATTCGACGGAATTGCTGGCGTGGCTATTCAACGAGTCTCCGGTTGCAGACTCGGTCGTCATCGACGATCGCTGGGGCAAGGAAACTCGGCACAAGCACGGCGGTTACTACACCACCGAATACACCTCAGGCATGCAGCAATCCACGCATCCATGGGAAGAAAGCCGCGGGATAGGTTTCTCCTACGGCTACAATCGCAACGAAACGCTCACCGACTATCACACCGGCCGGCAGCTCGTTCACATGTTGATCGATATCGTCAGCCGCGGCGGTAATCTTCTGCTCGACATCGGGCCGCGCGCCGACGGCGGCATTCCAGTTGTGATGGAGGAGCGCCTCAAAGAAATGGGCGCTTGGCTCCGTCCCAATGGCGAAGCGATCTACAACACCCATGGGTGGGCCCGCGCAGCGCAATGGAGCGAGGGAACCATTCCACATTTGGAGCAGAGCGATTTTATGGCCGATTACGACATCACGAAGATGGTGGACAACCCGCCTGCCGGATATGCCCGCATCGAGGCATTCTTTACTACGAAAAACGATGTCGTGTACGCCATGCTGCCGCACTGGCCCGAAGGCGAATTCATCTTCCGCGATGTTGCCGCAGCGCCCGATGCCAGGGTCACTTTGCTCGAAACCGGAAACCCTGTCGAATCGCGTGTGGACGGCACACAACTCATCGTCAAATTGCCACTCGAACTCCGCTGGAGAACTCCCGATCGGCCCGCTTATGTGCTCAAGATGACGGGCGTGAAAAGCGCTTAACCGCCACACTCAGCCCGGCAGCATCGCCCTTATTGCGTTAGCCTGAACTGGTGTCACGCTTCTTGGTCGCTTTTGCGGCAATCACTCAGCTCGCGCTCGGACAATCCAACACTCAGGCCGTCAATTCGTTTTTCAAGGACACCTTCGAGCAGATGCTGCGCAATGATCCTCAGTTTGCCACCAGCATCGGGCGCCACGACTACGATGACCGTTGGACCGATTACTCCAAGGCCGGACGGAACACACGACATCAGTTCTTTGCAGACCGGCTGAAGACAGCAGCGGGCTTCCCTTCAGCGAATCTTGCGCCCGAGGATCGCCTGACGCTGCGCATCATTCGATACGACTTCCATCTGCGCCTGGACGCATGGGATCTCGATACTGACCTCCTGCCGGTCGGCCAGCTCTTCGGATTCCATAATCGCGTTTACCTGTTGATTGATCGCATGCCGGCGCGGACCATCCACGACTACGAGAACATCCTGGCGAGAATGCGCGCCATTCCCTCTTACGTCGATCAGAACATCGAAGTCCTGAACGAAGCCGTAGCCAGCAAGATCATGCAGCCACGAGTCGTAGCCGATCTGGTGACCGGACAGATCGCCGCCCAAATGAGCCAGAACGCGGAACATAGCGCTCTACTGGAGGCCTTTCGCAAGTTTCCTTCGAATATCCCGCCAGCCGCTCAACAGCGCCTGCGGACCGAAGCCTACGACACCTACAACAAGCAATTTGTTCCTGCCTGGCATAAGCTCCATGACTACATGGAGACAACTTATACCCAACATGTTCGTCCGGCCGACAGTTTGAGTTCCATGCCGAACGGCCGGCAGGATTACGCGATCCTGATCCGGCGCCTTACTACGACCGACATGACAGCGGAGCAGATTCACAACCTCGGCGAGCAGGAGGTGAAGCGCATCGAGAGCGAAATGCAAACGGTGCTGACCGAGCTGAACTTTAAAGGATCGATCGAGGACTTCCAGAAGTATCTGGACTCCACTTCCGATCAGCACTTCCGCTCGAAAGACGAAATGCTCGCGTATTGCCGCAACATTGCCAAGATCATTGAACCCGAGCTGCCCAACCAGTTTCATCATCTGCCCATGCTGCTTTACGGTGTGCGCCCGATCCCTCCGGATCGCGAAGCGGCTACGGCGACAAATGCCGAGTCACCCTCGCCCGATTACACGACTCCCGGCTGGTTCAACCTGAATACTTACAAGCCGGAGAAGCAAGTGAAGTACGACAAAGAGTCTTTGGTGCTGCACGAAGCGGTGCCCGGCCACATTTTTCAGCTCACTCTCGCCGAATCTCAGAAAGATCTTCCCGATATTCGCAAGTTCTATCGCAACAGCGCTTATCTCGAAGGCTGGGCGCTCTATTCCGAATCGCTCGGATCACAGCTCGGTCTTTACAAAAATCCGTACAGCCGCTTCGGGCAATTGGCCAGTGAACGGTTTCGCGCGGTGCGCCTGGTTGTCGATACCGGGATTCACCAATTTGGCTGGACCCGCCAGCAGGCTGTTGAATACTTCCAGGCACATGCTCCCGAAGAGTCGCTGGCCGAGATCGATCGCTACATCTCCTGGCCCGCGCAGGCTCTCTCTTACAAGATGGGACAGCTCCGGATCAGCTCTCTACGGAAAGCTGCCGAACAGAGGCTCGGCTCCAAATTTGACGTGCGTGAATTCAACGATGCCGTCATCCGCGACGGCACGCTGCCGCTCGATCTTCTCTCGGAACAGATAAACGGCTTCATTGGTCAAGCCGCCAGGAAGTGAACATTCCAATGCTAGCCTGAACGAGTGCGTGTACTTCCAATTGCGCTCGCGCTCGTTTTGCCCGCGAGTTTATCTTTCGCGCAAACGGCGAAACCCCGATCTGGTGCTCAGTCCAAGACCCAAACAACTCCTCCAGCCATGACCGACGACGAAAAAACCATATATGCGGTGGGTCTATCCATAGCCAAATCTCTTTCACGTCTCGACTTGTCGCCGGAGGAATTGCAGATTGTCACCCGCGCGATCACGGATTCCGCGGCCGGTAAGCCCGCTGTGGATCTGGCCGAATGGGGGCCGAAGATTCAGCCGCTAACACAGGCGCGCTCCGCACGCGTTCTCGAAAAGCAAAAATCCGCCGCGGCCGCCTACATCGATAAAGCCGCCGCGGAACCGGGAGCGGTCAAAACAGAATCGGGTCTGGTGTATCGCGATGTCACCCCCGGTACGGGAGCATCTCCCAAGGCCGCCGATACGGTCAAAGTGAATTATCGGGGTACTTTACTCGACGGTACCGAGTTCGATAGTTCCTACAGCCGTAATGAACCCGCTTCGTTTCAGCTGAACGGCGTCATTCCTTGCTGGACCGAAGGTATGCAGAAGATGAAAGTCGGCGGTAAGGCGGTCCTCGTTTGCCCGTCCAATCTCGCATACGGCGACCAGGGCAACCGCGACATTCCGGGCGGCGCTACGCTGGTTTTCGAAGTGGAATTGCTCGACGTTACGGCTGCTCAATAGCTGGGGTCGTCTGCGCGCCTTTGGGCAGCAGCGCCCAGGCAAACAGTACGCTGCCGCAACCGGTCATCACATACTGACGTCCGTCTAGTTCATACGTGATCGGCGAACTCTCCATGTGTGCGCCAGCGCCCGCGTGCCAAAGCGTTTTGCCGTCGCTCGTCGAAAGTGCAAGCACGTTCCCCTGAGAGTCCCCGGTAAATGTCAGACCTGAATCTGTCGTCAACACGCCTGCTCCGGAACCGCCCGGCCCCAACTCATGACTCCAGCGAATCTTTCCACTCTGGTAATCGATCGCGTCCAAAACGCCTTTGCCCCAGACGCCATAATCCGCGCCTGCCCAGCCAAACATGCCATCCGCCGGCTTCGCGAAATAGATGCCGTAGCTCGGATGCGCATCGACAATGAATAATCCGGTCTTCGGATCGAAGCTGGGCGAACGATAGTTCGTCAGTCCGCCTTCATCGGGAGCTATCAAACGCCCATCGCGCGCCGGCTCCTTCGCGGGATTCGGCACCGGCTGCCCCTGCTCGTCCACCTTCAGCGCCCAATTCACCGGACCATACGGAGCCGTGAGCAGGTTCTTTCCATTGGTTCGATCCAACACGAAGAAGTAACCGTTGCGCGAAGTCTGCATCAGCATCTTGCGCGGGCCGCCATCGAATTCCGCGTCCACCAGAACCGGTGTTTCAACTGCATCCCAATCGTGCGTATCGTGCGGCGACGGCTGAAATGCCCAGACCAGTTTGCCGGTATCCGGACTAACGGCAACGATGCTGCACGTGTAAAGGTTGTCACCCGGGCGCGGCTGGCCGGTCAAAACCGGCGTGGGATTACCCGTTCCCCAATAAACCAGGTTGAGTTCCGGATCGTAGGTGCCAGTCATCCAGGTCATGCCCCCGGACGTAGTGTTCGGCGTACCCACTGGAGGCGTGGCATTCCACTGCCACTGAGTCTTGCCCGTCGCAGGATCGATGGATCGGAGAAAGCCCGCCAGATTATCGAAATCACCCGACACGCCAACAATCACGTGGTCCCGAACTACAAGCGGCGCCATTGTCATCCAGTAGCCCTTGTGCGCATCAGCCACCACCACGTTCCACAACGGCTTACCATCTTTCGCATCCAGGCAGATCAGGTGGGCATCGGGCGTCGTGAAGTAAATCCAGTCTTTATACATCGCCACCCCACGGTGTCCGATATGAAACCCTTTGTTCGGCGGGTAAGTGTAGTGCCAGATCTGGTGGCCGGAGCGCGCGTCGATCGCCCAGACGTTATCCGGCAGCGTAAAGTAGAGCACGCCGTTGACTAATAACGGCGACGATTTCAAAGCGTCCGTCTGGCCGGTCTGGAAAACCCATGCGATACCCAAATCCTGTACGTTTTGCATGTTGATCTGAGTCAGGGCGCTATGGCGGCGTCCGGAATAGTCGCCATGATAGAGGGGCCAGCTGTCGGGCGTTGGATGCACCAGCAGGTCCGGATCAAGACCCTGAGCCCAAATGCACCCGCCAAGTCCCAGAGGAACGATCGCCCGCGCAACCAGATTCAATACCTTCTTAGAAATTTGCATGTCTTGGAACGGGGTTTAACGCAGCGTCTGCAGATAGGCCATCAGATTGTGAATGTCGTCGTCGGAGTACTTCCCAAGCAACTCCGCATGCGCTTCGGCCGGAGCTTTGATGGAATACTTCACTTCAGTAAGCGGCCAGGAACGATACCATCCGGAGCTGTCGCGCAGACCGATCGTGAACTCGTCGCGGTATGCCAGTTTACCCGTAATGCTCGCTCCGGAGGGAAGCGTGACCGTTGCCTCCGCAGGCGCTTTCTCCGGATAAAGCATGCGCTCTTCCAGCTTTAATGCCTGATACCGTTTCGCTAACCCAGCCAGGTCACCGGTCGGAGAGTGACACGACGAGCATCCTCCCGCTCCATTGAAATATCGCTTTCCGGCTTCCGCATTGCCGCTCTGGAGGTCCTCGGCGTCGACGCCGCGGCGGCCGCCAACATTCGCATCGGCGAGGTTTTTCTGCGTGTGAATGAACGCCACCAAGGCGGTAATATCCTGCTCGGGAAGCGCGAATCGGGGCATTCCTTTTTCGGGCCGTCCATTGCGAACTACAAATGCGATCTTGTCGCCTTTCACGTCCTCGCCGACCAACTGCGATCGCGTCAGATCCGGCCCGGTTTCGCCGCCTCCCGCATCCCGCCCATGGCAGAACGCGCAATTCTGAAGAAAGAGAGTTTGTCCCTGTTCTACCTGGGCCGCCGGAAAAGTTTGCTTGGCAGGAGTTGCAGGTTTCTTGTTTTGCCCCGCAGCCACACTAATTGCGGTAGCCGCTGATGCCCAAATCAAGAAACGTATTCTCAGGATTGTACCTTGCGAACAAGACTCCCGCGAAGCGCTGCACGTTCTTCGGGAGTCGCGCGTACGTAATCGCTACTGGAACTGGCCGGTGGCTTCTTATTCTTGATCTCGACTTTGTGCTCCTTAATCCTTTCATCGATAGCGCGATTCTGAGCAATCCGCGCGGCTGTTCTCTCGGCAGGAGTCATCAGATGGAATGGTTTTGGCTTGTCTTGCACTCTACTATAATCATCGCGCATTACAACTGGGAACATTGCTGAGAAGCCCTCGGCGCCGCCGCGTGATGGCTATTTCAAGAAGTCGCCGAGCAACTCCTTTAGCGCTCCAACATACGATCCGAGCGCTTTCCGTCCTGTGGCAGTCAGCCTGTAAAGCGAAATCGGTTTCCTCGAAATGAACTTCTTCGTAACTGTGATGTATTTGACTTCTTCCAACTTAGCCAGATTCGCCCCTAGATTGCCGTCGGTAGCTCCCGTTTTGTCGCGCAACCAGCGGAAATCGGCTTCTTCAACCATCGCAAGCAAAGATAGAACGGCCAACCTTAATTGCCCGTGAACGATCGGATCTAACTCCGGCAATTCACCGGATTCACCCATCTCTGCGGCTCCGCTCGCAATAGGTGAGCCATGCGCCGAGCCCTACGTTGCCCAGCAGAAGCGCTGTCGCGGCAATTGCTTGCAAGCGGACTTCCGGCACGATGAAAGCTGCTGCACAGGCCGTCCACCAAACCAGTGCGATAACAAGCTGAGCGGGCCAGCGAAGCATGACGCTGCTTGCTCCGTGCGCAACAGCCGCCAGAGCAAACCATGCGACATAAAGTAAACGCGGGTCCGGCGACTGCGAGAAGGCTGCTCCAAATCCAATCAGCAAGACCGTCGCCCCCGTACACGCCCATACCGCTCCAACGGATCTCGTGAGCGTTGTCTGCACGCGCCCCTTCGGCTTCCGTCTTCTCAGTACCAGGCCATTTACAACAAGGCAGAGAGCCATTACCACCGGCCACGCCCATGCTTTGTAGGGCAACGCTGCAACCCAAAACATGGCAGTCAGCGGCCCTATGCCCCAAAGCAGAAAAACCCACCCCCAGCGTTCGGTCGAGCGCCTTCCCTCCGCCACCATTCTTTCAACCAGCTCTAATCGCTGAAGAAGTTCCGCCTGGTTCGGCTGAGACATTCCTTTTTCTCCTTTACAGCCGGCATCTCCGGTACTAATCTAGAGTACTCTATTTATTAGAGTATGTCTATGAATCCCTGCCTCCATCTCCTGATCGTCGCCGCCACCATCTTGTGGACCGTTCCCTTCGTCCGCTCCTACGCTCATAAAGGGCTCGCTGTGCGGCTCGATCGGCGCGCCCGCTGGGGTGTACTCCTCGAGTGTCTTGGATACTCGCTGCTATGGCAGGGTTCATTTTGGACGGGATCGCCGCAAATCTGGCGCGTCGCTTTGTCTTCTGCCTTGCTCGCCATCGCCTGTCTGCTTTCCTGGACGAGTGCGCGTGCGCTGGGGCGGCATTTGCGAGTTGACGCCGCGCTGCAGAGCGATCATGAACTCGTTACCGACGGTCCATATCGGTTTGTCCGCCACCCGATTTACGCATCGATGCTATGTCTCTTGCTGGGAACCGGCCTTTTGATCGCACCCGTCTATCTGCTGTTGTTCTCGGTGGCTGTGTTTCTCATCGGCACCGAGATCCGAATGCAGGTTGAAGAGAGACTGCTGGCGGAGCGCTTCGGCGCGCAGTTCACCGAATACTGCAGCCGAGTGTCGGCTCTCATCCCATTCTGGAGCTGAATTCCGGTCGGCCATATTGATCGCGCATAATGTCTTCAGTTGATGTATCGAGTCGTTGCTTCCGCTCTTTTTGTTTCGATTGCCTGTCACGTGCTGTACTCCGAGGACACGCCGCCCGTTCTCATCAAGAAAATCGATCCGAATGAGGGACGACCAAAGACCGGCTTCATCTTCGACCTGGCCCAAGTGGACCTCACGCTCGATGAGAACGGTGTTCCTTTCGCCCTCGCCGCCTCAGTTGGTCTACCCGATTACGTCGTCAAGGCCCTTGCAGAGTGGCGATACAGTCCTTACAAGAAGAACGGTCAAAAGGTGCCCTTTGGCGTCAAGCTGTCGGTTCCGGTGGCGAGAGCCCTTTCGCCGCAGGTGGAACGGCAGCTGCCACCCAGGTGGCGCCCTTCTGGTAAGGAGATCACCGACGCCCTGAAAGCCGGGCGCGAATTGGACCAGTCCGGCGCCGCTTCTCTCGAAGCCAGCCTCCCCGACGCGGAAGCACTTGGAAATCCGCGCACGTCGCTTCTCGTGTACTATGCAAATCAAGGCGCCAAGAATCCCGAGGCGGCACGCCTCGCCCGCGCAAGACTGATCACCTGGCTTGTTGAACACTACCCGCAAGACGACGTACTAGGAAGTTCCTTCGCAATAGTGAATAGCTCAGGCGAACCGCTGGCCGATGCAGAGACTTCGGCGAAGCTGACCAAGATGTGGATCGATGCTTCGAAGCAAAGTCCTGACGACGAAAAAGTCAGATTGCATGCCCTGAATTTCTTGAGAGTGGCGAGCCCTCAAAGCGCTCTCGGAATACTTGCCAAAACGCCCAAATGGAATCCAACATCGGTGTGGGTAGGCGAAGTATATGGGCTCGCTGCCGTCCGTGTGATCGCCCTCGATCCCGCAAACGGAACGGCGATCGCAGCTTCAAACTCTCCTGAAAGCCCTGCCGTCAGTGCAACTGCAAGGGCGCTGCTACTGAAATCGACCGATACAAAGATGGTCTTGGCGGGGTTGGTGACAGCCGTATCAGCGGGCCGGTCGCTCGCCGCTCATCATTCGGTTCCGGACGACTATCCAGCCTTCTGCCAGAGCCTGCTTGCACACGCGAAGGAACTTTATCCGCAAACTGCGCAATCCTGCGATATCTCTCAGTCGCCGTCTCTTACCACTGTCGAGAGTCACGACAGCCAGCCGGTCTCGCCCAAATTGCTAAAGAGGGTCGAACCCTCCTATCCGCCGAAGGCCAGAGATAAAGGCGTGCAAGGAACCATCACTCTTTCCGCGGTTATCAGTGAGTCGGGCGAGGTCACTGATATTGAGCTAAAGAGTGGCCCATTACTTCTCTATCCTGCTTCGGCGGAAGCGGTCCGGAAATGGCGATTCAAACCAGGAACGCTTGACGGAAAGCCTGTTGCAACCGCAAGCACGATTGAGACGCACTTCAGCTTAGGCCACCATTGACAGCCCGGATGCGCTTCTCACGGATTCGTGTTGAGTAGAGTCGGGCGAAAATCATCATCTAGGCAGGAGAACAAGACATCTACCGAAAACGTGATCACTCCCGCTTTCAGAGACTGAGTTGCTTGCTCGATCTGTGTTCCACGAGTGTACTGCCAGGCGATGCGGTTTTCAGGATCTAAGATCCAACAGTACGGAACGCCCCAGTCCTGGTACAGATCGCACTTCTGTTTCATTTCTTCAAGCTCATCGTCTTGCGACAACACTTCTATGCACAGATGAGGAGGCGTTGTGGCATATTCCTGGCGCTTCACTTCCTCCAACAACGCAACCATCACATCTGGAAGCCGCCAACGATCCGGCCGCAGCCTTGCTCGAACTTCGGGGCCGGCCACGTACTCCGGATAGAACTTCAAGACGAGCGCAATAATCCAGCCGCACAAACGGCTGTGTTTCCAATTGGGCATTCGCTTCTCAGTGACAACGCCACGTTCATACTCGTAGCGTTCGAAGAAGGGCGAGGCGAGATATTCTTCTACACTCACCAGATGATTGGCTGTTGCCATGACGCCTGATCCATTTATAACTGTTTAGAAACGAAAAAGCTCCTCTGGACCATCAGTCCAGAGGAGCTTTCTAAAGGAACCGCGCTCGCGCTAACTTGCCAGCGCCAGCTGTTTCAACTGTATGTTCGGTATCACGATTGCCAGAACCTGCTCCACGCGCTCCGCGAAGTGGAACTGCATTTCTTGCCGTACGTGCGCCGGCAAATCGCGCAGGTCCTTCTTGTTACCGATCGGCAGAATCACGCGATGGATTCCGGAGCGCCTTGCGGCCAAAACCTTCTCCTTCACGCCCCCAATCGGCAAGACAAGTCCGGCTAGCGTTACCTCGCCGGTCATCGCGACATCGCTGCGCGCCGGCAACCCGGTATACAGCGAAGCCATCGCCGTAGTCATCGTCACACCTGCGGAAGGTCCATCTTTTGGAATCGCCCCCGCCGGCACGTGAACGTGTACGCCGTTGTTCTTCATAGCATCCGGGTTGACGCCCAGATCCGCCGCGTGCGCCCAGATATAGCTCTGGGCGATCTTTGCGGATTCCTGCATCACCTCGCCCAGTTGGCCGGTCAGTGTGAGACCTTTGCCTTCCGGCAGCAGCGTGCTCTCGATATAGAGGACATCGCCGCCCGATTCGGTCCAGGCCAGACCGGTCGCGACACCCGCCGGAACCGTCTTGCGCATCTCCTCAGGGAGAAAAATCTCCGGCCCGAGCAAATCGCCCAACGACTCCGCCGTGACCATCACTTTCTCGATCTGCTCTTCGGCGATCTTCAGCGTAACTTTACGCGACACGCGCGCAATCGCCCGCTCGAGCCGCCGCAACCCGGCCTCGCGTGTGTAGCCATGAATGATAGCCTTCAAACCGTCATCGGTGAATTCGATCTGCTCTTCGGTCAGTCCCGTCGCCTTCAATTGCTTCGGGATCAGGTAACGCCGGGCAATTTGCTGCTTCTCTTCCTCGCTGTAGCCGGAGAGCCGCAGCACCTCCATACGATCCATCAATGGCTGCGGAATCGTGTCGAGGGTATTCGCAGTCGTAATGAACAGGACCTTCGATAAATCGAACGCCAAGTCGAGATAATTATCGCGGAACGTCTTATTCTGTTCCGGATCAAGCACCTCGAGCAGCGCAGCGGCCGGATCGCCCCGGAAGTCTCTCCCGAGCTTATCCACCTCGTCCAGCAGCAGCACCGGGTTTAATGCGCCCGCTCGCCGCATCGCTTGCAGCAGCCGTCCGGCCATCGCCCCTATATAGGTTCGCCGGTGTCCCCGTAATTCTGCCTCGTCGTGCATACCGCCCAGGCTGAAACGCTCGAACTTGCGCCCCAACGCCCGTGCCACGGACTGCCCCAGCGACGTCTTACCTACGCCGGGTGCTCCGACCAGACAAAGAATCGGCGCCTTCGCCTCCGGATTGCGCTTCAACACGCTCAGGTGTTCAAGAATGCGCTCCTTGATCTCCTGTAACCCAAAGTGGTCTTCATCGAGTACGGTTCGCGCGTGTCCGATGTCCAGGTTGTCCTCCGTGGTCTTGTTCCACGGAAGATCCAACACAAACTCCAGGTATGTGCGCGTGACGTGATAATCCGGGGCGCCCGCCGGCAGCCTTTCGAGCCGGCCGAGCTCTCGCTCGACCTCTTTTTTTGCTTCCTCCGGAAGATCGGCCTCTTTGAAACGCTCGCGGAGCATCTCCACTTCGGCCTTGTCACCGTCCTTCTCCCCGAGCTCCTGCTGAATCGCGCGCAGTTGCTGCCGCAGCATGTACTCACGCTGCTCCTTCGACATTTCGTCGCGCGCCGTCGAAGCAATCTTCTGCCGCAGTTCCAAGACCTGCAGTTCGTGCGACAAAAACGAGTGAGCCAGGCGCAGCGCATCCACCCGAGTGTGTGCCTCGAGTAGTTCCTGCTCCTTCGCCAGATCCAGACTGAAGATGCTCGCCAGGAGGTAGGCCATCCGAAGCGGATCCTCACTCCCAGACAGCATCCGGGTCACTTCCGCCGCCGATTGCGGCTGGGCGAGCTGGATTGCCTTTGAAGCAAGTTCGAGCAGAGCGCCCGAAAGCGCCTCTACCTCAGAGCCGCCGTCCTCCGGTAACGGCAGTGTTCGATATTTGGCGCTCAAATAGGGTTCCGCAGCTTCGATTTTGGCCACCACCACCCGCTCGAGGCCCAAAACCAGAATCTCTAACACGCCCGCATTAGGCCGCGAAGATTTCCGGATAACTGCTTTGGTCCCAATTGTATAGAGATCGTCCTGCTGCGGCGATTCTACCTGCGCGTCTCGCTGCGCGATCAGCAGGATTTCCTTTTCTTCTGTTTTAAGAGCGGCTTCCACCGCCCGCAATGAACTTTCGCGCCCCACCGACAAAGGAAGCAGTAATCCAGGGAACAGGATCGTGTTCTTCAGCGGAAGCGCTGGCAGAGTTTGATACTCGGTATGTGCCATTAAAATGCCTTCTAGAAGAGAGATGCGCTCTACGAGGTACAGGCTGCGATTATTTGCGCGTCACCGACTCAAGCGGTTCCAGAAAAGTACTGAATCAACCGGCAAGAGCCCAATTCCGGCCAACCCCGAAGCTAAATCTTTTAGCTGGAACGGGCTCGGGACATATGGCGTAATGCTGTTGAGGTGAACTCATGATGTCGTTTTGGAGCAATCTGGCCTATGCTGCCCGCCAGCTTCGAAAGAGCCCCGCCTTCACCATTACCGTACTCGCAACATTGAGTCTGTGCATCGGCGCCAACACCTCCATCTACAGCATCGTCGATACGATTTTCCTCCGTCCCCTGGCGTACCCTCATCCGGAGCAGCTCGTCATGGCCGTCACAATCTTCGGTAAAAATGGTGCCTTCGACACCGATACCAGTCAGGATGGCCGTCAATGGGAAATGATTCGCGAGCACGCCACCTTTCTCGACAGCGCGGTCTACGGCAGTGCCAACGGCGTCAATCTAGTCGCTGGAGGTCGGGTCGAATACGTGCAGGATCAACGGGTTAGCGCGAATTTTTTCCACGTTCTCGGCCTCCCTCCCCTGATTGGCCGTGAATTCACCCGGGCCGAAGACGTGCCGAATGGGCCCTCGGTCACGATTCTCAGTTATGGGCTTTGGCAGCGCGTATTCCACGGCGACCCTTCGATCGTTGGTCGAACAATCGATCTGCGTGGTGCTCCTTATACTGTGGTCGGCGTCATGCAGTCCGGTTTCCGGACTCTCCCGGGTGGTCCGGGCGGCGACGTGCCACCGGATGTCTGGACGCCTCTGCGCCCGTCTCGCTCCGGGGAAGGAGGGGGTGACAATTACGGCATTATCGCCCGTCTGAAATCGGGCATCTCGATCGCTCAGGCGAATGACCAGTTGAACTCGGTTCTCCGGGAAGCTCTCGTCGACATGCGTGGGCGAGCCAGCGGCTTGTCCGTTGAGGAGCGTGCTCTTCCACTTCAAACCGGAATCACATATGATTTGCGCTCCCGCGTTCATATCATGTGGGGAGCGGTCGTGCTCGTCCTGATCATCGGCTGCGTGAACATTGCCGGTATTCTCATCGCGCGATCGGCCGCCCGTTCCCGTGAGTTCGCCACCCGCTTGGCGCTCGGCGCGAGCCGTTTCCGGCTGATCTCAGAGCTTCTCACCGAAGCCTGCCTGCTTGCACTGGCCGGCGGGGTGATCGGACTCGCTCTGGGCCGTATTGCCCTCTCAGCCCTTCTGCGCCTCAGCCCGGGAGAGTTCAATCTGGCCGGACCCGTTCATCTGGATTTACGGGTGATGGCCGTCATGCTGCTGCTTTCGCTTGCTACCAGCATTGTCTTTGGCCTCTTCCCCGCGTTTGAAGCGACCGCTGTCGATCTTCGTTCAGCTCTGGCGGAAGCCGGCCGTAGTAGCGCGGGCAGTCGTCGTCAATGGAAGCGCCAGTCGCTGGTCTTCACGGAAGTGGCGTTGAGCGTGGTCCTTGTTGTAGCAGCCGGCCTGCTCATCCGAACATTCACCCACATCGCCAACGCCGGACCCGGCTTTGATCCCGAGCACTTGATCCTCGCTTCCGCCTCCTTAGAAGACGCGCGCTATGGGACCGCGAAAGCCGGGGCGCGGCTCTTTCGCGACAGCCTCCGCCAGATCGAACAAATTCCTGGCGTCGAATCCGCGGCCGTGGCGCTCTCTTCCCCATTCACCCGACCCCTGAACGAAAGTGTGCCTGAATTGAATGGCAGGCCGTTGCGCAACGGCATCACGGAATTTACCTACGCAACCCCCGGCATGCTAACGACTCTACGCATGAACTTGTTGCGCGGCCGTTTTCTCACTGATCGCGACAGCGCCAGCAGCACTCGGGTCGCCGTCGTCAACGAGGCTTTCCTTGGCCGCTACTTGCGTAATAGCCCCGATCCTCTCGGCTCGACTATGAAGATCGAAAACAAGGACTGGCAGATCGTTGGCGTCGTGAATAACGTACAGGAGAAAAACGGCATAGGTCTCGGCGGTCCCATCGACCAGTTCCCCGAGGTTTACGTGCCCGTAGAGCAGTTCCCGGATGGGATTTTCGCGATGGCCAACGTCTGGTTTTCTCCCGTGTGGATCGTTCGCACTCGCGGCAACGACCGTACGCTGCCGCAAGCTATGCAGCGGGCACTCGCGTCCGTCGATCCCCGCTTGCCTTTTTCATCTTTCAAGACGATGTCGACTGTCCGGAGCGCCGCTCTGCAACAGCAGCGCTACCAGGCAACAATCTTTTCCGTCTTCGCTGGCCTGGCGATTCTTCTGGCCGCACTCGGTCTCTATGGTTTGATCGCCCAATCCGTTGCGCAGCGGACACGAGAGATGGGCATCCGCCTTGCGCTCGGAGCCACGCTTCAGAGCCTGATCCGGACTGCCGCCATCCCCGGCATTGTGCTCTCCCTTGCGGGCATTGCTTGCGGCACTGTTCTCGCGCTATTCGCCAGTCGCCTGCTGAAAGGTCTGATCTGGGGCGTTCCTAACACGGACCCGGTTACGTTCCTGGGGATGGGGCTACTGCTGATTGCTGTCGCGGGTTTTGCTACTATCATTCCGGCCCTTCGACTTGCGCGTCTTGATCCAGCGCAAACCTTACGAGACGAATAGAGCCTCTGCGCAGCATGTCGTTTGATCCGGATGTCGCTCAAACCTGGATTGACAGAGGCAAAAAAGTCATATTCGCAATTACGCCTGGCCGAAGCCTCGGCACACTCGATCCCCGAAATGAGTTGGGCATAGCTTATCTCGCATCCTTGTATTACTGGTGGGTCGGTCCGGATGTCGATTCATTGGGCAACAAAAGGCGCTCTCGTCGCGACGACGCGAGCACTGGTACAAGCAAATACTTGGAATCGATCCGCAGCACAAGGATATAAATTACATTTGAGGCTTGATCGGTTGGGAAAACGCTTTCGAACTCATTCGAGCGTCCGGTTACCCTCGCCCGCTCCCCAGCGAAGCGGTTCGCCGGTCTCTTTCCGCGCAAGTCTCCCCACTGCTCGACGAAGCAGCCCAAAATCTCTTTCGATCACTCGAAATCGATCTCGATCAGTCGTGGGCGATGACCTGTTTGATCTTCGTCAGGCAGGCTCAGGCGTACGTGGCCGCGACGGGAGGAGGGATCTAAGCGGACAAGGGCCGAGGGTGACGATTGGCTTCGTAAGTCCATGAGCTTTGTGAAGCACAAGCCAAAGCTGCCGGCGAACCGTGGCCGCCAGACTCATCGGCAAGCATCACATTTATACGTCTTCCGGAGAGTTTGGCAGCCGCCATGGAGCTCCCACCATTTCCGCCGGATCCCTACATTACCTCCCCGCGGCCACCACCCCTGCCGCCTCCACCCACGCGATAGGGTTACCGATTGCACCGATCGCGTTAACCCGCAATCTCGCGGCCTATTTCCCAGTGATGGCCGAAAGGATCAACCACGCGCCCGACGCGCCAGCCGTATTCTTCGCTTACGGGATAAACTTCGGAGGCGCCCGCCGAGCACGCTTGCGCGAAGGCAGCATCTGGATCTGCGACCGTTAATATCATGCGAACGGAACCGCCATTCAAAGTCTCAGGACTGAAGTTTCCGTGCTCCGGAGATTCGTCGCTAACCCAAAACTCAGATTCTTCAATCGCTAGTCTCGATACGACTCCGTCACCAGCCTCGAGGCGATAAACTTCAGTGGCTCCAAACGCTGCTTTGTAAAAGTCAACGGCCTTCGCACTCTCGCGCACGGATAACCAGGGCGCGATAGAAGACCGAAAGTTTTGATCCGCAGGCATAATCGCCATGATATAGCCCCATCATTCTGCCAGTTGCTGATCGATATACGCAGAAACCGGCGCGTTCCGTCGCAAGTTGTTTCTTGCCGGCAGGGGTCACAATATCGAACTGCGCCCAGCGTTAGCAAGTGGCATTACAAAGCCGTCCTGCAATGGCGTCGGTTGAGAAAATCCGGCCCGAATTTCGGTCGCCAATCTCGATCTGGATCTGATTCGAACGAAGCGCGACGTGCCTAGTTGCACTCCAGCAGTGTAACCACCCCAGACGCAATGTTGTAAAACGCAGGAAGAACCAGCAGTTTTTCCTCTTTCACCAATCCGGAAATAACAGTGGAAGCCTGGCGAAGCAGAGATGCCTGGATCTTTGCATTCGCCTTGACCGTTGCCTCGACGTCTGGTCCCGCGAGATCAACTGCAGGCTGGATGTGCGGATATAGCGCGCTGATCTGTCCCGGAACTTCCTCGCCCTCAATCGTGGCCTCAACTGCACCGCAATGACTGTGTCCCATGACCAGTATTACCTTTACCTTCAACACCGCCGCACCATATTCAAGGCTTGCGATGATTTCCGAACTCGCGACATTCCCAGCATCGCGCGCAACGAAGATATGACCGATAGTTTGATCGAAAACTAACTCGACGGGGACTCGGGAATCGGAACAGGCCAACACTGCCGCGTACGGTTGCTGCTTTTCACTGGTGTGATTCCTCAAAATGGCGAGGTTCTGCTCAAATGATGTCAGGTTTTCAGCAACGAAACGCTTATTGCCCGCCACCAATTCGTTCAGCGCCATTTCGGGGGTGAGCTGCGTCTGCGCCAGAGCTGAACCCGGGGCCAGGAACGCCGTCCCTGCCGTGGTCGCCAATCCGGCCACCGCGCCTCCGAACGCACGCTGGAGGAAGTTTCGCCGCTTCGATAATCCAAACCGCGAGCCGCAGGCGGAAGAAGGTTCACTTTCTGGTGAAGCTGGGTTGAGCATGTTGGGAGAAGGCATAAGGATCTCATCTTAGTGCCGATGCAACCGAATTGCACGGAGGCGCTGTACCGTTCGTACTACAGTGGGTGGCAGTACTGAGATTGAAGACAACATTCGTCAGGTCGCCGCCGGCCGGAACGGTCCAGCGAAGGCGCATTCAGGACTCAAACATATCCTGCGCCAACCAATATGGCTTAGAGAAAAATGTCCATCGGTAATGCTGCCGATTCGGAAGGCTGGATTTTTTTCGGAAGGGAACACCGCATCTACGGTTGCGGTGAGGCCGGTCAGCGAATGGTATCCTCGGATCTTTCTTCTCCGCGATAAAGTGCCTCCGTACTAACATCGTCCAGCATCACGGCTCCGGCACTATCTATTTTGTGCTTATCTTCAAGACGTTGGGCGCCAACCCTCCCGTGCGCTTGTTAGTCCTCCCGCTACTCTCCGGGCGAAGGAGTATCTTTATGCGTGCCCAACTCAAGAAGAAGAAAACCCGCGCCGCTGTCAATCGGGTAAATGCTCAGAAGTCCACCGGTCCGAAGACCGAACAGGGAAAAGCCGTTTCTTCCCAGAACTCCTTCAAACACGGCCTTTATTCGAAAGCCATCATCATTCCGGGCGAAGATCCCGCCAAGTTCGAAGCCCTGCGCTCCGATCTCGCCGCCGAGCATCGTCCCATCGGACTCACTGAAGAACTCCTGGTCGATGAACTCGCCCAACACTACTGGCGCATGAAGCGCTATCGCAGCCTGGAAGCGCAGATGTACAAATCGCAGGGTCTCAACGAAGACGGCGGCACCGCGATCGATACAGGTAACCTGGTGCGCTGCATCGACCTCGGATTATTCACCTCCATTCAGCGTGCTTTGAACTCTGCCGAGCGCAGTTTCTATAAGTCACTCAAGACCTTACGCGAGCTGCAGAAGACCCGCGGCTTCGTTCCTGCAAATGCCCAAACCACTGCCGTCGCGCCCACCATTTTTCCCCGTCAAACAACGCAGTGCCGCCCAGGAATGGGCCGAAATTGAGGCCGCGACCGGCATGAATGAGGCGCAATTGACGGCTCTGTTCCGCGGAGCCGCCTGACCGGCTGTCTTTTCGTCTGATTTTTAGACCCGTTGGGCGAACTTAGCGCCCCTAGTGTCTCGGCCAATCGCATGTGCGGACGATGCGTGTCCCGCCGACCCCGATCACTCTCGTTCAGGAGCTTGCTGCATTCGCGATGGGAGTTATCATGAGTTCGAAATATGCCGACATACGCCGAAGCAGATGAATTGGGCGAAAAGGTCATTGAGGTGATTGCTCGCACTCAACGTCTGCCCGCGGAATCTGTAAATCTCGACAGCACGTTCGAACAACTTAAAATCGATTCGCTGGACGGTATCAATATCGTCTTCGAACTGGAAAAGGAATTCGATATAGAGATTCCCGACGATGGAGTGGCCAGCCTGCATTCGGTGCGAGAAACGGTCGAGGGTGTCCGGCAGCTTATCGAAAGAAAGAAACAAGTACCGCCCCCGAATTCCGTATGAAGCGGGTGGCGGTAACTGGGCAGGGATTGGTCTGTGCGCTCGGAAACAATGTGGCGGAGTGCTGGGCGAATGCGGCCGCCGGGAACACAGGCATTGCGCAGCTGACCGACGGCGGTTCGCCCCCGTACCGGTTTCAGAACGGGGCCGAGGCGCGGAATTTTAAGCCGCTTGATCACTTCAGCCCGAAGGACCTGGTCTTACTCGAACGATTCGCGTTGCTCGCGACGCTCGCAGCTCGCGAAGCCGTCGCGCAGAGCGGACTTTCGTTTGAAGGCGCGCTGGGCGACGAAACGGCCGTGATCACGGGTAGCAGCATCGGCGGCCAGTTCACGGAAGAGGAAGGTTATCAGCGGCTTTTTCGGGAGAACAGCCCCCGCATTGCGCCGCTAACCATTCCCCGCACGATGGCGAACGCGGGCGCCAGTCATATATCGCTCGAGTTCGGAATCCATGGGCCGGCGTACACCATATCGACAGCTTGCTCGTCATCCAACCACGCCATAGGGCAGGCATTCTGGATGGTACGGAGCGGACAGGTGACGGCAGCCATTGCAGGCGGCAGCGAAGCTGTTTTCATCGAGGGTCTGCTGCGTGCCTGGGAAGCAATGCGAGTAGTATCTCCAGAGCCCTGCCGGCCGTTTTCCGCCGACCGTCGGGGCCTTACATTAGGCGAGGGTGCTGGAATGATGGTTCTCGAGGAATGGGAACATGCTCAGGCCCGAGGTTCTCAGATACTCGCCGAGGTGATCGGCTTCGGAATGAGCTCGGACGCGCACCACATCACCCAGCCTTGCGTCGAAGGCCCCGAAAAAGCCATGAACTGGGCGCTGAAAGACGCAGAAATTTCGCCCTCGCAAGTCGACTACATCAACGCGCATGGCACTGGAACACAGGCCAACGATGCCATCGAGACGGAGGCCATCCGGAGAGTGTTCGGCGCGAACGCCCGCGGGTTGCTGGTAAGTTCGACCAAATCCATGCATGGGCATACGTTGGGTGCCGCCGGAGCAATCGAAGCCGTCTTGACCTCCAAAGCGCTGAGCGAGAGCTTGGCCCCGCCGACCATCAACTTCCAGCAGGCAGATCCGGCGTGCAATCTGGACGTCGTCCCGAATCAAGCTCGAAAGGCAGAGTTGAAAATCGCGCTGTCCAACACGTTCGCCTTCGGCGGTTTGAACGCGACCTTGGTGCTTCGGCGCGCGCCAACGCCTGGTACGTGACTCCAGCCAGAAGTAGAATCGTATATCTGGATACTAAAATGACTATTTCCATTGGAGCAGACCACGCCGGCTTCGAAATGAAGAAGCAGCTCATCGAGGTAGTTAAGAATCTCGGCCATCAGGTTCACGACGTGGGGACGTTTGAACCAGGCAAACCGGACGACTATCCAGATTACGCGACATTAGTGGCCGAAGAGGTTCGCTCCGGAGGCGCAGATCGCGGCATCCTGGTCTGCGGAAGCGGAGTGGGTGTTTCCGTGGCCGCCAATAAGTTCAAAGGCATTCGCGCCGGTCTCTGCCACGACCACTACTCGGCGCACCAGGGTGTGGAGCACGACGACATGAACGTGCTCGTTCTGGGCTCGCGTATTATTGGACCGATGACGGCCCAGGACTCCACGGAAGCGTTCTTGAAGGCCCAATTCAGCGGCGAGGAGCGTCACGTCCGCCGGCTCAATAAAGTGAAAGGAATCGAAGAAAATGAGTTCCGCTAAAACGCATTCGAGCTCCGGAGTAGAGACGTTCTCTTACGCCCTTCCGGGGGACTTGCAGTCGGCTGTAACGCAAGCCAGGAATAGCTGGGAGCGCGCCGGAAACACACAAAAGCTTTGGAACAAGGACGCGTCTCTATGGACCAACAACGACGAAGGCAAGTGGCTGGGATGGATGGATGTCGTAGATCAGCAACTCGCGGGCGTCTCCAAGTTCAAAGCGTTGGGAGCCGAGATACACGAGGACGGTTTTACTCACATACTGTTGCTCGGTATGGGGGGTTCGAGTCTCTGTCCGGAAGTATTCAGCCTGACCTTCGGTAAGCAGCCTGGTTTTCCGGAGTTGCTGGTGCTGGATTCAACCGATCCTGTTCAGATCAAAAGCTTCCGTGACAGGATCGATCCCTCACGCACGCTGTTTTGCGTATCCAGCAAATCGGGTACGACGCTGGAACCGAACATCTACATGCAGTACTTCTATGCCGAGACGCAGAAGGCGGTGGGAGAGCGCGCCGGAAATCACTTCATCGCGATCACGGACCCTGGTTCAAAACTCGAGGGTGTGGCAGCAAAGCTGAAATTCCGGCACGTGTACCACGGCGTTCCGAGCATCGGAGGACGATATTCCGCGCTCTCCGACTTTGGCCTGGTGCCGCACGCCGCCGCAGGTCTCGATACCGAGAGACTGCTCCGGCAGGCAGCCCGCATGGTCGCGGATTGCAAACAGCCGGACAGCGGCAAGAATCCGGGCGTTATGCTTGGGCTCATACTCGGAACTGCGGCGACAAAGTTCGGCCGCGACAAAGTTACCCTGATCTGTTCGAAATCCATTCACGATCTCGGGGCATGGCTCGAACAACTACTGGCTGAGTCAACAGGAAAGCAAGGCCGCGGCCTGATACCGGTGGACCGGGAACCCCGAGTGGAAACCGATAAATATGGCAAAGATCGTGTCTTTGCCTACATTCGCTATTCAGGTGATAACGGGGAAGATGAGAGCGCCGTTGCCGCGCTAGAAGCGGCCGGTCAGCCAGTTATTCGGATCGTATTGAGCGATCTGTATGACATCGGGCAGACTTTCTTTCAATGGGAGATTGCTACCGCGGTCGCGGGCTCTCTCATTGGAATCGACGCGTTCAATCAGCCCGATGTGGAAGCCAGCAAAGTCGTCACCCGGGACCTGACCAATGAGTTCGAAAAGACCGGATCCCTTCCGTCTGAAAAGCCAATTCTCGACCAGGAGGGAATTAAGCTGTTTACGGACAAGGAAAACGCGGACGTTCTGTTGAAAGGAAATAACACGATCGGAGCAGTCATTCGCCAACATCTTGATCGGATACAGCCTGGGGACTATTTCGGGCTGCTGGCGTATATTCCGATGTTTCCTGAATATGAAACGAAGCTGCAAGACATTCGGAAGCAGGTATTGGAAACCAGACAAGTAGCTACCGTACTCGGTTTCGGTCCGCGATTTTTGCACAGCACGGGTCAAGCTTACAAGGGAGGCCCGAATTCCGGAGTCTTCTTACAGATCACGTGCGATGAGGCAAAGGATTTACCAGTGCCGGAACAGAAATATTCGTTCGGGGTGGTGAAATCGGCTCAGGCCCGTGGCGATTTCCAAGTTCTTGCCGAGCGGCATCGGCGCGCGCTCAGGGTGCACTTAGGGCCGGACGTAGCGAAAGACCTAGATCGATTACGTGACTTGATTTTTGCGGCTCTGGCGCACTAATAACTCGCTCCTCTGCTAATAACATCATTAAATCCCTTCGGCGTCTTCCAAAGCTTGAAAGAACGGTGGTACCTATTTTTTCGCCTTTACCGAGGAATTTCTAGCATTTGGCTTTTTCTCAGATGCGTTATCGAAGAATTTGAGTTATTCTTTTGCTACGGATTCGCAGCAAAGGCCCGGTTTGGACGGACCCTTGCTGTGTCGGAGGGGGCGGGACGCGCGAGTGCGCCACCGCCCATGTTTCACTTAGTGTACCTCGGAAGTCAACCGAAGATACAACAAAATGTAGATTCCGCGCAGCGGGCTTACAGATTTCGGTAGAAGCTCGTTGGCCTGAGGACCTCGTCAGCGCCGTGTGGGAGCATTTAGGTATGCAACCAGGCGCACACGGGCCGGTACAGATCCCGCAGGCAGTCGACGAACACTCGAGCAAAGCGGGTCTGCGAGCGGTCGCCACTTTCGAAGCATTGAAAGGAATTGTGGTTCTGGCGCTGGGCATCGCTCTTCTGGCCGTGCACTCGCACGTAGAGGATGTAGCCGAGAATCTCCTCTACCACTTACATATCGATTTCGACCGCCGGGTAGGACACATGCTTCTGAACGCCGCCTCGACTGTGAACAACGCCCGGTGGTGGACCATTGGTGCCGCAATCGGCACGTACAGCTCGGTGCGTTTCATCGAAGCCTGGGGATTGTGGAACATGCGCGTATGGGCCGAGTGGTTCGCGTTGTTATCGGGAGCAATGTATCTTCCCTGGGAGATTCTGAAGTTGACCGAAAGAGTTGACTGGGACCGGGTCGCGGTTTTGGTGATCAACCTGATGATCATCCTCTACATGCTCGTCATTCGGATCCGGGAAAGAGGCGTTCCCTGGCTGGCGCAGAACGATCCGGTACAGCCTAGCGCGGTAACCGAGCGCTCCTGATCTCGGGGACACACCGACCCGCGCAGCGGGGCGATATAGTTGCAACGATGGTAATTCGCTCGTCAGCGGTTATTGCCGCCGTTCTAGGCTGCGCCTTCACTTCTTCCGCTCAGTCCAATCCGGTTACCGTGAAGTCTCCGGACGGCCGCCTCGTGGCTAGTTTTGAGACCATTGACAACGATCAGCCAGCCGCCTCCGGCAAGCTCGTCTACTCGGTCACCTTTCGCGGAAAACCGCTGATCGAGCGTTCAGCATTGTCCCTGCAACTGCAGGGGCAGCGGCCGCTCGGACCGGAGATGCAGATCGCAAGTGCGATGCCCGGAACTGCGGATGAGACGTATCAACTCGTGACCGGAAAGGCGAGTACCGTCCGGGATCATTACAATTCGGTGCGGCTTGACCTGACCGAGCGCGAACCCGGTGTACGAAAGCTCGCCATCGAAGCGCGGGCCTACGATGACGCGATCGCTTTCCGCTATGTGGTGCCTGATCAATCGACCTTTCGTGAATTCCGTTTGAGCAGCGAAGATACGGAGTTCCGGATCAGCAAAGATCCGGTGACGTATGCGCTGGTGCTGCCGCACTACCGAACGATGTACGAAGCCGAATACATCAAATTGAACGGCAGCGCCTTTGCGGGGCCGAATGGTCTCTCAGCCGGCAAGGTCCTCATCGGGTTGCCCTACCTCATGCAGGTACCGGGCGTGGGCTGGATGGCGATTACCGAGGCCAATCTTCGCGATTACAGTTCGATGTACCTGATGAATGCATCGAAATCCTGGGGTGGCGCGGATTTCACCTGCCATCTCGCTCCTGGCGACGATCCGGATGTTTAAATCGCTGCCACATCATTCCGCCTGGCGCGTGGTTTTAGCAGGTGACACGCCGGGTGCGCTGGTCGAATCGAACGTTATTACGAGCCTCAATCCTCCGAGCGAAATCAAGGATACGTCGTGGATACATGCCGGCCTCGCCGCCTGGGACTGGTGGAGCGGCAGCGTGGGAGCTGACGGGAAGCCCGCTTTCACTACCGCGACGATGAAATACTACGTGGACTTCGCAGCTAAATCCGGGTTCCCGTACATGCTGATCGATGCGGGCTGGTCAGTGCCCGGGGACATCACGAAGATGAACGGGAAAGTGGATGTTCCCGAGGTGGTGCATTATGCCGCCGCGAAGAACGTAAAAGTTTGGATCTGGATGAACTATCGTGAGACCGATGCGCAGATGGAAGAGGCATTTCCACTTTACGAAAGATGGGGTGTCGCCGGACTGAAGATCGATTTCGTAGAGCGCGATGATCAACGCGGCATCGACTTCTATTACCGCGCTGCGAAGGAAGGGGCTGAACACCACCTGATGCTGGATTTTCACGGCGCAACAAAGCCAACTGGAATCAACCGCACGTACCCGAACGTATTGAGCTACGAGGCGGTGCTCGGGATGGAGCAGAATAAAGCGGGCGCGCGGGATACTCCGCAACACCGCGTCACTCTTCCTTTCACCCGCATGCTCGCCGGCCCGATGGATTACACGCCCGGTGGATTCGAAAATGTCACTGAGGCGAATTTCGTCTCGCGCAGTCTGCGCCCCGTGGTAATGGGTACACGCGCCGCTCAGCTTGCCATGTATGTGGTTTACGAAACACCTTTCCAGATGGTTTCGGACACTCCGAAGGCCTACGAGGATCAGCCGGCGTTCGACTTCATAAAGCACGCACCGGCGACTTGGGACGAAACTAAAGTCCTGAACGGCGAGCCGGGCGAGTTCATCACGATGGCCCGGCGAAAAGGCGGCGACTGGTTCCTCGGCAGTATGAGCGATTGGACTCCGCGCGAATTCGAGCTGCCGCTAAGCTTCCTGGGCTCGGGCCACTACACGGCAGAAATCTATACCGATGAGGCCGATGCGGCGCAGTTTCCTAAAGGCGTGAGCATCCAGAAGAAGACAGTGGATCGCGACGGCCGGCTCACGATAAAGCTCGGGCCGGGCGGCGGGTATGCAGTTCGGTTCACCCCCGTGAAGTGAGCCGGCAAGGAGTCAAAAGCATGAGCGAAACAGTGGCTCAGTATGCGGCGCGGCTTATCGGCTACACCGAAGGCAAGGATCCGCTAGCAATTCAGAACGAGACCGCCGAGACACTTGCCGGTCTGATTGAGGACGCATCCGAGGAAACATTGACTCGACGGCCCGCGCCGCGCAAGTGGTCTGCACGGGAGATCCTGGCTCATTTCGCCGAGGCAGAAATCGTAATAGCGTGGCGTTACCGGCAGATCATTGAACAGAGCGGGACCCCGCTGGCGGCATACGATCAGAACGAGTGGGCGAGACTCGGTGACTACAGCGCGACGGCGCCCCAGGAATCCCTTGAGCTCTTCCGCCTATTGCGCAAGAAGAATCTACAGATGCTTGCGCGGTTGACACCCGAAGAATGGGAGCGCTTCGGCATGCATACGGAGCGGGGCAAGATGACCGTCAGAGAACTCGTCGTTCAGGTGGCCGGCCACGATCTCAACCATATTAAGCAGATAAACGAGATTCTCAGCAAAGCATAGGATGGAGGCGAAATCGGGCGGCTCGTAACGAATCGTCCGTTCAACAGCCGGCATCCAAAAGGATCTCATTTGGAGTGCCTGAAATCGAATGGCTACGTTAATCAGTTCGCCAGTTCATACTCGTTCCTCTGTGCACACCCCTTGCGACCTTGTCCAGAGCTTAATGAAGCTGCAGCGTGCTGCGCAGCTTATCACTTCAACTCTGGATCTGGATGGGTTGTTGCATCGCGTAGTAAACGATCTGGCTGATTCGATTGGCTGTGTAGAGGTATCGGTTTGGCTGCGTGAAGGCGAAAGCGGTGAAATCGTTCTTCGTGGTGTGCGTGGCTGCACAATTCACAGAAAAGGCGCGCGCCTGAAGATCGGCTGCGAAGGTATGGTCGGTTACACGGCAAGCACGGGTCGAGTTCGGTATGCCCCGGATGTGCGGCTGGATCCCGACTACATACCCTGCGAACCGGATATCCTTTCGGAGGTTGACTTTCCGCTGATCGCCGGGGGTACGGTCATAGGGGTGTTCAGCGTGAGTCATCGAGAGACGAATGCCTTCTCGAATGACCAGCTGCAAGTCCTCGAGGCGCTGGCCGGACACATCGCCGTTGCCGTCGAAAACGCGCGCCTTTTCGAAAGAGAACGCCAGGAGCGCGAGCGCATGGTGCGAGAGGCGGAAGAGGCGCGAACGATCCAACACGCGCTGTTCGCGAAGGCCATTCCGCTGGTCCCTGGTTTCGCATTCGAAACTGCCTGGTGCCCCGCAGGGACTTTGGCTGGCGATTGGTTCGATTTCATTGACCTCGGCGATCAAAGGTATGGAGTTGTTCTCGCGGATGTGTCTGGAAAGGGTATGCCCGCAGCGTTGTTAATGTCAGCGACGCGCGCCCTGCTTCGCTCGGCCGCACGTCTCCAGACGTCACCGAGCCAAACGCTGATGCATTTGAACCAGACGCTTACAGAAGATTTTCCGGCCGGGAAGTTCGTCACCATGCTTTACGGTGTTCTCGATGCCGTATCGCGCGAAATTACTTTGGCCAGCGCAGGCCATCCACGGCCGCTACTGGTCAATCATGACTGTGCATTCGTCGACATGGATAACGGCCTCCCGCTGGGCTTGGGTGTGTCTTCCTATCCAGAGCACACGATCAAGCTCGAAGCCGGCACTCATTTACTGCTCTACACGGACGGCATCACGGAGGCGATGAATGCAAATTACGAGGAATACGGTCCGACCCGCCTCATCGATCATTTCCTGCAACCCGATGCCTGCGTCGAGGGGCTGATCGACGAGGTCCGAAGATTTGGAACAGGATCTGATGTTACCGACGATGCAACGGTGATGCTTATTCGGAGCCGGTGAGGTCAACACTCAATCGGTACGCAGCGCCTGCATGACATCGATGCGCGCGGCTCGAATCGCCGGCAACATGGAGGCGACTATGGCGGCCGTCAGCAGTATGAGCGCCGAGCCGAGTACCGGGGCCGCGCTCGGCATTCTTAGATCCTGAGAAAAGCTGCCGGCGAGGCGAACGAGTGCGAGACCGCACACGGAACCAGTAACAACTCCGATCGCCGCCATCACAATCCCTTCGCGGACTACACCCGTCAGCAAATGGCGGGGCTGTGATCCGACCGCCAGCCTGATGCCGAACTCGCGTGTCCGTCCACTGACCGAGAACGCCAGGACACCCGCGACCCCTACCACCGCGATCAACAGCGCGACGGCCGCGAACACGCCGAATACCAAGGTGTTGAGTCGATCGGGTGTAAGCACTTCCGCGCGGACGTCTTCAAGCGTGGCCGCGCGCTCCACCGGCTGGTCCGCAGACATTTCGCGGATGATGTGCGTGACCGGCGAAACCAGGGCGTAAGGGTTCGTGTGCACATGAACGAACAGCCGCCCGTTCCAGAGATCCATTTGCTCAAAGGAATGGTAGACGGTCGGAGAGGGGCCGGGAACTACGTTTTGGTCATCGACATCCGCTACAACTCCGATGATGCGGCGCGGCATCGGACTGACGTCGATGAACTTGATCACCGGATCGGTCCACATCATGTGATGGTTGACCGCATCCTGATTAGGAAACATTCGTTGCGCAACGCTCTGGCTTACGATCACGACTGGTTCGGTGCCGTGGCGGTCGGAGTCGTTGAAATCACGTCCGGCGATCAGAGGTACACCGAGCGCAGCAAAGAATCCAGGAGAAACGGTGCGGAAGCGTGCACGCGGGTCTTCTTCGCCTGCCGCCCGGACGTGACCGTCAGTCGAGAACTGGAGGCCGAAGTCGAATTGGTTGTCCCGCCAGGGAACGTTAGCACCGACTGCAACGCCATCCACGCCGGGTAGCTCCTTTATGCGTCGTACAGTCTCCTTGTAGAAGCCAATGACCTGTTCGGGTGTCTTTCCATAGGACATCACCGGAACGTTCAGCGCGAGCACATGGCGTGTATCGAACCCGGTCTGTGCCGCCTGCAGCGCTAGCAGAGTCTTGAGCAGCATACTGGCGCCGGCCAGCAGCACAAAAGACGCGGCGATCTGCGTTACGGCGAAGATCCGCAGCTTCCGGCTGGTGCTACCGGTAATGCGCAGGCTGCCGCTCGACAAAGAAATCCCACCCGATGAATCGGAAGACGGGAGGCGCGGTACAAACGCCAAAAGCACCGCTGCAACGAGCGCCAGGGCAGCCCCAACCCAGAGCATGCTCGAGTCGATGGTCAGGTCGAGCGCCCGAACAGAGAAGCGGGACGCATATCGAGCAAGGATACGTACCATCGGCCCTGCCCCCAGCACACCGAGAATTGCGCCCGTGCCACAAAGCAAGAGGCTTTCCGCCAGCAATGTCCTGCGCAGCGCGCCCGCGCTTGCGCCAAGAGCAGCCCGCACTGCAAGCTCTCCTTCGCGCCGAACGGAGCGGGCGAGAATCAGGTTGGCAACGTTCGAAACAGCGATGATAAAGACCAGCGCCGATGCCGCGAGTAACACGAGCAGCACGGTCCGTGCGCGCGAGGTAATCTGGTCGCGCAGCCGCACGGCACTGATACGAAAGTCTGCCTTCGGTGAATATGCTTCCGGGTGCTGTTTGATCATGGCGCCATGAACAGCACGCAATTCGGCGCGCGCTGAGTCCAGGGTCGCACCGGGCGCCAGACGGGCGAACAACTCCGTCATCCTGTGAACTCTTCCGGTAACCATCGTCGCGGACAGATGATGTGGACTCGTCACCACGTTCGCGATAATCTCGGTCTCGGCAGGATATGGAACGGATGGCTCCAGTACCCCCACGATGGTGGCTGAACGTGTACCGAGCCTAACCGATTTGCCGAGAACGGAAGGATCGGATTTCAATACGGTTCTCCAGAATCTATAGGTCAGAACCACGGCGCCGGCGGCGTTCGGACCGTCATCCCGCTTATCGATCAACCTGCCGAGTACGGGCCGCAATCCCATAACCTCGAAGTAAGATCCGCCCACGACGCCCGCGCTAACCTCACGCGGCTCACCGAGCCCGACCATAGTAAAGCCAATCGTGGAGAAGTCGCCGAATTCACTCAAGGTCTTGATGCGCGCGCGCAGATCCTGAATTTCCGGCACGGAGAAGGTCGTGTTCTCGGTATTGGTGCCCCTAGCGCTCTGGCGGATATAGATCAACCTGTCCTCGTCGCGATTTACGAGCGGGCGCAGCAGTACGCCTCGCACGACGCTGAAAATAGCGGCATTCGCGCCTATGCCCAGCGCAAGCGTAAGCACCACTGTGATGGTCAGCCCTTTCGTGCGAGTGAGCGAACGGACGGCAAATTTCACATCCTGCATAAAGGTCGTGACGATCTCGCCAAATTGCATATTTTTAGTCTCGTTCGCGCTCATGACAATCGCTCCTTCTCTTCGGCTCTATTCGTATGTCGAACCAGGGTTGGGGAAATCGACAATCTCCGGATTTTTTTTCAACCGGTTCGAGTGGGGTATGCTCGTCACAACTATGGCGTTCGACAAATTGTCCAGGAGAACCTTCGGCAAGGCTGCAGCAGCCATTGTACCCGGAAATCTGGTCCCATCTCCGGCCCGCGCGCAAGGCGCGGCACGCCCAAACTTCTATGAATTTCCCAACAGTTTTCGCTGGGGCTGCGCGACCGCTGCTTACCAGATCGAAGGAGGCGTCAAAGAAGACGGCCGTGGCCCGTCGATCTGGGACACGTTTTCGCACACTCCAGGCAAAATCCATAACAACGAAACAGGCGACGTCGCGGATGACGCCTACCACCGCTATAAAGACGATATCCGGCTGCTGAAAGATCTGGGCGCCAAGATTTACCGGTTCTCCGTATCGTGGCCTCGAATTTTCCCGGAAGGTACCGGAAAGCCGAACGAGGCGGGAATCAATTACTACGAGCGCGTACTCGACGAGCTTCGGAAGAACGACATTGAGCCCTTCTGCACCTTATTTCATTGGGATCTGCCTCAGGCGCTGGAGGATCGCTACGGCGGGTGGCAGTCCAGGGAGACATCCAAAGCCTTCGCCGACTACGCCGGTTATGTGGCAGGACGCTTGTCCGACCGCGTCCGCAACTTCTTCACCATGAACGAATTCTCTTCGTTCATCGATTTGGGTTACCGGGATGGACGTTTTGCGCCCGGTCTGAAGCTCGCCCCGGCAGCGCTCAACCAGACTCGTCACAACGCTGTCCTGGCTCACGGGATGGCTGTGCAGGCGATCCGGGCGAAGGCTCGCTCGGGAACCAAAGTGGGACTGGCCGAGAACTATGTTTGTGGCACGCCCATCATCGAAACGGAAGAGCAGATAAAAGCAAGCGTGCTAGGGACTCGCGTGCTCAACGCTTCCTACCTGACAGTAATCATGGAAGGTCAATACATGGAACAGTATCTGCAGAAACAAGGCCCTGCGGCGCCGAAATTCTCTGCAGAAGATCTGAAAATCATCAGCAGTCCGCTCGATCTGGTCGGAATCAATATCTACGGCCCAACTTACATACGGGCCGCCGGGGAACCGGCGGGCTATGCAGTTGTTCCCATGCCATCTTCTTATCCGCACATGGCGTCTCCATGGTTGAACGTCGGACCGGAGGGTTTGTATTGGGGCGTTCGCCACCTTGCGGAGATTTGGAACGTAAAGGATATTTACGTCACCGAGAACGGCTGCTCCTCAGCCGATGTGGTCGCGCCGGATGGGCAGGTTTACGATACGGACCGCGTCATGTTTCTGCGCAACTATTTAATAAACTTGCATCGCGCGGCAGCCGAAGGCTTTCCGATCCACGGATATTTTGTCTGGAGTCTCATGGACAATTTCGAGTGGGCCGACGGTTATGACCTGCGCTTCGGCCTCTACTACGTCGACTACAAAACGCAGAAGCGAATACCCAAGATGAGCGCCCACTTTTATCGGGATGTGATCCGCCGGAATGCAGTCGTGTGACGTTAGCTGTGGATTGCGGCGGCACGGAGGAATACGTCAAAGCCGAAGGCCTCCAGAATGATGGCTCCCGTGAGCGAAAGCAGAATGCAGAATGCGAAGATAGCGAAGTACTGGAGCGCGTTTCCGAGTGGTGTTTGCCGAGGCTGGAGCAATCGCTGAACGTAACGCGCGGATGCAAGCTGCGCGATAAAGAACAGCAGGAGCGCAGCTATGGAAAAGCGGGCCAGCCAAATGGATTGCCGGGGAGCGATGCGGCTGTCGGTGGCGGCAATACCGCACACAAGGCGCAAATAGAGGAGCGCCGCTGGCAGGCAAATCGCCACAACGAGATACAGCAGGCGCCTGCCCTGATATCTTTCCGCGGAGTGACGGGGCTTTTCCTCGTTAAGATGCATCAAAGGATCATATTTCTAAGTTAGCCCTGATATGCCGCTACTTCTTCGCTACCTAAAGGTACATTGGCAGTTGGTCGCCGTCGCGCTGCTCCTGGCCGCTACGAACCAGGTGTTCTCGCTGCTCGACCCAGTGATCTTTCGGCACATCATCGATGGTTATGCGACCAAGTTCCATGAATACACCACGGGTCAATTCATCCGGGGAGTAAGCCTGCTGCTGGGCGCAGCGGTCGCGGTAGCATTCGTTTCGCGGGTGGCCAAAAACTTCCAGGATTATTACGTCAATGTGGTGACCCAGCGCACCGGTGCGCAGCTCTATGCCGACGGGGTGGAGCGCTCGCTTTCGCTTCCCTACATCGTTTTCGAAGATCAGCGCAGCGGGGAAACACTAGGCAAGCTGCAGAAGGTGCGTACAGACGTTGAGCGCTTTATCAACGCCTTCATCAACATTCTGTTTACTGCAACAGTTGGACTCGTCTTCGTGACGGTGTACGCGTTCCGTGTGGATTGGGTCATCGCTCCGGTGTTTCTGCTGACGGCTCCCCTTCTCGGAGTCATCAGTACGGTGCTCAGCCGGAGGATCAAAGCGATTCAGAAGACCATTGTGGCCGAGACGACTGCGCTCGCCGGGGCAACGACCGAATCACTTCGCAATATCGAACTGGTCAAGACGCTGGGTCTCGCGCGCCAGGAAGTAAACAGACTCAACACGACAACCGACAAGATTCTGAGGCTTGAGCTGAAGAAAGTGCGTTATCTGCGCAGCCTCAGCTTCCTGCAGGGGACGGCGGTGAACCTGTTACGAACGAGCATTCTGTTCCTGATGCTCTACCTGATCTTCACGCAACGCATCACGGTCGGAGAGTTCTTTTCACTCTTCATCTATTCGTTTTTCATCTTCGGGCCGTTGCAGGAGCTCGGAAACATCATCAACATTTACCGCGAAACGGAAGCATCGCTGAATAGTCTGGAGGAAATCCTGCAGATTCCACCGGAAGCAAAGCCGCTTTTTCCGAAGGTGCTGGGAAACGTCGAAACGCTCGATTTCGACCGTGTCACCTTCGAACACCGGACAGCAAATCGGCCGGCGGTATCAGACGTGAGCTTCAGCATGGAGCGGGGAGAGACGGTGGCCTTCGTTGGCCCTTCGGGAGCAGGCAAGACAACACTCGTGAAGCTGTTGGTCGGCCTGTATCAGCCACAAAAGGGCACAATCCGTTACAACGGGTTGGAAGCGGGCGAGGTAGACCCTGATGAACTGCGGGCCCAAATTGGATTCGTCACACAGGACACCCAGCTATTCTCAGGCACCATTCGCGAGAATCTGCTCTTTGTGCGCCCTGATGCAACTGACGAGGAGTGCCAGGACGTCCTGCATCGCTCGGCGGCCGACTCACTCCTGGCGCGAGCGGATAAAGGACTCGATACGTTGATCGGCGAAGGCGGTGTCAAGGTTTCCGGAGGCGAAAAACAGCGCTTGTCCATTGCCCGGGCGCTTCTTCGAAATCCCCGGCTGCTCGTTTTTGACGAGGCAACGTCATCGCTCGATTCAATCACCGAAGAAGAGATCACGCATACCATTCGGGCCGTGGGAAAACGATCCAACGTGATGACTATTTTGATTGCTCACCGGCTTTCAACGGTGATTCACGCGGATCGGATCTACGTCTTGGAAAAAGGCCGCATTGTCGAACAAGGCTCTCATTCCCAGCTTCTGACGAGAACGGGTCTTTATTATGCTCTTTGGCGGCAGCAAATCGGCGAAGGCGCAGAAGAGACCGCGCGCATACCAGCCTGAGACATTGAGCGCAACCCGCAGACCTGCCAAGTATTCTGGATACTTGTGCCTAAGCTGTGCCGCTTTTCATTCTGTGTATTCCTTCTGATCACGAACTGTATTTGCGCTCAGCAGGGGATGTCATCCTGGAGGGGTATCCTTAACAGCTCTACCGGTGACGCGCTCGCGGGAGCAATTGTTCGGCTCGGGTCGGGGGCTACTACTCGCGAGAGCACGACGAATTCGAACGGAAGATTCCGATTCGATGCGTTGCCCGCGGGCCGGTACAGGCTGTCGGTGGAATGGCACGGCAAACACGCCGATTATCAGCCGCCCATCGATATTCCGGGCGGCAACGCGGCCAACGAGTTTGTGCTTTCTACGGAAGGCGTGCTTTCGACAGCATCATCCAGTGCGGCCGCTGCCCGATCAGGCGGCGAACAGCTATCCAGCCAGGCTGTCTCTTCAATTCCACTGAATAAAAGGGACTTCAGCCAACTCCTCCTTCTAGCTGCGGGCACGATGACCGACACCAATGGCGCGACGAATTTCACACAACAATTTGCAATTAACGGCCAGCGCGGAGTAGAAGCGGTATTCGCAATGGATGGAGCCGATACCAGCGATCCGGAAATGGGTGGAGCAACATTTTCGAACTTCAACGTCGATGCCGTTCAGGAAATCCAGTCCAACTCCGGATGGATGCCGGCCGAGATCGGACGCGGAGCTGCCGGTTTCACGAACATCATCACCCGCAGCGGCGCGGACGGCTTTCATGGCTCCGTATTCGAATTCGTTCGTAATTCCGCATTCGACGCCCGCAACTTCTTTGATCGAAGGTCGATTGCCAATCCAGGACGTATCCCGCCATTTCGCAGGAATGAGTTCGGGTTTACAAACGGCGGTCCGGTTATTCTCCCCGACCTCTACGACGGTCGCGGCAAAACTTTCTATTTCACGGAGTATCAGGGCTTCCGGCAAGTGCTCGGAACCACTCAGGTGTTTCCGGTTCCGACGGCGGCCGAGCGTCTGGGAATCGACACGACGGCGTTTCCGGCGGACACGCTATTTGTTCCCGTGAATAGCGGGATCGCGAAAATACTTGCACGCTATCCATTGCCAAACGACACCGCGGGTCCATTCGGAGCCCGTACATACGCGACATCCTCCAAGGTCTCAACCGACGCCGACCAGTTCTCGGTCCGAATCGACCACAAGCTCTCGGACAAGGCTCAATTATTCGGGCGTTTCACGATGGACAATCTCAGTGGACCGACGACCAACCCGGACCAGACGGCGATCGATCCAAGTTTCGGCATTCGATACATCGATCATCAGCGAAATGCGGTCATCACGTACACGCGAACTGCCTCTCCACGATTTTTGTGGAACTCCTCGATCAGCTTCACGCGCAGCACACCCTCTTTCCCAACGCCTAACCGAACCGATCCGGCACTGACTTTCAGCGATGGTCTGTACGAGGCTTTCAATTCCGCTGGCGGCTCGGTCACCGCAGCTTATGGAAATCTCTTTCAGGGCCGCCAAAACTTTTCTTGGACTACCAACAAGCACGCCGTGAAAGCGGGGGCGGAATTTCGAGGTAATCGCGATTCCACTTATTTCGGGATCACGCCGAACGGCGCCTACACGTTTGGTGGAGGGACGGCATACTCGCCTGTTGCGATCCGCTCGCTGAGCGGTGCACACAACATTGCCGCGGGAGCGCCGCTGCCCGACACGTTAACCGCGCTGCTCACAGCAAGTCCGTTTGCCTACACTCTGGCAGTAGCTCCCTCATACTTCCCACAAGGGGATCAGATTGGCGTCGCGGCCGACTCCCGCTACAACGTGAATTTCTTCGTGCAGGACACCTGGAAAATCTCGGATCGACTGGTTCTCGACTATGGTCTGCGCTACGAGGTTTACACCCCGATCAGTGAAAGAGCAAAGAGAACCTCCGCCCTGCTGACCTTGAACGGCGCCAACGGCTTGTACCAGGAATACGTGGTTAATGCTCAGCCCGGATACAAGCTCGACCTGCGCGGTTTTGGACCCCGCGTGCGACTCGCCTGGCAGGCCGCCAAGGATTTTCAAATCAATGCCGGAGGAGCGATCACTACCATTCCACCTAATATCTGGCAAGACAATTCGCTGACAGGCTCGACGCCATTCGTTATCTATCCGCGGCTGACGGCAGCGCCTGGCGCGCCGGTGCGTTTTGGCGTGCCGATCACACCCGACCAATTGCCGGAAGTATTCACGCCGTCCGGTGCGGATATTTTTGCAGCTCGAAATACAAAATTGGTGCCGCCGAATACAGTCATGGACGTGAACCGCTTCGAGCAGGGCATCGCGGCTCTAAGCGCGAGCGATCAGATCACACCGCTGAATACAAACACCATCTCGCGCGATTTCCGGAACTCCTATTTAGGCACGTGGACATTCGGACTGGAGAAGCATTTCGGCAGTTTAGATGCGAACGCAGCTTACGTGGGAACCGCGGGCGTTTCGCTTCCGGCCATCAACTTTCCCAACGGCTATCCGGGCGCGAGCCCCGAATTCGCGCCGTATACACAGTTCAATTCGGCGGGAGATGTAATCGGCGGCTTCGGGACAGAGACGCTGATGACCAACCGCTCGCATTCTACCTACCACGCGCTACAAACATCTGTGCAAGGCAACATGGCGCACGGCGGGCCGGGAGTTCAGGTCAGCTACACCTTCTCCAAGTCGCTCGACGATACCAGTTCCGTACTTGGTGGATTCATTGCCGGCGCCTCAGGGGCGTACGCGCAGGCATGGCCGCAAGATCCATTCAATACCCGCGCCGATAAAGGGCCGTCCACCTTCGATGTGCAACAGGCTTTCAGCGCGAGTGTGATTCAGGATCTACATTTTGACAAACTGGCGATTCTGAACCGCTTCAATCGTAAAGTTACCGCGGGTTGGCAGTTGCTCAGTATTTCTAGCATCACTACTGGACTTCCCTTCACGGTTTATTCCGGGGTGCAGCAGACTGGCGTGGGCTCGAACGGGGTAGACCGGCCAGACCAGATTGGCACGCCTGTACTATCGACCAGCCGCACTGTGCGGGAAGACTACTTCGGGCTGGGAGCAAACAATGCCTCGTTCTTCTCGATCCCGATCGATGTAGCGGGAGGTACGGGCCCGAACCATGGCGAGTTCGGAACGCTCGGTAGAGATACCTTTCGCGGGCCGCCGCTTCACAACTTCGATTTCGGATTGATCAAGGACACTCCGTTCGGCACCCGAGGCAGCGGCGAACTAATCAACTTACAATTTCGGGCAGAGTTTTTCAACCTGTTCAACATCGTGAACTTCGGGTTGCCTGCCAATATCATCAGGGGCTCCGGTTTTGGAGAGATCAGCCGGACTGCGGGCAACTCACGACAGATCCAGCTTTCGCTGAAGCTGATTTTCTAAGATCAATTCACTCGCAGCGCACTCATAGGATCAATGCGCGATGCACGAAAGGCAGGGATGTACCCAGCGATGATTGCGACCGCGGTCAACATCGCCAGCATTCCCGCGAACGTTGCGGGGTCGCTAGCCGTCACCCCAAAAAGCAAACTGCTGAGAGTGCGCGCAAGCAGCCAGGAGCCCAAAATGCCCAGCGAAATTCCCATCGCGGCCAATCTGAGCGTTTTCGAAAGAATGACACGCTGTACCTGACCAGCTGATTCGCCCAGCGCCATTCGAATACCAATTTCCTGGATACGCTGCGTCACCGAATAGGAAATGACAGCATAGACACCTAGCGAAGCGAGAATGAGGGAAAACACGGCAAAGCTGCTTAGCAGCATGACGATGAAGCGCCTGGGAGAAACGGCTTTATCGATTAACAGCTGCAAAGGACGAAACTCGTTCAACGGCAATGTGCGGTCCATCTCGCGCAGAGTCGAACGCACCTGCGACACAAGTACGCTTTCGGGCAGAGTACTGCGAACGACTAAGTTGGTTCCAAAGAAATCGCCGACTTGGCGGAGCGGCAAGTACATCTCGTCACCCGAAGCTTGTTCAAGCGCGAGATGCCGCACGTCCCCAACGACTCCTACCACCTCGGTACCGTTTTTGCCGAAGTCGATGAATTTACCGATTGCGTTCTGCCCTGGCCACAAAGTTCTGGCCATTGTTTCGTTGATGAGAACGACTGGTTTGCTGGCGGCGTTGTCGGTTTCGCGCAAATCCCGGCCTTTCTTGAGCTCGATATCCATCGCCTTGAGATAGCCATCGCTGACAATTCGCGGATAGACCGGAGGTTCGGGGTTCTTCGCCGTGTAAACGGCACCTCTTGCACCGGCAGTCCATGAGCGGTTAGTGCCTAACGGGAGAGTATCGGAGAGACCCGCCGCCTGCACATTCGGAAGCGCTCGTAGGCGCCGCAGCAATTCATCGAAATAGGCGGTCTTCTGCGGCTGCGTTTTAAGCTGCCCATTCACGTCCACCTTGACGGCGATTGCACGCTCCGGCTGAAAGCCTACATGTACGTCGAGCACTCGAACCAGACTACGAATCAGCAAACCCGCTCCAATCAGCAGCAGACAAGCGAAAGCAATCTCCGAAACGACGAGCGTGTTGCGGATCCAAGCATGCCGTGTGCCGGCGCTTGCTCCGCGCGTGCTCTCCTGTAAAGTTTCCTGAATATGTACGTCACGGGTCTGCAGCGCCGGGATGATTCCAAAGAGTAAGCCCGCCAGCAGCGCAGTGAGAAGCATGAAAGCGAATGCGACCACATCGATGTGGACGTCAGAGAGTAGCGGAACATCGAGATTAGCCAAATGGTTCAACAAATGAGCGCCTACCTCTGCAAGTACGAAACCGAATGTTGCGCCGGCGCAGGCTAAGAGCAGACTCTCAGTAAGAAGCTGCTGCGTCAGCCGTTTTCGGGCCGCGCCAAGTGCCGCCCGGATACCAAGCTCCTTGCGGCGCGTCACGGTTCTTGCCAGAAGTAAGTTCGAAAGATTTGCGCAGACGATAAGCATGACCACCAGAACCGCACTCGCGAGAACATACAGTGCGGGTCGTAGCTCGCCGCTGACATGTTGAGACAGAGTGGTTACGATCGGCAGGAAGTCGTTTCGTCTCGGGTGGGCGGCCGAAGCCTGCTTACAAAGCGCGCGCGTTTCTTCGGCTGCTCTGGCAAGCGAGATGCCCGGCGCTAGCCGGGCCACGATCGCCAGGGTGTTGCCCATCCGGTCGTTTTCCGGGCTCAATGGAAATGCTGAATAGAAATCCACGTGGCTGCCAGGGTCGAATACGGAAGAAAAGTCGAAGGACGAAGGCATAACGCCAATCACTGTAGTTGGTTCGTTGTCGATGGTCAGAGCGCGGCCGATAATCCCGGAATCGCGTGCGAAACGACGCTCCCACAAGCCGTGACTCAAGATCACCGCTCTACGACCGTTCTGCTTGCACTCTTCCGAATTGAAGAGCCGTCCTAGTTGAGGTCTTACGCCCAGAGTTTGAAAGAAATTCTCGGTAACGGGCACACCCGTCAAAAACTCCGGCTCGCCCTGGCCGAGAAGTTTGCTTTGAGTGTAGCCATAAAATGCGAAGTAACCGGCCACTTGACTGAACGAACGCGTTCCATTCTTTAGGTCCAGAAACGGATTGACCTGGACCGTCGCACCGGATAGCCCCGTCAACCCCGCTATTTGCGATCCAGGCAAGCCGCTTTGCGTCCTTGAAGGGCAGCGGACGGATCAAAAGGGTGTTGAAGACGCTGAATACAATGGTGGCGCCCGCGATGCCAAGACCAACAATCAGAACAGCAAAGAGCGTGAACCCGGCGTCTCGCTTCAAAACACGACAGGCGTAACGGAGATCCTGTAGAAAGCTTTCAAATCTGGGTAAGCCCCTGGCTTCCCGATGTACCTCCTTCGCTGCCTCGACGCCGCCGAATTGCAACAACGCAAGACGCCGCGCCTCATTGCTGGGTAGTCCGCGGCGAATGTTCTCAGAAGTTGCGAGATCGAGGTGAGCGGCGAATTCGCGATTCAGATCGCTTTCTCGCGATGATTTGAAAAGCAACGAGCGCAGCCGGCCGAACCATTCCACGAGGGAGTCTCTCATTTACCGCCTGCTTCCGGAGACATGGCAAATACGCGGCCCATGACGTCCGCCAGCCGATTCCAATGGGCTGCATCAACCGCCAGCTTGTGCTGTCCGCGCTTGGTGATCGAGTAGAATTTTGCTTTTCGATTGTTGTCGGAAATTCCCCACTTCGCAGAGATCCAGCCGCGCTGTTGCAGGCGAACCAGAGAGGCATAGATCGTCCCCTGATTTAAGAAAACCTGGTCGCCGCTGACCTGCTCGATGCGCCGGGCGATACCATAGCCGTGCAGAGAGCCCAGAGTTGCCAACGTCTGTAAGACCATGACATCCAGCGTCCCCTGCAACAGGTCGAGCTTGAGTTCATTCGGCTGATTCTCATGTGGCGCCACCACATCAGTATTTCACATCTGATGTGGTGAGCGCACATGAGGCGGAGGATCTTAGCCGGCCGGAGAGCCGGAGTTAATTCAGCAGGCCGCCGTGGCCGAGGCAGGCAATTTCCCAGCCTGTAATTTGATACTTGGCTAGAATCGGGGGCAATACAAAGTCGAGCACATTCGGTTTAGCGGAACGGAAACAGCAGGGCGCCGAAACGATCGGTACATCGTCTTTGTAGCTGAGCATCAGAAGGTTGCCGGGTTCGACGGGGGCGAGGAATCTCTCGATTCTGGCGCCTAGACGAACTAAGGACCGGCCGACCACATCTTCGGGGCCGGCGGGTGCGGTGGTGGAAGCCACAAGTATGACGGAAGGCTTGGTGCGAAGAAGATGCTGCAGAGCCCGGACCACCTGCTCTTCTTCCTCTACCGCGGCGAGCGCATACCGGACACCGGCGCCAAAGCGCTCGAGACGAGTTCGCACTACACTTTCAAAGAGAGTTCGGGCGCGATCGCCGTGTACGAGGTCGGTGTAGAGAACTGCTACGCCGGGATCGACAATGGGCCGGGACTGCAGGATCGCACCCCGTTCCGCCAAGATCGACAAGACGGTCTCTAGTTGTGCTTCGGCGACGGCGAATGGCGCGCTTTTGATGGTGGCCATGCGCTCGCCGGCTTTCACGTATCGATAGTTCGGCACCGTTGCAATAGCGATGCTGGTGGTGCAGTTAATCTGGCGGAGCAAGTCATCATCCACGAGCGCGCAGCAATTTGCGGTGGCGACCAGATTGGCTCTTCCTCCCGCGGCTAATCGGATCTCTACAGACCCGCAGCACATCGCTTGGGCGACATCGATAACGGCCTGATCCTCTCCAATCTCGCCGTCCTCCAATTCGGTCACCCAGACCTGATTCATTCCCTCGGTCTGGAGCAGACGGATATCCTCTTCGTTCAGGATATGGCCTTTCGCCAAAAGCTTCCTGCCGCCTTGCCGGAAGATGGTACAGCAAAGTACCCGGCCGGCGGACGCTTGAATATCTAAGGTAAGAGCTCGCATTTATCCTTCCCTTCTGCAAAATCCGTCAGAAGTACTAGACAACGTGGTACTGAGTATAACGGTACTATTTCACAAAAAGCTAGTACAAAATTTACAAATGCGAATTTTTTACTAAATTGTTGGGCGATCTGGCCGAATCTGTATTTCCGAATACTATTTTTAGGGTAATTACTACCGGGAAATAGCCACCACTTGCGTAGGAAGTGCAATTAATTCCGCGGACGGTATCTCTCTGGGCGGGAAATCTGGGCCCCGTTGGGCTACATAGCTGCTTAACAACTGCAATTTCGTCGCAGCAGTGGAATTTTGGACAGCGCAGGCAGTCTTTCCACACTTTGAGCGGAAGTTCTCCTCGTTCCACCTCGGTGAAGCCAAGTTTCGAGAAGAATCCGGGGACATAAGTGAAGGCAAAGATAGATTCGAGACCATTCTGACGAGCTTCTTCTTCGAGCGCCTGGACCAGAGCACGGCCGACACCGTGCTGTGTGGCTTTGGGCCAAACTCCAAGAGATCGCACTTCCGCGCTAGTCGGGGTGTAGAAGTGCAGGGCGCCACAGCCCAGGAGAACGTCCCCTTCATATGCACAGGAAAAGTCTCGAATGTTCTGTGACATTTCGAATTCCGTCCGCGGAAGCATAATCTCACGGGCAGCATAGGAGTTGATGAGCGCCAAAATACCAGGGATGTCTCGCATGGTAGCTTTGCGTAGCGTCAATTCAGGGTTCATCCCGCCACCTTCGCCGCCGCCGGAGCTAGCAGCCGGGTCCCGACACTTCGTCCAGCAAAGAGCGCAGCAAGCACCTCGGGTTCAAGTCCGGGAGCGATCACAACTTCCTTTATGCCGGCTTTCAGAGCATGTGCGGCTGCCTCGAGCTTTGCCCGCATACCGCCGTGTGCTACTCCCGAGTCGATCAAGGCAGAGATCTCCATCAAGGTAAGCTGGGCCAGTACTCGTCCGGCGCTATCGCAGACACCCGGGACATCCGTCAGAAAAACCAGCTTCTCCGCACCGAACCCAATCGCGCAGGAGACGGCCATCTGATCGGCGTTGACGTTGTAAATCGTCCCGGTTTCATCTCCGGCAATACAGGCCACCACGGGCAAATAGCCGTGGGCAACCAGGAGTTTCAGAAGCGTTCCGTTCGAGCGTTCGGGGCGCCCAACAAAACCGAGGGCCGGGTCCTTGCGGGTGGCATCGGTAAGCCGTCCGTCAACGCCGCTGAGACCGAGGGCGAGTTGCCCGGCCGCGGCCAGAGCAGCTACAAACTGCTTGTTGACACTGCCTGCGATGACTTTGGTAGCGGCGTCTATGACGGCTTCATCCGAGACTCGCAGCCCATCTACAAAGCGGCTGGCAATACCTCGCTCTTCGAGATACCGGGTCATCTGCCTGCCGCCGCCGTGAACTACGACGAGTTCGTCTTCCCGTTCCACGGCAGCGAATTGCCTGGCGAGACGATTCCGTGTGGCCGCCTCGTCGAGCAGGGTTCCGCCAACCTTGATCAAGACCTTCAAAGCAACCCTTCCGTCTCGGGCAGGCCCAGTAGGAGATTCAGGTTCTGTACCGCTTGTCCAGCCGCACCCTTTACCAGGTTGTCTTCGGCGACCACTATCACGGCACGCTGACTCTAGGGTTCGAAAAAGAATCCGATATCGCAGAAATTGGTACCTTGTACCGCGTGCAGGTCGGGAAACTTGTCTGGCGCATACAACCGAACGAAGGGCTCATCCTGGTAAGCGTCTTCGTAGGTGGAAAGCAGGTCTACCGCTTTCTCGATCCGTTGCGTGCGAATGTAAATCGTTTCCAGGATCCCCCGGTTGATGGGCAGAAGCTGGGCGGTGAAGGTCAATTCGCGCTCTCCGAGACCAGATACCTGAAGCACTTCCGGCACGTGACGATGCTCGACCACTCCGTAGACGCTGAAGTTATCGGCCGCCTCGCAGAAACTCGTTTTGAACGACAGCTTGCGCCCGGCTCCGCTTACGCCGGATTTCGCATCGCAGATGACACCCCGGCTGCGGTCTACAACCTGCGCCTCAATGAGCGGCCGGATGGCGAGGTTCGCAGCCGTCGGATAGCAGCCCGGATTGGCTACCAGCCGAGCTTTCGCGATTTCGTCTCGATAAAATTCGGGTAATCCGTACACTGCCTCGGATAGAAGTTCTGGCTGGGTATGCCGCTCTTTGTACCAGCGAGAGTAGCTTTCGGCATCACGCAATCGGAAAGCGCCGCTCAGATCGATCACTTTGGCTCCCGTATCGAGGAGGCCCGGAACGAGATCGATAGAAACTTCCGGAGGGGTGGCCAACATGACCACTTCGAGTTTTTCCTGGCGCACCGCTTCGGCGCTACAGGGAATGGTGCGAAGCGGGCGCTGCCCTAAGGGCGCAGTCCGACCGGCAGACTCGCTATGATGCTCCAACAGCACTGGTTCTGTAGCAGGGTGACGCCGGAGAATAGAGACCAGCTCAGCTCCGCTGTAACCGCGGAAACCGACGACACCAACAAGGTGCCGCTTCGAGTAATTATTCACTACTATGAATAATTATACTCCACAGACTAAAGCTGCTCCATCGTGGAACGGGCGGCCAGATCCCCGATGATTGGCAGTCTCACCTGCTCCCGATGCGTCGCTTTGACCAGCAGGTAAATCCAGGACACGAATAGCACAACCTTCAGAGCATCGACAAACGCGTGCTCTACTCCCCACCCCGGCATCCCGACAATGAGAACCGGCAGAGCCGACGAGAGAATCAGCCAAGCGACGAAGAGATACAACGATTGAAACGCGTTGAAGCGCACCTTAACATTCGATCGGAACCTCTGCGAGGCCAAACAGACGATGGCTGCGATGACGCCGAATACAGGGATGTAGCACAGGATGGAGGCGGTCCGATCACTGATCCCGTCCAAGAAATCAGTGAACTGCGGGTTAGTACGCGGCTGGGGCGTGCCGCATTGGGAACAATAGGAAGCAGTCGAATCCACATTGGATCCACAGTTAGTACAGAAGGGCAACGATTGATTCTCCTGATTCCATCCCTTATTCGAGGTTACGCTAAATGGGGCCGAGGGGTTCCGGGAAACAGCGTCGAATGGGCCGCTCGGACCGCTCTTTGATACGATCGCTGCCATGCGGGTTTTCGTACTTGCTTTCTGCGTCGCCTTGTTGGGTACGACCGCTCTCCAGGCGAGCGATCGAACTCTTCAAATTTATTTCGTGGACGTGGAAGGCGGTCAATCCACGCTTTTTGTTCCCTCACACGGCCAGTCCCTCTTAATCGATACAGGGTGGGGCTATAACGCTTTTCGCGACGCGAACCGGATTGTCGCGGCGATGAAGAAGGCGAAGATCAACAAGCTCGACTACGTACTGATCACGCATTACCACTCCGATCATGTAGGCGGCGTCCCCCAGCTGGTGCAAAAAGTGAAGGTTGACACATTCATCGATCATGGCCCGAATGGCGAGAAATCCAAAACCAGCAGCACACTTTATGCCGAGTATCAGAAGGCGATCGCAGGCGCCCAGCACATCGTCGCGAAACCCGGCGATCATTTGCCGATCAAAGGACTGGATGTGACAGTGGTTTCCGCTGATGGAAACGTGATCAACGCGGCGCTGCCCGACGCGGGCCAGCCCAACTCAGCTTGCGCAGGCGTCAAGCCCGAGGAGGCCGATCCCAGCGAGAATGCGCGTTCGCTCGGGACGGTCATTCAGTTTGGTAAATTTCGCGTCGTCGACCTGGGCGATCTGACTTGGAACAAAGAACTCGCGCTGATGTGCCCGGTGAACAAACTGGGCAAGGCGGATCTGTTCGTTGTCTCCCACCATGGCCTTGATATCAGCAACAGCCCGGCTTTGGTGCATGGTCTCGCACCGCGCGTGGCCATTATGGACAACGGTTCAAAGAAGGGTGGCACTTCGGGCGCTCTGGATGTGATCAAATCTTCGCCCGGCCTGGAAAATCTTTGGCAGCTACATTTCGCCGATGCGGCCGGGAGCGAACACAATACTTCCGATCCATTTATCGCAAACGTCAACGAAGCGGATGCGGGCTTTTATCTGAAAGTAGAGGCCAAAGAGGACGGCAGCTTCGAGGTTTATAATCCGCGAAATAAGCTTACTAAGCAATACCCCGCCGGCAAATAGTTAACCGAAAAAATCTCTGACTTTTTCGAACACGCTTTTTTCGTGAGGCGCGTTCTCGACCGGGAGTACTTCTTGTAGCTGCTCGAAGAGTTTCCGCTGATCGCGCGTGAGTTTTTTCGGAATCTGCACATCGAGATGAATGAAAAGATCGCCCCGTGAGCGGCTATTCAGCTGAGGCACACCGAGATTGCGCAAACGAAACTGAGCGCCCGGCTGTGTCCCTTCCGGAATCTTAATGGTTTGCGGACCATCGAAGGTTTCGATCTCGATTTCCGCGCCGAGCACTGCTTGGGCAACGTTAATCGGCAAAGTGCAATGCAGTTCGCTGTCGCGGCGTTCAAAAACGGGATGGTCGGCAACCTTGATCACCACGTAGAGATCGCCTGGCTGGCTGCCGGCAGGGCCGGGGTTGCCTTCACCGGCAAGACGCAGGCGCGTTCCGTTGTCTACGCCGGCGGGGATATTGACTTTCAGCTTCTTCTCGATGCGGTGGTAGCCCTCGCCGCGGCACTGCGTACAAGCCTGGCGGATGACCTTGCCTCGCCCGCTGCAGGTCGGGCAGGTTTTGCGAATCGCGAGAAAACTTTGCTGATACAGGACTTCGCCGCGACCGCCGCAAACCGAGCAGGTGACCAAACCGCCATTCGGTTCGCCACCCGTACCCTGGCAGCGCGAGCAGGCCTCCATTCGAGGGATCTGAAGATCGGCAGCTAAGCCGCGCATGGAATCTTCAAAGCTGATTTCGAGATCGTAGCGGATGTCCTCGCCGCGCTGGGTTCGCCGTCCGCCGCCACCACGCCGGCCGAAGATGTCGCCAAGGCCGAACAGATCGCCCAGAATATCGCCGAAATCGGCGAAGGTGGAGTCGTCGAACCCGGGCGTTGCCGCACCTGCAACACCTTGGTGTCCGTAGCGATCATAAGCGGCACGTTTTTGCGGATCGCTCAGGATGGCATAAGCTTCAGCAGCTTCCTTGAATTTCTCCTCAGCTTCGTGGTTGTTGGGATTCCGGTCGGGATGGTACTGCAAGGCGAGCTTGCGGTAAGCAGATTTCAGCGTTCCGTCATCGCAATCGCGGGACACGCTGAGCACTTCGTAATAGTCTCTTTTGGCAACACTCATCGGCATATAGGAATGGTTCTCGGAAACAGCTTGGTGCCCGTTAGTGAATCACCGCAGGAACGGTTTAGCTCAATCGCAGGAACGATCATTCATTGACCGCCACTTTGACCATCGCAGGCCGCAGCAGTCGCCCTTTGAACTGGTAACCACGCTGGTATTCTTCCAGAATAGTCTGATCAGGGTGGTCTTTTGTATCAACCATTTCTACAGCGTGGTGGATATGAGGGTTGAAAAGAGGCGGATCGGGCGGAATGGGTTCGAGCCCCGTCTTCCTCAGAGCTTCCATCAGACGCTGGTAAATGATCTCCATACCGCGTGCATATTCTTTGTCGACGCTCTCCACCTTAAGCGCACGTTCGAAGTCGTCAAGTATAGGAAGCAGCGTCTTAACGGTGTCCATAGACGCGTACTCGCTCAACTCACCGCGTTCGCGCTCGTTGCGCCGACGGTAGTTATCGAACTCCGCCTGCCGGCGTTGCAGAAGCTCTTGTATCTCGCTCTTTTCTTTGGCCAAACGGTCCCGTTCGGCCACGATCTCGGCTACCGATGCCGACTGTTCCGCAGACCTGACGGACGGCTGAATCTGCTCGTCAGTCTCCTCCGTGGCGACAGCATCATTCGTGATTTCAGATTCCATGACTAGATAAGGGGATTTAGGAGAGAATTCTCCCCAAGCTTCAGATTAGCAAAAAATAAGCACCCTCGCGCACCCGGCAGAACGAGCTGCGAACTGCTGTTCGGCGAGTGCAGCATAATAGTCGGAGAATCTTGCTCGCCAGGTCAGTTCCGCAGAGGCGCCTCTACACGGGAGCATCAATGCCCGCGATCGGACTGGGCACATTTGGCTCAGACCACGTGAGTGCCACAGAAGTTGCCGCCGCGGTAAAGTACGCTGCCACAGTCGGGTACCGCCATTTCGACTGCGCCTCCGTGTATGGAAACGAAGCCGAAATCGGCGCAGCGCTTAAGGAAGCCAACGCCAGCGGCATTGAGCGCCAGGAACTCTGGATTACCTCGAAACTTTGGAACGACAAGCATGCTGAAGCGGATGTCATCCCGTCCTGCCGCAAGTCGCTTGCCGACTTACAGCTCGACTACCTGGACCTTTATCTCGTTCACTGGCCTTTCCCGAACTATCATCCGCCTCACTGTGATGTAACGGCAAGAAGCCCGAACGCGACGCCTTACATCCATTCGAACTTTATGAAAACGTGGCGGCAATTGGAGGCACTGGTCGATTTGGGACTGGTTCGCCATATCGGGACCTCAAACATGACGATCCCGAAGCTGAAGCTCTTACTGGCGGAAGCCCGTATCCGGCCGGCCGTCAACGAAATGGAGCTGCATCCTCATTTCCAGCAGCCTGAATTGTTCGATTTCGTCCGCAGTCAGCGCATCGAGCCGGTGGGTTACTCCCCGATCGGCTCTCCAGCACGTCCCGAACGCGACCGCACACCTCAGGATACTGCCGACGTGGAAGATCCCGTGATCGTTAAAATAGCGGATCGGCTAGGCATTCATCCGGCCGAAGTCTGTGTGAAGTGGGCCGTGCAGCGCGGGCAGACGCCCATTCCCTTCTCTACTAAATCGCGCAACATCTTGGGCAACCTTCAGGCGGTGGTCGGCGCTCCTTTGACGGGCGAGGAGATGAGCGAAATCGCGGGCATCGATCGAAACTGCCGGTTGATTAAGGGTCAGGTTTTTTTGTGGAAGGATGACCAATCATGGGAAGATCTCTGGGACCTCAAAGGAGAGATCGCTTCATGATCGGCGCTTATCTGCCCGGCAACAGTACCGTCGAGCTTCGAGAAGCGTCGACACCCGAACCGGGGCACAGGGAAGTGCTGCTGCGCATGAAAGCTTCTACGATCTGCGGATCGGATATCCGAGCCATTTATCGCGAGCATCTGGGGAAAGGCCCCGAGGGGTATCAAAACGTGATCGCGGGTCACGAGCCCTGCGGCGTGATCGTTCAAGCCGGCCCTGGATGCCGCCGCTTCAAAGAAGGGGATCGCGTGATTGTCTACCATATCTCCGGCTGCGGTGTCTGCAACGACTGTCGCCGGGGTTATGCGATCTCTTGCAGCAGTGCACTGTACCGGCGCGCCTATGGCTGGCAACGCGATGGCGGAATGGCTGACTATCTCCTCGCTGAAGAGAAGGATTTAATTTACCTTCCCGACGATCTTTCCTACAGCGATGGCGCGCAAGTAGCGTGCGGATTTGGAACCGCTTACGAAGGTCTGCAGAAGATCGGCATTAGCGGGAACGATTCGGTGCTCATTACGGGTCTTGGTCCCGTGGGCCTGGCTGTTGGTGCGCTCTGCCGGAAGCTGGGCGCTAACAGGATTTTCGGAATCGATGTTCTGGAAGAACGGATGAGACTGGCGCTCAAACTCGGCGTCTGCGACGAGGTACTCCATAGCGGTCCGGAAAATGTCGCCGAGATCAGAGATCTTACCGATGGTGCAGGAGTTGAACGCGCAGTCGATTGCTCGGCTCATGAGTCTGCTCGCGCCGTAGCTATCCGAGCTACTCGCAAGTGGGGAAGGATCGCGTTTCTGGGCGAGGGTGGCAGAGTCGAATTCAATCCGTCGCCGGACATTATTCACGATCAGAAGACGATTTACGGTTCGTGGGTCACCTCACTGTGGCTGATGGAAGAACTGGTCGAACGGCTTGTGAGATGGAGACTGCACCCCGCCGATCTGATCACGCATCGCTTTAGTTTAGAAAAATCTGGCGACGCGTATGCATTGATGGCGTCGGGCCGGTGCGGTAAGGTTGCGGTGTGCTTTGACGAAGAACTAACAGTTTGCTGAAGAAAGTCACACCGGACTCAGTACTGTTTGGTTGGTGGACCTGGTCGGGTTCGAACCGACGACCTCTTCCATGCCATGGAAGCGCGCTCCCAACTGCGCCACAGGCCCAGCCGTGCTGTTTTACGTCCTGAGAATAACACAGCGGCCACGCGCCAAAGAGTGAATACGATTCCGCAGAGTGAGACACCCGAGAGTCCTATTACAACTCTTTCGCAAGTGGAAAAAAGTTTTCGCCTTTGCTGCCGAATACTATTGACTGGATCAGCCAGAGAGCGCACAATCAGACGGTCGGATCAGTAGCCTCCGTTTTGCAGGGTGCGTTGGATCCGAAATCCAAGCTACACGTGATGATGAACAATACCGTGTCCCGGAAGTTTGCTCCGGGGAAAGATCTTCTGCCGAGAACTGGTGATCAGGACGATCACTGTGAGATGGGCGTTGACCCTTTCCGCATCGGCGAGCTCGCACATGAGCTCCGTCAGCCCTTAAGCGCAATCGAGTCGCTGGCTTACTATCTCGAACTCACAGCGGAGAGCGACCATATTCGCTGTCAACTCCAGCGCATCAGGCTCATGGTCGATCGTGCGAATCAAATTCTCGCTCAAGCCTCGTTGGCGTAAATCTTCACCGTTCAGATCGGCGCGCGGCCTCTGACACACTGATCTGGCGCTTGAGCTGACGTATCTCTTCTCGCATCTCAGAAATTTTGTTGATCTGCGCGAGTCCTTTCAAATGCTGGCGCAGGGGCCGCGCAGGAGTGCCCCATACAGGTTCTCCCGCGCGGACAGTCTGAGAACTCAGAATCCCGGCGCCCGATCCCACCACGGCTCTCGAAGCGATCCTGGCCTTTTCTCCAGCACCCACTTGTCCGCCGACCACTGCGTAGTCTTCCACCACAACACCACCGGCGAATCCAGTTTGAGCCGCGATAACGACATGCCTGCCGATCTGGCAATTGTGCGCGATATGTACGAGGTTATCCAACTTCGTACCGGTACCGATCAGAGTCACTCCCAATGCAGCGCGATCGATACAGCTGTTCGCGCCAACCTCGACATCGTCCTCGATTCGAACTGTTCCTACTTGAGGAAACTTTTCGTAATGGTCGCCCATCAGTGCGAAACCAAAACCGTCAGCTCCAATCACGCAGCCCGCGTGAAGAATGACGCGCGAACCGATCTTGACGTCTTCATACACCGTGACGTGTGGATGAAGCTTAGTGCGCGCGCCAATAGCAACCCGGGCGCCCACATGCACTCCATCCCCGATATGACAACCTTCAGCGATTTCAGAATTCTCACCGATGACGACCAAAGCCCCAATGTGACAATTGGCGGCAACGTACGCGTTAGGAGCGATAAGCGCAGTGGGGTGAATAGAAGGCGCGGCGGGGTGCTTCTCATACAAAACTGTCAACGCTCTTGCAAAGGCGCTGCGCGGATCTTGAACTCGGATGAGCGACCAGTTTCCCGCGGCATCAAAGGAGGCAGGAACTACCAGACAACCGGCACGGGAGCTTGTGGCTGCCGAACGTGCTTTGGCGTTCGCGACAAAAGAGAGCTCGTTCGCTCCCGCAGTTTCTAGAGCGTTAGCGCCGCATATGATTCTGTCAAGATCTCCTTCGGGAGTTCCTTCACAGACGCGTGCAATTTCGGCAACGCTCAAAGCAGGCATGCCCCATACTTATCATGAATGGCCGTTGATCCGTCGGTTTATGTCGCGCCGACTGCTCGCGTAGATCCTTCCGCCGTCATCGAACCGGGTTCGCGAATAGGCGAATTCTGCATCGTCGAAGCAGACGTGCGGATCGGTGCACGCTGTCTACTCGAACCTTACGTTTACATCAAGCGTTGGAGCACGCTCGGCCACGAGAACGAAATCTCGGCGGGCACTGTTCTTGGAACGGATCCGCTAGACAAGAACTTCGACGGCGCGCGCAGCTATTTGTTCATCGGCTGCCGCAACAAGATTCGCGAACATTACACCATATCTCGCGGCACGGCGCCGGAAAGCGAAACAAGAATCGGCGATGAGAATTACATCATGACCTCCGGCCACATCGCACACAACTGCCGGTTGGGCAGCAAGATCGTGATAGCCAGTTGCGCGCTGGTAGCCGGGCACGTAGATATTGATGATCAAGCGTTTATTTCGGGTGGCGTAGTCATCCACCAATATTCACGAATAGGACGCCTCGCCATGGTGGGTGGAAATACGCGGGTCAATAGCGATCTTCCCCCGTTTTTCCTTTACTCGGATTTCAATGTCGCGGCAAAGGGCATCAACGTTGTCGGCCTGAAGCGCGCCGGTTTTTCCCACGAGGACATTCGAGCGATCAAAGCCGCATACCAGATTCTCTACCGTTCCGGCTTACGGCAAGAGGAAGCTTTGAAACGCATAGAAGCGGAATGCCAATCGGATTACATCGCGCAACTCGTTGCTTTTGTGCGAAGCAGCGGGCGCGGAATCTGCCGGGAGAGCAGCGGCCCAAAAACGAAGAAGATAGCGATCTAGTGCTCGCGAGATTCGGCCATTTGAACATGGCTGAGCGTGCTCGCGTATTGGGTAACGCCTTTCAAAAGAGCTTCCGCTATCTTTTGTCTCTGATCAGTGCGCCGTAACAGGCGCTCGTCATGCGGGTTAGAGACGAAGCCGATCTCCGCGAGAATCGAAGGCATGCTGGCGCCGATCAGTACCACGAAAGGAGCCTGCCGGACACCCCGATTGCGCGAGCGCGAATTCATCTTCAGTGAGGTATTCCAGAGAGCCGACTGAATCTTTTGCGCAAATTCACGCGATTCTTCGAGCTTGTTCTCGAGCACGGCCTTGTGCAGCAAATCGTTGAGGTCCGAGATGGAGCTCGTAGAAGTGGCGTTTTCGCGGGTTGCGAGATCCAATCCGACTTTGTCGGATGTGAGATTGAAATAGAAAGTTTCCACCCCGCTAGCGCTCGGTTGGGGCGATGAGTTTGCGTGAATTGAGATAAACAGATCCGCCTTCTCATTGTTGGCAATCTTCGTGCGCTGCTCGAGCGGAATGAAAACGTCTCCTGACCTGGTATAGATCACCTCGGCGCCGAGCTGCTGGCTGATGAGTTTCCCCAGCCGAAGCGCAACGTCCAGCACCAAATCTTTCTCCATGAGTCCGCCTGGGCCGATGGTGCCGGTATCGTGGCCTCCGTGGCCAGGATCTATCACGACACGACCCAGCTTTAAGCCAAGCACTCGCACCAGTGAGCGATCGCCGCCAGCGTCCCGTTTGGCAGGGGTGGCGACAGGGCTCGTTTTGGAACGGCTTGCCGGCGCGATTGCCGCCTCGTGAGATCCAACGAGCGGAGTGGATGATGCGCTATCGGCCGCAGCGTTGCTTGCGGTCGAGGGAGTATTCGTGACCGTCAGCGGGACCTGGGGAAGAGCCGTTTCATGAGAGTTGCGGATATTGCCGCCGGCAGGAGCCATCTGATCGCCTGACGGCTCGTCTTGATTAACATCCGGTACTCTGGAAGCGCTATTCGAGACAACCACTATCGGTGGCTTGGAAGAGTTGGCTTTCTCCCGGGCGGAATTTGACGAGCGTGCCGGAGCACCGGCTGGGTTGTCGGAAGAGTTTACGGCTCCGTCCGCGGCCGCAAGATCGATTTTCTGAGAAGATGTGGCCGCGCGGGCGAGTGAAACGCCAGCCTGATTCCGTACTCGTGGCCGAATTTCGATCATCAACCGATCCGGATTGACCAACTGCGAAGAAACCACGTCAACCGGGCCCTGGAGATCAAATACGATCCGCGTTTTGCCCGGCGTCACCTCGGCGACACGAATTTCTTTGACAAGGCGATCTCTGATACTGATCGTCTGGACGCCGTGGTGTACCGGCGTAGGGGGCCGCAAACCCGTCAGGTCGAAATAGACACGGGCCGGGTGTTCAATCTGATCGGAATAGAGCTTGTACTCGCCTTCGGTTTGAATTGCTACGCGCGTCACATCGCCGAAGGACCAGAAACGAATTGCCTGCACGTGCGCGGAAGTATTCGTCTGATTCGCCGGCAGACTCTCGCCGGACGAGAAGCAGAGCAAAAACAGGTAGCCCGCGGTTTGGAGGGGGAGGCGAAGCATCGAGGTTTATAGCTACAACCGCTCCTCCGGTGAGGCGGGTTGCATCGGCCCAGCCGGCAAAAGGACCAGCAGAGTGCAGAGATACATAAGCACAAAAGACCCGCAGTTTGTTCTCTCGATTATACCTGGAAAAACCATAACCCAATGCAATAATTGGGAATGCAAGTGGCTGGCTTCGTGCTCGTCGGGGGACTCAGCTCCCGCATGGGTCGGGACAAAGCGAGGCTGCCGTTGAACTCGCATCTACTTGTAGAAGACGTCGCCGCAAAGGTAGCTTTGGTCGCTCAAAACGTGGCGCTGGTCGGAGGATTACAACGATATAGTGATCTGCCTTTCCAATTTCTCGCCGATTTGCGGCCATCGCTGGGCCCCCTGGCGGGAGTTGAGACGGCGCTCGCTTCCCGGCGAGGCGAATTGAACCTGATCGTAGCCTGCGACATGCCCAATATTCAGGTGGAGTGGTTGCGGACGCTGGTCGCCAGAGCCAGCGAACTCGATACCGACTGCGTGGTTTGCAGGGACTCGAAGGGATCCATCCATCCTCTCTGCGGGGTCTGGCGACAGAGCTGTCTGCCGCGTGTTACCAATGCGTTAGACCGGGGTCGGTTGCGCATGCTCGACATGGTAGAAGAACTTAATGCCGTCTACCTTCCAGTCGGCGAATTCATTCACAATCTCAATACGCCTGACCAATGGGAGATCTGGTGCAATCAGGCAAATACGTAATTCTGGTCACTTAGACGATGCCAGAATCCGAGGAATTCCCGCATTACATTCAGTTCAGAAACGTCAGCAAAGCCTTCGATCATCCGGTATTGAAGAACGTTAATTTCTACGTTGATTCGGGCCAGACGCTTGCGATTATCGGCCGGAGCGGCGTCGGCAAATCGGTCAGTCTCAGTCACATCATGGGCTTTCTAAAGCCCGACAGCGGAGAGGTGATCGTTGCCCATACGGACATCACCAACATGACGGAAGAGCAACTCAGGAATATCCGCAAAAAAGTGACCATGGTATTTCAATCTGGTGCGCTTTTCGATTCTCTAACAGTTGGAGAAAACGTCGAGTTCTCTCTCGAAACGCGCGAAGGCTACGACGAGCGGGAGAAAGAGGCCGTAGTGAACGATCTCCTGAAGAAAGTTGACCTGGTAGACGTACAAGATGCCTATCCCGGCGATTTGGCGACTGGTTATAAACGTGCCGTGGCAATCGCTCGGGCGCTGGCTGCGGACCCGCACTGCATTCTCTACGACGAGCCCACCACCATGGTCGATCCGATCATGTCGGATCATCTGAGCAACCTGATGCTGCGGCTGAAAAAGGATCTCAAATTGACAGCCGTTGTCGTGACGCACGATTTGGATCTGATGCGAAAGGTGGCAGACACGGTCATGTTTCTTTATCGCGGCGAGGCGATCTACTTCGGGCCGGTCAGTAAACTTGAAACCTGCAAACATCCGCACGTGCAGCAATTTCTTGCCATGGACCGTGTCGAGATTGCCGGAAAAATCGAAGACACCTGAGATCAGTTCCTGGCCGACAACCGTTTTTTGAGCGCGGCCCATTGACTCTGCAGCCAACCCGGCGTCTGCTTTCTGACCTGAACATTCTTTTCACCGGAATTCTCTGCACCAATATCCGGTTTGCCGGGATCGTAGTCTTCCGTTGCAATCAAGTGAACTCTCGTTCCGTCGAAGCGATACTGTCGCCGGCGGAATTTTTCATCGTCATCGCGCGTGATCAGCTGAAAGGCGCGGCCTGGCACAGCCGGGTCGGGAGGATCAACATGAACCGGAAAGTAGCCTTCGAGGTCGCGCTGACGATATGACGTTTCGTAGCGGTGCCGGTGGCGGTTCCAGAGGAAAACACGCCACGAATCGAAATCGTGAGTCTCACCCTCGGATGCAGTTGTCCATAGCCAATTCCGTTTGGGGCCTTCCCGCTCGTCATTTACGGCCCCCAATTCGAAATAGGATGTGATGTGCTTACCTTCGGCATATTGCGCCACCTCGTCGGGAATCGACATCATCAGATTTCGTGAAAGCACCCAGCCGACCTGATCGTCCTTTGTCCGAATAAGGTTCCATGCGTCCAACACGACGGGCTTTGCAGGTAGGGCACGTTCCGCCGAGCGACCGTGTTTTTTATTCTCCTCGCTGTCGGCGGGCGTGTTCTCTCCTCCATCGCGATCAACGCCCCATAACTCCTGCCAGTTTGCCGGCGGCAGTGGTCTGCGCGGCTTAGGCGGCTTCAGACTATTTCTATTCTGTTTCTCCTTACGCGGCTTTCGCGATGTCGGCCTTGGCCTTTCGAATACCAGCGTGGATCGTAGCGGCGGAGCCGCTCGCGGAGTAACTTTACGCCCCAGAATGCTGACCGATCCGCCCTCCAGTAACTGAGCGAATGCCGGAGACTTGCGGTTCGGCTCAAGATGGATGTTTGCAGTCTCGTATGCTGTGGCAACACCTTCTGAGGGGAGCTTCAGCGCCCGTGCTCTCTCGGCTTGGAGTCGCTGCATCTCACCGGGGCTCAGCAGATCGAGCGAATCGATCCAGCCTTCCTGTCCCTTGAGCGTCCGCAAACGCACGTAGCGACGGCGAACGTCGAGGACGATCACGCGCTCCCCATGTCTCAGAACAGCTACCGTACTGTTCTTCTGATTCAATTGGGAGCGTAGATTGACCGACTCGGGTGCAACATAAGCATACTGCTGTGTCTCCGGTTTTCCCGTGTTACAGGCGCATAGAACCGAGAGCAAAAGCAGTGGAGGAAGAATCGCCAGTATCCGCCACTTGGAGACTTTTGTTGTGAAGGAAGAAGGCTTCAGAACGCAATCCCCTCAGGAAAGGAGGCGTGCCAGCTCTTTCAAAATACAACGGTCCATGACTACCGGGATACCCGCCGCTTCTGCTCGCGCGGCTCCCTCCTGGCTGACGATCCCCTCCTGCATCCAGATACAACGAACGCCGGTTTTCTGGACCGCGTCGTCAACGACTTCGGGAACCCGCGCCGGACGACGAAAGATATCCACAATGTCAATCGAATCGGGTATCTCCCTTACCGAGGCATAGGCCCGTTCCCCGAGCACCTCGGTTTCCTGCGGATTCACAGGAATGATTCGGAAACCCTGTCGCTGGAGGAAACGAGAGACACCAAAACTGGGTCGTGCGCGGTTGTTCGAGAGCCCAACTACCGCGATGGTCTTAGCGGAGTGCAGCAGGTCGGTGAGTTCTTTGTCGTTCATGACGTTTTGGGATTTTCCGCCCCGTGGCAGGCAGCTCCGAGTGGATCAGCTTTCGGAAGCGTGCCACTTCGACGTTGGTCAATGTTCGATAAGCGCCCGGCTTGAGAGTTCCCAATTCCAGGAATCCGATTTTTACTCGCTTGAGCTTTTCTACAAGGCGGTCGAAGTGTTTGAACATGATGCGAATTTGGTTCTGTCTTCCTTCGACCAGCTGCACTTCGTACCACGGGTTGATCCCTTTACGGATCAATCTGATTTCTGCTGGCGCTGTACGGCGGCCATGCATCGGGATTCCGACCCGAAACTGCTCCTCCTGTTCGGGCATAAGTGCGCCATTAGCCTTGACCAGATAGGTCTTCTTCACATGACTTGCGGGCGAAGTCAGCCGGTTCGCGAAATCGCCATCGTTGGTGAGCAGCAAGAGCCCTTCACTTGCATAGTCCAAGCGTCCGACAGGATAGATTCTTTCGCGGAATCCTTTGAAAAAAGACATCACGGTCTCCCTTCCTTCCGGATCGCTGACCGTCGTAACGCAGTTTTTCGGCTTGTTGAACGCGATATAAAGATGATGCTTGGGTGCGCTCAATACCCTGCCATCCACCTTGACCTTGTCCCGCGAGACGTCCGCCTTCGAGCCGAGTTGTGTGACTGTTTCGCCGTTCACTGCCACACGCCCAGCCGTAATCAACTCTTCCGCTTTGCGCCGGCTCGCGATACCCGCGTTCGCGAGAATCTTCTGAAGACGTTCTTCAGCCATTCTCCTGCTCCCGCCGTTCGCCCGATTCAGGCTCCGGCTTCACGTCACCGCTCTCGGTCTCCGTCTGGATCGGGGCAACGACTTCCTGTGTCGAGTTGGCGTCGTCTCCCTCGTTAAGAGCGAACCGCCCAAGCTCTTCGAATTCTTTCAACGTCGGCAATTCCGCGAGTGAGTTTAAGCCGAACTGGGTGAGGAACTCACGAGTGGTTTTGTAGAGAATGGGCTTCCCGAGTACATTCTTACGCCCCGCAGCAGCGATCAGCTTCCGGTCCAGCAAAGTCTTTAAGACGCCCGCGCCTTGTACCCCGCGGATATCCAGAATCTCCGGGGCGGTAATTGGCTGTTTGTAAGCCACCACCGCGAGAGTCTCAAGAGCGGCGAGAGAGAGCTTGAGCGGTGGCTGGAGTTTATTGACAAAACGCCGGATCGATTCATGATGCTCCGCTTTTGTGGACATCTTGTAACCGCCGGCCAGCTCTCGTATCGAGAGACCCCGGTCCGGGCGCCCGTACTCCGCAACCAACTGGCTCAGGAGTTCTTTCACAACTGCAATTGGTTGCTCTAAAGCTGTTGCGATCTGCTCGGCAGTCAATGGTTCGTCGGTTATATACACGGCAGCCTCGATGACAGCTTTGAGGGCCGCGGCGGGATCCCCCGGAAGCGCTTCCTCTGTTACCGCGTCAGCAATCACCACATCGTCTTCGGAATTGGTGAATCCGGAAATCTGCTGTTCTGTTTCGACCGAATCCTCTTCGAGGATGTGATCTGTTCCTTCCATGCTCACACTCAGCGATAATCCTCTTCCAGAGCTGCGAGTTCTTCGGTCGAATCAGGAAGACTCTCGAATCCTGAACCGCGAGTCAATCCTATGTCGCCAAATGCTTCACTCTGGACGAGTTCCACGCTTTGCAGCTTTACTAGCTCCAGTATTGCCAGGAACAAGCAAATCATGGCCCGCCGGCTGCGTTGACGTTCAAAGAGACGCGTCGTCGATAGCGGCTCCTGACGGCGCGAGTGCGTCAGTTGGCGACGAAGAAATTGAATCATGTCGGGTACGCTGACGGATTCCTCGCCAACTTCGTAAATCGGCCGATGCTGAGCGCGCTCCAACACCTGCTGGAAGGTTTTCACCAGATCGAAGATGGTGGCCGCAAGCTGCGGGCTCTGGTCCTCAGCGATGAAATCTTCGATTTGAGGATTTGACCAGATCGCTTCCTCAACGATCCTCTTCTGCTGCAACATCTCAGCGGCATTCTTGAAACGCTCATGCTCGATTAAACGCTCCACCAACTCCTTGCGTGGATCCTCTTCAGGCGCGATTTTATCGAGCTCGGGGTCGCGCGGCAACAGAAGTCTGCTCTTGATGTGAATCAGCGTCGCCGCCATATACACAAACTCGGAGCTCAGCTCGATATCGAGTTCCATGGCCTTTTGCATGTAATCGAGATACTGCGCGGTGATCCTGGCAATCGGAATGTCGTAAATGTTGATCTGCTGCCTACGAATGAGGTCCAGCAGGAGATCAAGCGGCCCTTCATACTGCTCCAGATGAAAGTTCAAGGGCGCTGCCACTAGCTTCACGGTAGCATGCGGAACAGCCGCCGCAAGCAAGTCAAAATCGGACGAAAATCGTGTTCAGGCGGGTGCCAGCGTGTCGATAGTCAATTCGCGTTTCGATTCGAATTCGGCTATTTGCGCTTCCTGCTGGAGAATGTATCCAAGCTCGTCGACACCTTCGAGCATGCAGTGTTTCGCAAACTCGTCTATGGGAAAGGTGACCGAAGAGCCGTCCGGCAATGTCAGCGTCTGCTGCGCAAGATCGATAGTCACTTCTGCAGCCGGATCGGCCTGCACAGAGGCGAAGAGAGCATGATGAACTTCGGGCGGAACGAGAATCGGCAAGAGCGAATTTTTCAGAGAGTTTCCTCGAAAAATGTCAGCGAAGGAGGTACTGATGACGGCTTTAAAGCCGTATTGTTTCAAAGCCCAAGGCGCGTGCTCGCGCGAGCTGCCGCATCCGAAATTATCCCCCGCAAGGAGCACGTTAGCCGCTTGCCCTTGCGGCTGGTTCAGGATGAATTCTGGGATCGGCCGGCCTGCCGCATCGTAACGCCAGTCGTAAAAAAGCTGTTCGGCAAGGCCGGCTTTGGAAACCGTTTTGAGAAAGCGCGCGGGTATGATCTGGTCGGTATCGATGTTGTCGATCGGCAACGCCACCAGGCGACTCTTGAATGTGCTGAATCTTTCCATCGCGACTCTTTTCTAAAGCATCGTTCGAACGTCGGTTACGACGCCGGTAACCGCAGCGGCAGCGGCAGTGAGTGGACTTGCGAGAAACGTTCGACCGCCCTTACCCTGACGCCCCTCAAAATTGCGGTTACTCGTCGAGACGCTATATTCGCCCGAATTCAGCTGATCGCCATTCATGGCGATACACATAGAGCAACCTGCTTCGCGCCAATCGGCCCCTGCGTCCTTGAAAATGCGATCCAGACCTTCGGCCTGAGCCTGTTCTTTGATCTGTTGCGAGCCCGGTACGACCATCACGCGTACATTGGGGCTGACTTTGCGCCCTTTGAAGATCTCCGCGGCAGCACGCAGATCCGATAGACGGGAATTGGTGCAGCTGCCGATGAAGACAACGTTGACCGGATGCCCGAGCAGGGGTTTACCGGATGGTAGATCCATATAGCGAAGCGCTTTGTCCAACGACTCCCGTTCTGTTGGATCGCTCAAACGCGCAGGATCCGGGACAGCCCCCGTGATGGGAATGCCCATACCCGGATTCGTGCCAAAGGTAATCATCGGTTCCAACGCGCCGGCATCGATATCGATGCGCTTATCGAACTGAGCGCCTTCGTCGGTGGGCAGTTTCCGCCAAAGTTCGAGAGCGCGCTCCCAGGCGGCGCCGTGCGGGACATAGGGCCGACCTGCTAGATATTGATACGTCGTGTCGTCCGGAGCGACAAGACCTGCGCGAGCGCCACCTTCGATGGACATGTTGCAAATGGTCATGCGTTCTTCCATGGAAAGAGAACGAATGGCCGATCCGGAGTACTCAAAAACAGAACCTGTACCTCCGCCGATCCCGATCCGCGAAATCAGGTTCAGAATGATGTCCTTGGCGCCTACTCCATTCTTCAGGGAACCTTCTACTCTGACTTCATAGGTCTTGGAAGGAGTTTGCAACAGACATTGCGTCGCCAAAACATGTTCGACCTGGCTGGTCCCGATACCGAAAGCGAGGGCTCCGAAGGCTCCATGAGTGGCAGTGTGGCTATCGCCGCAGACCACCGTCATGCCGGGCTGGGTAAAGCCCTGCTCGGGGCCAATGACATGCACGATTCCTTGTTTATTGCTGTGCGGACCGTAGAAGGGAATGCCGAACTCGCGGCAATTCTTCTCAAATTGCGTGATCTGCGCTTCGGCGATCTTGTCGAGGATCGGCAGGGAGCGATCATGCGTGGGGATACTGTGATCAGTCGTGCCGATGGTGAGATCAGGGCGCCTCACTCTCAGGCCGCGCTCGCGCAATCCAGAGAATGCCTGCGGAGAAGTGACTTCATGCACCAGATGGAGATCTATATAAAGAAGCGTGGGGGCGCCCGGGTGCTCGGCTACCACATGATTCTGCCAAACCTTCTCGATAATCGTAAGAGGCTTCACTGCGTTGCGTCTTTTTGACATATTCTTACCTGCTGGGCCGCAAAACTGGCGGCTTTAATTTGCGGCAGGGATTGCCGCCTGGGAGCAAAGTGCTTCACAAACCGCTTCGCCCACCTGAGTGGTTGTAGCGGGGACGCCTGAGGGCTTCAGGTCCGCCGTCACGCGTCCGCTGTTCAAAACGTTTTCCATCGCTCCGTAAACCGCCTGCGCTTCCTGCGCCAGACCGAAACTGTACTCGAGCATTGCCGCTACCGAGCCAATCGCGCCCAAGGGATTCGCTTTGTTTTGGCCGGCTATATCCGGTGCGGATCCGTGTACTGGTTCGTAGAGACCCACCCAAACGCCCGATGGCCGCTTGGCTCCAATCGAAGCCGAGGGCAGCATACCGATCGAACCTGCCAGAACGGCAGCCTCATCACTTAAGATATCGCCAAACAGGTTCTCCGTGAGGACCACATCGAAACGCTTGGGACTAAGCACCAGTTGCATGGCACAGTTATCCACCAGAATATGGTCGAGTGAAACCCCGGAGTACTGAGATGCGACTTCGGTGACAACACGGCGCCAGAGTTGGGAGTTCTCGAGAACGTTCGATTTATCCACGCTTGTGACCTTCTTGCGCCGCTTGCTCGCTAAACCGAACGCCATATGCGCGATACGCTCGATTTCAGGCCGCGTGTAAACCATCGTGTTGACGGCCCGCTCTTCTGCCCCGCTGCCCGATATGCCTCGCGGAGTCCCATAGTAAAGGCCGCCCGTGAGCTCCCGAACGATAATCAGGTCGACGCCATCGACCAAGTCGTTCTTCAGCGGAGATGAGTCGATCAAAGCGCGGTACGACCGCACCGGCCTCAGATTGCTGTACACTCCGAGGGCTTTTCGGATCCCTAAAAGGCCGCGCTCAGGGCGCTTCTCCGGAGGTGCATTGTCGAATTCCGGCAAACCGACCGCACCCATCAGGGTCGCGTCCGCGGCAAGCGCCAGCCTGCGCGTCTCCTCCGGGAAAGGGTCACCCGTCTGCTTGATCGCGATGCCGCCCAGCAGTCCTTCGGTCAACGAGAGATCGTGGCCGAATCTGGAAGCCACCTCGCGAAGAACACGAACCGCTTCGTTTGTAACTTCTACGCCAATGCCATCCCCGGGCAGCAGCAGGATTTTCAGATTCATCGGCTAACGTTCCATGCCGATTGCTACCGGAGCCTGCTCGCGAGTTCCCTCACTGCCAATCACTAGTTCGATAAGCGCCCTGATCTCGTCGTTCCGTAATCCCTTCTTGTTATCGGCCATCTGGGTGAACCGATGGTACACCTCTTCGAGTTCTTCCCGTGACAGATTGAAGCCAAGAGTCTCGGCGCGCTGTTTCAGAGCATGTCGCCCACTGTGCTTGCCGAGAACAATTCTCGTTTCCGGCACGCCCACCGTGGATGGGTGGATGATTTCATAGGTCGTTGGCTCTTTCAGGTATCCGTCCTGGTGAATACCCGCCTCGTGCGCGAACGCATTCTCGCCAACAATTGCTTTATTCGGCTGCGGTCCGAAGGTGATGAACTGCGTGAGCGTCTGGCTGGCGTGAAAAAGTTTTTCCGAATTGATCTTCGTTTCGAAGGGAAGCCGGTCGCGACGGGTTTTGATGGCCATCACCACTTCTTCCAGTGCCGCATTGCCTGCCCGTTCGCCGATGCCGTTGATCGTACACTCAACCTGTCTCGCACCTGCCTGAACAGCCGCTAGCGAATTTGCCACGGCCAGACCGAGATCGTCATGACAATGAACACTCACAATGGCGCGATCGCCTAGAGCCTTGACAATTTTCCCGATGATTTCGCCGTATTCGTCCGGCGTTGAGTATCCGACCGTATCCGGCAGGTTGACAGTGCGCGCGCCCGCCTCGACGACAGCCATACTAACCTGCTCCAAATACTCGGGATCGGTGCGCGTCGCGTCCTCCGCCGAGAACTCGACATCATCTGTATAGCTACGCGCCAGCGCGACCGCGGCCACGGCTTCGTCCAGGACCTGTTGTCGCGACTTGCGCAACTTGTACTTCAGGTGTATGTCACTGGTCGCGAGGAAAGTGTGTATTCTAGGACGCTTTGCGTGTTCTAAGGCCTTCGCTGCTCGCTCAACGTCAAGCGTGCAGGAACGCGCCAAAGCTGCTACCTGAACCCATGGAAATTGGCGGCTAACTGCATCCACCGCTTCGAAATCACCCTCCGACGCAATGGGAAATCCAGCCTCCAGAATGTCAACTCCCAGATCCACAAGAGCGGTGGCTGTGGTGAGCTTCTCCAGCGTGCTCATGCTGCAGCCCGGCGACTGCTCACCGTCGCGCAACGTGGTGTCAAAAATATAAACTCGGCTCATAGGATCCTAAACTGGGTAACTTTTCCTCATGCTAAATTAATGCGAACGATTATGCAAATTTATAGTTTTGGCAATTGTCATTAGCTATAATGATGCTATAAACGCCTCAGTCGGAGAGAGCGTAATGGAACTCTACCCCTTAAAGGTCTTTTACACCGTTGCGACGGAGCGCAGCTTTTCCAGGGCCGGAGAAAAGCTGGTGCGCACACAGCCGGCGATCTCAATCGCGATTCAACGGCTTGAGAGTGATTTAAAAGAGAAGCTTATCGATCGTGCCGGTCGTGAGCTTTTGCTCACCGACGCGGGTCGCGTCGTTCTTGAGTATGCCCGGCGCTTCATAAATCTGGAGGCCGATCTAGAGAACTCACTGCGTGAACTGAAGGACAACTACGCCGGTCGGCTATCGATCGGGGCAAACGAGTCCATGTCACTGTATCTGATTCAGCACATCGGAAAGTACAGGCGACTGTTTCCGAAAGTGAAGATTCAGGTGCGGCGTTCGGAATCGAGTAAAATCCCTTCTCAACTGCTTGACGGTCAGCTCGAGCTGGGCGTTATAAGCTACGAGCCCACAGATGAGCACCTGCAGTCGGAGGTCATCTACACGGATCGCCTGGCTTTGATCGTTTCTCCTCAGCACCGGTTTGCTAAGCGCGAAGAGATTTCCATTACCGAATTGGACATGGAGACCTTCATCGCCCACAATGTTTTATCTCCTTACCGGGAAGCGGTTTTGCGCGAGTTTCAACGCTTCAAGGTGCCCATCAACATGGACCTGGAGATGCCAACCGTCGAAACAATTCGTCGCTTGGTGCAGGATAATGAAGGCGTCGCATTTCTGCCGCGAATGTGTGTTGAACAGGAAATCAAGCAGAATACGCTCTGCGAGATCAAAGTCAAAGAACTCAACCTTGAACGCAAGATACGGCTCGTATATCCCTCGCGCCGAGCCCTGAGTCATGCATCGAAAGCCTTCCTCGAAGTGGTGAAACGCGCGAACGGGGAAGCGGAGGCGCTTCAGGAACCGGCTTGAGTGAAGACCGGGAGTTTGTCGCACCGCCCACGGTCGCGATTGTGGGCGGCGGTCTCATCGGTCTATCGATTGCCTGGCGTCTTGCGCAACACAAGTTCGCTGTCACGGTATTCGAGCGGAGCCGCGTGGGCAGCGAGGCAAGTTGGGCTGGGGCAGGCATGCTCTCCTTGGGAGGTGAGTTCGATTCTCCCTCTCCGTCCACGACCCTTGCGGTTGAATCAAGACATTTGTATCCCGCGTTCGTTCGCGAGCTTGAGGTAGCTGCGCAAACGAGGATCGATTATCAGGAATGTGGGGCCCTTGACCTCGCTTATAGCACCTCTGAGTGGATCGAATTACAGGAAAGGGCCGAACGCCAGAAGAATCTGGGCATTTGTTCGAAGCCGCTCACCGAAGCGCAAGTGCAGACGTTCTGGCCTCGCGTCCGCTTAGCCGATTTCGTGGGTTCGGTTTTCTATCCGGACGATGCTATTGTCGACCCGCGTGAACTTGTGGCGGCATTGATGTCCGCCTGCCTTCAACTTGGCGTAGAGATCTACGAGCACTCGGCGGTCGAAAGCATTGAAGTCCTGAACGATCGGGTAAGCGTTGAAACACATGGCGGCTGGAGAGACTTCAACGCGGTCGTGGTAGCCGCCGGAGCTTGGAGCGGTTCGATCCCCGTCAAAAACGTCGCGCCTTTGCCGCTTTCAGAACCGGTGAAAGGTCATCTGATTGGATTCCGGCAGCCCGATCAAACCTGCAATACGATCATTCGGCACGGCCATTCCTATCTGTTGCAGCGAGCGAATGGTCTCCTTATCGCAGGCGCATCGGTCGAACATGTCGGGTGGAATCGAGAGATAGAACCCGGCGTAACCTCATGCCTTGCACGAGAGGCAAGTGTCATTCTTCCGCATCTTCGCGAAACAAGCCCGTCTGAGGCTTGGATCGGCTTCCGCCCGGGCAGCGATCGGCTGCATCTCGGAGCATGGCAGTCGCCCCGCGTTTATCTGGCCTATGGGCACTATCGCAACGGGATATTGCTCGCTCCTGTTACGGCTCGAGAAATCGAGCAGGCAATCACCGCCAATTTGCGAAAGCATTAGGTCTTTCCTTGCGCAGATCCGCCACCAGTTGTGCCACTCGCGAACGGCGTTTTAACAGACCCTCCAGCACTCGCTCCAATTCTTCGCCATCTTCACCCAGCCAGACTCCCGGTATCTGTTTCCAGGCCCCGTCAATCACTTCTGCCGGGAAATTTTGGACCAGCTCCAGCCAGGGTTGAAACGAATCGAGCGATCGAACTTCGTCGTAAATGGACGGACGAAAGTACAAGCCCTGCAGCGGAGAATCTTGAAACTGCCAGTGCGGGCCGTTAAAAGCGTAGCCGTGATCGATCATCTGCGCAAAGAAACCGATCCGGGCTGGCGCCGCGCCTCTTAAAGGTGTCCAGGATTTGGCGCGTGCGCGAAAGAAGACTGCTTGGCGGGAATCTGTGTTCCCGATCCATTTGTCGAAGATCAATGTTCCCAGGAAGTCGATCCGGTTCTCGATTTTGAAGAGCAGCTTGTCGGGAAGGAAATCGTATATCGCCACCCGGTCCGGGTTCACAGCTAGCCGGGAACCGAAGTGTATACCCGGGGGCACCGGCTCCCGTCTCGAACCGATCAGCAGATATAGTTCGGGGCTTTCGGAGATGAATTCGGGGGTCAGCTCGATAAGCGCCGTTTCCGGCACATGAATCTGCAAATAACGTAGGAATGAGCAGGCCAACCATTCGTTAATCAGAATGCGGCGATGCTGTGGGTTATTGACGAACTTGACCACGTAGAAAAACCCGTCTTCCCCCTCCATTAGATGGGCTTGTGCCCCTCCGCGCATCTTCCGGATCAGTTTGCTTGCGCGAATTGGCATCTCTGAATGCCCGTTGCGCTCCGGCTACCGAAGCAATTGTTTGGCGGGTGCGAGAATCAGGCTAGATCTAATATCCGAGAAGGAGAAAAATACAAAGATGGCAGAAGACACCTCAGAAAAATCACACGGGGCGAGCCCGGACGAAATAGCGCTCGATTTGATGAAATTCATTGCTGTAACGACAGGTTACGGCAAGGGAACACCCACCACCGGATTCGGCGGGAAAGGGCCCCGCTCTGCCGAAGAGTACGCAGATTCGCTTCTCGACCTCTTTGAACGATGTCGCACCGCGGTTCGTAAAGGCTCGAAGTAAGCCGTCGCGCCGCGCGCTCAAAGCCGGTAGGTTGCCTTCCGCCCGGCTCTGCCCCTCTCAACGCCCGCGTTTCTTGGTTGCGCTGCGCGAACTCTTCTTAGCAGCACCCTTCTTAGCAGCGCCTTTCTTTGCCGCAGCCTTCTTCGCCGGCGCTTTCTTGCCTGCCGCTTTCCTGGGCGCAGCTTTCTTTGGCGGCGACTTTTTGGCCGCAGCTTTCTTGGCGGGTCCCTTCTTCGGTGTAGCTTTCTTTGCGGCTGCCTTCTTGGCTACTTTCTTGGAAGCAGTTTTCTTCGATGGCTGGGATGAAGTTTTGGCTGCAGCTTCTTTCGGGGCGCCCTTCTTTGCAGAACTGCTCTTGGCGGTCGCTTGGCCCGCGCCCTTCGCCGCATTCTTGGCTGCTCCGGAAGCACCGCTCTTTTTCGCTCCTGCGGATTTCCGGCCGCGAGCAGGCCGTTCCGGCTTCTGCTCGTCCTCATCAATCTCAACCCCGAGGACCTCTTCCACGGTTTGTTCCTCTGCTGGCTCCTGAGCGGTGCCTGCTCCCTTGGAAGTGGCGGATTCGCCCGCACCGCCCTGCTGACCGGTAGCCGCCGGCGAGGAGCGCTCTCCTTCCTTGCGAGGAGTCGTCAATTCCGCTTCATCGTCCTCATCGTAGTCGTCATCTTCATCGTCGTCCTCACCGTACTCGTCCCTCTCGGACTCGAGCTCGATGTGTTCGTCTTCGTAGTCGAAATCGTCTTGCTGTTTGTCGGCTGTCAGGCTATACGTGAAACTCACGCACTCCTCCTTTCGCACTTCACTACTATGCACCGAGATGATCGCCGAAGCAAAATTATTTCACAAAGATGCAACGAGATTCGCTTCGGGCTAATAGATCAAGGTGGTTTTTCTTCGTGGAGCGCGCTGAACACGGGCCCCGCGGAATATCGATCTGAGCCCCCGATCTCAGGATCTGGCTACGCTCGTCCCGCAGGTCGAGCGCTTATTCACTCAGACTGGCTGTGTGAATCGGAACACGCCGATGCAATGGAGCCGCCACGCGAGGTGAGGCAGCAACATGTGCCGAGCGCAGCGGCGATCGGCGCGGCTTCGAAGAGATGCGGTGTGCCCCGTTTCGGCTTGAACGAGAGATCCGCCGCACCGCTGGCTTCGGCTCGTGATAGACCGCCGGTATCAGCAGTACGTCTCCCGCCTCCAGAGATACCGCAGAACGGTTGACGGCAGCTATCCGCTGCGCCGGCAGATGATAGGAGCGGGCAATCGCTTCCAAAGTGTCGCCGGATTCCACATGGTGCAGCCGCCACGCATTGCGATTAGCTGCCGGCACGGTCTCGAGGGCGGCTTCGGCTGCTTGCTCGGTGCCCTTAGGAACGTGTACCGTCAACCCGGCGGGAACTACCGATGTGAGGAACTGCGGGTTGAGATCCCGGATCACCGATACAGGCTGTAGGGTCGCGTCTGCGAGCAGGTCCAGGCTGGTCGATGCCGTAAGTTGGATCGAGTCGTATTCGACTGGTGGATCGACCGTGACGTTCTCCAGGCCGTAGTCTTTGGGGTTCTTGGCCATGATTGTCATCGCAACGATGATCGGAACATAGTTCGAGGTTTCCCGCGGAAGAGCATGACGCTTTAGCAGTTCCCAATAATCCGCATAGCCGGTTCGCTCTACCGCCCTGTCGACGGCGCCTTCGCCGCAGTTGTACGCTGCCATCGCGAGATACCAGTCACCGTAACGGGCATACAGAAATTTGAGATATTTTGCTGCAGCGCGCGTGGCCTTCTCCGGATCGAGGCGCTCGTCAAAGGCACGTGTTCGCACCAGGTCATATCTCGCCCCTGTTTCGGCAATAAACTGCCACATGCCAACAGCGCTCTTGCGGGAAACCGCGCGCGGCAGGAACCCGGATTCCGCTTGCGCCAGATACACCAGCTCCTGCGGCACCTGCTCTTCCATGAAAACGCGCTGGATCAGGGATCGATACTGACCCGCCCGCCTGAAGCCTGCCAAAAGGATGCTTCGGCCTCGATCGGTTGAAAAGAAGTGAACGTAACTCAGCACCGGCTCGGCGAGTTCTAGCGGGATACCTGATGCAGTCTGATTCAATTCGTTTTTGAGCTTCGGGGCCAGACTTTCATCCACTGGAAAGGTCATGTGGCTGACTTCGTCAATCGGCGCTTCATCAAAACCGGCAGCTGCTTCTTCGTGTGCGCCAGCCCCCAACTTCTCGACATCGAAGCGATAAATGAGATCGCACATCTCGTCCAAATGACGTTCTATGCGCTGATGATCCGGGAGGCTGTCGGGCGCGGAGAGCATCACATCGATAGCTGCATCAAACTCTCTTTTTGCGCCACTGACATTGCCCTGAAAATAAAATTGCCGCCCGAGTTCAAGATATTCATCCGCCTTCTTGATCAGCGCGTCAGTCGCTGAAGAGGGGGTTCCGGTGTCTTCCGACACATGCGTGGCGGTTGTTGTGACTTGCGAACCTGAGTTTACCTGAGCCGCAGCTTGATTACCTGTTCCACCATGGCAGGGCGCAACTGCAACAGCTGTCATAAGGCAAAAGCCCAATAGGCGTGGGTGAAGTCTTCGCATCATCCGATAAGCGTCTTTGATGGCTTAGTCAACCTGTAACAGAAGTATCACTCTAACCCAGCGAGAACAAAGGGTCAAGCTAAATGCGCCGCTCGTCCTTCTGCATATAGAAGCCCATTCTAAACTACATATTTCGCCAAAACAGGAGGCCGTCCGAATAGCCACCTGCCAAAAATGCTTGTAGGTTGTTGTTTTGCTATACAGTAAAGGGCAGTTCAACGGGCCCGTCGACTGCCCCGGGCCTTCAGATGGAACTAGCGCGTCGGAACCGGAGACCCTTGCCGGCTCGTGATAATGCGATCGATCATGCCGTATTCGAGCGCGGCCTCAGGCTCTAAGATGTAATCGCGATCTACGTCACGGGCAATCTTGTCAACGGGTTGCCCGGTTGCATCCGCCAGGATCTCGTTCAGCGATTGGCGCATGCGAAGGATCTCGCGGGCGTAGATGTCGATATCGGCTGCCTGACCACCTAAGCCACTCATTGATGGCTGATGGATGAGAATACGCGAATTGGGAAGGCTGAACCGTTTCCCTTTCGAGCCGCAGGCCAGTAACACGGCCGCCATCGAGGCTGCCTGTCCCAGGCAGTATGTCACTATATCCGGCTCAACCAGTCGCATGGTGTCCAGAATTGCCAATCCGGCTGTAATCGAACCGCCGGGCGAGTTGATGTAGAGAGAAATATCTCGTTCCGGGTCTTCAGCAGCAAGAAACAACATTTGAGCCATGATCAAATTAGCTACGTTGTCGTCGATCGGGGTGCCCAGAAAGATGATGTTTTCTTTCAACAGGCGCGAGTAGATATCGTAGGCGCGTTCACCCCGGGACGTCTGCTCGACAACCATTGGCACGAGTACTGAATTCTGCATCCGAGCTCCTTACAATGCAACACTTTGCGCTTCTCTAGAAACGCCTGAGTGGCACACCCATAATATAGGATTGCGTTTTGCTGTTCCCTACGATTTTACGACCGCTCGCCAGCCTGCCATATTAGAGAGGTGGCGCTTCTGTTTCTGCCTGTCTACGGCCAGCTTCTAGCTTCTTGCCGTCTGTTTGCGCGAGATTCCTAAAGTTTGGTCTGTCTGCGCACGAATAGATATGTAGTGAGGCAACTCTTTGGCGGGAATGAAAGTTCTGATAGCGGACGATAGCGCAACTTCCCGCGCGATGCTGCGGACCGCTTTATCGCGTTGGGGTTACGATGTTATCCTGGCTGAGCATGGGGCTCAGGCGTGGGAGATACTGGCGCAACCTGATCCGCCAACCATGGCCATACTGGACTGGGTCATGCCTCACATGACCGGTCCTGAAGTTTGCAAGCGTGTGAGGGAAACGCGGAGAGAGCCATATACCTACATCCTCCTGTTAACCTCAAAAAACACAAAGGGGGAAACAGTCGAAGGCTTGGAGGCTGGTGCGGACGACTATATTGTCAAGCCCTTCGACCAGCACGAACTGCAGGTACGATTGCGTGTCGGCAAACGCATCGTCGATCTTCAAATGGATCTGCTCCAGGCCCGTGAAGAGTTGCGCGACCGCGCCAACAAGGACCTGCTGACGATGCTGCCCAACCGGCCGGCTATTGTGGCTGCCCTAGAGCAGGAACTCTCCCGCTGTCACAGAGATAACCGTACTGTGGGGATCATTCTTCTCGACATCGATCATTTCAAAAAGATCAACGATTCGTACGGCCACTTTGCCGGAGACGCCGTGCTGCGCGAAGCGGCTACGAGGCTGCGAGGCAACATGCGCACCTACGATCAGGTAGGCCGCTATGGAGGCGAGGAATTCCTGGTTGTGCTGCCAAACTGCGACCTCGAACAGGCTACCAATCAAGCGGAGAGAATGCGACAGCGGCTGCATGCCACCACTATGATCGTCGACGGCGTAGAAATGCGCGTGTCAGCCAGCTTCGGAGTTACGGTTTCGGATGGATCTGAACGTACCCCGGACGCCTTCGTCCGGATCGCAGATGAGGCGCTATATCGGGCCAAGGCGAACGGCCGAAACTGCGTGACCACCCTGCCAGATCCGGTCTCCACCACGTAGCCGGGCGAATCGACGAGATTGCTATACTGTGTGCGTTGCGCCCGTAGCTCAGCTGGATAGAGCGTCTGGCTACGAACCAGAAGGTCGGCAGTTCGAATCTGTCCGGGCGCACCATTCTAAACACAAGCACTTCAACTGATTACGGTCAATTCGCTTCCTGAATGATTTCCAGCGCGAAGTCGAGTATGCCTAAAAGTATGCCCACTCGATGCACCTTGCGCCCTCTCCATTGCTTCACGCACCGTTTGCTCCCTGGGGGTGGACATAACGCTTGGTGATGTTCATATCGCGATGCCCTGCCAGATAAGCAAGGGTCCAGGGGTCCATGTGCGGTGCCCATCGCGTCAAGCAGGTGTGCCGCAACGTGTAAAGCTCGAAGCCGATAAGCGCACGGGCGTCGTCGCGCGCCTCTGCGCGAAGGATCCGCGTCGCGTCGGTGATTGGCTTTGCGTGCTGTTTCTTTAGTGAAGAAGGCCCGATTTGACCGCTCTTCGTCCGAGCAGGGAAAACCCAATCGCTACCGTGCATTCTGGAGAGCCGCATTTCCAAAATCGCCCTTACCCGCGGAGTCATCGGAATGCGACGCCGCGCATTCTCTGTTTTCCCGAAGTGGATTTCGAGCGTGCCGTCCGTGACGTTCTCGGTGCGCAGGCGAAAAGCCTCTTCTGGACGTAAACCACAGTCAACCAAGATTGTTGCAACGTCGCGCAGCAGCGCCGCGTCTGCGAATTGTTCCATGGCCGCTGTGGATGCGCCTCTTAGGTACAAATTCTCTTCCTCGGGAATCAGAACGCGTTGCCGGTGCTTTCGCCCGGGAGCATCTTGACGGTCGGCAGAGCCCTTTCAACTTTGCCCCACTCCTCAACGAGGTGGAACATTCGCCGGCAGAACCTGTAACTCGCGGTTGAGGCTAGCAACCTGCAGAAGATGCCCTCGCTTCCCCTTTGAAGCCTGTCGGTAACTGATGTATTCAGACACTCTGTCGCTCGTCAGGGCATCCAGGCGCTCGTGCGCGAGCCGCTCAAAAGACAGAAGCTGACGTACGCCATTCGCGTAGTATGCGAGCGTTTTTAGGTTTGGCTGCAAACGTTGAACGCGCGAATGGCAGGAAATCGCGTTCCGCGAAATCCCTCAGGGTGGGAACGGGTTTCTTGTCCCGTATCCCAACCTCGCCCCTTTTGCGAATGCCGTGCGATGTGCCGCTTCCATCTGTTCAGCCACGCGCTTGTTCGTCTGCTTTGTGCTCTCGCGGATCAGTTCGCCGTTCCAGGTGAACTTGTACCACCAGTTTTTGCTCTTGGGCTGCTTATAGACCGCCATCGCTTGCCGCCTCCCCGTTTCTTTTTGCCTGCTAGTTTCGGATTTTGAGATCGCCGAAGCTCCCCGCGATTCACTTTGCTCAGTATTGCTGGTTCCATCGTTTTGACCATTACCGTTCGGCTTCGGTCTCAACATCGAACTCGTCCAACATTTCTCGTGCTTAAAGTAATTGCGACAATCGCGTATCCTCTTAATCACCGCTCGACTGTGGCACGAAGGGTGGAACGAATCCACTCCGAGACACTTTGGTCATTCGCCTTAGCTGCCGCTGCAATTGTCTTAAGATCGTCCTGCCTGAAGCGAACCGGCACAATCCTACCCTTGGCCTCATCCTTTGGCAATTTGGGGCGCCCTACTTTCCCGCGCTTTTTCGGCTGCTCCAAGATTTCTTAGACTCCTGTTATTTCTGCCCTGAACCTTCGGGAGATGTAAATAGAACGCTCCGCCAGCCATTCCAATTACTTGATCTGACTGTCTTTGTTGAAGACCTTGGACCCTAATTATTGTAATACAACAATTTGCCGTGTCAATTAAACTTTATGTCTCAGATCATGCGTGCGACAAAATCACTGGCCCCGAGCGGCCGCGTGGGAAACTCCTATTCGGAAGATTTGTCAATTCAATCCGTTGTGCATTCGGCTGCAGCGACCGCCGAGCTCGGTACCAGCTCAAATTGAGCGGGTCTTTTCTCGAACCACCCGCGTGCAATTAAGGTGCGATGTAGATCCGCCGCTGGCTACGCGTGCAATCCTCGTTTCCGTTTTCAATTGCTGTTCGTGCGAGTTAGCCGAAGGGCTTCGAAGCCGTTCTCTTCATCTCAGCTTTTAAGGATTGCTTAAGACACTGGGGGGCGGAGCGAGTAACTTACAAGCAGGAGGTCGATGGTTCGATCCCGTCACCGCCCACCAACTTACGCCGTTGCATCCGCAGCAGTGCTACCCATATGCTACCTTCGGCTATCTCCGAGCCTGGCAATTCGGGGCTGCAGGGGCTGGTGGGCGCCAAAATCGTCAGGCGCTACTTTGATATGTCTCGTTCGCAATTAGGAACACATCTAAGAAAAGGCATCTGTTCGGCAATACGTACTTGGGCAAGGGCACGTCTTTTTTATCCGCTGCTTTCCTTACTTGTGAAGAGATTAATAGAACGAGCTGCGCTGAAATGGTTCCGGTCGCGCGCAACGCGCGGACTTAAGTCCGGAACGGCGACGTTGTGGGGACCTCGAGCAGGAATTTCCACATAGGGAGAGCATATACTGGGCCGGCTGTTTTGTCAGGGAATTTAGGCGATTGCAGTTATCGCGGCAGAATTCTACTTTGGCGTCTCTCCCCCTCGAGCTCGAGTAGCGGCTAGCCAAGCCCGACAGTCCCATTCTGTTGACGCGCGGTCATGACCGAAGGCAGATTCGCCGGGTCCAAGGGATCCGATGCTTCGTTAAATTTTACCGCTCTTACTGGTTCCGTTTATCATCGTCGGCTGACATTGCCGACTTACCCCTTCATCTGGGCTCGCGACCGGTGTTTTAGGAGCGTAGATAAAGTGACCTGGAACGCAGATATCCCCTATCCAGAAGGGTCCGTTCGGCCAGTGATGCGGTCCCGAAGCCCGGGCGTGTGGTGCAAGGCCCTTGGAAGCAAGCCTTTTGCAATTATTGCAACCAGCGACAGCGCGGCTCCGGTACCTATGTGGCCAGCTAACATTTCAGACTATCTAGCGTGGACGCGGCAGCTTGATGGAGTCGAACGCGTGCGATTTAAAAACGCACGGGAGCCGGGAAAACTGAGTACGCCGGCGAGATGGAACCGCGACTTACCGAGCACGGACATAACATTAAGGCCCGGGGCGAGTAATCAACGCGAAACCACTCGAAGATCCGCACCTGGTTAAGGGGTCAACTAGCGCTAGACCGGGCACGAAATCTGCAGCGTGAGTTGTTGCGCTCGGAATCCCGCTTTGACGACAGTAACGTTGTTCGGATCTATCTGGGCAGAAACCAGCGCTAATTCCACAACGCTGAAAGGACGTGCCCTTGCATTCCCTGCGAGATGGGCTGAATCAACGCGTTTCTTATCTTGTGAGCTGGTGTTCCTCGAGTCCAAAAGCAAATTGTTCTGGCTGCTCCAGTAGGCGTTCCGCAGGCTATAAGATATGGCAGATCTTGCCCATATCTTTCCTCCCGATCACAAGACGAGCATGGCTAGCGCGCCTTTCACACTCCCGTTAAGCGTTATGGAGCAGTGACAATTAGGCAACATGAGTGGGGGGTCACATTAGGGGAGTACGGTCTTCCATTTAATGTGAAACTCAGGTCGGTGAGATCTCCAGAACCGCTCATAAATTCTATACGGATTTCACGGTTAGCACGCAGCATGGGCATCTGGGAGCACCGGACATCGTCTCGTCGGCCATCGACTGACACTTCATAGTAGTTGCGATCGGTTTTGCAGCTTGTTCTGAGATTCAACGCTAAATTCTGATCGTTCTCCATGACATTGGAATCCACACGTTTGAGGATTTCTCCGGTATCCCTCCGAAAAACGATAAGTTGTGACGGTTCGAGAACGGCATAGTGCAGTCCTTCAAGAATTTTAACGGGATCGTCGAACGTTGGATCGTGACCAAAAACATCCTTCTGTTGCCACGGTTTAACCAAGATACCCACCAACGCAACTGCTAATTGCGGCTTGACTGATGCCGCCATTTCTGGAGGCACCCTTAATTTTATGGTCGGCGGTTCAAAGAAGTGGTGGGGCCATGATCCCGATCGTGAGAAGATCCAGCTATTCGGATCAATGGCGACACCGTAGCCATTTGAATCAACTTCCGTGACCTCCACTTCGGCTCCCATGGCGTTACTGGCCATGTATTTCTTTCGATCGTAGATTGTTCGAGCAAGTTGCACGAGACTCATCTCTGGTCGTTCCGGCTCTAAGAAAAGCCTCTTTTGCTCTGCCTTCACGGTAAGTAGGAATTGAGATGAGTCTGCGTCGTATGTCACTCCGAGACTTGAAGTCATGCTTGTGGTGATTTCATTTGAAGCTTTAACCACCGTTTCTTCCTGAATAAGCACAAGTGCAATTGGGTCAGTTGGTCGCAGACCAGGAACCAATGGAGATGCCTCGAAGGATGCCACCCGGTCTTGGTACTTCGTCGTCGTTTCAAATTCTGACTTCGGCGCTAGGGATGGTGAGGCGTTTATTGCCTGAACAAGAAGCTCGGGGTCTACTCCGTTGTAATTGGGAGGTAGCGATGAAGCAGCTGGATCAAACGGTTTGTCAATATACGGGGGCGCAGTGGGTTTAGACACGGACACGGAGCGCTTACGAGCGGTGCCCTCGTCATGAGTAGAGCGCGAACCGGAATTCCTTGAGTGAGTTTGCGCTCCAGCCAACGACGTGAACGCAAGCAGAGCAACACAGGCAAAGCTAAGACGCAGACCTAACGATTCAACCGTCGAACTGGAGTTCTTCATCTACGAAGGAGGTGGCAAAAATTGCTCACTGTCACTCTCAGGAATTCCTGAGATACTCAACCTCGTATATGCAAATCGGCCATCGGCTATTTTCTGAAAATGCGTAAGAAAAAAGCTGTCTACATCTCCCGATGGCAGGGTTTTCGGAGGTGCCATTTAACCTTCACGAAGGTGAGATAATTCTGCCAGGCGATCAATGGAAGAAGTTGGCGGAGTCCTTGCGACCGCCGCACGCAGCTGTCGCGACAACGCCGTTCCCCATGTTGTTCCGGTTATCCAAAAAAGAGACAGATGAAGCTATCGCCATTGTGGGTCCGCACTGCAGGATTTCACTCGCCGCTATCGCAGCTGGATCCACCGAGAATACGGCTGAGGAGAGGTAAGCCACAGGATAACCGAACGTCCATTGAAGCGCCCACGCATGCGGGTACTACCCACAGTGCGCGGCAGATCTACCGTTTGTGTGGGCAACCCGTTTTCAGAAGAGAGCGATAGCGATACAGAGGTCGCATTGAGTTGAGCATTAAATACCGAAGCGGATCACTATCGTTTCACAGACACGATCATAGTGTTCGTAAAGAAAACCATTCCGAAGAACAGCAGGAAGATAAAGCCCCGTCAAAAATTTTCCGCAAACTTTCTTATAGCAAAGCGACCGCATCGGTGACTCTGTCGTCTGTGTCGCCGATACTGAACAGGCGGTTCTCGCTCTCTTCCGAATTTGATCCATTATGCGTTTTGCTCAGTCGACGAACTGACCAGCACAAAAAGCGATCTTTATCAGGCACACAGGCGAATATCTTAGGGATTACTAGCCTCGTACTTAACACTCGCGCGATAATCTGGCTTATCAGATGATTGTGTCTCAGATTTCAAAGCTAGAAGCCGCGCGCCGCCAGCTTGAGACCGCTATCAAGCTCTTTTTCGATAACGGCGACGGCCTTTCTATTCATACGCTTGCCTACGCGAGCTTTAGAATATTGTTCGATATTTATCCCCTTCATAACACCGACGGTCTTTCAATCAGGATTGATGAGCTAATACAAGAAATCGGCTGGCGACGTTTTGCCTGTACAGCCAATTTCCTCAAGCACGCTGATCGTGACCCCAACAACCTGCTGGAAGACCACGATGCGGAAAGCTCAGAAAACCTGATTGGCCTGGCGGCCACCATGTATCGTCGTTTGTCCGGAGACTTCACACCACTGATGCGCGGCTTTGATTGCTGGATCGAAACCCTCCACCCGGAAGCATTCAATATACCGCCCGATCCCGACCCCGAACGTGAGCTGTTCGAGAAAAAAGCTCGTGAGGCCATTAAAGCGGCGCCCCCCGCTGAACGTCTGATGAATGGGCAAAATGCTGACCAAGACATTGATCGAACTATGGGAGCACAAGGAACTGTTCAGCCGCTCGGCTTGGGACGAAACGCGCTTCCCGAAAGCCTGACATCGGTCTGGACGTTGCGGTCGTGTTCCAGCTGTTGAAATGTCCCTCACACTGACGATTGGTGAGAGATCATGAATCCGGTTAAACTGGACACTCTGATGAGACGGAGGATCGTCATTCCTCTGGCAATCTGATGGCTTCAAACAGGATACAGGGACGTTCTGCTGGGACATTTACTCTGCGGTAACATCTGTCACTGAGGCAATACGCCGAATTTTTAATTGTTTGAATGTATAGGTCTGTGATTCGGATGTTCGTTACGAAGCCGACGGCGAATATCGGAAATAGGAGGTGTTTGCAGACCTATGAACTATTTGGGCCTCGACGTTCACAAGCGAACGATCAGCTACTGCCTGAGGTATCCGGATGGGACCATTCTGCGGGAAGGTTCCATCCCAGCTCTGCGAGAAGATTTAGATAACTTGCTTACAAGCTTGCCGGAACCTTACGTCGCCGGCATGGAAGCAACATTGTTCACAGCATGGATATACGACCACTTTGGTTTGCGAGGCGTTCGAGTGAAAGTCCCGCATCCAGCCATGCTGAAAGCAATCTTCACGAGTAAGCGAAAGAACGATGCCAGAAAACTGGCTGATCTCCTGAGATGCAATTATTTTCCGGAGTGCTACATGGCGACGCGGGAGATCCGCGATCGCCGACGCGTGCTGCGGTATCGGAACACGCTGGTTCGTCAATGCACTCAGACCAAGAACAAGATGGCCGGAATGTTGATGGAAACCGGGATTCCATACAATAAACAGCGGTTACACAACAGCAAAGCGTACTTCGAAGATCTGCTGGAGACGAAGACAGCCTTGATGCCTGACGGATTACCAAAATTACTTCGACTCGGGCGAAACGTCGTCGAGATTTTGCGCAGCATGAACCGCCAGCTCGTACATGTGTTGGAAACCGATTCTGTCTTGGCGGAACGTGTTGCTCGCTTGATGACCATTCCCGGGGTTGGTGTCATTCTGGCGCTGACATGGGCGCTCGAAATTGGCGATGTCGCCAGGTTTGCATCCGTCAAAGCAGCCATCAGTTATTGCGGGTTGTGCGGAGCGGAGCAAAGCTCGGCTGGCAAGTTACAACGAACACCGATATCGAAACAACGGAACAAGCACCTGCAAACAACTCTGATCGAAGCTGCAAAAGTTGCTCCTCGTTGGCATGCAGAGTATGCTCTACTTTACGAACTGGAAAAACAGAAAGGCAATCGAAACCGTGCTACGCTCGCCATCGCACGAAAGCTGGTTTCGTATTTATTAGTTATTGACCGAGAACAGCGAGTGTTTCTCGCGCGACCGCCAATGGATACAGAAGCACACTCCGGTGCTGCGTAAATCGGGAGCTCATGTTGGAGGCTCTGTTCGGTTCGTTCGTGACGCTATCCCTCTTCATGCGAACGCGAAATGAAAGCGCTCGATGGGGTCGTGCGGAAGTTGCGGTTGATGCACGGGCAAAAGTTCTAGTTACTTTCCATGAGTTAGCTTGAAGTTATCAGCCAGAAGAGGAAGGTTTGTTGCCAAATGTCCTGAACATGGGTGCCATCGACTTCCAGCGTTGACAAATCTTGCCTTGGAAGCACTTGAGCAGCAAATCATGTTAACTGAATGAAGAGCGCACAAGATCCGCGTCCTCCAGCGGAACGACTTCGATATGGTGGCAAAGATCGATTCTCTCGCCTTGGCATCATAAGAAAACTCTGTGAAGCCCGAACAGTAGACATTTATTGCGGACCGGTGTATACAGACTCACGACTTGAAACTCTCCTCCGGGACGTTTGTCAAGAGAGTGGCAATTGCAATTGACTGCCAAGGGCTGCTCCGCATTGACGTTGGGACCATGCTGACATGATGGGAGGAGTCTCTCGCCAAATCCTCAGTGTCCGGTTTGCCCGTCATCCTGGCGCAATCCCGAAACTTGGCCCATATTGATAAACACTGCCTGACCACAGTGGATCTATCGACCTTAAGGCATTCTGTCCGGATCGCCGACAGACGAGACGCAATCGGTACCGATTTCAAACCGCTGCTGCCGATATGAGATGTCAAGCGACACTGGGAGATAGGAAGGCATGAAGATGGCAAAAAGAGTGGCGATCATTGCAGTGGCAATTTCAGCTGTCAGTTCACTTGCTCTGATGCTCCATGCAGGTCGTCATCAGAGATCCATGATTTTAGTCCTACTCTTCGCGGCATGGGTGCTTTCGCCGTTCGTCGGGCTCGTTTGCGCTCATCTGAGTTCGAAGCCATGGTTACCATTGGCTCGGGTAATATTGTACGGGCTCACGCTCGCAGTCGTGTTCACCTGTCCGGCCATCTATGCAGATGTTGCGTTTGGGCGCACGACTCTGAAGATGGGCTTCGTCTTCCTGGTGGTTCCGTTTGTGTGCTTGCTATTCATTGGACTTCTTATCTGCATAGGGTTGCTTTCGTCCCGCAAAGCGTCGCGAATAGTTGACGGAAGCCGATAGAAAATTAGGCTTTCCACACCCATGCTCGACGCGCCTGCTCGGTTACGAGCAACATGAATATATTTTTCCGTTTGCCGACCACTCGGGAGCAACTCGGAAATAAGCGTGCGGCCGTCGTGGCGAGATTTATCCCGAGGCTGTCACCTTGTGGATAAGTCACGGACGCATGCAGACCGGAACGAGCGGAGGCTATTCCGCAGAGCCGGCATGTGCGGGCTGCGCTCTACTTCCTGTTGCGCGATACCACGATGAGGCCTGCTAAGTGGCCGAGCTGCGAGTGCGCGAGGTACACCGTGCCATTCTTCGTGACGACCCCGTGGCGAGCCCCCTGGTGGGTCGGCACCTCTGCCACCAGGCTCAGCTTGCCGCCCGCGTCAACTCGGGCTACCGTGAGCCGCGCGTCCTTGGCGGCGCCCACATACAACATGTGAGTAAATGGCGAGTAATTGAGATCATCGACACCGTCGCCGGTGTTTATAGAGGACAGCTTCTCCCCGTTATGACCTGCATCCAAGACCTCCGCCCGCGTACTGCAAGCAACCAAAAGGTATCCTGCGTCTGGATCGACCGAGAGACCGTGCGGACCGTCCCCCCCCACACGAGGATTGCCACTTCGCGAGAGTTTGGTGTGTTTTAAGGTCAATGGCCATCGTGAGGTCTTTGTCCTCGTAGTTCATATACAGCCGGCCGCGCCTTGCGTCGACTGCATAGCCTTCCGGCCGGCCTTCGAATGTCAGTTTTTCTTTCTGGCTCAAGGTCTGGCTGTCCAGAATACGGACCGAGTTGTCGTGGGGCGCAGTCACCCAGACTTCTTTTGTGGGTGCCACATAGACAACGCCGTCCGGTGGAATCGATGTGGCCACAGGTCTTGCGCGCGAGGGTCCCTTCATCAATCGCACATACACTGGAATCGGCCCGGTCGCCGATGTACACCAAGCCGTCACCAATCGATACGCCACTGGGCCCCTGAGCGCGTTTGCGGCCTCTGGCTTCCACTTCGTTGGTTGCAAAGCCCGAGATCTCACGGACCCTGTCGTTGCTGGTGTCCACCACATCGACTGAGCCAATGTTTATGGCTGGGACCCAAACATATCCCGTCTTCGGATCATAGGCGATGTAATCCATTGGATGTTTCCCTTCCCGTGATCGGGAAGAGCCAGAGTGCGAACCGTATAAGTTGCGTTTTCATCGCCGGCAGCATGCATTCCAACAGCTATTGCGCCAAGGCCCAGTGCGAAAGCTGAGAGCAGGTATTTTCGCCATCTCATGCAGGGAATCGTAGCACCGGTCGTGAGAGCGCAACACAGATTCATCGCACTGCCGTGCGATGAAGCACAATGACTATACCGTCGAACGGTTCAAGAAACTTTGATACAAGGAACAAGAGCGCATTTCTGCCGGTCATCCCCTCGGTGTAAAAGGTGAAATTTACCCGCGATAGTGGCGCACCGTTCTGGACGGGAGCTGGCCATCAGTACCTACGAGTCGGGTGGTCGATAACCGCTCTGCTTTCCTTTTCGCTTTGTGCACACGAGTTGCCCGCAGGTACGACCTTGGAAGTGCGCTTGTCAACGCCCACGGGTTCTCACATTACAACTGCTGGTGCGTGGGCTCTTGCGCGAGGGATGTTACTCACACTCGGGAATGCACTGAGCTGCTCACGTTGCCAGAATTTATTACATCGGTACAGCGATCTGGTGGAGATTGGGAATCGATCCAATTTTACCATAGTTTTGGGTCAGGCATCCTGCAACCCGGCCCTGGCTGGCTGTATCTGGCACCCACTTATTATTCGCAGAGTCTATACCAGCGTGCGGCGGGATCATTTCCGCTTCAGATTCGGCGATCCAACCAGCTGAACGGATATCTTGCGGAGCCCGATTTGGATGCAAGCCTGACCGAGGATGCCGGCACACTCCGCGTGTATGCGGTAAACTCCACCGGGTGCGACCGCACTGTTCAATTTAAGCTTGACAAGAGGCTGGGCGGCGCTTCGTTCAGGAGAAAAGTTTATGCTGCACGACACCGCCGAGCAACCCTCCTCTGAGGCAATTGTCGTTAGCACAGTAAATGTCCGGTTGAATTAGCACAGTATCTGTCCGCTTTTGAAAGAGCAGGTGGAGACGCTGGAGCTTGGAGACAAGCCGAGCGATTTCCGCCTCAGAACTGGAGCGGATGATGAAAGTGCAAGAGGTGATTTTGAGAGCCATGGCGAAGAAGATCACCTGGCTGGAAGCGGCCGAGATCATCGGGGTGTGCGACCGGACGATGCGGCGAATGCGCGAAAGGTATCAGGAGTTCGGTTACGACGGACTATTTGATCAGCGGCGGCAGAAACGGATGAAGCTGCGTGTGCCGATGGAAACGGCGGAGCGCGTCTTAGCACTTTACCGGGACACGTACTTCGATCTGAGTGTGCGGCACTTCCACGAGAAACTGCGGGAAGAACATGCCGTCGAGCTCAGCTACACGTGGGTGAAACAGGCGCTGCAGGGAGCGGGCCTGGTGGCACGACGCAAGAAGCGCGGCTCGCACCGGCGGCGCAGGCCCAGACGTCCCATGGCAGGGATGCTGCTGCACATCGACGGCAGCAAACATCGCTGGTTTTCCGATGATCGCTACTATGATCTGCTGGTGATCCTGGACGATGCCAGCAGTGAGATCTATTACGCGCAACTGGTGGAAGAAGAGTCCACCCGCACGGTGATGAGCGCTTTGCGTGAGGTGATTGAGACCAGGGGCTTGTTCTGTTCGCTGTACAGTGATCGGGGCAGTCACTTCTTTGTGACCCGCAAAGCCGGCGAAAAGGTGGATCCGCATCGCCTGACGCAGGTGGGGAGAGCGATGAAAGAACTTGGCGTGCAAATGATCCCCGCCTACTCCCCGCAAGCGCCGGGCCGGTGTGAGCGCAGCTTCGGCACTTGGCAGAACCGATTGCCGCAGGAGCTACGGCTCGCCGGGATCAGCACACTCGAGCAGGCAAACGGCTTTCTGCGCGAGCACTACATTGCCGAGTTCAACCGTAAGTTCGCCAAAGCGGCGGCCGAGAAAGCGACGGCTTTTCGCAAATGCGGACGCAAGGATCTGGACTGGGTGTTCTCGATCCAGACCGAGCGCACGGTCGCGCATGACAACACGGTCGTTCTGCAGAACCGGTATCTGCAATTGGACAAGACACGCTTCCGGAATACACTGGCTGGTTGCACGGTCACGGTTTGCGAGCATCTCGATGGTTGCGTGTCGGTGCGCTGGGGCCCACACCTGCTGACAACGGTGAAGGCCGAAAGAGACGGTGGAAAAGGCGGCGCCGATGGCGCCTTGGAAATCTCGCCCAAATCGCGAGATTCCCACTTTGCCCACCGTCCGGCGGCGACGACGCGTACACTCAAATCCAAGGGCAAAACTAAAGCGGCCTGACCGGACAGATACCGTGTCAATAAAACCGGACAGATTCAAAAGCTAACGACACCCTCCTCTGAGGCAATGAACACACGGGATTCACCACATCGCGTCGCGGTTACTTCTGAATCTGTTAGCGTTTCCGGCAGCGATGTCGATCTGACGTCTAAACCCTTCAGCCTCACATTACTCGAGTTTGAAGCTCAATCGGGAAAATAACTGACCATATGTTTGGACTGGAAGGCCGGACCGCACTCGTCACGGGTGCTGCAAACGGGATTGGACTTGCCACGGTACGGCTGCTCGCTAACGCCGGAGTATCGGTTCTTGCTGTCGACGTGCAAGATCTAGTGCTTGAAGATAATTGTCCGGCGTCGCCAGGCAAGGGCACCGTGGTTCCCTTTATAGCGGACGTTTCACAACCTTCGGCAGTTCAAGCCGCAGTAGACTTTGCCGTGGAAAGATTTGGCAGCATAGATATAACCTTCGCTAATGCCGCGATTCAGTGGATAGGCCCTGCCGCGTCCATGAGTGAGAAGGAGTGGGATCGCCTGGTCGACGTAAATATAAAAGGAATTTACCTTGTCTGCCGTTCAGTGATTCCTATCATGCAAGCGAAGAAGGCCGGCAGCATCATCATTACAGCTTCGGGGCACGCCTTCGCGACCTATCGCGGTTTCGCGGCCTATGCGGCGGCGAAAGGAGCGGCTGTGGCTTTCATGCGGGGGGTCGCATTGGACTATGCGGAGGATGGCATTCGCGCGAATTGCGTAATACCGGGCGCCACCGACACACGCATGTTGCAAACTTTTTTTGAGGACTCCACAGATGCAGCCGGGGCGAGAGCCCGGATGGTCGAGACTATCCCTCTGCACCGGCTCGCCACTCCCGAAGACATTGCCAAGGCCGTGCTGTTTCTCGCATCCGATCATGCTGCTTACATTACCGGAACGTGTTTGGCCGTAGACGGCGGTCTGGGGGCCCAGGGCTAAACCAGCTGAACGTCTCGGTCTGCGGAATGCATTCGGCATATGCATCTGTTATGCTGGGGCACTGGATGGCCGCTTAACGAGTACTGTGCAAAGCGCAGCGGCGCAGTAACAAGGCGAGATGACCAAAAGTACCGGTTCCTTCGCGTCCGCAGATAACCTATAATCATGGCCCGACGAGACCTCCCAGATTCCCTATCGAGTTAATCAATCCAACGCTTGCCGCACGCGAAGATCCGGCAGAGAGCACCGTCACTAATAACCAAAATGCTGGAAGCCAGGCATACAAGCTTGCGCCTGTCAGGCAGAGCCACAGAAAGACGAGTCCACGGGGCTGGGGGATGGCGCTTATGCCGAAGAACGCGGCGGCGCAGAGCATCGGAGAGATCGCTAGTAATTTGATATGACGCGTTGAATTGGAACGGCCGATCAGCCACATGGCGGTCGCCGCAAGCAGAAACGGCACCATTGAAAGGACGTCCACGCGCGACGACGACATACGTAGTCGGCCTTGCATGATGCCGGGCAGCCAGAAAATAAAGCCATAGCCACCGATTGCCAGGAATAACTGGGCAACACAGAGGAGGAGAACACTCGGATCTTGGAGTGCCTGCCACCATTTGCCGCTGCGCGACTCCGCGTTCTCCCGATTAATCGCAATCTGAATTTGAGTACGTTCGCCCGGCGTGAGCCAACTCGCATTTCGCGGGTGATCCGTCAGATAGAAGAGCGCAGTAATGCCTGCGATCGCCGCCAGTATACCGTGCAGGATAAACAGCCAGCGCCAGTTACTAATACCCATCCGATGGATCTGCAGAATGGCGGAGGATACCGGGCCGCCGATGGCGAGCGAAACGGGAGGCGGCAACCGCGAATCCCGAGAGCGCTGTCATGCGGTCCTCACGCGGGAACCAATGCGTCAGATACACGATCACGCCCGGGAAAAAGCCCGCTTCGGCCAAACCCAACAGCAATCTGAGGGAATAGAATTGCGCCGCCGTTCGCTCGAATGCGAACAGGACGGTAACCACTCCCCAGGTGATCATGATCCGGGCAATCCAACGACGTGCGCCGAAGCGTTCGACCATCACCGCGCTCGGGATTTCGAGAAAGAAATAGCCTAGGAAGAAGAGTCCAGTTCCAAGCCCATAGACTGCGTCAGAGAACCCGAGCTCACGTGTCATCGGCGCGTACGCAAAAGCAACATTTGCGCGATCCAGGTAGGCGATGAAGTAAGAAATGAAAAGAAATGGAAGGATGCGCTTGGCGATTTTCCGCCGAGTGGCCTCGCCGCCCGGCCAATATGAGCACTGTGGGGCCTCAGCGCCCGCGTTTAATCTCGAAGGCCCAAATTTCACACCTGGGCCGCTTCCGAACAGCGGAAGTGCCAATTCTCACTGAAAAGCGTTATGTCAGAACTTTCGTGATAGGGGTGTCTTTTGATCTCATCGACATTCAAATCCGCGCCTAGCCCCGGACCCGTCGGAACCTCGAAATGGCCGTCGACCAGGCGGGGGAAATAGGTCAAGAGGTCGCGTTCCCAAGGCTCGTTGAAATCCTCGAACGTTTCCTGCAGCCAGGAATTCGGACTCGCTACATCTATGTGGATGCATGCCAAGGTGCAGATCGGCCCCTGAGCCGCATGCGGAATTATGATTCCATAGTGGGCATCAACCATGTCGGCAACCTTACGGGAACCAAGAATTCCGCCCATGTGCAACGGTTCGAAATTGATGATATCGATTCCATGCCGCAGTAGTTCCGCGACCTGCTGTTTGGAAGAGAGGCTCTCACCAGCTGCAATGGGTACGTTGACACGCCTTGCGACCTCTCCCATGGCTTCGGCATTCTGATGCGGGACGGGCTCCTCAAACCAAGCCGGCTTGAACGGCGCCAGGTTGTTTCCGATCCGAATGGCTGTCGAAACGCTGAATCGGGAATGTGCTTCTATTGCGAGATCCACGTCATTGCCAACCTCGCCGCGAACCGCAGCGACGATATCAATTGCCAGTTGCTCTTCGCGCGAACTGGCCAGCGCTAGCGCGGTCCCGAATGGATCGAATTTCAATGCTGTGTACCCTAGTCTGACCGCTTTTCGGGCGGCATCTGCGAACGCCTGGGGCTCACGCTCGCACCTGTACCAACCGTTCGAATACGCTCGGATGCGGTCATGACAGCGACCGCCGACCAGGTTATAGATGGGCTGTTTCAGGGCTTTGCCGATTGCATCCCAGCAAGCAATCTCCAGCGCCGATATCGCGCACATTTTGATCTGGCCCCCATCCGCGTAAACATGGCGTGATAAGCGCAGGACAAGCAGTTCCGTTTGGAAGACTTCCAACCCGATGACGAACGACTTCATCTCGTGGATCGCCGTTTCGACGGTTTTGGACAAATGGCCGAGCGAACCCTCTCCGATGCCATGAATACCCTCGTCGGTGATTAGCCGGACAAAAAGCCAATTCTTCCAGGGGTTTCCAACCAGATAAGTTTCGACGTCAACGATTTTCATATGTTGCGAGTGTCGCAGGAAGTTGAGTTTCTCACAAATAATGTCCTCCAATGCGTTCTGGATCGATTATGCGATGCACCATTATGCGTATGGTGGAACGGTTTCGCCGTTCCACGCCGCCGAAGCCTTACGCATCCTTGTAAGAACCCTCGCTGTCTGGGCCGTTGACGCCAGGCGAGGGTCATGGCGAACAACTCCTAGGCCCTTCGTTTCGAGCTGCTAGACTGTCGTGACTGAGCAACGGTGACAGACTCGTCATTTCTTCCTGCACGTCGTAGCTCGAAAGCCTGCGGGATTCCAATTTCGAAAGACGGCGAGATACGCTGGAGGCAGGACTCGATCGGCGACTGCGACGCTAAACCTGATGCGAACACCGATTCTCAGTCGACGTAAGCAGAGCAGCCGAACGTGGAAATCTGCGCCGCTTAATCGTAATGCACACTTCCTCCCCCGTCCAAACAGGTCAAAAGTATCACAACATTTTGTTTGTGTCAATTTTTCCGGAATCTATTCCGAATATGCAGTTGCTCAAGAACCCGATTCAGCGACGAGCAGATCGTAGGGATTTTGAAGCGGCAGGAAGCGGGACAGAAGGTAGCCTGGAGGAGCAAATATGGCGGGCTTGAGGTCAGCCAAGCACAGCGGCTCCGGCAACTGGAAGAAGAGAACCGGCGGCTGAAGCATTTGGTCGCAGATCTGCTGGCTCGAAATGGGAAAGTAGTCAATCGCAAACGCCTCTATCGCGTGTACCACGAAGCCGGCCTGAGTGTGAAGCGCATTCGTCGTAAGAAGTTGGTGCGGGTGGGGGTATGTCGATGCTGCGGTTCTATCACACCAGCGATACTGTCCAGCGTTGTCCGCAGGCAGCCGAGTGCGTCGCAAGTGACTTGCGCGGTCTGCTCCGAGCGGAAGGTGCAACACAGCGCTCCGGCAGGCCGCATGATGTTGCACATCGTTAGTTCATTGGCCGAGTACGAACGAGCCGTGCTTCATGAACGGACACGGTCTGGACTTCAATTAGCTCGCCAGAGCGGCCGAATAGGGGGACGCCGGCCAAAGCTGACGACTGCTCAACAGCAGAAACTCATCCGCATGGTATCCCAGAGAAAAAAGTCGGCGGCCGATGCCGCTCGTTTGTTCGGCATTTCATCCAGCCACGGTTTCGCGTCTGCTGACCCGCTCTCAAGCAAGCTGAAGGGTTAGCATCCCGCATAAACCCTGGTTTGTGCAATCGTGAACGGCACGATTGGGAAACCCTTCGCGAATCCCGGGCATTATCTGGAATCCGAGCCTTTCCGCCTGCTTTCGCAGTCTCGTTTCCGCGCGAGTAACCGCCTCTTTCTCATGCTTGATGAAAACACTTTCGTCATACTCCTGCCGAGTGGTTAATAGGTGAAATACGATGCGGGCGAGCTTGTGAGCTGCAGCCGTGACCGCCTCGGGCTTGCCCAGTTTTCGCTTCAATCGGCGGAAGAATTCACCTAGATAGTTGTCGGCATGATGCAAAGCATAAGCGCCAAGCCGAAGAGCAATGGAAAGGCGGTTTCGTACCTGGCGCGTGCGCCTGTACAGCACTTTCCCTCCACTGATTTGTTTCTCCGGACACAGGCCGAGCCAGGAGGCAAACGCCGAAGCATTGCGAAAACGCGAAAGGTCCGGGCCAACTTCGCACAGAAGCGTCTGGGCTGTCACGGCGCTGATCCCCGGGACATCCGTTAGATCAACTCCGAACACGCGGTAGAGCTCCGACCGCAGGCTGAAGGATGTGGGTTCGTTGTGCTTAGCAGCGTAAGGATGCTTCTTGGTCCGCTTCGGCAGGGCTGGCTGTGCATTTTCGGCAGCCGACAGATCCATCATCTGTCTATGAATCTCGCGGTCCACTTCTTGGATCTGCTGTTGATAGTAGCGATAGCCGGCCAGCGATTGTTTGAGCGTGAACAGATGTTCCGATCGGTAGTCTCCTTCCAACGCTTTCGCGATCGTGTCCTGGCTGCTCTTCACGCGCCCGTGACATAGCTCTGCGACTTTGATCGGATCACGTTCACCGGCCAGGATGGCATCCAGAATACGTTGCCCACTTAAGCCGGTGATTTCGCTTAATACGTGATGGAGTTGCAGATTCATCTGATCGAGCGATTTCTGCATGTGCATCACATGCTGAGCCGCCATTTGAATGACGCTGTCGCGATGCCTCCAAAGAGAGCGGATCGCGCAGATGACATCCGGCGGCCGAAAACTGCCACGCAGCAGACCTACTGAATGTAGATACTGAATCCACTGACAATCCGAAACATCAGTTTTACGACCGGGCACGTTTTTAACATATTGTGCGTTCACCAGGAACACTTCAAAGCCGTGAGTTTCCAGGATTTGGTACAGCGGAATCCAATAGACGCTGGTGGATTCCATTGCGACCGCATGGATCCGGCATCCCTTCAACCACTCTGCCAACTCGAGCAAATCCCGCGTGAACGTGGAAAATCTTCTTACGGGCTGTGAATCGCGATCCCCTGGCACTGCCACGAACAACTCTTCGGCACCGATGTCGACGCCAGCCGCATCTGGGTGCAAGACTGGCAACATCTCGCTCCGTCGTTTCTGATTCTTTTTGGACATGAACGCCTCCTGTGTAATCGGGTAGGCCGCCCGAGGTGCGGATCAATGCAAACTCCTGAACGAGATCGTCACCGGCGGCGAACGTCATCACTAACCTGTACGCTGCCTCAGACCCACGCTACTCGACGGGCTTTTAAAAGCACCAATGTCGCCGCGGGCTGTAGCTGCGGCTTACCCGGGCATCTATCATCTCGCTTTTCGTTCCTCCCTGGCCTGTCTGGCAGGCCAGTTACGGGCTACTCGCGGCCCACTGCGGTATGTGCTTCTATCCGAATCTAGTCACCTCGAGAAACTCAGACACGGGAGGTACACCAAAGGCCGGACGAAGCATTGCTGGATGGAAAGCCTAGTTCGGAGCTGAAAATTGCTGCAACTTCTCGTAGAGCAGGCGGCGTTGAATGCCGAGTCTTCGCGCGGCATCAGACTTATTCCCTCCGCAAAGGCCTAGCGCACGTTCAATCAAGTGCCGCTCCCAACGCGCAACTGACCCGTGGTACGGCAGGTTCTCCCAAGCGCGCCAGTCTTCCGACCGGTGGCCGCCCGCCGCACGCAGTGCGTCCTGAACGTTTTTGGCTGTTATCGGCAACCCCGCTGCTTGCACCGCCAATTTATTCATCAGATGCTCTAGCTCGCGAACGTTGCCCGGATAGTCATAGGCTTCGAGTATCGCCTTTGCATCCGCTGCCAGCGCTGGAATTGGTCCCCGCGTCCCTGTAGCCAAACCGTTCCAGGAAGTATTCACTCAGCCTTGAAATGTCCGTGCGCCGCTCTGGCAGCAGCGGCAGCTGCACATGGTGCGAGTTCAGTCGATAATAGAGATCGGCTCTGAATCTTCCTCGCTCAACCTCGTCGCCGAGACTTCGATTGGTTGCCGCGATCACTCTCACGTTTGCCTGCATCAGGCGCGAGTCACCTACCCGCTGAAATGTCTTTTCCTGTAGCACCCGGAGCAGCTTTGGCTGGATCGCCAGAGGCATCTCTCCAATCTCATCTAAGGAAACAGTTCCGTTCTCTGCCTGTTCAAAATTACCGGTCCGTTGTGAGCCCGCTCCCGTGAACGCGCCGCGCTCATGTCCGAAGAGTTCGGACTCAACCAAGTCCTCCGGGATCGCAGCGCAATTCACGGCGACAAACGGACCTTTGCTCCGGTGACTGTTGCGATGTAGGACCCTCGCGACGACTTCTTTGCCGGTCCCAGTGGCTCCTTCCAGCAATACAGTCAGGTCTGTCTGCGCTACTTGCCCAACTTTCTTAAAGGCGTCGATCCAAACAGGCGACCTGCCGATCAACTGCTCGCCCTGATCAGCCGCGGTGCCCACAGGCACCGAAAGCCGTCCGTCGCGGAAACGCTCGCTCTGCAGCGTTCTAAGCTTCTCTGTAACAACATGTGTTCGAGCGCCCGGTTCACTGTGCTTAACACAACATCCAAGTCGACCGGCTTCACAAGAAACTCGTATGCCCCCGCCTGCATCGCCTGCACCGTGCTCTCCGCGTCACCATACGCGGTGAGGACGATGATGGGAACCGTTCGAATGAGTCCCTCCCGCTGCATGGCTCGAAGGACATCCAGACCGCCCATCGGAGCCATTCGCCAGTCGCAGAGCGCTACATCGGGCTGCACTTTTTTCAACAGCTCAACCGTCTCTTCGCCATTCGAAGCCTCCAGGAGGCGGTGACCTTCGCTCGTGAATAGTTCCGCCAAGGTCTCTCGCAAGCTTTGGTCGTCATCGATGAGGAGAACGGTCGGCATCAAACGTCTCCTTGTCTGGCGTGCCGGTTCAATTCAAGGTGCACGATGGCTCCCGCTTCGCCGTTTTTCAACTGGATACTTCCGCCGAGCGCCTGCATGATATCGTTGCTGCTCGCGAGCCCTATGCCCGTGCCTTTCGCGCGTGTGGTGAAAAACGGCTGCAGGGCAGTTTGTAACGCATCGATCGTGAACCCGCCAGCGTCTTCGTCTCGATCAGCTGCTGAACGGCGTTCTCTATCACATTGTCCAGAACCTGCTGCAAACGCGCAGGGTCGGTGATCGCTACGATATCCCTCTCGCCTTTACACACAAATGCGATCGCGTCGTTGCGCGCTTTCCAGTGGATGCACGCAACAGCAGACAGGGTCGATAAATCCGACTCTGTGAGATTCAGCCGAATCGGCCGTGAGAAGTTGAGCAGGCGTTCGATAATTCCATCCAGTCGATCTACTTCCGTGAGAATCACGTTGGCCGCCTGAACCACTGGCTCATCGCTGGTTCTCCTCTGCGTCATCTGCCCGCAACCGTATCGTCGCAAGCGGGTTGCGAAGATCGTGCGCCACGCCTGCCGCTAGTTGCCCGATGGCGGCTAACCGCTCATTTTGACGAAGCCTGCCTTGTAATTCACGCTCTTTTTCAATTTGGTTTCGAAGCGTCACCCCTAGCCGATTCAGCCCATCCATGACGCGGTGAAACTCCGCCAGTCCTACGCGCGCGCGTTGCTCGTTTGCGCTCAGATAGACTTCCATGTGGGCGAGCTGATCCAGAACGGCCTGTGTCCCTCGATCTACCTGGCGCAGGACCACGAACGCCAGAATCATGGTGATGCAGGCAACCGTTCCAGATCCAAATGCGCTCCAAAGAACGGCGCGCCTGCGGTCGCTCTCCGCTCCCGGAATGCGCTGCATCAGCCACGCAGCGCCCACGGGCCCGCCGGAACAATTTCTGGTTTCGCATACCGGTGCGGCCATAAAAAGCACCACATCGTGCGCTCCATAGAACTGGTCCCGCTCCACCTTGGCTTCGCGCATCGCCGCCACTGCTCCTTGACAATGATCGGCGTCTCCCGAGCGGGCAGAACACTGGTGTCTCCTGGTCCCTCGTGCGTCGGGAACGCATACCCCACGAGCGGCGGGTCGCCCGCGCGATAGTAACCGCCCTCGATAGCTGTTTCGTCCTGGAGTACAGCGACGTCAGCGCTGCCAGCTGTGGTTCGCCCGGAGCCGGCGGCGTGTTCGCACGAGGCCTCGGCGGTGGGTTTGGAGGAGGAGGCGGGGCTACCGGAACTTTCGCCAAGCCAGGCCCAGGAGGCGCCGGCGAGCTCTCTCGTGTTTGCAAGGAGATGCCGCGCTCGAGCGATTCTCGTATGCATCCGCCAACGAGCGCACTACCGCTTCCATATGCTTGTTCGACCGCGCAACCAGGTTCACTGTGAACTGCGCAGCACCCACACAAGAATCAGCAGCGTCACCGATAGCAGCACCACGACCGTACCTGCCAAAAACGTGACCCTTCCCCGCAGGCTCGGTGCTCCCCATGCAGCCGCTTTCAACTCGACATCGTCCATGCGCGCTCTTTAAGGCAGGTTGAGAACCGAAGCAGGGACGATTGATTCCACCGTTTCCGCATTGTTTCGCGATTCTACCTCCGGCGGGTTGCGTGTTTCCCGAACAGCCTACCGCACGGAAACCGTACGCCCCCTCTGTGATTCTCTGATCTCGTCAAACGAAAACGCCCACAAATCGGGGGAAATCAGGGCGCGACTCGCGCGCTGCTTTGGAATCATGCTTGCGTTATGTAGGCGCACAGGTAGTTTTATGAACCGCATCTTGTTATCCCTTGTTCCTTTCGCAGTTGCGTGTACCGCTCTGGGTCAAAGGCCCGGCGTGCGCCCGGCAGCTACGGCCAACATCGTCACCGAGAGCGGCAAAGTGGCCCGCTTTGTCGCCGGACCAGGCGACCGTCCGCAGGGTTTTCTGCTCCGCAACGGCACGTTCGTCATTTTGCCTCCCAGTCTGTCCCAACGAATGCCATCCACCATCCCTGCGGACACGTCAATAGGCGTGGCGGGTGAAGAGTTTACTTACCCTGGCAGTCGAACCATGCACAGCGGGTAGTCATTGCTGGTCTCTCGTTCGAGGACGTTCCTCCCGTTGCCGTTCCAGCTCCACCTCCGCCCCCTCCCCGGGCTGCCGGTGCACGTCCGGATGCAGCGCCTGCTCCTCCGCCTTGCCCATCCGCCTCCGCTGCTCCGGCCCCACCTGCGCCACCAGCTCCGCCCGCGAATCCGGCGCCCGCAACGCCTCCAACAGCACCCGCACCCGCTCGTTTAGCCCATTAAAAGCTTTGACTGCACGCCACCACCTCAGCGGGTCCACTCATGAACGCGCTCGCCGGCGAACCTTACAGCAGAGAGGCCAAAAAGCCAAACCGGGCCAGGGTCCGCGCTATCGAGTGGAGTAACTTTTTCCTCGCCGATATTCAAGCGGGCCTTGGGCCTTTTGTCGCCGCCTATCTCGCCGGTCTCCGATGGCAGGCCGGCGCGGTGGGCCTTGCCCTGACCGCCGGCGGAATCGCTACCGTCATCATGCAAACCCCAGCTGGTTGGGTTGTCGACCAAGCTCGGCACAAGCGACTCATCTGGTCGCTGGAACGTCGGTTCTTGCACTCGGAGCGATTCTTCTAGCAACGAATGGAAAGGCAGTCAACGTGTACGCGACCCAAGTTCTCATTGGGATCGCCGCTCCGTTCCTAGGCCCAACCATCAACGCCGTCACCATGGGCGTAGTTGGGCCGAAGCTCTTCGATTCTCAATTCGGACGCAATCGGGGCTTCAACGCCGCAGGCAACCTCTTCGCTGCCGCTGTGATCGCAGTCATAAGCCACATTCTCGGCAATCGCGCCATCTTTTACTGCGCTGCTGCGCTTACCCTGCCGACGGTGCTGGCGGCACTCGCTATCCATAAGGACGACATCGATCTTAACCTCGCGCGGGGTGCCGTCTCGCACAGTGCACGGCCAGAGGAGGAAAATGTCTAGATCCTTTACTTAGCCCGGGATCGCGTCTTGCTCGCTTTCCTGGTGTGCGCGTTCCTTTTTCCACTTCGCCAATGCCGCCATGCTTCCGCAATTGGGTGAACTGCTGGCCCATGACTCGGTGCGGAATGCTGCCCCTTTCATGAGCGCTTGCGTGGCAATCACTCAGCTCGTTATGCTGCTGACGGCCGCCTACATCGGTCGTCTCGCGAATGAACATGGCCGTAAGCGGCTCCTGCTCTTCGGCTTCGGCGTCTTGCCGGTGCGCGCCGTGGTCTATACACTGTTGCACGCTGTTCCCGCGCTTCTCGCGGTTCAAATTCTGGATGGCCTCGCTAACTCGATCTTCGGCGTGGTCTCCATCCTCGTGATTGCGGACCGCACCCGGGGCTCTGGGCGCTTCAACCTCGCGCAGGGAGCGCTCGCCACCGCCGGCGGTCTTGGAGCTGCGCTCAGCAATAATTTCGGCGGCACGCTGATGGAACGTTCCGGTTATCGCGTGTCGTTCCTCGCGTTGGGCCTGTTCGCCGGCCTCGCTTTCTTGGTTCTTCTGTTCATCGTCCCGGAAACCGCCACCAACAGAACCGCTCAACTAGAGCCTGCAGACAATGAACTCCCAACCTTTCCAATCCTTGCCGGTGAACCCGTCCGGTACCGTAAGCTGCATTCACATCGGCAACACACACATCACGCGTGCCGGAGAACAGAACGAGATCGATCTGGGAGAGATCGTCGACCAGATTAACGAAGTCTACGCGCATGGAGGCATCGACTTCGTCTTTCTCCCCGGGGACATCGCCGACGGCGGGAGCGCGACTGCGTATCGCGCCGTGCGCGCGCATCTGGATCGCCTCAGAGTGCCATGGTTCGCAATTGTCGGCGACCATGATGTGCACGAGCGATCGTTCGCCAACTTTCAAACCTATGTGGCCTCCGACCTCTGCAGCGCATTTGACATAGGCGCCTGTCGATTCTTTCGCCTGAATGCATTCTCTGAACCGCGGCCGGACTCTTTCATCGTCGACACGGATCAATTGGATTGGCTCGAAGAAGAGTTGGTCCACTGCAGCGCACGCAGTGTGCAGGCTGTGCTTCTGCTCCACTGCTACCCCAGTGACTTGAGGCAAGGAGGCGCCCGGTTAAGCGAGTTAATTCATCGCTACCCGATTCTTCTCGTCGATATGGGCCACACGCATTACAACGAGATCAGTAACGACGGTACGGTGCTCTACAGTGCGACCCGCTCTACCGGGCAGATCCAAGAAGGCGCTGTCGGTTACTCCGTCATCACACTGGATGAACGCGTCGTCAGCTGGCATTTCGTTTGCCTCGGCTCGCCTGCTCTCGTTGCGATTACGCATCCTGCCGACCACCGCTTATCGACCACCCGGACTAATCTCGGACCGGCTTCGACAAAGTAAAAGTACGCGCCAAGATCTGGTCTCGTCAGTCCATCACTGGAGCCCGCACACGAATCAACGGCAAGCAGGTCAACTTGTCTTGATTGGTGGAATGCTTTGGATAGGTGAGATTGACTCCTCCGATATAAAGGACGGAACACCTCGCTTACTTCTAACCGCGGAGGACAGCGGCGGCGCCCAGTTTTCAAGCGATATTTGGCTGACCGTCGGCCAAACGCGGCCGCCCGAATACTCCGCGATCGACCAGGAGAACGCGATCGGTGCCTGGATGGAGCGCGACATCCTCGGCACACAGCTTGGTCCCAACAAGAACGGCCGCAAATGGTGAATCTTGCCTCTGCGAGTTCTATCCTGATCCTCGCCATCTCCGCTCTTAGCATCGTGCTGATGCTTGTGCGGCCCCGCAACATTCCAGAAGTCTTTTGGGTGGGCTCTGGCGCTCTCCTGCTGCTTGTCCTTCGGCTTATTCCTCTCCGCCTCGCCCTCGGTGCGGTCGCGAAGGGATCGGATGTCTACTTCTTCCTGATCGGCATGATGCTGCTCTGCATTGGCCCGCGATAATGGCATCTTCGACTGGGTCGCCTCCGTGGCCGTGTATGCCGCTAAAGGCTCCTGCAGCCGGCTCTTCACTCTCATCTAAGCAGTCGGGACGGTCGTCACCATCTGCATGTCGAACGATGCCACTGCGGTCGTACTAACACCGGCCGTATTAGCAGCAGTCCGCCGCGCTAAAGCGCACCCGGTACCGTTTCTCTTTGCATGCGCCTTGATTGCGAACGCGGCGTCGTTCGTACTGCCCATCTCAAATCCCGCCAATCTCGTCGTTTCCCGCTCCGGTATGCCGCCGTTGGCCGCTGGCTGCTGTCTTTTCTGATTCCTTCTATATTCTCCATCGCCGCAACGTTTCTCGTACTGCGATGGTACTTCCGCAACCGATCTCTGCAACACCGTCGAAGTGTGTAAGGACAAAGCAGAACATAAGCCGGAAGGAACGCTGGTGCTCGGGGGGCTAGGTTTGGTCGTGGTTGTCCCGCTCGTGACGTCATCGCTCAACCGGGATCTCGGTCTTGCGACGTGCCTCGCCGCATTGTCCGTAACCGCGGTCATCTCGATCCGCAGCAAGGCCAACCCTCTAACGCTAGTGAAGGAAATCAGTTGGGCCACGCTAGGCTTGGTCGCTGCGCTTTTTGTGCTGGTAGACGCGGTTGAAAGTATCGGCGCGCTCCACTTGGTTCAGGCCGCGCTTCGATACACAGAAGCTCTCGGAGGCACGGCGGGTTCGCTCCTCACTGCCTCCGCCGTCGCCGTGGCGAACAATTTTGTAAACAGTCTTCCGCTCGGGCTCATGATCGGGAGCACGCTGACGGCCATGCACACTAAAGGCCTGCTCGCGAATGCGGTACTGATCGGCGTCGACCTTGGCCCAAACCTGTCGGTCACCGGCGCCCTCGCCACTATCCTGTGGCTTCTTGCACTGCGCCGGGACCGTCTCGACGTCAGCGCTACTGACTTCCTGAAGCTGGGCGCTATCGCTATGCCGTTCGCTTTGTTCGCCGCCCTGACCGGAGCACTCGCCATGCACGCCGTCTTCCCAATCCATTAATCGCAAATCGAAAGGAACTCATCGTTATGAACCAAGCTGGATTTTCCCCCTTTATCATTCTCGGCGGGGCCCTACAGACCTGCGGCGCCGCCATGAATGGGCAGCTCAACAAATACCTTGTCAACCCTTACCTAGCGTCCTCGGTCTCGTTCGCTGTCATCACATTCTTCTTCATTGGAATTTTCTTTGCTTTGCCGCATCCTCTCCCCACTCTCGCCGACTTGAACAGTTTGCCTTGGTGGCTGTCTTTGGAGGCCTAGTGGGCGCCGTTCAGGTCTTCGCCGGACTCACGCTGGACCGCAGCAGGGACAAAGCCAAAGGCTTGCACCGGCAGAAGTAGTGGAAGAGGGCTGAACCGGTGGCTCCGTTCTTAGAAGTGTTTGACACAAAGGAAGAGCTGGGCCGCGACGTCGGTTCGCCAGAAAGCCGCAGAACCGAATACGCACAAAGCCACGAGGCAAGGTGTGAAGGAGAAAACGGCGAAGGAACTCCTCCGCCGTGACGGTCATCAGCTTTTGCTTGCCTTTGTGCGCATAGTCTTTCCAACGGAACGTCACTTTCCCATCAGCGACATCGACGATCCGGTGGTTGGAAATGGCAACGCGATGCGTATAGCGGGCCAGATACTGGAGAACGTGTTGCGGTCCTCCGAATGGCCGTTTGGAGTAAACCACCCAATCCTGACGAAACAGCGGCCGCAGAAAAGCATGGAAGACTTTGCTCTCTGCGAATGGTTTCAGACTGCCAGGAAAGACGAGTTTGTGTTGATAGAAAGCCCGCTTCAAGCCGGCGATGAACTTGCCGCGAAACACGCGGCTCAATAGTTTGACGGGAAGAAAGAAGGGATAGCGCGGGTGAACCCAATGGGTGTGATCTGCCGACAAACCGCCGGCCGGAACAACGCAGTGAAGGTGAGGATGATGCTGAAGATTCTGTCCCCAGGTGTGGAGCACACTCAGGAAACCGATCTCTGCCCCAAGATGCTTCGGATCAGCAGCAATCTCCAGCAATGTGGCGGCACTGGCACGAAACAACAGATCATAAACAACCTTTTTGTTTTGCAGGGCCAGCCACGATAGTTGATGCGGAATCGTGAAGACCACATGCACATACTTCACTGGTAGCAGTTCCTTGCCGCGTTCTGCGAGCCACTTGTTGCGAGCGTTGGTCTGACACTTCGGGCAGTGTCGGGAGCGACACGAGTTGAAAGAGGTGGCCTCATGGCCACAATGGCAACAGCGATCCAGGTGTCCACCGAGCGCTGCCGTGCGGCAGTGCTCGACGGCAAACAGCACGCGCACATGCAGCCACGTTAACCAGGATCGATTCTTTTCGATAAAGCTCTTGCCGTGCTGACGGATGATGTCGGCCACCTCGAAAGGTGGCTGCTTCATCTCTTGTGCAGCTTCCGGGACCGCTTCACCTGGTCCAGGCTTGATAACTTGAGCTTGTCGAGCGGTGTTCCGGCCGCCTTCAGATGGCGCTCAGACATGTGCAGGTAGATGGAGGTGGGCTTGAGGTCGGCATGCCCGAGCAATGCTTGCACGGTCGGCAGATCGGCCCCTCCTTCTAACAGATGCGTAGCGAAGCTGTGCCGTAGTAAGTGTGGGCGCACGGACTTGGTGATACCCGCTCGTTGCGCTGCTTCCCGGCAGGCCTCCCACAACATCTTAGGCGTGATCGGCTTGTCTGCTCGTGAGCCGTTTACGGTGCCTGGAAACAAGTACCTCTTCGGCTTCATCCAACGCCAGTACTCGCGTAGCGTCTCCAACAGGTTCGGACTTAACGGCACGTCCCGATCCCGGCGGCCTTTTCCCTGACGAATGTGGATGAGCATGCGGTCGCTGTCGATGTCTTCCACCTTCAACTGGCACATCTCCGCCCTGCGCATCCCGGTCGAATAGACCGTCATCAGCATGGCGCGATGAAAGAGGTTGCTGGCCGAATCGATCAGCCTCACGGCCTCGTCTTGAGTCAGGATCGTGGGTAAGCGCCGAGGTGCTTTCGGATACGGGACTTCCTCCACCGGGTAATTACGCTTCAGAGTCTTGCAGAAGAAGAAACGCAAAGCAGCCGTGTGATGTCCGACGGTCCGTGCGCCTAGCTTCCTCTCGGTGAATAGATACACCTGATAAGCGCGGATCTGCTCCGGTCCTAGCTGATCCGGAGAACAACGGAAGTGCTTGGCAAAGGACTCCACGATCTTCAGGTAGTCCTTCACGGTAGTCTGAGAGTAATTACGACGCTGGAGCTCTTCCAGCATCATTTTGCGAAGTTGGGTCACAGGGATCTCCTTGTGACCCATACACTACAGCCAACTACAACGGCATCTTCAAGCTACGCTCACGCGTAGCGTCCGCCGCGCGGGCGGCTTCGTTCGTAACGGCGTACTGTTTGGTGATCCGCTGTGTCTGAAGTTCCGGGCCGTTCCTCTACCCATTGGGACAAGGGCGGATCTCGTTGTTTCTGTGTCTGCTTTCCGGTTGGCCAGCACAAAGCACTAGCTCGAAGTAGGAACTACCCTCAGCAGCGATGCTAAGTGGCATCATGGCAAGGAGGCAAAGCGTTCGGTGCGCATCGCAATCGTATCCGATATTCACGGGAACCGAACCGCATTCGAGGCGGTTCTCGCAGATCTTCAGGAGACATCACCTGACCTCGTTTTGCACGGCGGAGATCTCGCAGATAGCGGATCTAGCCCCACAGAGATTGTGGATCGCATTCGTGATCTTGGCTGGAATGGAGTCCTTGGGAATACCGACGAGATACATTCGCGGCCCGAGTCGCTGGACGAATTTGTGAGCCGATCGTCAGCGCCAATATCTCTATGGGCTGCAGTCCGTGAGCTGGCGGCGGCAACTCACGCTACCTTGGGAGATGAGAGAATCGCATGGCTGCGCACGCTTCCCCGGACTCTGACGCACGAATCGATAGCGCTGGTTCACGCTAGTCCCGAGAACCTTTGGCAATCGCCGGGCCCGGAATCTAGCGATGAGGACCTGGAAACGACCTACAGCCCGCTGTGTCGCCCTATTGTCGTCTTCGGACATATTCATCGGTCATTTGTCCGGAGCATCCGCCACCCAGAACGCCCGAAAATGCTTGTCGTCAACAGCGGAAGTGTCGGCCTTCCGTACGATGGCGATCGGCGTGCCGCGTACGTTCTGATAGAAGGCTCAAAAGCAATGGTGAGACGTGTGGAATACGATTTCGAAGCAGAACTCAATGCTCTTGCTGACTCTCGCCTTCCTCATTGGTATTGGATAGCGAATATGCTCCGTAGTGGATCTCCGCAACTGCCGTGACCAGCTCCGCCGTTGGTGAAGTTTCGCGATTCCTACGATCAGCAATGATCTCGTCCTTCGCCGAAGGACGAACTAACCGAAGTTGGGTGCAGATCGGCTCCATAGATCGCGAAATACGCCGCAGCGTTTACGAATCCTGTCCGAGAACTCCTGTGGCAATTGATTGCCAGCTTGAAAAATTGTGCTTTGAAACCGTTGAGCAGCGAAACTCCTATCGTGCGTTTGTCAAGAGAGTGGCAATTGCAATTGACTGCCACGGCTGTCCGTTGACCTTGGGACCGTGCTGTCTGATGGGAGTCTCTCGCCAAATCCTCAAGGTCGCTGTAGGGAGAATCATCACTGTGCGACGGGCTTTTCGAAGCTCAATAGTCCGGCTCACTTTTATCTCTCTCTATACGCCTCTAGACGCACCTCGCGACGAAACCCGCAAAACTCGAGGTCAGAATCGATTCGCTGTTCTCCCTTCCGGTAGGCTCTTCATCCCGCAACGTGCCATTTCGGCCCGGCGCACTCCGGTTTGACCGTGATCAGCCAGCAACCGGTGATCCACTTGTCCAACATGCCGACCACACGTGAGTAGTCGGTACGGCCATTTCTCCGAAATGCCGACTACACAGTCAAGTGAGTCCCAGAGCCCCAGCACATCTCCTAATCTTCATGGACCCGCTGAGCGCCAAACCTAAGTACTTAGACTGTCAGATCGTGGTGTCAAAAGCCGCTAAACTGACCTCATGCCGGACGATCTTCTGGCCGTGGCACGTCGGCAAGTACAGCAGGCTGATCTGTCGGTCGGGGCTGCGATGATCAAATCATTCACTGTTACAGAGGCTCGCTTGATCCCTTGAACATGAGAATTACGAAGTGTCAGCTCTCTTCGGGCGTGCCGTTAACTCGCCTTCCCAAAGGATCTTCATGAGCAACCAAGTTGACGACAAACGCGCTCACGTTTCAAAATCCGGGACACCAACCCACGCGCGGGTATCTGTGGGAACAACTTCTCCATCCAGCCGACAAGAAGGAGAATTAGGGCACGGTGCGCTTTTCTAGCCGAAGTCGGGCCGGGCGGATGATCCACAACAATGAGGTGCCCATCGGTAACTGCTCTGACGGAATGACGGCTGTTGGGCGGCACGATGGCAGCAACGCCGGGGCTCGCAATGTGAGATGTTCCGTCGATTGTGATTTCAATCCTACCCTCAAGGACTTCGTACACCTCTTCCTCGGGGTGGGAGTGTTCGTGAATCGAGGAACCGGCTGTGAAGTCATAATGCGCGAACGTCATGCTGGGCGAATGAAAATAGCGCCCCTTCCACCCGGGAAGTCATTCTACGATCTTCAATTTGTGCGTGTCAATACAGGGCATGAAAAACGTCGGTCCTTTCTGGCTCCGAGCAGTTTATCTTAGCCCTCTCCGCTGGAAGCTGTTCCCGCCGCACAAACTGAGGGAAGCGCTGCAATGGACGAGTAACTTGAGGAAAACGCGCATTCTACCGCCTTCCGGGCGTGCAACTTTCAGTCGGTGCGACGCCGACTATTCGTCAACTTGAAAGCGGATCATCAGCTCCGGATCACGTGAGAACTTGCAATTTCAGATTGCCCATGAACGACAACAATCCAGACAAAGCTGATATATACTGCAACCCTTTACCTTCCGGTAGCCAGATTTTCACCTGAGCCTCAGTTTCAGAAGCAAATCTTGACACTGGAGTGCGGCTGCTCGACCCTGTTCCGCAGAGCTTGTCTCTGGGCCGGATGTGGACCGAGTAGCGGCGGCAACTTCCAGTCGGGGCTTTCCGGTGTGGTAACCGAATTTTACGATTACACTTCAGACACAACTTGGGTTGATTGAGACGTGATAGAATTTCCGCCGACATCATTCTCAGAGGAGAAAGCGGAGACGAAAATGATGATGAAGAAGATGATCGGAGGACTGGTCGCGCTAGGTTCCGGATGCTTGTTATTCGGCGCTGACAATGCATTCGTCGGCACCTGGAAGATGAATATGGCGAAGTCTAGCGCCATTCAATTTTCGCCCGAAGGCAAGCTGATCAACAAAAGCGAAATTAAGGACGATATAGGAACTGTAACCGTCGAAGGCGACATGCTCACAGTGCGTTCGCACAGCACGATAAGCGGTAAGCCAGTTTCCTCGGTGTTCACGGTGCCAACTGCTGGTGGTCCCCTCAACTACACTGAAGGCCCTCCTCCGGCGGGAATTACGGACACTCTGAAGGTTGTAGACGACCGAACCTACGACTTCATCTCCACGGAGAACGGGAAAGTCGTTTTAACCACCCGTTGCCAAGTCAGCGCGAATCACAAGAGAATGACGATCACGTCATCCGGCGTGGATGCAAACGGCAAAGCATTCAAGACCGTCGTGGTGGACGACCGTCAATAGAGGAGGTCCGCTCTTCTTAAGCGACATATTCGACGAGCCTCGATTTCAGAACTTCGCTCATTTGTGTTGATCGCGCTTGAAAAGTGCTGAACCAATTGTCCGCTATCCGAAACTGTCCGACGCCAACTTGCCGTAAAACGCGCATCCCGTTTCGATAGTCGCTCGTCAGACCGGAGTCCACAAGAACGGGATGGCGACTTTTCGGACCAGTGATTCTGATAAGAGGATGGAAAGACGTTCGGTGCAGATCAGGACGATCAGGATGCCGTCTCAGCAATGAGAATGAGGTCCCTGCCGCATTTGCCGGCTTGCAGTATGCTCTTAACGAGGAGGCCATACCATCATCATTCAAATGAGGATGACGGATTGAGTATCCGGAACTCTACCAACGAACTGTGGTGGCATTGAAATCATGAATAAGATGTTGCTCGGGCTACTGTGGGTCATCATCCTGGCAGCGTCGGCAGGTGCGCAGTCGCTCGACTATGAAACCTACAAAACCACCGTCGAACCTATCTTTCTCAAGAAGCGTCCGACGCACGCACGTTGTATCGTCTGTCATGCCTCCGCAAACCACGCATTTCGTTTAGAGCCGCTCAATAGGGGCGCCACCACCTGGACGGAGGCGCAATCGCGCAAGAATTTCGAAACGGTATCACATTTGGTGAAGCCGGGCGCGCCGCTCTCGAGCTTGTTGCTGATTCAACCGCTCGCTCATTCTGCCGGCGGAGCAGAGTTTCACTCGGGAGGACGACAGTTTGCTTCGCAGGATGATCCCGATTGGCTGGCGATTGCGGCCTGGGTGAAAGCCGCGCACTAAGGTACCGTGACCGTGCCATTCCTTTTCGGCACTTCGCCCACTGCAATTCGCGCTATCTCTCTTAACGCTCGGGTGTCCACCGCCGAAACGTAGTTTTCACCCGCATTCGCCACGTAAACGAACTTACTGTCTGGCGTGAACGTCAGCCAATCAGGCGTTGATCCCGTTGCCACACTGCCTAACAGCTTCAGGTCGGGCAGCGAATAAGCAAATACACCGCTCGCCACGGAGCTATTCACCCACAGCATCTTCCCGTCGGGGGATATACCAATTCCGTGCGATGGCGCGTCGCTATGCGCATTTCCCCGCTGCGGGTAATCCGGCAACATTATCCGTTGCGCCTCTTTGTGCGTTTTGAAATCCACGATTGCGAAGCCGTGGACATTCGAAAGCTGCACAAAGATCCGAGCAGTTGACCCATCTGCCGCCCGCTCCAACGCAATTGGCCGCACACCTTCATCGAACTCTATATCCCAAGCTGGCTTTAGTGCGCTCTGGTCAATCACCGTAATGCTCTTGCCGACAACAGATCCAACCACCACGAATTTGCCATCTGGCGTTACATAGACGTTATGCGCGTTGCCTTTCACGGGAATAGTTTTCACATTCTTCAGAGTCAGCGTGTCAATGACGTCCACCGCGCCTGGCGCGGTTACAATCGCCGCGAATACGTGGCGCCCATCGTTCGAAATGGCGATATTATTCGGATGGCCGCTGAGCGGAATTTTGTCGAGTAAGTGCGCATCCTTCGTCGCCACCACCCAAACAGAGCTATCGGCCTCACAAGTGATGTAGGCCCGCCTGCCATTGGGAGAGAAGGTCACACCGTGCGCAGCTTCAAGATCTTTGACCTTCATTACTATTTTGTTCGTAGCAGGATCGATCACATCCAGGTCGTCACCAGCGCTGTTCGTCTGGTAAATGCGCACGGAACTCGCCAGCAAAGGTAGCGTCGATAATAAGGCTAAACACGACACGGTTTTCATGATGAACCAATGCCCGTCAGTGTATCTCGATTATCTCGCCGTTAGACGAAGCAGCTACAAAGCAAATGTTCGTGCAAAACGGGAGGCGCCGCCACCGTGTCAGGGCTCATATGTGTGTTGTGATTTGGGACACATCGATCGACCGATATCGATTAGTACTGCCAAAGTCGGCTTGTATTCACTGGCTCCGATTTGAAGTGTCTGTATTACGCGCTAGTCGCAGAAGTGATCGACCTGTTTGAGAACCGTGTTTTGTTGGTCGGCCATCCAGAACGTGGAAGTAGAGCCGAAGTGCGATTCACGGGGTCTGTTCATCAGATTCAGGTCAAGTTATCTTTGCAATCAATTGCAATTTTCGACGGTCACTGGGTGGCTCGTGATGCCTCGCCGGTCGAAGATCTCTTCCAACACTGCCAATGCTTGAAGCGATTGCTGCTGCGTCGCCGTCGGATCGGGCCGGGTGACGCTGTTATTCGACGCAGTAACAACGGGAATTGTGCGTTTGTACTCGTCCAAGCCTAGGTTGAATTTCATCTCCTGAATGGTCACGATGAGATTTCCGTAGTCCCGGATCACTCGGTTCAGCATGAGGATCGGGACGTTGTATATGCGCTCTTTCTCGTACAATCTCAGTACTCGCGCCTTCTGAATGGCAGCGATTTCTACTAATTCCGCCAAACAATCCAGAGTAGGCCCATGCAGAAGCTTGATTCGGACACTTGCTCGTCTTCTGGCTTGCTCTGCCAAATCCCCGCCGAATGCCCCATTTCTGATGGTGATCGGAAAGTCGTTTCAGCTGCTTCGCTAGCGTTTCCTCACGGACGTTCTGAGCATCCCCCCAATCCTGCTGAATCAAACGAGCTAACGTCTGCGCCGGTGTTCCACGGGCAAGCTCATTGAGAATTTTCTGGAATTTCTCTTTCCCGAGTTTTTGGAGCCTATCGAATGCCATCCCTTTTTGTTTGACGGACTGACGTATGCTTCATTTTCTTATACTGCGGAAAGTCGACCCTCAGATATCGGGCGGTACACCTTTCTGCTCTGTCGCCTGCCATTCGAACTTCTGCTTTTTCGCCGGGTATTCGAGCCAATGTTCCTAGAATTCTCGCTTCGTTTAGAGCGGCCCGTTTTAGAGCCGGCCTCGCTGCTGAGGCAGTCTGGCCATCACCCGGTATCCTTGCGGGCAGATGCGGATAGGTTTTCCCTAATACACGTGAGTCGCGAAAAGATACAAACTTTCGTAAAGTCGATAATACGGATAATCGGTCCGCATCTACCCGCACTTTGTTTCTACTCCGCCCGTCATCCTGTGAGATATGGAACTGCAACTCAGCTCAAAGAATTGACTCCGCGTTTTCATAGCTTGCAGATTCGGACGCTCCTTTTGGATGCAGGAGTCCCTGCACATGTACTCCTTGTGGGTGAGGCTCCTGAAGCGCGATACCCATCGAATAGGTTGTTTTCTTGTTTCCCTTTTGCTCTGATAAATAACCCTTAGCCGCCAATGCCTGTGAAAAACGCTTCTTTGACCAGGCTTTCGAAGAGTCAGGCCAGCCGCTCCAGTCGTTGAAATCCGAGTGGAGTTTTTGGACAGCCTCATAAAGGTGTTTGCCTGTCAGGCAGCGCTCTGCGATCCACTGTCCCAAGACATCCTCTTCGTCGAAGTATTTTTCGGTTGCATTTGTCACGACTGGAGGTGGCTTGAGCCCTTGGTTCTGCCAAGCGAGACATCCGTCAATTGCCCATTGCAGGATCCCGGCAGCCTCGGCCTTCAGCTTTTCGCCGAGTTTGAGATCGCACTGCTCCGTAGGGATTGTCACCAAAAACGGAACAAGGTTAAATCTTCGACGCATGGCCTCATCCACGGTGCGTAATTCCGGCTTGTTGTTCCCAGCGATTAGGATCTTAAAAGTCGGGGTGTAGGAAAAAAAGTCCTGCCGCATGTACCGAGCTGATATGCGGTCTCCTCCCGTTAACGATTTCAATCTCGACTCACTCCAGCGACGACCCGCTTCGGTTTCAGTGGCGGTTACGAGACGAGAACCACGCAGTCCAGCAAGGTCCGTGGGATGTTGTTCATGAGAGGAATCAAGAAAGGTGCCCATCGGCGCAGTTGTCGCATAGTCACCCATCACCCGTGCGATCCCTTCTAGGAATGTGGACTTGCCATTTCGCCCCGTTCCGTAAAGAAAAAAGAGGGCCTGCTCAGCTGTAATCCCCGTCAACGCGTAACCGGCAATACGTTGTAGGAAGTTCTGCAGTTCCACGTTGTGGTCAGTAACTCGATCAAGAAAAGCCGTCCATTCGAAACACTTACCGCCTGGTTCACACCCAGTAATCTTTGTGCAATAGTCCATACGCTGATGCTTGCAAAGCTTACCGCTACGTAGGTCCACCGTGCCGCCGGGAGTGTTCAGTAACCAGCGATCACAATCCCACTGGTCCACCGTGGCAGCGTGTCTCACATCAGAACGTGCGAGCGACTCGATTGCCGCGACAGAGTGTCTCGACTCGATTCGCAGTGCCAAACGGTTTCGCTCTTTTTCGTTGAGCTTTGCTGCCGCGGTACGGCAGAGATCGCGCACTTTCTCCTGCACGAACAAAGTGGTATCTTCAGCCCATCGGCAACCATCCCACATGAACCATTTTCCCCAAGCCGCTACGAACCGAAGGTCATCAGCGTGTGCTTGTGAGAATCGCAGTGCCAGCGCATCGTCAGATAGCGCTACTGACAAAGACTTATTATTTTGAAGTGCTTTGAGAAGAGTGTACCGGCCATACGTGGAGGTGCCTCGTTTAGAATTCCATTTTTTACGCATGAGGCCGCTAAGGTGAAAAGCACGGTCGAGGTCTTCGAGATTCGAGCCTAATTTGTTGGTGAGCATATGAGCGAGGGCCATGTCGGCCTCACTCTGTGATTTGTACAGCTCCTTCCACTCTCCTCCCACATTGTTGAAGAGCTTGGTATACTTCGACGTTTTCGGGAATTCAAACACATTGGCAGAGACTAGTCTGTAGAGCCAGCTAACGTCCAGGTCCGCTAGTTCAGAGGGAGTACCCGGAAGATGATTGCCGGTCACGGTCGCGTATCGGCCTTGCGTGTACAACTCGATTCCCCCCTTTTCAGTCCAGTTGGTGGAACCTTGTTCTTCACACGCCCTAGAATGTGTAGCCCAGTGCCCGAAGGGCTAACCTCCGTGTAACTCGAGAGGGCATTCACCAACCGTGTTGCCCAAGGTTTGATTTCCTTTGTCTGGGGATTACGCACATAGTCCAGATCAACGAAACAATACTCACTAGGTGGATGAAGCACGAAACCAAGTCCCCGATCGCTCGAGAGGCTCGGGGCGGCGATGTCGAAGGGTCTCCACGTCGAAGGGTCAGTTGATGAAGCTAGCTTCTCGGCGTCCGCAACCCAAGGTGTTTTCGTGGCCTTTTCTTGTCCCGACTTCCAGTGAACCCATTGGTCAGCGGCTTTGAGCGAGGGTGGAATTGAATTTGTATCTACGCTGAACAAGTCTCCTTCCGTCTGAGCCAGCGTTGTTTTTTCCTCTTCCGGAGGGGTTTTAGCAATCTCGATCTGTTGCTCGCCTGCAGAAATCTGAGTAATTGCTGCACTTGATTGCAGAGTGTTAGCGGCTTCTCCTGCTTTCGGGACGTTCGTTTGTTCGTAGGACTTTAGGGTACTTTGATTTTCGTCTGTTGCTGGTTTTATAATTAGCATGTTCAGTATCTCTGTAAAGCACTCTGGAGGCTCGCCACTAACGGGCCTCTAATTACTCGCAGGAACCTTTCACGTTCCTCACCTTGGCAGCGTGATTAAATATGTCTAAACTGTGCTCAGTGTGTTTGTTATCCAAGAGCGGTACGACCGCATAGCTAAAGAGTGAATCTCTCGCGCTGTTCCAACGTTTCCGCTGTGTATCTCCAAGTAAGTAACTAGTGGTTCGTCCCAGTGATACGTAAAGCATAGCCCGAGCATCAATGGGATGTGGCTGGTAGGCAAGGATTGGTTGGGGTGAATGGTGAACAACGGGATGAATTGGAGAGTTGGGCGCAATCGCGAACGTTGCCAGCCGGTGAGGTTTTTCGTGCGCGGCTAATTTTGGCGTTGGCTGATGGGATGAGCTATCGCGAGATAGAACGCGAACTGGGCGCGAGCGCACCGACAGTGTCGAAGTGGAAGAGACGCTTCGAGCAGAGAGGCATGGAAGGCTTGCAGGCACAGCATCAGGGAAGCAAGCCCCGCCGGGCAACGCCGGGAGTACAGGCGCGAGTGATCCGACGAGCACAGCAGAAACCGTCCGATGGCAGCACGCATTGGTCCTGCCGCAAACTTTCTGAGGAGTTGGGCCTGAGCAAGTCCACGGTGCAACGGATTCTGGCGCAGGCCAAGTTGCAGCCGCACCGGTTGGACCGTTACATGGCCAGCAATGATCCAGAGTTTGAGGCCAAGGCGGCCGATATCATCGGGCTGTATGTCAATCCTCCGCAACATGCGGCTGTGTTCTGTGTCGATGAGAAGACGGCCATTCAAGCACTTGATCGACTAGACCCAGTGCTGCCGTTATCGCCTGGTCGTGCCGAGCGGCATGGCTTTGAATATTATCGTCACGGCACTTTATCGCTGTACGCGGCGTTGAACGTGAAGACCGGCAGCGTGGAGGGAAAGACAGCAGCCAGGCATACCAGCGCCGAATTTGTCACGTTCTTGACAGACTTGTTGGGCAAAGCGAAATCGGCGCGGGAGGTTCACATTGTGCTCGATAATCTGTCGGCGCATAAAACGCAAGCGGTCGAGCAGTTTCTTGCAGAGCATCCCAAAGTACGGCTTCACTTCACCCCCACCTACTCTTCCTGGCTCAATCAGGTGGAGATCTGGTTTGCGAAAATCGAACGCGACGTCATCGCTCGTGGCGTATTCACCTCGGTATCCGACCTCCGCCGCAAACTAATCAGGTACATTCGCGCCTATGCCAAATGTGCTCGCCCAATACGTTGGACTTACACCGATCCCAAAAGGCGAATCACCGCTAAGCGAATCGCTGGGACGGTCCACTAGCGAGCGGTCTCTAAGTCTCCGCCGCCGATTGGCCTTGAGTCGAGCCACGCCGACACGTCTGCTGGCTTGTAGCGAACCGCAGCGCCGATTTTGATGTACGTCGGTCCCTGCCGCAGAAGCCGCCAGCGTCGAACGGAGGCTACAGACAAACCGATGAGATGGGCTACCTGGTGCTCGTTTAGAAGTGTTTCGAGCGTATTGTTTATGGTTGTCATTTGATCCTTTCCGGGGCGCTGTTGCCTATGCCCATAACGAAGGATCAATCAGCACGCCTAGCGTGGAGCAAGGCGTGGCACGCGTGGAAAGTTTACTTCAAGTGCGGTTTTTCGGACAGAATCCTGGTGAAACGCTCGTGAGCAGTTATGGTGGCTCTCTTATCGCCTCGTTCCCATCGCTCAAAATCAGCACGGGTCTTGTAGTGTGCCGCTCTCCAAATATCCGTCCGGGTTATGCGCTTCTTCTTCCGTCTGTATACCTCTTCAATATAAGCATTTATCGCGTGGCGGCGGCGTTCCTTGACGGGTGAATCTACTACCGTCCTTCCGATCTCTTCCGTAACATATTGCGGTACATTCTGCACTTCGATTGCAGCATCCGCCTCGATGGCCTCACGTGTAATTAGGTTCTCCCGATTAACACGCATAGCCTGGATGGTTTCGAGTTCTAGTTCACAACAGAAATCAGCAGACGTTCGGCAGAGGTTAGTGATCAAGCTGAGAACGATCTTCCGAGTAGTTCCGTCTTTATCCACCTCCTCCCCAGTATTCGACCTCAGGTTCACACGACGCCGACGCAGTGCATTAAGCCAGGTTGTGAGTCCATTGCGCGTTCCAGGATTGAGAAGCTCCCCCGCTAGCCGGGCAGCTATTTCGTATCTTCGGCTCGCGCCCATGGGGCCGCCCTTCACGAACCAAACACCGGCGTCTTCTCGGTCATTCATCAGGTGGGTCCCGTCCGCATGCAGGTGCTCGTAAGCATCCGGTATGGCCCTAAAACAATTCTGCAGGTCCGGCCAAGTCATTTCCTTTCGGTTGCCCTTTCTTTGTGTTCTCAAGACACCGAAAAACGCCGGGCCCTGGCCTATCTCACTCAACCGTGAGCATCGGAAATTCTGTAATAGTGACCGTAAATTTGCCTGTGCTACATCACCGCTTCCCCTCCATCTGAAACAGGGAATCTCACAGGGAAACTCTCAAAACTGGTCGCAACACTTGGTAACGACAAACATGAAGGTAGCCGATAAGGTTCACGTTTGCAACATCTTTTTAGCGATCAGTGGCGAAGGAGAGCAGTAGATGGAAGCCGATTCCCAGGACTCACAACCCTATGGTGCAGGTGTTCAAAATCCTCAAGGGCGGTATTAAAAATCGAGATGAGAATTGCCCTCTTCGGTATGCTCAAAAGTATGCCCACTCTACGTGTAGAAGCGTTTCTCTCATTCGCTAGAAGGCATACGGAAGCCACTGAAATTGCAGCACTCTGAGCAAAAACAGGTAAGGCTGTAAGTTTTTGACTCGGCGTGCGATACTGGCTACGAACCAGAAGGTCGGCAGTTCGAATCTGTCCGGGCGCACCATCACGCCAGCCTCCCACCGTTCTGGCCCGCGAGGCGTCAGTGAAGACTGTTCTCGCACTCCTTCAGGTTTTCATCCGCGCCATAAAGTACAAACCGGCTAACGAGAAAATGAGGTCGGGCGACCAAGCCGCCATAATTGCTGGAAGCTGGTTCAGGTCTCCGATCTGCTCAAACAGAGTGCCGATAGTCCAATAGGCAATCGCTATGCCCAGGCTAATGCCTACCGGCGCCATAGCGCCCCGATTACCCGCCAGGAATGCAAAAGGAATACTCAGAATCGCCATAATCAGTGCAAAAAGTGGCACCGAAAACTTCTTGTAATACTGGACCTGCAGAGGCACAGTATTCAGGCCGCTCAGCTGCAATTCTCTTATGTAGCTTCCAAGCTCCTCGAAGTTCATCTCCTTGTACTCTTTTTCTTCCTTAGCGAACCAGGATGGTGGCTCGATCAATTCCGGGAAGGTGGCCGTGGCAGTCTTACCTGAAAACTGCTGGAAGCCGTCCTCACCCGTGTGGCTTAGCCCGTTCTCGAATACCCAGGTGCGTTTAGCCGGACTCCAGACTGCGCGGTCCGCCGAAATCTGATGGTCGATGCGGAACGTCTTGGGGTCCAACTCATAGACATTGACCTTAGACATTACGTGCTTCTTGGGATCGAAATACTGAAAGTTGTAGACTCTCGAGCCTTCGCCAAAAATCCACTGACGGTCCGGGCGGAGATAGGTAGCAATCGGCTTTTTTTTGATCTCGGCCCGCAACATCTCTTGTCGCCGGTTTGCCTCCGGAATGTAGTAGTGATCGAAAATGAACAGCAACCCACTCACGGCCAGGCTCACCACCAATACGGGTGCCGCCAATCTGTGGACACTCACCCCACCCGCTTTGAAGGCCGTAACTTCGTTGTACTTGGTCAAAATGCCGAAGCAGATCAGCGAGGCAACCAGTGTGCCGATTGGAGTGAGCTGGTAGATCAGACTCGGAGCCAGGTGCCAGAGATAGTCCAGCATCATCGACATACTGATGTCGTTCTTGATCATGTCGCCGAGCAATTCAAAAAACGTGAATATTTCGATCAGCGACACCAGTGCGGCGAGTAAAATCACCAGGTAAAACAGGAAGCCATTCAGAACATAGCCATCGATAAGCATGGGCCGCAGAACGAATCGCCTGACCACGGCAAGGCGGGTCTCACGCTTGCCGGGCGTCGGTCTTAGCGACATGATCCTGCCTAAAAGCCCTCGGAAAATGTGTTTGAACCAGCTCGCAAAGTCGTAGTCACCGGGCTTTTCCAACCTTGAGCTAAAAACGACCCCGGCCACGAGAAAAACGACATCGGGTGTCCAAACCGCAATCGGAACCGGCAGACTTCCTTTTTTCGCCAAGCCGATTAGCGTGATGAAGCCCAGATAGTACACGAACGCCACCATTACCGTCAAAACAAACGCCGCGGATTTCCCGCCTTTTCTCGATGAGATCCCTAAAGGAACGCCAACCAGTGAAAGCAAAATGCAGGCCATCGGAAGAGCAAACCGCTGATGCAGTTCAATAGCGGCATCCACGTAATCCTCGCTCGAGAGATCGTGGCGATGATAGACCCGTTTGTAAAGCGGCCCGGTGTCCATCTCCTGGACGGTTTTGTTAAGTTGTAAATCTTCTTGCTTCTGGGCCTGCAGAGCCTCCACTTGTGCGGGTGCCGCGGTCGTGATGACCTTTCCTTCTTTGTTCCGTTCAGTTGAACGGAAATTTCGCATGTCGAGAATGATCCGGTTGTGAGCCGCGTCGGCGGTCGGAATCGCTGCTTCGGCCACTATGACCCGCGGACCGGCTCCTCGATTCTTTCCTTCCCGCACTAGCTCATCCGGCGGTGTCACATCGGCTATGAACACCTGGTGCCAGAATGTCTGATTCCCGACCGTGCTTACATTGCCCACGTAAAGCACCGTATTTGGAAACTGCTCATCGAAGATTCTGGTTTCGATGTTTCCAGTAAGCTGCGCCGCCGCAAAGTTTCGAGCTACTTTGGATTCCAAATGCAGCGACAGAGGAGTCAGCCAAAGCGAGGCCAGTGCCGTCAGCACGAGCGCCAGCGACGAGAAAAGGAGAACGGGTCGCAATACCGACGCACTCGAAATTCCAGCAGCGCGCATAGCTGTGATTTCGCTGTCGGCGGACATGCGGCTTAATCCGATCAAGACTCCCACCAGCACGCCCAGCGGAAGTGCAAACGGCAGCGTAGAAGGCAGCGCATACAGAAAGAGTTTGGCCACTACGCCTGGGGGCGCAGAGGTCTTGACGAGCAGCGACGAAAGCCGTTCGATAGTCCTCAGAAAGAGAACGAATATGAAGAGTAATGTTCCAAGGAGCGCGCTTGTGAATATTTCTTTGAAGATGGCCCTGCTTAGGATGCGCATAGAAACTACTGCCCGGCTACGAGAGAAGGAGGAGGTACAACAGGCGGTGAGCCCGCTTCGTTCTCGGCCCGCGTCAACTCGACGCTGTCTAACAGGAGCGAGGGGCAGATGATGGATGAGGTGGTTGCTTCGCTCCTCAGGTCGGCTATGTTGAGCGAGGAGCCATCGTTGACATAGTTGAACACGTAGGGTTGGTCCGATGCCGCATCCAGGTCGCGCAGGTCCTTGGCGCTGAACTCGCGAAAGCGTAACCCACGTACCAGCTCTTCTCGCCCATCGCTGAAAACACGGTACGCCAGGATCGGCGGATCGAGTGTTCGGGCGGCCCCGTTCTTGTGGAGTTGAACCGCCATGCTCTGTAGATCGGCTAGCGTGGCAGTCGATGGAAAGTCGAGGCGCTTGATGATCACCCCATACTGAAGCCCCGCAGACTTCACCTTTTCGATCAACGTGGCTTTAAGCTGCGCTTCCGGGACTCGTTGGGCCGCTTCGACAAACAAGTTCCCGAGAACCGCCGCTTCCGAACCAAAACCACCCGGCAATCGCCCGTGCCCGTTGGAGCCATTCACGTTGCGGACCGGCATGCGGCTCGATAAGAACCCGCGCAGAGTACCCTTGTCGATCAGTTGGACGCGCTGCGCAGGTACACCCTCATCATCGACCCTGTAGTATCCCGCCAGTTCTTTGCCACCATACTTCTTCCTCAGTGGATCATCGAAGACGCTCAGCCAATCCGGCACAACCTTCGATCCAGTGCGCGAAACCCACACGCTCTCGAGCATTCGCGCTCCCTCATTAGAGCCTGGCGGAGCGAGCGGTTTGCGGCGCAGCGTGACCGCGTCCGTCAGAACCTCGGCCATCATTTGACCTGCCGCTTCTTGTTCGAAAATGACTGGGCCGGTATAGTCTTCAGCTACAGGTGCCTTGGTCAAAGCTTCGGTCGTGGTCGCTACGAGGTCGGCCGCTTTCCCCAACTCATCTTTGTTCGGAAATCCGTTCGGTTGCGGTGCAACAAAGAACTCCTGGTTCCACACCGGCTGGCCATCGGCTGCCTTGCCGCTGGCGCGGATTTGGATCTCATTCAATGTCTCCGGAATACGCACTGTAGTGCCTTCCGAATTGACCAGCCGGTAAGTTGAAGAGATGATCTGGATCCGCACACTCGAATTCAGAACGGCAGGATGCGATACAAAGCCGCCAGAGACATTCCTCGCCACCGCTTCCCATGCTTGTAAATCAATCTCCGGCCTCACAACCGGATCCAGAACGTGCACCGTTTTCGCCGCCGCCAGGTCCGGCGTCTTGTCCGGCTCGGAAATCTCGCGCAGCGCATTCCGCTTAGCGGTGATCTGGCCGGTCGCCGCTTTGTACATTGCATCCGTCGCTTGCCATAGCGAAGTGCGCATCACCTGATAGTCGTCGTCCAGAGGGAACAACCCGAGGCGCTCCGCGACCGAGTAGATGGAGTTGGCATTGTCGAAGCTGTAGCTACCCACCCGAACAACAGCGCCGGGCCTTCGCAAATGAAAGCGCTCCGAATGAGTGAGCCCTCCGAGGCTGGCGCTGACGGCCATCTGCTCCGCATCATCGCTCGAGTATTGAATAAAGTAAGGCGTATCCAGATCGTTGAGCTTCAGGCTCTTTGAGCGGTTGAGCTCATCGGCCATGGCGCGTAACTGCGGGTCCTGGCGCCAGGTATCGGAGTCTTTGTCCGCTCTCGCCGCGCAGGTCAGCACGACAGCGGTCGCTATGCCGGCCGAGCTTAGCGTGAACCAGGATTTCACTCCGCCTCCGGCCTCGCCAGAATCGGCAACCGCTGCTGCGAATTCGGTTTTTTCTGCGTCTCTATTTCCGAAACGAGAATGGCAGGAGATACAGCCGAGACCGGAATGCTGCCCGATTCCGCGCCGCAATATCCGTTGAATACCTCCGAGTGATTCGAGGTGGCCAGAATCTTCGCAAAACTCGTAAGGGGTGTTCCGACGATGTCAACACCTCTTATCAGCTCGTCCGGTCTGCCGTCCGGATACACGCGATATACAACAAGCGGCACCACGGTGAAGGCTTGCAGCCCTCGGCGTCCCGTTAGCGTGTAGCCGCTCGAAACCTCTTCGAAATATAGGCCGTAAGGCTTGCCTTGCCGCTTGATCTCCGCCACCAATTGCCCGCGAAGTTCCTTGTCGGAAACCTGCTTAGTCGACTCGACGATCAGATTCGACTGGCGCGAAACCACTTCGAATCCGGGTTGTCGCCGTCCGTGGCCATTGGAGTGTACGAATTGGCCAACTGGCGATCGCGAGAGCAGGAATGTCTTTAATACCCCGTTCTCAACGACAGTTACCGGCCTGGCCTTCACGCCCTCATCGTCGTACTGGTAATAGCCGATCAGATCGCTACCGCCGTAGTCTTTGCGGGTGGGATCGAACTCTACACTCACAAAATCCGGCAGAACTTTCTCGTCAAGCATTTTCGTGAACGTCTGCCCCTGGCTGACATCTTTCTGCCGGTGGCCCTCGACGCGATGCCCGAATATCTCGTGAAAAAACACGGCCGATGCTCTGCCCGACAAAATCGCCGGACAAACGATCGGTTCCGCTGGCGGAGCGTTTACCAAAGCATCCAACTTGTCGGCCAGTGAAGTGACCTTCCCCTGGATCAGATTGTCCGCGGGAAAGTGCGCTGGATCTGCCGCCTCGATCGTGGCAAAATCACTCAATTCCATTCCATCGGCCGCCAGGGCAGCACCTTGAATTTCCACCCGGAACAGGTTGCTCCCCTGCTGCACGCTGCTGCCTTCCGTATTCACAAACGTTCTGATCTCGCGCCGCGCCTGGAAGCTGATTCCTGAAGCCAGAACCTTCGGATGCTTCTTGAACTCCGCCGACCACAGGCGCAATTTTTTGGCCCACACATCCGTGTCGTACTTGTAACTGGGAGGTAGCTGAGAGTAACTAGCCGGCTCTTCCGACGAAAAGTCGCCATCCTCATTCGTTTCTTGAACGAGCAGTTGATTATCCGTCTTGAGTTGCAAATATCGTCTGGAGCCGGTTCGATAGACGCGGTCCGAGTCCGCCCAAAGCGCGCGCCGGATCTGATTCACATTATCGTCGAGACTCAGCGGTGTAAATGTTGTAAAGCGAACCGGCGTTCCCTTGTAGGGATGATAGTTATCGAACCGGGCCGATCCGACGCGAATCGTCGTATCCACACCGCGCTGATGGCCGTGTACGTTGTCGATCAGCGCCCCTAGCGAAGCGGAGACGGATTCTGTCTCCTCCTCGGTCGCCTCATACGCCATAAAATAAGGCGCCGGATTAGCCTTTGCCTTCAGTGATTCGAATTCCCGGTTAAGTTCGCCCTGGAGAATCGAAACTAGTGTTCCTGGTTTTGGAGTATCGGCTCGCCTTGCCAGGACGAGTCCAGAACCGGCCAGCAACACCAACGGAAAATAAAGGTAAGGGGGAAAACGCAAGGACCGGCGGCCTGTTGCGCACCTGGAAAACCTAAATGGCAAGCTGTCTAAAGGATAACAACGCAATCGGTGCTCGTTCGCCGAGCTCAGCGATGATCCTCGCTCAACCTCTTCAGACTCTCCGGAAATGGCGCACGCGCCACGCCGCGCTCCGTAATAATGGCCGAAACATACCGGTTGGGCGTGACATCGAAGGCTGGGTTCGCTACTCGGATGCCTTCCGGCGCAATCGCCGTGCCCTGCACCTCTGTCACTTCTTTCGACGCCCGTTCTTCGATCGGAATCTCATCACCGGAAGCAAGTTTCAAATCCAGCGTCGATATGGGAGCCGCCACGTAGAACGGAACGCGGTTTTCGTGCGCCAGCACCGCGACGCCATAGGTCCCAATCTTGTTGGCAACGTCACCATTGGCCGCAATTCGATCCGCCCCCACCACGACGCATCCGATGCGTCCGCTCTTCAAAAAATGGCCAGCCATATTGTCGGTGATTACCGTCGTCTCGATCCCGTCGCGCTGTAGTTCCCATGCCGTCAGCCGAGAACCCTGCAGAAAGGGTCGCGTCTCGTCGGCAAAAACATCGATCTTCTTGCCGGACTGCACAGCCGCGCGAATCACGCCGAGCGCGGTTCCAAATCCCGCCGTCGCCAGTGCTCCCGCGTTGCAGTGCGTGAGAACTGTTTTGCCATTCGGTACCAACGGTGCACCGTTCCGCCCTATCGCTTCATTGATCGCGATATCTTCCCTGCGGATGGCCTGCGCTTCTGCGACCATTCTTTCGCGGATCTCTTCGAGCCCAAGCCCTCGCACTGAACCATAAACAGCTTTCATGCGATCGATAGCCCAGAAAAGATTAACCGCTGTGGGCCGGGTCTTGGCCAGCGTCTCGCAGATCTCCGGCAGGTCCGCTTCCGGATCTTCTGATTTCAATACACCCAAGGCGACGCCCATTGCCGCCGCCACTCCGATCGCGGGAGCGCCGCGGATGACCATGCTCCGTATCGCATTCGCCACTTCTCGATAGTCGCGGCACGTCACAAAGGCGGTTTCGCGCGGTAACCGGGTCTGGTCTATCATCACTACGCCTTCGGGTGTCCATTCAATCGTCTCGATTGTGCTTTGCGCAAGAACTGCAGGTTCAGTCATCTTTATATGTTCTTTCCAAAAGCCAGGGCCACGACCGAAACGGCGTTGAAACAACCATGCATTACGGTCGAAGGAACGATCGAATTGGTTCGCGCGCGCAACCATCCAAACACCGCTCCGGCAAGCGAAATGAATACGGCATACTGCCATACCCAGGAATACTCAAATCCGTGCAACGCTCCGAACAATGCCGCTGTTATCAAAATCCCTGCAATCGTCCCGAATGTCCGGGAAAGCAGCGGCTGAACGAATCCGCGGAAGAAAAGCTCTTCGAAGAACGGGGCAAGCACGATCGCGACAACCGCGAAAAAAGCCAGCGAGGCCGGCGTGTTCGTCAATTTCTCGAACGGCAACGCGATCTTTGGGGCCTTGAGCAAACTGCCCAACGCGGAAAGCACGAATGCCAGAACGATCCCCCCGCCCGCTATCCATGCCAGGTTTACATGCGGTTTCCTCCATCCGAGCGAAGAAAGCACAGGTCTGTGATACCGCAACCCCAATACCACACCAAAGCTCGAGTAAAGACACCCGTAGAATGCCACCTGAACAGGCAGCGCGAGCGGTGTCTGATCGGTGCGCAGCGAGGGATATGGGATTGCCAGCAGGCCGACCATCACCGCAACAATCACGCTGAGGCCAAACAGTAATCCAAGCACCAGCAACAGATCCATGTAGCCCCAGAACGGCTCGCGCTCGGGCACCCGAACGGCAGGTTCGGAGGAGACCACTTCGAGAGAAGGTGTCTCGGGCGTTACGTCCTGAGGCGTGTCGCCGATCTCATCACCCTGCATAGGTCACCTTCATCACTTTACGAAGCGCTTCCGCGGTATGACTCCTCCTGTCGCGCAGCACTTCTTCCGGTGTTCCCGTTGCCACAATATGGCCGCCTGCTTCGCCGCCCTCTGGCCCAAGATCGATCAGATAGTCGGCGCTCTTGACGACGTCCAGATGATGCTCGATCACCACTACCGTATTCCCCAGGTCCACTAGCCTCTGCAGCACATCGAGCAGGTGCCGCACATCTTCGAAATGCAGTCCCGTTGTTGGCTCGTCGAGCAGGTAAAAGGTCCGTCCGGTCTGACGTTTGCTTAGCTCCTTGGCCAGCTTGATCCGTTGTGCTTCACCTCCGGATAACGATGTCGACGATTGCCCGAGGTGCAGATACCCGAGTCCCACGTCCTGCAACGTTTTCAACTTTGCATGAACCTGAGGAATATTCTTTAAAACTTCAAGCGCCTCATCTATGCTCATTTCAAGCAGGTCGGCAATGCTTTTGCCCCTGTACTTGACTTCCAACGTTTCCAGGTTGTACCGGCGCCCGCGGCAAACATCGCACGTTACATACACATCCGGCAGGAAGTTCATCTCGATGCGCTTCAATCCGTCGCCCTGGCAAGCTTCACACCGGCCACCCTTGACGTTGAAGCTGAATCGCCCCGCCTTGTAGCCGCGTTCCCGCGATTCCGGCAGCATCGCGTATATGTCCCGAATCGGCCCAAACACGCCCGTATAAGTTGCGGGATTCGATCGCGGCGTTCGCCCGATGGGTGCCTGGTCGATTGCAACAACTTTGTCGATGTTCTCCAATCCGAGGATCGCCTCGTGTGCTCCCGGCTCCTGGCTCGACCCGTACACTTCCTTGGCCAGCGCGCGATAGAGAATATCGTGTACAAGCGTCGATTTGCCGCTGCCCGAGACGCCTGTCACGACAATGAGCGTTCCTAGCGGGAAATCAGCATCTACATTCTTGAGATTGTGCTCGTGCGCGCCTTTCACTGCTAACGTGAGACCATTCCCCCGGCGTCGCGTAGCGGGCAAGGGTATCGCCATCTGGCCCGAAAGATATTCGCCGGTCAGCGATTTCGGCGTCTCCATAATCTTGGCCGGGCTTCCCTGTGCCATCAGATTCCCGCCCAGTAGCCCTGCCCGCGGACCCAGATCGACTACATAATCCGCGCGCTCGATGGTCTCCGCATCGTGCTCCACCACTAATACCGTGTTGCCCAGATCCCGCAAGCGATGCAGTGTGTCGATCAATCTTCCGTTGTCGCGCGGATGCAGCCCGATCGATGGCTCGTCCAATACATAGAGGACACCCCGCAGCTTCGATCCGATTTGGGTGGCCAATCGAATGCGCTGCGCCTCGCCTCCGGAAAGCGTCGCGGAAGATCGCTCCAGACTCAGGTAGTCCAGGCCGACCGCACACAGAAACTCGAGCCTGTTCGAGATTTCTTCCACCACGCGCCCTACTACCTGAAGTTCGCGCTCCGTGAAGCGCCAGCTTTTGATCAACGGTAACGCCCTGGCAATCGGCATTCCCGTGAAATCCGCTATGGACAGACCTTTTATCGTCACCGCCAGGCTCGAAGAGCGCAGTCGCCGGCCCTTACAGTCGGGACAAACCGTCGGCGACATAAACTCCATCAACCAGTCCCGATAGCCTTCGGTAGCGCGCGCATAATTCTCTTCGAGCGTCTTGAGAATCCCCGGAAACCGGCTATTCCCGTAAATGAGCAGATTCCGAGTCTTCTTCGGAAGCTCTTCGAAGGACTGGGCCAAATCGATATTGCATTCTTCCGCCATTTCGGTCAACGCCGAGCTCATGTAAGACGAGGTCGAGCCCGGCCCCAAGCCTCCGTCCAGCAGGGGTTTTGAAGCATCGGCTATCACCTTCACGGGGTCGAAAGCCCACGTGCTGCCCACGCCCTTGCACGTTTCACATGCTCCGTACGGGCTGTTAAAGGAGAATGAGCGCGGCTCCAACTGAGGAATGCTGGTTCCGTCATTCGGGCAGGCGAGCTTCTCGGAATACAGCCGCTCCGGTCCATCCACTACCGCCACAATCACCAATCCATCGGCCCACCTCAAGGCCGTCTGGATCGAGTTTTCAAGCCTCTGTTCGATCCCCGGCTTAACAACCAGGCGATCAATGACCACTTCGATCGTGTGGTTCTTGCGCTTGTCGAGTCTTAGCGGCTCATCGAGGGTTCGAAGTTCGCCATCGATTCGCGCCCGGAATCCGCCTTTAGAGATCGCTTCGAGTTCTTTCTTGTATTCACCTTTGCGGCCGCGAGCAATCGGCGCCAGGATCATGATCCTCTCATTCCGGTGCAAGCTGAAGACCTGTTCCAGAATTTGGGTCGGCGACTGCCGCGCGATCTCAGTTCCGCAGAGCGGGCAGTGCGGCACTCCAATCGAGGCGAACAGCAGCCGCAAGTAATCGTAAATTTCCGTGACCGTTCCCACGGTCGACCGCGGGCTGCGTGAAGTTGTCTTCTGCTCGATCGAAATCGCGGGGCTCAAACCATCGATCGAATCCACCTCCGGCCGTTCCATCTGGTCCAGAAACTGTCGGGCATACGGCGAGAGCGTTTCGACGTACCTTCGTTGCCCTTCCGCGTAGATTGTGTCGAAAGCAAGCGAACTCTTGCCCGATCCGCTCAATCCCGTAATGACCGTAAAGGTATTCCGGGGAATTTCTACACTGACGTTCTTTAAATTGTGCTGGCGCGCGCCATGCACCGAGATGTGATCCAGCATGAAAGGGGGCTGCTTCTATTGTCGTTTAGCGCCATTTCAAACACCGCCGTGATGCTCGCCTTGGGGATAGCACATCCAAGCCATCATAATTGTGAAGAGCCAACGGTTCCCGCATTACCCTGCATGCAGACCTTCACTTTCATCCTTGCCCTCGGTGTTGCGCTCCTTGTGCTCTGGGAAATTTTCGAAACTATCGTGTTGCCGCGTAAAATCGATCGCAGATTTCGGTTGACGCGATACTACTACTTAACAGCCTGGAGCGGTTTTTGCTTTTTGTCGAACCGAATCAGGAGTCTGAAACTCCGGTCTTCCTTTCTTTCCATCTTTGGCCCCTTCTCATTGCTTGCACTGTTTGTGGTCTGGGGCGTATCCCTGATCTTCGCCTTCGCTCTGATGGACTGGTCGATCCACTCTCCATTCAAGTTGCCGGACGGAGACACACTCACCTTTGCCATGGACTTGTATGCAAGTGGAACGACGATGACAACTCTGGGATTGGGTGATGTGACACCGCGCTCGCCCGGCGCGAGGCTGGGAACCGTGATTGAAGCTGGCCTGGGATTGGGGCTGGTCGCTTTGGTCATCGGCTACCTTCCAGCTCTGTACCAAGCTTTCTCGCGACGGGAACTGGAGATCTCACTGCTCGATGCCCGGGCCGGATCACCGCCCTCAGCGGCAGAACTGCTCCGTCGCTCTGCTCGAGCCGGCCATCCACAAGGCCTTGAAAAGTTGCTGGCAGGTTGGGAACGGTGGTGCGCGGAAATCATGGAGAGCCATATCTCCTATCCCGTGCTGTGTTATTTTCGCTCCCAACACACCAATCAAAACTGGGTCACGGCGATTACTGCGATCCTTGATACCTGCGCTTTTTCTATGGCTTGCCTGGAAGACGAGCCGAGTTCCCAGGCGCAATTGACCTTTGCCATGGGACGCCATGCGGTCGTAGATATTGCGCAGGTCTTTCAGAGGGGCCCGTCCACAGATGTACCGGAGCGTCTACCCCGAGACAGCTTCCGGACAGTTTGCGACGACCTCCGCAAACACGGATTGCTGGTGCGTTCGGACGAAGAATCCTGGAATCGGCTCGCAGAGATGCGGCGACTCTATGAACCATACCTGGTCACGCTGGGCCGTCATCTCCGGATGGAACTGGCGCCCTGGAGTCATCCTGTAGGGGTAAAAGACAACTGGGTTGCTACCAAGTGGCAAAGCGCTGGGCAAATAGCAGGGCATTAACTGGCTAAGGCGCAAGGAAACTTGTAGAGACATGCAAAGGCTGGTTGGAGTCTCACCAACCAGCCTTCCCTTGCCCCCCGAAAGCAACCGACCCAGGAGACGCCTGTTCAATCGCGAAAGACGCGTGACGAACTATCCAGTTCGCTCCCCGGACGCCCAGAGAGGCGAAAGGCAGGGAGGTCTCTGCCATGGTCCTGATCTGAACATCCAGGGATTCCTTCCGAATCGAAAGGCCACTTGACTGAAGTTTGCGGTAATTCCCGCGGTCGTTCTGCGCCTTTTCGTAAAAGTTATGTAAAAGAGACATCCCGGTGGTCCCGAGCCAAACCGCTAGTACTTCCTGCACTCGTAAAGAAGCTGTAAGCTGAATCCACTAAACCATCGACCATCGTTACATCTACGCTGGCATAACTTACGTTTTTAGATTCGGTACCGCGGCAGCTGTACAGGGGAGGAATCTTCGTGAGAAAGGTTTGTATACTCTCTGCGCTTGTTGTTGCAGTCTCTCAGCTCGGCTTTGCAAGTTCGGCTTGCGTAAACGATTCGCTTTCGGGCTACATTGCTTTGGGAGCAGGATGGATGCACGATCGGTGCCGATACTTTGTCAGATTTTGCGGTGCTGACCGAAGTTAGTGGTGCCACGCCTATCAGCCCTGCAAGTATTTCTCTGTCGCCTTTCGGTTCCACAGCCAATCCGGGTCTGACGACGACTGTCAATGTCTCGGCGAGCGCAGGAACAGTGCTGGAGGCGTTCTTCACTTATCGTTATTTCAGGAAACTCTCTTGGCGACTCTGCTATCGCGCTGACCGGGTCGTCTGAAACAGGTGACGGCGCAGTTACAGGAATTCAGAACTTTTGCGCGAAGGCAAGTTCGGGCCGAGATGGCGTCTCCGGATGTACCGGCACCCCGGGACAGCCTGCTGACACTCGACGGAGTTCAGAACGCCGATTCCGCATCTTTCAGTGCCGCCGGTTTCTTGAACGTCACAGACGACTTCACAATCGACGGAGGCTTGGCAGGTTCAGCCTCGGCAGGTACTCTCAGCAATCACTTCAGCACGGTTCCCGAACCCGGCAATTTGTTGCTCGTCCTAGTTGGATTTATTTTTGCGCTGGGCATCCGCCGCCACGCCATTTTACGTATGCTCTCTTGAACCAGGAAGGAACGTGCTATGCCTCAATTGAAGCCCCTCGTCTGCGCCCTCACAGCGGCGCTAATCGCAGTCCCACCTCCAGGATTCGCCGCAAGCCACCGCGAAGCTCCAATCACCGCGCTCGATCAGAAGGCGGACATCACGGATTTCTTTGCCTTCGTCAGCTACGACGACCCTTCCAAAGTAACGTTTCTGCTTGACGTAGACCCGTTTCTCGAACCCGGCAATGGCCCGAATTACTTCCCCTTCGACGACAACATTCTTTACACGATCAAGGTCGATAACAATAATGATGCCGTCGAGGACATCACATTCGAGGTCAAGTTCCATACCGAAATTCGAGCGCCCGATCTCTTTACCGGGTTTGTGGGCGCGGGTAACGGAATTAACGCCCCGGCTAACTCCCCGCCCCCGGTTGCCCCTGGCACGCCCGTCGTTCCACCCGCCATCACCTCACTCGATGGTCCGGGCTCAGCGGGGCTCAACTTGCGCCAGTTCTACACCGTCACGATGGTCAAGCACGGTGTCAGTACCGCTTTAACGAACACCAGCGGCGCTCCCCTGTTTGCTGTTCCGAGCAATGTGGGGCCGCGCACCATGCCGGATTATCCGGCGCTCGCCCAGCAAGGCATCTACACTTTCGAAAATGGCATCAAGGTCTTTGCCGGTACCGTCGATGATCCCTTTTACATCGACCTCGGCGCTGCCTTCGATTCGCTGAACTTTCGACAGGGTGCCGGTGGAGGTGTTCTTACCGCTGCTCAAGATGCCGAGGACAACGTCAACACCGCCCCTGATTTCGTATCTGGCTACAACGTCAACACCATAGCGATTGAAGTGCCAATTTCCATGCTGACTCGCACCGGAACCAGGGTAGCGGCGAATCATCCGGCTGCAACCATCGGCGCGTGGGGTGCAACCTATCGCCCGAGAATCACTGTCCGTCGCGCCCCGCTCAATGCCGTCTCCTCAGGCTCCTACTCTCAGGTGCAGCGCATGGGAAATCCGCTCATCAATGAACTGATCATCGGCACCGGCTACAAAGATTACTGGAGCATGAGCCAGCCCAAAGACGACGCCCAGTTTGCTCATTTTGATCTGGATCCTCTACTGGCGCGTGTCTTCAACGCAGTTTACGGAATCAAGATCCCGGCTCCTCCCCGCACCGATCTTCTGCCGCTCGTCCAGTACGCGGCGCCAATCGCAGCTCCGGGCACCACTCCAGGTCCCATTGCCGATCTGCTGCGGCTCAACACTGGTGTTCCACCCACGCCTGCTGCTAACCGGCGGCGCCTCGGTCTTCTGGCTGGCGACGCGGCTGGCTACCCGAACGGTCGCCGCATTTCAGATGACGTCACCGACATCTCCGCCCGCGCTGTTGCCGGTGTGCTGCATACCGGGTTTAACATCTTCCCGAATAACCGCATCGGGGACGGTGTGAATACCAATGATGTGCCGTATCAGGAAGTCTTCCCCTTCGTGGCATTCGCCCAAAATGGCCGCGATCGAAGGCATATCGATCCCGGCGAAGCTGGCTGTACCAGAGATACCGGTTCTGCCTGCCCGGTAAATTAGCAGCCCACTCGATTCCGTTCCAACAAGCGGAACTCGTGCAACCCTATGCGTTACCCAGAGATACTCCCCGCTCTGCTGCTGCTCCCGTTCTCGCTCGTCCCGGCACAGCAAAGCGCCCCCGCTCAAGCCACCAAGGCAGCATCCGGCATTGCCTCTCCGCTAGAACTGAGGATTGCCGCTGCCCGGAAGAAGCTCAAAGTCACGCCCGATGCGCAGTCTTACAACGACCTCGCATTCGCGTTTTACCGTAAGCTTCGCGATACCCGGGATGCGGCCGTGTACGATGACGCGGCCGCAGCCCTGCAGCGCTCTCTCGAGCTGGAGCCCGGCAATTACCAGGCACGAAAGCTCCAGGCTGTTCTTTACCTCGAGACCCAGCAAACTCTTAAAGCCTTGAAGATCGCGACCGAGCTGAACAGTAAAGTGCCTGATGACACTTTCAACTGGGGGCTTCTGGTTAACGCAAATATGGCGCTCGGAAACTATGCAGAAGCCGAACGTGATGCCCAATGGATTCTCGACCTGCGCCCCGGAAGCGCGCTCGGTTTCGAAAAGGCTGCCGCGCTTCGGCAGGTATTCGGTGACCCCGAGGGCAGTATCGAGTTCTACGATGAAGCAAATCTGAGGACATCTCCGAACGATGCCGATCAACGCGCCTGGTATCTCACCCGGAAGGCAGATCTGCAATTGGCTTCAGGAAACACACGCCTGGCTGAAGAAGTTATCAATCAGGCTTTGCTCGTGTTCCCCGACTCGCAGCTTGCCCTCGCCACCCTTGCCCGCATCCGCAGCGCTCAGGGTCGATACGATGAGGCCGCTTCGCTTCTCGAAAAAAAATACAACCAGGTGAAAAACACTCAGAACCTTTATGATTGGGCCGAAGCGGTCGAAAAGAGCAGTTATCCAGGCCGGGCGACAGTACTTTTCCAGCAGTTCGAAGTAAACGCGAAGCCGAATAGCGATAGACCGGGGAATTCAGACGTCGATCTGATTCTCTTCTACTTGAATCGGAAACACGATCCTGTGAGAGGACTGTCGCTTGCCAGCGCCCGCAGAACCGAATATCAGGACTGCGGCACGCTGGACGTTTTCGCCTGGGCTCTCTACAGTAACGGCAGATACTCCGAGGCCAAAACTCAAATGGATCGTGCGCTCGCAGTGGGAGTTCGCAATCCTTCCTATTTCTGCCACGCCGCGCAAATCGCCTCGAAGTTGAACGACACCGCTGCTGTCCGGAAATATAGGAAGGACCTGGCCGATTTGGGGTCCGCAAGCTCCTGTCCGGGACATGAACTTACGGATCCTGCCACCGAGGCAAAGCGATGAGAGTTGTCTGTGTAATCCTCGCCGCCGCTGCCCTCGGGTTAGCACAGGAAAGGCCCGCGGACCAGAAGGCGAAAGCCTCTGTCCACGGCTCCCGCGCCGCAAATTCGGAGGCCGAACAACTCGCTCATGCCTCAACCGACGAGCGGATTCGCGCGTACGAAAAGCTGCTTCAAAGCGCTCCCGACGACCTGCACTTTCAGATCGGTTTGGTCTCGGCCTACCTGCAGAAGCTGCGGGAATCCGCGGACGGAGGCTATCTCGAGCGTGCCTCGAACATTGTGAGCCGCATGCTGGAAAAGGACGGCGGCAACTTCACCGCGCTTCGTTTCCAAAATGAAATCGATCTGCAGCGCCATGACTTTAAGACCGTGGCACGCCGGGCCGGCAGCATGGCGCGCTACGATCCGTCCGACGCCGGCAATTGGGGTAATCTTGGCGACGCCTATATGGATCTAGGCGAGTATGGGCCGGCAGGTGATGCCTATCGTCGTATGTTCTCGCTGCGCCCGAACCTTTCGAGCTACAACCGGCTCGCTTACTGGCGTTTCGTCACCGGGGATGGAGTCGCCGCCATCGCATTGATGCGCCAGGCGGTGGAGGCAGGCGATGCTGTTCCTGAAAACACGGCTTGGTGCTGGGCCGAACTGGGCGACATGTATTTCAAGCTGGGCAAGTTGCCCGAAGCCGCTTCTGCTTATACCTCGTCGCTCGATTTGTTCCCCGGTCTCCATCGTGCTTACGCAGGTTTGGCTCGCGTCGAAGCCGCACTGGGTCACAAAGAGAACGCAATCAAGGAGTACCAGCGCGCGCAGTCCATTGTGCCTCTGGTTGAGTATGCTGCGGCGCTGGAAGATCTCTACGGCGCGGGAGGGCAGACGGAAAAGGCTTCTGCTGAACGAGCTCTGATTGAAACAATCGAGAACCTCGGTAAAGTCGCCAACGAAAAAACCAATCGGACCCTCGCCTTGATCCTGGCGGATCACAACCGCGATCTCGCTTTCGCGCTCTCTCTGATGGAAGTGGAAATCCCAATCCGCGGCGACGTCTACACATATGACGCTCTCTCTTGGGTGCTCCTGAAGAACAACCGGCTACCCGAGGCGGTGACGGCTTCGGCGAAGGCCTTGAAGCTCGGCACGCCTGAACCGCTCTTCTACTATCACGCGGGCAAAATAGCCGCAGCGGCCGGTGACTCGACTGCCGCCCGGCAATATGCTGATCGGCTGGCATCGCTCAATCCGCGTTTCGATTTCGTCAAAACCGAAGGCGTTTCTGTCGCGAGCCGGTGAGGATCTAAGATGAAACGGATTTCGCTCCTTCTGCTCTGTTGTGTTCCCCTTTTCTGTCATCCCATGGGGAATTTCAGCGTGAACCACTATAGTCAGCTCACCGTAAACTCCCGCGGAGTCGAGTTGCACTATGTTCTCGACCTGGCCGAGATTCCGACCTTCGAGCTTCTTCGCACCTGGAATATCGACCGTACTGCCCCTCAATCGGAATTGGAAGCCCACGGAAGCGCACAGGCACGGGAATGGTTGAAACACCTCCGCATCTCAGTTGACGGCCATCCCGTGGCAGCCAAGTTCGAATCCGCAAAGGTCACGGTAGCCGATGGCGCCGGGAACCTTCCCATCGTCCGTCTCGATATCGCAGCGCGTGTCAACGACACTCATGGCGGGAAGTTGGAATTGGAAGATCAAAACTTCTCGGAACGTGCGGGCTGGAAGGAAATCGTCATCGACTCCGGTAGCGGCGTGAGGCTGCTCAAGGCCAGCCAATCAGGTAAAGACCTGAGCAAGGCGCTGACACAATATCCGCCTGATCCGACCGTTGCTCCCCCGCAGGATCTGCGCGCGGAACTGGAGTGGCGTCTCAATACTCCCGTTGTCGTTGCACCATTGCAGAAAAAGCCGAAAGCCGGGCCGGCCGTGGAGCCCCCTTCTCAGCCGGTCATAGCGAGCATCCCGCAGCCCGCTGCCGTCCGCGGCGCATCGTCTCCTGTGACCCGCACGGCGCAAGCGGCGCCCCCAGGCTCAGTCGTGCGTGGCGATTTCCTTTCGCGCGTTCTGCACCGTCGGGAACTCACGTTTCCGATCGTCCTTTTGGCTATCGTAGTGGCGTTCGGTTTGGGGGCTGCCCACGCCTTAACTCCCGGACACGGAAAGACAATCGTGGCCGCATATTTGGTCGGCTCGCGCGGCACGCTCAAGCACGCAGCGTTTCTGGGCGCGATGGTCACGTTCACGCATACCGTCGCTGTATTCGTGCTGGGGATTGCTACTCTTTTCCTGTTTCGCTACGTCGTTCCTGAAAAAATTACCCTGGTTCTGGGCGCCGTGTCTGGTCTCTCGATCGTAGCCGTCGGCGCCTGGATGCTTCATAAGCGCCTGACCAGGACGGGTGATACTCATTCGCATGAGCATTCGCACACGCACGATCATGATCACGGGCACCATCATGAGCATCCGCACACTCACGACCATGTGCATGATCATGATCACGCGCATCATCACCACCACGCGAACCATACTCATTCGCACGTTCCGGATGAAATCTCCTGGGGAGGATTGGTCGCTCTCGGCGCGAGCGGCGGTCTTGTCCCGTGTGAATCGGCGCTCATTCTTCTATTGGGTGCCATCGCTTTAGGCCGGGTGGGATTTGGCCTGGTTCTCTTGCTCGCCTTCAGCATGGGCCTGGCTCTTGTGCTGATGCTGATCGGCATGCTGGTTCTGTACGCGAAGGATTTACTGCCCAAAGGTGCGCGCTCTGGGAGTCAGCCTTTCTTTCGTGTGCTGTCGATAGCCTCGCCCACACTGGTCATCATCGTTGGTCTGCTGATGACTGGCGTTTCTTTAGGCTGGATACAGACCAAATGGATGATCGGCTGAGCTGTCGAGGTGACCCAGGCTGGCCGCGATTTTATTTCGCGATAGTCGCTGTATACATAGCCTCCAAGAGATCCTGGGAGTGCCCGTCGTAGTCCGCATCGAGAGACCACATGAAAGTGCCTCCGAGCCCGCGCTGCCAGTCTGAATACCTGACACGGTAGTAAGTGGAAAAGGAGTCGTCGTAAGTGATATAGCCGCGCTGCCTCCCGGTTCGCACTCGTACGGCTCAGGATTCGTCGGGTCGGGAAAGATAGCGGAATTGAGCTGCCCGTCGTCTGTCCAGGGACCAGCGCAATCGTACATCATAATGTTGAAGTAAGCCGAATGCCAAGATTCCAAGGACCGCAGAGCAAGTCGTCACGCGATTGGAGTTCATAGAGCATCTTTTGCGAGGCCAGCATATCGCCTATCAGAAAAGGGTCCGTTTGCAGGGAGCGCTCGCGCCAGAACCAGCGCCGTGCCGGCGAAAAGCAGCGTGTCTGCTACGTAGTTTGTTCCTTCATTCATGGCCGCCGGCTGTGTAGCGCTGATGAAAATCGGCAGGTACAGGAAGAAGGTCAGTATCGTCATCACGAGCCCAATCCAGATCGCTGCCATCCGAGCCCGTTGATTAACCGCCAGAGCAATCCCCCCGGCCAGCAGCACGGCTCCTGTTACATACGCCCATAGAGCAGGGACCGGAACCCAGGCGGGAGTCAACTTGGGTAACGGAACTCCGGGCGCAAATTTCGAATGCAGAAAGTGTTCGACACCGAAAAAGATGGCGGCAATCGCGAGACAAAACCGTCCGATAAGAATTAGCCACGTGGCCTCCGAGCCTTTGTTTTGTCGAAACTCAGTGCCGGCCAGCGCCCAGGCGGCGCCGGCAAAAGCCAGATCTCGAAGTAAGACTGCCCACGAAATACGATCTCTTGGATTTGCGATCACCCTAGGCACATGCAGAAGGAGCACGAACAAGAAGATCATGATGCCTAGCAGCATGGCTGACAGGCGCACGTATTTCATAACGAGAATGCTTATCGCCGCGGCAAGTAAGGCGAAGCCGACAAAGTAAGCCCAAAATAAACGCCCCGGCATCCAGGGCGGTACCGCCTGCATGATGAATCGGGCCCCGGCCAAGTGTTCAGCTCCGAAGGTCGCAAGCGAAGCAGCAAAAAACGCCGGTCCCAGTACGGCCAGCTTATCCAGCGTGCCGGTTGCGGCCACTTCTCTTCGCCTGACGAAGATGCCGATGACGGTAAAAACCAGTCCGGTGAACCATGGCCAGAATATAAATCTCGAAAACATCAGGCACCGGAGCTCGATGGCCAACTAAGCAGGCTATTCAGCATGCCTTCCAGCGTACCTGCGTCGGGTTATTACCGTTTCAGCGCCTCTCGAGAGCCTCCTGGTCCTCGTCCGATTTCCACCCGAGCGCGACGCCTGAAACCGCTTCAAATTCTGGACTAAAGTTTCTGCGCTCGGGCACTGCTGTCAACGAATGCAGGAATCGAGCCGAAAGTGGTCACGGCCAGAAGCAATTTTTGTGCGGCGCAAATGCAATGCTTTAGCCAGAGCAGTCGATCGGTGCCTGCAGCTCACACAGGCGAAAAGACACTGACCCGCAGTGTTTCACGTGAAACATTGCTTGTTTTTTGCCGCCCCAAAACCCGTGCGCTTGAGGCGAATTTATAGCCCTTCTTAACCCGCCTCCAATTAATACCGCGAGTTCCTTTTATAGACGGTAAAAACCCCGGTCGTTCTTTGAACGCTATCCCGCATTCTGTGACATTTTCTTCCGCTGAGTTCCGGTCTTTTTCACATCTCTACCCGCTGGCTTCTCGGAAGCGGCTGGCTTCTTCAGGGCGGCCAGGCTTTTCTGTAGAGCGTCGGTGATATCCACCACTGCTGCCCTGCGTGAAGGCTTCTGCGGAATTGCGGCTGGCTGGCCTGCGACTCTGCTCGCAATAATCGATTCGAGTTTTTCGCGATACGTGTCGCGGTACTTCTGCGGCTCGAAAGGCGCGGCGAGCGAGTGGATGAGCATCTGAGCCAGATCGAGTTCCTTCTGCGCCACCATTCCGGTGTCGGCAGCGTATTCCTCGTCCGCCCGAACCTCAGAGCTAAAGAACATCGTATGAGCAAGAAGACCCTTACCGCCGGGACGCAGGATAACGACATGTTCCCGATTGTGCATCGCGAGCTGCGCGACGGCGACCAGGCCGCTCAACTGCAGTGACCGATAGAGCAGCGCATATGCTTTTTCCCCTGCTTCCTCGGGAACCACGTAGTAAGAGGTCTCGAAGTACACGGGATCGACCTCTGCTAGATTGACGAATTCCTCGATCTGCATCTCCGTGGTGGTCTTGGGCGCGATGCTCTTGAGCTCCTCAGGCTCGATTGCCACGTAACGGCCCTTGTCATATTCGTAGCCCTTTACAACAGATCTGTTCGCTAGAATCTCGTCTGATCCTTTGCGAACCGAAACTTGCTGAACAGGCGCGAGCGCAGGCTCAGGTTTCGCGCGTTCGGGTTCCGCGCCTTCGGGTGATGTGATCCGGCGACTTTTCGGGGGTTCAGGTGCCGCTTCGACCACCGAATCATCCTCTTCAGGTTCCCGGCTCGCCAACATACTTCTGGGAGGAGTTTCAGCCCGATAAAGCCGGCGCAAGCTCACGCGCTCAGGACGCGCGGCTCGGAACAGCCGTACCGGAATCGATATCAGGCCAAAGGTGATGAAACCGCGCCAGACCGTGCTCGCCATAGGAGTCCCTGATTAGATTCTGGCAGAACGCGCGGCATTCTGCTGAGTGCTTCGCTGTTGCTCACGCTGACCGTGCCAGGGCCAGCCACGCTGCCAGCGCGGATGATTTCTCGTCCTGCCGCCACGGTGACCCGACGTGTTTCCCAAATCCGATAAGCGAGCGCTGCAGATCGTCCCCGGAACGGCCCAACGCCTGCGTCGCCTCTGAGATCAGATCCCGCTGCTTGATGCCTGTCTCAGTGAGACCGCAACGGGCGCACGCCTCGCGCAGAACGACCCGATAAAACTCGCCTTCCGCCGTATGCATCATCGGGTGCGAAGCGAGAATGTCGGCCAAGCTGGGCAGCGGTCGGCCCGATGCAAGTGTTACGCACGCGCCCTTGACTTGGTAGTCGCTCAATTCCGCCAGGGCATTCCGCACTGCTTTCTGTGCCAGCGCAGCGGACGCTTCACAACAACTCCGCAGATATGCCTCGGCGCTCGCTTTAACTCCATCGATTTTGCTGCATGATATGGCTGCGGCGAGCCTGCAATTCGAGGATCGGCGAGCTCGATCCGGCATCGTCTTACAATCACCGGCGCAGCAACTGGAGCGGCGAGAGCAACCATTACCGCCCACCCGGAGTGTACCTGGAACCCGAACGCGGCAGTTCGCTTCACCACGGAAACGCCTGCAATTCATATTCCCGAGCGAGGTCGCACACCGGCAGCAGTTCTCCGTTCTCTTCGATCCTGACGCGTTTTGTTGAGGTCGCCACTTTCTCCCCGTCCAGAGAGTGCGAATTGATTCAGCCAGCGCAAATGTTCGCGCAGGCGAACGCTAGGCGTCTCTCGCTCATGGTGCACCAGAGGCTGGAGACGCCTTGATTCTGCTTATCCTATATCAGAAAAGATTGCTAGCCCTACGGGCATGCTTTAGCACTACGGTACTACGCCATAACTATATAGCGGGATGTCAGGTGATTGCATATCCAGCTACCATTGAGTCAATGGAATCGCCTGATCGGGAGCAGAAACGGGATAATTCACCTGAAGCTCTGGCTGACTTCCTGTTTGTGGAATTGGAAACAGCGCGCACGATGCTAGTGTTAGGTGCCGATGCGTTTTTAGTTCAGGGAGATAGGCCACCACTCGATAGGTGTGAGATAGCGTGGGGGCGGGTTCTCTAATATCAGCGTTCTAAATGTGCGATAAGCCTCATCTGCTTTCGCGAAGCACTTGTGTATTTCGCAGAGATGGGCGGCCACGATCTCGGGCCTATCGAGTTCCGGCGCGGAGGGCACAGTTCATAAGAGTTCCCAGCGCGGGATTCAGTCACTCTGCAAATTTGCTAGGTAACGTTAGGATTTGAGGACGGCGCTGCGAGATGAACCGGGAAAGTTCCCGCGATATCTTGGTCGAATGCAGAAACAATTTTGGTTCGAGCATGAAGGCTGTGTCCTGGAGTTCCAAAGCTGTGAGCACGCTGGCAAGTGGACGGCACAAGGCAGGTTGAAATTCACTGAGTCACCCTCCGAACACCTACGGCATTTCACTTTGCCGACGCAATTTGATTCAGCCGAGCAGGCTTTCGAGAAAACGAAACAGTGGGCTGTAGCAGAAATCGATCGTGTGCTTTGAGTAATTCTTATCGAGAAGGCGATACCCGAACTCGCTCGACAAACTTTTGCCGCTCGTCTAGCGGAAGCAAGCGTGACTGAAAGCCACCGGTTTGCACTTATGGGTGAGTGGTAGTGCCCTGTAGCAGCAGCATTCGTCATTATGCAGTGATGCGTAAGTGATTGAGATTTCTGGTGAGCGCGGTAGGAATCGAACCTACAACCTAGTGATTAAGAGTCACTTTTCTCCGCTGAGTCATGCGAAGCAAAAAATGTAAGTGATTGAGACGGCTTGATTTGTATGGGTACCGTGAACCGCCGCTTCGCATGACTGAGCGAGAAAGTTCGTACAAAAGTTCGTACAGTGTGTTCGCGCCCATTTCTCCGGCGTACGGCGATAATGCGGATGGCGGCCGTGTCGAAGCTGGGAGCGCGTCTGCCTGGGACGGATAACGGCCCGCTCCAAAGCTTCTTTTCGTTTATCTCCACTTTCAAATTTTCAACAACTTGGGGAATCTGCTTTTCGCTCGAAGCCAACCCAAGTAGGTTCAACAAGCCGGGTTTTGTCACGGTTTTGCCACGGTCGTTTAGCCCCCGGTCGGGACGATTGGCTGAATTAACCCGAGGTGCCACAGCCAGGCCCGTCGCGATAATATTTTCGATCAGAAGTATGGTCCTGTACCTCTAGTCCAGCGCCGTCGAGGGGAGTTGGACCTGCGCGCTTTCGGGTACATGCACCCCAAGCAGGAGATGGCCTTCCATTGACCCTATGACGACGCCGTAATTCCAACGGCTTACATCAAATCGGGGCGTCTGCTTCCGCTCACCGCAGAAGGCGCTGAAGCCGATTTCTTTCACATTTTTCGCACGCCCAAGGGGTGAATTGTAACCACAGCCGCGACGGACAAGAGGGTGGCACACGCCGGCCTTTGTGTCGGCTCTTGAGGATGATGGCGATGAGGACAGCGAGCATTTTACCGATTCTCGCGGCGGCAGCATATTACCGCGACCCTTCTTGGCGTCATCGGCCGAGACTGATCGTGACGTTCTTCTTTGTTTTCGACGGTCTCTAAGCACTCGATGAGCGATTGAAGGCGTCTGAGCTCAACGAAGGTTCTTGTGGTCGCCCCGGGAGGTGTGTTCGAGGTCAGTGATCTGTTTAGGGACGTTCTCGTTGATGCTCGAATTGTGGGTGACGATGGGCTGTTATAACAGGTACGACCAGTCGAAACGTATTGTCCCAAACGGCGACCCGCCGAATTCCTTTGCAGAGGAACTTCGCTTCGGTCGTCGTGCTAGGCGGCAGGACGGTTGGCGTCTCCGAGCCTGCGAAGACTCACGATCCGATTCTTCTAGCGCATTAGATCAGATCAAAACACCCGTCCGAGTTGAAAAAACCACTTGCGGTGCCCTGACTCTCCGACGCTGCCACCGACCAGAATAGGTGTCGGTCATCAGAATTGAATCTGTGCAGTTAATCCGACAACGCGATCAAGTGGGCGGCCGAGATTTGCCCAGTGCGTTCGGGCTGATTCCCTTGGACCGCGATTCGGTGACTGACTGAATGTGGTATGCGAGTGTGTGCCGTATATTATGAGGCACGCTCAGGCTGCTTCGGACCAGCTGTACCGATGATGAAGACCGCCGATTCGGGGCGCAGATGAAATGTGAGTGCTTCGGGTCAAGCGTTGTTCTATAGCTCGATTCGCCGGCGTGCCCTTGTTCAGGCCAATGTGAGTTCGGTCGTCGTGATAATAGCCAAGGTAGTCGCGCCCAAGCCGCCGCAGATGACGTTCATTCAAGGGAATGATGTGATCGAGCAGTTCGCGGCGCGCGCTGCCCACCCAGCGTTCGGCGATACCGTTGTGCCAAGGACTGCGGATGCTAGTCCGCATTGGCTTGAGATCACTCGACTGCAGAAAGGTCAACACCTCGTTGCCGAACTTGGCATCATGATCGAACAAGACGTATCGATAGGGACAAGGGAGCGGAAAAGCTTCACGCAGTTGCTGCACAATCCACTCACTGGTCGGATGAGGCGTAACATTGAATTGCAGAATCCGGCGGCTGGCATGTTCGATTACAAAGAAGCAATACAAGGTACGAAAGTAAAGCGTCGGAACGGTAAAAAAGTCGAACGCGGCGATCACTTCGCGATGGTTGTTCAGGAAGGCGAGCCACTGTTTGGCTTTGCTCTCCCGAGGAAACCGCTTCAGTCCCTGCAGATAGCGCGACACGGTGGGTTCGGAGATCTCGAATCCCAGCAGAAGCAATTCACCGTGGATCCGAGGTGCGCCCCAGGTGGGATTCTCGATCCTCATGCGGCCGATCAATTCGCGAATCTCTTTTGCCACTTTCGGTCGTCCCGCTTGACGTGAACGAGACCGCCAGCGCCAGAACAGTCGGAATCCGGCGCGATGCCAGGAAACCACGGTATCTGGCTGGACAATGATCAAAGCCTCAGACCATTGAGTCCATAGCCGCCGGAGTGCAACCCAGAACAGACGATCAAATCGGTCCAGCTTGGGGCGCGGCTGTTTGCGCTTGTAAACGGCGAGTTGCTGCCGAAGAGCCGCCATCTCCACTGCGAGGTCGTGGTGCGAGATCAGATACGCACGCAGGTACGCCACCATCGCAGTAACGAGCGTAGCCATGACTCTGATGTTACTGAGCCGCATCCGCACTCACCGCGGAAGCCTACCCAAACGACTGATTCCGCTCAGCCGTCACATGATGACCCACACGAGTCGTTCGCTGGTTCTCTGCAGATCAGCCCAGACGGGCGCCAGGTCATGGTTGTTGTTAGCGAACATCAAGCAGGCTACGAACTCTGGTCGCTGGAGAACTGTGTGCCACTTGCGCCGAAGCTGCCCAGCGGCCGAAGCACGGCGGTTATGGTCGGAATGCTGCGACGTCTCGCGTCAGAAATTCTCAAACATCCAAACGTTACTGTCCCAGGTTTGCGCTTCGAAGGCCAGGTATTTCCCGTCTGGAGAAGGAAGAGGATTGACTAGCCATTGGCGATGTCCGTTATGCAACAGCCGCGTCACCTCGCCGGTAAACGTTACGTGAATCAGATCGAATGCGTCCGGCAGCCAGCATGTCACAAAAAAGCTGTTGCCGTCTGCGGCCCAAGCAATGGTTTGTAGGCGTTTCCAGCCCGGATGGACCGAAATACCATGCCAGCTCCGATCTTGCACGGAGAGAATCTCAATTCGTCCATCAATTGTCACGAACGCCAGACGTGAACCGTCCGGCGAGATGTTCCACTCTCTCGAGTCGCTCCAATAAGGACGTTGAATTTTCCCCAATTTTGGTCCTTTACCCTGGAGCGGATCAAGCGAGTAGAACACTACGTCCGTTTTCTCGGTCTGCGACAGTATGCAAGATGATCCTGGTTTCACGCCGCACGCATAGCGCCATTGGACATCTCCTGGCTCTTCGAGGACCATTTCGGGGCGACCGCCAGCGGTCGGCCGCCGCATGAGCCGGGCGGGATGCGAAGACGTGTTCAGCACGCCGTTATTTGATTCTCGATAAAGCATCCATGACCCGTCCGGACTCATCACAGCGCCTTGGCAGTCATCTCCAGGTCCTTGCGCTACGGCAACGGCAACGTTTTCGTTCAGAGCTTGCCTGAAGATCTCGCCCCGGCCGTTTCGCTCTGAGTCAAAAAGGATGGCTCGACTGTCGAGCGTCCAGCCGTTGAAGGAGCTTCCACGATTGTCGAGCGTCAAGCGGTGCGGTGGCTGCAACTTTGTGCCGTCTACAGCGAGTTCGGCCAGATACACATCGTCCCAATCGTTGATCTTCAGGAATGAGAGACGCTTTCCGTCGGCGGCGATGGCTGGGCTCAAAGCTCCGAAGTTGCTCCAGCGTGCCAGCCTTTTTGGTCCGGACGTGGGTTGGGCTCTGCCTCGCCGCATAGGCAGAGTCCAAAGGCTGAAATCTGTGTCGCCCCGCGCTGACCCGGTAGGAGGGCGCGCAGAGAACAATAGCCGCCAGTCGGGCGACCAGCTTAGGCATGAACCACTGGCGCTTAAGTAACAGATTAAGTCTGCCTTGGGTAATTTGGTATCCGACAGAAGAGTCTTCGTGGGCCCGCCGGCGGAGGGTTGTACGTCGATGGCGGTGATATAGCCCCGCGCGGTCACCCGGATATGTACGTACGCGATCCAGCGCCCGTCCGGCGACCAAACGGGGCTGAAAAAGTATTCGGATTCATTTCGTGCTCTCAGCTTTCGCTGCCGTCGGTCGTTGACCCCAGTGACCCACACTCCCGCAGGTGCGTAAGAAGATTCGTCAATGTCCCTGATGAACGCCAGGAACCGTCCATCGGGCGAGATCGTCCCATGATAAACGTCCCTGCAGAGTAAGCGCGGCGCTGCCCCGCCTGTTGCCGATATAATCCATGCATCGGAATGCGCTGCTTGCGGTCCGTCTGAGTTATACACAGGAGCGAGCAACCACTTGCCGTCCGGGAACCAACTTACGTCCCACATCCGGTCGAGAAACTCGCGCGCAAGAGGTAGGGCACGGGTTTCTCCCGTATCGATTGAGCGGATATAGAGTCCGGTTTGATCATGATATGCGACGGTTTTACCATCCGGAGAAATCGCGCCCCCCGTTACCCAGTCTTCGGAAGGGTTCGCAGTGATTTCGCGCTCGACCAGCTTCGGCCGAGTCTCCGGGCGGCCTCGCACGAGCCACCAAGCCGCGGCAGCAGCGAGGATCAGCGTCACGGAAGGGACTAGAGCCGCGCCTCGCCTTATTGCCCCAGCATGCCGGTTCGTTCGACTCGGGTTCCTCTCGACCGCCGCTGCGCGAATCACAGAGATGTGTTCTGGATCAGCGCTGGCCATCAAGCGCCGCAAATCCGCGCCAATTTCCGAAGCGTGCCGGTACCGGAGCTCACGATCTTTCTCAAGCGCTTTGGCTATGATCCTTCCGAGTTCAGCCGATATCTCAGGGTTAGCATGTACCGCGGGGGTGGGAGAACGATTGAGAATCGAGTTGCAAATCAGGGCTGGGGACCCGCCCTGAAACGGAGACATGCCCGTCGCCATCTCGTACAGCACAGCGCCGAATGAGAACAGGTCGGTTTGCTCGTTGAGGTCCGTGCCTCTGACCTGTTCTGGCGACATATATGGAACAGTGCCTATCAGCGCACCCGATCCGGTCATGGTTCCGCTATCTGAGGTCGCCAGCATAGACATTGGCGCAGGGTCAGGGCTCCGCTGGGGTCCGTCGCCGAGTTGGGGGGTAATAACCCGACCCGTAATCGCTGCAGCGGGTCGACTCGCCTGGAGTTTCGCGACACCGAAGTCCAGGATTTTCAATTGCCGCCGCTTCGTGATAAAGATATTCGCCGGCTTGATGTCGCGATGGATAATCCCCGCCTGGTGCGCTGCCTCAAGGGCATCGGCCATCTGAATTGCGAAGTCAAGCAGCGAGCCGATCTTCAGCGTCTTGCCTGCAATAACCTGCTTGAGAGTCTCGCCATCGAGAAACTGCATAACGATGAAAGGTTCGCCGTTTTGTTCGCCGATCTCGTGGATGGTGCAGATGTTTTGGTGATCGAGAGACGATGCGGCCCGCGCTTCACGTTCGAAACGGGCCTCAGCCTCAGGATCGCGAGCAACGTGCCCGGGGAGAAACTTCAGCGCGACTAGACGCTTTAGCTTCGTGTCCTCGGCCTTGTACACAATTCCCATTCCGCCGCTGCCGATTCTTTCGATCAACCTGTAATGGGACACTGTGCTGCCGGCATGCACACGTTCGGACGCCGAGTTACCGGCGTCCACCATCGATCTGGCGGCCAGTTCCAGCGCGGGCGATTCGATAAAGCTGTCTGCCGCCGCATCATAGGCCAGAAGCGAGTCTATTTCAGTTCGAAGTTGCTCGTCGCCCATGCAGGCGTCGTTCAGAAAAGTGCGGCGTTCGTCCTGCTGCAAGCTGATGGCAGCATGGTACAGTTCTTCGATCCTGCGCCAGCGCTCAGGCTCCACGTTTTGCGCTGCCTCTTATCTCGCGCAGGAGCCACACCTTGGCCATTTTCCAGTCCCGCATCACAGTTTCTGGAGAGACCTTCAGGACGTTGGCTGTTTCTTCGACGTCCAATCCACCAAAGAATCGCAGCTCGACAACACGGCTTTTTCTTACATCGACCGCTGAGAGGTTCTTCAGTGCATCGTCAACCGCGATAATCTGGTGTGCCGATTCACCACATACTGTAAGTGCTTCATCTAGCCGCAAATTGCGCGGACTCCCTCCGCGCTTTTGAGAGTTCCGGGAACGGGCGAAATCAACGAGAATGCGTCGCATCAATTGCGCGCAAACAGCAAGAAAATGGGCGCGGTTTTCCCAGTCGCGATGCGGCAACTCAACTAGCCGCAGGTATACCTCATTGATCAAAGCGGTTGCCTGAAGAGTGTGGCCGGGCTGTTCGTGCGCCATGTAGCGCTCTGCCCGAAAGTGGAGCTCACCGTATACCAGCGGGACGATCCGATCCAAAGCCGTCTCGTCGCCGCCGTTCCAGGCGCTCAATAACCGGGTGACCTCGCTGCAATCTCCCCTCATTTGGCCTGCCTAGCTGTTCGGGATAGAGAATCAGCCTAACATATTTACGCCAGCCGGGAACCGCGCCTCTGAGTCACAGCTCGAATCGAACATTTTTTCGAGACCCTGACAGTTTCTTCAGGGCTTTTCCGCTTCTAAGACAGGCAATGCCTTGAAGACTGCCTATCTTTCGGCGACGTTGAGTTCCCCTTGTGCTTAGAGATGGGAGAAAGGCGAGTCCGCAGGCTTGAAGAATTCCCTTGTTGAGGATCACACATGAAATCGAGTACCAAATTACCGCGCAGCGCAATCGCGTTCGGGCTGATTTTGATTGGTTCAGGTCTGATTGTTCGGACAGCAACCGCCGCAAAAGAACAACTGTCTGCTTCGTCGTCGAAGTCCGGACGCGTAATTGATGTTTGGTCCGCGGCGGCGAGTCTCGCTCGCAACGCAGCCGCGAATCGCGAACTTGCCGCTCCTTCGCCACTCGATACTGCTGCCCAGCATACCTACCCCACACCAGAAAGCGAAGTGCTCAGCGATGTCGAGGTAAACGGTGAGGCTCATCGTTGTCCGAAGATCGTTACATTCGATGTTCCCGGCGCCGTTGCAACACAACCGTTTGCGATCAACGTAGAGGGCGCGATCGTGGGAAACTCCCTCGACGCGAATCAGACGATACGAGGTTTTCTGCGTGAACCCGACGGCACCTTCATTAGTATCAATGCTCCGGACGCCGGTTCTGGTCCCGGCGGTTACGGCACCCTTTTGTGGAGCATCAACCAGGCAGGGGAGATCGCAGGAACGTACCGCGACCAGAAGGGAGTTATTCACAGCTTCCTCCGGGAACGCGATGGCAAGCTCACGACATTTGATGCTCCTGGAGCGGGCACCGGCTCTCTCCAGGGCACCAATGGCATAAATATTAACCGATCGGGGGCTATCGCGGGAGAATACGTTGATGATGCGAACGTGTTTCACGGCTTCGTCCGGGAGTGTGACGGCACGATTACGACGTTCGATGTTCCCGGGGCTGGCACAGGCGCTGGCCAAGGGACCTTCACCTCAAGTACGGACGGCATCAATCCACGTGGCGATATCAGCGGATGGTACGTGGACGATGCAAATGCCTACCGCGGCTTCGTGCGCGCTCGCGATGGCAGAATCGTGACCTTTGATGTTCCGGGCTCTGGAACAGGCCCATCGCAGGGCAGCGAACCGGCGGGCATTAATGAAAGAGGGGAAACCTTGGGATCCTATATCGACGAGAACAACGTTGCTCATGGATTCCTACGTGCTCCGAACGGCAGAATCAAGAAGTTCGATATCCCGGGAGCCGGCACCGGCACCGGGCAGGGAACCCAGCCTGCAAATATAAACTTCGACGGGGACATGAGCGGCGACTACATTGACATAGACGGCACATACCACGGCTTTATACGTGATCGAGATGGAACCGTCATCAAATTCGACGTTCCTGGCGCGGGAACGGGGCCGCAGTATCGGGGGACCTTCCCGGTTTGCAACAACGCAACGGACGCGGTCACCGGTTACTACTTTGACGCGAACGGCATGGAGCACGGGTTCTTACGAACATCGGAAGCGCTGCACAGACCTTGGCATTAGGGGCGCTGCGCGGCCGCTCGAAGCAGTTAAGTTATCGCACTCAACAGCTGTGTCAGGCAATCCTAACAACAGCCGTACAAGGTCCTGACCGAATCCTGATCGGGCGCAAACACAACCGCAGCACTATAGATTTGCATTCAAGAGTTGCCGGAAGCAAATGGCAAACGCCAGTTCGGCCACAGGCCGAGCGTGGGATCGCTTCGTCCCTTCGCTCATAACCTACTTTCGAAAAGAAAGGAACAGCATGTTGAAAAAGGCAACGGTGAACTGCCTCCTCCAAGGGAGTGGCACATTCCTGGTCGCGCTCGTACTCCTCGCACGGTACGGAACCGCGCAAACACTTCACAGCTTCACGGGCGTGCCAGACGGTCAATATCCCTTCGCGGGATTAGCCATCGATAAGAACGGAGCGCTCTATGGAACGACCCAGCAAGGGGGAAGCGGCGACGGCACTGTATTCCAAGTGAAGCCGCCCTCCTCTCCCGGAGCTGCCTGGACGGAGAGCGTGATTTACGCATTTCCTAAGCTTTCGTTGCCTTTGGCAAGCCCCACTGTTGGACCTAACGGAGAGCTCTACGGCACCACCTACTACGGCGGAACTCATTATGTCGGCTCCGTATTTGCATTGACGCCGCCTTCGTCTCCAGGCGGGACATGGACTGAAACGACCCTTTATAGCTTCTCGCCCGCGTACGGGGACCCGCAGAATCCCGAAGCCGGCGTTGTCATCGGCAAGAACGGCGTACTCTACGGAACTGTCCAATTCGCCGGACTCTCGCCAAACTGCCCCTACTCCTACCGGTCCCAATACGGCTGTGGCGGCGTCTTTTCGCTGACGCCGCCTGCCTCTCCGGGCGAAGCATGGACCGAGCAAACGCTCTACACCTTCACGGGCGGTAGCGATGGAGCAGTGCCCCTGACAACGCTGGCAATAGGTAAGAGCGGAGAGCTCTACGGTACCACTCGCTTCGGCGGCCCGAGTTCAAACTGCTCGGATACGGGCTGTGGCACCGTGTTCAGGTTGGATCCCCCAGCCTCTCCCGGCGCTACCTGGACGGAAACAGTGCTCTACAGCTTTACGGGAACTAGCGACGGTGGATTCCCCAACGCCGTGGTCTACCAGGACGAAGTTCTTTATGGCACGGTAACGTTCGGGGGCGACCCAAAGAATTGCGGAGGCGTCGGGTGTGGCGGCGTGTTCCAGTTGAGGCCACCGGCCGCTGCAGGCGAATCCTGGACGGAAGCTGTGATCTACAGTTTCACCGGTGTGCCCGACGGATTGTACCCCGCCGCCGGCCCGGTCATAGGCAAGGACGGAAAGCTGTACGGCACGACTCGCGACGGTGGTGACTCGAAGAGTTGCCCTGAGGACCCCGGCTGTGGCGTCGTGTTCGAACTGACGCCGCCCCGCCATCCGGACGGGGCTTGGCGGGAAAAGGTGCTCCACAGCTTCAGGGCCCCCGAGGCATTCAGACCGACCGCGGGTCTGGTCATCGGCGACGACCGGGATCTTTACGGCACTACCTTGCTCGGCGGACCTTCGACAACAGCCTTGCCCGCCGGCGGCGGCACCGTTTTCAGGGTCAGGCCGAACAACCAATGGGAAACAGGAACAGATCAATAGTTGAGGAGGTTAACATGAACACAACAAAAGTCACTCTAGCGATAGCGGTGGCAAGCCGTGTCTCTGCCGCCAGACCGAATTACTCGTTTGGCATCGTCCTGGCCCTAGTGGCCTTGTGCTCAGCGACGGCGGCTTGGAGTTGGCCCCAGAGCAATTTGCCGGGACCGCCGGTCCCTTCCAACATGCCGGGCGGAGTCGAGTCGGGACAGTCCGCTCGTGTGCCTCCCAATATGTTGAACGGACTGCGACCGGTACAACCCGGCCGCGCGCGCGCCAGGAGATCGGCAGCGACGCCTGAGATACAACCTGCAGCAGCGATACCTCCGTTCGGAAGGTATCTGTTCGTGAACATCAACGTGCCAAAGTCGACTTACGTCCAGCCAAACGGAATCAATAACCGGGGCCTCGTCACCGGCTGGTATCAGGATGCAAGTTACAATACTCACGGTTTCGTGTGGCAGAACGGGGTTGTACAAACACGGGATTACCCGGGCGCCACGGCCACTTACTTGAACGGAACGAATAACCGCGACATCTTGATTGGTTACTATGTCGACGCCAGCGGCACCTCCCATGCTGTTACTTACTCTGTTGCCAGCTCTGCGTGGGCCATGCTTCCCGACATACCGGATTACCCGGCAATTCAGCCGAACGGCATCAATGACAACGGCGTTGCCGTTGGATACGCCAATGGTTTTCCCTTTGGACAAGTGGCTTGGATCTGGCACCCGGATTCGCAGTCGTACTCCTTTTTCACCGAACCGGCTGCAGCAGAGTCAAGCACGCTTCCTGCCGCCGTTAATAACAAGAGGGAGGTGGTGGGTAGGTTTCAGACCGTGCCTGGTAACGATCATGGATTTCTCAGGGAAGGATGCAGAGAAGCGGACTTAGAAGACACAGACGAAAACAGTGCCTTCAGAAACATCGATGTACCAGGGGGTTTCGACACCCAGCCAACCGGCATCAACAACAACGGGACGATCGCCGGATGGTTTTTCGACGCAAACTTTGATGAGTTTGGATTTGTCCGAACTAGGGGGGGCGCATTTACGGCAGTGAACTATCCCGGCTCCGGCGGAACGACTCAAATCGATGGTATCAACGATCACGGAGCCCTTTGCGGATACTTCTATACCGCGGCCGACCTGTCTCAAGGTTTTGTGGCGTATCCACAGTGAACATTTCGCTGTCGTAGGGTGCGTGGTGGCAATTCCCTACTTAGCCTGACAGGGGCCTCTTTCGGAAACTCTCATTTCTTTCTCGCGATTTCGATAAAATCACATCCCAGACCTTTAGTCGAGCGTCGCGCTGTCGAATTAGTGCCTCCCTGGCGACACAACGTTTACCAATCCAAGTGGACGTTTAGTCGGCGACGCGTTCCTTTGAAGTAAGTGGAGGCTATGGTTCGATACCGATGCGATCGTTGACTGCTCCGCGAATTCGCTGTTTGCAGCCGAGATAACGCTCGGTAGTTTGCACAGAAACATGTCCAAGCAGGAACTGAATCTGCTCCAACTCACCTCCTGCAGAATGGCAGAGCTTCGCGCAAGATCGCCTCAAGTCGTGAGGCGCGAGACCAGCAAAACCGCTTTCCGTGGCATACAACTTGACCACATGCCAGACGACGCGTTCCGTGACTCCATCACCCCAGCATTTGCCCGCTCTGCAGACGCAACGGAATATTTTCCCCGAATGGAGGTCAGCTGCATGGATCCACTCATCCAACGTCGCCTTGACCCATTCCGGTACCGGAACCGTTCGAATGTGCCCACCCTTACCAACGAGATCGACTATGGCCCAATGCTCTTCCCGCTGCTGCATATCCGTGAACTTTAGATCAGCTAACTCGCGACGTCGGAGCCCGCAGCCAAGCAAGATTGCAAGAATCGCGCGATCTCGTTTGCCCTTCAAGCTTTTCGGATCAGGAGTCTGCCAGAAGCGGCGCGCTTCGTCTGCCGTGAGCCAATTGCCGAGCCTGACGCCTAACTTCGTCGGACCTTTAACTCGCCGGATGCTGGCTGCCAACTCTGGACTGAGCAAGCCGGCATCCGCAGCTTCATAGGCTAGCCGGCGGACGGCTGCAAGTCGGCCATTGATCGTGGCCGCCGCGAGCCCGCGGTTCTCGAGGAAAATGCGAAAGCGAGTAACCACCACTTTGTTAAAGGAAAGTCGTGGCTCAGAACAATACCACTGGATAAACTCATCGATCGCATGCCGATAACCCCGTTTGGACTCTGGCGAACGCAGGCTCTCAAGTACGGCCGCCTTGCTGTGGTCCAGATCCGGAAGGCCGAGTTTCGATTTCGGCCGCTTTGACGTGGCGGGTCTCCGCCGGGCGCGCTTGCTCATTCCAGCCGCCTCCCGTGCGGCTGGTCGAAAGCCTACGCCCGCTTCATCGCAGCCGAAGCGCGTTACGCGGACAGGTACCTTGGTGCGATTCGTGAGCGCTGGGGTGCATTTGTCAACTTGATTTGGGCTCTCCCGCACTTTCCGTGCAGGTTCAAGGCGAACGAGGGTGGGACGATGCAACAGCGCCGAGAACATAAGGTAAGACACGGCAACGCAGAAGGTTGAATTGAGCGCGTCCGTACATTTGTCTTTTCACAAGCTTTAAGCGGTGAATCTGGCCTTCCACTTGACCATTGCTCCAAGGCAGAAGGACCGCGGCTGTCACCGCTCCTGCGTCACGGAGCAATCCATCGCAAAACCGATCGATTTCAGGGAGAGCGGATGCTTTGGCCTCAGCGAGCCAGTGCTGCAGAGCCTCGCTTTGCTTACTCCGGAAGACGTTCGCAAAACCTTGGGTCAGGCTGTAGAGCGTCGAAACTTCTGGACAACCTGCTGTGATCTGAGCGAGCAGTTGCTGTTCCTCGACCTTCAGCTTTTCGGTCGGCGAGCGAGCAACATAGCGGCTTGCCGTGGAGAAGGGGGTTTCGGTTTCTGTTGCCGAGCAGAAGTCGTCGGCCGAAAGTACTTGGTTCCCTGTCTACGAAAAGTGGCAACAAAGCTCGCAACCATACTTCGTCCGCCGGCATAGCCCTTGGCCTGAATCTCATGCCAGAGTCGAGTTGCATTGTGGCACCCCTCCGTCCACCGACGGTGAAGAAAGTCCCGGAATGCATTCACCCTCGGTGGCTTGCGACGAGGAATCGCTCGTTCTGGAAACTGGCCCGCCCGCAGAAATCGTCGAATGGTCTTTCGCCCTATATGCAATTTGCGGCTGATCGCTTGCTGACTCATGCCGTCGCGATGAAGCGCGATCACTTCGTCGTATCGGAGTATTCGCTTCTGCCGGCGATCCTCATGCATTTGTTCAGTCCTGGTTTTACTTACGGTCGAATTGTCGGGCTGTGGTGGGTCGGGAATCGCGGGGAGAACAGCGTTGACTAACGCGGCGCGTTTCTGTTCCAGGACTCGCTCTACGGCAGATGTCAGATTGCAGAGCAGATGAAATCGGTCCGCTACCTGAATGGCTTGCGGTGCGCCGCGGGTTGCTCCGTCCGCATAAAGACTCGCGCGATCACGACTAATTACTTCGGCGCCGGGATGCAAACGCAGCCAAGCAGCGAGGCTCTCGGCCGAACGCTCCGGCAGCAAGTCAACAGGCGTGTGCGTTTCGAGATCGACCAGGATGGTCCCATAACTTTGTCCTTTTCGCCAGGCCCAGTCGTCAACCCCGACAACCCTTACACCTTTGACGGGAGTCGATGGCCCATTCTTTATTCTGCGGAGAACCGTGTCTGGGCTCGTGTGCATCCCGAGTCGCTGGGAAAGGCGCGCTCCCGCCTCGCCACCCAGAACATAACCGATCAATCGAACGGTCTCCGAGAGTCGCTTTGTTTGGCGGGCATATCTCGAAGCCACCAGAGGTAGCGGTTCTGCGAACGTGATGCGGGTGCAATCCTGGGTAGCACAGCGAAAACGCCGCACTTCCAAACGGATCTGCACGGAAGAACCTTGCCATGGGAGATCCTTCAATGCGCGGGAGTATCGACTATGGATGGAGAAGGAAGGGTGCTCGCATTCCGGACAACGTGCCGAGAACCCAGCGGCCATCGCGGTGATCAGAACGCTACTCTCGTCCTGGTGCTGGACTAACGTCAACTGCAAGGCGACCGGATCGGGAAGAAGAGCCTGCACATGGCTCGGGGGAGAAGCCATCTGCCTTCAAAGCATAAAACATTACCGATTCTTTTTGTTTGGACTATTTTGAGTCACCAAACCTGCACGGAAAGGGGCCGCGGGCAGCGCAAATCCGTCCATTCAAGGAGCCATTTAACCAACACGGTAGAAGCTGTATGAAGTATTGGACCTCGTGGCAAGATAGAGAACACTATGCCGAAGGTCACCGTGCAAATCGACCCGTCCGCTTGTATTCTCGCCGCAAACTGTGTCGGCATTGAACCGAAGTTGTTTCAAATCGGCCAGGAGTCTTACGTTGAGCTAGTCGATGCCAACGGCGCGGTACACGGAACCGAGTACACGCTCGCGGTCACTGAAGCGGAGCTGGAGGTGATCGAAGAAGCCGTGGATTCCTGTCCGACGCGAGCTATCAGCATGCAATCCGTGATTTAAATCCTCTGACGCATTCAGAAACACGTGCACCGGGAACGACAGTGCGTTTTACGTCAACTTGATTGCTCGCGAAGATCGCGGCTGGGAGGCCGACTTTGGGTTACCGGTTGAGACTCTTCTCTCAAGAAAATCAGAAACTGGATGCATCCGGTCGAGAGTTCCGGGCAGCCGATTCTAGACGATGCGCGTGGATCGCAGTCATCAGTAAGGCCGACCGTTCTGCTGCTCGTAATCGTGAGGTCACCTAGCCTCCGGAGGAGATACTTTCTGCGCGAGACGAAACGTTATGCCCATAAAGTGCTTAGGAACGCCATTCTCTACCGGGGTCTTTTCAAGAAAGGCTTTTGCCCAAGCGTCGTGCTTCAGGTAGGCATCCAGGAACTTCAAAGTGTAGAGCGCAACCCAGGCATAACTCGTGTTGGCATCATCCCGTCCGTAATCGGCTACCTGATTTTCCGCAAAGCGCTGCGCACTCTCCCTGCGTTGAAACATGGAGCTGAACTCCGGGTGTGCCATGCCCAGCATATTGACGGTGAAAAGATCGCCGTGTATCCAGGCGTTCAGAACGTTTGGACCCACTATGTCTGCCGAGGGCCCATCATAATGTTTGTCAATTTCTTCAAGGAGGTTCTCATCTCCCCGAGTGAAGAAAAGGAGCGGTATGTTCATCCGCTCTGGATGAACATCGCCGGCCATTTTGACGAGACCCGGGTAATAGCGCATGCTGCCGTCCATCTCCACCAACCCATCGATGCGATGGTCTCGTGCCGCGGCAAACAGGCTCGAGATGCCGCCCCAACTCCAACTCACTACAGCAACCTCGGACAGATCCGTGTCTTGAAGCGAATTGGCATATGTGATGAGGAACGAGATGTCGCTAGCTTGCGCATTGATCCCGTCCAGATCGTCCGTCATGTCCCGCGTCAACACTCCCATCGACGGGTTCGAAAGAACGACGTAGCCATGACTGGCAAGGTACTCACACAGGTCGGCGTTCTCCCACGAAACGGAAGAATCGCTGGGAGCGTAAATCAGAACCGGATAGCGCCCTTTCGTCGGCTGCGCATCCCGCACCGACCACAGCGGGATGTCGAAGGACGTCTTCAAGAGCGAACGCCACCGGTTCTCCTTTTCATCCGGAGCGTTGAAGTGGATCTCCGTGTCGGCCAGCCGGACATAGTCGCCAACCGTCATCGGTTTGGCTGGACTTCTCAGCGACGGATACCAGATCAGGGTTTGCAGTGGCCGCGCCTCATCGCCCGCGGAGGACCGCGACGAGTCCTTCGCGGGGTAGCTGCGTGAGCGATCGTACTGATCGACGACCTTCAAACCTACCGGATAAGCTTCAGGCCTTTGCAGGAACTGAAATCGGGATGTTTGGGAGGCCGCGAGTATTGAGCCAGGGCATAAGCACAATGCGCAAAAGGCAACTAAAATTCGCCCTCTCAATCTAGTGTTCCTTTCGTGTGCCACAGCACATGTCAAATTTTCTTCTCTACACCAGCAAAACAAGACTTTATGCAGGATGGGGGTTCCTACAGCATCGGCAAACTCCTCTGCTCGAATTATGTATGCTGCTTTCCTCGAAGGATTACGGCATCTACACACGAGGTTGGGAGTGAAGCACTTGGATTTCAGAGTATACGGGGAGCAAAGCTAGGAAGTTTCAAAACGCAAACAACAAATTCTCACCTAATCGCTAGATTAGTCCTCATAACTCCGTTTCCGTAATCCACTTTGACGTGTCGGCATCGCACTGATTGAACAACCCGAGCTCCCTAAGCGAAAGACTGAGCGGTAGACGCCTACGTAACCGGCTCGCAGGATAGCAGTTGCGAAGTGAACTCTACGGAAGTAATCTCCACCTTTCTTGTAGGATGGTGACGACGCGTGAACTTCAGCAGAGGTTCCAAAATGGAATGTCCGAACGTACAGGGAACCAAACATCGGCGACTATTAAACTCTTTCTTCCGCGTGGAGATGCTAAGAGCCTGCGGACTGCCGAAATCTCAAACTGGACCGGCAAGGCCGTAGCTGCCCCACGTACAGAGTTCGATGAACTGTTAGCTCGGGAGGAACTGGAAAAGGCAGGAGTCTATATTCTCATCGGCAGCGACCCGACTACAAACGCCCCACGCGCCTACATCGGGGAGGCTGAGATCATTCGCGACCGGCTGAAGCAACACAAGACAAAAGAATTCTGGGTCTCGGCAATCGTCTTTGTCAGCAAGGACGAGAACCTTACAAAAGCGCACGTGAGATATCTTGAGAGCCGCCTGCTGGCTGAAGCGGCAGAGATTAATAGGTTCACCCTCGAGCAGAACCAAGCCGGTGGCTCACGGCTTCCAGAATCTGACCGGGAAGACATGGAGGTGTTCCTGTCGCGTATTCGGCAACTCCTTCCAGTACTTGGTTCTGATATTCTCGCTCCAATCACCCAGGCCGCAGAAAAACCACAGCCCGGGGGCATACTCTTCTGCCGCGTCAAGGGAGCTGAAGCACGGGGCCAGCGCACCGCGAACGGCTTCGTCGTATTCCACGGATCGACTGCAGTCCTTGAGGCGCGACCATCGGCTGATAGCTACCCGTACGTTCTGTCCCAGCGCAAGCAGCTAACGGCCGGTGGCTCGCTGGCCGAAAAGAATGGCTTCTTGACCTTCGCCAAGGATGTCGAGTTCTCTAGCCCGTCTGCCGCGGCGGCTGTGATACACGGGGGTAGTGCAAACGGACTTATCGCGTGGAAAACGCAAGATGGACGAACTCTAAAACAACTTGATGAACTGATCTGATCGCTCATTGCGGCTTTGCAGTCCACTTGGCTGTGGAGTCGGCTACTCGTACACTATAACCACCGGCCGAGCTGTTTTGAGTCCAAAGATCTTCAACCTTCTTTGACTTTCAACTTATCTTGATTATCAGCGATGAACTGCTTGATTTCTTCCGCCATCGAGAGGAGCTTGTTCCACTGCTCCTGATAGACAGTGACAGGAAACCTGCCCAACCCGTAGACGGAAACCGCACCTTTTTCGCTGACTTTCATCGATACCGCGCTTGATCGCCGCTTCTTGAGCGCTTCATTCTCGGCCTTGAGCCGTTCCAGCTCAGCTCTTAGATCTTCATCTGCCATTGCGATTCATTGTCGCAGCATGAGTATGCTGGCCAAGCCCTCGAATCGTTCCTACCGATGTTGCCTTATCGCGCGCGCGGTTGTCTCCGGGTTGCCCGTGATAGGACCGCAATCCGGAAACATCGTCGAGGGGATCGCCAAATGCTGGCGACCCTCGAGCGCTCGTGCTCCAGCATCGCGCGAAATAGAGTGTCTTGAGGCACCGACGGATCATACTGCGCTTAGGTTGGTGTATGGACCTCGACGCGTCGAGAGCCTACTGGGATCGCGTCGCCGCCGAAAAATGCTTCCAACAAACTGCGAACCGAGTGGTTAGGCGCTCAGGTGGTGGGCACCGAGATCTTGGATTGCGGATGCGGGTATGGACGCCTCCTGAGAGAGCTGGTGAATCTCGGGTATATCGGCGCTGTCGGAACCGACTGCTCGGCGGGGATGCTCTCTCGTTGTGCAGCGACCAACCCGGAACTCGTGCCTCGGCTCGTGCAAGCAGATAGTCGATCGCTTCCATTTCGGGACACTTGCTTCGATGCCGTGGTTATCTTGACGCTATTGACCAGCATGCCTCGCAATGCTGACCGGCGAGCATTGATGGGAGAGATTCGACGGGTCTTGCGCCGTGGAGGGGTGGTCTATATCAGCGATCTACTTCTTAACAACGATGCCCGCAATCTCCAACGATACGATCAGTTCGCGAGCGAGTTCGGCACCTTTGGAGTATTCCGACTTCCTGAGGGGGTAGTCGTCCGTCATCACAGCGAAGGATGGATCCGCACACTGAGTAAAGGCTTCACTGCCTTGAACACGAACGATTCACTATCACGACCATGAACGGAAACAAGGCAGCCGCGTTTCAATACCTCGGCCGACTGGATCGCGTGTTTTAACATAGGGAGCAATCAACGGGCAGCGTTTAGGAATCGTGTCCGAACGGTCGGCGATACGGAAACAATCCGGCAGGTAATCGGATCAGTCCCGATACGCCAATATCAACCCAATTGTTTGTCGACGCGAAGCCGCAGATCGTTTCCTGCTTATCGTTATGGATGAGCGGCCATCTCGAATAAGTGATACCATCGGCAGCGGTCAAAATGTCCCCCTTCAGACCGAGCTCGGACGAGCGTGACACTCTCAAGAAAGCAGTCGCAAAGTTCGCACACGAGCCCATCAAATCGCAACTGCTTTTACGTCTCGATGAGGAGGATGCAGACTATAGCCCTGGCAACGAGGAATGGAATCACCTCAAGTTTTGTATCGAGCAGCATCATCTCCACGCACAAACCGAAGTGCGGCGGGATCCGAAAAAGAAACCGGCGAAGCTCCAGCTAGACAAAGCCGACGCCCTAGCAAGAAAGTTCCATCCTAACTTTTCGTGACCGATCAACAACGGCTTGTGACCGGGATCTGCCCGGGCGTTGGCCACCCGGAAAATGAGATCACGAACGGTCCTCATTTTGATACGCACCAGGCGCGCTACAGTGAATCGTGATTCGTGTCGGGCCAGCCGGGTGGTCTTACAAAGATTGGTACGGAGCTGTTTATCCGTCGCCCAAGCCCAAAGGTTTCGATGAGCTCACGTTCTTAGCTCAGCATTTCGATACGATTCGAGATCAACGTAACGTTGTACCGCCCGATTCCTACGAAAACGTCGCAAGCATGGATCCGGCAGGTCGAAAAGAATAAGCGGGTTCGGTTCACAGGAAAGCTTTGGCAGGGATTCACTCATGACCGGAACGCCGGCAAAGAAGACGAACGTCTTTTCAAAGATGGATACAGACCACTCCTCGAAGCCAATCGGCTCGGTGCGATCCTACTCCAGTTTCCGTAGTGCTTCCGCGATACCGACGAAAACAGAGACTATGTTTCGCGCCTGAGGGACCGGTTCGACGAATTCCCATTAGTGCTCGAAGTGTGCCACGCGAGTTGGAACAATGTCGGAGTTCTAGACTGGCTCGCGGGCCTCGAGATAGGCCTGTGCAACATCGATCAACCGCTCTTCCAGTTCCACTTGCTGGTGCAGCAGGTTTGCTCGTTGCTTGTCGTGAATCATTGAAGGCACTTTATCAAAGGCCGCAGAGTGTGGGCATGAGAATTCGACTTTGAGCCGGCGCCGTCGAAGGAGGTAAGCGAAAAGGCGTGTGGGGGTGGTGGGAGTTCCTTGAAAGATGGTGACCATCGCCCAGCCGAGCCGCGAGTCAGCACTGAATTTTGATCGGCGGATCGAGGTCGACTTCGCAGGACCGCCGACTTTGCAGGACCTATGTTGGAGCAAGCAGGCACCTTTGTTCCGCAACAAATCTGAAATAGGGTAGTGAAGATGGCGATCGATCGGAGTGGAAGCCCGGCCGGTTAGATCGAATCCGTTGTTCTCGACGCGCTCGATTAGGCTGTAGCGCCGGCCGCCAACGCGCGTCACGGGTGAAGTTGTTTCGTCCCCTGGCACCGTTCGGCGTTTTAGCCGAGATATCTGACTATTGTTCATCACCTTCTTCCGGCATGTTGTTTGGCAGCTGGCTCATGTTAATGGCAGGACGGTGGGCGTCGCGCAACAGCAGGTTTAGAGCCGGAAGTTGTTTCTGCTTAAACTCCTCCCAGCCGAGGAGCACTTCCTTGCCCTCTGACTCCAAACGACTGGCTGCTTCTAACTGCGCCGCGGTAGGGGCAGCATCGGCCTGTTGCAGTAAGCCGTAAAGCTGCGTTGCCCCTGAGGTTACTTCATCAATCCCTGGTGGATGCTTCGCTGCGCCTGCCTCAGTTCCACTCAGCAGTATCTTCAATGCTGCGCTAAATGGAGCGAGTTGCCCGGAAGTAGGACCATTCTTCGGAGCAGCAAGCTGCTCCGTTACAGAGTGTGCCGCAAGGTCAGCCTTCGCCATCGAATCAAGAGAAGCGGCCAGGGTTGTCTGGGCTGTATATAACTTCTCGAGATCTGCGGCTGGTGTTTTCACACGCGGATCCATTTTGACGATCAGATGTGCCGATTCGCTGCGGCCCTCAACTGTAAGCCTCACCATGTACGTACCAGATAACACGAGTGGGCCCTCAGGAGCGAGCGGTGTTCGGCGTGGCACGGCAGAAATCGGGTATTCATAGCGGGTCGCGGTAGGCGGCGTCGCACGCAGGTCCCACACCCAGCGATGCATACCAGCAGTCGCGGGAAGCGGGCCATGTGTCTGTGGCCAATAGGCAGGAATCAACTCGGTGCGCAGCTCTTGTGGCGTTGGTGTCACAGGATCCTGGCTGCTGTATCGGCGCACTAGCTTGTCACCGCTGTTAAGCACTTCCAGGGTGACTGGTCCATCTGCATCTTTTGACAGATTGTAATCGATGATTGCGCCGTCTGGCGGGTTCTGCCCCGTAGGCTCATCTAAGGGCAGTGGCGTGTCGGTGTTCGTACTCCGGCGCACACGCCATGCTACCGCGGGGGCAAACAGCATGATAGATTTACCTCCCGGTTCGGCAGAGAGCTGGCGCAACGGGCTAACATCGTCAAGCACCCAGAAGGAGCGGCCGTGAGTTGCGACAATCAGGTCGTCATCTTTCACGAGCAGGTCACGCATCGAAGTGTGCGGCAGGTTGTACTGAAGCGGCTGCCAGTGCGCGCCATCGTCAAACGAGACCCACACGGCGTATTCTGTGGCCGCATACAACAGGCCCTGTTGCAGCGGGTCGGCGCGCACAGCATTGACCGGTGCATCTTCGGGAAGTCCGGCGCTGATGGTTTGCCAGGTCTTTCCTCCGTCATGCGTCCGATAGATATAGGGCCGAAGATCATCGACTCGCAAGCGGTTCACAGCCAAATAGGCAGTGTCGTCATCAAAACGCGATGCATCGATCTGTGCAATCTTGCTCCAGGCCGATACGCCCGGTGGCGTAATCCGCGTCCAGTTTGTGCCGCCATCGCGTGTGATCCAAACCAGACCGTCATCAGTTCCCGCCCAGATGGTTTGCGTGGTCTTGTAGGAAGCGGCCAGAGAGTAAATAACTCCGCGACGTTGAGCCTGTTGCTCCACCGTGAGCGCCGGCACGGTCGCGAGCGCGCCGGTCCTCTCCTGGCTCAGGTCGGGACTGATCATCCGCCACGTTTGACCATAATCGGTTGTCTTGAAGAGATGATTGGCCGCGTAGTAAAGCGTACTTGTGTCCACCGGTGAAAAAAGGATCGGCTCCGTCCGGTCAGCGCGGAACCCGCGCTCACGCGTCGGCAGCGGGCTCACATTCTGCACTTGGCCTGTCACCATGTCATAGCGCGACACCTCGGTGCGCCCGGCACCATACACAATTTCGGGGTGCCGCGGATCAGGTGCAGCATATCCGTATTCAATGATGCCGGCGGGATGCCACTCCCGAAACGTGATCAGCCCGTCATTGCCGCGGGTTGAAATACATACGGATCCACTCTCCTGCTGCCCGGCACAAACCTGATAGGGAAAGCTGTTGGTCGCCGCCACGTGATAGAGCTGTGCCGTAGGCTGGTTGTACCAGGAACTCCAGCTCTCACCGCCATTTACGCTGATGACCGCTCCCTGATCGCTCACCAGCAGAAGAATGTGCGGGTCGTGTGGATTAATCCATAGATTTTGATAGTCGTCTCCCCCTGGGGCTCCGCGAAGGCTGATCCATGTTTTGCCGCCATCTGTGGAGCGGCAGGTCACGATACTGGTGCTGTAAACGACGTCCGGATTTTGCGGGTCTACTACTGGCACGGGCAGATCTCCACCGCCAATCTTCATCGCCGGGCGAGGATCGTTGGTGATCTTCTGCCAACTCATTCCCGCATCGTCAGACCGGTAGACGCCGAGGCCTTTGTTGGAGGCGTATCCACTCTCTTGTTTGGTCGAAAGTGTGGCGTACAGACGCTGAGGATTGCTCGCCGAAATGGCGATGTTGATCTGTACCAGATCGGCAGGAAGTCCAGCTATCAACCGCTTCCAGGTCGTGCCTCCGTCGGTCGATTTGAAGAGTCCACCCTTGACGGCCTCGTAGCTATTTCCGTCTTCCCACGGCCCAAGGCGGTCATCCCAGAGGGATGCATACACAACCTGCGGATTCATTGGATCAATAACTACATCGGAACCGCCGGTGTTCTCATCTTTGTACAAAACCTTCTCCCAATGCCTACCGCTGTCTTCCGAACGGAAGATGCCTCGTTCCGTATTTGGACCGTAAGGATGACCGAGGACTGCGGCGAAGACGCGGTCGGGATTCTTGGGATCGACAGCAAGTGCAGGTATCTGCTGACCGTCGCGCAGTCCAAGGTGCGTCCATGTTTTGCCCGCATCCGACGAGCGATAAATGCCATCCCCGACCGAAAGATCGGGACGGTGCAATCCTTCCCCGCTGGCGACATAGATCACATCGCTGTTCGCTGGTGCAACAGCGATGGCTCCAATCGACTGCGTGTCTTGACCCTCGAAGATCGGGATCCACGTGCGGCCATAATCCGTTGACTTCCAGACACCGCCATTCACTTGGCCCACGTAGAAAACATTTGGCTGATCGGGAACACCGGCTGCAGCGCGCGTGCGACCCCCGCGAAACGGCCCGATCATGCGCCATTGCATGTCCGGTATCGGCATGGGCGTTTCGGCGGCGAGGCAAGCGCCGGTAGCCAGTAACGCTCCGGTTAGAACGGCTGTTACGGGCAAGAGTTGCGAAGCATGGCGATGTTTTTTCATTTGGCTTGGTTTTACTTTCCACTGTTGCAACAACCCTGGGACAGCAATAGCCAGACCTATTTATGAATTGCATTTCGTGCGTAAGGAACCGGGCGCGCCTTTTACAAAACTGACCCATAGTGCGCGCAACGGGTAAGTATTTGCGCAAGTCTCTGGAGGGTTGCGGGCTTTCTCCGACCGTAAACAGTACGCCGTAACACACGGTCTATCCGCGGCGAAAGGCCCATCCGCGGAAAGGGCGTTACACAACCGGGTGCACACAGCAGGTGCTCTCTTGATCAATAGGCCAAAATGCCGGCTAGTGCTGCCACCAGCGCTCGGTCACTCCTGGCGGAGCGCGCGAATTGGGTCAACCCTCGTGGCTCGCAGCGCTGGGATCAGGCTTGCGAGTACCGCAACCATAATAAGGAAGAGCGCTGCCCCCGCTATGCTCACAGGATCGGCTGGACTGACTTGGTAAAGCAGAGGCGCGATCTGCGGGGTCGCTGCCAGGGCGATGGCGAGGCCGGCGGCGATACCCAATAAAGCCAGCAGCAAGCCTTCTCTCATGACAATCCGAAGCACGCCCCCAGGAACAGCCCCCAGCGCCATGCGGATGCCGATTTCCCGAGTCCGTTGGCTTACCGAGTAAGCCATAACTCCATAAAGACCTACCCCGGCGAGCAGTATCGAAATGGTGCCGAGCACTGCGAGGAACGACGAGGCGATCCGCGACCCAAACCAGGCAGCCGAGATGTAATCCGACAAGGGCATGGCCGTTAGGCCGGCGGAATTTGGATCGATGGCCGACATTTCGCGGCGGAGTACGGGGACTAAATCGCGCGCGTCACGGTCGGTCCGGGCGTAGAGGGCCACTCCGTTTTCGCCACTGCCGTAGTGCACCTGGTCGAAGGACATGTAGAAGTATGGCTGCGGCGCTTCCGACAGATTGTAGTACTTGCTGTCCTTGACCATTCCTACGATCTTGAACGGTTTGCCGTAAATCTGCACCCGGTGCCCCACCGGGCCGCGACGCATACCCTTCCACCTCGATGGTGGCCCACTTTCCCAGCCCGAAGCCGAGCGGGATGGAGTCGGAATAGGCGGCGCCTGTCACCCCTGGTGCGGCCAGCAGGTGCTCGCGGAGCCGCCGCGAGAACTCCTGCTCCTCGCTGGGCGTGTAGTTGTTCGTCGACAGAAAAAGACGGCTCACCGTCACGTTGCGGTGATTGAAACCGGCCGGCGTGTTCTCTAACCCGTAAAGGCTCCGAACAAACAGTCCGAGTGTCACCAAAGCCGCAAGCGTCAGCCCCGTTTCGGCTACCACCAGCACCCCGGAGATGCGCCGCGCGTGCCCGCTCCGTGTACCGCTTCTTCCACCTTGCTTCAGTGCATCCACCAGGCTGCGCTGCACCAACTGATACGCGGGCGGAATCCCGGAAATCAGCGCGGAAGCCAAGCAGACAAGAGCGGCAAACAGGAACACCCGGGCGCTGGGATGTACGTTGAAACTCACCGGCACTCCTGTGGGGGGTACGAAATAAATCAGCACGTTTTCAACCCACAGAGCCAGCGGCAACCCGACAAGCGTTGCCAGGGCCGCCAAAAGCAGGCTTTCAAAAATCAACTGGCGGCTCAGACGACCCGGACCGGCGCCCAGGGCAGCGCGGATGCCGAACTCCGTCTGCCGGGCTGTGGAACGAGCCAGTAGAAGATTGGCGACGTTGGCGCAGGCAATCAGCAGCACGAGTAAACACGCCGCACCGAGAATGGCCATCGGCCATGCCACAATGCTCGACGCCCCCTCCTGCGCCCTCCAGATCGGTACGATCCTGGCGCCGATCCCCTGGTTGGTCTTCGGAAAGCCACGGGCAAGCCGCGCGGCAACCGTCGCCGCCTCGGCGTTTGCCTCCGAGACGCTGACGCCGGGTTTGAGCCTGACTATGGCCTCGAAGTGCCGCGCATCGCGCTCGCGCTCTCCGGCCAGCGGCGCTGGAACCCAGACGTCGAGCGCCACTCCCGGGAAATCGCCGCCAAATTCCGGAGGCGCTACCCCCACGATAGTGACCGGGTAGCGGTTGATCCGCACGGTGCGGCCGAGGACGGACCTGTCCGCATGAAAATAGTTCTGCCACACGCGATAGCTGATGACGGCTGTGAACGCTTTGCCCCGGTCGCCGTATTCGTCGCGAGCGAACGCGCGACCCAGGACTGGCTTTAGGCCCAGGACGTCGAAGTAGTTTCCGGAGACCGATTCGTACCACGCGAAATAGGGCTTTTCTCCGTCGCCGATCGAGGCGGGACCTTTTTGGTTCAGCAACAATCCGGAAATGCTGCTCATGCTTTCCTGGAAGTCCCGGGAGTCGGCGTACGAAACCTGATGCTGCATACCGCTGGCACTGACGGACTCAAGCACGGCGAGTTGTCCGTCGTCCCTAGCGCCGCGGAACGGGTGTAGGACCATTCCGTCGATCCAGCCAAAGACGGTCGTGATCGCGGCAATACCTAGCGCCAGAGTAAGCACTGCGACCACGGTCAGGGTCGGGGTCCGGCGGAGGACGCGCATCGCATACCGCAGGTCTTTAAGGACGTTTCGCATATGGCTTCCTGCCCTTTGGGTGCAAGTTGACTTCCTACAGTATGCGCTTGATTCTATTGAACGGTAAGGTCAGTCGGTGGTTGATTTTCGGGGTTCAGGTGTCCGAAAACGGGAACCGCCCTTCACGATTTCTAGCGGATTGCAACGGCGTAGCCGCCGCAGACCGAATAAGTCGAGTCGCATCTCGGGATTTGTCCGGGAGCAGGACGGCGGTATGCGTACAGGCGCACGGATTTCGCTCCCTTTCGGTATCTCCATTGACCGGGTTGTCGTCGATGCTGAGACTTGCAAGAGCGGTGGAGGGAATTTAGCTCCGGCTTGGTCCGGAAACATTTACCAACGTGTACCGTAGCGTCCGCTATCTCTCGCACGAGGCGCTATCCAGAGCGATAAGCTGCTATGCGGCTTGTACGCCGAAGGGCTGCGCAATTGCCCGTTCCACCCAACTGCCTGCTCTTCAACGCTCACAAGGCCCGACTTAGCCACTCCGCTACGAACTCCAATTTAAGATCACGTTCAAAGGTGTAGATTGATCGTTGCGGCCTGTTTTTGGGAGCGCAACACGCCAGCGGGCAAGCACTGGTCACACCAACACCACGGAGGAAACGGAAATGCATTTTTGCAGAATTCGCGCTGTAAGTTCGACGGTTGCTGCCCGGCTTGCTGCGGTGCTAGTTACCCTGGCTCTACCCTCTGCTGTTGTTGAGGGAGCATCCGTAGTGCTCGACGTTCCCGGCACTGATGCCATCTTTTCGCAAGCGAGTTTCGGTTCCACTCCCATCTACATCCGCTTCGATGCATCGCGAGTGATCGTCGCGCCTAACTTACTCGTGATCAAAAGCGAAGCTGACCTGAGCGCCCTGTATAAGCTGGCGCCCGATCCCGCGCCAATTGTCGATGCCTTTTTCGTAGACACGCTCGATGCTTGCGCTAACGTCGAACCCTTGGTCAACGGCATATTCGCTGGCTGTGCTCAGTTGCCGGGCCATCTCTTTGTCGAAGAAACGGATCTCGCCAAAGAGGCGCCCGCTGCCCTGATGGGACATGAGCTGGGCCACAACCTCAACCTGCAACATGACCTCTTCAGCGCAGCAAACCTCATGGCGCCCTTCTTTCCGTCCTGAACCGAACTGACGGAAGATCAAGTCGGGCAGATCCTGCAAAGCCCGCTCATCCAGACAGACTCCACTGGGCACAAATTTGTAGAAATCGCTCCGATCGCCATCGTCGCCGCCCCCGAGCCCTCCGCAGCACTGCTCTTCTTGGCAGGACTCGCCGTACTGCTCGTCATCCTGAGACGCAACCAAGCTTCGGATGTGCGTGTTCACCGCGCGAATGAGTCCGCTTCCCCTAGTAGCTTCCACTTGGCGGAGCAGGCCGGTGTCTATGAAAACGTCGACCCAGTCCCGTATCCTGCTTCGTCCGAAGCCAGGTAAACGGCTAACCCGTAACGGCGGCGAGCCGCCTCAGCGGTTCAGCGGAATTTCGCTCACCAGGGCTTTTCCCGGCTCTTGCTTGGCTTCGATATCGACATCCATCCGCGTGTAAATCGCGCCGGGACCGATGCTGCTCACCGTGTTGTTGTACTTCGCCACTTCCATCGCTCTACCCTTCGCCGCTACTCACGAGTAATCGCAAGAGAAGACCACCAGCATGTACAAGTAGCGCGTTTTCCGGCAAAGTGGCGGTCAAATGGGATCGCCGGACACAAGCCGACATGGGGAGTTTGCGGCCAGCTTCTGTAGAGAGGGTATCGTTTGTGTTCAAACCCGACCAAAGCCAATTGTCATAGCCTTTGGCAAGGACTATTGATCGCCAGCGCATTCCAAGCCATTACGCCTTAGCCACCGTGCTGTTGGTTCCCACCCGGAGTTTATCGCGAACACAAGAGCAAAGACTATTGGAACCGTTCATATTCTTAAATAGTGTAGAAGCACTCAGATCGTTGTCGCTTTCTGCATCCGTGAATTAGCTTAGAGTGTCTTGAGAAACGCTATCAAGTCTGTCCTTTCTGAGTCTGAAAGGGCCAAGCCGAAGGAATGCCCCGTGACGGCAAACCCTTTGACGCCGTAGGGTCTGAATCCGGTAGGCAGGTAGTCGTTACGCAGGCGTTTTGGATCGAGCCAATCTTCCAAAGTGGCACACCATCCACTATGACCGAACATGCTGCGGTACCAAACACCTTTCAGTGACGGAATCTTGTAATAGCCGGTTCCTCGTCTGGTTTTAAGAGCTAAGTCCGAATCCGTCCCGACCGATACGGGAACGATGTCGTACTTTGCAAAATGATCTTGAGGGATGTTGAAACTGTCAACTGGCGTTAGCTTGTTATTCGTGTACAAGGGCGGTGTATGGCAAGTTGCGCAGCCTGCACCCTCAAATATTTTCCGGCCTCGAGCAGCCGAAGTATCAAATTTATTGGGGTTGTAAGGAGGTTTAAGCGAATAGATGAAAAGTGCCAAAGCATAGAGTTGTTGATCACTGTACCTTCCTCCAACCTTCACGGGGTCGGAGGGATCAGGCAGCTGCTTGAAATGGGGAAGGTCAGCAGGGATAAAGCCGTCAAAGCTCGCGAGGGAATCTCCTCCTTGATTCAATGCCGAGTAACGCATGAGATCTACGGCCGAGTGGTGAGCCTCAAGGCCGGTACGATCGAAGTAATGACGATCTTGAACACCAATTAGATCCGGTACTTGAACGGGAGTAAATGGACTGGACCGATGACGCGCTATAACCCCCGGCGGTATAGATTCGATCATTGAGTCCAATTGCTCGGGCGACATCCTTCGTTGCCGGTCGATCGGATCGGGATCCAACCAAGGCATCGCGTACATTTGCCGACTAAATAGGAACAGAAGATCCGCGGACACGCGGGGCTTGGGCGAATGGATTGCTGGGAGTGCTCGCTCAAATGGAAAATTCCCTTGTGCGCCTCTTACCAGGGAGCCATCGGGCATGACGCGGGTGTGACACATCGCACAAGAGAATGAGCCCAATTCCACTTTGCCTTTTTCCCGGATTACGTAATGCAGAAAGGGCAAAACTCCATCTGGTGTCAACGGCATTCCACTTTTTTGGTACCAGGCTAGACTTCTCACGTCAGGGGTTGTAAATACACCTTGGTCCTCCGAAGAGAAGAGAGCAGCACCGAAGACAACCTCGCCCGCATTGATCCAATCCGTTTCGCTTTTGAGTACAGGCAGGTGGTCGGCGCCAGCCCAGATGACCACCGGCTCCTTTTGCTTCAAGGCCTCGAAGTAGCCGGGCGGCTCGCGACCGGGAGCGTATACAGGGTATTGCTTGTATATTGGCCGTACCGGAATCCTGTAGTAGTAATCAGCGGAAACGTGCTTCGGCGACCCGATTGGGTTTGCAAGAGGCACTTCTAGCCCGTTCATCACCTTGTCGTCCCACGTCCTTGGAACAACAAAAGTTTTCCGAAACTGTCCGTCCTGGGCCTGAAGCAGAATCGTTAACGCCGACGTAAGAAGGCATAGTTCAAGGCTAAAGCCGAAGGTCCCGAGGAGCTTTCCGAAAAGGCGGGTCGTCGCAAGTATATGCGTCATCATGCTGCCCATCGTACAGCGCCGCTTTCACCCGCGCTAGTAAATATGCGCCAGATTCGCGGGTTATTCGTGTTAGAGAGCCAAAAGATCGCGATTTTCCGGTGAGGCGGAATCGACTTGGGGTACGAAAACAGGTTGCGCATGCACGAGAATGCTTGTGGGTGTTTCTCCCGAGAGTTGCTGGAAATCGTGAATCATGTGCATATGATCGTGGTATCCAAACTCGTGCGCAATCCTTGTCCATGAAAGGTGGGTGGCGGCGGCCTTCGTCTTCAGCGCTGATTCGAATCTGACGATACGGGCATAGAGTTTTGGTGACACGCCGATACGTTGCTGGAAGGTCCGCTGAAAACTGCGAATGCTCAGGCCGGTATGCTCCGCGAGAGAGTCAATCCGGCATCCCCCGTGGTTACGAACGATCTCATTGGCGGCCAGTTCGATGGAATCGGCGGCCCCGATTCTAAAGCTCTGATTTGCTATATATTGATCGGCGAACTGCACGCGTTCTCGAAAGGTGCGCGCATTGCCTAACTTTTGTCTGAGCTCTGAGGCTGCCGAACCGAGCACAGCATGCGCCGCGTAGTCACGATTGGTTATCTCGACAGGTGGTACTCCAAACAGTTGATGAATTGCCGACGGCCGAAAGGCGATAACAAACGTCTCGACATTACCCCGGACAAGCAATTGACATCGTTGATATGTCTGTGGACCTATAAGAGCAGCTGTTTCAGCAGCCCGCGTAACGCCCGCACCGAAAAGACGGACTTCAACCGGGCCGCCGAACTGGAAACTGAGCATGGGCGCCGCTCGCGCCGGTACGGGGTGTATCAGTGTGGTCGCGCCCAATTCCGCTTCCCGCTGCATATAAAACTGAACAAATCGCTCTGCGGCCCTCGAAGCTTTACTAAAGTGGCTTATGTGCATGAGGCACTTTCCAGCGTTCATTCACTAACAATCCGCGCCCGCTCGGTTATAGTTGGCCGCCTAATGTTACCGTAAACTCCTTATGTTCTTTATCCTAGACGGTTTCTCGTGATGTTCGGTGTGCCGACCTATCGCTGGCTGCGAAGTTAAAATTACGAGCTGATTCCTGGTGTTCTACACGCTCGTTCTTCAAGGTCTGCAAAGAGTAAATGACGTACATATTGAAAACACCAGATTACCGTTGAGGACCGGTCGGCGCACAAGGTAAGAAGACTTTCCGAGAGGCGATCTGTTACCCTAAGCCGCCGACAGGAACTGAACAGCTTTTTATCGTTCTCTATTTTCAGGCGAGTACAAGCACATCAACCGATTGACCATGATACGGTCATTTGACACTGAGCGGACTTTTGGCCGCGATGCGATGACCTTGACATGAGACGCCAGTCCCGATGACGTTCCCCTGTTGATCGTTTAATGGCTGAGTTCTTTGTCGAAGTTGACTATGAGCTTCACCTTGAGCGTGCGCCGACGCATTTACCGCCATGCTCGCCGATGAGCGACTGGGGTACGTCTGGATCGTGCAAGGAGAGCATCGCGGCGTTGCACACGTTGTGCTATTCGGTCAATAGTTCGGGCTCATTTGGGAACGGCCGCCAAGCTGCAGCATTAAGTCGTGCGCCGTTGCGTATGGAGACGCGGAAAGCTGCATCAGCAGCACGGCGCAAGTTGAACGCTGCAAAGCCAGGATGGTCGCCATCGGCCATGTATAAATCTACACATGCTGAGTGCTCGCTCGGATTCTAAGTTCCGGATCGCCGACGTTGATGGAAGTCGTCGAAGATAATCAGCCAGGGCGGTACAGTCATGCTCGACAAAGAGACACTGCGGGACATCAGGTCTAGAATCCGACGGCTTCTTATGGAGGAATGGAACCCAGTAGGTGTAAAGGATGTGCCTGAAGCCGCGGATGAATACGATTCCTATATCGGTGGAATGTTCGAGCTTTTAGAACGCAACGCTTCCGGGCACGAACTAGCCGAATATCTGCGCTGCATTGAGATGGATAGGATGGGCTTGGTCAATGCTTCCGGCGAACCCTTGGTGCCTGAGGCATGGCGGAGTACGGCAGTGCACTCGCTGATGAAACTTGGCGAAGATTTTCAGGATGTTCGTCCAGACCGCCTCAAGGCTCCGCCATAGCGTTGGAAGCCCTGATAATAGTCGCCGCAAGCACTCCGGCTGCTATCAAGACTAGCATCGTGAAGCCAAGCCACATGCTTTCAAGAAACATCAACAAGAGCAGGACTACGATGGCCAGAGCGACAAGTGTTTTCGGATTCGGTCCTCTCCTAAGCCGCCGCAAGTCGGATTGCTTGAGTGCCGGATATGCTCGATAAGCTAAAGGGCGCAATCCGGCGAATGCTCCGAATGTGCCGATGAGAAAGAGAATCGAGCCGGTTAGGTCCGCAGAGTTGCCGTGAATGATCGTTGCGGTTCCAAGGCCAAACACGACGCAGACAATTTTCAGCAACAGCCGTATCCCAATCTCCAGAACCTCATCGCACACCCGCACGATGGACTGTCGCCGCCGTCGCATCTTCGATGTTGATGATAGCGTTTTGCAACTGCTTGATTGCGAGATAGAACAGATCGCTGGAGCCGGCGTTTGAATTGCCGCCGTGATATACGCGAACTGGAACTTGAGCTCCGCGAATACAGGATAGATCCGCCTTCACGCTATGACTCTATCTGGAGTGACTCGGCGCAGGAAGGCCGACTTATAGCGAGAAGGGGAGCGCCGGGTCACTCCAGATAGAGTCATAGCGTTTATAGTTGGAACAGATGCGCCGCAGCCCGAAAATCGGTGCAGACACAACCCAGCTCTCTATCCGTCCTGATCCGCGAACTCGACTCCTTTCACTCTAGGCAGGAGCACGGCCACGCTCATGCGGCGTTGCCTATCGCCGCTCGTCTTGGCGTTCCTCGTCAGCCGCCACTCCCGAAATCGTTCCGACAAATTCGCCCGTAGCGGCAAAGAAGACGGGGTTGTTAGGGTTATCTAAGGCGTCGGCCACCGGCAACGTCGTCTCGGTCAACTTAAGGATGCCGGACGCATCCTTGAAACGGCCTGTTCCACCGGTGATATGAAAAATCCTGGTACAGTGGGCCTCAAGAACCGCCAAATCGATGCAATCGAATCCCTCTGTGAGCTTGACCGTCAATAGACTTTCGTCCTGGAAGCGAAAAACGCCCGCGCCCGCTCCGGCCGTGATTTGAACATAAACCTGATTTGCCGGGCAAGCGCTGGACTGCTGCGGGAGAGCTTCGTCTGCCTCAACATTACGAAACGTGAATCGGCCCAGGGTACCGTGCCCGGCGAAATTGAATTCAGCGGTACGTGTATTCGGGAACTGTAGATCGATCGCGCTGGCCCCCTCAGTTCCCGAAAACGTCATTTTCACACTCTTTTCATGTGCGTAGAGGCCTGCGACACCGAGATTGAGCAGCAGTGTCACGGTTGCTATGTGTTTCATTTGTGCATCTTTCTGTTCGGGGAACAACCAGAGTGGAAAGCTGAACGCCAATCTGTTTTGTTCATCTCCGACAATTCGGAGCATACGTCTGCTGCTGACGGCGCGCATAGTAAAAATGCGACAATGGCTGCAATTCTTTTTGCATTCGCGACAGTTGGAGGGTCGTTATCGACGCGGGGATGGAGAATGCACAGTATTCAATCACGGCGCCGTTGCTCGGCGCTCCGGCCTTATGTGCGCGCCTATGCACAGCGAGAGATTGTGAACTCCTCGATAGACGTCGTGCAGTCAATACCGGCTTCGCTTGAAAGCATCATAGAGCTGGATTTCGGCAACCAACAGTAAAGTGACGCAGGCTACTCGCACACGATGGTTGGGCAGGGCACGTATCGTAGGCATTGGATTCGACTGCGAAGTCCAGTGGACTCCTTCGGCATTTTCTTTCAACCGAGGGGGATAAGCCAGCTCTTTGGTATACCGGGACGCTTGATGGTGAACCAGGAATATGCGGCCACCGACGTGATTGGGAAAAGCATTTCGCTGCTTTGGCAACGAATGGCTGAGAACAAATGCTTCGAGGCGCGCGTGCGAATCGTGGAAGGGCATCTGATGGAAAACACTGCTAAAGCTTCTGCTTGTACTGTGTTGATGGCCAGTGCTCGACAAATTTTCCGAGAGCAGGGAGCCATCCAAGTCAGGATTTACGCGAATGACGCGTCATTGAGTATCAGACAATATGAGCGTCGATTTGTGGATGAGATCTGTATGACTCCGAAGCTTTTTTCGCGAATTACCCGGTTCCAGATGGCGATGGATGCGAAGCTTGCTACACCGGCTCGTTCTTGGATCACAATTGCTCATGAATTTGGCTATCACGACCAGATGCATATGATCAAAGATTTTCAAAAGCTCAGTGGCGACTCCCCCTGTGGCATTCTTTCCCAATTGGGCGACATGAGGCCCGAAGCATTGGCCGCTTCGGCTCCAACCCTACGAGAGGCACGCCAAAACCGACTAATCGTCCAAAGCATTCCAGTGGGTTTGGGTTTACCCGCGAGGTCTCGAATCATGGTCTAGCAGTGCCTGGCTCGCAGCGTTGGAAATCACCCCTCATTATCGATGGGACGTTAACTCCGGATTTTAGATATCCCGATCTTCAATTTGTGAATCGTGCGAAGCCATCGGATCAAACGCGACCTTGAAGTTGAGCGGTGCAACATTGAATAGATCCGCCCTAACGGCCTGCTCGGAAGTTGGTGACCCAGCCGACGACAGATAAGTCCGCCCTTACGTTAGAACTGACATGGCCGCAAGTTTTGGCCACCCCTGCCGATGAAAATCCGAGCCAGTAAATCAGCACTACTATAAAGCTGCAGGAGAGGTGGATCTTGAACGGCACTGGTGGAATTTGACCCCGTGATTGAACCTGATACAGCCAACGTGCAGGAACCCCTGACTGGTGCTTTCAAGCCCGGTGGAGCAGCTTCTTGGTAGAGACGTTGGCTCTCTCCTACAGAAGGAGGGTGTTTATGATTCCAGCCGTCATTGACCGAGGAGCAGGCATCGATGTCGGTAAAGATTTTGTGGCGGTTTGCATCATGATAGGCGCGCTCGATGAGGAACCTAGGATTGAGCAACGCACGTACAGCACGATGAACCCCGATTTGTTTCGTTTTGCGCGAATGGTTACTAGGAGAAGGATGTACGCACGTGGCAATGGAGAGCACAGGGTCCTACTGGAAGCCAGTTTTCAATATTCTGGAGGAACAACTTGCTGTCTTCCTCGCCAATCCAGAAGAGGTAAAAGGGCGCAAGGGCCATAAAACAGATCACAAGGATAGTTGGTGGTTGGCTCACCTGCTACGACATGCCATGATCCGGCCCAGCTTTATTCCACCGCGAGCCATTCGGGAGTTACGAGATCTCGCTCGTCGGCGTAAGCAGTTGCTTCACGCCGCCACGAGCGAACGTAATCGCATTCAGAAAATGCTTGAGGACGCCAATGTAAAACTGAGCAGCGTCCTGGCAGATCTCTTCGGGGCTTCCGGACAACTTATGCTGGAAGCTCTGCTGGATGGGAAAGCGTCGCCGGAAGAAATGGCGCAATTTGCGCGTGGAAGAGCAAAACAGAAGATTCCGCAATTGGTAATCGCTCTTGAAGGACATCGAATGAGCGATCATCATCGTTCGCTCATTCGCTTCAGTTTGGATCACCTAATCTTTCTGGAAGGGCAAATCCGGTCAATCGATGCTGCGGTTCTTCGAAAGATTTCCTTGTCCGGCTATCAACAGCCGTTTGAACTCTTACAGACGATTCCTGGCATTCAGGAGGACTCGGCTGCAAGCATATTGGCAGAAACCGGCGCTGATATGAGCGTATTTCCATCAGCCGGACATTTGAGTTCCTGGGCTGGAGTATGTCCCGGTAATCGACGAAGCGCAGGAAAGGATCAAGGAGGCCGAACCACTCGAGGGAATCGATGGTTGAACGGAATGTTGACTCAGTGTGCGTGGGCTGCGGCGTCAAAGAAGGGCTGCTACCTTAAGGGGAAGTTCTGGCGGCTTGCAGCACAAGGTAAGAAGCGAGCTCTGGTCGCAATCGCCCATACACTACTTGTCGTCATTTATCATGTGCTGAGTCAACGCAAGCCCTATCAGGAACGAGGCGCCCCGGTTCTAGATGAACGCCAGCGTCGCAAGCTAATTCGTCACCACACACGTTGTCTCGGTCGCCTGGGCGTGTTAGCCGGATTCAGTACATCGCATTAGCAGAGGCGACTAGTCATTTTCGGAGCAGCCGTTTGCAGTAAGGCGCTGGCGTTTGCGCGGGATGCGGTCACTTACGTGCTTATTGGAATTTCAATAGTGTTTTTCTTGATGACGACGCACTCAGATCGTGCCGTTGCGTCTCAAGAAGTGAAGCCATTGGGGCACGCCGCGATTAGATGGGAGGACGAATCGCAACAGCGCGCAAGCTCGTTCGCAGACGAACATCGACGGGACGTCACGCGCAGCGTCCGGCGCGCTAGCGCCTTAGTGCTGACGGCGTAGTGACGATCTGAGAATCAACTCGAGTCTTAAGCCGATTACGCGACCGTTACGGACTGTCGGCGGTCTATCGACAGAAGTTCCGCTAACTTGGAAGAGATGCGCCAGCCAAAACCATTCGTAAACAATGAAATTTCGAGATGGCCATCCGCCCGAGTGGCAACTTGAGGAGCATGACAGAAGCTAAGCGGGAGGTTCTGGTGTTCATCGCGATTGCGTACGCATTCTCTGTAGCACTGAGCCTTCTAATTGGTCTGACTGGGGGATACCGAAGCAGATGGATCGGGCTCGGATACCTGTCGATGCTGTTTCCCGCAGTCTCGGTGTTAATTACAAACGCGCTGATGCGATACAAGCGACGGGCGATCGGCTGGGACAGATTTCCCGTTGAATACCTTCCGCTGGCTCTCTTTCTGATGCCGCTAGTGATGCATGCCGCGATGCTGCCGGCGCGCTGAACAATTGTGGACAATACGCGTTCAAATTTGTCTCGGGCGAGGGGCAGCCGAGTGACGGTCTGCGTGCTCGCCTCTGGCGGCTTAGCGTTAATGCTGTTGGTGCCATTCTGCTTCTTCGAGAAGCTTGAAACCCAATCGCTCGTGGCTCCGATATCGTGCCTCTTAACCCAAGAAGGCGAGTTGAACCCTGTGTGACGGCCATGGAGAGATCTCATTCCTGGCCGTCTGCCGCGGATCCAATATTTGAACACGGATTCTGTTCTGGGGCAGACCGCCCGGGCACTTAGATAGCCTTGTCGTCTTCTGCACCCTTGCCGGGCGGAGTCTCGCTCGGATAGTTAAAGAAGAGCTGATTGCCGTCCAGATCATCTACCACCAGAAGTCTATAGCCCCACGAACCATCTCTGACGCGAACGCCTTTGGACTCAAGTTCTACCCGTAACATATCTAACGCGGCGGCTGCGGTCTCGAGCGTCGGCGACTCGATGTTTAGCGAAATGAACATCACAGCTTTGCCAATCTTTTCTGGGGCCAGGTTGTTGGCTGGGATAAGAGCGCAGCCCTGCCGATCAACCTGTGCAACCCGCGCTCGACCATCTTCGTCATAGCGCCACGGGCTCGTGAAGCCGAGCATGTTCCCATAAAAGTCAAGCGAAGCATCGACGTCCTTCACGTGCAGGATGGGACGGGCAAACCACTCAGTCATAGACACGTATCTTCGAATTTATCGTAGGCCGTTCCCACAGGTCGCAACAGTGGCCGACTATTGGCAGGCACTGCAGGATTGGTAGTCCCGGCTCCATTCACTGTGCGTGTTCACGTCCCTAAAAGTACGACCCGTAAGCCGGAGAAGTTGAGGCCTGTTTTGATTACTCGCGAAATACGTTAGTGCTCAATCTAAACTGATCCGGCGCGATAAAGCAGAGCAGCAGTGTGAGGCGGATCGCCGGATCAGTTTAGATTGAGCCGTTTGAAGGAAGGCGAGCGCGTTTGCGGTGGACGCGGCCAGTTTGGCAAACAGTCGCTATGGGTTTTGAATCCGTTTTCGAAGCTTTGGATGAGGCTTGTAAGATGCGACGTGTTCGATGCTCGGAGTTGGAAGCATGCGCGGAAGGTCGATTACCCGGTTCTCAGTCACGACAATGCGCCTGAAGACACTGGGATGACCGTGAAAGCTGTCATCCGAACACACGGAGAGCGCAGGTGCCGGTGCGTCTGTTGAGTTTGCCGCAACTCGAGATTTGCTAAGAGCTATCAATGTGAATCCTTGGTTTGACTGATTGCGAGTTGAGTTCGGCGGCGGTAAAGCGCTGCAGCAAGAGCATCGAGGCGCCGCAATGAGGGCACGGCCAGACAGCCCGGGAACACGTTTTGGGCTGGATGGAATCGACATGGTGCGGAGGAGCCGCCTGCAGCAGCTGCTGGCAGAGCGGCAACAGAGTTTTGCGTCGGCGATTAGCCAGGAAGCCGAAGAAACGGATGCGCACGAAGCCATGGGGAAGCAAATGGAGTAGAAAGCGGCGCAGAAATTCCTCCGCTGTCACGGTCATCAGCTTCTGTTTGCTGCGGTGAGCATAATCTTTCCAGCGGAATGTCACCTGGCCATCGGCAAAGTGGACGAGCCGGTGATTGGAGATGGCGACGCGATGTGTGTAGCGGGCCAGGTAATGAAGGACGTGTAACGGGCCGCCGAACGGCGGCTTGGCGTACACAACCCAGTCTTGGCGAAAGAGCGTGCGAAGAAAAGAATGGAATGCTCGTTCTTTCGCAAGCGGCTGAAGACTGCCCGGAAAGACCAACTGTCTTTTCCGAAACGCTCTCTTCAACCCAGCCGTGAACTTGCCGCGAAACACTCGGCTGAGCACTTTCACGGGCAGGAAGAATGCGTAGCGTGGATGAACCCAGTGCTGGTGATCGAGCGAAAGACCACCAGCCGGAATCACGCAATGGGCATGCGGATGGTGCAGGACGTTCTGACCCCAGGTATGCAGCACACTCATAAAACCGATCTCTGCCCCCAGATGCTTGGGATCGGCAGCGATCTCTAAGAGTGTGGCCGCACTGGCACGGAGCAGCAGGTCATAGAGGATTCTCTTGTTCGCCAGTGCGAGTGACGAGATTTGATTTGGCAATGTGAAAACCACGTGTACATAGGGAACATTCAGCAGTTCCTTTTCACGATCTCGGAGCCACTGGTCACGAGCATTGGTCTGGCACTTTCCGCAATGGCGGTTGCGACACGAATTAAAGGAGATAGCCTGCCGGCCGCAGCGAGAGCACTGATCCAGATGGCCGCCGAGCGCGGCCGTACGGCAGCGCTCGATGGCTCGCAGCACACGAAGATGCTGCCAGGTCAATCGGGATCGGTTCTTCTCGATGAAGCTCTTGCCTGCGATTCGAACGATGTCGGCCACCTCGAAGGGTGGCGCGTTCATCTCTTATGCAGCCTGCGGGAGCGCTTCACTTGCTTCGGCTCAGAGAACTCAGCCTTGTCGATAGGCGTGCCTGCCGCTTTCAAATGACGTTCGGAAAGATGCAGGTAAATGGAGGTTGCTTTTAAGTCAGAGTGTCCGAGCAGCAACTGCACGGTCGGTAAGTCCGCTCCGTTCTCGAGCAAGTGGGTCGCGAAGCTATGGCGCAGTAAATGGGGATAAATCCTCTTCGTGATACCGGCAGCTTGCGCCGCTTCCCGGCAAGCCTCCCAGAGCACTTTCGGAGTGATGGGCTTATCCGCTCGCCAACCATCTTCCGTGCCTGGAAACAGATACGTCTTGGGATGCATCCAGCGCCAGTACTCACGAAGAGTCTCGAGCAGCTTTGGGCTGAGCGGCACATCGCGATCTCGGTTCCGCTTACCGTGCCGGATATGGATGAGCATGCGTACGCTGTCGATATCTGCCACTCGGAGATGACACAACTCGGCTCGGCCCATGCCGGTCGAGTACAGCGTCATCAACATGGTGCGATGGAATAGATTGCTGGCTGAATCAATGAGCCGGACGGCTTCTTCTTGTGTCAGGATGATCGGCAGCTTGCGAGGCGCTCGTGGATATGGCACTTCTTCGACCGGATAGTGCCGCTTCAATGTCTTACAGAAGAAGAACCGCAGTGCTGCTGTTTGCGCTCCCACGGTACGAATACCTTGCTTGCGCTCCTTCAGCAAATGAAGCTGATACTGCCGTATCTCTTCCGGTCCGAGCTGGTCTGGTGATTGTTGAAAATGCTTCGCAAACGCAGCCACAATCTTGATATAGCTGGTTACGGTAGTCTGTGAATAATTACGACGCTGGAGCTCTTCCAGCATCAGTTTGTGTAAATGGGTCATAAGTTAGCTCCTTATGACCCGCTACTCTATCGATCTCTATCTATCGGTCATCGCCCACGCGCAGCGTCCGCCGCGCGCTCGGCTTCGTTCAAACGCTATGACTCTATCTGGAGTGACTCGGCGCAGGAAGGCCGACTTATAGCGAGAAGGGGAGCGCCGGGTCACTTTGGATAGAGACGTTTGAAGGAAGGCGCCCGCGTTTGCGGCGGACGCGGCAGGCTATGGGTGTTCAATCGTCCCGAACATCCCAGAGGTGGTCACTTCCGGTGCAGACAGGTTTCCAGACATGGATGATTTTCGGTTCTGCCGTGATAGAGAACCGTTGGGAAGAGTTGCTCAGCGGGCACTTTGGCTTTGTTTTCTGGCTGTGCGCGGTGCCGGAACAGAGGTCCAGCGTGCATGCCGGAGCAAGCTGAGGCTCCGTGGATAAGTGAAGGCTAGGACGTATCACACAAGCTCTCCCCCCCGGCAGAACTCCAGCGGAGCTGTTGCGCAGTAAGCCTTTCGATGAGGGCCATCGGTCCACCGCAGCAGGGACAAAGCCAAAGGCTTGCACCGGCAGAAGTAGTGGAAGAGGGCTGAACCGGTGGCTCCGTTCTTAGAAGTGTTTGACACAAAGGAAGAGCTGGGCCGCGACGTCGGTTCGCCAGAAAGCCGCAGAACCGAATACGCACAAAGCCACGAGGCAAGGTGTGAAGGAGAAAACGGCGAAGGAACTCCTCCGCCGTGACGGTCATCAGCTTTTGCTTGCCTTTGTGCGCATAGTCTTTCCAACGGAACGTCACTTTCCCATCAGCGACATCGACGATCCGGTGGTTGGAAATGGCAACGCGATGCGTATAGCGGGCCAGATACTGGAGAACGTGTTGCGGTCCTCCGAATGGCCGTTTGGAGTAAACCACCCAATCCTGACGAAACAGCGGCCGCAGAAAAGCATGGAAGACTTTGCTCTCTGCGAATGGTTTCAGACTGCCAGGAAAGACGAGTTTGTGTTGATAGAAAGCCCGCTTCAAGCCGGCGATGAACTTGCCGCGAAACACGCGGCTCAATAGTTTGACGGGAAGAAAGAAGGGATAGCGCGGGTGAACCCAATGGGTGTGATCTGCCGACAAACCGCCGGCCGGAACAACGCAGTGAAGGTGAGGATGATGCTGAAGATTCTGTCCCCAGGTGTGGAGCACACTCAGGAAACCGATCTCTGCCCCAAGATGCTTCGGATCAGCAGCAATCTCCAGCAATGTGGCGGCACTGGCACGAAACAACAGATCATAAACAACCTTTTTGTTTTGCAGGGCCAGCCACGATAGTTGATGCGGAATCGTGAAGACCACATGCACATACTTCACTGGTAGCAGTTCCTTGCCGCGTTCTGCGAGCCACTTGTTGCGAGCGTTGGTCTGACACTTCGGGCAGTGTCGGGAGCGACACGAGTTGAAAGAGGTGGCCTCATGGCCACAATGGCAACAGCGATCCAGGTGTCCACCGAGCGCTGCCGTGCGGCAGTGCTCGACGGCAAACAGCACGCGCACATGCAGCCACGTTAACCAGGATCGATTCTTTTCGATAAAGCTCTTGCCGTGCTGACGGATGATGTCGGCCACCTCGAAAGGTGGCTGCTTCATCTCTTGTGCAGCTTCCGGGACCGCTTCACCTGGTCCAGGCTTGATAACTTGAGCTTGTCGAGCGGTGTTCCGGCCGCCTTCAGATGGCGCTCAGACATGTGCAGGTAGATGGAGGTGGGCTTGAGGTCGGCATGCCCGAGCAATGCTTGCACGGTCGGCAGATCGGCCCCTCCTTCTAACAGATGCGTAGCGAAGCTGTGCCGTAGTAAGTGTGGGCGCACGGACTTGGTGATACCCGCTCGTTGCGCTGCTTCCCGGCAGGCCTCCCACAACATCTTAGGCGTGATCGGCTTGTCTGCTCGTGAGCCGTTTACGGTGCCTGGAAACAAGTACCTCTTCGGCTTCATCCAACGCCAGTACTCGCGTAGCGTCTCCAACAGGTTCGGACTTAACGGCACGTCCCGATCGGCGGCGGCCTTTTCCCTGACGAATGTGGATGAGCATGCGGTCGCTGTCGATGTCTTCCACCTTCAACTGGCACATCTCCGCCCTGCGCATCCCGGTCGAATAGACCGTCATCAGCATGGCGCGATGAAAGAGGTTGCTGGCCGAATCGATCAGCCTCACGGCCTCGTCTTGAGTCAGGATCGTGGGTAAGCGCCGAGGTGCTTTCGGATACGGGACTTCCTCCACCGGGTAATTACGCTTCAGAGTCTTGCAGAAGAAGAAACGCAAAGCAGCCGTGTGATGTCCGACGGTCCGTGCGCCTAGCTTCCTCTCGGTGAATAGATACACCTGATAAGCGCGGATCTGCTCCGGTCCTAGCTGATCCGGAGAACAACGGAAGTGCTTGGCAAAGGACTCCACGATCTTCAGGTAGTCCTTCACGGTAGTCTGAGAGTAATTACGACGCTGGAGCTCTTCCAGCATCATTTTGCGAAGTTGGGCCACAGGGATCTCCTTGTGACCCATACACTACAGCCAACTACAACGGCATCTTCAAGCTACGCTCACGCGTAGCGTCCGCCGCGCGGGCGGCTTCGTTCTAACGGCGTACCGTTTACGAAGCGTGTGTCCGTACGGTCGGCGATCCGTACATTGGACCCGAGTGGCGTCCGAACCCGGGCCGGTGTCCAGATAGCCCGTCATCCAGCAGCTATCCGGACGGGCACATCGACGACCTGGCTGCACAGGTGGGCAATGTACTCGCGAATGTCTTCGGGACCGAGTTGGTCTGTCGAACGGTGGAAATATTGCGCCAACTACACGCCGATGTCGTTAGAGCATGGCTGCGAGCGCCTGTCGCATGATCAGCCGATCGTCTTTTCCCGACCGTGAACTATTGGATTGACTTCGCGCGGCACGTCCTGGCAGAACGCGGAGCAATGTGCCCAGGGGAGCGCCGTGGCGGACTCTCTGGCGCAGGCGGCAGCTCGTTTGCGAAAGGTGAAGCGCAACAGGGAGCGCGGCACGGTCAGCGCAACCGCACCCAAACTGGTATGATGTGACGTTTCGCCGCATGCCGGGAGGCTCTGAGTGCTTAAAACCACGTGGAAGACCGAGTATAAAGGACATGTCATCGAGTTGGAGAATCGGCCAAGGCTGGAGCGGCTGATTGTCGATGGAAAGGAAATCGCTAGGGAGCCAGGCGCCACTTGGGAACCGCGCAGCTTTCAGGCGACCATTCCCGACGGGAACCGGTCTATGAAGGTGGACGCCAACACTCGTTTTTCAAAAAGTCCGCGGGGACTCCGATTCACCGTATCGGTGGATGGCAAGGAGATTTATAGCGAGGTGAAATGGCCGCCCCGGTGGTATCTCCCGTTCGCGGCTGTGGGCCTGATTCTGGCGACCGTGGTCCTTCGGCTGGTAAGTTAATGAGTCTATCCCACTCTTGGCCGCGGACGTCTTATCGCGAACATCGTCGAACATGCTCAATAATGCGACAGAATCATCGCGGGCCTGTGGTCGCGCCGGAGTGATTCCGCCGTCTCTCTGGTTCCGCGCGCGACCAAAGCCCCCACGATCCGGCGTTCTTGATCAGGCAACGCTGGCGCTCGTTCGCTCAATCTTGACGGGTACCCGACGCCGCAAGACCCCGTTCAGCGGCTGGTCTCGATCGATGTCAAATCCGGCGTCGAGAAGCAACTCGCCACGCTGGATCCGCCGCCGGACTCCATCCTGGCCGGGCGCATCAGCCTTCATCCGGACGGCAACCGACTCGCCGTCTCGTTTGTCCGCCAGCACGGCAAGATCTACATGCTCGAAGGCTTCGACGAATCCACATACTGGTTCGACCGACTGATGCGGCGATTCTAGCGGGCCGGAACGGCAGTGGTCCGGATGGTCGGCAACCCGTCAACTGACCGAAAGGCAGCCTGGGACGAGTCAGTGTCCAGATTGCCCGTCATCCTGGCACAACTCGGAAAGGATGATCGAGCATCGGTAAATACATCGCGACTACACGCGATTATACAGCCAACTCTTTCCGAGGCGTGCGCGTTCGGGCGAGCGCAAGAGCTACACGCGACGAGAAGTGAGGGCAGAACGAACAGAGGCGCCGAGCTTATGGACTTACAATTGAGGTTCTGGCAGGACCGATCGATGGCGGAACACGCTGAGTCTTCGCATTTCGCGGTGACGATCCCTATGGGGTCATGGCGACGACTTAGAACAGGGCTTTGGTGGTTCATGCTGCTTTCCTGTGTGGGTGTCTCGGTGTACTCGACCCAATACTTCCTCTGGACACCGCGCGATAACCATTTCTCCCGATACCTTCTTCCTCTCCGTTTGCACATTGCCGGAGGCATGGGCGCGCTCCTCGTTGGTCCATGGCAGTTTTCCAAAAAGCTGCGAGCTCGGGCACTGAATCTACATCGGTGGCTCGGAAGGTTTTACCTAGTGGAAGTGGCGCTCGGTTCCGTGGCGGGTTTTGTCATGGCGACGGTTTCCGAGGAAGGTTGGCCCACTCATCTCGGGTTCGGTATTTTGGCCGTTTTGTGGTTGTTTACCGGATTGCAGGCCTACCGTCGGGCGAGAGATGGGAATATCCCTGCACACCGTGAGTGGATGATTCGCAATTTTGCGCTTAGCCTTGCAGCAGTGACGTTGCGAAACTACATGCCACTGATGCTCTTCGCGCTGCACTGGTCGTTCCGGCAGACCTATATCACTGTCTCCTGGCTTTGCTGGGTTCCAAACCTGCTGGTTGCGGAATGGCTTGCGCGCCGGCGGCCAGGTTCCTGATCGTCACCCGACTCATGAGAACAAGCCCCCGCGCAAGCGCCTCATCGATTCCCACGATCCCAAGGAGAGAGATTGAGTCTCTGCCAGGTTCGTCGCCTGACGACAGCACTCGTAGGTTACGCTGGCTGACAAGGAGACTCGATAGCATCGGGCAGAATCATCACGGCGATGTGTTTAGCTTGCCGGTCGCCTTCTGGTTGGTTCGATTATCTCGAGACGATTTCCGTTCGCGGAACATGGTTCGATAACTATCATTATGGGTTCCCAACGACGGTCAGTTGGGTGAAGATGGGTCTGTACGCAACATTCTGCGACCCTAGAGCGAAGCGTGCTCGCTTTTGACGGCCAACTTCCGGGTTGCTCGTGATATGACCGCAATGCGGGAATAAACGTTGATCGGGCTGCCACAATCCCTCACTTTCTCGAAAATTCGCAGCCTAGATCGGGAGTAAAGGCAAACCGTTACGTGCGATAAACGTCATAGGCCGGCCAAGCTACACAGAGACGACGAAGTGATTTTTGGGCAGTGCTGAGTAGTGGCTCGTAACTGCTTAGGCGCTTAGTTTTGGATGCTTCCGCTCGGCGACAACCATTAGCAGTGTAAAAACGGCCTGAATAAGCAACGCGAGTGCGATGAGAAGGATGTATCCTTCGAAGTTCGATCCGTCGATGATTCCTTTCAGTGCCTTGCTTGCAAGCCAAAACAGTGGCAGGCAGCCAATCACGCTCAAGTTCCGCAATATCGAGATTCGGCGAAACCGAGGAGCGGCTATCGTGAGTAAGGCCTGGGTCACGATTATGCCTGAAATCACTTCTCCCTCTGCGTAACCTGGATGCCTAAGCCGGAGGCCCATCGCCCCGAGCCACAGTCCACATAACATTGTGAAACTGCACAGTGAGAGAAGGAGAGGGCGAAGCGGAGGCACCGAGTGTCCTAGCCATCCCGGCACAAAACTGAGAATCTCCCGCACGTACCAGATCGTCGCTCCGAGTTGACTTTCCCGGACTCGCGCTTGCTCCTCAAACTCCTCAAGCAGATCGCCTGAAATGGTTTGCCTATCACGCTCGGGAAGCACGAACAGCAAAATCTTTTCTAACCATCGAGGCGGTTGATTGCCACTCATCCGAACACCTCCAAAGGCCATTTCTTGCCTCGCCACATGTCTTCTAAGGTCGTACGCGCTTCCGTCAATGCAGAAGCAGCACTGGCGGTCAACTGGTAGTAACGTCTTGCGCGTCCGCCTCGTGCCGGGCCGCCTTCAGCAAGGCGGGAGGAGAGAAGACCTTTAGCTTCGAGGCGGTCTAGCGTGGCATACACCGCCCCCGCGGATACATTCTGACGTTGCTTCAAAGCCGATTGTGCCTCGCGAAGGACAGATCGGCCGTAGGCTTCGTGGCCAAGACCGAGGACTGTCAGCAACACAATCTGCTCGAAGGTTCCAAGCAACTCTGCCATATCTACAATGTAGGTATCTGGCACTTCGTTGTCAAGCCCAATGTTTACTTTCCGACTTGCTCCTGAGTGGTCTCCTATTATGTCGACTGGCGCGTTCCTTTCCTTGGGCCCGGTTTCGGTTTTTTCGCCGTCGTGGCGATCCCAGCGGCACGTGCTTTGCGATCCGGCTGATGAGCTTCACCGGAATCGGCTTGGTGAGTGGGAAATGGACCGTTCCCTTTCGCAGGTCATAGCCCCTGAGCTCATCTTCCAGCACGGAAAAGAAAGTTCCCGACGCGGCAAACAGCGAATAGTGTTCCTTGAAACCTGCGAAATACAGCATCGGCCTTCCGTGGAGCTTGTATCCGGGCACACGGTACCCGATGCCCTCCAGTGCCTCCGGAACGGCTCTCCTGATCGCGGTGCGCACCTGTTCGAGCTTGACCGCACGGTCTCGGGCTGCGCAGCAATGTACTCGTCAACTGATTTCGGAACGCCCTTTTTCATACCGTCATTCTATGTTTCGGCATGCGCTTTTTTCACTGATATCCGTCTGGCACAGAATTTGCAGATCTGCGCTGCTGGATTCCGGGCCGTCGGCCATCTGGAGAATGCGGTTCCTGTTCGCGGAGAACACAGATTCGATGATGACTCTGATCGGGTACTATGGCGCTCCTAGGGTGTCGCCCCTCCAAATCGGTTTCTAAACACTGCCCGACCAGGATAGATCTATTTTCGACAAAGCCTCTTTCCGCGCGGTACTTGGCTTGCATTCTTTTGCGAAAAGTGACCGTACTCGCTTTCGGTCTAGAAACCGGCCTAGATGCCGACCATAAGCAGTTTACGATAGCCTTAAACGAACAACCAAATGAGCCAAGGTCGACATGATTGACGGTGACGGGGAACGCTCGCAAGTGCCTCTATAAGCCGTGCACATAAGCCACTTCAGTAAAGCTTCGAAGGCAGCAGCGCGATTTGTTCAGTTCTATATGCAGCGCGAAACACGATTGGGTGCGGCTACCCTCATCCACCCCGTGCCGGCGCGAGCGGCGCATATGATCAGTTTCCAGTTCGGTGGCCCGGTTGAAGTGCGTCTCTACGGTGCAGATGTCACGCGGCGGGCTGAAACGGCTGCTCTTATAGGTCCACAGACGCACCAACGATGTCAGTTGATCGTCCGGGGTAATGTCGAGACGTTTGTAATCATCTTCTGGCCGTCGGCAATTCATCAACTGTTTGGATTACCGGCTGCCGAGACTACCAATCGTGACATCGCGGCGCATGCTGTGCTTGGCGCGGCAGCCTCAGAGCTCCGGCAAAAGTTGGGCAATGCGCGCACCTTTTCGGAACGCACGCAAATCGCAGATCAATTCATAACAAATCAGAGTTTCAGAGCCCGGCCGGCCGAGTGCATCGAACGGGCAGCAAATGAGATTCTTCGGAACCATGGGGGATGCCGGATTGACTCTCTTGCGCACCACACCGGTCTAAGCATTCGCAGTTTTCAGCGGCTGTTCCAGCAACGCATCGGCGTGTCACCAAAGTTTTATGCCCGCATCGTCAGATTCGAATCAGCGCTGAGGACGAAAGCCGCGTCTCCTCAAATGCCATGGACGAAGGTTGCACACCAATTTGGATATCACGATCACATGCACATGGTTCACGATTTCCAGCAACTCTCCGGAGAAACGCCCACGAGCATTCTCGTGGACGCGCAAGCTGTATTCGCACCGCAAATCGATTCGGCCTCGCAGCAAGATCCCGACCTTTCGGCGCTTTGACAAAATAATCGCAAACTTGGCGCATATTTACTAGCGCAAACGATGGACCCAAAACCCAAAAATGAGACAGCGGGAAAGTTGAGTCCGGCAGGCGGATATGGTTCTCTGGACAGAAAACCAAAGGAGAACGAAATGCCGAGGAAGGGTCACAGCGAGGAGCAGATTATGCGCGCCTTGCGGGAAGCTGAGGGGGGTAAGAAAGCAGCAGATATCTGTCGCGAGATGGGTGTTTCGGCGCAGGCTTTCTACAGTTGGAAGCGGCGCTTCGCCGGTTTAGGTTTGACCGAGCTGCGGGAACTGCGGCAGTTACGAGAAGAGAATCGCAAACTGAAGACGCTTGTCGCAGACCTAACCTTGGATAAGCACATTTTGCGGGAGGTGCTCTCAAAAAAGGCCTAAAGCCTGCAGCACGTCGCGAACTGGTGAGCCAGATACGGCAGGGATACCAGCTGAGCGAAAACCGTGCTTGTGGGCTGATCGGAATCACACGCTGGATCAATCGTTACCAGAGTCAACGCGATCCGCAAACGGAGCTGCGCATGCGCCTACGGGAGCTGGCCGGCAGCAGAGTTCGGTACGGATACCGTCGCTTAACAGTGCTGTTACGACGGGAAGGATGGGTGGTGAATACGAAAAGAGTCTATCGGCTGTATCACGAAGAAGGTCTGCAGGTCCGAACGAAAAAGCGTATCAAGCGAGCCGCACACGCGCGGGTTCCGTTGCCAGAGGCAGCGCGGCCGAATCAGCGATGGAGTATGGATTTTGTGAGCGATCGATTGACCGATGGGCGCTGGTTCCGCATCCTTACCGTGGTCGATCAGTACACGCGGGAATGCTTATGCATCCATGCGGATCGATCTCAGATCCGGCGAGAAAGTAGTGGAACACGTGAGGCGTCTGACCGCCATGCGTGGCGTACCGGAATCGATCACCACCGATAACGGCAGCGAATTCGCGGGTCAGGCGATGGATGTTTGGGCGCATCAAGCAGGAGTGAAATTGGACTTTATCCGGCCCGGCCGCCCTGTCCAGAATGGTTACATCGAGAGTTTCAACGGCCGGTTACGGGACGAATGCCTGAACACGGAGGTGTTCTCGAACCTGGCGGAGGCACGGGAGAAGCTGGAATATTGGCGGCGCGATTACAACGAAATGCGGCCGCATAGCGCGCTCGCGGACCGAACACCAGAGGAGTTTGCGCGGACACTCGAGGGTAGGCCCTTCACCCTCCCAAGCGTGAATAAGGCAGCGCCTGTGGCCTGTCAAGGGTCCGCTGGCGCCGGGCAAAAAACGCCCGAGCGGGAGTAAGGGGTAGGTGAGTCTTGAGATTGGCTGGGAGTCCGCCTATGCTTGGGGTGACTCATCCATCGGAGGCGCTAATCATGAACCTTGGGAGCATTTGTAAAGTTGCCTTGGAAACTGCACAACAACTCAGTAAGCGGTATTGTGTAGCGGTCCGTAACAACGACATCGTATCTCCGCGCACACGGTTGAAAGGTTCGGACGTCAGCCTCCGTGCCAATCATGGGGCACTTCCTCTGATATATGTCTCAGTCGCGGGTAGCCTTGATCACGCTGCGGAGTGTGCTTTATGAACAGATTTGCGATAACTTGCCTTTTCAGAAGGTTGCACTCGACTGCTCTGTTGGCAGCGACAGTCCTGCTCTTCAGTCCCGTTTTCCCAAGCTTTGCTCTCTCAGGAAAGTGGCTAATCCTTCTTGCTACTGTTCTTCCATCCATCGCGTCGTTAGTTTGGATCAACGAGCGGACCCAGAGGGCCGCCGTTGCCACATCAGCGCTCGGTTAGGTCCACCAGCCCTTTGGCGGTCCAGCGTAGTTAAACAGGAGCTTTTGGGAAGTGATTTTTCTTGTCTGCCACCGGCTTCACCATTCGTAGTTAAGACAAAGCTCACAGCGCGTTGACAAGCACCTGGTACTTCACTCATAATAGTAATGTCAATGCACGTTTGCGTTGCCTGCAGATCATCTGAACTAAGTCAGGTCCTCTGATACCGGTCACTTAGCGAACAGGTTGCTTCTCACTGCAATGGAGTGTGATGCCGCCTTCCACCAGAAATAGAAAGGCCTCGGGGGCGAACATCGCGGAGGTTTGCTAATGATCGACATGCCTATCTTAAGTTGGATTCTCCTCGGACTGATTGCCGGCCTCCTCGGAAGCAAGATCGTAAGCAGGCGCGGCGAAGGCATGTTTGTGAACGTAGGCCTGGCAATCGTTGGCGCAGTGGCCGGCGGATATTTGTTCAACTTCTTCGGCTCCGATCGACTTACGCGCTTGGATTATTTAAGCGTGCTCGTAGCGACGGCAGGAGCCATTCTGGTTTTGATTGTGTATCACGGCATTCGACGTATGACGGTCCAGCGCAGCTAGCAGGAGCTTGTGCATGACAGCGGAAACATTTAAAATAACGCAAGCTTGCAAAGTCTTTGGTTTTGGCTCTGATGGAACAGCGCGCTTCTTTTCACTGCCTTCTGAAGCAATTATTACCGTCGTGGCGGAATCTGCAGCTTCTGGGTGCGTTCAGATCCTGTATGATCACGAGCTGTACATCACCTTTAAGCGAAGTCTGATGTTGCACTTGAAACGAGAAAGAGACCTTACCGGAACCACAGCGTGAATATGAGTGTGAAAGTCAACGTCCGTGAAACTGAAAGCGCTGTGATTCTGGAAGTAATCGGCCGGATCACGATAGGACCTTCGGGACCGTCTCTTCAAGATAGAGTTTGCGAACTCCTCGATAGCGGGCACAAAAATATCATTCTTGATCTTGGAGGCGTGACCTTCCTCGACAGCTCCGGACTGGGTCAGCTCGTTGGGGGCTATTCGACAGCCGTTTCTCGCGGCGGCGAGATCAGGCTTCTTAACTTGAACAAGAGAGTCTATGATCTAATGCAGATCACAAAGCTCTACACTGTTTTTGCCATTTATACAGACGAAGCAACGGCGGTAAGGAGCTTCGAAGCGGCGGCTGTATCAGCGTAGAAGCCGGAGTTGCCCTCCGAACTCTCTTGGCCCCGTGGCTGCAATTGCCACGACGTTGAAAGACCCATTTCCGCTTTTCAGCGCAATTGAGAGAATCAACCCAATGCTTCAATGAAAGAAAGCTCTAAGGTCCGCAAGGTCGCTTTCGTCGGCGACTATCTGCCACGAAAGTGCGGCATCGCCACGTTCACGGCCGACCTGCTGGCGGCCGTCGCAACTGCCCATCCCCAAAGCCAGTGCCTCTCCGTGTCGGTCAACGATATTCAGGGTGGCTATGAGTACCCGGAAGAAGTGCGCTTCGAAATTGAGGAGCAGGACCTTTCGTCCTATCTACGCGCCGCGGACTTCCTTAACATGAGCAACGTAGATATCGTCTGCCTGCAGCACGAATTCGGCATTTTCGGAGGACCCGCCGGTGGTCACATTTTGGCATTCCTGCGCGAATTGAGAATGCCCGTGGTCACCACGCTTCATACCGTTTTGCGCGACCCGAGGGCTAACCAACGACGCGTGATGCAGGAGTTGATCTTGCTTTCGACACGGCTGGTTGTCATGGCGGAGCGTGGGCGACAGATGCTACAGGATGTCTACCATGCGCCCTTGGCCAAAATCGATCTGATCCCGCATGGCATTCCCGACGTCGGGTTCGTGGATCCGACCTATTTCAAGGACCAGTTCGGTGTAGAAGGCCGGGTGGTGCTACTCACCTTCGGGCTACTCTCGCCGAACAAGGGCATCGAATATGTGCTCAATGCCCTGCCAGATATTTTGGCGGAGTTTCCAGACGTTGTTTACATTGTGCTGGGAGGTACCCATCCCAACGAACTGCGCGAGCACGGCGAAGCCTACCGTCTCAGCCTCGAAATCCTTGCCAAGAAGAACAAAATAGAGAAGAACGTCGTCTTTTACAACCGGTTCGTAGACCTCGAGAACTTGAAGGAGTTCATCGGCGCTGCGGACCTCTACATAACGCCTTACCTCAACGAAGCACAGATCACGTCAGGGACGCTGGCCTACACTTTTGGCTCAGGCAAAGCGGTAGTTTCCACGCCATACTGGCACGCAGCAGAATTGTTAGCGGAAGACCGCGGCGTGTTAGTGCCGTTTCGCGATGCCCCGGCCATAGCGCGCGAGGTGATTGCCTTACTGCGCGACGATCCCCGCCGGCATGCTATTCGCAAGAACGCTTACAGGATCGGGCGTGAAATTGTATGGAGCAACGTCGCGCAGCTCTACATGCGTTCGTTCGAATTGTCGCGACTTGAAGGAGCAGCGCTCTCCCGGAAATCTCTTCTCACCAAGACACTGGACCAAAGGCCACGGGAACTACCGGAATTGAAGTTGGATCATCTGTGGCAGATGACCGATTCAACGGGGGTTTTCCAGCACGCTGTTTTCAGCGTTCCGAATTTCTCCGAAGGATATTGCACGGACAATGCCCGCGCATTTATCCTGACGGTGCTACTCGATGAATTGGGAGAGGACCAGGAACGCGGGCGAACCCTAGCCACCACTTGTGGGGCCTTTCTTCATCACGCATTCAACACGAATAAGAATCGGTTCCAAAATTTCATGAGCTTTGACCGCCGCTGGCTCGACGAGCAAGGCTCGGAGGACTGTCACGGGCGAGCGCTCTGGGCGCTGGGCATAGGCGTGGGACGTTCTCCCTTCCGAAGCTTTCAGATGATGGCCGGGCAACTCTTCGCGCTGGCGCTACCGGCGTTAACGGAGTTCACTTCGCCGCGCGCCTGGGCGTTCGGCCTGATCGGCATCCATGAATACCTCCGCCGGTTGAGCGGTGACAGCCTGGTAAACCAAACCCGCGAGAGCCTCACTTCCAGGCTCGTGGAGCTTTTCGACAGGAATGCTGGTCCGGACTGGTGCTGGTTTGAACAGGAGCTATCGTACGACAACGCAAAACTCGCGCATGCGTTGATTCTGAGCGGACGGGCAACTGGACAACACGCGGTGTACGATCGAGGATTGCGGGCCCTACGCTGGCTGACGGAGTTGCAAATGTCCGAGAAGGGTCACTTTCGGCCAATTGGCAGCAACGGATTCTACCGTCGTGGCGGCACGCGCGCCAACTTCGACCAGCAGCCGATTGAGGCGCAGGCGACGGTATCAGCGTGTCTTGAAGCCTATCGGGCCACAGCGGACGTCTGGTGGTATGAACAGGCGCAACGCGCCTTCGACTGGTTCATCGGCTGGAACGACCTCGGCTTGGAACTCTACTCTCCCGAGACAGGCGGCTGCCGCGATGGGTTGCACGTCGATCGGGTGAATGGGAATTTCACCGCTGCTCGCGAATGTGTACCTGCATTACGTCTTCGATCTGTGGGTGGAAGCTTGGCGCAAGAAAGCGGCAATCGGCGATGTCATAGTCGTCCGATACGCCGATGACGTTGTGTTGGGCTTTCAGTATCGGACTGACGCCGAGCGGTTCCTGCGTGATTTTCGGGAGCGGCTGGTGAAGTTCGGTTTGGAATTGCATCAGGACAAGACGCGGCTGATTGAGTTCGGAAGGTTTGCCTTCCGAGATCGAGAACGGCGTGGCGCGGGGAAACCAGAAACCTTCGTATTCTTGGGGTTCACTCATTATTGTGGGCATCTCAGGAGTAGCGGAGCCTTTACCATCTGGCGGATCACGGCGACGAAGCGGATGGTTGCGAAGCTCAAAGCCATTAAGGCCGAGCTTCAACGCCGGAAGCATCACCGTACCAGCGAGGTCGGCGAATGGCTCCGGAGGGTTGTCGTCGGTTATTACCAATACCATCCGTGCCCGGCAACTCATCTCAGTTGCGGCTATTCAGGCGTCGTGTTTGTCGACTCTGGAGAAGTACTCTAGTGCGTCGAAGCCAACGCGCACGAGTGGGCTGGGATCGCCTCGCCCTACTGATGGACCGATGGGTTCCAATGCCCCGCATCTTGCATCCTCATCCCAGTGAGCGCTTCCACGCCACTCATCCTCAGTAAGAGCCGTATGCGTTAACGCGCACGTACGGATCTGTGCGGGGGGCGGTCAGTGATGATCGTCCCTACCGCGACAACAACTCACCCTATCCGCCGGAGTTCGTCCTGACATCTAAACGAGGTCTCCCCCACGATGCCCTGATCTCCACGGCAAGATCCAGTCCTATAAGGTGCGAGCTCATCTTTGATTCCTAAGAGGGCGCTGCCCTCTCGCGCGTACAAGCCGCCTCCCCAATCTTCCGCGCTTCGCTTGTGCAGACCTCCGCTGCGCTCCGCCCTTTCCACTCCGTTCCAAGGGTGGGGATACCCCTCGGCTTGCACTTGCTACCTCCCGCCTTCGCCAGGGGGCAGGGGTGTATGCGACGCACCCCGAATCCAAAAGCAGAACGCTAAAAACTTTGGATTTCGCTTGCCAGAGAGGTGGGAAGTCCTTTCCACCCTCCGCCGGGGGTGCTGTTGGGAACAGCAGAAGGCAGCCAGGCAAAAGCAGCCTGGTTCTGGATGACAGCGGCTGGCTTACGCGCGCCGCTGAAAGGAAGGAAAGACATGAAGACCATAGCCAAGATCATCAACATTTTCGGAGGCGTGAAGAACCTGTACGCTTCCATCGAAAACCCACCTTACATGCGCCTCGTGATCGAGGACATCGGGGTAGGCCCGCGCGGCCATGAGGCTATCAGTGTGGCGCATTACTTCGCACAAAACGGCGATCTCTGCCAGGACCCGGAACTGTGCTTCGAATTGGTTCCGCAAGGCGGCCACGTTGTCTATGAGCCGTTTTCGTTTCAGCAGGCCATTCCGCCTGTGTACCAGGAGGTATTCGAGAACGGTCCGGCTTCCGAGAATCACCGGCTGAAACGCGAACTCGCGAAATTCGCGCAGATGTGGGACCGGAACCTGCAGGAGCAAGGCTTCGTTACTGCCGCCGCGCAACAACAAACCCATTCCCAGGAGGCGAAGGCGTAAGCCTTCCCTCTTCATTCACCAAATTTAGCCAAGACAGAAAAGGAGAACACTTCGCATGTTTAATTTGAATCGCATCACGCTGATCGGCAACACCGGAGGAGATCCCAAACTCACCCCGAACGGACCCACTACGCTTTCGCTTGCCACCAATGTTACTTGGACGGACAAGCAAACCAACGAACGCCGCACGCGCACGGAATGGCATCAACTCGTCATTTGGAATGGCTTGGGAAAATGGGCGGCCACCCTTCCCAAAGGCACGCCGTTATTTGTCGAGGGCGAGCTGGTGTATGAACGGTATCCGCGCAAGGTCGAGGCGACCATCGGAAAGAAAGCCGCCGAAATCGAAGTGATGACCGCGGTGCCGAAGATCAAAGTGCAACGGCTGATCCGGCTGGAATCCACCTCGAATACGCCCGGCGAGCCGGAGGGCACAGGAGAGGACCTCTAAACGAACGGTACGGGAGGGCGCCAGGCCCTCCCGGTTCTGACAAGAAAGGATGAATGCCCATGTCTGCCAAGCGTGTATCGTACGACACAAACAGCCAGCCGACTATCACCGAGCGCGAGTACCGGGCCTTTCAACACGCCTACAATTTCTTTAACGCCGAGCTGTTCGACAATTCCCTGCCCCATGTTCTCGTGACGTTGCAGCGCCATGCCCGCGCCAAAGGATACTTTGCGCCGGAGCGCTTTGCCGGCCGCGTGGAAAAAATCACCGCGCACGAACTGGCCTTGAATCCGGACGTGTTTACCGGGCGATCCGATGAGTTGATTCTGTCCACGCTCGTTCACGAAATGGCCCACGTCTGGCAGCAGACCCATGGAACGCCGCCGCGCCGCTGCTATCACGACAAGGAATGGGCCGCGAAGATGAAGGAGGTTGGCTTGCAGCCATCCACCACCGGCGAGCTAGGCGGCAAGGAAACCGGCCAGAGCGTCACGCATTACATCATTGCTGGCGGTGCGTTTACCCGAGCCTATGCAAAGCTGGCAGCGACCGGGTTTCAGTTGAACTGGCAATCTATCCCTTTCGATGTGGGCGAGCGCAAGAAGAAAGCGGCCAGCAAAACGAAATACACCTGTCCCACCTGCGGCGCGAACGCTTGGGCAAAGCCGGACACGCAACTGATTTGCGGAGCCTGCTATGAAGAAGATGAAGAAATTACACTGCTCGAACCGGAGGCCGCCGCTGACCAGCAGGAAGCGGCCTGATGTGCGAGTCCGCGCGAAACACTTTATTATGAGTAAAGAGGACACGTATGGACTGGAGCGGCTGCGAGATCGTGGAAACGGTGCCAGGAAAGGTGTCCGGCTCACCGGTCATCAAAGGCACGCGCGTGCAAGCCGATGCCGTGCTGGAAAACTACGAAGCTGGAGAGTCGGTGGATGAGATCGCCTACAATTTCGACCTCAGGCCCGAAGACATCGACAAAGTGCTTGCTTTTGCCGCGTCACACCAACCCGCGAATCCTCGTTCGTGAGGGTATTCTTCGATCAAAACGTGCCGCGCGGGTTAGCACGACACCTGACGGGTCATACGGTTACGCGCGCGGCGGAATTGGACTGGCAAGAATTAAAAAACGGCGAACTACTGACGCAAGTGGAGCTGCACGGTTTCGAGGTGTTTGTGTCTTGCGATCGCAATCTGGCGTATCAGCAGCGCATGGAGGGCCGGAGGATCGCCGTTGTCTCGCTTTCAACAAACAATTGGCCGCTCGTTAAGCAACACACAGACGAAGTGGCGCGAGCTGTAGATGAGGCCGTCCCTGGCAGTTACCGCCCGGTGAACTGTGGGGAGTTCGTGCCGCAAAGGGCACGAAAGAATAAATTGTAAAAACCGCTTACATCAGCATTGCTCCGCGTTGTCGTTCTCCTCAAAAACGGGGAACTGGAGGCCGTCGAATGCCAAGACCAGGATCTCTTTCTAGTGGCGAAGGTTCGGGATGCCGGCATTTGCGGAATCTTCGACGACAGGCCCAGCGCCGCCGCGTTCATAGCAAAGCTCAAGGCGCGACAACGGAATATCGCGGGGTGGCCGTCGGGAGAGCTATGTGAACGGGATGAATAAAAAGGGTCCGACCGAAGCCGGACCCTCATTCTTGGGCAGTCATCGCCGTCCCCGGCTGTACTGCAATTCCTAGTGTATCGGAAACCGTTGCCCTATCAAGGTTATATTTTGGGAACAGCGATTGCCGGGACGCCTCATGAAACTTGCCGTTGCCGTTCTCCTGTTCTCGACCCTGGCCCACTCGCAAACATCCAAGGTCCGTAAGGAGCATTGGGGGATCACGCAGAACCAAGTCATGAAAGCCGAGAACGCCGCTCCACTCAAGCGTACTCGGACCGTCTTGGTATACCGGGACAAGGAATTCGGCGTGCCGGCTCAAGTGCTGTTTGAATTTACGGACGGCAAGCTCGATGACATCTCTTACGTGGCCGATGAGCCGTCGCAAAATCCCGAACTGGTGTTTCTGACCTGGTGCCTCGAACTGACCAAGCGTTATGGCCAAGGCGTGGTCTATCTCAATAAGAAGCCAGTCGGCCGGCCCGGCCTCATGCTGGACGAGAGTTTAAAACAATTCTGGAAACAGACCGAGGGGGAAATTCTAGTGGTCTATCAACCGGAGGGCATCACCAATGTGGGCGTCGGAATCACGCTCAAAAACGGCAGCCCCATTGTGGAAATGGACTACGCGGCCACGCCAAAGGATCATGTGTAGAGCGACTTTTGTCTCAGATTCCTACCCACTCGTGGATTCAATAGCGCCTTTGAAGATGCCTCTGCTTGTTCTGCATGTTGGCATGCCAGCATGACGGGTATTCTCGGCCAAAAAACCTAGCGGGAGGTTTGTAAGCCGGCAATGAGGGTTCCATATCGAGCATGATCAGACCCGAGTTCCTCAATTGCGCCCGCGACTGATCTCGTAATGTCCTGATCAAAGAGGCCAGTGGTTTGAAGTTTGCTGCGGCTTCGAATTGGGTCACCCCGGCCCGTCCGTGGAACCGGCGTCGTCCCATATGCAATATGCAATATGCAATATGCAATATGCAATATGCAATAAAAGGGAGACGCTAAAAAGCTTTCATGAAAAAGCGAAACGAATCCCTGTTACATAAACCGCCGGACTGGGCAACTGCCGCCGACCTCTATACGTTTCAGGTTCGCGAAGTCACTCAGTACGCGATGTTTGTGCTGGATTCGACAGGCATTCTATTGACTTGGAACCAGGGCGTTCAAAATATTCTCGGCTACTCCGAACAAGAGTGGGTGGGACAACATGCTTCCATCATCTTCACGCCGGCGGATCAGGCGTATGCGGTCTGCGCCGCGGAGATGAAGCTTGCGGCTGAAAGCGGCCACTCCAGTGACACTCGATGGCATCGACGAAAAGATGGAAGTGAGCTGTTCGCTAACGGCGTCATGAGAGCCATTCGAGGCAGTGAGGGCACGTTGCTGGGATATGCGAAGATCTTGTCCGATGAGACGGCGACCAAGGTATTACAAACGCCCTGACCGAATCGAACATGGCGCTGGAACAATTCGCCTACGTCGCCAGCCATGATCTGCAGGAGCCTTTGAGGACGATATCTGCGTATGCGAAACTGCTCGCTCGTCGCTACAAACAGCAATTAAATGGCGAGCCAGAACACTTTCTTGACCTGATTGTAAAGGGAGCCCGGCGCATGAGCGCGCTCGTACAAGATTTACTGGACTACGCCCGAGTCAAGACTGAAATAGATCGGCCTTCCTCCTATTCCTTGGATCAAGATCTTGAAACGGCTCTCACGCAGCTTCAGCAGCGAATTGAAGAAAGCAACGCCGTAGTAACCCACGATCCGCTTCCCGAAATACAAGCAGATCAAGGTCAGATGGTTCGTTTATTTCAGAACCTGGTCGGCAATGCTCTGAAGTATCGAAAACCGGACGTGCAACCGGAGGAGAAGACACGAAACGGAATTTTAAGCACGCTAAGGCACTGGCCCACTCGAAGCCGTCCTTGGAGTGCCTGCTTGGCGCCCCATCGACTCCGCTGGTGTGTCGATTGGATGTTATGAACTGTGTTTTCATGGATGAGACCTCCGGGACTGTTCGATCGAGTTTCAAACCAGCCTGTTAATTTTAGGCGGGTCTCAACCCAGTCTTGCCGGCGATAGAAAAGTGCTACAGCGCCTTTTTCAATTCGTCTTTTGAATCGCTGGCGGGTACCACGTGCCATTCGTAATCGCCGGGTCGGGCCAATACATCCGCAGGAACAAGATGAACTGACCGTTCTGATTGCCGGCTGTGGGTTGAGGCGCCTCCAGCCAGTTGCAGAGCTGCTTCGGGTCGGACGGCGGTGTTGCCTGCACGTAGACGTCGAGCGAACCATCTGCGTTCGGACAGGCGATGTGACCTTCCACCTCCTTCGTGCTGAGCGCGTGAAAGTTGTGATTCACGTCTTGGTTGTCCACCAGCGTCCCATCGGCGTTGTACATGGTGATCGACCAGAAGCCGTTGCCGTCGATGGGCGGAATCTCCAGGGGGGCTTTCTTATTCGTTGGCGCCTTGAAATGCAGTACGTAACGATTGGTGCCATTCAGGCGATTGCTGTCTGAGGTCCCGGCACTGTCGTGAGTGCCATAACCATAGACCGCGTCCTGCGGCCGGTTCGCCCCGAGCGCGTCCTTAGCGACGAGCGCTCGCAGCCGATATCGCACACCATAGTCACCCACATTCAGCGACAACGACCAGTTCGTCGGTGTCAGCGAGGGCGGCGGGGCTGCCGCCAAAATCCGCTTCGCGGTGGCCACGGCAAGCTGCAATGCCGTTCTCTCTGCCTGTCCTTCCGACGTTCCCATCAAGTTGGCGCACGAAAACTGGGTCGGAGGGGTGTCTGTCGTACTTGGCGGACTGGTAATGCCGAGTCTCTCTAAGATCGGCACCACCCCGGCATCGATCTTCCGGGGAGGGTTGGTCATCATCATCGCCGACATCGTTCCAAAGAAGGCACAAGCATCCATGCTGTCGAGCTGCTTGATCGGCTGTGTGATGACATCGATCGAGGGATTCACGGGCAAGTTGTCAGGCGCTCTGTAGGGCTTTTCGTAGGCGCTGAGCGGTTTGAGCGTGATCTTCTTGAAAATTTGTTCGTACACGAAGTTTTGATCGTTCTGGGTGCCCGTGGTGTACACGCGCATAATCTGCCACACGGTATTGGTGTCGAAACGAATCGTTTCGGATACCCCGCTCGGCAAGTTCCCGCTCCAACCGGGGCCGACCAGCGCGTAGTCACCGGGAGCGTTGCTGTTCAGTCGCGAGCTGGGCGATTTGCGGCTGACGTTGGTCCAGCCCTCTAGCAGTTGCACGATGAAGAATCGGTTGCTGCTGATCTCTGGAAGATGCAAGATGAGAGGTTCTTTCTCCAGATTGAAGAACCCAGCCGAGTACAGCGTAGTCGTACTCGGCAGGACCACATCTTTAAACGCCGATCCCACCGGTAAAGAGGGCGCCTTGAAGAGCTGATTAAGGGGCGCTCTCCCGTACTGTTGATCGGGGCCGGCGACGTTCGTGGAAACGCGTTCGGTCATGGCGATCGCAAGAAGAGAATAACCGTATATGTAAGCGGCGATTCCATCGAGGTAGGTTTGCACGCTGCCTGAATCGAGGTCGTTTGGGAGCTGGCTTCGTGCCGTGGCGAGAACGCCCGCCAGGTCCGAATTGCCGATTTCTGAAGCGTTGATCGCTGCCGAATTATCTGTTTCTTGAGCGTTGATCGATAACGTGGCGCAGATGAATGCAACGGTAATGAACACTGAAAAGGTTCGTGATGGTTGTCGCAGGGCATACCTCCGGGTCTGAGGACCAAGAGTTCTGCTCTTGCCGGGAGAGTGCCGGCCGTGAGGGGCGTAGTTCGTGGGGGCGATGCCCGTGAGTGGTTGCATAAGGAAGCTGCCTCCTAGCGAAGTAAGCAATAAAATCGGCCGAAACCGGCCAACTTTGCGGAAGTTTTTTGGGGAGTGCCGGGATCGGTCATTTTTGGGGAGTGGACTGTGCTGGCTCGGTTGCCCTGGCCTTGGTACCAGGAGAGGTGGCTCGCTCTGGTCGAAAGGTTCGCCCATCAGAGGTGGGCGAACCGTGGTTTCCGGGGTGGTGTGGACGTTGGACTCCCACCTCTTTTTCAAGCGAAGAAAGGCTGTCGCGCCCACGATTTCCCGTAGCCGCTTAGCGTGCTTTAAATTCCGTTTCGTGTCTTCTCCTCTACCGGAGCGAAATACGGACTCGACTATGCAGAGGAGTTTCACTACATAGGGCCAGACCGGTCACCCGACGACTACGTTGCTCGAACGCGGCAAGCCTTTGATCAGGTGTTAACCGCACTTGACAAGACATTCCGAAGCTGGCGCGCAACAATGATATCCTCACCCGGCTGGAGCATCCACACGCCGATCACGATCGTATTCTCATCAGAGTGCAGCCCGGCCGAGCCTTCCTTATGGCCGGTTGACCGGTTCAGCTCGATGCTAGGATTGCCCCGCCGCAATTGCTGAGCGACTTCGATGGGAGCAATCTTCACCCGGCCCGGATCGTATCGCAGCAGCAGGTGAGGCACGTGATTTGCTATTTCCGGAACGACGATCTCCGATTTAAGTGTGGGAATGCTCTTCAGTTCAGCGCAGATCCGGTTCGCGCGTCCCCGGAACTCGGCTTCCAGCGCTTCGTCTGATTGGCTGAGAAGCCAATCGACCGCGGCGACCATGCCGACAAGCTGCTCCTTGGCCACCTTCATCCCGCGCCCAACTCCCTCGTCAAAGGGATTGTTCGTCTTCGCCGCTGCCGCGATCAGGTCTTTGCGGCCGAGCAGCAGACCCGCACTCTGTGGGCCGCGAATGCCCTTTCCGCCCGAAAACGTCACCAGGTCGAAGCCCATCTTGGTGTAGTTCCACAGATTCGAAATCGGCGGAACATTCGCAGCGGCATCGTTGAAGCAGGGCACGTTGTACTGATGCGCAACACGAATCCAGTCTTCGCGGCTGATTTGGCCCCCTTCCGCGGCATTGAAGAAGTGCGCCATCACCGTTTGATCGTTGAACGCTTTCTGGTAATCGTTAAGCGATTCCACCTCCACAAATCGAGCGCCGCAGTTTTCGATGGCGTGGTCGTATCCGTAACGGTGAGCTTTCTGAATGAGCACCTCGTTTTTCTTGAGGCCAGCGACCTTCGAGGGAACCGTTTGAATCGGCGCGTCATTCATTACGTCGATGCATGCCGCCGAGCCTAGAGTCAGCGCCGACGAAGCTCCGGCGGTTATCATCGCCGCCTCGCAATGGAGACGTTGCGCCAGATATTCTCCCGCCTTCTTCTGCAAATCGAGCAGACGAACGGGGTGTTTGGCGGCCAAGGCCACGGCCGACTGCACCGAAGGAGGCGCTCGAAATGCTCATGACCGTTCTTTCTTCTCCCGCCGAGTGGGAGGACGGGTTTCTCTGCTTCTCGTTCCCGCGTCAGAGTCTTCTCGAGATGATTGCCGGGTTGGTGCGGAACGCCACCCAAAGCAAAGACCCCAAGTGCCGCATCGCGCGCTATCGGCAAAGCCTTCTGCTGTGGTCCAGTTTGTTCCAAGTTCTCTCAGAGCGACAAGGGAAAGAACTTGAGTGCCGCAGTCGATATTGGCCCAGCGTCCTCCGTCGGCGTTTCAACGCAGCTCTTGAGCATCGTTGCCGGATGCGCTGGCCTCACAAACCGTATCCGGCACAGATTCTCAGTCTCAGGTTTAAAGGTTCTGGCCCAGTTTTGGTGCAGGCGTCTATGCGGCAACAGTCTCCGGTAGCAGCCGAGCGGGAAGCAGTTCAGTTCCACCGCGACCGTACATTTGACGCTTCAGCATTTTGAGACGATTAGTCTGTCCCTCGACAGGTCCGTTGCTCCAGGGCTGGCTCACCGCGGCTTCCACTGCTTCTATGTCCTGTTTGAGGGTTCGAACGAATCGAACCATGGCATGTATCCGTGTGTTCAAGGCCTGCTTCATCCACCGGCGTAAAGTGGAAACCTTGCCGACTCGCAGTATCGTTCGAAAGCTCAGGACCAACTTTCGCATCACGGCAAACCCGGGGCATTGCTGCTTCAGTCTGGCGACAACTTCCGCCTGGCGATGGTTCAGTTGGGCTGGAAATTTACTCAGCAGCGCTGCCGCTACCTGTGGTGAGATCGCTCGACCAGGCGCGAATATTGATTTCTTCACGGCCGCCTCTGTCGATCTCGGGTCATTCTCAACAGTTGGCTGCCGCCAGGGGGAAACTAGCTTGGCCAATTGGGAATGGTCCCCGATATAGCCTAGTTGTTGGATTTCGGCGAGCAGAGTCCGCCCATGGTGACAGCCTTGTTCCCAGCGGTGGCGCAAATAGTCGCGGAACGATTCTGCCATTCCAGGACGTGGCTGCATGCGGCTGCGTTCCGGCAGTTCCTCTAGCCGTACCCATTTGTCCAACCTCCGGCGGTTGACGCCTAAATGTTGCGCCATCTCCTTGACTCTCATACCGGCAGCCTGCATATTCTTCACAGCCCGGAACAACTCCAATTTCTCCTGCCACCGCTGATGCACCGCTTCTGCCTCCTTCTGTGTCACGGCGGATCGGAGCACTATGCGTCTTCCTTCTTTGATCTGGAGAGAGGGCGGTGTCACCACCGTGCCGGGTGTTAGGCGCAGGTGAGGGCGTTGCACGGCCAGGGCCCGCTCCACAGCTTGGCGGAGATTTAGGATCAGATGAAATCGATCGGCTACCTGGACTGCACCGGGCGCTCCGCGACGCGCTCCTTCGGCATACAGGCCCTGGCGATCGCGGGCAATCACTGCCACTTTGGGATGTTGCTCCAGCCAGGTACTGAGCACTTTCGCCGACCGCACCGGCAGCAAGTCTACAACTTGACGATTTTCCAGATCGACCAGAATCGTTCCGAACCTCTGCCCCTTCTTCCAGGCCCAATCATCGATTCCCACCACTCGGACCTCTTTCCGCTGCATGGGTTTGTGCACAGCCTGCTTCACTCGGCGGAGCACGGTATGGCGGCTGACCGGTACACCAAGCCGACTCAGCAGTCGCTGGCTCGGCCGACCTCCCAGTAGGCGGCCAACCAAAATATCCATTTCTGTCAGTCTGTTGGTGTGTCGGGCATGAGGGGCGACCACGGAAGGCAACCGATCGGTGAAGATCTGATACCTACACTCGGGAGTCCGGCAACGCCAGCGGGCCACATGCAGCTTGAGTATCACGCGAGCCCCTTGAAAGGGAAGATCCCTGATCTGGCGTCGATAACGGCTATGCCGCGACCGCGATACAACTCTGCATCCCGGGCACTCGGCGCTGTCTCGGCTGGCCGCCGCCTCCACTATCCAGTCCTTTCCGGTTGAGGTAACGTCTTGCACCGTATTAAGACCATAAAAGCTCTAAACTGCCAACGTAATTACAGACAGTATGAGAACTGGGAGATATCTAGGATTCGTTACCCTGATAGGGGTTCTCTGTACGCCGTTCGACGTATTTGGGGCAGCGATCGGATATGTAGGAACCGCTGGATTTGGTTCCTCTGGAGTCGTGTTTGACGACAGTTGTTTTACGTGCGTTCAAAGCTACACGTCTAACGTAGCTTTCGGTCTGCCGGATGGTTTAAGCTTTTCTGGCACGGTAAATGAAAGCATCGCCCAGGTGGGCGGTTTCACCGCTTCTGCTTACCTTCGAATTACAAACATCGTAGTGCAGGACACCTCCGGATTGCCGATTAACGACAATATTTACTTGTTCAGCGATGCGTTCAGCCCGTCGCTGGTCGGCACTGGGGGTGTCGGTATTCTTGGCTACTACGGCAACGTAGTGCTCCCGCGCGGTGGCCCAGTAGCCGCTTCCGTGCAGGCGCAAATGCAGTTTGAGCTGGTTGCCGTGCAACCTGGCACGTTGACGCTCGGCTCATCCCTCACCACGCCCCCCACATTTGTTAATTGCGCGGCGTGCAGTCCTTTGGGTTTCCACGAATTTGCGCGGGGGCCGATCTTGCTCGGAACCACACAACTTGTTGGAGTCGTAAATTTCCGGTTGTCCGGGTTAGGAAGTGCGGTATACCTGCCGGGCAGCGTTATTCTTGACGACAATGATCCTGCGCTCGCGAGAAGTGAGGTTCCAGAGACGGATTCAGTTAGGCTGGTGCTTTCGGGACTGCTCGGGATGTTGCTGATGTTCAGGCGGCGATTGCTTAGCAACAACTTCCGCGATGTAGGCCCGGGAAAATGTCCCTGTACTTGACGCCGCTTGTGCCAAACACTCTGTTTTGGCCGCTCCGAGGCCGCTAGGGTTTATCGCTGCCGTGCCAGGATTTGCTTGGCGGCCTGCGGGAGCGGTGAGCACTCCCGGAAATGCTGAACACCGGAACGGCCGTTCCGTCGCTTCCCAGCAGTGTCTTATAGTGGCTCCGAAGGAGAGATGTTAAAAAATGTCTTTCCACAGTCGTCGCTGCCGTGTGTTGTGGAAATCCTGTTGCTGTGGCTGAGCGCGTGTGAGCTCAGGCCGCAGATCGAGACACTCCGCCGCTACGAATCGCAGAGCCAGACATTCGATGTCCGAGGATAGAGCTCCGAGCGGCGGGTGTAACGATATGCAATTGAAAATGCGCGTGGTTATCAGGTCGAGCGGTTTGTCCTTCGCTGGCGAATATGGCAGGTTGGACATTGCAGGCGCCCCGCGGCTACGAATCGCGTTGCCCGACACTCGATGTCCGAGGATAGAACTCCGAGCCGTGGGGTGCACTTTGCTTCGAAACGAATACTCAGATGTCGTCTGGAAATGAACAGAAAAGACTCTCCTATAAGGCCTTCGGTGAAGCAAAGCTGCTTGCGCTATCTCAAGAATGTTAGAGGAATAATGCCGACAGAATTTGCCGCAATGATCGCAATCGACTGGGCCGACCAACAGCACGCCTGGGCCATGCAAACCGGAACATCGAAAGTCGAAATGGGCACCATTGACCACACACCGGAGGCGGTTGATGGCTGGGCCGCTGAGCTTCGGCTTCGGTTCGGAGGACGGTCTATTGCCGTAGCTCTCGAACAATCTCGAGGGCCGCTGGTCTTCATGCTGACCAAATACGACCATCTCGTAATCTTTCCCGTTCACCCGACAATGCTGGTGAATTACCGGAAGAGTTTCCGACCTTCTGGAGCGAAGGACGATCCCAGCGATGCCCGACTATTGTTGGACATCCTCATGCTGCATCCTGACAAACTCCGGCGCTTCGACCCCGATACGCCGGAAACGCGCAGATTGCAATTCTTGGTCGAAGAACGGCGGAAATTCGTGCATGAGAAGACCCGCTATTCCAACCGGCTAACAGCGCATCTAAAGATGTACTTCCCCCAGGTCCTCGACTGGTTCGACGAGATTGGGTCCAATATTGCGGCTGAGTTCTTGGAGCGGTGGCCGAACCTTGAGAAGCTCCGACGTGTCAAGCCGGCGACCATCGAGCGCTTCTTTATCGATCACAACAGCCGCGACCCGGACCGTATCAAGGAACGACTGCAGCAGATGCGGAAAGCGGTTTCGGCGACGACGGACACTGCGGTGGTCACGTCTTCAAGCGCCGCCGTTGTGGCATGGTCTGGCCTGCTCAAACAGGTTCTGATTGCGATCGCCGCTTACGACCAGCAGATCGATGAAATCGCCAAAGTGCATCCGGACTATGCGTTGATCAAGTCCTTTCCGGGAGCCGGTCCGGCTTTGGCGCCGCGGCTGATTGCTGCTCTGGGAAGCCGACGTGAACGGTACCAAAATGCGGCCGAGGTCCAGCGATACAGCGGCATCGCTCCCGTTGTCGCCAGCAGTGGCAAACAGCATTGGGTCCACTGGCGCTGGGCATGCCCGAAGTTCCTTCGCCAGACGTTTCACGAATGGGCACTTCATTCGATTGCGTATTCGGACTGGGCGCGCGAGTATTACGACTGCCAGCGTGCCAAAGGGAAGCGAAGGAATACCGCGATCCGCTCGCTCGCTTTCAAATGGATTCGCATCCTCTTCCGTTGCTGGAAAGATTGCAAACCGTACGACAAAGCCGTCTATCAACGAACACTTGACGCCCGTCGGCCTAACCCACAAGGCAATAGCGCAACGGTGGAACTCCAGTGGAAAAATGTGGCCGGCCTTCGCAAAATCTCGCTCGCAGGGGCTTGACAGAGCGGCTCAGATGTCCCTCCAGTTGGGTGTTAGTAGTATCGGAACCAAAAACCCCGCAAGCGATTTGGTGCACAAACATGTTGGGAATGTTCCGGCATAGCATCACGTGGCACCGCAAGATGGTTCGCAAAACCTTGAGCGGCACCCTTCTCGGATCGACTGTCGCGATGCTCGGATGGAATTGGGGTGACTGGGGCGCGACTATCGTTTTGCTCAGACCAAAGCAAACCGCATGATTAGCCGAAGGTGTTTCTCGGACCGCTGCTTGCGCGCGCGTCTAAGAACGAAACACAATTCATCATCTTATTATTTGTCATCACGAAGGGCGCGCATCGGATCAGTTAACGCGGCGCGGCGGGCTGGAATCCAGGACACCCCTAACACCGTAGTGAGAAGCGTGGCCGGAACCACTAGCAACGTCCACACGCTTACGTGCTCAAACGAGAACATGATCTGTGCACGATCACCCGGGGAGACAACAATGCCCAGCACCAGGCTGATGACAATGCCCGACCCTCCGAGGAAAATTCGCTGTTTCGATACCGTTCCTGCCACGTTTTAGCGATCGCCTCCTACTGCCAAACGGATGCCGAACTCGCGCGTTCGACGGCTGACCCAATAGGAGACCACTCCGTAGAGGCCGATGGCCGAGAGAAGCAGACCCAGCAGACCCAAACCCGCTACCGTTCTCGTCACCATATTCGGCGTGCCATCGCACGTCGGTTAATAGTGAGGGGGAGATCCGCCGCGGACAGAGTATTGAAGAACTGCACCGCTGCGTAGGCGACCCCCAGACCCGCGGCGTGCCGCCGACGGTGAGCAGCGTATTTTCGACATCAATTGTTTGATCAGTGTCATGCGCCCCGAGCCCAGCGCCATCCGCACGGCGATCTCGCGAGCCCGCGCGGTAGCCCGGCTCAAAGGATCGGGCGCGGACGGTCCTTATGGACATAAATTCCGCAGCAGCGCGCATATGGTATCTGCATACACGCTCCTTTCGCCGCCGGGCAGTGAACGCGTTGAAGAAATTAGAGAGTCCTTCTCGTGCTCTGCCGCCCGGAGGCGGAAGGCAAAACTGCGTTGTGCCACAAATAGCGTCCGGCCAAGTTCACGGACGGGCTCGAAGCACCAGATCAACGCCGGCTTAAAGCCCGAACGGCTCCCACCAGCATGGCGCCCTCCGAGCGCCCCCAGTTTTCATCCCTCGTTGCGGCGGAACCGACATCCGCTGTGGCGCGATCACAGATTGCAAAACTTTAGTTTCTTCAATCGTTACAATGAGATGAGAGCGTAGACGACCGGCCTCGAACCGACCGGATAGTACGCTGCGTACAAGACACCAGAGCGAAGAAACCATCATCGATTCGCTTACCGGTCCTTACATAAGAGGAGAAACGGTCACACAGCATGAGACATACGAGATACAACGGTCCGAGAGAAGTCAAGTTGAAGTGCTCAGAATGTGGCACGAAGATCGAAAGCACGCTCGTCGAAGCGCGGCCAAAGTGGATGTTCAACGGCCCTCAGGCGGGTCAGTTGAGCGAGTGTCAGCACTGCGAAGCAATTCTAGAGTACGTGGAAACCGGCATCGGCAGCCTTCAGCTTCGCTTAGCGCCCGAACGGAGAACTCGTCAAATACGGGAACTCGACGGAGCGCCGCCATCTCTACCACGTCTTTCAGCGCTGGTTGAAGCGGCACGGAGCCGCCGTCCGGTCGCCGTCATAACTGGAGTCTCTTCGCTACGATAAGACTTAAGATTGGAACTACCGCTGGGTAACGGGGGTCGTATGAAGACATATGTGGTTCTACTGACAACCGGAACCAAGATTCGGATCAATGCCTCTTCTGCAAGAAACTCACCGGAACAGGAGGCTGTCATCTTCACCTCGGAAGTCGAGGAAGTGGTGGCCTCTTTCCCGTCGCGAAATGTGCTCGGGTGGTGGCAAACGTCCGCATTCATCAGGTCTTCCGTCTTTCATGTCACTGGCAAAGCTGTCTCGCCTACAGACGCGAGTTAATTACGAATCTCCTTGACGACTTCTAGCCCGATCCGGCGATATAGAGAAAACTCCCGAATGCACCGCACTTGTATGATAGCGGTGCGCTCGTAACCGGGCGCATAGAGATATCATCGAGAGGCCATCCAGGCAACTGTTTGGCCTCGTCCTTCGGCCACGTCGCCGGACCACCTGTGAACTGTAGGAATGATGTTCGTCAATTGACATTCTTAGCATGCGGCCATTTGCGAGCTACGTGGCAGCGCACCCTAAGAAGAGCTTGTGAAAGCAAGTAGGAGGCTTCAGCTACGTCGAGATCCAGAACGGCTGCCATCTCCACGTCGGTGAGCCCTTCCTGAAAAGCTAAAGCGAGAGCCAGTTGTTCGAGCTCTGACATCCTAACGACCGCGTCGGTGATCAAGGGAATTATCTTTGATTTTTGGACAGGGTACCCCAGCGACTCGCCTCCGAATTCCATCATCGTCACGAGTCCGTCGGCGGCAACACGGAAATTGTTCCTGAGAAATCCGCCCAGGCCACTGATCAAACGACGATACTCTCCGGAACTCATCCCGAGGCGCTGAGCAATTTCATTTGGGGGAGCGGGTCGACTTCCAGACTGCTCAATCTCGCAGATTGCAGCGACAATCTTGGAAACGGTAATCCATTCGTCAACGCGATCACGCTCCCTCCGGCGACCGGAAAGTTCAGATCTTTCGAATGCTTCATCCTGCGGCGAGAACGATGCTATTGCCATCCACCCTGCTGATAACAATGTGCAACGTGGGGCGCCTTTTATTAAGCAGGTAAATCTGTATTCCGAACTATTGCCGACTACTAAGTGGGGTTAAGGAACAAAACCTCGCCTTGAGACCTCTCTACTCACTCCTTCGATGCATTCGGAAGGAACCGCAACGAGGAAACACCTTGAAAAAGGGCGCGATCGTTAAGGTCTTGCAAAAACATCTTCAGGTGGCGACCCTCCCACAAGATCTCGACCAATTGGGATGCTCGCGTGTCAGGGATCTTTCGTACGAAGAGAACGGCGTCAACAGGAACATACAGCGTTCCTCTGTTCAAGCCGTTGTCGTATGCCGCCAAGCTCTTAGCCTTTAAAACATATATCCCATAAAACGCATTCGGTTCCACTTTGTTCGCGGCTGCAGTGGAAAGATTGTTCGACGTCCGCTTCATTCAGCGGCGAGCATCACACCCGATGCCAAGTGCGACTGGTAAGTTGTTCATTTATGAATTCTCGCGTTAAGGGCGTTAGTAGACAATAACTGGCGGATGCATGCAACTCCTGCCAGTAAGTGGCAGGAGTTACACGATGTAGTCGTTCAGAGTTTCCTGAGCGAAGAGCTGACATACCTTCTCAGAACGCAAGAAACAATTGGGATTACCTGATTACTTAAGAGATTATTCGGATACTGCTGGTAAGACAAGACGGGGCCGAACCATCGATGAATCGCTCGATTCGTAGCTGGCTTGAGTCAGGCTACTTCCGGCAAGCGATCGCTTGAGTTCGTCCGGCCTCTCTCGGTCATTGAGGCGGATCGCTACGCTTCAGCAGCCGATACCAGAGATCTCGAAGACTTCTTCTTGACGCGCCGCATCCGGAACGATGGGGCCTCGGGCATCGTTACTTCTTGGAGAATACTTACGATCTGGCGCACGATGTCCGGGCGATTCCGTGAGACGTTGAGGAACAGTTGGATGTGGCTGAGTTCCGACCGTGTCAAGCCGACAATGCCCAACGAGGCTATCTTGTTTGGACTTCTTAGCTCAGTTAACATAGGCGACTGCATCCTCCACGGCAAGGGCGTTTTCTTCTTCAATCGAACGCTCGGGAAGTAGAGGGGGTGGCGGATTCTCTGAGAGAACTTGCCGCCCGTAATCCTGTAGCCACCAGCCCAGGAAGTCTGCGTAGTCGGTGTCACTGCGAAGCACGTTCAAGGCGATCTCAAGCGCTTCCTGCTCGAAGCGATTCGGTTTTGCAAGATCCCGCCGAGGCTTCTCGCAGGCAAGATCGAGCTGTAGCGACAGAGAGGCCATCAACCGCTGTACAGCGGGGCCGCTCGCGCTGGGAGGGTAAGGCTCACCATACTGTAGTTTGAGGAAATCCCTTATCACTTCCAGGGCTCGGATATAGCCTTTGTGGTACTGCGGAGATCCCTCCTCTGAATCACTCATAAACTTCATTTCCTGTTCAATTGCACAGACAATGTTCATTTCGTCCTCTTTCGACAGTTTTAAAGAATGCGGCTGACAGTTGCTATCAGCAGCTCGTATCGCAGTGATCACTCAGCAATGCCCTGCGCGAAATCCTCTGTCGCACACGAGATTAGCGTTTACAACGGCGACTCAACGCGGAGAATTCTCGCCAAGCTACACAAATAAAACAGGAAAGGTTTTTTGCGAATTCTGTGATTAGCATTATGATCAGCCTGGCCTTCCGAGAGAAGGCATCCCTGCACGTGTTGACCCCGTGAGGCGTTTGCCAGTCTCATTCCACGGGGTTAATCCGTTGAAAACGGAGTCCGATACCTGTGGGAAGGTCGATTCGTCAATCGGCGGCCTGAATGGCAAGATCTTCTGTTTGCGAAATTTACAGAGACGCGTGCTTGTCGTAAGAAACTCATGCCACTCCTTCGAGTTGTATATTCCCGCAGTTGATTGGGGCCCTAGTAGCGTATTGTGCCGACTGTCTCGAAGGAAAAATCTTGGGCTCGAGTTGCTCATTCCTCGCTTTTGTGTTCTGTCGTAGACGAGACGTGCAGTGATCCGAAGCTGTGAATCAGCTCCGATATTTGATTCTGTCGTTTTCGAATCTTGAATCTTTGCGCTCAAACAGAATGGCATAGACGACAACGACTAGATTCAACGATCCAACAAGGGCTAGACACAAATGCATATACATATAGTGGCTGTGCCGGTATAACTTGCAACTTCGCAGCCATCTTAAAGCGGTTCGTTCTGGTAGCCCTCCGTCATCTGAAAAGCATGTGATAAATAACCGCTAGCATGAACAGAAGAACCGCCGAGGCAGGAGCCAGGTCATCTCCGGTGTCATTTTGCGGCTCGGCTACATAGCTCATATCGCTCACGATCGGTGAATTTTGATTCTGAAAACCTATCAGAGTACTGGCTCGACTGAAACGATTGCATTCTGAGCAAAAACTAACGGCTTCTTCACTTCCGAACCTGGTGCAGCTCGATGCCTTCATCTCAAACCGAGCAGCCTGATTCGGTCATTCGCCTGTGATCTCCAGTCAAGAGAAACACATCTCGAAGTCCACGGATCAATAAGTGGATCGCTGTGGTCGCCCGCTTGAACTCGTACAAAAGATCACAGCCGAACTAAGCATCTGATATCGGCTGCGCACACCGCTGCAGGTGGTTGCTCGCCTTGTTGAAGTATCCGCCCGGGAAATCGTAAATAGCAGAGGATGACCGCAAAGCCAAGACAATTGCGGTCACCACGTCGGCGGTTAATAAGAAGTAGATCCTCGGGTGTCAGCGTGTAGTGGCGTACCATACCCCGCTCATCAGTGGCAGGAGTTTGAAGGCTGAGCCGCTGCGACTCGGTGAGCAATTCGGGGTGAGGCATGTTTGTCCCTGTTGAAGTATAGTTTGAGTGGACCAGCACTCCGCCGAAGGAAACGCCGGTTTCCTTCGGATCAGGGTGAAGAGTTCACTTGGGGTTCAATTGGGACAGTCGGCAGCGCTTTATTGCCGGGTATCGACCGCCGATCAAACGTGCGCCCGTCAAGAACGAGATCTCCGTGCCTTCGCTAAAAAAGCGGGTTATAAAGTCGTGGGTGTCTGGAAAGAGACCGCCTCGGGGGCCAAAGATAATCGTGCCAAACGCAAGGAAGTCCTTGCCTTGGCACAGGCCCGCAATATTGACGTTATTCTCGTCACTGAACTAACCCGCTGGGGCCGCTCGGTGCTCGATTTGTTCCACACGCTCCAGGATCTTCAGGCATGGGGCGTATCGCTAGGGGCGCAGACAGGCCTGCAGTTCGATTTGCGTACCGCCCAGGGAAAATTAATCGCCTCCCTGATGGCAGCGCTGGCGGAGTTCGAGCGGGATCTATTGCGCGAACGCGTCCGTTCGGGTATTGGGGCTGCCCGCAAGCGTGGTGTTGTGTTCGGCCGACGTCCGGGGCAGCGCGTCAAGGCGGACCGTTACGCGTCCAAAGTCTTGAAACTCGTCGGCGAAGGCCAATCCTACCGGGAAATAAGCCACCGACTCGGATTGAGTAAGAATACGATTCTAGATATCGTCAAGCGCGACCGCGCTGCTTAGGGGTGTGCTCTTTTATGCGGTATGTGCTGTCACTGTTGCTGGCTTTATCCTCTATAACCTGGGAGGCGGAAGTACCGCATTACCTGCCGAGCATTCATCAACGTTGGGATGCCTCAGACTTGGTCTGCATAGGTGACGCTTCTTCTCCGGTTCGGAGTGGTTTGACGCGAACCATCGATGGTAGCGATCGCGATCAGCTCTCAGCCGAAATTGAGCTGGAAACATGCTTCAAAGGAGACCGGCCGGCGGCATCAGAAATTCGCGTTATTGGCTACGCCGTAGCGGCCACGAAAGATGTTAATCAGGGGTATGCCTACGCCGGAGCTCCAATCGGGTTCATTAGCAAGGGACGTAATCTGCTATTTCTTCGCCGAACGGATATGCAGAAAGATTTCGAGGTCACCGTCCCCATTTATCAAACGGCAATTCATCTCGCAGACAACCGTCCTAATTCCGCGCGCGATAAATCACGAAAATCCGAGCGCTACATCCTCACTCAGGAATTTGAGGCCGCTCTTGTACAGTTCGACTATCAAGACCTCAGCGATATTGACTACCTTCTCGACCTACTAGGAGCTCGCGAGGGAATCACCGAACTGTCCAGATTCTCGGCGAGCACGCCGCTCCCGGTTCAACGCGACATTGCTGTGGCCCTTCTGTCACATGGTCAGCAGAATAGGGAGCCAATTGTCGCCTCTCTTTTGCTTGATTCGTCCGCGCCAAGCTGGAAACGCGAAAACGCCGCTGAGGCGCTCGGCGAACACGGAACGAAAGCGGCATTCGGTCCTCTCCGAAACATTGCGTCACAACCCACGGCAACCGATGATCTGAACGCCTTGCGGCTCAGTGCGCAGTCGTCCCTTCACCGTCTCGAACAGAGGCTACAAACGAAGCAGCTTGAGGATTCCAGTTCTCCCAAGGGGCGTTAGTTTCGGTGCGATCCTTAACGTGCTTAAAATTCCGAATCGTGTCTTCTCCTCCAATTGACAGCATCGGTCTGGAAGATCTGTGGGTCTACACAAGTGGGCTGCTGAAACAATCCGCTGCTACGGCAGCACGACTGACCGGCTCCGCAAACGTGCCCACAAGAACCACAGTTGGTAGGATCGGTGTCGGTATTGGTTTCGCAACCGTCCGCGTATGTTCTGTTGCAATCGGCAAATGGTCTAAAACACCCAGCGATCCTACATGTTCCGTTCGTGCATGTCCCCAAGCATTAGCCACGGCACAGACGCGCCCGCATTCCCCGCAATTCTCAGAGTCAGTTAATAAGTTCGTACATAAGCCGTCACAGCAAACTTCACCAATGGCGCAAATATTCCCACACTCTCCACAATTCTTGGGATCTGCGTTTAGATTCAGGCACCGCCAAGTAGCGCAAGTTCCAGGGTCAAGTGGATCACTACAGTTCGAGCCGCATGGCGTAAGAGGACACGGAGTGGCAGTGTTGCTTTGTCGCGCTCCACACGGGGCGCGTAGATTGAAACACCGATAAGCAAGTCTCTTTGAGCACTAACTTTACTGTCGCGCTCCACACGTGATTTCGCTAATCTGAACTGGGCTCTTCCGCTAATTTGGTGCAAGTTGTCGGCTCAGAGTGGCCCAAAACATAAGAGCTTCTGAATGTTTTAAGCTCATTATGCGATGGCCCCTCCCCCAAGCCATTCGCAATCTCTGCTTCCAAATTCCACAGCTCTCGTTTTAGAGAGAATTCAACGCGATGATGAGGGCTTCATATTGGAGGTCAGATCCCAGAGTAATGCGCACTGCCCGGAGTGCGGGACGCGGTCACGCTCATTCCACAGCTTCTATGGGCGGCACCTCCAGGATCTTCCATGGCAAGGACTGCCCGTTCGGCTTCGCGTAAAAGCCCGGCGCTTTCGATGCCGAAATTTGTCGTGTTCACGAAAGATCTTTGTCGAGCGCTTGCCAGATATCGCTCGGTCCCACGCTCGCCAAACAGACCGGCTGCGCGAGATCATTCGGTGCGCAGGGTTCGTCGCGGGTGGCTTGCCGGCGTCTCGCCTGTTGAAACGCTTGGCAATCATTATCAGCGATGACACCGTGCTCCGACTTGTGAAACTGTGGCCGAGTAGGAACGCAGGTAACACGGTCCGATGCCTGGGAGTCGACGATTGGGCTTGGCGCAAAGGACAGCAATACGGCACTATCTTGGTGGATTTAGAACGGCATTGTGTAGTAGACCTTTTGCCCGAAAGGTCCGCCGAAAGCCTGGCTGAATGGCTGACGAACAACCCGACTGTCTGCGTAATCAGTCGTGATCGATGCGGCCTTTACGCAGAAGGAGCGACAGCAGGTACCCCCGAAGCTCAACAAGTGGCGGACCGTTTTCATCTGATCGTCAATCTCTCCGCAGCCATCGAGAGAGCTCTCGAAGAGCGCTCACGTCTGTTGCAGTTGCCTGCGCCGGAAGCCCCGCGTAAGACGGACATCGCGACAGCGGAAACTTCCGCCAAACCAACGCAGCAACAGAAACTGCAGAAACAACGGCGGCTGCGGCGACTGGAACGTTATCAAGAGGTGGTGAAGCCCTATAACGAAGGGCACTCGCAGAGAGCAATCAGTCAAATCTCACAGCTTCAACGGAAGACAATTCGACGCTGGTTGCGGTCAGGACAGTTTCCCGAGCGGAAACAGCCGGTGCGCAAACCAACTAACGTGCAGGAATTTGCTGATTACCTTCAACAACGCTGGAAAGAAGGTTGTCACAATGCAACGCGACTCTTTGAGGAAATTCGAAAACAAGGTTACCGTGGGCAGCGAGGCATGGTTGCTCATTTTGTCTCTGGCTGGAGAGCATCGAACTCTTCTGCCACCACCCGCAATCGTCCTCGCAGGCTGACTCCGCGAGGAGTCGCGATTCTGACCACTCGCGCTCCGGATCAACTCAGCGAGGAACAGGCAGCTCTTTTTCATCAGCTTTGCTCCACTTGTCCGGATCTACCGTGGATGAGAACGCTCGCGTTGGAATTTCGAGCGGTCATGAATAGTAAGGATTCGAATCAACTGAATGACTGGATCCAGATGGCCAAGCTTTCCGGGATTGGGCACATTGTACGGTTCGCGTTCGGTCTGCAGAAGGACATGGCCGCCGTGTCCGCAGCGGTGGAGAGCCCATGGAGCAACGGACAAGTTGAAGGACAGATCAACCGGCTTAAAACGATCAAACGGCAAATGTATGGTCGTGCGGCCCTCCCGCTATTGAAAGCCAGAATCCTTCCCTACCAGCCCATCGCCGGCACCGCTACTCAACGAGCACCATGAGCTTGCACCAAATTAGCGGAAGAGCCCTGAACTGGCCCCATTTGATCATTTGAATTGGGCCCACCTTTGAAACATAAACGGGGTATCCTGTTTCGGGGTTTTTTGAAGCCCGAACGGAGGCCCTGTTGGACAGGAGAAGGAAGGTGGAGCTATTCGAACAGATCAGACGGGAGTACGAACACGGCGTGGGAACGATTCGGGCGGTGTCCAAGAAGTTAGGCATTCACCGGCGGATGGTGCGGCAAGCATTGGGGGATGCACAGCCTCCGATGCGGAAGAAAGCCGAGCGCAAGCGACCGCAGTTGGGGCCGGTGAAGGAGTTCGTCGACGCGATTCTGGAGGCCGACCGAGGGGAACCGCGCAAACAGCGGCACACGGCACATCGGATTCATCAACGGATTTGCAGAGAGAGGCCGGAGGCAACGGTTTCCGAGTCGACGATTAGAAAATATGTGGCTTGGAAAAAGCAAGCGCTCAGCACTGCCAAAGAGGTTTGTATTGCGCAGAGCTATGCGTTCGGTGAGGAGGCGCAGGTGGATTGGTTTGAAGCTTACGCCGAGTTTAATGGTGACCGGCAGAAAGTGAACGTCTTCTGCATGCGCAGTATGGCCAGTGGCGCGGCGTTTCATCGGGCGTATTTCCACGCCACACAACAAGCCTTTTTGGAAGCCCATGAGTGGGCGTTTGGTTGGTTTGGCGGAGTATTCGCCCACGTTCGATATGACAACCTTCGCGCTGCGGTAAGGAAAGTACTACGTGGACATCGTCGTGAGGAAACGGAGCGGTTTATCGTATTCCGGTCGCACTGGGGATTTCAAGCCGAGTTCTGCAATCCGGCAGAAGCTCACGAAAAAGGAGGCGTAGAAGGGGAAGGGGGATATTTTCGGCGGAACCATTTTGTTCCGATTCCACAAGTGCGCGATCTCGCGGACCTGAACGGGCATCTGCTCGCTAGCTGCCAGCAAGACGAACAGCGAGTCATCGGAAATCGAACAGAGACGACGGGCATACTGATGCTGCGCGAGCGTGATTTTCTTCGTCCTTTGCCTAAGCAAGGCATGGATCTGGGGGAGGTGAGCTTTCCGACCGTGGATAGTGGAGGCTGTGTGACTGTGCGGACCAATCGCTACTCGACTCCTCTGCGGCCCGGCATGACAGCGAACGTAAAGCTGCTCTCTGCCTATATCGAGATCTGGAGTGAAGGGCAGATGGTGGCGCGTCACGAGCGCTGTTATCAGCGTCGTCAGCAGATTCTCGATCTGGAGCACTATCTCGAGCCGTTAAGTCGCAAGCCAGGCGCCTTGGCCGGTTCGACGGCTTTGCTGCAGTGGCGCCAGCAACAGCGGTGGAACGAGGGTCATGATCGTCTTTGGCAAGCGTTGAACGCTCGCCACGGGCGGCAAAACGGCACACGCTTGATGGTGGAAGTGATCGGGCTAGGCCGGCAACATGGGTACGACCGGCTGAAGGACACCATCGAGAAAGCTCTTTCCTTGGGCTGCTCCGATATCGAAGCCATACGCTATCTGTTGCTGGAATCCCGGTTAGAGCGAACCAGGCCGGAAGTTCTACACGTGCCCGAGTTGATGGAGTACGACCGGCCGCTGCCTAGCTGCTCTGATTACGATCGACTGCTGAATGCGGCGGAGGTGCGGGTATGAGCACCACGGATCGAACCTTGCGGGAAGAATCGGTTCGACAGCACTGCCGGCTGTTGCGGCTGCCGACCGTGGCAGCACAGTTTACGCGTCTGGCCGAAGAAGCCAGCAAGCAGCAATATGGACCCGTGCGGTATCTGGAAGCGTTGCTAGCCGCCGAACTGGAAGAGCGCGAGAGGAGCGCGATTGCGCGGCGCATCTTTGAAGCCAAGCTGCCGCGGGTAAAAACGCTTGAAGAGTTCGACTTCAGTCAGGCTCCGCAGGTCTCGGCAGCGCGAATTCATCAACTCGCCGAAGGCGGCTACATTCAGAAAGCGGAACCACTGGTGTTGGTAGGTGAGCCCGCTCCTGGGACATTCTGCACCTCCTTGCTACATCATTCAAAACAGTGGGTATTCTAACGGCTGAAGAATAGCCGACGGGACTGGCTTTTTGATCCTCTTCAGCAGAAAGATCATCTAGAGTCCACAAACAGGGGAAGCAGGGTCTCAGGCGTGGAAGAAGTGACGCTTACCCGCCGTTTTGCATTCCTGATAGCCGCTAAGACTTCCTCGGATTCGACGGCTTCCGCGGAGATCTCCCAAGGCGCCCAGGGAACAACCTGAGTGGCTGATATCTTCTTAGCATCGATCAATCGCCGCACCACTTTATGGCTTACTCCCAACCGTTCTGATGCCTCTTCCAAAGTGAGCCCTCGGCGGTTTGCTGACTTCGCGTCATAGCTGGGCCACTCGTGATAACTCCGGAGCGAACGGATGCGCCCCTCCGTCCAGGTATTCCCGGTTCCTGTTCGAAAGTTGAGCCGGTTCAGAGTTGCAGCAATCTGATCATCTGGAAACTTGCCGGCCATCTGGCCAATAATCTCGATCGCCTCGAGACTGGTACAGCGGCTGTGTTTACCCGTTAAATTCTTCTTTACTCGAAGCTCGGAATGCCGACCGCCTGTCCAATGAATCATCAAGACGATCTCAGTCGTTGCTTCGTCCACGTCGGCAACGATCTCTTCAATCAGAATCCGAATGATGCGCTGCTTCAGGCGCATCTCCGTACTCGCCGAGTTCCAAACTGCGGGAAGATCGTGCGCCAAGCTGGCTAACGTTTCTTTGTCCGGTATCCGTGTGGCGTTTTCAGGAAGCTCGTTTTGACGTAATCGTTTTTCGACCTCTCCGGCGGATTGCATGGCACTATTCCATCGTGCCTCCAACTCAGCCGCTACCAGGCGATTGTCTGGGTCGACGGCTTCATAACGGCGAGCTGCCAAACGTACTTCGTATTGCGCTTGTTCCAACTCCAGCGAGAGCACACGATGACGTTGTCGTTGCTGTTCGGCAATACGCGCCGCGACTTCTAGAGCCGCCTCGATGGCGTTCCCTTCCACAGCCTTCAAGATCTCCGCCGCAATAGCCCGATCCGGCCGCAAGCCACCGAACGATATACACCAGTCCGCACCATGATTAATGTGCGCTCCGCGGCAATGGTAGCGTGGCACCTCGCCGTGCGAGCCGCTGTAGGCAACATGAAGCATCCTTCCGCAACGCCGGCAACGCAACAACCCTGCTAACAAGCTCCTTCCACCGCGGGCGGCTTTGGGCTCCATACGCGATTTCATGTGCGCATTATCCGTCAGCATCACTTGGTTACGTTCGAACTGCTCCCAAGCAATGTAACCGGAATGGTGGTCGCGAATCAAGACCATCCAGGTGTCTGTCGGCTTGAAGTGCCCTTCGGTCTTTCGAGCCCGGCCCTGAATCACCTTAGTTCGCGATTCTGTTTTGCCAAACGCATAGGCGCCCGCATACATTGGATTCCGCACCATGTGCCAGATCGTGTTGTACACCGGTAACTTCCAGACGACTGCCGTCTGCCCGGGTGAGTCTAGAACAAGTGCGGGCAACTGCGTCTTTTCTGAACGAAACCATAACAGGACTTGCCGCGCGCTTCCCAACTCTGCCAGTTTTGCGAACACCAGACGGACAGCCTCCTGCACTCGACGATCGGGGTCCATCTCCACTTTGCCGTTCAGCGCCCAACGGAATCCAACTGGCAGCCGGAACTGTAGCTCGCCTCGGCGTGCTTTCTGACGAATGGCCTCCAGAGAACGTTGCCGGAGCAGATTTAACTCAAACTCACTCATCGTTCCTTTGAGGCCAAGCAGAAGCCGGTCATTGAGGATAGCTGGATCGTACACGCCGTCTGGATCAATGACGATGGCACGAACGAGACCGCATAGCTCAATGAGATGATGCCAGTCGCGGCCGTTACGAGCGAGCCGCGATGCCTCGATGCAGAGCACTGCGCCTACCTGTCCGGTGCAGACCTCAGCGACCAGGTGTTCAAAGCCAGGCCGCTCCACTTGACCCGAGCCGGAACGGCCTAAATCCTCGTCGATAACTTCGACCTGTTGAAAGCCGAGTTGGCGGGCGTGATCCGCCAGGCCGTATTGCCGGCGCTGGCTCTCCTGGTTGTGAATCACCTGCCCGGGAGAAGATTGCCGAATGTAAACGATGGCCCGCCGCTTCAAGTGATCGGGTGATACTTTCGGGTTCATCGCTGATCTCCTTCGTCGCACTCAGTGGGCTCGACGATAACCGCCTTCAACAGCAGGTCAGCCAGGGCGATGGCGAGTTCCCGCTGTTTGTCTTCTGGCAGTAGCATCGGTTCGCTTCTACAAAACTGCAGGTTCATCTGCATCATCGATGGAAGTTCGTTGGGTGTCATTCGTGCGCTCCTTTAGCACCGCTTGCAGCGATGCTTTATCGAGTTTTGCGCCCGAACGCAATTGATCAAGCAATGTGTGTAACTCGGCGAGCGCTGCGGCGGAAACTAGTGGTGGGCCAACGGCAACTTCGGAAGCTTTTGCTGCATCCGCGATCCACGATGGGAGTCCGCCAACAGTTCCATCTGGTAACTCGAAGAAAATGTAATCTCCATGAGGAAACTTCACCCGTCGCCGCACGCGAAGATTCTGTCCAAACAGAGGATGAAACTGATAGTGAACCTTGATGACCTCCGGTCTATGGGCATTATGTTTCTGACTCGCCGGGTACCGGTAAGACGCATCTTGCCACGGGGTTGTGTGTCGCAGCGTGCCGTCAACGGCGGCGTGCACGCTTCACCACGGCCACAGCTTTGGTGAACGAACTGGTAGAAGCGAAACATATGAACCAGCTCAGCCGTACTCTGGGGCGATGGTCACGTTACGAACTGATTGTGATTGATGAACTCGGCTATGTTCCGTTGGCGGAGGTCGGCGCTGAGCTTCTCTTTCAAGTGATCGCCGACCGCGCGGAGAAGGCCTACGCGCAGCTTGAGGACGCTAACCTGTATCAAAGCCATCTGGAACGCACGAATTTTTCCCGAGCCGATCTGCGAGGTGCAAATTTTCAGGAAGCCGATCTGCGAGGTGCAATCTGAGTGAAGCGCATCTAGAAGGTGCTGATCTTTCGCGCGCCCATCTGGAAGGCGCTAACCTTACGGGCGCCTACATGGATGGTACAGTGCTCGTGAATGCGCATTTTGAGCGCGCACAGCTTTGTCAATGCAATCTGAAAGGCGCTCGGCTCTTTGGCGCTCATTTTGAAGGTGTATTGTTTACGTCGCTGATCGTTCCTGTGTACGACCCCGACAACGCAGCAGAAGGACCCGGATGGCGCCTACAATCATTACCAAGTTGTCGGATGAGCCCCATCCGGGCAAAATAAATTTGGCAGCATTGCAGGCGACTGCGATCAAAAATGGTGTCGAACAAGTTAAGTCCGCTTGCAATTGGGAGGACGCGCATTATGACCCGGAGTTCCAAAGTGCGCTATTGGCCTTAGCAGACTCAGACAGTGGAGCTTAGTTACGACCGCCTGAACACCTTGCGCGGATCCGTTGCGTAATCACGCGAGCACCACGGCTACTTCCCAATCCCAGCCGGCTGAGACCGGTGTTCCCGCGTCCCTCACGCATTATGGGCGCGCCGCTTAATCCCGCCGTGCTCGCCCTTAATGCCGCAGCCTTTACCAATGTCCGAACGGTCAGCCAACCGGAGAATGAGATCGCTAATGGCACTCATTTGATTTGCATTAGGCACGTTACATTGAATCGTGATCCGAGTCGGTCCAGCCGGGTGGTCTTACAAAGATTGGTACGGAGCTGTCTATCCATCACCTAAGCCAAAGGCTTCGACGAACTCTCGTTCTTAGCTCAGTATTTCGACACGATCGAGATCAACGTAACGTTTTACCGCCCGATTCCGGCGAAAACGTCGGAAGGGTGGATCCGGAAGGTCGAGAAAAATACACGTTTTCGGTTCACAGGCAAGCTGTGGCAAGGCTTCACTCATGATCGGAACGCAGGCGCAGAAGACGAACGGCTATTAAAAGATGGATATGAACCACTCCTCGAAGCCAATCGGCTCGGCGCCATCCTACTGCAGTTCCCCTGGTCCTTTCGCAACACTGACGAAAACAGAGATTATGTGTCACAACTCAGGAGTCGGTCGACGAATTCCCACTAGTGCTCGAAGTGCGCCACGCGAGTTGGAATGATGTCGGAGTTCTAGACTGGCTCGCGGGCCTCGAGATGGGCCTGTGCAACATCGACCAACCGGTGTTCCATCGCTCCATCAAGCCCGGTGCCGAGGCGACCTCAGCGATCGGATACGTGCGTTTGCATGGGCGGAATTACAAGAACTGGTTTGCGGAAAATGCCCAGCCCCATGAGCGCTACGATTACCTCTACACCGTCGATGAGCTCGAGCCTTGGGTCGACCGCATCAAGAAAGTCGCTGCGAAAGTGAAGGATACGTACGCGGTCACAAACAATCACTACATCGGTAAAGCCACTGTCAATGCGCTCGAGATCGCATCGATTCTAAGAGGCGAACCGGTGCAGGCGCCTCAGACCCTCATTGAGAAATACCCAGAGTTAGACGGCTTCGTTCGCTTGGATTAAGAGCGCGCCCCTGCACGGCGAAAGGAGGGAGAAAACAAAGCTATACTCCTGACCATGGCCCGCCACCGGAACCAGCTCTCGCCGGAGAGGCTCGAAGAGATCCGCCGCCAAGCGACTGCGCCGCGCGTCATGATGAAGCTCCGCTGCGGGCACGAAGCCTGGGTGCCCGACTACACTGATCCCGACACGACCGACTGCTGGACCTGCAGCAGCCGCACGAACTCGCGGGTCGGGTTCGCCAAACAGCCGGAAGCTACTTAGGCGGGTTCATTCGAGAATCTTCACATTGTTCATCCACGCTGTTATCGTGACGGATCAAGAAAGTATCGCGGAGCTGGAGCGCTCGCACGATGAATTACGCGGGGTGCTGATTGCCGCGGCCAGAAAGATCAGACAATTCCGGCACAATCCAGAGAACGCGAAGTTTCTGCATCTACTGCGCCGCACGTTGCGCGATGCACGGCTAGTGCGGTACGGCGACAAAGTCGCAGTCACCTCATTTGCACTCGAATCTTTCTCTCAACCAAGTTATCAAGAAGCACCCAAATGACGGCCCCGAGCGGCGGCTTTTTCAGATATTTTGGCTTCGTCATAACCCAAACGTAGGTATTCCGGTAATGGCCCAGTCGAGCTTCGGGGATTCGGCGCGAGCCTCAGGAACGCCAGCAGGCAAACTCCGCCCGGCCATGCGGCCTGGCGCACACCCAGCAGCAGAGCCGCACAGAAAGCAACCGTTGGCCACCCGGCGCGCCGATGGCCGTAAAGAACCGTTCAATGAACAAAAAGAACCGCCTGCAGGGAACTCGCTGTCCTTTGTAGATCCCACCACCAGTGAATTCGCCTTTAAAGACATTCGAGAAATGGAATCGGCTGGCGCTCTCCAGAATCACCGAAATCAGTCAAATTCGCCGAATTCGCCGGTTTGGCGGCGACCACGCCGGACGTTTTTTTTCTGTCGATCTCGCGAGACGAAATGCCGACGCAGAAAACAGCCTGGATTAGAGCAAGACAAAGCAGATAAGAGAGGTGCTGGGTAGAGTGGCGGCCAGACCTAACTCTGCGCTACATCATCACTTCAGAAGCGCCTTTGGTTTGGCATCTGGCGTGCCATAAATAAGGCATGGAATCGTACGAAGTCAGCTAAAACAGCCCAGCAAACGGCTGCGTTGACCGAATACGAACAGGATGAAGAGCAATGAACGACTTTGAACACCCGCAATACGAGATTGACCTCGAGCTCGCGCTGGAGAGGTTCAGGGCGCTCTTGAACGAACTGGCAGACAAGGTGCCTATGGTTGAGACGATAGACGAGGTGCCGATTTTTGAGACGATGAAAAAGGCTGCGTAAACATGCGGCTCGATAATTCGCTTGTAGATCGTCCAGAAACTCCGAGGAGCAGCGGTGACAAGAAGTAGTCGCGAGCCATTGTGCAGGCTCCATAGAGCAGATGGCGCTCGACCCGAGGATCTGCGGCCGAACTAACCGGCCAACCAGCCGAAACCAGGCATGCCCAGGCGCGAGCGCCCCTTACCGCATGCAGCGGCCGACGTCCCAAGCTTAATCAATCAGATCTGCCCCGTTGAATAGACTGCTTTGCCTCGCAGGCACGGTGCCGCTGCCGCCCTTGGCTGTTTAACTTTAAGCCGGCGGCCTCGAGGAGGTAACGAAAAAGGGGCATCCGGCTAGGCCGGCGGATCCGCTACTACCTTATCTTTATCTTTTCCGAAAAGAGCACTGTGGCGGGAAATCTTGCGATAACTCGTATGTACATCAGAAAGAGACCCCGATAAATGATCGGCTTAAACAACCTATTTGCAACCATTCAAACGGCAGTGACTACCGGCCTCTCGGCAGACGCCGTTGCTCCAAATGCCCAACCTCTTCCTCAGAAACCGTCTCCGTTGGAAGTGTTCGCGAACGTGAAGACTGCGCTCAATCCTCCGCAGATGCTCGCGACTCCACCCAACCCTAACGATTTCCATACGGAACTGGAAGTTACGGACGACAACAAAGAGCCCGGATCTGGTGACGGCGGCGGGGTCGGAGGTGCGCCGAGCGGACCCGGCGACGGCCCACCGGTTTCGGACGGGCCACCGGTACCAGATGGCCCGCCAGTAACAGACCCTCCAGTGGGCACCCTGCCAGCGGACAGCACCCCCGGCGCGCCACCAGCAGATACGCCGAAAGACCCGAGCGGCTCCAACGGTTGGAGAGCTGGGGTTCATCCAGAGCTATCTGTGAGTATCGACACCAACCCCAGCTTGGCATCACGGCCGAACTCGGTGCACACGCCCGATCCCCAGGATCCCGATGGCTACTGGGGATTTGGTCCAACTCCCAACGTGCCTGTGCCTGATGGACGCCCGTCTCATCCACCACCGAGAATCCCGACTCCAACAAACTTGTACAAACAAGATGACGACTTGATGATGCTGCGTAGATAGAATCACCCATCGCAATCGGAAAGCGTGCACCGTTCTTGCTGGTTGCGCAGCGGGGGGACGGGTCGTGATTCGTGTTTAGATCGAACTGCGCATGAGAATTCGACTTTAAGCCGGCCCGCCGAGGAGGTAACCGAAAACGGGCATGGGAGTGGGTGAGGGGAGTTCCTTGAGGATGGTCAGGCTGCCGCGGCCCAGTCGGTCGCCGAGCAGCCGACCTGGTCGAGCCGAATCGGGATTCCCGGTTTTCGGCTTTCCGGCTTCCAACTTTTCCGGCCTGCCGCCTCGGGTTTGCCCCTCACCCGACGCCCGAGTGCGCCAGGAAGTCGGGGGTCGGGTTGGTGTTTAGGCTGAGGGATGGTTGAATCCATTTCCTGTAAGCGACTGACGTTACGGGCCGTGCTGCGTGACGTGAATCCGATGGTGATCCGGATCGTAGAAATTTCTGACCAGCTGCGGCTGGCCGAATTCCACGACATCTTCCGTACGATTCTTGGCTGGGATGGAGATCTGGGATACATCATCCGAATACACGGGCAGGAGTTCAATAGCTTTCAGCGGAAGACGCGCTCGAAAGCCCTGCATGAGTTCCAGCTTCACCGCCAAGAGAAATTCCTGTATATCTGCGACACGCTGCACCTGTGGCAGTGGGATGTTCGTGTTCTGGACATTCAGGAGGGAGTGGAAGGAGAGAACGCTGCCCGTTGCTTGAGTGGCCGCGGTGGGGCACCTCCTGAGAATTGCGGTGGTCCAACCGGCTATCGATTGATGTGCAAGCGGCAAAGAAACGAGGCTACTCTATGCGATCCGGTCTTCAGGAGGCCGGGATTCATATGCTGGCAGAGTCGTGTCCGGATGAGCCGGCGGCCACTTGGGATCTCTTGCGAACAATGTTGACGGAAGGGTTGGGAAGTATCGATCGCAGGCTCAAGGAGTCTGGGCCTATCCAGCCGGAGCGGTTTGAACTGCTGGAAACCAACGAGCGGCTGGCCGCCCTGCAGCAGCACGGCAGGTTTCAGCGATGAAGTTCCGCGTGGAGGTGGTGTGCCTGGAGGGCACCTGTCAAGACCAACGCCGTACGGTGCTGACGATCGAGCGGGCCGAGCTGGCGATGGAAACCTTGGGCATGAGCTTGAGCGAGGGGAAAACAATGCTGTCGGGCGTGCAAGATATCGTGATTGCACAACAGGCCCGAGAATATCTTCAGCAGCAGCGCGCCTGTCCCGATTGCGGTCGGCTATACACGAGCAAGGATGCTGGCAAGACGAGGGTAAAGACCGTCTTCGGCTCAGTGGCGGTAGCGAATCCACGCTGGAACTGCTGCCCTTGTCGCGCTGATGGTCCCAAGACGTTTCGTCCCATGAGACAGTGGCTGAAAGAACGCACCAGCCCGGAGATGATGTACCTGGAAACAAAATGGGGCTCGTTGATCCCCTTCGCCAAGGTGGCAGATTTGCTGTGTGACGTTTTGCCAGTAGACGATTCGGTTAACGCAGAGACAGTCCGGACTCATTTACAGGCGGTGGCGGAACGCATGGAAGAGGAGCTGGGCGAGGAACGGCAAGGCAATCTATTCGAGGGATCGGAAGCAGAATGGGAACAACAGCCTTTGCCTGATGGCCCCATCACGGTTGGCTTGGATGGCGGATACGTGCGGGCTGCGCACAAGCAGGGATGGTTCGAGGTGATCGCGGGCAAAACTGTAGTCGCCTTCCGACGAACGGAAGAACGGGAAGTCCCAGCGGATAAGTGCTTTGGATTCGTGCAGACCTACGATGACAAACCGCGGCAGCGCTTGTGGGAATTGCTTAAATCACAAGGGATGCAGGAGAACCAGCAGGTCGTGTTTATGTCCGACGGTGGCGAGAACGTGCGTCGAGTACAAGAGTATCTACATCCGTTCAGCGAACACCTAATCGACTGGTTTCACATCACCATGCGCCTGACCGTGTTGCAGCAGCAAACAAAGGCTCTCCAGGAAATACAGCCCGCTACCGGCACTGAGATATCAAAGCGGCTCGACAGTGTGAAGCACCTGCTGTGGCATGGAAATGTTGAAGAGGGACTAGAGCGGTTGGACAGCCTGGTTCTGGATCTCAGTCTGATTCAGGCGCGGTCGGCGCCTGCAAAGAAGCTGGCCGTTTGCCTAACGGAGTTTGAGACCTATATCCGCAACAACCGCGAATTCATTCCCAACTTCGGCGAGCGCTATCGGAACGGCGAAACGATCAGCACCGCCTTCGTCGAATCGACCATCAATCAGGTGGTCAGCAGGCGGTTCGTCAAGCGGCAATCCATGCAGTGGACGCTGCGCGGTGCCCATCTGCTCTTGCAAACGAGGACCAAAGTCTTGAACAGAGAACTGGATGAACTGTTTCGACGCTGGTATCCGGAATTCCGGCCGCAACCGGAAGTGACCAAACTACACCGAAAGGCAGCCTGACCCCCGACTTCCTGGCGCACTCCTGAACCGAATTGCGGATCGCCGGACGGAAGTCCCCGCGCTGCAGCAGACCACGGTTGTGATGCGGGCGCAAGCCTATCGCCGGAACCTATTCGCTGAACTGGATCGGGTGAAGGACCTCCTGTTGTGACCGTAAGCCCCGCATCAGAGGGCCTCGCCAAGCTGGCAGCCAGACTGACAGAACCGGAAGACCGTGAGACCTATGCGGGGCTCCTGTCCTACTTCGACTCGCTGCCACAGCAGGATGAGTTGTTCCATCTGGTCCAGCTGCTCGGCCTGCTTTCGTTACTGGGCCAGCGTGTGCCAGAGGCTCTTGCCGCCTTCTTGGCCGAGCTGCGGGAACAAACGAAGATCTCAGCGGAATACTGCGCCCAGGTAGATGCGCGCCTGGCACGCTTGCCGCAGGAGATCGCGGACGGCGTCGATGCGGGCGTCATCGCCAAAGCGATGAGCGAGAGCTTCCGGCAGCAGGTGGCCGCTACGGGCGTGCAGGATGCTGCAGCATTGCTTCATTCATCGACGAGGGACGTTAAGGCGCTCTCAAGTCAGATGTCGGCTACGCTAAAGCCCTTGATGAATGAGTACAAAAGCATCTCGGCGACGATCTCCGCAGAACTCATAAAGTTGACGGCAGCTTCGAGACAGCTGGAGCGTCATAACGGCCGTCTGATTGTCGAGCAGCGTTCGAGCGCCCAGCTGTGGCAATTTCTGTTAGCACTCGTGTTGTTCTTGGTCGGAGGGGTTTGCGGGGTTCTGCTCGAGAACCACCAGATCACGGACGGTCTCGCGAATATCCACGCTCAGATAGAGCGCATTCGGACTTTGCCGATTCCCGCGGCGTCGCTGCCCACAAAATACCAACGAAAGAAGCGGCTAGAGGCGGCGCAATGACGTATCGGAATGTGCTTTGCATGCTGCGAACGCGATTCCGAGGTGCTGTGACGTTCCAAGCATTGCCTGATGGCAGCCGACCGATTCGGGTTGCCGGCGGTCGAAGTGGACTGGTTCGTAGCGAAACGAGGAGGCACTTGTCCCAGTGAGTGAGCAACTTTTCACGAACGACACTCAGTGGAGATAGCTGGCTCCTGTTTGAGTTCCTGAGCTTCAAGGAAATACTGCGCATCTAGCTGAATGGCAGCTCGGCGATACCGATACTGGACGGGCTGCGATCTAGCAGAGTCGTCGCCGGAGAGGTGTCGGCGGTAACTCCACAAGTGGGATGTTCCCGAACGAAGGCCTGTCTCCGGGCGCGGCACATACCGATTGCACGCCCGAGTAGATCAATGGATCTATTGCACTGCCGCGAGACGGCGTTTGCCTAAGTGGGAACGCTACAGATGGTGGGCGTACGCGTAATCATCACGCAAGTATTTCGATGGCCTCCTCACTCCGTCCGTTTCGCTAGTCCCGACGCCGTCCACTCACGGCCGCCGCAATTGTGAGAGATCCGTATGCACTGTCGCCAGTACGTCGGTCCCACTTCGCTCTCATTAACCCGGAGCGACGGAACAGTCGGTCAATGCGCTCCGGGTCATTCCCGCACCAAAGCGCGAGCGTGCGACATAATGCGAGATCTGCTCGGCTATGGTCGTTTGCGTAATCCGAAGCGTCACCTGCCCACAACCGGATAAACCGGTCGCCGTTACGCGCGTTCTTGGCGCGTTCGATGAGTTCTTCGTCGGATAAATTCACAGTGATTGATGAGTACTGTTTTTCCCGTCCGAACCTGGCGGCGGAAAAAGCTCTGCGTGCAATTGATTCAGCGTTTCCTGCCGCCTCTCGATCGCAAACGGCGTACCCGAAATATGCCTGCCGGTCACGGTAAAGTACCGGCCAGAATTGTAGATCTCGATCTTTCCAATCCGGCGCCCCTTTGCCGGCAATTTCGCCTGGATCAGAATGTGTACTCCAGTGCCGGACGGAGAGAGCTCTGTATAGCTTCTCAGTTGTTCGATCAGCTCCAAGGCTTTCGGAACGATCATGCCGTTCACGGTTCGGCATCCGTCCAGGTCGATTCCGCAGAACGGATCTTCGTCGGTGAAGACGAAACCGATACCGTCTCCCCGATAACGGCTGAGCGCGTAAAGGACATGCCGGTAGGTGCTCCAGGTCTGCGGTTTGTCGCAGGCTGCCACTTTGCCGCTCCAAGGCGAAATCGGAATTTTCGTCACCCGGCCGTTCACTTCGGCTCGGCGCCAGAGAACCCACTGTTTATAGTCGACCAACTCGGGAGGAACGCGCATCACTTCGTAGCCTCCCGAGCCGGAAGCTCGTCTTCTACTCGCTCAGGCTTAGGTTGAGAGTCGCTCCTCCATTCCAGTACGATGTGGCGCTGACAGGTCGGGCAAACGTACTCGCGGTGGGGCGTTTCAAAATGCCGGCCGCAAAGGCAATCGGCGACGAAAGTGGAATGTTCTTGCATACGTAGTTCTCCTCTTGGTTTCTTAATGGCGTTCTTCGCCTCTTCCGGAGAAAGCCTCCAGGCAGGCGGCTTATCGGCAGCTATGAGGCGCTGGGACGGTTTGAACTCATCTGCTGGAGGCTTCGGCACGCGCGTGACAATCGGAACGAACCTCGAGCCCGGTAAGAATCTCGGCGGCAGTCGCCTGAATGAAGTGCAGCGATCCGATGAGCGTGGCGCGGTCGCCGTTGTACAGCTGGATGTAGTCAGCGGCTGCGGTGTTGGTATCTAGTCCTATGGCGCGGCAGACTACGAAAGCGACCGCTTCGGCTTCCGTTTCGCGAATAGTCTTCGTGGTGTCGGCGCGGCGATCCGTTCTGTGCAACTTTTCGTGCGCCAGTTCGTGAATCAGTGTTGAGAATTCCTCGGCGGCTGGTAAGTTCGGCAATAAAGTGATGTGTCCTCCGCATGAAATGCCTCTTGCAGGTGCGATGGAAGCGTCATAGCCGAGCGCGATGGAATGAGCAGCGACCAGTGCTTTTAAACGTTCCAGGTGCTCGAGAGGGTCGCCTTTGACGGTGGCGAACTCCGGTAGATCCTGGCCATCGGTCTGTGTAATGTCGAAAACGTAAGCACTCCGGAATCCGACCAGGTGGTATGGCGCGACGGGTGTGCTGCTGTTGCCGTCCTGCTGTTCGTTACGTGCGTCTGCTAGGCGCTTGCAGACGATCGGCGCAAGAATCGCAATACCCTTTTCGCCTTTGCGAACATGCCGGCCTAAACCCAGCCAGGCGCGAAAACCTGCGACGTGGGTCGCATCCGGCCGTTGGAAACCACATACACACTGCTCAGAGCTCGCTCTCGGCGAAGATCTATTACAGATTCCATCCTGACTTTGGCAAGGAAGTCACCATCGTCCGCCGATTCCGGATCATGGCCGGCAATAACGTTCAGATTCGATTGCCTGATGGCAGCCAACTCGCACTTCCGGAGTGGATGTTGGATGAACAGGCCTGTCAGGAGATCCACGAGCGCGATCATCCTTGCATTGCAGTCTCGGCTCTAAACCATCTGCGAAGGTTGCTGAGCGCTCAGCGACTGCTTCAGCGCGCCCGCGGATCTGTTATGGGGAGTATTCTGCCCCAACAGGGTGCGCATGAACAGATCCAAACAACAGCTAAACATTCTGTTTCAGCAGGACGAGTCGATACCGAGTCTGCCCTCGGAGCTGCGGGAGAGATGCGTAGAGCTTCTCAGCCTGATGATTCGGGAGGTGGTGCGAATGAGATCAGCGGTAAACGGGGAGGAACACGATGAACGAAAAGATTCAGCCGACACATCTAGAACGTGACGCTTATGTCTACGTGCGGCAATCTTCGATGACACAGGTACGACATAGACTGGAGAGCAAGGATCGCCAATATGCCCTTGCCGATCGGGCACGTGGTCTGGGCTTTACGTCAGTACAAGTGATTGACGAGGATCTCGGGAGATCAGGAACAGGCTCGACGGACCGACCTGGATTCGGCAAATTACTCGCTGCCGTCTGCTCTGGCTCTGTCGGCGCGGTGCTGGCGCTGGATGCTTCTCGCCTTGCGAGGAACAACCGCGACTGGCATCATTTGATTGATCTATGTGCCATGACGCAAACACTCGTTATCGATTACGATGGCACCTACGATCCAACCCAGCTCAATGATCGGTTGGTGCTGGGTCTGAAAGGAACGATGAGCGAGTTCGAGATGAGCCTGCTGCGGCAAAGAGCGTTGGAATCCCTACGCCACAAAGCTCGCCGTGGAAAAGTCCTCACGCAAGTGCCGATCGGTTTTGTCCGCACAGAGGATGATGGCATGGAGTTGACCGCCGACCTACAGGTGCAACAGGCAATCCGCACGTTGTTTTCGAAATTCCGCGAACTCGGCACGGTGCGTCAGGTGCTGCTTTGGTATCACACTGAAAATCTTCCTGTGCCGACCTATCAGCAGGAATCCGGAAATCGAACGATCGTTTGGAGACTTCCGGTGTACGCGCGGCTTTACACCATACTGACCAATCCCGTCTACGCGGGTGTCTTTGTATACGGCCGGAGGACAACGCGCACAAAAGTTGTGGAAGGCCGCGCAAGAAAGGTATCACGTTTCGTGAAGTCGCCGGAGCAGTGCGACGTGTTCATTCCCAATCATCATGAGGGGTACATCCCTTGGGAGGAGTTCCAGGAGAACCAGGTTCGCATTCGGGACAATGCGGCAAGGCAAGGAAGGATGGGAAGCACGGGCAGCGGAGCCGCAAAATCGGGGAAGGGCCTCCTTTCCGGTCTTCTGCGCTGTGGCAAGTGCGGGCGTTCATTGAACACGAAGTATGGTGGCAATGGAACGAATCCACGCTACGAATGCCCCGGCCAAAGAGGGCGCTACCTGGGAGGCAAGTGTCTGAGCCTAGGCGGAGCGAACATTGATCGGGTGGTTTCCGCCGAGGTGCTAATGACACTCCAACCACTTGGGATTGAAGCTGCTCTCGATGCTTGGGATCGGCGTCAGGAATCGGAAGATCAGAAGCGGCGGGCTTTGGAGCTCGCACTTGATAAGGGCCGCTATGAAGCGAATAGGGCGCAACGCCAGTATGACGCCGCGGATCCAGGGAACAGGTTAGTCGCCGGAGAGCTGGAACGACGATGGAATGATGCCCTGCAAAAAGTTGCTGGGTTGGAAACTCGACTGGAGATGATGAAGCAATCGGTCAAAATCCTGAGCGAAGAAGATCGAACCCAGCTAATGAAGCTGGGAGGAGACCTCGACCTGGTTTGGAACCACCCCCACTGCCCGGTCCATCTCAAGAAGAGAATCCTGCGCACCGTTATAGAGAAATTGTCGTCGCCGAAGATGAGCACCCCTCGAACATCTTGATGACCGTCCATTGGTACGGCGGGATACACACACATCTTGAGGCCACTCGAAGAACGCAGGGGCAGCACGACAACGGGAATGATCTGGCCGTGATTGATCTTGTGCGCGAACTCGCCACGGTTTGTAATGATGCTGCGGTGGTGGCTATCTTGAATCGTCTCGGCTATCGGACCGGCGCAGGCAACACGTGGACTGAGTCCAGAGTGCAACACCTTCGACACACGCATCAGATCCCGGCATGCCCGCCAGCTCAGGACCGACCCTGGCTCACAATGACGCAGACCGCGGAACAGCTTAACGTAAGCCCAATGGTCATTCGGCGGTTGATCGCGCAAAAGATCCTCCCAGCACGCCAGATCGTTAAACATGCACCGTGGGTGATCGAGCGCAAGGATCTCGATGTTGATGTAGTGCGAAAGGCAATTTGGTTCGTGCATGAAGGACTCCGGAGATCGAGCGTAACGGAGGACCAGGTGTTACTCTTCGTCGATGCATAAGGAGCATTGAAGCTGCGGTAAAAAAGGTGAGTTGCCGATCATGCCCAAGGACCTGCAGCCCCATCAGCTTCGTTCGGCTCTCGATGAATGCAACCGGCTTCGCGAGGAGAACGCCCGGCTTCGGTGCGCCCTCGCTATACACAATATCCCCATTCCGATATCTCCAGAGCCGAGAGCGGTTCCGTCTGCGGATAGGGGAGCCGCATCTGACTCGAAAACCGCCGCCGATCAGATCAAACATCGTGTGGCGCTATTCCGAAGTCTCTTCCGGGGCAGAGACGATGTCTACGCCGTGCGGTGGGAAGGAAGTGACGGTCGGTTTGGATACATGCCGAAATCAGATCGCGACTGGAGGGCATATAACGCAAGCAAGCCAGAGGACCGGAAGAAAACAGATCGGAAGACTCGAAAGCTCTGGCCCTTGACCGACCAGGCGGTGGAGGATCACCTTCGTGGACGCCAGACGGTCGGTATCTATCCGCTACGAGTAGATGAAACTTGTTGGTTCCTCGCTGTGGATTTCGACAAGAAAACCTGGCAGCAAGACGCCCTCTCTTTTCTGGGTACCTGCCGCGAGCTGGACGTGCCCGCTGCACTGGAGCGTTCCCGCTCCGGCAATGGTGGTCATGTATGGATCTTCTTTGAGCGTGCGATTCCTGCAGTTACGGCGCGCAAACTCGGTTGTCTGATCCTCACGCGAACCATGGAGCGGCGCCATGAAGTCGGCCTGGACTCGTATGACCGCTTCTTTCCGAACCAAGACACGATGCCCAAAGGCGGTCTCGGTAATCTGATTGCGCTTCCACTACAGATGACCCCGCGCAAATCGGGGAACAGCTTGTTTGTCGATTCCGAGTTCCAGCCATACCCCGATCAATGGCAGTTCCTAGCGACGATTCGCCGCACCGCAATTGCCACTGCGGAACAATTGATCGCGCAGGCCCAAAGGAACGGCGATCTGATCGGGGTCCGAATCAGCCTAGCGGACGATGAAGAACAACAAGATCCCTGGACGCTGCCGCCCTCCCGGAAGCGGCTCGACCGAGCTATCGAAGGGCCGTTGCCAGAGCGCGTACAGATCGTGCGCGCCAATCTTCTCTACGTGGAGAAGAAGGGGCTCCCATCAGCGATGTTGAACCGGCTGCTTCGCTTGGCAGCGTTTCAGAACCCCGAGTTTTACAAAGCTCAGGCGATGCGCCTTTCCACTTTCGGCAAGCCGCGTGTGATTGCCTGCGGCGACGATATGGTTCACCACATCGCGCTGCCTCGTGGCTGCATGACCGATCTTGAAACGCTTCTCCAGACTCACTTAATTAAACCTGCAATTCGAGACGAGCGCTATGCCGGCACGCGGATCGAAGCCGAGTTTCGCGGGCAGTTAAGATCGCTCCAGGAGGAGGCCGTTTCCAAGATCAGTGTTCACGATGAAGGTATCCTTTGTGCTCCGACCGCGTTTGGCAAAACGGCGGTTGCTGCGTGGCTCATTGCGGCGCGGAAAGTCAATACTCTGATTCTGGTTCACCGGCAGCAGTTGTTGGATCAATGGCGCGAGCGCCTGGCGATGTTTCTGGATTTACCGGCGAATGCTATTGGCCAGATCGGTGGTGGAAAATCGGACCGAACCGGCGTTGTGGACGTTGCGGTTATCCAGAGCCTTCATCGCAAGGAGGAGGTCAAGGACTTCGTCGCCGAATATGGTCAGGTCATTGTTGATGAATGTCATCACATCTCCGCGTTCACGTTTGAGCAGGTGATGAAGCAGGTAAAAGCTAAGTATGTTGTGGGATTGACAGCCACGCCCACACGAAAAGACGGACACCACCCTATCATCTATATGCAGTGTGGCCCAATCCGCTTCAACCTGAGCGCCCGCGCTATGACAGAGATCACGCCATTCGAGCATCGGGTGATTCCACGCGTCACGGATTTCCGAATGCGGCCTGATCTGACCGATCTTACAATCCAAGACACCTATGCAGCACTCGTCGATGATGCCGCGCGCAATGAGATGATCGCTACCGACCTCGTTCGATCACTGGAATTAGGACGTTCTCCCTTGCTCCTTACTGGACGAACGGAACACCTCAAGTTCTTCGCCGCGAAGCTTGAGGGTGTTGTCAAGCACGCGTTTGTTTTGAAAGGTGGCATGGGCAAGAAGCAGCGCAAGGCTATCGCGGAGGCGCTGGCCTCGGTGCCGGAGGGCGAGCCCAGGGCGATTCTTGCCACCGGCAGTTACATTGGCGAGGGATTCGATGATGCGCGTCTAGACACTTTGTTTTTGGCAATGCCGATTTCCTGGAAAGGAACGCTCCAGCAGTATGTAGGCCGATTACACCGCCTTCACGACAACAAACGCGTTGTCCAGGTCTATGACTACATCGACGCGAACGTGCCGATGCTGGCCAGGATGTATGAACGGCGGCTGACAGGCTATAGCGCGATCGGATATGCGATTGAAAGGTAATTCTTCGGCTTCAGGAGCTAGCTTCTAGAGGCTCGGGTGGCATCCCTGCTGGATGTTTCTCAGCGTTCTTTCTGTCGGGTCTGTTTTTTCTTCCCACATACAACGTTTTTCTGATAAACTCAGCTCCGCTGATGCTGTACCGCATTCTGCAACCACCTGCAAATGCGTGGTCCAGCCACTTATCGCACTATGTCACTCATTTCTGTGTCGCGATCAGTAGACAGTTGGTCCAGGAATACTTGTGAAACCGGGCTGAGACACTGGAGGTAAGCGATTAGTGCTGAGCTGTTTCCGGAATCAAGAGCTGCGGCGAGCTCGGCGAGTGCATTGGAAGCGATTTCGCCTGTGATGTTTTGGGTGTTCATTTGTGTTTTGCCCTTTCAACGAATGCACGTGATGGAACCTGAACTTCTCTTCCCTCAAGCAAGCAAAATCCGGAAGGTTTTCGGTTTGTCCTTTTGGATTTGGGGTGCATCGCATGCACCCCTGCTACCCGGCGAGGGGCGGAGGGTAGCAAAGGCAAGTCAGGGGGGACCACCCACACTTGCAGCGAAGCGGAAAGTGCGTAGCCGAGCGGAGGCCTGCAACGGAGTGAAGGCTGGGGGATGACTTGCCTGCGCGAGGAGGCGGCGCCTCCTTAGGGCTGCTCTTCGACTAAATTCTGCGCCTTCATCTCACTAAAAGGCATTGTCAAGTCTGAGCGAATAAGTGGGAGACTCACCTGATGAAGAGGGCCAGCTCTCGTCATCGCGGGTATCGGTTTCCTGCCGAAATCATCAGCTATGCCGTCTGGTTTACCATCGATTCTGCATGAGAATACGCGATGTGGAGGATCTTCTCGCCCAGCGGGGCATTCTGTAATGCGACCCCTTCGGTATTCCATCAACGTCACATTGGACGGGTGCTGCGATCATCGTGTAATGTTAGCGGACCAAGACTTGCATCGTCACGCGGCCGAGAACCTCGACCAAGCCGATGCCCTCCTCTTTGGTCGGGTGACTTACGAAATGATGGAGGCAGGGTTCCGGCCGCCGGCGCGGACGGGAGCGAGGCCTGATTGGATGGAACCCTTCGCCCGGACGATCGACGCGGCAAAGAAGTACGTCGTGTCGAGCACCCTGGACCGGGTCGATTGGAACGCGGAGCTTGTGCGCGGGGATCTGGGGACGGCCGTTCAGCAGCTCAAGCGGAAGTCGGGTAAGGGACTGCTCGTGGGAGGCGTGAAGCTCCCGCTGGCTTTGGCGGAGCTGGGATTGATCGATGAGTACGAGTTCGTGGTGCAGCCCAGGCTAGCGGGCCACGGGCCGACGTTGTTCGCGGGGCTATCGAAGCATGTCGACTTGAGGCTCGTGAGCCGGCTGGAGTTCGGCTCGGGGGCGGTGGCGATGCGGTATGAGCCGGGAAGATAGCCATTGGGCTTGTTAGCCCGAGTCGGCCGCATCATGGAGCAACTCGGGCCAGGCCTTCCAAATTCTCGACCAACCTGACCATCGCCAGCGCGTCCCGGTTACAGTAGTCGGGCAGGTCTCGCTGACTTGGTCTCGTTCGCGCTTCGGAATCTTGTCCACGACGAAGAGGAGCCGACCTCTTCCGGCGCGATCGTTGGCCGTTCCCTGGGCAACCAACTCGCGTTCTAGTCTGTGGCCTGCCAAACGCGTCTCCACCCAAATTAGGAACTCCATTACACTCTTCCCTACCCCTAATTTGATCGTCCCAGGTTTGATACAGTCCCTCGAGCATAATGCGATTAGCAGATGCCCCGAAGTAATATCGCGACGCTGCTTCCGCGCCGTCGATCCCCGGCCCCCACTCGACGATATTCAGATAGAGCTCCAGGATGCGCTTCTTTGGCAGGATGCCTTCCGTTAGCGGAACGATGGAGAACTCCACGGCTTTGCTACTACGGAACGGTCGGTTGACAGAAACAGATTCCTCACCAGTTGTTGCGTAATTCTAGATGCCCCGTGGCTGCGATTACCCTCCAAATCTTCGCCGACCGCATTCCCAATCTCTTTCCAATCGAAACCGTGATGATGGAAGAAATGTGCATCCTCATCCGCCACGATGGCGTGCTGAAGTTGCGGCGAATACGCTCGAGAGGCACGAAAGAATATTGGTTTTTGTACGGTACGCGCTCAACTAATGCGGCGAGTCGACGTTCAATTTGCACCGCGGTTGATGGCGAGTCAATCCCTCCGCAACAACACGAGAAGGACACCGACGACAGAGTAGAATACGACGGGCGCTGCGAGCACGCAATAAATAAAGCGTTTGAGAATAGCAGGCTTCCGGGTCTTCCTTTTTGCATGACCGGTTGCAAGGGCCAAGTTTATTGCATAGGATTGCTTTGCTAAAACGTGTTCTTTTACCGAATCCAAACTGACGGTATGAGCCGCCCTCGTGGAGCTGAGAATGAGTTCGCTGCGATTCGATCGGGCGCTTGTCCGACGTCTAGAATGGAGACTATCAGGTGCCAGCAAGCGAGTCCAGTGTAGTCGCCGTCATTGCCGAAAAACCATCCGTGGCGCGAGATATTGCTCGTGTGCTGGGAGCGCAAAAGCCAGGCGCCGGCTTCTTGCAGGGGAACGGCTACGTGGTGACTTGGGCAATTGGACACCTGGTATCGCTCGCCCAACCGCATGAGATCAATCCACTGTGGCAACGTTGGTCAAGAGAATCTCTGCCGATGCTACCCGACCATTGGCCGCTGGTCGTCTATGAGAAGACACGAGATCAGTTCGAAATAGTCCGCAAAATCATGACATCGCAGCGTGTGGCGCGCGTGGTCTGCGCGACCGATGCGGGACGGGAAGGAGAGCTGATCTTCCGCTATATCTACGAAGCTGCCGGTTGCGAGAAGCCTGTCGAACGGCTCTGGATTTCCTCTCTTACTGCCGACGCAATTCGCCGTGGGTTTGACGCTCTGCGACCCGGAAGCGAGTATCTGCCCCTTGCGCAGGCAGCTGCCGGACGCAGTCGTGCGGATTGGCTCGTTGGTATGAATCTTTCCCGAGCCTACTCGCTCACCTATAACGAGGAGCTCTCGGTAGGTCGAGTGCAGACACCGACGCTCGCCATGATCGTCGAGCGGGACTTGGCGATTCGCCGGTTTGTTCCGGAAAGCTATCTCGAGGTTCAAGCCACCTTTCACCCTGTACACAGAGCACCGCACATTACCTACGAAGGCCTGTGGTTTCGCGCATCCGAAGAGAAAGTCGCCGCGGAAGACCAGGCCGCTGCCGGCGAAAAGTCGGGATCCCGCCTCGATCCAAATGGTGAAGAGGCAAAAATGATCGTCCAACGAGCTCGCATTGGCAAAGCTCATATCAGTTCGCTGAAATCTCAAACACAGCGCACCCAACCCGCGCAGTTGTACGACCTCACGGAATTGCAGCGACATGCCAACCGGCTCTACGGATTCAGTGCCCAGAAGACACTCGAACTCGCACAAGCCCTCTATGAGAGGCACAAGCTGATTAGCTATCCTCGCACCGACAGCAGATATTTGTCACGAGATGTAGCGGTGACGTTGCCGCGCGTCGTGAGCGTGATTGCAGGACCTTATCGCTCGCATTTGGCCGAGGGTACAGGAGAGCGTCCGTTGAGTCGACGCTTCGTCGATGATTCGAAGGTAAGCGATCACCATGCCATCATCCCGACTGCGGTTTCCGCTAAGGAAGCAATTCCCCCTGATGAACGAAACATTTACGACCTGATCTGTCGACGTTTGCTCAGCGCCTGGCAAGAGGATTACGTAGTGGCCGTGACCACCGTCATCACCACCATCGTGACTACGGAGAACAAAGATCTCTACCGTTCGTCTGGAACGATACCGCAGCAAATGGGTTGGAAGGTTCTCGACCCGATCCCCGAAAGAAAGAAAAGCCGCACAGGTTCCGAAGGCGGAGAACCCGAAGTCCTGCCGGACGATTTAGCAGTGGATCAGCAACAGGACGTGCGGGATGCTCAAGCTTTACAGCGCAAGACTGGGGCGCCAAAGCACCTCTCCGAAGCAACATTGCTGACGGCGATGGAGACGGCTGGTAAGACGCTGGACGAAAGAGAACTCTCGGATGCCATGAAGGATACCGGGTTAGGTACACCTGCCACTCGTGCCTCCATTATCGAGACACTTCTCAAACGCGGTTACATTGAGCGCAGCGGCAAGAACCTGCTGGCGACTGAGAAGGGCATTCACCTCATCGATGTCGTGCATCCCGAAGTAAAGAGTCCGGCCATGACCGGGCAGTGGGAAGCTTGCCTGAAACGTGTTCAGCAGGGCAAAGCCGATCTGACACCTTTTCTCGATGACATTGAACGCTACGTTCGCGATGTAGTCGGGAAGGCCGGGCAGGTCGTCATCCCCGAGAAGAAACCGCGGGTTGGCGATAATGAACAATCGCGAGTATCTGCGCTGCCCGCTTCCGCAACACCGTTCCTGCCAAAAGAGGGACTCTCGCTTGCGCAATTGCTCGAGAAAGCCTTCTCGTTCCCGTCCTTTCGGCCCAATCAGGAGGAAGTTTGTCGCGCGGCCATCGAAGGACGAGACATTCTGCTCGTCATGCCCACCGGCTCCGGCAAGTCGATTTGCTATCAGCTTCCGGGACTGGCCCGCGGAGGAACCACTCTCGTCATTAGCCCATTGATCGCCTTAATCGAAGATCAGGTGGCGAACCTCAAGAAACGAGGATTTGCGGCCGAGTCCATTCACTCTGGACGGGATCGCGCCAGTTCACGCGAAGTCTGCCTCTCCTATTTGGCTGGCCGCCTGCAGTTCTTATTCATCGCGCCGGAACGTTTACGCGTTCCCGGCTTCGCAGAAATGCTAGGCAAGCGAAAGCCTTGCCTGGTCGCAGTCGATGAAGCTCACTGCATCTCTCAATGGGGGCACGATTTCCGGCCCGACTACCGGATGTTAGGGCAATACTTGCCTCAGCTCCTTCCCGCTCCTGTCATTGCACTCACGGCAACGGCCACACCACGCGTCCAGAAGGATATCTGCCAACAACTGAATTTGCACGATCCTGCTCAGTTTGTGCACGGCTTTCGACGCGATAATATCGCGATCGAAGTGGTCGAGAGTCGGCCTTCCGAGCGTCTCTCGCGAATCACTGAAGTTTTGCATGATCCCGCGCGGCGCCCCGCCATCGTCTACACCCCCACTCGGAAACAAGCGGAAGAGGTAGCCACCGAGTTGACGAGAGTCTTTGCTGCGTCGGCGTACCATGCTGGTCTTGATTCTGACCACCGCCGAAAAGTGCAGGAGGAGTTTCTCGCTGGAAAGATCGAAGTAATGATTGCCACGATCGCATTCGGCATGGGGATCGACAAGCCGAATGTCAGGACGGTCATTCACATGGCACTTCCCGGCAGCCTGGAGGGCTACTACCAGGAGATCGGTCGCGCGGGTCGCGATGGTTTACCAAGCCGGGCCTTGCTTATGCAATCCTATGCGGATCGCCACACACACGATTTCTTCCTCTATCGAGACTACCCTGACGTATCGGTTCTCGATCGCATGTTTGCTGCATTGAGTGAGAAGCCGATCAAGAAGACTCATTTGCAAGAACGGCTGAAGATCGATCCAGACGTCTTTGACAAAGCATTGGAAAAACTCTGGACGCATGCCGGTGCAGTCGTGGATTTCGAGGAGAATGTTATCCGTGGTGATGACCGCTGGAGACCTGCATACCAGTTGCAAGCCGAACAACGTTCGGCACAAATCGAACTGGTCATCCGCTTTTCCTCCAGCAACACTTGCCGGATGTCCACGCTGGTTCGCCATTTTGGGGATGTGGCCGATGGAAAGACCACTTGTGGTCTGTGTGACTTCTGCGCTCCGGCTGCTTGCATTGCGCAACGCTACCGGACCGCTACCGAAGAGGAGAGAATCACCCTGTTTCGAGTGCTGGCAGCTTTGCGTTCGCGCACTTCCAGAGCAACAGGAAAATTGCACTCTGAATTGTTCCCCGCCGGTGAGGTAAACCGCGACAGTTTTGAGAATACTTTGGGGGCCATGGCCCGCGCCGGACTGTTATTGCAAACGGACGAGGTATTTGAGAAGGACGGCAAATGGATCCCTTTTCGAACCGTACGCCTCACTCCCCACGGACAGTCCGTGACTGAGACTTCCCCGCTTGCCTTCGTGATGAAGGACTCAGCTTCAGCAGTCAAAAAGACTCGCGTTCATAAACGAAAGCCTAAGAATACGAAGGGACGCGACAAGACAACCGCGACCGTCCAGGCTTCATCCGGCAATGGTGCCGGGCCAGGACTAGAGGAGGCGCTACGGGCATGGCGACTGCAACAGGCAAAGCGACGCAACCTTCCCGCATTTCGTATCTTTAACGATCGAGTGCTCAAAGGTATTGTTAGTGCTCTTCCGCGAAACGGTACTCAGCTGTCGGCTATCTCCGGTATCGCTTCGAACCTTGTCAAACAGAGTGGAGATCAGATCTGTCACATCGTCAACCAATATGTAATCTGAACCGCAACATTTATGAACATTAGCTTGAGTCGGCTCGGTCTACCATCACTTTGATCATTCCCGTCGAATCAACATCCGGACGCACGGAAAAGCATAGCCCGTTATATGGCAACTTGAAAACCGACGAGTGATAGATCTACCCTTTCCGACAAGTCAGGATCTTAGCTAACGCAGAGCTTCAGCCTTCCAGTCACTACGAACCCGTGGTTGTGATCTGGCCATCTCCTCGGGCGTTCTCTCGTGGTACACAGGAAGGAAGATCTGCACCTTCTGCTCGGTAAAAGCAACCAACGTGGCATCACGCGAGCCTTTCGACCCTTTTGAACTCCCCTCGACAAAGAACATTGCTGAATCGAAAGCTTAGTCGGCGCTTCCGATGACAAAAATGGTCCTCTTAAGATCCATCAGCGGAACAGGGTTATGTTGGGTGCTGAAGATCCGGGTTCATGTCGCTTGACGCTCCGCCGGGGAAACGTTTGATGTTCGGAAAATCTACGATGGATTTGTCGAACTCCACGATCGCGGGGGAGATCAGAGAAATAATCCAACCATTGTCATACCCAGCGTAACGGCCATCTAGCCTGTACAGGTGCTCAACTCTCCTGGCACAACTTCCCACTGGATGTTTGCATCGCGCTGCGCTGTCGAGGTGCATGGTCGGCGGTCGTCGAGGTTGCACCACAAGTGAGCCAGAGCCTGAAGCTCCTGGACCAGCAGCTTCGGGATGTAGCTAGCCGGATTGGAACGGTATTGGATGCTCACCGCGGAGCGCCGCCTGCATGCGCGGATCGTGCCCGCGTCGGCCGATTTGCAGGCACGTTGGAAGTCCCTGGCGAGCTTCTTGTATTGCTCAAGGGTGGGAGGGAAAGTGCGTCGGACCGGACATAGGAATCTCTTTTCAGTGCATGCCTGGAGTCCGCAAATATCAGGCTGAAAGAAGCTTAGTAGCCTTGGATTTGGTTCAGTGGGTGGGCACGGCCCTTTCCGCCTACAGGATATGCCCCTCGCGCTATTTGTGATATAGGCGAAACTCCCGCTCCGACACGTTCAAACTGCATTTCGTCCTTGCTGATTAAGGCAGAATAGATCAACGCTACCCATTAAAGCGGGCAGCTTGTTGCTGGGCACAGACAGCCAGAGTGTTTTTGGAAGGATTACATCTTTCATTAATCGGTCCCTCCAGAGACTGAAGACAGAACTTGTGCAGTTCATACGGAATCGCGGTTGTCCGTAGCACAGCTCCGTGACAAGATTTCAGTTGTCGTAAACGGTATTGGGTGGAGGCGTTTCCAAAGTAATTAGGTAATCATCCATCGCCTCGACCGTCTTGTTCTCACCGCCACCGGTGAGAACATATGATGTATGTCCATCACCCTCGCGCAACAGGAGAACGGCGCTCGGGAGCTGTTGCTTGAGATCTACTGCCCAAACCACGGAGGTTGATGGATCATGCGTGGCGTTGACCATTAAGATCGGCGGAGCGCCTTTCACCTTGAGAGCCCGAGGCGGGTTCTGAACGGGCAACCCCCATCCAAGGCATCTTGTCTGAAGGTCGAACGTTTGACCCGCGAATTGAGTGTGAGGCGCTATGACACGTCCCAATAAAATCTTCGCCTGCAGGTCCGCAAATGTTTTGCTGCTCTTTACCGTCCAGTCCATGCACTCAACCCCCCTCTCCTCGAAGAGAGTGAACGTATCCTTGGTTGCCAACAGAGCCGCAAACCGGCTGGCATCATTTCGCTCGAGGGCATCTTCAATTGCCTGGCCGGCCGCATCCCATCCGGGCTGGCCATAGCCGGGGCGACCCTTGGGAAAGAGGAGTAGACCCTGCATGTTGAAGCGGATATCCTCCCCACTCACGGTCGGTTTGCAAAACCCGGCCTGTCGACCGTGCTCGGCGCATGCCGGTGCGGGCAGGGGTGCCTGGTCGGCTCTTTCAACCAGTTCATCGAATGCGGCCGCCGCGTCTTTACCGAAAAGTGCACACGAGGAAGTTGTTTGACAGTACCGAAAAAAGCGGCGGAGTTCGTCCTCGTACGCCGAACCTTCGGTGACGAGGCTCGACACTTCTGATTCTGAATGATCCAGGTTACCGTCGAGTACCATTGCCCGGATATTCTTGGGATAGAGGGCGGCATATTGCGAACCGAGTTGGGCCCCATAAGACTGCCCCAAATAATTCAGCTCTCCATCGTTTAGGCCGACCCGAAGAGCTTCGATATCGCGAGCGACGCTGATGGTATCGATATGCCCGAGCAACGGCCCCGTTTTTTCTTCGCATGTCTTGAAGACTGCCATGTTCGAATTTCGAAGTAGTTCGTATTGCGAGAGATCTATCGGATAGTGCGAGGGTTGCTTGTTCCAGACTGCGGGATCGCAGCGAACTGGGTTACTGGAGCCTACGCCGCGCGGATCGAGGCCGATGAGGTCAAATCGTGCACTTAATTTCTTCGTGAAAATCAATCCATTCTTTGCCTGGAGAAACACACTCTCCTGACCCGAACCTCCGGGGCCACCAGGATCAATGACCAGACTGCCTAGCCGATGTCCTCGATCCGCCGCCCGCAGCCGATTGACGGCAATTGTAATTTTGCCAAGCCAAGGCTGCTTCCAATCGAGTGGTACTTGCATATGACCGCACTCGACACGCCGATCTTCCGTGCACAACTCCCAATGCAGTGTGGCGCCAGCCGCGACCACTGCCTGCTCTACCTGGCCGTCCTCTAAATCACTGGTTTGAAAATTGGCTGGTGCACCGTCTAGACCATCGGCAGTGATCAGGGCAACCGAAGGCCGTCCAAGAACAGCCGCGACCGTGGAAATCAGTACCAGTGTGCTAAAGCGTTGTTTGTTCGGCATTCAAATACCTCCTGGTGGAACGTGATTGACTTGAACTGCTTCCTCTATCCATGCACTTTCCTGAGCGAGAGCACGCGGCCCAAAACTGCCACGAGCAGTGAAAATCTTCTTGATTCCCAACGGGCGTGTTTTTGCTTGGTTAATGAAGCACTGACGACCCGCACTCCGAGGACGCGGTCCACGTTGCCAGAAAATGCCGAGCGAAAGGGAAAGCAAGCGCCGGTTGGCCTAGAGGCACGCTGCCCGCGTCAGGCTCCTGGGTCCGGTGATGACTGTCGCAGATCAGCGATTAAAGCTCCACAGATTGCTCGCCAGATCGTCCCGAATGCTCGCCACGTGC
>CAWJEH010000055.1:0-223902 GCA_963841675.1 Terriglobia bacterium
CGCGCCAGATTGTGGCGTACAAATCGTCCGAAACATCATAAAGGACGCCATTTTCAACGAGGGCCGTACCTGAGGAACAAGCGATCAGGGTCGGACACCTGGGAAGGGAATTGTGGAACGCGCATGAGAGCCGTATTTCCTGGGCTGTTTTTGACTTACCCGAAGGTATCACGCGCCATTTGCACGTTGAGAGGATCAGCCAGATAGCTCGCGAGTAACGCTAGAACCTTATCGGGAGTGAGCTAGCGACGATAAGCCAAGAGACGGGGCAGAACTGACCGCTGGCTCACTCTCGATAAGGCCGTTTGATGGAACTCGCTGACGTTTGCGAGGGATGCGGCCAACTATGGCAACGTACCGCTATGGGATTTCAATTGATTTTCGCCGTTTGGTCGGCCAGGGAGCCGGAACGAGTCGCTGGAGAATCCTGGGAAGCTCAGCACGGCGACCTTCATTATCGCCCAATTGTGCGACCGCTAATAAGGCCGAACAGCCGATCCGCAGCCCACGCGTAGCGTCCCTCGCGTCAGCGAGTTCGTTCATACGGCGAAGGGTAGATCTACCCTTCGCGACCGGGGCGGAAGAATCTGCTAATGGAGTTCTCGCGGTTTTTGCCGAACAACGGAAGGAATGATCAAGAAGAACCGCAGAGCCGCCATTTCGTTCGCGTATATGCGATCTTGAAGCCTTTGCGCTCCGCGTTGCGCTGTGAACTGCTGCCCACTTCTGTGACCATCATTGCCAAATCGCAACCATGGTCAAAGGCGTACCGCAAGCGCTCGGCCAGCAACGCTGCCTGCAAGCCCCGGCCGCGTAGTTCGGGAACGGTCGCCGCGCCTGCAAACAATGCGACCCCGTTGTATAGACTCAACCCGCCGGCCGCACCAGGAACAGCATCATATTCCGCCAGGAAGCTCACACTAGTATCTCGGGATGATGCCAGCACACCACTATTCCGCAGAAACCCCAGCAGCTCTGGATGTTCGTGACACCAGCCGCGCGCGTTTATCTGCGCCCAGAGTTGCCCTTCCTCCGGCCGGATTACGCGCACCTGAATGTTCTGGTGCTCATTAGAGAGAGGTCGTTCAACAGATCGATAGAGAATACTACTGAATTCAATCGGTCTGTACTTGCGACTGCAAAGCAAATCTGCCGCTGGGACTCCGGCCAGCGGACTGACTTCATGCTGGACTGGCGCTCCGCGGTCTAAGAAGAATTTCTCAACGCGATCAAGTGTCTGTGCGTTCAGCTCCTCAAAAATTCCGAGCCCAAAGGTCTGAGTCGCAGGCGAATCGATACCATCGAACACGGCGCAGGCACCGTCACACTGCATCGTCTCAGCGCGGCTCTCAGGGAAAAAACGCCGTCGTGCTTCAGCGAACTCGGCGCACGCATGTCCTTCCGCGCCCTCTAAGCGTCTTGAGAGTGAGCGATCAGAAAAAACCATAGCGTTGGGCCATGATACACAACCTACACAGCCCACGGATTTTGTTGGCCGGATTAAGAGTCTAAATGACGCGGATGCCGTAGGTGAGCGCCAGCCGGATAGATCCGGCCTGACGGCCAAGGGTAGTTCTACACTTCGCGACAAGTCATTCTCAAATTCTCAAAACGGTGCCTGGGACGAACCGACTAATCGCCGAGCGATCAAAGGATACGGTGTAAGAGCGGCAGGCGGCGGAAGACTGCGGCGCTCAGGACAAACGAGGCGCCCACCGCTATTGACGTCAACGCAAGAAACTTCAAAACCGGTTGCCACATCAGTCCGTGTAGCAGGCGCGCTGCAACGATGAGAATTGGCGGGTGAAATACGTAGACGCTGAAAGCGTTTTGCGACAGAAAACGTGCAAGCGAGCCCTGTTTATTGCACTTGTCGCGAAACAGCACGAGGAAGCCGTAACAAAGCACAACGCAAGTGAGCGACTCCCAAGAGGCGAACGCCGCGCTCTGCCAGTGCCATCCACCGGAGAAGGTCGAGGCTTTGCCGCGAAGTGCGCAGCCAGGTAATAGGAGCGTAAGCCATGCCGCGAACCCAAACGATAGCGCGACGGTCATCCCGCGCATTCCGGATGCGTAACTCAGTTCCGGTAGCCAATTCCGTCGAAAGGCGAGAATACCGACGCTGAACAGCAGAACGTATTGCGCGAAGTCTCTGAGCGGCAGATTGAATGGCGACCCAGGATGCGCAGCCCGCACCAGGAAAGTCAGAACGGCCATGATTAGCCCGAAACCGATCAGCGCGACCGTTCCAGGAACCCTTCCCTGTCGTGCGCTGGCGATCTGAAATCTACTGTATTTTGAGCTGCGCCAGATTGTGTAGCCAAGTGAGAAAATTAGCAGAGCCAAACAGAACCATAGAGGGCCGTTCTCCTGTAGAAATTCGCCGTTCTGAATGTGCTTCAACCATTCGTTCGCAAACGATGTCGGTTGCGTTGACGTCCAGGAGTGAGCCACAAAGTACTCGGTCATTGGCCCAAGCAGGAACATGTAGAAGAGGACCGGCAACCCCAGTCGAAAAGCACGGTCGCGCAGGAATTGTGCCGCGCCTTTGCGGTCGAAGGAACGCGGAACGAAAAATCCTGCAATAAAGAAGAGGAGGCCCATGAAAAAAGATTGAACATACGTTTGCCAAGCGGCGAAAAACAGCAGAGAGCCGGTCGCGAGTGGCTTTCGATCCACAAAGTACCAGTTACCGAGCGGGCTGTAGGTATCCGCCGCGTGCATGCTGACAACGAGGATGATCATCGTCCAACGAATGTTGTCGATAAAGAAAAGACGGATTGTAGGCTCCTCTACATGTACAACTTCTTTTTCTTCCGGAGACAGTGGCGGGGAAGGAATGGCATCAGGCATATCCAACAAAGCTTTTACGTGAACTACAAATCACAAAGAAATTAGGTGTTTTATTCTAGCCCCGCGATGTATCGATCCGAGAGAATAGATCGAGTGTAACGCTAGAACCTTATCGGGAGTGAGCTAGCGACGATAAGCCAAGAGACGGGGCAGAACTGACCGCTGGCTCACTCTCGATAAGGCCGTTTGATGGAACTCGCTGACGTTTGCGAGGGATGCGGCCAACTATGGCAACGTACCGCTATGGGATTTCAATTGATTTTCGCCGTTTGGTCGGCCAGGGAGCCGGAACGAGTCGCTGGAGAATCCTGGGAAGCTCAGCACGGCGACCTTCATTATCGCCCAATTGTGCGACCGCTAATAAGGCCGAACAGCCGATCCGCAGCCCACGCGTAGCGTCCCTCGCGTCAGCGAGTTCGTTCTAACGGCCTACTGTTTGCTAATGCAGCATTTCGGCCCGAGCAGCTGATATTCCTCTACGCTGCCGGACCAGGACGGACCTGTGTCGCAGAAGCTTGTGCGTTTGTCAGTTTCGAGTTTCGCGGTAGAAGCTGATGGGCAGATCGGAGAGATACAGGTGTCCATTATCCTCATGCTGCCGATGGGTCGAGTCGGTACCTGCGCTTTTGCCGCTCACCTTCCTGATACATAGTGTCCACATACGGCGGCAGATCGAGGAGATCCAGCGAGAAGATGCGGACGCCCTGGTCACCGGTCTTGTCGATCATTACGATCGCGAATTGCGTCGAGCTGCTGCTCGACTTGGGTACACAAGGATTCAAGTGCTTCTTTGCCCTCGGAAGAATAAGTTCCGCGCGATTGTGAACTGCCGAATTGCCTGGAAAGCCCAATGTACTGGCCGTCCCTCCATGCGGATAGTGCCGAGAACGTCAGCTTACCTCCAGTGTCGCCGTGCGATGCCGCCGAACCGGAATGGCAACAAAGCACAAGCCGAGAGGCCGAACGCGATCACGATTGTTGAATTGCAAAGTTTTCTCATACTAATTCCTTAACTTGCCGTTTCCTTGATTCCACTTTGATCCCTGAAAACTGGATCCTGCGCAAAAGAATAGATCCAGCGGCAAAACCTGCAAAAAGGAATGCTATGATACCCCAACCTAGTTGTTAATAATCACGAGGATTCGTGCGAGTCGGAAAGCAGGTTAGGTACGAATGCAACGAATTCAATCGGCGCTACCATGCCGGGATCTCAGGCAATACGTGCGTGCCTATGCCCAGCGGGAAATCAATGGCCTCTCGATCGAAGTGGTGCAGCCGATGCCAGCTTCGCTTGAAAGCATCATAGAGCTGGACCGATCGTTGGGCCGGGCACGTTGCGGCTAGATTCTTTTCTACACCAAAGGCGGCCATCGCCGCAGTACTATGCCGTCCGTATGCTTTCAATCGGCAGATAGTGCCCATCGCACGCAGGCTGGCTTGGTGATCCCCTTCAGATTGATCTGTATAGAAGAATCGCAAAAAGTCATTTATAACTATAGTTCCTACCATTATGCAGGAACGCTCCACTCGCTCGATTGCCCTCTTTGCCTTCTTGCTTCTGCTCTACTTCTCTCCATCAGCGCAGCCGGATTCTGAGCGGCGTTTCCAGAGTGAACAGGCAGCCCACCGTCATTGTCCCAACGATACGGTTGTTTGGGTCAACACAAGAACTGGCGTGTACCACTTCAAGGGAGAGCGGTGGTACGGTGGAACCAAGCAGGGTTGCTATGAATGTCGCAAAGAGGCCGATGCTGAAGGTGATCGAGCAACCTGGAACGGACAGTAGCTTCGCATTGAATTCGCACCTTTCAGAGCCGTTATCAAGTGCCCGAGTTCCTTATGCATCAATCCGGCTCTGTCGGTTCCTGGTGCAGCAAGTTGGTTCGCCACTCGGCGGCAGCGATTCTGCGGCAATCGTAGCTACCGCGAGCGGGCTGTCACTTTCAAGAGCCTGGTTCAAAGGGCCATATTCCCTGGCAGGACCGTGCGATGACCGACTCCGCCAGCGAAGTACTAAGACTGCCATTGTCGCGCAGACCCAACGGTAGCCGGAGGATGGTCGGCTGTCTACTATCGGATGAACTCGGCATCGAACTGCGGGGAGCGTGTCGCCCGGCCAGGGCCACACGGTGTTAAGCGCCAGGCGAGGCGGAATTAGCCGACTAGGCGCGGCACTAGCCAGCAGCCCCTGCTGCACTCGGCCTCAACCCCAAGCGCCGTAACACGCTTCCAAAGAATTCTGACGCTTCCTGAGCTGCCATGTCCTTACAAACCGCAAAACGAAGAGAAGCGAAGAGAGTCATGTAGCTTGGAAATCCAGCCTGCAACGTCTCGGTGAGATGCTGCTCTCCCCACCCTCCAAAGTCATAAAGGCGTCGTTTGTACTCTTCGCAGTCGAAAACGTCCGACTCAAGTTCATCGGTCTCTGACAAGTCAGCAAGTTTCGTAACATCACCGGCAAATAAACTCAAATCCGAGATGTTCACTCCTCCCTGTTTGGCCCTTTGCATGGATCGGCACGGGCGAGTTCGAAGGGTATCAGTTGTTGTTATTGCAAGTTGCACATCGCCAGGGTTAACTGATCGAAGCCCTCCCGCATTACCAAACACGCTTCTCATGTAGCTAAACTCCGCCGACCCGAGCGCACAGAAATTGGAGAAATACTGAGATTCAAACGCATCGGTCCCTCCGTACTCAGCCATGAATTCTTCAAGAAGCCTATTTGATGACGGAACAAATTCGAATAACTCGGCCTCGCTCAGCATTCGACGTACCTGAAAACGATCCACTAGACCTCCTGAGTTCCTTCCACCTTCTAACCTGCCTTCGCGAATAGAATGTATCCGATTCCGTAGATGAATGTCCAATAGACTAAGCAGCGAACTAGCAGCAGCAGGTGTTGACTCCCTGGCTGCAGCTCCACGATGTGCAAGTTATCATCGTCTCGGTCCGCAGATACCTTTGCTCCTTGCAGATTTAGAAAAAGGAAACAGCCCAGAAGGGCTATGACAAAGGCCAGTCGAACTGGCCAAGGGTTCGCAAAGCGCTTTTCTTCCAGACCGATTCCGATAATGGCGGCGGAGACACCAGCCAATATCTCTACGAATGTGCGGTCGCCCTCGAACACGACTAAAAAGGGTTTATTCGATTCGACTGCTTTGAAGATGTCGGCCAAGTAGTAGCGTTTGCTTTTGAATGCTGCATACGCTTCTTCTAGAGTCAGCAACGTACCTACAGGGATGATTGCAAGAAACATCGCATCCGGAAAACTTCCAGTCAGGGGCCTGATGAAGCACACACCGATAGAAACGCCAATGATCATTAGCCTTAGGAGAACAAGACCAACGTACACATCCACTGAGTTTAACGTTTGGCGAGTCTCATCGGGAGTAATCGCCGAACCTCACTCGAAGAGTCCGAGGCAAGGCGTGCCGAACCGTGGGTCCGGGGTGTTGCTCGTAATCTGCGCTTGAGCGTCGCCAAAACAAGACCTGACTAGTATCTAGAAATAGCTCTCGATTAGCTATTTCGTCTTCGCCGTCTTGTGCTGCCGGTCGCCCATACATACCCTCACCCGGCACTGTTTGACACGCCAGCATTCGTTTCCGCTCCGTACTTCGATGTCTGCGCTCAGTGGAAACCACCCCAACATGCCCCACTGCTCTACGGCTTTGTAAGCGGCGTCAAAAAGACTGTTGGCATCAGCCTCTAGGCTATGCCGCTCACCGTCTTTGCCGATGACAGAAACGGTACACCGCCGCATCCCTGGAGCGTATCACACGTATTCGCCTTATATTCGCCTATGGTAGCCGAAGCCGGGTCGCCGATTCCCTAAGAGCGGGTTGCGTGTAGACTCTACACGGCGCGGAGATGCCCGTCGAGCTGTGATACGCTTCGGGTCATTCAGCCCTAATCCATGCGCTATTGGTGGGTAAACCAAAATCAAACCTACCGGCAAGAGATCCAAGGTGGCTATCTCTGGTCTCCGAAGCGCAATGCCAACGGAGCGCGCAATCCGTTCTACGAGGCCATGCGGGAGGTATCTCCGGGCGATCTCATCTTTTCGTTCGTCGATACGCGGATCGCAGCTATTGGAAGCGCCCGCTCGTATTGCCAGGAAAGCCCGAAGCCGCAAGAGTTCGGCTCCACGGGGCAATACTGGCACAACGTGGGCTGGAAAGTCACGGTCCAATTCACAGCGCTCGCAAATAAGATCCGTCCCAAAGATCACATGGCCGCTCTCGGACCCGTACTGCCCGAGCGCTACTCGCCGCTGCAGGCAAACGGGAACGGCATCCAATCGGTTTATCTGACGGAACTGCCGTCAGACTTCGCCGAAGTGCTAGCGGGCTTGATTGGTACTGAAGCCACCTCGCTTGTGTTCGCGGCCACTGCGGGCGCGGCGACGAATGCCATCGTTCCTGGCGCAGCGGATGATCTGGATGCTTGGGAACATCGGCTGGAAACCCAGATCCAAGCCGATCAATCCGTCGCGGACACCGAGAAGCAGACGCTAATCCGTGCCCGACGCGGTCAGGGTTTGTTCAAAGAGCGTGTGGCGGCGATAGAGTCGCGCTGTCGAATTACTCTCGTAGAGAATCCAGCTCATCTGATTGCCAGCCACTGCAAGCCTTGGCGAGACTCGACGAACGATGAACGGCTCGATGGCGAGAACGGACTGTTGCTCACGCCGAGCATTGACCATCTTTTCGATAGGGGCTTCATTGGCTTCGAAAATTCGGGCACGCTGATCATCTCGCCAGTCGCGCACCGGCCATCACTCGCGAGGATGGGAATCGAAACGGAGAAGGTGGTCAAGGTCGGCGGCTTTACCCAAGGACAGCGACAGTACCTCGAATTCCATCGGACCAGCGTCCTACTCCGAGCTGTTCGCTAAGCCGAGCTGTATGGATCTTCCCGTCTGCGCCCTGATCTCGCGTAGCCGTGTTATGTAATGGCAGTGCTGAAATGTCTCAACCGGCTTCTTTCACCATCGAAGCGCTCAACCAGCAGATCCGCTCGACCGTGGTACGGGTTCTCTACCACAGCTTCAACGACAGCCAGCGGCAAGTCGTAGTTCGGGGAACTATCGGCGAAATTTCCCCTGGACCTTACCGGATGGCTTATAGGCTCCCGCTGCGGGACGGTCATCAAACCGTCTATCTGGAAATTGAAAGAGAGTTGCTCTCGCGCAACGGGATCGAGCAAGGCGATTACGTCGAGGTCACAGGCATCCTTACAGTAGACGAGGGCCAGAACCAATCCAGCAGGGTCGATATTCGCATTGCTGTGGGCCGCATCGAGCACATGAATCGCCCACAGGAGGTGGAGCGCAACGAACGAGCGACACTGGAGTACCTGAAGAACCTGAAACCAGCTCTCGCGCAGCTCCCCGAGATCGGCTCAATTGTCATCTCACTCATACACCCGGTCTCGGAACGCGCGAGAGTCCAGGATGACTTCCAACAGCAATTGGGTCCCGTAAATTACCTGGTTCAAGTGGAGACGATTCCTGTCGCAATGGACAAGCCCGAGGAGATCGCGAACGGAATCCGCAGAGCCAAGGGCAACGTGATCGTGCTCATTCGGGGGGGCGGCGATTCGGCAGAATTCGATGTCTTCGACCAAAAATCTGTCATCGAAGCTTGGGCGGCCAAAAAACGCCTACAAAGTTCTCGGACTCGGCCATGAAGGAACAAACAGTACTCTTCTTCACTTCATCTCAGACTACAGCGCGAGCACTCCGTCTGCGGTCGGCACATTCTTAGCCGCCCAGATCTCCGAGATGAACCAGCGCAAACGAATGACGGAAGTCCTTACACAGCGCTGCCAGACGCTGGACGAAGAGAAACGCGCGATGCAATTTAAACTATCCCGAACAAACGACGCATCGAAGCACGCAAAGGAGCAGAGCGCAAAGGCAGCCAAACGGTATAGGGATAAATTGCTCATCATCGCCGCATTCCTGCTCGGCATCGCTTTTGTAGTCGGCCTTTTCTTAGGGCATCGATGGGCGCACTGACCACGCTCAGTCGCTGAAGGCTCGGACTGGGGAGAGATCAATTAGAATCCGGTTCATGTAACAGCCACCGTCGCACCGGTACCGCTTGACGCCTGGTCGGGCGCGCGTCGCATTTAGAAGTGTTCTTCTAATTTTCGCCGCTTCGTTGCCACCACCTTTCGGTACGCAACGAGGCACAACAAACCTATCGGGAGTAAGGATATCGCGCTAGGTTCGGGCGTCGTGTTCAGCGTTCCAGAGCCGGAAGTCGACTCCTGGCGCGCGAGCAAATTGAGAACACCATTGCCGGTGAGCGTACCGTTGTACCAGATAAACGCCCCTGTTCCGCCCGTAACGTCCAGAACCTGGGGTGAAAGGCAAGGCATTGGGAGGGGCCGTGAGATCGGTGAGTCCATGAAAATTGCCGAAAAGCTTACCGTTGGCGAATGTGATTGTGAACGTCCCATCAAACGCGCCGGTTGGGTCGGGAAAGGCCCTGTCACTCCACGCCATGTCCCGCGCTTTTTACAGCGGTTCCTGAAATTCATGGTTGCTCCTCGTGGGAGAAGTATATAGAAGCAGACTGAAGTCTTGCAAGCCAAATCGCTCAAAGTCAGTACTTCGGCGCAGTCACGCTGGGGGATGATTTGGGGCGTCTTGTACGCAAGCTGGTTAGGGCTCTCGCCGGTTGTGCTTTTTGCCGATGGACATGTTCGTTCCGGTACCGGTCAATCTACCTGGTACTTCGTTTACACTCAAACGCATAACGCATTGGCGTTACTATCTGACATGGCCGCGCTAAGGAGACGATGCCCGAGCAACCTAAACTTTCTGCTTTGACCTGTTTCCCAGAACCCCTTGCAGGTGCGCGGCCAGAATTTTGGTCCTATCGTGACACTTTGCCGTAATTGTTCTGGGGCTAGGCTGCGTCCTCGTGCGGCGATAAAAATCCGACAGCAGCCATCAACGCACCTTAAGGAGCAAACGTGAATCTCAGAACCGCTGTTTTGAAAAATGCAGGCTGTGTGTTCTGTATGCTGTGCGCCGTCGTTACGGCGCCAGCGGCAACTATCAGTGTGACCTATACGTACAGCGTCACTGCAACGGGAGACCCAACCAATCCACCATTGATTGGCAATGGCACTGGATCGATCCTTCCCCTCGGGATCATGACCTGGAGGGACATGGCTTTTGTCAACCTCGCGACGGGCGCGGTCACTGGAACGTTCACCGCCACGTTCGCAAATGGAACCCTCTTCGGCAACCTCTTTGAGCAGGCGGACTTATCGGCTCCTCCGACCGCCGTACCTATCACGCAAACTCTAGAGGTCACAGGGGGCACAGGCGCGTTTCTCTGGTACAACGGACGGCTGACTGGCGGCGGCATCGCTAACCTTGTCTCTGGCGGCCCATCCACCAACTCCGGCGCTGGAACCCTCAACACTACACCCGAACCTGGATCGTTAGTCTTACTCCCGATAGGGTTGATGTGCCTCGTTGCGTACCGATGGCGGCATCGCCAACGTGCAAGATCAAGTTTTGGCTATTCAGTTCACGGCATCGAGCCGCATACCTGATCGTGTGGCGTGGCTACGGCTGAAAGCAAGTACTTCATTCTTCGGCTTCAACGCATCTTTCAGGCACTACCCAATTCTGCGAAACGTATTACGAGAGGCTAGGTTGGTCGGGAAGAAACGCGCCGCTGTTCCCGCCAGCGCCGAACGGATTCCTGCTTAACAACCCAAGACTCCTCGCAGGAATGAACGGTGATTAGTGAATCACCGAACCACCAAAGACGCGCCCAACTCTCCATTGGCCTGATATGCCGCGTCAAAGACACTGGACGCTTCCAGGGTCAGACTGTGTATCTCTCCATCCTTGCCCCTGATCTGCACATGGCAGCAGCGCACTAGGAGAGAAGTATCAGATTCGCCACTTGTTCGCCAGCGAGCAAAAGACTTCTATCGATCTCCATGTTCAGCCTCGCGCGGTAATCTGTGAGCTTGGCTGCACCCCAAGTCGTTCCCGCTTGTAGACTCTACACCCCCTTATGAGCAGGCGCATCAGCTCGAAGGTTGCTGCTTCGTTCGTCGAGCCGATGCTGTGTCTGTCCAGCAGCTCGTTGCCGGAAGACTCTGACTGGGAATACGAACTCAAGCTGGACGGCTACCGTGCGATTGCGATCAACAGTGGCAAGAGCGTTCAGCTTCGGTCGCGCAATGACAAGGATTTCGGAGAACGCTTCCCCGGCATTCGCGCGGCTTTGGCAGCATTGCCGACCGATACGGTAGTAGATGGCGAAGTCGTAGCTCTCGATCACTCCGGCAAGCCCTCTTTCAACGCCTTGCAGAATTACACGGCGGGTCACACGATCCTGTATTACGCCTTCGATCTTCTGATCCTCCAAGGCCGAGACCTCCGGTCTAAGCCGTTACGAGAACGCCGCGAGCGGCTGCGCTCGAAAGTGCTGCCGGATCTGACGGAACCGATCCGTTACTCGCCAACGCTGGACGGCAAGCTCAGCGATCTGATCGACTCTGTACGGCAGCAGAAGTTCGAAGGGCTGATCGCGAAGCGGACGGACAGCGCCTACGAATTCGGCGAGCGTTCGGGCGCGTGGCTGAAAATGCGCGTCAACCGGGGCCAGGAGTTCGTGATCGGCGGCTACACGGTCGGAGGCAAGACCTTCGACGCCCTGGTCCTCGGCTATTACGAAAATGACAAGCTGCTCTATGCGTCTCGCACACGCAACGGATTTACGCCAGCTATCAGGCAGCAATTACTGAAGAAGATGAAGCCGCTTGAGATCCCGGATTGTCCATTCGCTAACCTGCCTGAACCTGGTGGCGGGCGCTGGGGTGCGGGACTGACGGCGACGAAGATGAAGGAGTGCCGCTGGCTTCAGCCCGAGCTGGTCGGACAATTCGAGTTCGTCGAGTGGACCGGCGATGGGCATCTACGGCATACGCGGTTTGTGGCGCTCCGGGAAGACAAGGACCCCAAAGACGTGAAGCGCGAATAGTTGGTAGTGGGCTACTTTGAATTTTGGTTCCGTTTGTTCATGACTAGCCCCAAGACTACGCCAAAGGCTGCTCCGATGCCGACCCAGACAGGGATGTTATGTAGCGCCACTCCGAGCGCAGTTCCCACGCCGACGCCAATAGCCACTCCTAATGCCATGTAGTTCTTCATTTTTATGCCGCTCTTTCTAACCCCCGCTCATCGGCCTCAATCAACGCCACCAAAATCGGAGACTTCCCACAACCGAATAGTTCACCACTTAGAGCCGATGTTCTAGTGCTAACTGGTTAATATTACCTAGTACTAACACGTTACTGTGGGTAACCAATTTCGCCGTACTATTTGACATGGCCGCGCAGGAAGGAAAACGGTCTGTGTATCGCAGATCCGTTTCGTCTTTTACCTAGACCCCTTTCGGCAGATGCGCGGCCATATCGAAGGTAAACGAATGCAACCCCAAAGCGTGACTGACGATTCGACTCCTGGAATGATGCCCGATGGCCTTGAATGGCGACAAGCGGCAGAGCGTCTTGGCTGCAAAATCTATTACGCTGCCGCGCCAAATTCCAGCTCCCTGATCTGGGGCTATGCGCCAGACGAGGTTAGTTTTCAGGTCGCAAAAGCAGAACACCCCGAGTGGTTCGTTCTGAACGACGCTAAAAACTACACACCTAAGTATCCCCTTATCATCCACCGTTGCAGTTGCTGGCGATTGCGCGGAGCCACGACGCTCAATTGGCCGAAGATCATCGCGGAGAGACGTGAATCGCTTGCAGCGTGGACCAGAGAGTATCGACCTGACAACCGTCTGCTTACTTGCAGCGCGTGCTTCGAGTAGGGTCTTCACAACACTCTCAGTTCTTGGCCGCAAGCTCCACCTCACTCCCTCTCAGCACGAACCAGCCTTGGATCAATTCGGCGCTTACGCATTTAGCCATAATGACGCAGCGCAGTCTGGGACGCGGGATCTAGACCATAGCTCCCCTATCAAAGTGCATCTGGCCGATACCGTTAATTAGTCCAGAATACCGTGGAGTCCGCACTTTCTGCACGGCATTCGCGATAAACAAAAGGACGCGCGACCAAAGGAAGTCATGTGTAAGAATCGAATCCTGGAAATGCTGGGCGTCAGCTAACGCCAATTTGCGTAAGCGGTCCCCCGACTAAGCAGGGCGGTCGGAGCGCTGGATGATATACGGGATCTGCGGTGAAGATTCGCAGCAGGAAGGTAGGCGGAAGCGGATACTATCTGGAACGCGCTCGTTCTCAGGTACGCAGCAAGCGATGCTGGTTCTGTTTGTCTGAGATCCAGCGTGAGCTTCACTTGGGAATTCAGAGCTAGTCGCACGGCTTCGATGCGCTCTTCCACCCAGCTCACAGGCAGCGAGTAAGCAGCCGGAAGGAGCCAGTTCGTCCCAACCAGAGCGGCTGGCTGAATTGCATACTCGATTGAAAGCCTTCATTAGCCTGCGCCCGTTCGGCAAGACTTTGACGTACTCGCTTACTGAAGCTCGGAGCCAGCCAGACGGAACCGTGTGATTTGGGAGGAAGAAGATTACTGCTCGCCGCCTTTGGCGCAAGAGCGTGCTGCCGTGCTTGACACGTACTTCGATGAAATCAAGGTAGAGCAGGTAAATGCTGGCGAAGGCTGGAAGCGGATCACGAAACTGCCGAAACTGAACGCGAAGTCGCGATCCGTTTTAAATGAGACGGCGTAGTCAGTTAAGCCGCAGTCGTAATATAGTTCCGCCACCCCTCCGAAAGGGCAAGCAGTTCGTCGCCGCGAAGCCACGTTAGACCGTTTGCCGCCTCCATCTGAGTGTATGCCCAGTGTGCGATCCGGTTCGTGCAGGCCAAGTCGCAGGGCAATTGATCCTTTAAGGCCGACAAGATCTCGGCCCCGTATTCGTTATTCCGCTCGCTCCACCTCGCCAAATGATCGACATGCGGCATCCGGTCGCGCTTCTTGCCGTTACATTTGCTATCAGCCAACACGAAGTTGTGACCGAGATCAATCGGGTACTTGGACCACGGTATGAAATGATCGATGTGCCCGTCATCCGACCTGACCGGCTGCGAGCAGTAGAAGCATTTGCCGCCCTACAGCTCCATCAGGACGGGCTTTACCACTGCCGATGCATTTCTTTCGGTGCCGAATAGGAACTCCCGAAGGTCCGAGCTCTCGCCCAGCAAGTCTCCATTGAGGCTGCGCACGTCCCGCAACCACGTCGAGCGCACCGCATCCTGAATGAGCGAATAGAATTGCCGGAAGCAGTAAGCTACACCGGGCCGTAGCTCGATGCTCCCGTCCTGGTTGCTCTCTCCATACAGGAAATCGAGCTTCTTCTTGCCAACCGTTTGCAGTTTCCACAGTGGCATGATTTTGACTACCGCTTCGACCTTCCGAACCAACCTCGTCCATGCTTGGGTATCACGCATGAGGCTGGCCAGCGAATCACCATGCTGACGCCGGGCGGCCTCCACCAAGATGACTATCTTCGCTGGTTGTCCGGTATTCTGCCGCAGAACGCGCTCACCGTTCCCGTTGCGTAAGGGATGGCGTGCCGCCAGTAATACTCGACGAACTTCTCGGCAATCGCAAACGTGGACAGGGCAACGCCTACCAGAATCGTCGCCGGACTCGACCGATAGATCTGCCAGCGCGGCAATCAGCGCATATTTGTACGTGGCGGTGAACAGCCCCTCAGCCAACAGCCGCTGCACGTTGGTGAGGAACCGGATCTGATCGGCGGGCGCGGGTGGCGGCAATTACTTGTTCCAGTAGTTCGCTTTCTCGTCGATGATCCAGCGAATGCCGCCGCGCGGATCAGAAACATCACCTTTGTGGCGCGGAATGACATGCGCATGAGCGTGCTCGACCGTCTGCCCGGCAGCGAGCCCGTCGTTTACGCCGATGTTGAAAGCGTCGGGCTTTAATCCAGTCAAGAGCCGCTCGCGAACTTCGGCCACCAGCTCCCACACGCGGACTGTTCATCGGCGGAAAGTTCGTAGATGCTCTCGACATGCTTACGCGGCGTGACCAGCGTGTGCCCGTCAGCGATTGGGGTAGGCGTCCTCGAAAGCTATCGCGTGCTCGTTCTCGATCCATTTGCGGCTGCATCGAGCGAGCAGAAGGGACAGGAAGACATCCGCTGCTATGTATTCTATGACTCTCGCATCGAACTTGGCCGCCCCAACTGCCGACCGTTGTGCTCGAAACGCCTACAGCTACGAACACCCAGTACTCGGGTTGCTCTTTCTGAAATTCGCTTAATAACTACTCACTATCTTTCGCCAGAACCTGGCCCTTCCGATCACGTCCCTATGATCAGGAAGAGTAGAAACGCTTCCAAGAAAGAGGCACCGTGATGTTGAGAAGAATTGGAATGATTTCTTTGATGCTCTCGGCAACTGGGGTAGCACTTATACCGAAAGTCGCATCTGCTCAGGACGGCTACTATGCTCGACGCGACAACCACTATCAGTCAGATCGCAGGGCCGACCGCCACGAAAGGCACGAATGGAGAGAACCCGAGCGCAGGGATCGCGGTGCCGAGGAGTGGCGCGAACACACAGCACGCGACCGAGAGTGGCGTGGAAACGATCATTGGGCCGATCCCTACCGCTACGACTACCGTCGAGACCCTTACTGCGGGTTCTACTCTTGGCGATAGAGTTCCGCGCACCTCACCGCCCGATTGCTCGCCACCGCGGCTCCAGTGGTTCGCACGCGCAGCTCTCGGGGCCGTCACGGGGCGCGAGCCGTTTCGTGTAGACTCTACACGGAAGGCGAGACTTTCGCAGTCGCGGATAGAGCCGTGCCCAAATTCGACTCCACGGTCATGAGGTTAAATAGGCAACTCGATTGCCTGCCGATCTTGCTGGCGGGCGCGGACCGCTCAGCTCTCGACCGGAGACCGCATCCTGACAAGTGGTGTGCTCGCGAAAACCTCGCACACCTGGCTCGCTACCAGGAGATCTTTCTGGGACGACTTGATCGCATTCTCACTGAAGCCGCCCCGCAGCTTCCAAGATACTCAGCGGAACAGGACTCTGAGTGGCCGGTATGGGCGCAGATGCAGGTTGATGAAGCGCTCACAAAGATGCGTGATACGAGATCGGAGCTAATCAACCGGGTCGAGCGACTTGCGGAAGCCGATCTGTCGCGAACCGCTGTGCATCCTCGCTTCGGGGCCATGACTCTCGTTCAATGGCTGGAGTTCTTCCTGCTCCACGAGGCGCATCATCTCCTGGCCGTGATGCAGCGCGTTCGGGAATAGATCGAGTACCGAGCTTCAGGAACCTGCTCTTGCCTTAAGCGACCCCGGCGACATAGCGGGTTTGAGTTTGGCGCGGAGCAGTGCGAAGCACTGCGGAGCAGCCAAACGATAACACGCGATACGGCAGCCCGCGTGCCCCTGTGCCATTCCGAGCTATCGACTCTACCGGCTGACGCCTTGCAGCCGAATTCTGCCGCTCAGGGCCGGTCACACGCATTCCTTCAGGTGCATGTAGAGTCTACACGAGCGCTGGCGGGCAGCAAGACCAGCACCAGCCCGCTACTCCTCGTGCTGCGCACTCGTCATCGCGGCGGGCGGGGCGCGGGCATCGGCGTTGTCGTTCTCGCATTCTCCGGGTGAGAAAAGCCACCCTCAAAGTGAACTTCCCTATGAGGTGCTCAGTATGGAACGCCGTTCGTGTACCCGGCTTGCCGATTCTCAACTCGTCATGCTTTGCTGGGAAGAGCATTCGGCAACCCTCAAGCAGCTCGGCAACGTCGCCGATATATCTTCGGGCGGTCATTGGTGTTCTAGCCGATCACTCCATCCCGGTCGCCACAGGAGTGACGATCTCCTGCCTATCCTGTTTAGGTAACAATATACTTGGCAAAATGGTGGCTCAACGGGTTGATCTCGCCGCCAGTGTAATTGGATCAATTCAAAATATCGCGTAATTCTCTATCAGTGCACGCATTGAAAGAGAGTTGATTTTCCCAACGCTGCCAGTCGTCTCGTTCCACCAGCGACCGGACTGCGGCCAGATATATAGCGGGCCTATGCTCGTCTTCCATTTATTGTGAAAGACAACTGGCATTCCTTGACTTGCCAGAGCGTGCAATTCCCGCGTGCGCCGTTGTGCGGCGCGCTCAGGGCGTAGAGCACGACATTGAGGCGCGCCGACGGTCAAACGATGGTCGTCCATACAGCTGTCTCTTTCTGTCGAGAAGAAGAGAGATACCTGTTCTCAGTACGACCGCTCTAGAATCGGCGTTACAAGTATATACCCGATCAGAGCGCAATCTGGTGGCGTGGTAGTGTTCCTAAAGTTGCATTGACTCAATCCGAGTGGGTTTTCGTTTAGCCGTTCGGCAAGACTGGCCCGCTGTAGCGGGATCGGTTCAATTTGCCAAGTATATTATTGCCCTTTTTAGACTTTGCCTTAGGCGGTATCGTCAGACACCTTTCGCGGCGCTCGGACTGCTACTTCATCGCCATCGAGTTCGCGCCACCGAGCGACACTGTGGCACTGCAATTTCAATCTGAACTATCTGCTGCATGAAAGTGATCGGCGAGGATCATTCAACTACTGAGCAGGCAAGCTGAACCTTAGGGATAGCTCGTTCGCCTGATCAAATTTTGACGCAACCCGCTCAGTAGGGAGCATCAAGTCAGAAGATGAAAGACGCTCCCTCAAGGCAAATAGTAACTTGTCGCTATAGGATATCCGCGCTACGCCAAGTATCCAATGCTCGCGGTCGGTTTCAAGCTCGGACCTTTCGCCCAACTGGAGCCCGGAACTCCCTTGGAGATCTGTGGCGACGGCTATAACGAGATCACAGTAAAGGTGAAGTGGCTTGCGGAAACGTTCTTTGTTTTCAGGCAAGATCTCGTGGAACAGTTCTGAAGCCCGACTCCGATTTCAGAGAGTACTAGCCGCGAGTGCGTCGCCGTCTATGTAGCCGCACGCCACCTTGATATCGGCAACAAACTCGGCGTAGTTTGGTGATTTGCTAATGAAGTGTTTCGCCCCGAGCGCAAGACTCTGATCACTGTCCGACTTTGATCGTGACGACGAAATAACAACCACTGGTATTTTTCGCAGGACGTCCTCCTTCTGCATTTCCCGCAGAAGGTCCAGGCCGCCCATGCGAGGCATGTTCAGATCCGAGAGAACGAGATCGGGCGTGGGAACATCTTTGAACGGTTCCGCCTTGGCGAGAAACCGTAACGCTTCAATACCGTCTTTGACCCTGTACACCCGAAACCCCGCTCCCGTTTCCCGTATGGCAATTTCGAGAAGATGGTGAGCAGCATCATCATCTTCGACGCTCAGGATGGATCGCCGCACAACGCTCACAAATGTCAGAGGTTTATTGAATTGCTTTATCTACCTCGTAGTATTTTCAGGACGGTACCAGTGGAGAAGAGACCGCACCGCTGTTCGGATGAATCGGTATTACACCAGAGCGGGTGACCGTTTTATCTGATGCGAGATGCCATGTGAGCGGTTGAACCCTTTTCTGTGAGTATCCTCAATGATCGAACGCCGGGCGCAACATCGAATCACCGCATCCGATCTCGTGATAGTCGGCTGGCACGATGGAATCGGCAAACTTAACCAGCTCGGGAACGTGCTGGACGTGTCGCTCGGCGGCATGGGCGTTCTGGTCTACGATGCTCTCCCTGTGGGCACGCCTGTAACAATCTCCTACGGCTACGGAGAATTGAGGGCGTCAGGCATTCCTCGGAAGTGATCGACGGCACATTGATCGGGATCGAATTTGACGAGGCCAGCAAAAACTCGACTCTGCATATCCAGCCTGAGCTATTGATACGCGAGGCGTAACCCGCGTCTCGTCTTCGCGCCGAGTTCATCACAACGGCCTATGCTGGTTCCATGTAGACTCTACACGGGGCTGGTCGGCGGCCACCGTCAGCAGTTCCGCAATTGTTCTTCGATTACCAGGTAAGCTTCGCGTATTGCGGCGTGATCGGCAGTGGCATAACCTTGCCATTCGCAGCGGCCTAAAGCATCGCTCGGATCTCGTTTCTTGTCATCTCCTGCATATCAACCACCGGACATTCACTCCGAGCAGTGCCGATTCGGTATTCGGAAAATCGGCCAGACCTCTGGACGATCTGGAGGAACGTTCAGAGCGTCCAGAGCGCTCTCAGCAACCTTCGTTAGTTCCGCCGCTCAAGACGGAACTATCGCGCCCGTGTTCTTTTATCTGCCGGATATCGGTGAGGATTTTAGACCAACGCCGGACGAGTTCCGTTGCATCGTTCTCACCCGTCCCTAAGGCGATCTCGGCTTTGCTGATTTGTTCTTCGGCGATCCGCTCCAGTTCAGTGATCTTAAAGTCGTGGTAGTCGGTCGCCATTTTGCACTTCTCGCTATGGAGCGCTAGGGCTGGTATTCGCGCTCCCTGCCGTATTATGCGGGGAGAAGCCGCCTTCAGCAAAGCGCTCCGGGTACTCATGCGGTACCTTCCTCAGAGAATTCTTGGGTGGGTGAAATATGCTGATTACGCCGAGCTGGCTGGCAATTCCTCTGTGGGCCAAAACGTGACATCGCAAAGCGCTGAAGCCCGATGTCGCTAATCCGGCCCCGCGCGGTTTACCGCACGTCCACCGCCGAATCGCCAACTTTAAGATAGAAGCTGGTGTTAATGGGAGATTCCGGCTCGCTTTGCGCCTTCCATGCGGCTGGCCGTTACGCTTTTCAGCGCAGAGAAACCGAGCACAATCAGTCCGGCGAAACAGCATCCAAAAACGGAAGGCTCTGGCGTAGTTGCTGCCGCCCGCACCGCGATGCTGTCGGAACCATTTGCGATTGCAAAGGAGTAAGTGTTGGACGGGACTACTTCGCCGGTTCCAGTGAACCCTGCCGGAAGAAGCAGAAACAGATAAGTCTTGCTACTCGAATTACCGACCTTGAGTTCGTCGCCAGGAACGTTGGCATTAACGGACTGAATGACTCCGAAACTGTCGCGTTGTAAGCCGTTCAGATCGGCGGCCACCGCGCCCGCAGCAGCCCGGAAGACAAGCTCCCACTGATAGAGGAACAATTCGCTGCCAGACCGCACCGGCAGGCCAGTGACATCGAACGTCAGAACAAACGATCCGTCATTTAGTGGACTGTTGTTTGTTGGTGATCCTTCCGCGAAGTTACCGGCTATTGAGATTTCCGAAGCCTTAGCAGGCTTGCTGGCCAAGAACGTCATGGCAGCGATGACGAACAGAACCGAAAAGTAGCAAGTGTGTGCCTTGCCCATATCCGACACAGTATAACGTGCGCCAACATTGCCGAATACGATAAAGCCCGAGCGGATTATTTGAAGAAATAGTGCAACTCGACCGTCCGGGGTCGGGGAAGCAAACGTAGGCTTGCCCAAGCTGCGATCCCGAGTAGTGCGCTAAATCTGCGTTGCCGATGGGTGTTCTGCCCTGTGGCGTTCGAGTTCAGCCCATCTCTCTGCGCACTCACCTTGTAGATACTGCACATCGCGTGTCGCAACATCAAACCCGGCCTCATGTCCAGTGCCCGCCAGATCGGCCAACCGCGAAGTAACCTTTGCAAGTCTTTCTGTAGCGTCCTTGAGTGCCTCCGAGAGAACGCGGCATGTCTCACACCGGGAGTGCTGCACAGTTCCACAATCCTATCGCTCTCCGATCAGCGACGCACGGATAGGATTTACGGTTTTGGTTGGGGTGATCCAATAGTTGCTTTGGGCGGGTGTTCAATGGCACCGAAGTGTCTATGAACGAACCAAGACAAGCAGATCAGAAAAGTCAAAGCAATAATCCATATCAGGATGGAACGTGGATCGAGACGTGGGGTTCGGTTGGACCGCATTTGCCGGATCTCTCCCGGTCTCCATCCAGCAATTATCATTATTATGCGTGATTCCCTGGCGGCCCGCGCTTCCGAGGGCAGCCACCTGCATCGATGATGAAGGCGACCAGCCTACATGACCGCCTGCATCGCTCCCCAATCGGGTGCGGGCGCAAATTGAAGTACCGCTCCTCCGCGCATTTCGTGCGAGTCGTCGCGGTGCGGCGCACTCATGGCCCGGCCTGGCAAATCGCGTCGGCATAGAGCCTCGTCGCGAAGTCGTCAGGAGTCCAACCATCTGCCCAATATTTCGCGAATGGCTGGGCCGCCCTGCAGCTTCAGGCCAGCCCGCCGATGATCTTCCGGTACTCCTCTTCGCTGAACGCCCGACAGGTCTCGGTCGTAATGCTGCCGCGCGACGTTGCCGCCAAGATCGCCTTGGCAAGCACTATATCGTCGGGAGCTTCCACGATGATGAGCATGTCGTACTGCCCGGTGAGCATGTAGAAGTCTTTTATCTTGACGCCAGCCGCCTCAAACCCTTTTCGCGCCCCATCGAGTCTACTTGGGCTCTGTTTGATATCGTGCAGGCCCTGAGCTGTCCATTTGGACAGAACCACGTAATTTGGCATGGTAATCTCCTCTAGCGCCCCGAATTTTATCTCAACCGCAGCTCGCCTGATTGGCTTGCCGGAAAGTGAGCCGGTTGCGTGTAGGCTCTACACGGATTTCACTTGCATCGTCGCTTCTTACCCTAGCCCATGCTCGGGACGAACTGGAGAATGTGCTCCCCAAACCTTTCGATGCCTAATGGTGAGTCGGCAGCGGGCGGTCTCACGCCTCACTCCTACGGCCCATCGGTTCCGGCGTTGGCGAAGCACGCTGGGGCGGTGTACGACCGCACTGCGCGACACGCGAGAGGCAAGACACAAGAGTAGACGGCCCAGGGCGCTATCCGGCAGGCCACCTCAGATCACCGCTTCCGCAGCCGCTGGTCAATCTCATCGATCTCGGGAACCTCAAACAGGATTTCCCGGAATTCGGCGTGTAGAGGGTTCAGGATGTAGTTGAACTCACCCAGCATCACGGCAGACGGGACCCGAAGGATGGCCGAAGTTAGCGATTTGGCCCACTCGGTCCCCATTTTTGCCGTGAGCGGTAGCCGTTCCTCCTGACGCCAGTCGGCGGGCAGACCGGACATGTCTACCAGTTCCACCTTCAGCGAGTCCGGGATCGAGATGTTGATGATCCGATAATCGACAGCGATCATGCGATGATGCGCGATCACTTCGAGCGCAGCAAGAGACTTGGTGGCGGAAGTATAGATGATCGGCGTGCCGACTTCATTCCACCGCCCGCCCCAAAGCCGCGCACCCTCGCTGTTATTTGAAGCGTAACGACTGCTCGCCAGCCGATATACGCGCACTAATAGACGCCGTGCTCTATTCTGCCGAGGGCTGCTTCCACCTGTTTCCGCCCTTCTTCAGTCCCCATCAGGCTGTAGGGTGTTTGACCCTTGAGAGATGGGACAGGTGTCTGCATCCATTCGATCAGACGTTCCGGGGAGCCCGCTATTTGAAGACCCTTCTTAATGAGTTCGATTTCGGGGAAAGCTTGGTGCTTGCTTTCTGGCCTCTTTACCGTTTGCAGCCGCCCCACGCTTTTCAGTGCTTTCTCGGCGGGAGAAAGCTGCCGAAACCGCCCCTCTTTCATGAAGCGGCGGAAGGCATACATGAACTCGTCGTAGTCAAGGCCAGTATCCCCTAGGGCATTGATGACTTCCTCGTAAAACCCGATCTGGCTCTGACCTTCTGCGATTTTCTCTTCGCGCTCGCTGGGCATCTTTCCGCCTTATTTAATCTTATCCAGCAATATGCCGTCCGGGATCGGTCAGTAAGTAGTTCTGGCACCGCGCTAATTTGGAAGGTGGCAGATTTCCAATCGGTGTATGACTACATGGGGTTCCATGTCGAAGTTGTTGGGAGGTCTCGATACGTCAGGTCAAAGCGTGCGGAACAATTCATCGCGGCAGTCAGAGAAAGCTCAAATGGTCGAGTAAAAGAGTTTTCAAAAGGGGCACTTCTCTGGCGCGCTCAGCGGGGTTGCGACACGCGGATCGCTGAGGAAGGCCACGTCAAATGCCAAAAGGAAATCCCTTATTGCATCGAGCGAATGAAACCTCGAAGCGACTGCGCCACCGAAGGTCGCGTGAACCCAAAAGGAATACCAGTCCTCTATCTTGCTGACGATTGCAATACGGCTCTCAGTGAGGTTCGGCCTTGGATAAACGAACCGATTTCAATAGCCAAGTTTGAAGCCGTTCGGGCGCTTCGCCTCGCAGACTGTTCCAAACACGGCGATGAATCCGACGTGCCTGCTGATTGGTACGACTGCCCTCCCGAGAAGATTGCAGATCGCGTTTGGATGACCATCGACCGAATGTTCGCAACGCCGGTGACAGCATCGGATGTGACAGCGGAATATGCGCCTACGCAAGTTCTGGCTGAAGCTTTCAGAGCAGAGAGCTTCGACGGCGTTGCTTATAAGAGTAGCCTTGCGCAGGGCTTGAATATCGCATTGTTTGATCCAAGCCTTGCTCACTGCCTCGAAGTTAGACTCACGCGGACGAAACGAATCAGCTACGAGTTCGAAGACTTGAGTGAAAGTCGAATGGGAGCTTTGGTCTTCTAGCGCCGAAGTAACGGCAACAACTCAGACGAGCGAGAGGAAATAGCAGCGTTGTCGTAATCGTCTGAAAGGGCGGTTTGATACGCGAGTACCAAGCCCTCCGTTCACTCGTACTCGCGAGGCCAAGTACGTCGCTTCGCTCGCTTCGCTCGCACTTCGCTCACTCCGCATAGCCGTGCACCTCGGCAGGCAGTGCCGCAACAGCCAACCTGACCGGAAATCAGGCCATCTCAGCGATGATCTGCCGGTACTCGGTCTCAGTGAAGGCACGGCAGGTCTCAGTCGTGAAGGCTCCTTTCGACGCATTTGCCAAAACGGCCTTTGCAAAGGTCACGTCGTCGGGGTGCCTCCGCATTACTTCACGTCCGCCACGCCCAGATGTACGTTACCGCGTGGCGAGATCTGTCCGGTGGTCTGGTCTATATCGACTTGATCCGCCTGTACGATGACAGCAGCACTTCTAGTTTTCGCGTCCGGGTAGATTCTTACGCTGACTTTCCCTTTCAGATGAACGATTGGGGGATTCCATTGTTTCTCGACCTGTTGCGCTTGTGCCGGACGATCCCGTGGTGCACGGGCACATCCAACGTGTTTGATTTCGTCGGGGTTGCTTCCACTGGTGCTCTGAGAAATCGCATTTTGAGAAACGAGCGGCATCATCGATATGGCTAAAAGGCAAGCAGTAAACCGATTCACGGGTAAGTACCTTTCATCCGTGATGCTATCGCATTCTTGACCGCAGGGCGCTGCGGAAGGCAGCTTATACGATCCGGGCGGCGTATTCGTCAACAGTTCCGCCGCCAAAACAACGAGCCGCAGGATTGAAAGGCCGGACGCAATTTTATGCAATCCTTGGGGAGGGGGTATTCTGCCCCAAATAGTCATCGGTGGGGCAGTTAGAACAGCCGGAAATTGAGGACAAAACCCAATCTCCACACCCCTATGCCCCAAGCAAAAAAACCTAAACAATCATCCGCTGCGTATGCGCCGGTCGGCTTGAAGTACGCTGCCAGCTTCCTGCCGGGCGGCACCACGACGATGATCTGGCTGGCCTGGCACTCACGCGATGAACGAGTGCGGGATGTGGCTAAGCGATGGCGTGTGCTCGACACTGAGCAACGGGAGCGAATGGATCTGGAGGCACTGTGCGACGAGGCGGATCTGCGGGACGGAGACTTTCTGGGCGCTGTTCTAGGTACCGCATTCGAATTTCGTATTGACATCTCTCCTGTGATCGGCGGCATCACGGCAATGCCTCAAGCGCTGATGGGTTTGTTCAGTCTGTCCATTCGATCCGAAGCTGGAGACGATCAGGTATGCCAAGCCATCGAGTTCTTCAATCGGCGCTTCCGCGTCAAACGGTGAAAGAAGCGACATGCGGCGAGACAAGTCAGCAGCGCGAGCGCTGGGCGGCCAGTTTGCCATGATGCGAAGCCGATGGGGTCTATCGCAGGCGCAATTTGCAGACCTTCTGATGACCGACTCGCGGATGGTACGGCGGTGGGAAGGTGGGGAGCATAGCCCCAATCCTCGCCAGCAATGGTTCTTCCATTTACTCGTGCAATATGCCGCGAACCACGGCATCCGATCATTGCTGAAGCGTTTCGTCGCCGGGCCGGGCCGATTCGCGGAGGCTGGCCGCCCGCGCGGTCGCGTGTCAAGTCGGGTAAGAGGTCTCGACACGAGCTGAGTGCGTAGTTTCGCGCGCGGCTAGGCGAGAGCCAAGCCTAGCCAGCGCGCAGCGCAAATAACGCTGCGAGTCAGTAGCTAAGATCACGGGAATTCTGCCGAAGCCGTTCTGATGCAGGCGCGCACGAGCTTATCGCTGCTCGCGCCGCGTGTGAGGGCCTCAACCGTTGCTTTCGACGGTCACTCCCAAGCCCGTCGCTAGCAGGCAACCTTTGCCGTTGGCGGCCCTTCCTAGACGAACCCTTAAAATCTATGTGTACCCTGTGCGGGCGCTATGCTCTACCCTTCCTTTTCTTTACTTCCCCACTTCCAACCCACACACTACACTTAGATTTCAAGGTTCAATTTCAACCACTTATAGGCGGGAGCGAGACTGATGCGGTGCGGCTCATCGGTACGAAGGCAGCCGTCAATCGTGTCTGCGAGACCGAGCATCACAGCTTGCTTCATATAACTTCTTGCGGTAGGAGGACTGACGCTACAGAGAGATTGTGCGGTAGGCGTATCAAGGTTAGACTGCGACCGAAGATGTTTGATGATTTGGCGGAGATGCCGTGGAATGGAAGAAATTGCGACTTCTTCTACCAAGTCCAAATCCTCAGCCGTTAAGCACATCCGCCCGCTCACCAATGCGTGTCCGAGTGCAAAATCCATGAAATAGTTGATTACTTTGTATACGCTTTCGGGCTGCATCGCCGCGACTGGCAGATAGTTTGTGCCGCCTTCTTGTTTCTCACAAATGATCTCCGCCCGTGCATTCACAAGGAGAGTTGCACGCCGCACCAACCCGCTCAGCAATGCGTCCGTAATCGATATCAAGCCCCGCTGAACAGATCCAACGGGAAATCTCTCGAAGAATTCTACGAGGAATTCATTCACGATGTTGTTGCAAGCAATCTCGGACAGGTCCGGCATTTTATTCTTTGCGAAAGCGAGTAGGTCCGCTTCGACCGGAGGGACCGATGGCACCTCAAAGAACAACAGTCGCGTCCCGAGCTGCGACATCAGGCGGTGGACCCTCGGTGGCAACGGTGTTGTTGCCCCGATCCAATTTGAACAGAATTTTGCGGTCGTAGCCTCTTTGCCCTTGCATACCCGAATCAGAAACGAAGCCCTTTCCGTCGAGTACGGCGATTAGAGTCGAGAAATTCTCCTGCATGTCCTGTTCTCGGCCTCGGAAAATGGGAGCAAGCTCTTTCGTCAGGAGCACCTTGCCTTCGAGTTTGGGCAACAGATCGATCTTCGCCAGTTCGGAAGGCTTCTTGTTGCCTGCGTGGGTTACTAAAGCCTTCGGCGTGAACTTATCGCTTCTGTACACGTATCTGCTCAGTCCACTGTCGGGCAGTGCGAAAGGCATCTCAACAACGCTGCTTTTGCCGGAGCCAGACGGCCCTTCGAAAATGAGGCTGAAGGACGGGTACGAGCCGCGAGCGACATCGACCCGAACACCGCCATCATTGCGTGGACGCAGGGCTTTAGCACCGGAAAATACAGCTCGATCATTGGATCTATACGCTCTCGAAAATCGGAGAACGCCGCTGCTTCTCCCATGCGCGCTTTGGCTTCCTGCTTATCTAGAAGAGTGTGGTTGACGAGGTCGGAATTTGGTAGATTGGGCATACGTTAGACCTTCGAGTGCGACCTCCGAGGAATGACGATAGGCAAAGTCGAACCCGCCATTCACAAGCCAGCGGGTCCAACGGCGATAGCTGCTCCCCGGTCTGGTAAGAACAGGAGCAGTTATTGTTTGCTTGAAGATAGGCGAGTTACCTCGTGTTCGATAAAATCGAGTGCGGCTGCGCCGTAGTTCATGTACTGCGCGGAAGTTCCGTCCCGGTGGCTATCAACTCTCTGTACGAAATGAACTCGACCGGAGGAAACACGAACTTCTAGCTTCCCGTCCATCATTCCCTCCGCTAGAGCAAGTATGAAATTCCAGGGATGCGGGATATGCACCCTGTTGTTTATCAGCATTCAACCTCCTATGAATCTGGAGTGAACGGGTGCATCAACGTACACCCGGTTATCGCGAGTCAGCAAACATCCTCGCCGTCAGCAACAAAACAAGTTGCCAAAATCTCGCAACACTATGCCGACGACATGGCCGTGCCTGAGTTGCTTTAGCCGCCGCACTAGGATCGTGCAATCACTGAGTGCTCTCTCCTTCTGAGCTAGGAGAGACAGAGGCGTTGTTCCCTCAACGCTCAGCGGCTATCACTCCGTCTTACGTTGTCCTTAATCCATTGTTCAAGGGCATGGGCAGGGATTCGCACCGCTCTACCAACACGGATGCTAGGCAGGATACCGGCAGCAACCATCTCGTAGACTGTCGATCTCGGGAATGAGAGTTTTTCGGCAGCATCCGATACCTTCACTAAAAGTTTTCTGTCCAACGTGTCTTCTCTTGCTAGGGGCATGACCTTACTGTATTCTAGCTGTAGCAGGAATACAAGATGGACAAGGGTTCTAAGCATAAAAAGTTCAAATCGAAGTCTAGCAGCACCAAGGCTCGACTCGTTCCTGAACGAGTTTGCAAACACCGACACGTTGAAGCGGCTTCAACGATACGGTGATTTGCTACCGCCGCACCTGGATTCCAGACACTCGGTTGAGCATTTGGAGCCACTCGATCAAGACGTTTCGGATGCCGCTGCAACGGAGTATCAGCACATCCTTCGGGGAGTGTGGTTAGCCAGAAGTGAGAGAGAATGGCGATTCTTCAGCTTCCATTTGAGACGAAAGTTATACGAGGTACTCTCTGCGATTACTAGAGACTCCGTCCTCAAAGCAATGGAAGGGACCGATGCGGTCATTGAAGGACCAACCACCAACATCCCCCTTCCATACGTTAATCAGATGCGGGAGATCCCCGAAGTGGCGTTTGACGCAGTCATCGACCGCCTCAATCTCCTTCGTAGCCGGGAGTTGACGAAATACTGCGCTAATCGCGAGTGCCCCGCGCCCTACTATATCGCCCGACGTAAAAGCCAAAGGTACTGTGGCGATCACTGCGCCGAACTGTTTGAGCTAGAGGCCAAACGCAATTGGTGGAAAGAGCATGGTAGTGACTGGCGGGAGAGCCGCCATAAATCAAATACAGAAAGGGTAAAAGATGGCAAAAAGAAGACGTAGTGGAGAAGGATCAATCTTTTATAACAAGAAAACAGGCATTTATTACGGGTTCGTGCACCTTGGTTACAGAAACGGCAAACGATGGCGAAAGAAGATTACCTCGAAGGTGGAGCAGGAAGTCGTCAAGAAAGTCGGAGAGTGCACTCAGAAAGTTCGGGATGGGGCAGTCATCACGACAAACCGGGTGACTGTGGCTGAATATTTACGTTCTTGGCTTGAGAACACCGTCCGCGATTCCGTCCGATACAGCACGTACAAAAGCTATGGCGACCAATTAGAGCGATACCCGCTGCCTAGACTGGGTCACCTACAACTTGGAAACCTAAAACCGCAACATATTCGCCAGTGCCTAAAGGAGTTGCGGGAGTCTGGTGGAACCGAGCGTTCTGCTGGCTCACTAAAGAAAGGTAGCCCAAAGCCCCTCAGCCCAAGGACGGTCCGATATTGCAGGACGATTCTGAACGAGGCACTGGCGCAGGCCGTTCACGATGGGTTAATTGTTAGGAATCCAGTTGAGTCAATCAAAGCGCCCAAGGTCGAGCAGTATGAAGTCGAACCCTACACGCCTGCTCAGGTACGGAAATTGTTGGCGGCTATCAGCGGGGATCGCTTAGAGGCTCTGATTACCGTTGCCGTTGCACTCGGACTCAGACAAGGTGAAATTTTAGGTCTGCGTTGGCGGGATATTGATTTTCGATGCAAGCAGCTTCATGTTCGCTTTCAATTGCAGCGACTCGATGGTATACCTAAGTTCACACAACCAAAGAGTAAGAACTCTAGACGTACAATCGTACTTCCTGCCGTTGTAGTTGAGTCCCTCCTTAGGCATCGGGATCGTCAGGATCAGATTCGCGCTGTAGCTGGCTCGCGTTGGCTGGAATGGGATTTGGTCTTTCCGACGACCATCGGAACGCCGATGGAGCCGAGCAATCTCAATCACTATTTCCAAAAGATCGCTAGCCTTGCTGGTCTGCCGCGCCGTCGCTTTCATGATCTGCGCCACACAGCAGCTACGCTACTGTTGATTCAAAAGGTGCACCCGCGTCTTGTGATGGCGATTTTGGGCCACTCACAGATCTCTCTCACGATGAATACCTACAGCCACTGGATTGTTGATGAAATGGGTCAGGAAGTAGCAGACCAAATGAACGAGATTCTTTCTCTTGATGGGCATTCGGAAACGCCAGATCAACTCGGTGGCTACTCATTGGCTACCGAGTCTGGCAGCAACGCCGTTCAATAGCCTGTAAGCAGTTGAAAATGTTGGTGAGCGCGGTAGGAATCGAACCTACAACCTAGTGATTAAGAGTCACTTGCTCTGCCAATTGAGCTACGCGCCCGGTTAGGATGGAAAAGGCCGACGTGGCGACAAGCGCCTCCACAAATATAACATTCGACCTCAATAGGGAGGCGGCAGATCGTTCTGAGCCTTATTTCTTGTCTCTGCTCGCCAGCACGGACTCCGCGTAATAGTTAACCACCTTGGCTTCGCTGCGTGCTACTTCATAAAAGGCCGATCGTAGAACCTGCTCCTTTGCCTGGAACAGTCCCTGCCTGATCTCTTCCTGAACGCGCGGGTCGCTCAACTGCCTCTGTCCTGCCGGTTCTTTGGAGATCAACTTGATAATGCGATAGCCATCGGTGGTGTGGATTACTGGCGACACCTGTCCTGGCGTCATCGCCAGGATATCCTTCCGCAGTTCCGGGTTCGCTTTGTCTAAAGCCGACTCCGGCACAAAGCCCACCTCTCCGCCGTTTGTTGCGAATTGGTCTTCCGAGTAACTTTGAGCAAGCTGGCCGAAGTCTTCGCCTTGCCTGATACGCATGTCCAGCATCTGAATCTTGTTCCGCGCCTGCTGATCGTTCTGTGCCTTGTCGTTTTTCAAGTTATTGACACTGGGGTCGGGATTGGACGTCACCAAAATCTGAGCGAGCCTCACCTTGTTCTCCGGCAGATTGAAGCTGGCCTTGTTCGCGTTGTAAAAGCTCGCGACTTCCGCGTCCGAGATCGAGATGTGCGACCCAATCTCCTTGTTTATCAACTTCTGAACACTCAGGCCGCGTCTGATCTGCGCTTTCAGATCCGTGACGCTCATCTTCTGCTGATCGAGCAGCTTTTGGAATTGCTCTTGAGTGTACGGGGCTTTGAACTCATTGAACTTCGCATCCACATCTCCGTCGGAAGCCAGGAGTCCTTCCTTTTCCGCCCGCTGCAGAAGAATTTCGTTATCGATCAACGTCCTCAGGGCCTCTAGCCGGATCTGGGTACGCTGATCCGCGCTCGTCTTGGCGGGCGAGTTGGAGAGTTGTGCAGCCAGCGCGCGATCCAGCTCCGAGTAGGTGATAGCCCTTCCATTTACCGTTGCTGCCACATCCTTAGAGACGGGATGCGCGCAGCCGACCAGAACCCCCAGAACCGCTGTAGTGATCAGCGTTGCTCCGTTGTATCCCCTTCGCCTGACTGTCGAGCTCATCAACCTTAGTCTTTGACTCTCTTGATTTCTTCGACGAGGGCCGGAACGATTTCGAACAAGTCTCCCATGATCGCGTAATCCGCCGTCTCAAAGATCGGCGCGTTCTCATCTTTGTTGATGGCTACGACTGTATGTGAACCCTTCATGCCAACCAGATGCTGAATGGCCCCTGATATCCCAACCGCGAGGTAGAGCTTCGGCGATACTGTTTGGCCGGAGCTTCCCACCTGGCGCTCCATAGGCAGCCATCCGTTATCACAGATGGGCCGCGATGCCGCCAGTTCCGCTCCCAAAGCTTGTGCCAGTTCCTCCACAACCGGCATGTTGTCTTTCTCCTTGATACCCCTGCCTATCGAGACGATGATCTCGGCGGTCCCCAGATCAACGGAACGCTGAGCTTCTCTGAACGGTTCCTCAGGTTTGCTTTTGATGTCTGAAGGCTTGAGTTGAACGGCGAATCTCTCGACCGTTGCTTTGTCGCTTACCGGTTCCGCGCTGCGGAATGCGCCGGCTTGAATCGAAACGAATTCGGGATCGCTCGAGACGCGCACGTTCGCGTTGAGCTTGCCCTGAAACAGCTGTCTCACAAAAAGGATCTGCCCGCCTTCGGTCTTCACGTCAACCACATCGCTCACCAGTTCCTTGCCAAGCCTCGTAGCCAGCTTTGGACCGTAATCTCTGACCTGGTACGTGTGCGGAAACACCACTACGTTTGGGTTTTGCGATTTCACCAGCTGTTCCAGCGCCGCGGTGTAGCCCTCGGGAGTGTACTCGCCCAGCAGCGCGTGGTCGAGAGCGAAAACCTTTTGCGCTCCGTAAAGCGCTGCCTCCTCGGCGAGTTTCTGTATGTCGGCGCCCAGGAGTGCCGTGTGCAAGGGAGTACTGAGCGCTTGAGCAATCTTTTGAGCGGCAGCGAGCGCCTCGAAAGACATCTTGTTCCATCTGCCGCCGCGCTGCTCCAGAATCGCAAGAACGCTCATATCACTCGCACCTCGAATTTCAACTTCTCAACCAGCTGGCGGGCGATCTCCTTGGGGCTGCCGGAGAGTACTTGCGTCTGCTTATTACGCTGCGGAACGTAGATGTTTTCGACAGCGACCGAACCTGTTCTGTCTACCTTCAGCTCCGCGGCATCGAGCGCCTGTATCGCCTTCGTTTTAGCCTTCTTGATGCCCATCAGCGTGGCGTAACGCAGCTTCTTGATGCCGGATTGAATTGTCAGCACGGCAGGGAGCGGGAGGGTTATGTTTTGAAACCATCCATCTTCCAATTCGCGCTTTACCCGGACCGTGCTACCTTGCGGCTCAACTTCCATCACGATAGTTGCGTGCGAATAACCCAGCAGTTCGGCAACGATGACTCCCGTCTGCCCGTAGCCGAGATCGTCGGATTGCAGGCCCGTCAGCACTAGTTCAGGAGATTCAGTGGCGATCGCCTTTGCCAAGAGCCGCGCCGTCAGGAGTGCGTCGAGCTCAGGCTGTTCCCCCGTCTCGACGTGAATTCCCCGATCCGCACCTTTGGCCAATGCCTCGCGAATGGTCTGCGCTGACCGTGGTGGCCCCAGCGATAGCACGATCACTTCACCGCCGAGTTTCTCTCGCAACTGCAGAGCTTCTTCGAGCGCATACGCGTCCGGCTCATTCATCTCATAGCTGGTATCGCTCTCATCCAGCCATTTGCCTTCGCTATTCACCTGGAGCGAGGAATCCCGCGCGGGCACTTGCTTCACAGAAACTATGATTTTCATGGGATTCGAGGCCAGCCTTGTGGCACGCTTCCATTATGACGGGCGCACGAAATCAGGCTCGGCGGGCGTGGTTTTCACTCATCGCTGCTAATTCGTAGCAAGTAGTTTTTTGCACTCTTCAGGGCAGGCAAGAGCGGTTCTGATGATGCTGCAGATCCTTTGCACGTTAGATGCCGACACCGCCGTGCCGGTTGGCAACACCATTACGCGTTCGCAGAGCTCCTCCGTGCGTGCTAGAACCAGTCCCACGTTGGGGAAATAAGATCTGTAGGGCTCCATGCGATGGCATCCGGGGTAGAAGTAGCGCCGAGCGAGTATATTCTCGGCCCGCAGAATGCGTACTACATCGTTACGGCTAATGCGTGTTTTTTCTTCGTCAATTTCAAGAACGATGTACTGATAGTTGTTGCGCTCGCGTTCATCGAACCCGATCATGCGAACACCACGCATATGGGCGATCTCCGCGCAATAAAGACGATAATTGCGGCGGTTGCTTTCGATGAAGTTGTCGAGGCTTTCCAGGCCGGTCAAACCCATCGCTGCCGAGATTTCGTTCATCTTGCCATTCGTGCCGAGAAACGTTACTTGATCGATTCCCGAAAAACCGAAATTCTTCATCAATCGAATTTTCCGCGCCAGCTCGTCGTCGTTAGTAGCTATGGCGCCGCCTTCGAAAGTATTCAAGAGTTTGGTGGCATGAAAGCTAAAGATCTCGCACAATCCGAAGTTGCCGATGCTCACTCCGCCGGACGAGCAACCGAAAGCGTGCGCAGCATCGTACAGCAATTTGAGACCACGCCTCCGCGCCAGCTCTGACAGGACATCCAGCCCGCACGGTTTTCCCCAGACATGCACGCCAATGATGCCCGTCGTGCGCGGAGTAATGAGGCGCTCCGCCTGTTCCGGATCCATATTGTGCGACTGCTCGCTGACGTCGCAAAAGACCGGCGTAATCTCTTGCCACTGCAGGGCGTGTGCCGTCGCGATAAAAGTAAATGACGGGACGATGACTTCGCCCTTCAGCTCGGCTGCACGAATAGCAATCTCGAGTGCGACGGTGGCGTTGCACATTGGTATGCAATGGCGCACCCCTAGCATCTGCTTGAGGCGTGTCTCAAACTCCTGCACCATTGGCCCGTAATTGGTGAACCAACGCCGGTCGAGAATTTCTTTTATTCGCCCTAAGAGGGCGTCTTCTGATCCGACATTCGGCCTTCCCACGTGAAGCGGTTCGGAAAATGCGGGCTTCCCTGTAGCGATGGCTAAATCGGCCGCTTTAAGGTCGTTTTCCGTGGTCTCCACCACCCAAACTTAGCGCAGATACCTTTCGTCTTCGGCTCTCTGCCTGATCACTTTAGCTGGAACTCCATACGCCACCACGTTGTCCGAAAGATTGCTCGTTACAAGAGCTCCGGCTCCAACGACAGTATCCCGTCCCACCACGACCTTCTCTCTCAGAGTTGCGCCGACCCCTACACTACTTCGAAAACCAACGGCGGCACCCCCGCCCAACTGAACGCCGCCTGAGACGCTCGAAAAGTCGTCCATCCGGCAATCGTGATTCACGGCCGAACCGACGTTGACAATACAGCCCTGCCCGACTATCGCATTCACGCTGACAATCGAGCCGGCGGTCATGACGGTGCCCGGGCCGATGCGCGCCGACTTCGACACAAGAACGCTTGGATGCATGATGATTGGAAACTCTATTCCGGGTATCGTGGTGCTCAACAACGAAGCGATTCTCCAGCGTGCGAAATTATCGCCGACCGCAACAAAAAACGAACGGCAGCTTGTCGATTCCGAGAGCTCAGGTGCATCTTCTACCCGCCCATAAACAACGTAGCCGTGCTTATGAGCACCTTTTGGCTCGAAGGAATCCAACAATCCGATGATCTCGTACTGCTGCTGGAGTTCCACACATTCCAGAACGGCCCCGGCATGCCCCGAACTGCCGATCACAAGCAAGGATTTCACTGTTCACCGCCTCCCAGCGGAGGCTTGAAGTAGTCGACCAGATAAATCGGCCGTGGCCTCACCTGATCCAATGCCCGCCAGACGTACTCTCCGATGACGCCTATCGCCAGTAACTCGAAGCCATGCAGAATCAAAAGCGCGATCATAATAGAGCTCCATCCTGGAGCTTCCGTACCCCATGCAAGCCGTTGCACAACAAGGCCGGCCGAAAATAGGAGCGCCGAGATGAAAGCTACGATACCCAGCAGTGTGATGAAACGAATCGGCACGAACGAGTAGGCTACAAAGCCATCGACAAAGTATTTTACTTTCCGGAGTAGCGTCCAACTCGATTTCCCTGTCTGTCTGGCGCGGCGTTTGTAAGGAATTTGAGCGATCACGCTGCTGGCGGCCAGAATTTGGCCCTGAAGAAATCCGTTGCGCTCGGAAGAATTCAAAATCCTCTCGACAACCGCTCTGTCCAACAGAAAAAAATCGAACCCGCTGAGAGGGATTCCTGATACCCCATAACGATGCATCAACCTGTAGAACAACCGCGAGGTGAATCTGTTGAACCCGGAGTCTTCACGCGATTCGCGGACGCCGATGACCGTTTTGGCGCCGCCCATCCAGAGCTTGAACATCTGCGCGATTAACTCTGGAGGATCCTGCAAGTCACTGGAGATTGCCGCTGCGCAATCCCCGGTGCAGCGCCCAAGTCCGGCAGATATCGCAGCTACCTGGCCGAAATTACGGGTTAGATTTACCACCCCTACACAGCCTGGATATTCTCTGTAGAGCTGCTCGAGAACTATGATTGAGTTGTCGCGAGACCCGTCGTTAACCAGAATGACTTCATAGTTGAACAAATCAGAGGCTCGGTCCAGTTCCGTTTTGAGAGCAAGAAAGTTTTGAGCAATCGAGAATTCATCCTGATAAACGGGGATGACTACGGAAAGTTTATGCATTCAATTCTGGCAGCTGGCGTAGCCTTTTATCAGAGCATTTTTTCATATCGCGCCCAATCTTTCGCGGCTTTGAGCCTCTGGCAAGCGCGGATACACTTGGAGGGTGGCAGTCACCACGGAACTGAAGGAGCAGCGGCAGCAGGCTTTGTGGGCCCGCTTCGATCCGGCAACGTATGCCGTATTGATCTTTTCTGTTTTTTACTTTGTGGACGTTTGCTTACGCGCTTCAGAGAAATTCTTCTGGTACGACGAACTCTTCACGTTATATTTCTCTCGCCTGCCGAATCTGCACGCTCTTTGGAAAGCCCTCAACAGCGGCGTAGATTTTAATCCTCCGCTTTTTTACCTGGTCACAAGCGCCAGTAATGCTCTCTTTGGAGAAGGAAAGATCACTACCCGTTTGCCTGAAATATTCGGGTTTTGGATCTTCTCCCTTTGTCTGTTTCGGTTTGTAAGAAGGCGGGCTGGGATACCTGCCGGCTTTGCCGCGATGCTGCTGCCGATGCTGACCGGCGCTTACTTTTATGCGTATGACGCGAGGCCTCACGCACTCGTCTTGGGAGCCTGCGGTCTGGCGCTTGTCTGCGCGCAGATGGCCACCGAAACGTTCTCGCTTCGAAGGCGCTGGTTGATCGGCCTCTCCTCTTCGCTCTTCCTTGCGTTCATGTTTCATTGCTTCGCGCTGACGCTGTTGGTTCCTTTTGCGCTCGCAGAATTCTTCCAATTCGCCCGTTCGCGGCGGATTCGCTGGGCTGTGTGGGTGGCTCTGCTGGTTCCCGCGATTCTCTCCCTGCCGCTTTATATTCCACTGCTCGCTTCTTACCGACGGCTCAATAAAAATAGCGCGTTCTCGAAATTTTTCGTCGCCGGCTGGACCCAGGTGGCGAATTTCTATGTTTTTCTTTTCGCGCCCTGCATTCTGATCCTGTTCGGAATGCTCATTCTTTTCGCCCTGGACATTTTCGGACGGTCCCGAGCCATCGATGAGCGGCCTTCTTCCGTAATTCTTCAGGATCTTGCCTTAGGCATCGCGTTCCTCACGCTGCCGATCTTCGGGGTCGCGCTCGGGAAGTTGGTCAATGGACCCTTCTTCAGCCGGTACTTTCTGGGGGCGATCACAGGTGTGTGCATCGTTGTCGGAATCGGCGCCGGTCTGCGTACGGGTCGAAAGTGGATTTCAGTCACGCTGGCCCTTTTCCTGCTGGGCGGTGTGACCTTCAATTTCTTTTACTTGGCAAAGCAAAGAATGCGCGGCCAGGGACAACCCCTCCACGAACCAAGCACGCTTTACGCGCTAGACACTACTCCGGACCAGCCGCTTGCGATGCACCCTCTTTTGACAACGGAACAATTCAATCTCCCCGTTGCCGTTCTCAACCCTTTCGACTTCATTTACCTCGTCCACTATGACCCAAGTCTCAAAAATCGCCTCTACCTGGTCGCTGCGTCACGATCCGAATTCGTTTATTCCGGCTTTCGGCGCCTCCTTGAGTGCGTTCCAATCAGTTTCAACCCGCCCCTCACGGTTCGTGAATTCTCCCAACAATATGCCGATTCTTTGGTCTACGGCGATCCGGGACATCCTGAACAGGTCGCGCTTCTCGGTCAGTTTGGTCTACGCATAAACTCGCTCACCGTCGTCAAGGATCACTTCCTGGCTCACCTCACCCCATAGCTCCTAGGTTTTCCGGTCGCTGCCGTTTACAATTTGAGTTCGTTAAGCAGATGAAAGAACGGAGACTACCTGGATGAAACTTCTTGCAATTCTCGGTTTAGGTTCGCTAATAGTGTCGCTCGCTTATTCCGCGGACGTTGACGTCTTTACCGCCAAGGACTTGCAGACGATGTCACGCTCGCATCCCGCGAAGGGAGCCGCTTATTCTGACTTGAACCTCGCCCGCTATGGTAACCATTTCCTGTTGCTCGTTTCGCGCGAGGAGACGGGTTCTTCCGAAGTTCACCAGCACGTTGCCGACGTCTTCGTCGTCGAAGCCGGCCAAGCAACTCTTTTGACGGGCGGCAAGGTCGTGAAACCTCAGACCACCCAGCCAGGAGAGATTCGCGGATCGTCGATCGAAGGAGGCACACGGCACGCTCTCTCTACGGGAGATGTCGTTCACATTTCCGCCGGCGTTCCCCATCAGCTCATACTCGAGAAAGGCAAGCCTTTCACCTATTTCGTAGTCAAAGTTACCGGCCAGTAGATGGGCGTTGCTTTACTCCTGACACTGCTGGCTGTAGCTGGTGTAGCGCTCGGGATCGCGCTGGGCGAATCACAGATGTTCTCGAGCTATCTGGCTGCGGCGGGCGGCGGATTGCTGTTCGGAATTTCACTTTTCTGGCTGGTTCCCGAGATCGCGTCCGAGTCGGGCTGGACGGCTGCGCTTGGTATGACGGCTGCGACGTGCGTAATGCTCGCATTTGCGGACCATCTGTTCATCCATATGGGCCATGCGTCCCACCGGGTGGCGCTCGGCCCTATATTGGCTGCGACGGCGATGCATAGCTTGCTCGACGGATGGAGCGTGCGTGCCCTCGCCAGTATACGCATCGCGGGCATCGCCGGACCGCTCGGACTGGCGCTTCATAAGATCCCGGAGGGCATCGCAATCGGTTGGGTAGCGCGCCGAAGCCTTCACTCATCATGGAAAGCAGCGGTGGCGGCGGTAAGTGTTGAGTTGACCACCCTGCTGGGCGCATACATCGAACCCCACGCCAGCGCCTCCGGGTTTGCCGCGTTTGGCACGTGGTGGACGGCAGCAGTGATTGCGGTTGTGAGCGGGAGCTTTCTGTTCGTGGCTGTTCACACCGTACTGCCAAACCGGCACCGGCCGGGCGTAATGGTCGTCTTCACGGCTACACTGCTACTCGTGGCGGCTATCGGACTTCTTAAGTCTCGAAGTGTTTAGTCCGGAACCGGTGGACGCTGTTTGTGGAAATTGGTCCGATTCTGAAACTCGCGAGCAAAAGCGATGACTCGATTCTCCGAAAACGGAGCTCCGACAATCTGCAGACTGATGGGCAGGCCATTCACGAATCCGCAGGGAATAGCAATTGCCGGCAGGCCGCACAGGTTCGAAGCCTGCACTAGTCCCGCGCCCACGCCCCGTTGATCCGTGCGCTTTGGTTCAGCTTCGCTAAAAGGTTGATCTGCCCGATCGGGCGGACTGAAGTGAGTCGGCGCCACGAGCAGATCTAGACCCGCAAACAGATTGCGGAAAGCGGCTTGTATCTGGGTGCGGATTCTCATGGCCTTGAGGTAATCGAGAGATGAGTAGTTCAACGAAGCCTTGAGTCCAGCAATCTGGTCTTGATCGGCAAGCTGATCGACCGCGCCGCTTCTGATGAACTGTTCAAAGATCGATGCGGCTTCCGCCTCGATGATTGTCCCGATCACGGGCCCGTATGGATGATCCGGAAGCGCGGTTTCAACCATGGTCGCTCCGATTGATTTCACAATCGCCAAAGCATTTTGAAAAGCGGGGCGAAGCGGCTCATCTGGCCATTCGGCGAAGTCTATCTCTGCAAAGCCGACACGCGTGTCCTGAAACCGTTCATAGACTTGCGGCGTGTAGTAGAAACTCTTGCGCGCCGATCCCGGATCCTCATCATCCCGGCCGGCAATAGTTCCCAGAACCCAGCCGCAATCGTCGGCTGAGCGAGCCAGCACACCCAGCTTGTCAAGAGTCCAGGAAAGAGCCATTGCCCCATGGCGGCTCACCAGTCCGTAGGTCGGTCGTAAGCCTGTTACCCCGCAGTAACTCGCGGGAGTTAAGATGGAGCCCGACGTTTCAGAGCCGAGCGCGTAGGGCACCAGGCCAGCGGCTACTGCTGCTCCCGAGCCGCTCGAAGAGCCGCCCGACCAATACATCTTGTTCCATGGATTCAGGCCTGGTCCCTGCAAGGAAGCGGAGGCCGAACTATAATCGCCCCCTCCGGCAAGCTCGATCATCGACAACTTTCCGATCAGAACCGCTTTTTGGTCTTCCAGCCGTTGAATTACGGTCGCATCTTCATCGAAAACTTGATCGGCAAACGGTTTTGCGCCCCATGTAGTGGGATATTTCGCAACCGCGATCAAGTCCTTAACGGCATATGGAATACCCTGCAGCGGACCGCGAAAGCGCTCGCGTTTGAGCTCGCTGTCGGCATCTTTGGCCTGCTTTCGTCCGGACTTCACAAGCGAACAGGCAAGCGCGTTGTACTCTGGACCTATTTTCTCGAGCCGTTTACCAAGAATCTTGGTCAACTCGAGAGAAGAAATCTCACGCGAGCGCAGGGCAGCGTTCAACTCGGTGATCGTGGCGAACGGCACCGCCGCATGATCGAGCTTGCTCATGACTATCTAAGCCCGAAAAGAGAATGCCGGTTCGACATTCATCGGCAATTCGATCTTAGATAGACGTTCGCTCACTTGGCGAATATCGGCAGAGGCTTTCTGCAGCCGCTGCTCGGGAGATGCTGGAGCATTCGGCGCAGCGGGCACACCCGTGGGTGGCACGGTAGAGGTGACCTGAGCGACGAGCGGCGCCGTCCCGAGAAGGGCAGCCCATTGGCGGCGTGTCAAGCGCGCAGTCAACGGCTTATGGACACTCATGGGCACATTATAGTGGCCGCGCGGAGCAAAAATATCAAAGGTGCTGTTCGAGCGCGCTGCGCATGACCTCGCGCGGAGCACTGTCACCACTCCAGATCTCGAACTGCGAAACGGCCTGCTCAAGCAGCATCTCCGCTCCCGGTATCACTTCGCAGCCTTGCGCCTTCGCGCGCTTCAAGAGCAGAGTTTCGTGCGGGCTGTAAACCATATCGAACACGATCTTCCCGGGGATACGGTCCTGAAACAGGCACTCATCCACATTGGGTGTCATGCCCACGGGCGTCGAGTGAATCATCACGTCGAATTGCCGGCTTTGAGCTTGCCGGAGTGTAAGAGCTTCGCCTTTGACAACACGCGCCAGGGCCTGAGCCTTACCCGCGTTGCGTCCAGTGATGGTGACATTGGCGCGGGCATCGTGCAGGGCTACCGCAGCGGCGCGCGCAGCGCCCCCATATCCGGCAATCAGAACAGAACTGTTGGCGAGCCGCAGCAGGCGGCTCAAAGGTTTGAGCACACCCTCGGTGTCGGTGTTTGTGCCGCGCCATTTACCGGCTTTGCGCCATACTGTGTTGACTGCCCCAATGCGCCGCGCCAGCGGTTCGACAACGTCGAGATAACGAATGATTTTGCGCTTGTGCGGGATGGTAACGCTGAAGCCGGAAATCGGAAGTTTGACTGCGAAATCCATCCAATCTCCAAGATCTCCCGGATTGACAAGAAAAGGCAGATACACCGCGTCTAACCGGCGCGCCTGAAAGGCGCGGTTGTGGATGAACGGAGATTTGGAATGCGAGACGGGATCAGCGATAACTCCATAAACCCGGCTTTGCTTGGTTAATTTCTCGGAACGGTAGAGCGATCGTAAAGTACGCGCGGAAATCTGACCGGGTGCCGTACCATCACCGTCGTTGGGGGCGGCGTAAGTAAACACAGAACCGAACGAAGGCATCAGAACACGGCTGACCATCCCGATCTCCGACATCGTCAACATCACGAGCGAAGCCTTTTGGTTGCGGCGGATAAATTGGATCAGACGAAGATTATCGGTGGGCTTTCGAGCGGTCGTCGCGATTTTGTAGATGTCGGCAGGTACCTTGGTCAGCCTTCGCATAACGGCGTCCAGCGCCGGAGTGTTTTGAAAGTTGTGATACGAGATGATGAGCGGGGCCAGTTCACGCAGAGCCGGGACGGCGGTTTTTGCGTTCTCTGCGGACTCGATCTCCAGATCGATCAGCGAAGCGCCCGCCTCGGCGCTCCCTCGGAGAATGGCGATTTGCTTTTCGGTAGCTCCTGAAAAGCGCCCGTGCGCGTAGCGGTGACGGCACGTCGCAAGAATTTGAACATCAGGATGAACACGTCTGAATTTCTTGATCAACTCGAGCCCGGATACGGGATCACCGAGATGATCCAACCGAAATTCGAAAAAATTTGTTCCGTCTTTGTACTCTCGTTCCGCGACTTGACCTAATTCCGCGACGGTCGGCAACCCCAATGCAACACATAAACGCGGCAGGACTTTGGGTGAGGGCGGCATGGGCTCGGGCGTGTGGTGGATAGGATAGCAAGGCGGTTCCTTCAGTTCACAGTACTGACAGATCCATCATTAGCCGCAAGGCTGAGAAACGAATCGAACGTGAGCCACCGGTCGCCAAACTGGCTCCGAACCACGACCTGGTTTCCCTTTGGTCTGAAACCAGCGAGGTGGATCGTCAGAGCATCGGTTGCGCTTGAATCGGTTTGAGAAGTCAGCTTGACGTGGCGGAAACTCCTCCCGTTCCAGGCTGCAGAGTATGCAGTACTCGTAGGAGCGGAGCGGTTTTCCGGCAGCAAAACAGTACTGGGCCAGGAGCCGAATGCAAGAAAGATAATCGCGACCGCCGCCGCAGCGCCGAAGGTTAGGTGAAGCCAAGCCCGCCTTCTCAGCTTAGGTTTAGGAAGCCGCTCTGTTTCCGCAAGGAACATGACAACGCGACGGCATTCAGAACACTCTGCAAGATGACTGAGCACTGTATTCCGCTCACTTTTGGTCAGCAGATCTTGCGCGAGGGCGGCGAGCAGATCATGCTCTGGATGATTTCTGATATCTGTCATCATCGCTCCTCGACACCGATCAGCAACTCCGTCCGAAGGTCAAACGAGATCTCTTTGGGAGTGCGCTCCAGGGATTCGTTTATCGAAACTGTATTCATTCCGCGGTCCCGAAGCTTGCGTGCCAGATTCTTTCTAACCGTTTTCAATGCTTTGTCGAGATGACGGCTCACAGTAGACTCGTGAACACCGAGGGCGGTTCCGATCCTTGCCAAATTGTACCGGTCCAGAAAATAGGCGGAGAGTATGAATCGATGCTGCGGAGGCAGTTCGCGAAGCGCATCCCTCAAGCTCTCTTCAACCCGCCGATCGCCATGCGCCTCGAACGCAAGCGTGTGGTCGCTCCGTATGCAGACGGCGACTTCCTCGAGATCGGTGTAACGCCGTTCCAATCTGTGAAAATCAACATTGGCCTGTAGGAGGCCGACCTTCAGCCAATTTTCGAGAGAACCGCGGCCGCTGTACGACTGGAGCTTGGATTCACGCTGTCCTCCTCTAACCACTGCGAAGAGATCGCTGCAGAATGTATCGACTAGTTCCCTCGCGCGGCTTTCATCTTTTACGATCCGGCAGGCTGCCCAAAGGAGTTTGTTGCGATAAGCGTCGACAAAGATTTTCCATGCAATCTCATGACCGGAAGCACAGGCTTGAGCCAACGCCAGATCACTGAGGTGCAGTTTCCGACAGAATTCGACAACGCGAGAGATAGACGAACCGGCAGAGAGATACTTCCGGGAAATATGGCGAAGCAGTTCCTCGAACGCCTCTATCGGGATTCCGAACTTTGCTGCCTCGGAACTCCGGTAAAGATCCGGAGGAAGCAACGTTTTCCGAGCATTTCGGCTCTTGATAACCATAACCTCACCAAAATTCAAAAATCGGGTTGCAAGAAATTGGTAGTTGATCGTTCCTCTATTAGGGGCGTGGGAGTACGCACCACATCAGATATCACCATCCGACGTATCGCAACACAATGAGGGTTCAATATTCCGATGAAGAATAGAACGCGCCTTTCTTGTTTGGCAGCCCTGTTCTGTTCGGCTCTAGTAGCTCAGCAGGCGCCGAAAATCGGCATCATAGATCTGCAAAAGGCTTTAAGCGCCACTCATGAAGGCCAACAGGCCACAAGGGATCTCTCGGCCAAAGTCGATCCCAAACAGAAAGAGTTCAACGCGCGCCAACAGGAGATCGCACAGCTTCAAGAACAGCTCAATCGACAAGCTGTCTTAAGCGATGACAAGAAGGCTGAACTCGCGCGTAGTATCGAGGAGAAGAAGAGACGGCTTGACCGGGATACACAGGACGCAGACGAGTCCCTGCGCTCGGAACAGCAAAGCATTTTGCAGAAGATGAGTCAGCGCCTCATGGCTGTCCTCACAAAGTATGCGAAGGACAACACCTATACCTTGATTCTCTCAACCGGCGACGCTAGTACGCCAGTGATGTATGCCGCTCCCGAAACGGACATCACGGCGACAATTGTTGGTCTCTACGACAAGGCTTATTCCAACGCGAGCACAGTGCCAACCACCCCGCCAAAGCCGTAAATAGCGCTCAAGCTTCCTCAAGTATGCTTTCTGAGTGCGCCTACTTCGATTCATTATCTGGTTGACTCTCGGATTCACAACGGTTTGGGCGCAGGACCCGGCTTCCGCCGGCTATGATCAGCCTTTTCGTCCGCAGTATCACTTCTCGCCGCGAGAACACTGGACAAACGATCCGAACGGCCTCGTCTATTTCGAAGGCGAATACCATCTCTTCTTCCAATACAATCCGTTTGGCGACGAGTGGGGACATATGAGTTGGGGGCATGCGGTCAGTACAGATCTCCTTCACTGGCGGGAACTGCCGGTCGCGCTTCGAGAAGAAAACGGGGTAATGATCTTCACCGGAAGTACGGTGGTTGACGAACACAATTCGAGCGGCTTCTGCACGCGTGGAAAGCATTGCCTGGTCGCCATCTACACCGGTCACACACCAGAAAGCGGGTCGAACCGGGCGCTCCAGACGCAGAATATCGCCTACAGCAACGATCGCGGGCGCACCTGGACAAAGTATTCCGGGAACCCCGTGCTGAATCTGAATATGTCGGATTTCCGAGACCCGAAGGTTTTCTGGTACGAGCAGGGAGGCCATTGGGTGATGGTGGTGTCGCTGCCGAACGAACACAAGGTACAGCTCTATAGTTCGGCGGATCTCAAGCATTGGAACAAAATGAGCGAGTTCGGCCCGGCCGGGGCGACCGCCGGGCAATGGGAATGCCCGGAGCTGTTCGAACTGCCGCTCGAAGGCCATCCGAGCCAGAAGCGGTGGGTAATGAAGATTGGAGTAAATCCCGGTGCACGGCTCGGCGGTTCAGGTGAGCAATATTTTATTGGGAAGTTCGACGGCACACGTTTTACAAACGACAATCCGTCGAATCTTACGCTCTGGACGGATTACGGGAAGGATTGCTACTGCGCTCTCACGTTCAACGGGCTGCCTCGGAGCCGGGCGCCGGTGATGATTGGCTGGATGGATAACTGGCAATATGCGGCGAAACTACCGACGAGCCCGTGGCGGGGGCAGATGACCTTTCCCCGCGAGTTGTCCCTCCGCGAAACATCCGAAGGCATTCGCCTCTACCAGAAGCCCGTTGAAGAGATCGATCAACTCGTCGAGGCGGGCAGCAATGCCCCGGCGACGCACTCCTTCCTTTTGGCTTTCTCGCTCAACATCGATACCGGAAGAGAAGTCGGCTTGAGGCTTCTGTCAAACGGGGACTACTACACCTCGGTTGGGTACGATCCATCGAAAAAAGTGTTGTTCGTAGATCGCTCGCATTCGGGTGACACCAGCTTCAGCCCTGATTTCCCGGCTCGCCTCGAAGCTCCGCTGGCGACGGCTGAAACCCGGCTAAAGGTCGAAGTGTTGGTGGATCGATGTTCACTGGAGGTATTCGCCGACGACGGTCGAGTCGTGAGCACGAATCTGGTCTTCCCGCCAGCCGGAGCTAACGCAATCAAGAACATTGGCGGTAAGGTGCTCGCTGTCGATCAGCCGCTCAAGTCGACTCATTAATGGCGCTTCGCAGTCGTAGCCGTGCCGGCCGAGAGCCCGAGCGATCTCAGCTGCGCAAGCGCTTTACGAGCGTCGTCCGTGTGAGGGTAGTTTTTCACCAGAATCCGAAATTCTCCGGCCGCACGGGTGCGTTCACCATTCTTCAACAAAGCCATGGCTTTCATATAATGTGCGTCCGGTGTCTTTGGATTGTCCGGATAACGCTCGAGCACAGCGTCGAACGCTTTGACAGCACCGTTGTAGTCGCTGCGATTAAAGCTGATTTCGCCCAGATAATATTGCGCGTTCGCGGCCAGCTCAGTGTTTGGGAAAAACTGAAGGTATTGGGAAAATTCGCTGTAGGCGAGTTCGGTTTTGCCGGTTTGCAAATCGCGAAGCGCAGCCGTATAGCTGTCATTCGCGCTCATCCCGACAGGCGGCCCACCGGGCTGGGCGGAGGGAGGGCCACCCGCCGCGCCCGTAGGAGCGGTCCCGGGAGCCGATGTTCCGGGAGCAGCTGGCGGATTCTGGATGATCTGCAGTTGGTTTTTTAGATCGGTCATCTTGGCATCCATTCGCTCCAGCCGCGAACCCAGGTCGGCCAACGCATCTTTGAGAGAGCGAACGTCGTCTCCCATTGCGTCCACCTTGCTGCTCATTCCGTTTACCGGCGCCAGGGACTTGGCGACCCCGTTGCTGACCGTGTCCTGCAACGCAGCGACTTGATCTGCCGTGCGCCTGGTGTCGGACTGCATGGCCTGTACGATGCCCGTCAAAGTATCGAGTTTCGAATTGATCGATTGCTGCACGGCGGTTATGCGATCCTCGAGATCCCGCTGCATCGCAACCAGATCTTTATTGACAGCAAACGAGAAACTGGAACAGGTCAGAAGTAAGGCTGCCAGGCGCACAAATTTCATTGAAATTGACTCCTAAACGAAAGGGGACAGAAATGATCTATCCCCGTTCTACTACTCCAAGTGTAAGAGAATCTGGCTGTAATTACTGGGTAGCCGAGAAATGAGCCCGGCGGTTGCGCGCGTAACAGTCTTCTGTTGCGTCGGTGCAGAGCGGCCGTTCTTTGCCGTAGCTGATAGTCTTCAGCTTGTCCGATGGAACGCCGAGTGCAACGAGCGCATCTTTCGTAGCCGAAGCGCGACGATCTCCGAGCGCCAGGTTGTATTCGGCGGAACCACGCTCATCGCAATGGCCTTCCACCGTGACGATGAAATTGCTATCCATCGTGAAGATTTGCTTGAGAGCGGCGGCATCTGACTGCAGGATGGGCTGATCCTGCGGGCGGATGTCACTCTTGTCGTAGTCAAAGTGAATATCCTGCACCTGATGGGCGAGTATGTCCTGAATCGACGACGGATTGGCGTTTGGAACGGGCGCCGGAGCTGGAGGTGAACTGACCGTGATTGTGGCATCAGCGGTGGTTTGACCGCCGGGTCCGTTGGCGGTTAAGTGATACGTCGTGGTAGCTCTCGGGTAGACGGCACGGCGGCCGTTCGGGCTGACACTGCCGATCGCATTATCGATCTCGACACCTGTCGCTCCAGTAACTGACCAGCGAAGGGACGAAGGCTGCCCGCTGTTGATCACAGTCGGTTCCGCAGTGAAATATTCCACCACGGGTTTTTCTGCCGGAGGCGTGGAGACCGGCGGAGGTGGCGGAGGCGGAGGCGCTTTCTTGTGACAACCAGCTGCCACCACCATAAAGAGTGCCGAACTCAAGGCCAGGGATAACCTGCGTCGTTCCATGATCGTTATAAGTTTCTCCTGCATTGTTTAATGCCCTACTGTTTACTTTTCGGCATTGACCCACACGGGCTTTTCGTTATTTCCCTTATTGGTCAAAGAATGCTTACCTGTACCATCCGCGTTCATCATCCAGATCTGAGATTGCCGGCCGCGCTTTGAAGCATACACGATGTGCGCCCCATCAGGAGCCCAACTGGGGTTTTCGTTACGGCCTTCGTTGGCCGTTAGTTGCGTGGTCTGTCCCGAAGCGACATCCATAACAAAGATGTTGTAGTTTCCAGGCTCGAAGCCTTTCGTCCAGGCGAAAGCGATGTGCGCGCCGTCGGGACTCCACGCCGGGTTGGTTGCTTCTCCTGTGCCGGCACTCAGCCTCCGGACATTCGCGCCCTCGAGGTTCATTTGATAGACCTGTGGAAAACCGGATCGGCCGGAAACATCGACCAGATCGGTACCGGTGACGGGGTTGATTTTCGCTTCGACCTCGATGGAATTCGAGGAAGTGAGTCGATGGAGGCCGCTGCCGTCCACGTTTGCCGAGTAGAGTTGGGCGGGGCCGCCAGCAGCGGTCGACGAGAAGATGATGCGCTTAGAATCCGGTGTAAAGCTGACAAACGCATTCATGGAGGCTCGTTGGTTATAAAACGGCAATTTGCGGCCGCTGTCAAGGGAAAACATCTGAATGGCAGGATAACCGGTGGCGTAAGTCGTAAAGGCAACGATGCGACCATCGGGTGAAGCAGAGGGGAAGGTGCTGATCGATCCATAGCGCGTGAGCTGGCGCTGATCTGTGCCGTCCCAATTCATGACCCAGATTTCCTTAGCTCCGCTGCGGTTTGAGACAAAGACGATACGCGTACCAACCAGGCTCTTGCCACCGAATTGCGCGAGGATGTCGGCGGCGTAGCGATGTCCCGCATCGACGGCCCCTTCCTGCGTGAGAGGCGCCGTGTAGATCTTCCCAAAAACCTGTGCCTGCTGAAGCGACGGCATATTCGGCGCGGTGGTGTAGAACCAGCCGAAGACGACAAGCGATCCCTGGTTTTCCGCGCCGTAGCCGATGCCGAGATAATTGGCTCCGATGGGCGGCAGACTCCAATCGGTGAGGCGATTTCCTTGAGGATTTACGGCGCGGGGCGATTGGAGCTGCGACGCCCGCCTGAAGATCGCTCGGCTGCTGAGGAACCTGCAGCGGATAAAGGGTCTTGGGAACGAAATTAATGAGCGGTGAGCTCTCGAGATCGCTTTGAACGGTTCGGTTGAAGGCCGACATGAGGTCCGCTGCACCGCCCGAGGCGCGGAAATCGGTAACGGCGATCAAAGGCTTTCCAGGATTTTTGACGATTTGGCCGGTGATCTGCTGGCCAGCCGAGGCCAAGCCGGAAGTCAAGAAGAGAGTAAGTGAGGCAAGTAATATTCGCATCAGCGTAAGTTGAAAGTGAACTGGGCCGAAATGTAGCTTTCCGTAATCTGCGGAGGAAGCTGAGGCAGCGGACTGGCGCTGTATACCGCACGCAGCGCGGTGTTGTCGACCGAGGGATTACCGCTGGATTGAACAATCTGCGGATTCCGAACACTTCCATCACGCATGATGTAAAAGCTGACGATGGCAGCCTGCGATTGGGCGCGAGCGTCGAGCCCGTTGGTCTGCCAGTTCTGGGCGATACGCTGGCGAACCAGTTCAGCATACCAACCGAGGCGATTTCCGAGAGGTGAATTGGCGCCGATTCCGACTTGGCCAGCTCCGCTCTGTTGCGAATACATCTGATTGGAGAGCGCCTGCGGAGAGCGGCTATAGACCTGGTTCCTTGGAGCGGGCGGCGTGTATTGCTGCTTTTGAAGCGGCTGCGGAGCCGGGCGCTTTTTCTTCTCCGGAATTTCAAAGGCGTTCTTATCGGGCAAGACCAGCTGCCTTTGTACGTCTAATTTGGAAGGCAAACTCGGGACCAGGGATTGAGTATCGTTTGCAACGGGGTTCGGGGGCGCTTCGCGCTGCGGGATCGGAATGCTGTGAACTGCCGAGACAGCATATGCGGGTCCGCCAGAAGGGTGTGCGTCGCCGAGTTGTTCGCGCGTGCGGTTCATCCAAAACCACCCAAGAAATAGAAGTGCGACTACCGCGGCGTGTAAAAGCAACGACCCGAAGACGGGCAGCCCGAGCGGATCGCGTTGATCGAGGATGTCGAGCCGTTCCGGCATGGGTTCTTAGCGAGGCCGGCGCCGCGCGGCGGAATCGGTTGGCGCCGTCACCATCTTGACCTCAAACTTAGCTTCACCCAGTTCCGCGACGATCTGGGCGATCGGATCCCAGGGCGTTTCCCTGTCGGCGCGCACGTAAACAGCAGTCGCGCCGTGGAAGCGCTGGCGAACACCTTCAGCAAGGGCATTGATGTTGATCGGCTTCTCGTTCAGAAACGACTCGCCGTTCTTGGTGACGCTGACAACCGGAAGATCCTGGGCGGTGTTTTGTACACGCCTGACTGTCGGAACCTGGATATCGAGACCGAACTCCATGACATTGGCCGTGATCATAAAGATGATCAGCAATACGAGTACGACGTCGACAAGAGGAACGATGTTGATGTCGGCAAGCGCAGTGGGAGCACCGAAGCGACGGCCTCGTCTTACGCCTCCGTTCTCGTTGAATGAAAAAGCCATAGCGTATTGAGCGTGAATCAGCCGCCGAAGTCGCGATCGGCGAAGTTCTGGAATTCGATCGCGAAGTCTTCCATACGAGTGCCGATTTCTTTGATACGGCTGCCGAAAATGTTATAGAAGATGGCGGCGGGAATGGCGGCGGCCAAGCCAATGGCCGTGGTGACAAGGGCTTCCGAGATACCCGGTGCCACGGCTCGCAGACTGGCGCTTCCGGCGCTGCCGAGACCTTCGAAGGCATCGATGATGCCCCACACCGTTCCGAACAGTCCGATAAACGGAGAGACAGAGGCCACGGTGGCGAGCCAGTTCATGTTCGTCTCGAGCTTGGTGACTTCCTCGCTTATGCCCAACTGCAGGCTGCGTTCAATGGCGTTCTTATTGACCAGGGCACCACGCTGTTTGATCTGACGTTCAATCTCTCCATAGCCGAAATCGAAGACAGCTACGAGAGGCGCGGTTCCAAATTGTTCGCTCGCGACGGCCAGTGACTGCAAGCTCTGCGCTTTGCGAAAGGCGCGCAGAAACTTGCGGTTGTCCTTGCGCGCGCGGCTGAAAACGGTGCTCTTCGCGAACACGATGGTCCAGGAGAATAGCGAAAAAAGAATCAGGATGGCAATGACAGCGAGGGGAACCGGGCGAAGGTTTTGAATGATGTCCCACAGACTCAGGTCGGCGGGGAACAGCATGAATGGCAATATGCAGGTCCTTTCGTTTTACCTCGCTTTCATTATAGGGACTGAGAGGGTTTTTACCGTCTATAAAAAGGCTGCGGAGGCGGTAGGAACCGCCGGCGGTAAGGTAAATCAGTGGGTGAAAAAGCTGCGTTTTTCGCGCTGCAGATTTTGTTGGCTCAACACATGCGTTTCGAGAGGCAAGTTCTGGCGACCGATTTAAAGGGCGGCTACCAGGTTGTCGCTTGCGACGTAAACGGCGATGGCAAGCTCGATCTCATTGCTCTGGGTAGCGACATGTCCGACCTCGTTTGGTTCGAAAATCCAACGTGGAAACGCCATGTACTGGTAAGCGGATTGCCGTCCATGATCAATTTGGCTTGCTGGACGCCGAAAGCGGCGAGGATCCCGACAATTGCAGTCGCGTATGGATTTTCTATGTATCCGGAAAAGAGCACGGGGGAAGTGGCGGTGTTAACGGCGGGACAGGACCCGCGTAATCCCTGGACAGCTAGGGTGATAGACCGGCTACCGACCTCGCATCGTTTGCGCTGGGCAGATATAGGCGGAAACGGTAATAACTACCTGATCAACACGCCGCTGGCAGACCCAAAATCGACGGCTCCGGAGTACCGCGGACACGTTCCGCTGGTGTACTACAAACCGGGCGAATGGAAGCGAAGGGAGATCGGGAACGAGGAAGAGGGCATCGTTCACGGGATCTTCGTGAACGACTGGGACCACAACGGCCGCCAGGACATTCTAATCGGCGGCTTTCTCGGTATTCACCTTTACCGATACGGACCAGACGGGAACTGGTCGCGCACGGAGATTGCAAAGGGCAGCCCCAGGGCGTGGCCGAAGAGCGGTACCAGCGACATCAGCGTGGGGCATCTCGGCAAAGAAAGATTCCTGGCGACGATCGAGCCATGGCACGGCAATGAGGTTGTGGTTTATCGCAAGCGAGGAGGCGAGTGGCAACGCGAGGTGATCGACGACACGATCCTCGATGGACACAACATCGAGACGGCGGACTTCGACGGGGACGGGCAGGATGAGATTGTGGCGGGTTTTCGCGGGAAACCGTACGGAGTGTATCTGTATCGGTGGGACGGCGGGAAGTGGGAGCGCGAGATTGTCGAGCAGGGTGAGGTGTCAGCAGCAGGTTGCACGGTGGCCGACCTTTCCGGGAAGGGCGGGAAAGACATCGTCTGCATCGGAGCGGGCGACGCACAATCTGGTGATTTACCGGCCGAGATAGAGAAGGCAGCTATCGTTGATCGTTTTTGCTACAGTCAGGTTCGCGTTCCGATCCGCGGTGGCGCGGTATGGACAGTTACGAAACGTCATGCGCGAAGCCGTCGAAAGCGGTCATGTAGGAAAGAGGGATGTTTCGGAGCGAGGTAAGAATCGCGTACTTAGTGGCGGTCGCTGTGCGCCCGATCACGCGCAGCACGAGTGCCGAAAATGCTGCATTCGCCCGTCCTTGTGAGGGCCTAAAAAAGAACTCCAGACCTAAATACCGCAGACGATCGCCCAGCGTCGGCCATCACGATTGCCACTGCGACCATCATCAGACCAGACCCAAAGAAGGCGATCCAGATACCAGCGCGGTTCGCATCCAACCATCAATGCGCTCTTTGGAGGTAAGTATGGCTTTAGCCTAACCCTGTCATTGACTTAGCTCGTGAGGTCATTTTGCGACCGCGGAGAGATGTGGAGGATTGACGTTGATCCGAGTTCTCTTGCACAATCACACTCAAATGAAAAAACAGGCGTGGTAGCGAGCAGTATGTGGATTGCCGGCCAATTCGAAGTGCACCTGACTCGAACTCGGGTCGAACCCTTCCAAACTCTGAGCAAGCCAGCGGCGGAAAACGCGGATCGGAACGAAGTGGATCCAGTTCGGGGTCCAGCGCGAGATACACCACGTGAGCTCTCGGTGGCCGGTGACCTCCGTCGGTTGCTAAAAAACAGTCTCCGAGTCGCCGGTGACACTGCGCAAATCAACTCCGCCTCCGAAAGGAACTTCGCTCGTCCCAAAGCGATTTATACAATAGTTCCACTCTCAATCGCAGGAGTGCAGTGTGCAGTCGTACTTTGTTGAAGTCATGCAGTCACCCAGTGAATCGGGATAGGTGGTTCTCGCCAAGTGGGCAGTTCAAATCGTTTCGGGCACATTTCTGCTGCTGTCATTCTTGATTACCTATCGCCACAACGTGAGGGTTCGAGCCAGTGATCTGCTTTTGAAGCTTGAAGAGCATTTCAATATGCTTGGATCGAAGCTCGCATTCCTGGAATATAAAAAGACGTGCTACGAACCAATAAAAGATATTCTTGTACGCTTTATCGAGTGCCCTGACAATCTCTCAGAGAGCGAACGAAAGACCTTGAGCGACATAGATGACTGCATTCGATTTCTTTACATTTGTACGTTGCAATCCGGTCAGAGGATCGAGTTGAGCGGATCTTGGTGGAAAACGTTCTTCAACCCTTCGCGTCTTCCGCATGCCTACCACTATTACTTACACAAGCTGAATGATAAGAAGGACAGACCGGAGCTGGTTCGATACGTAGGAGCCCTCTTTCCGACGTTATCGGGTTGGCTAAGTCGCAATAAAGACGCGCTTGCTCGTGCGGAACACGTTCAAGAAGCGAGTCAGCAAAAGGAGTGAAAGTACCTTTGCAAATAACGTCTGTACGAGTAACGCACGATCCGGAAGTTGCCGCTGCTGTAGCCATCCCCGAACGCAACCCGCTCCCGATTGACGGTTCGCCAACTAACAAGGCCGCTCTGTACGACCGTAGATCCCGCACTGGCTTTGCGGGACCTGAAAACGTATCAAGCCACAACTGCTAACCGATGCTGCGGCTGACGACCTCACAGCTATTCTCGAATCTTGAGAAGTAGAAGAACCGCCACCGATTGACGCGTCACCGAGACTACCGTGATGTCATCTTCCTGGCCGAATTGTTGCGCAGCGCGGGCGATCTCGGAAACAGATAGCGTTGCAAGTTCCTTTGCCCGCTGGAACCCGAGCAGATCGCGGTTGCCGTTTCTGGCCTCTACAACGCCATCCGAAATCCAGACAATGCGATCGCCAGGCTGCAGATCGAGGTGCGCTTCTATCCAGTGCGCATCGGCGTCAATGCCCAGAGGAAGAGCCGGTGGGGTCTCGATTTCCTGGCCGTTGTGATAAGGCGTGAGATGCCCGGCGTTGGCAACGGTCAATTGTCCTGTCGAGTCCAAGTTCGCACAGCAGCATGTCACGAAGCCGCCCTCGGTACGCCCGTAAAGCACCTCGTTCAAAGACCTAAGTACGGATAGAGGCCGCGTATCTTCGTTCCGAATTCGTTGGAGCGCGCCTGCCAGCAGGCTGACCACCATGGCAGCCTTCAGGCCTTTGCCGCTGACATCCCCGAGGACAATCAGCAGACTGCCATCTCCGTTTGGAATCAATTGATAAAAGTCACCGCCGACCTGCTCGGAGGGAACATATGCGCTTTCGATCCGGTACTCGCCGACGGTCACACTCGGCGGGGGGACGAGCAGTTGCTGAAGCTGCTGGGCGGCGGAGATTTCCCCGGCCAGCCGAGCCTGCTCGATGTTGGTTCGACGAGCACGATCGGCCAATATCACTGCGGTTGTGAGCAGAAATACGGTCTGACCGATCTCGATCCAGCCCAGGCTGACGGCTCCCAGGTGCCATTCAGGATAGTTCGCTCGGCCAAAAACAGCGGGGCCGCCGGCGAGAATGAACGATTGGTATGCCAGAAAAAGATTAACCCAGGTGATGACGGCGGCATAGAAAAACATCGGGAGCGCCAGGACTTTGGCTTCGTGATTTCCCATCCGCACTTCCTGGAAGGTAACTATGAGCGGAAGCAGCATGCACGGTATGGTAGCCAGCCAAATCCAGGGCAGCGCGCCAAGCCCGGGAAACCAAAATGTTCCGAGCAGACGAACCGTGAAAATCGCTAGAGTATAAACAGCCACCGTCTTTGGAACTCGCCGCTGAAAGAGAGTCCAAAAGAACGGGGGGAGCAGTACCTCAGGAGCAAAGCCGGTGTTCAGCGCATTAGCCAAACGGGCGTCCATTGAGATATCAATCGTGATCAGGTGGGCAATAGCACGGAAATTAAAAAATGCCGCGATCGCGGTGAACCAGAAATACTCCCACTGCGAGCGCTGGGCCGACCAGAGCCGCAGCACGTAAGCTCCGAGCAGCAAGGCGAGCAGTGCCTCGACAGCGTTCGGAACGGCACCAGCAAGGCGCTGAAATGCGTACAGCTCCTGCGGTTGTCGCAACACCGGTTCAGGTCCGAGTTGGAGATCAATTGCTCCGAACCCCATTGTGGCCCTCGTCCAGGTCGAGTGCTGCATTCGTTCTGCGAACACCACCTCGGCCGCGCCCTGATAGTAAAGGGGCGGTAAGGGGATAATGCGGTAGGTTGGAACACGATATTGAGGCTTATCCCCCAAGCGGCCCCAGGAGGCGATCTCGCTCCCGTTTGCGTACAGTACGCCCGCTGGTGGCAGAACGGCGCCTGCCGACCACCCTGAGCGGGCGGGTTCCGGCAGGCGGACGTGAAGGCGGCTCCAGGACATGCCGGGCGGGGCTAATGAATCTGGTGAGCAAGGAGGCCACTCGTGGTCGTCAAAGTCGGGCTGTGCCCAACGCGGATCGTCACCGCTGTGACAGCGCCAATCTGCAGCGTTCGGGCGGATCAGCAATTCGGAAGGAGCGTTGCCATCACGCGGCGCGCCCGTACTTGGAAAAAAGGAAAGAAGCAGCGCAGGCATCAGGCAAGCTAGCGTGTAAAACATAAGCGCTACTTCGTTGTCGCTACGGCAATGCGGAGTTATCCGAATGCCGCTTTCGCCGCTGACTCGCTCGGCTGTATCGAGGTGTATTTGGTGAGCCCCAGCATGGTGAAGACTTTTGAAAGTGCGGAGTGAGGCCGAAGGTCTGCACCTTCCGGCCGGCCTTGGATGCCTCTATCAACAGTTGAATGATGAGGGCGATTCCGCTGCTATTCAAGTACTGCACTTTACTGAAATCGAGCAGGATTTGTTCCGTTTCGGGAGAGAGCTTCTCGTAGGTGCCGAGAACCACATCTTTGCTGGTACTCGTCACGTCTCCCTCGAAACGCAAGACAGCGAGCGAACCGTTGCGCTCGACCTTGACTTTAGTTTGAGCCTGAGGCGTCATCGCTTACTCCCTTTTCCCTATCCAGATGAATAGCCAGACGCGCATAACTGCCGCCACGCCTATCGCTGACCCACTCGGCTTCGTCGACCAATGATTGGATTAGGAACATGCCCATCCCGCGCAGGTCCTCTTTGCCACTCATTTTGCGGTCGATGTCCGGCCGCTGGACGGGGGTTTTCCCTGCGCCGGCACCATGATCGACCACCTTCACTTCGAGCGTGTTCTCCGCAATCGAGAGAATGACAAGGACCGTTTGCGAGGCATCGCGACGGTTGCCGTGTTCGATGGCGTTGATGCAGGCCTCAGCCACAGCGGTTTTCAAATCTTCGATGCGGTCTTCGGCAAATCCCATCAATTCGGCCACGCTCGCGGCGGTGCCCATCGCCACTTTTTCAAACCCGAGGCGAGAGGGCAGCCGTAGCTCGGTCGTAACCGCCTGATCGGTATCTGTCGGAGTTTCACTCATTCAAGCATCTTCCGGATCGCGGCGAAACAAAGCCAGTGCAGTCATGTCGTCACTCTGTTCCGTACTGCCGGCGAACTCACGCATTCGGCGCCAGAGACAATCGAGCAGTGCGCCACAGTCGCGTTCCATGCTTTTTACAAACTCCGTCAGCAAGCGTTGAGTCCCAAATTCCTCGTCGCCTCGGAAGACTTCTGTCAGACCGTCGGTGTACAGAAGCAGCTTCGCATTCGGCTGCAGTTGGAAACGTTCCACAGAGTATCTCACGGCCGGGAGCATGCCGAGCGGCGGACCACTCGCCTGAATCAAGGAACTTCCATCGTCGCCTTGCACAAGAAATCCGGGATTATGGCCCGCGTTTACCACTTCGAGCTCGTGTAGACGGGTGTCCAAATGCGCAACGACGGCAGTGACATAGCGCAGGCGCGCTTCCGGGCCTTCGGCGTAATGCAGAGCATTGATGTCCGCGGCCAATTCCTCGAGCGGGACGTCGGCGATCGCCATAGCTCGAAAGGCGGCACGAAAGGAGGCGCTTACCAGGGCTGAGGCAAGCCCCTTGCCGGCGATGTCAGCGACAATCATGATGTACCGCTGTTCAGGGAGAGCGAGAATATCGACATAATCGCCGCCGACCTCAAAGCAAGCGTTCGAGCGGTAGTCGAGCGCGTACCCGGCAATGGCAGGAAGCGTTTGCGGCAGAAGGCTGCTCTGAATGGTTCGCGCAGCGGCGAGATCCTGCTGCACCCGTTCCCAGGCGAGGAGTCGTTTGTGCTGCCGGGCATTCTCGACGGCTACGGCAGATTGTAAGCCGAGTCCTTCCAGAAAATCCTGCTCTTCGAGGTTCAGCGGATTTCCTGGCCGGAAGACGACCAGGCGTGTCAGAAGCCGTCCGCGCTTATCAAATAGACCTACATTGGGGTAAGTTGTCCAGTCCTCTTGAGGGTCATGCGAGGCCGGTTCCGGCACCCGTCCGTAGCGCGTGGTGCGGGCCGCTGCGATGGCCTCACCATCGGTGAAGAATGCGCCCTCCGCTTCGAGTTCTTTCACACTGATCTCTAGAACACAGTGAAGAACCTCGTCTAAATCGAGCGCACCGTGAACTCTCCGCGAAGCCTCGAGCAGGGCTTGCAGACGAGCAATTTCCTGTTGAAATCCGAGCGTTTCGTTACGAACTGATTCTGCCAAGGACATCGCAAGCTCCGATTCGCAGGTAAGTATCATATCGAGATCTCCGCTTGAATCCAACACGCCGGCACCCATGATCTCGCCGAACCCACGAGTGGGAGCGTGTGGATTAGCTTCGGCCCTTGTTTGTCACCAATCGTCAGGCAAAAGATAGTTGCCGCGATTGCACAGGCTTATAAAGAGTCGTTGAGCAGACGGGCGAGGCGAAGGCCGGCTTTGGTGAGCTGCTCGCGGACGACCGGGCGCATGTCGTCTATATAAGAGGACGGCAGGTGCAGAACCAGGTTCGAGATTTCGAGCGGGGCGGCCTGGCAATTCGCGGGGAAGATGACCGGTTCGGTGGGAATCGAGAGGCTCTTATAGACGTTCCTGATGGCGATCTTATGAGATTCCCAGGTCCAATCGGTCTCCGTGCCCAGGGCGAGATCGTTGCGCAACTGCTCGGAGAAGGATTCCAGGTTGCGCTCGAGATCGGCCGCCAAATCGCGATCGCTTTCGCCGATGCTGTTCACGATGATTCCGTCCCAGACAGCGTGTAGATTCTTGGCTTCGCCAATCGGCGGATCGATGTGCTCGCAATTGCCACCCAAATCGGCATCGGAGATAGCGTGCAGCGGCTGGTGAACGTCACCGACAAAGTGAATGAGATAGCGGAGCGCGTCCAATTCGCTTACAGACGCGCTCGCCGTGTGGCCGGAGAGTTGAGCGGCAAAGAGGCGAATGCGAGCGGTAACGCAATCGTCGTTCTTGCAGCGTAAAGGAATGTCAGACTCGTCGTCCTGAATCGCTAAATCGATGTAGTGCCAGGAACCGGTCTTGGTCTCCCCTTTGCTCTCGTCCGCCCAGGTGGAGGCAACGCTGAGGGCGTCGGCGACGCTTTCGGGAGTGTCGGGGACGCTGAGGATCCGGGCGATACGGGTCCGGGCGGCCGGCGTGAGGTGATAGGCAGCGATACGGACCACCGTACGATGGCCAGTTTCCCACCAGGCCGGAGCGGGTGTCGCCAAAAGGAGAGTGCAGAGAAGCGCTGAGATTGGGCGGATCACACTGAGATTATTGCGCCGTCGGCTAGCCTGGCGTTGCCGCGAAGTTTCAACGCTCACAGATTGAGGTAGTATCGTCAGCGTGGAATTCCCAAGGGGCGCCGAGAGCCGACCACTCATCATCACCCTGGTTCACGGCACCTGGGCCAGGAATGCCCAGTGGACCCAGCTTGGCTCAAGCCTCCGAAAGGCGCTTGATAGGGAACTCGGGCATCCGACCGTCCTGCCTTTTCCGTGGTCGGGAAAGAACACGTTCAGGGCTCGCCAAGCTGCGAGTGAAGAGTTACGACAGCATCTTACGATGTTGGCTCGAGACAACCCAGACGCAGACCTTTTCGTTGTCGGGCACAGCCATGGGGGAAGCGTGGCTCTCTATGCAATGAAGGAAGACTCGATTGGGAAGAGTATACGCGGCGTTGCCTGCCTCTCAACTCCTTTTCTCGTTACGAGGCGGAGGAACAACATCTTCTGGCAAGTCGAATCAGAGGCTCAGAAGAATGTTCTGCGGGATGCATTCTATGCCGCCATGTTCAGTATGCTTTTGGCGGCAATCGTGACCACTTACGCGCTCATGACACGTCCGTGGCAGAAGTTCGATATAGGGCGGTATCCGAAGGAGACGATGGAGGTGCTCCTCGCGGTATATGCAGCAGGGCTGGTCGCTCATCTCATTTCCGGGAAGGCCAGGAGCGCTGTTACACAACGGTCGTTAGAGTGCATTGCCAGGTTCGTCCGCTCCACAGTCACTATTGAGAAGGCACTCGATCTCAACGGTTTGAGTTCAAAGCGTATTTTTATCGCCCGCTCTATTGCCGATGAAGCATCGTCCTTCATCGGATCAGCCCAGCTGGTTGCGTGGCTTGCTACGCGCGTCTGGCTCGAGATGGAGCGCCTTGGTTCGCGGGCGGCGGGCGGACTCGTCCAAAACGTCTTTCCGGACTTTGTCTATAAGCACTTCCCACGCACGCTTTTCGGCACGGTGCGTCTGTTTCTGGTGAGCGCCGGACTGGCGCTGGGACTCTTCATCGGCGGCATAGCTCTGCTCGGTTTCGGTTTGCGAGGAGCGCTGATTGGGCGGCTGCTTACTTTCTTTCTTGCCTTTATCGGCTGCAACTTTTTCAGCAGCGCATTGATTTTCTCCACGCTCGTAAGCACCCATATAGTGCTCTATCTGATCGCGCCTCTCGTGTGGGTATTTCTCACTCTGCTCTGCGTTCCTCCGTTTGGCTGGGAACTGGCGGTCAGGAACATCCTTCTCGGCATAAGCGCAGAAAGTACGCCCAAGGGCCGCTGGCAGGTCGAGCTTATCGCGCCCACAACTCCTGCTTCGGGAGTCGCAGTGCCACTCTCACATAGTGAGATTTATGACAGCGAGATTGGCCAAGCCAAACTGATTGCCTGGATACGGGACCGCTGTTCAGACATTCACGACATGTGATGAGATGCGACCTTTTAGGGCTAGAGGTCTGCTACGCGTAAACGTCCCGCGCCGAAGGCATCGCTGGATTGCGCCCGAAGCTCATCGCCATTGGCGACCGAACTAGCGAGCAGGACCCAGCGTCCTCTCCCACCCGACTCAGCCCGGGAAGCTAGCCGGGCGTCGAAGGTGATGATGGTTCCCTCGTGGCTTTCTGCCATGGCAAGGAGCCAAGAATCAGCTCACGCGGCAAAATCGATACTTGTCCGAACAGAATTGGCCGGCATGCGGTTAACTTACCCTCGCGACTTAAATAAGTCAAGCCTTCCAAACCGGCGGTATTCCGGCCAGCGACAGCCCAAAATAATTGAGTGAAACGCACTAAGATTATTGCATCGCACCCCACTAAGGTGCTATCTATACAGTATGGATTTTAATCGACTGACCGAGAAGTCGCAGGAGGCGCTCCGGCAGGCGCAATCATTGGCGGTAGAACATGGAAACCAGCAGGTGGATGTGGAGCATCTGCTGCTGGCGCTGTTGGAACAGGAGGGCGGCTTAGCTCCCTCGATTTTGCTGCGCGCCGACGTCGCGCTGGAGCCACTGCATAAGCGGCTGTTGCAAGAAATAGAAAAGTTACCCAAGGTTTCAGGGGCAGGAGTCCGGCCGGACCAGGTATATATCACGAACCGGCTGTCGCAGTTGTTTACGCGGGCAGAGGACGAAGCGAAACGGCTCAAGGATGAGTACGTCTCAATCGAGCACCTGCTGCTGGGAGCGGCCGAGGACCAAGGCGCGGCAGGTAAGCTGCTGAGGGAATTCGGTTTAACACGTGACCGGCTGATGAAGGCGCTGGTCGAGGTGCGGGGGAACCAGCGCGTGACCACGCAGAACCCGGAAACCACCTATGAATCCCTGCAGAAATATGGCCGTGATATCACGGATCTGGCCTCAAAGGGAAAGCTCGATCCGGTGATCGGGCGCGATGAGGAGATCCGGCGAGTGATCCAGGTCCTCTCACGGCGAACGAAGAACAACCCGGTGCTGATCGGGGAGCCGGGGGTCGGGAAAACGGCGATCGTGGAAGGACTGGCGCAACGGATCGTACGCGGCGACGTCCCCGAAGGCTTGAAGGATAAGAAGGTTATGGCGCTCGATATGGGCGCGCTGATAGCGGGCGCAAAGTTCCGCGGGGAATTCGAAGAGCGTCTGAAGGCGGTGCTCAAGGAAGTGCAGTCTTCCGAGGGTGGAATCATTCTGTTTATCGACGAGCTGCACACAGTGGTTGGCGCCGGGAAAGCAGAAGGCGCCATGGACGCAGGGAATCTGCTGAAACCCATGCTCGCGCGCGGGGAGCTGCACTGCATCGGGGCGACGACACTCGACGAATATCGCAAATACATCGAGAAGGATGCGGCTTTGGAACGGCGTTTCCAGACCGTGTTCGTGGACGAGCCAACGGTGGAAGACACGATTTCCATTTTGCGCGGCTTACGCGAGCGGTATGAACTGCATCACGGCATACGAATCAAGGACACGGCGCTGGTGGCAGCAGCCGTGATGTCGAACAGGTACATCACGGACCGGCAACTGCCGGATAAGGCAATCGACCTGGTGGACGAGGCGGGAGCAAGGCTCAGGACGGAGATCGATTCCATGCCGACCGAGCTGGACGAGATTCTGCGGCGAACCATGCAGCTCGAGATCGAGCGGGAGGCTTTAAAGAAGGAGTCGGATTCGGTTTCGAAGGACCGGCTGAAGCGGATCGAGAAGGAGTTGGCGGAGCTGAAGACGCAATCCTCGGCGTTGCAAGCGCAGTGGCAAAACGAAAAAGAAGCCGTCGACCGGGTACGAGGGCTGAAGACGCAGATTGAACAGGTAAAGATAGCAATCGCCCAGGCGGAAAGAGCCTACGACCTTAATAAAGCGGCAGAACTCAAATACGGCAAGCTGACACAGCTCGAAGCACAATTGAAAGCGGAAGAAGAACGCGCAGCGAAGGGCCAGGGCGGTACGCGGCTGCTGAAAGAAGAAGTGGATGAAGAAGATATCGCCCAAATCGTGAGCCGCTGGACGGGTGTTCCGGTTTCGAAGCTGCTCGAAGGCGAGATGAAGAAGCTGCTGGCGCTTGAAGACGAACTGCACAAGCGAGTTATCGGGCAGGATGAAGCCGTGCTGGCGGTGGCGGAAGCCGTTATCCGGGCACGATCCGGATTGAAGGATCCAAAGCGGCCGATCGGAAGCTTTCTCTTCTTAGGTCCGACAGGGGTCGGGAAAACAGAGCTGGCGCGAGCACTGGCGGAGTTCCTGTTCGACGACGAACGGGCGATGGTCCGAATCGATATGTCGGAGTACCAGGAGAAACATACGGTTTCGCGGCTGATCGGCGCGCCTCCGGGATATGTGGGGTACGACGAAGGCGGCCAGTTGACGGAGGCCGTGCGGCGCCGGCCGTACTCGGTGGTGCTGTTCGATGAGATCGAGAAAGCGCATCACGATGTGTTCAATGCGCTGCTACAGGTCTTGGACGACGGGCGTCTAACGGACGGGCAGGGCCGGACGGTCGATTTCAAGAATGTGATCGTGATCATGACGTCGAACATCGGGAGTCACCGTATTCTCGATTACCGAGGTGCGTTCGACGGCGAAGAGTACCGTCGTATGAAGGATGCGGTACTCGGCGAATTGCGGCAGGCGTTTCGGCCGGAGTTTTTGAACCGGCTGGACGAGATTATCGTGTTCCACGCGCTAAGCGAGGAGCATCTAAAGAAGATAGTGGAGATTCAGCTGGCCGGGTTACGAGCACGGCTGGAGGAGCGCCACATAGATCTGGAGCTGACGGATGCGGCTCGAACGAGGCTAGTGCGTATCGGTTACGATCCGAATTATGGAGCCCGACCGTTGAAACGGGCGATTCAGCGAGAGATCGAGACTCCGTTGGCAAGGCGGATTCTGGGCGGGGAGGTACGGGACGGTCAGAAGATCGTGCTGGATGCCGATCCGGCGGGGTCCGGGCTGGAGTTCAAGGTTCAGGCTGGGCAGAAGATGGAAGCGGTGGCGAAGTGATAGGTGTTGAAATCGCTTGCCTTCGGGTTTGTGGAAAAACCGTCCGAAGCGGCGCTGGGAGCGCCGCGCAGGCCGAGGGCCTGTCCCACACAGATGAGCCGAAATTTGGTTTAGCACGTCATATTTTAGGAACGCGGCAGGGTCGCCAGACGAGCCGCCAGACAAGAAAGGATTTTTGCAGGGCATGTCTAACGTAGTTCAATTCCGCCGCTCCACCGCGATTCTGACGCTGGTAGCGGCATCGATCGGCGGCGGCCTGATCGCCGCATTTGCCGTAGCAACACACTCCAACAGCCCGGTCGCCGTGGTAGCCCGGGCCGATACGAAGGAAAGTACGCAGCGGGTCAGCCAGCTATCTAACTCGTTCGCGGACATCATTGAGAAGGCATCACCGGCGGTGGTGACGATCAGTTCGACGAGGGTAATCAAGGCCTCAGAACAACAGGGGCAGAATCCATTTACGGCCGATCCGTTTTTCCGACAGTTTTTTGGCGGCCAGGGTATGCGGCCGCGGGATCAGCGCGAGCGCGGTTTGGGTTCGGGCGTGATCGTCAGTCCATCCGGTTACATCCTGACCAACAATCACGTGGTGGATAAGGCGACGCTTCTTAAGGTGAAGCTCTCCGACGGCCGCGACTTTACCGCTAAGACGGTGGGTACGGACCCGCAGACCGATCTGGCCGTGGTCAAAATCACTGCCAACGATCTTCCGACGCTTCCGTTTGCCAACTCCGACGCGGCGCGTGTCGGTGACCTGTGCTTCGCGATTGGAAATCCGTTCGAGCAGGATCATACGGTGACCATGGGTATTGTGAGCGCCAAGGGCCGGAAACTGGAAGGACAGACGCACATCCAGGATTTCATCCAGACGGACGCGGCCATCAATCCGGGTAATTCCGGCGGCGCGTTGATCAACGCGCAAGGCCAGCTGATTGGAATCAACACCATGATTCTGACGGGCGGCAACTCATTCGGCGGAGGGGAAGGCGGAAACATTGGAATCGGCTTCGCGGTTCCGTCCAATATGGCCAAGCAGGTAATGGATCAGATCGAGAAGAGCGGCAAAGTATCGCGCGGCTATATGGGCGCGCTGCTCGGCAGCCTCACTCCTGAACTGGCTCCGCAGTTTGGCTTGAAGAATGATAAGGGCGCTCTGGTCAGCCAAGTTACACCAGGCGGCCCGGCTGAGAAGGCTGGCTTGAAGATGGGCGATGTTGTGACCGCGATCGATGGAAAACCGGTTAACAACGCCGATGATTTAACAATGGCGGTGATTTCGCGCTCTCCGGGCTCAACTGTGAACCTGGACATCGTTCGCAACAGCAAGCCGATGCAGATCAGCATCACGCTCGGCCAGCGGCCGAACGGAGTCGATTGGGATTCCAAGAAATCAGGCAACGACAACAACGGAAACGATGACGACAACAATGGCGGTCCGAACGGGAGCGTCACGGCGCGTGGAATCACGGTCGAGAACCTAACGCCGGAGATCGCGCAGCAGATCAACGTACCCGCTTCCACGAAGGGTGTAGTGGTGGACGACGTCGACCAGAGCAGCCCCGCAGCGGACGCCGCTAACCTCGGAAAGGGCGCGGTGATTATTGCGGTGAACCGGCAGCCAGTAGCGAACACAGGCGACTTCAAACGCCTGATGAACGAGGCGAAAGGAAAGGCCGCTCTACTGACCGTGAATATCGGAGGCCAGACAGGCTTCACGGTAGTGCAGCCGCAGTAAAGTACCTAGTTAGTAAGTTAGTAGTGCAATAGAGCCGGCCGGGAGAAATCCCGGCCTCTTTTTTTGGATGGGAGCTCGTGTACAACAACGGTGTTCCCAGGGAGCGCGGCCATCAGGTTGGGCAAGAGAGACAACATCCTTAGAAAAGCGCAGACAAGTCAGGCAGGCAGCCTGCAAGAACAGGCAGAAAGGCACCCACCTAATGGGAAATCTCAGTATCGACAATCAAAATGCGGCAGCGGTCGCATCTCTAACTTCCACAACAACTCCGGCAGGCACCCGAGCTCCGGCTTACAGCCTCACCAGCCCCCTCTATTCGCAATCGGACGTCAGCGCCATTGTGACAGCAGCAACCAGCGCTCCTTTTCAACTCGGACAACTTGTAGATTCACCCGTCATTCTGATCAAAACAAAGGGCGACGATGCTATGCAACAAGTTGACACAAAAGTAGTAACTCAGCCATCGAGTGGATGCAGCGATGGAGTGCTGGCATCGGGCATGTCGGCGGCCGGTACTCTGGCCGGAGAAGCAGCTGAAGCAACCAAGGAGGCCCCCGCAAACACCTCCACGGCGTTCGGCGAAGCTGGGAAGTACGTAGGCACCGGACTTTGTGAAGCCGGTATAGCCGTTGGCAGCGCCGTGAAGGCGATATTCCAGCCGGACGAGAATAATCCGCCAATAGGGGAGGGAAATGGGGAAACCTGTACTGATCCGGGACCCACGGGAGGCCAATCCGCAGGCAAGACCGGAGGCTACTGTAAAGACCCTGACGCGGGCTTCACGCCCGACGGCACGTACACTGATCCCACGACCGGCGAACCCATTACCAACAAAGACGGGAAGACCACCGCGGGCGATCCCAACGCTGACCCCGGGACAGATATTGGGGACGTTGATGACCCGGCTTTCTTGCAGGACCAAAGCACAGCGAGCCCGAACTCTAGCAGTAGTTCTTCAAGTGAGCCAAACTCCTCTTCGAGCACCAACACGGACAACTCTAGCCAAGGTACACAGCCCGATGCTCCTGAGACGGAGGAGACGCAGCCGTCCGATCCCGTCGGCCCAAATCCGACCGGTAGCATGCCAGCGGATGATAGCTCCGGTTCAGGCGGTGTAGCGGGTCCGCGAGCTAATATTTATAGTGTTTTTACCGATCAAGCTATGCCAAGTGACGATAGCGCAGGCGGGGGCACGCCGCGCAGCAATGTGGCGAACGTGGCAAATAGCGGATTATCCGACGCCTTGCGCACCATTGCATTGTCCCGCAGTAATTTAACGTAGGAGACGAACGCGAATGGCAGAGTCAAGAGTGTCGCGCCTGGCGGCTTTGCCGTTCGCAACAAATTGATTGAAATATTCGCCCAGCATCTAAGGTGATGGCCGAACCCGAGGGATCCCGGTTGTCATGATTTCGAAAAAATGACCATCCGGATGTTCCAGGCCTCGCGGCGCGAACGAATGATCGGTGCGACCGTTTTCGGGGTCTCGGAGGCTGCTGCTAAAACCCACGCCCTTTTTCCGGGAGTTGCTGCACGATGTCCCTCAAACGTTGTATCGTCCGCTACGAACGCCAGATGTTGGGACATGACTTGATCTGATGTGACAAAGAATAGCCTTACGGCTTCGTTCACCTGAACCGATACAAACTTGCCGTCCACCCCTTCCCGCTTACCCAAAAGTGAGGCTTATGATGTCGGCAAAATGATCTGCGGCTGCTTGGTTGTCCGACTGGCAGTAACCGTGTGATCTAGTGTGACGCTCACGATTTCTCTCTACGGATTGTCATCGGGCTTTCGCGCAGAACAACCATCTATCTTTTTCCTCCGATTTTCGAAAATCCCCGCTGGTTAGGGACGACGAGAATCGGCCGGATGCGATCAATCTTATCCGTAGGGCGAGTCTCGCATTTGATTGCTCTACTCGCATTTGATCGCTCTATAGATCCGGATGCCAGCTCTTTTAAAGTCCTAAGCGTTGATCGGAACTCCTGAGGCGCGCGGAGGTTGAGGCGCGCTGCGATGCTGAGCGCCGAGGGAGTTCGGATAACGCTACTTGAACGAAGCCGGGTCCGAAATGCCGCTGAGTTTTGAATCTCGTTTTGGGGATTTTTGAAGGGGACGGAAAACAGAAAATTGGACGCTTGGGGTAGTGCTCAGAAGAAGGATAAAGCGAGCGAGGAAGGGGAAAATGCTGCTCCTAATGGTTGGGAAGGATTTCGGGCACACCTCGAACGAGACCGCTCCGAGGCGGTGGGCAGGCGGGAGGAAAATAGTCAGCCGTTGGGCGATCATGAGGTGTCCAGTGCCGGAATTAGATGGCGAGCCAGGAGTTGAACCAAGGTGAGCCGTGCCACTGGCAGGAGTGTTCCCTGGCAGTAAGGACAAGCCCGTACTTCGCGAGAGGAGTTCTCGGCGCGCACACTTTCAGTCACAGGCTGCGAGGAGGAAAGAAGAGTGAAACACAGCGGCAGAGCATGCTTTCTTTCCCGATTGGCCAGAAAGCCGAAATGGCGGATGTTGACGAACCCGCGTGGGAGCACGTGCAGTAAGAAGCGGCGCATAAACTCTATGGCATCCAGTGTCATGATTTTCTGCTGGTTGCCATGCGCCGAATCACGCCAGCGAAAAGTTACGCGCCCATTTTCGAAATCAAGAAGCCGGCCATTGGCGATCGCTACGCGATGTGTGTAGTGAGCCAGATACCGAATCACGTGCGTCGGCCCGGCAAAGGGCTTCTTGGCGTAGACGACCCAGTCTTTGTTTTTGAGCAACCAGGTGAATTGATCGAAGGCCTTGCGCACCTGAAGCGGGGCCATGGTTCCGTGGAGTTGCAGCTTGCCTCGACGAAATGCACGGCGCAGGAGAGAGAGAAATTTTCCTCGGAACTTAGCAGCTAACGCTTTTGCGGGAAGGAAGAACTTTGCATGCCGACACGAAATCCAGCGTGTCTGATCAAAGGCGATGCCGCCGGCGGGCACCAGGCAATGCAAGTGCGGATGAGCCAGCAATTTCTGATTCCAAGTATGTAGGACCGCCAAAAAACCCAGGCGTGCTCCCAGATGGCGCGGATCGGCGGCGATGGTGAGCAGTGCTTGCGAAACGGCTCGGAAGAATAGGTTGTAAATGACGGTCGGGTTCTGCAGCGCCAGCGGAATAAGTTCGTGCGGCAGCGTAAAGACCACGTGCGAGTAAGCGACTGGCAGTAACTCTTCCGAATGTTTCTCTAGCCAGCGGTCACGCGCCGCGCTGCCGCACTTTGGGCAGTGCCGGTTCAAGCAGGAATTTGGCACGATCGTCTCGCGGTGGCAACGATCGCATTCATAAAGATGAGCGCCCAGCGCCGCGGTTCGACACGCGCCGATGTCGCGGAGCGTCTGCAACTGGCGGTCCGATAAGGCAGGCCGCCAGCCCTCCAGAAACTCCTTCTCGTGTTGAAGAAAGATATCGGCGACTTCAGGCCGATGCTCTTTCACCTCTGTCGAGCGTTGTCCTCGGACTGATCGATGGGCTGGACGATGAGGGCATCGAAGGGGCTGGCGACCGCCTGAATGCGGCGCATGGACACGCGCAGATAACGAGCCGTGGTCTGAATATCGGCATGTCCCAGTAGCACTTGTATCGTGCGCAGATCAGCGCCTTGGTCCAGCAGATGCGTCGCGAAGCTGTGCCGAAAAACATGCGGATGCACATGATGCTTGATCGCGGCACGGCGCCCCGCATTCGCACACAGGTGCCGGATGCTCTTGCCGTCCATCGGACATTGGGGGCGCTGCTTAGACGGAAACAGCCAGTCCTTCGGTTTGCGCCAGCGCCAATAAATGCGTAAGCGCTCTAGCAGCGCCGGCGAAAGAGGTACGTTTCCTGGTGTCTGTCCTTTGCCATTCCGGATCTGGATTAGCATGCGCTTACTGTCGATGTATTCGATCTTCAGCAGGCGGATTTCATTGCATCGCATGCCGGTGGCATAGAGAGTAGCCATGATGGTCCAGTGCTTCAGGTTTCGGGTCGCATCCAGAATCTTGGTAATCTCTTCCTTGCTGAGCACGGTCGGCAACTGCGGGTGCCGCTTGGGCGCGACGATCTCTTCGTCAAACCAGCGCTGCTTCAAAACCCGGACGTACAGAAAACGCAGTGCTGCCCGGTTGACATGAATGGCCGACCAGCTGAGCTTGCGCTCCTTCAATAAATGCAGCAAATAAGATCGCACCTGCTCAGCACTTAACTGTCCAGGGCTTTCATCGTAGTACCGGGCAAACCGTTCAACGGATGCAATGTAAGTTCGAATCGTTTGCTCCGAAGAGTTGCGGAGTTGCAACTCCTCTGTCATTCGCTGTCGTAGTGGTGTCATGGAACGACCTCCTCTCGGTCGTTTCTGAATCATGCCGACTACGGCCCGGCTGCCTCAAGCTACAAATACTGCGCGAAGCGCTTCGTTCAAGTGACGTTTTCGGAAACTGCCACCCTGGAAGCGAGCTATTGGGTTAGCAGAGCAGTTCCGCATCGTCCACAGATGATTCCGCTTTCTGCTTCCATCGCCCTGACGCCGGAGATCGCACAGCCTATTAACGTGCGCGCAACCACCAAGGGCGTGGTGGTGGACGAGGTCGATCAGAGCAGCCCGGCAGCGGACGAGGCTACTGCAGCCGCAGTAAGTAAGAACGTCACAGCAGAGCACAAAACCCGGCCAGGAGCGATCCTGGCCGGTTTCTTGTTTGAGGGCAGGAAATCCGAGTGCGGCGAAGCTGGCCCTGTTCACTCGATCGACGGCACGCTTCATGCCGCCGGAACTGTGCCCGACCAGAATCGCGCGATCTCCCAAGTCATCCAGCAGGGCGCAGATCTTCGGTACGTAATTCTCATACGGCTTGGCCGAAAGAGGTGTTGCGTCGGCTCCATGCCCGGGCAGATCCGGTGCAATGACTTGATGCCCGTGCCCCTCCAACAACGGAACCATTTTGGATCCAGCACCAGGCTCCGTGCACCAAAACGAACGTGCTCACAGTCTCACATCCTACCTGAGGGCTGCGTTGTCTACGAGGTGTGGAAGTATGCCGGCGCAAGCAAACGCATCAGGCATGCGAACGAATTCAGCGCGATAGCCACTAGATAAGATCGAATTTAGAAGCCGTCAAGTGTCAACCGAACGCTCCGTACCAATGAGATGCCGCTCGTGGCCCATTCCGGATCGACCGTGGGCGATGCACATGCGATGGTGTGACCTGCTCTTCGCGCACTGGACGGTGGATGCAGCGGTCCTTCGAAGACTGATTCCGGAGCGACTGGAGTTGGACCTGTTCGAGGGGCTTGCCTACGTCGGCGCGGTTCCTTTCAGAATGGAAGGCGTGACGCCTCGCGGGGTACCACCTTTGCCCGGGCTGCACGCGCTTCCGGAAATGAACCTGCGGACGTACGTGAATGCCTCCGGGAAGCCGGGCATTTGGTTTTTCAGTCTGGATGCCGGTCAGAAATTAGCAGTCAGAGTTGCCCGACGTTTTTTCCATCTGCCCTATTTTGATGCGAGGTTCAACATTCGATCGGCGGGCGGAACCGTTGAGTATTCTGCGGTGCGCACCCATAGCGGCGCTCCGAACGCGAGTTTTGAAGCAAGATATGGCCCGATCGGGCCTGTGTACAGAGCCACAAGGGGGAGCCTGGACTCGTGGCTGACCGACCGGTATTGCCTATACGCATCAGACAATCAAGGTCTCGTGTACCGCGGCGAGATCGACCACGAATGCTGGCCGTTACAGCCCGCCGAGGCCGAAGTGCAAATCAACAGTTTAGGCGACTGGCTGGGAATCGAAATGAAGGGACCGCCCCAGACGCTACATTTCGCAAAGTCACTAGATGTGCGCGCCTGGTTACTGGAGAAGGTCTAAAGCGACGCCCTGCAACCGGCAGAACCGCCGGCGGGCGAACCGTCGGCTACTTCAGGAATCCGCTGGCTTTGCTTTCGACAGCACTTAACTCGTCGTTCAGCGGATCGTCGAGCGCGAGGAGACGGCGCAAGTCCGCAGAAAGCCGAGCTTGGGTCTCAGGGCGGAGCAGACGCTTTTGATACTGCTGTTGCGGTTTGTCGAAGCGGCAATAGAACGCATGCAGAGCACGGCGATCTTTTGCCGAACGATTAGCGGTGCCGCCGTGCCAGGCGTGCGTGTTCATGACGACAACGCTTCCCGCAGGAGCGATCACCAGAGTCTCCTGAGAATGATGGGCCGCGGGGTCGGCAAGTACGTTCTGCGGGAGCTGCGACCAGTTCTGCGATCCAGGGATAATGCGCGTCGCTCCGTTCTCTAAGGTGAAATCGTCGAGGAGCCAGATGGTGTTGCAGACCCAAAAGCCTGCCTGATCCGGCAGCGCACCGGCGTCACAGTGCAGCGGCTGGGGTTCGTTCGAACGAGGATTCGCCGAGCGCGCATTAAAGCTACTGAGCTTGAAACGATGTCCGAGAACGTGCGCGACGAGTTCGAGGATGCGCGGGATGGCGACCAGACGCTCAAAGATCTCTCCTTTGTCCACCAGATTGGCGAGGCGGCGAGATCCGGGTTCCTGCCGAAACTCTGCGCCGGCGTGCTCACCTTCGAGCGCATAGAGGTATTCCACATGATGGCGCACCTGCGACAGAGTATCGGGGTCGAGAACCTTTTCCACCACAACGTAGCCGAGCGTGTCGAGACTGTCACGCTCTGCCCCGGTCATGAGAACGAACCTAGCATGAGCGGGCGACGGACTCGATCTGCCGACGTAGTCCCAACCGAGGATTTTATGCTCGCTTCGTCCGACGTCTAGCGACCCGGAGGAGCGAGAACTCCTATCTGCTGCAGAAATCCCATAACGTCCTTCTGCGACCACTTTTCGGCGAGCTTACCGCCCGCGATCCGATGAATAACGATGGCGCTCATTTTCAGATCGTTGCCCGTCCTGGGCGCACCCGGCAGGTCGCCCTCGTGCTTCCCATATGCGGTCAAGCGCGTAACCACAAATTCTCCTTCGGCGATCTGCTGTTCGATTTCGTGATACCCCGGCGTTGCCTTCCAAAAAATGGAAAAACCCTTTTTCAGGGCCTCCCGGCCGACGCCAAGTTCTGGGAATGGCGGCGGACTGTGATCGACATAATCTTCCGCAACCAACTCGTCCATTGCATCCAAGTTGCCTTCGTCGATCTCCGCGTAGAACCGTCGAACGAGGGCTTTGTTGTGGTCGGTCAAACTCACATGATCCTCCTTCCGTCATGGATCTTTTCGCGATGTGAGATAAGCCGGGGCAGCACCGCCGGCTATCCCAAACTCGCTCCTATTGACAGTCTATAAGAAGCTCTGTTATCTTATCGAATGTCTATATGAGTGCATCTCAATCCGAGCTTTTGCAGGGGACGCTCGATCTGCTGATCTTGAAAGCCCTTGCGCTCGAGCAGATGCATGGCATGGGGATATCGCGCCGTATCGCTCAGATAACAAACGGAACATTCGAGGTCAAGGCCGGTTCCCTTTTTCCCGCTCTGCACCGTATGGAGCAAGCTGGTTGGCTCACATCGTCGTGGGGGCAATCGGAAACGAACCGGCGCGCCAAATTCTATCGTTTGAGCGCACAAGGCAGGAAGCAGTTCCAGACCGAATCGCAACGGTGGCAGCGGATTTCGCTTGCGATGGCTAGCGCTCTGGGCGCGAGTTAGCACGCACCATGATTCGCCATTTGACCGCGCTCTGGCAAAGCCTGTTCAGAAAGAAACGGTTTGAGCAGGAACTCGAGGAAGAAATCCACAGCTACATCGAACTGAGCGCAAACGAGAAGGTGCAGTGCGGAATGTCTCGCGGGCAGGCATTACGGGAGGTTCGTCAGGACCTTGGCGGTTTCGAGCAGGTTAAAGAAAGCGTGCGCGAAGTAAGAATCGGAGCTTCGCTGGACGTACTGATGCAGGATCTTCTTTACGCTGTTCGAAGCCTCAGCAGAAACTCAGGATTTTCCGCCGTGGTGTTGCTCACCCTGGCCCTGGGCATCGGCGCGAATACCGCCATCTTCACGATCGTGAATGGAGTACTTCTGAAGCCTCTACCCTATCCGGAACCAGACCGGCTGGTCATGCTCTGGGAGAGGCAGCTTTCGCAGGGCACTACAGTGACCGTCGCTCCAGCGAATTTCTTCGATTGGCGTGAACAGAGCCACAGCTTTTCAGAGATGGCGGCAATGGATCCCTATCCGGACTTCATCTTGAACGGCGCCGGAGAGCCACGCCGCCTGTCAGGAGCTGCCGTTTCCTTCGGTTTCTTTTCAATGTTCGGGGTCCGCATGGCTCTGGGGCGCGATTTCCTGGCGCAAGAGGATCACCCTGGCCGCAACCAGGTCGTCGTACTCAGCTATTCCACGTGGATGCATGATTTCGGCGGGAGGCGGGACATCGTCGGGAGGCCATTGACGCTGAACGACGCCAGCTATACCGTTGTCGGCGTGCTTCCCCGCGAATTCTCGCTGGTCAGCAAGGCTTCAGATTTTCAGGCTCGGAATCGGCCCGATTTGTGGACACCGCTCGCTCTCCCATCTCCTCCGGAGCCCTGGCAGCGCGGCACGCACCCTCTGTGCGTCTTTGCACGGCTCAAGCCGGGCGTTACGCTGACGCAAGCCCAGGCAGACCTGAATCGAATCGCCACGAATTTACAGCGTCTGTACCCGAACGATGATGCGCAAATGGGGATCACAGCGGTACCGCTGGCGGAACACGTAGTGGCCAATTTGAAGGCCGCTCTCTTCACAGTTCTGGCCGCGGTTGGGATGGTGTTCTTAATTGCGTGCGCCAACATTGCCAATCTGCAATTGACGCGCGCGACAGCCCGGCGGAACGAGATGGCTTTACGGGTGGCATTAGGCGCAAGCCGCAAGAGGGTCGCCCGCCAACTGTTAACCGAAAGCATGGTTCTTACCGTTCCCGGGAGCGTGCTTGGGGCGGCAGTGGCGTTCCTGAGCGTGCCTGCGCTGGTGCGACATTTGCCAGCAGATCTGCCCCGGCGAACGGAAATCTTCATCGATGGCCGAGTGCTCGCCTTCGCGACGGTGGTTGCGCTCGCGACCGGAATTGTGCTCGGTCTCGTTCCGCTACTGCAGACCTGGCGAGGCAACGCCAGCGACTCCTTGAAGCAGAGCGGACGCGCTATTGCGGCCGGGCAATCGCGACTGCGAAGCGCTCTTATAATCGGGCAGGTCGCGATGGCGCTGCTTCTGCTGATCGGGGCCGGCTTAATGGCAAAAAGCTTCTGGTTGTTGCTTCGGACCTCCCCGGGATTTCAGACCGAGCACATCCTCACGGCGCGTCTTTCACTCCCGCCACAGTACACGAACGGATACAAGTTTGGAACCGGACAACACAGGCAGATTTCAGCATTTCTGCGGGAGCTGCTCGAGCGGCTGCGCCGCATTCCCGGTGTGCGATCGGCGGCCGCAACAGCGTATTTGCCGCTAGGCGGGGTTAGCAATTCCTGGGCGTTCGACATCGAGGGGCGTCCGCCAAGACCAGCCGGCGTATACGAGAACGCGAACTACCGGCCAGTAAGCGAGAGCTATTTCGAAACGATGGGAATTCCGATTGAGCGCGGGCGAGGTTTCAGCGCCAGGGACACCGAGGAGCGCCCGCTGGTTGTGGCCATCAACCAGTCCATGGCACAGACCTTCTGGGCTCATGAGAATCCGGTGGGACAGCGTGTGCGGTTTGGTGACAGCAAGTGGCGAACGATCGTCGCAGTTGTAGGCGACGTGCGGCATGAAGCGCTGGGAACAAAGCCTGAACCGGAGCTGTACGTTCCTTATGCCCAGGTGCCGAACGTGGAGGCTCGCCCGACCGTCGTCCTGCGTGCGGTAACCGACCCCGCGAATGTCGCAAACGCGTTGCGGCGCACGGTGGCCGAGGTAGGTCCGAACGTGCCCATGGACCAGGTAGAAACCATGAAAGAGATTGTCTTCGGGTCTGTCGGGCAATCCCGTTTCCGGACCACGGCGCTTACCGTCTTCGCGCTGCTGGCCCTCTGTGTCGCTTCGATCGGTCTGTATGGCGTGATGAGTTATGTCGTGAGCCAGCGAGTTCGAGAGTTCGGCATCCGCATGGCTGTGGGAGCAAGCGCGGGTGCTGTGCTCCGGCTTGTGCTGCGGGACTCGGCCAAGCTCGTCAGCATAGGGATCGCTATCGGTTTAGGCGCGGCGGCGCTGCTCGCGCGGCTGATCGCCAACTTGCTCTATGGTGCGAGGGCGTTCGATCTGGCGACTATCGCGCTAGTATCGCTCCTGCTATGCGGTGTGGCTCTGCTGGCCAGCTATGTTCCCGCACATCGTGCGGCGGCAATTGACCCGATGAACTCGCTGCGGCATGAGTGAACGGCAATGCGTTCGTACAGGCGCGACTGCCCACCCGTCCGAAGGCGGAACTATTGCCGGACGGAAACCGCAATTTGTACAATCGTGAAGTGCAGCGCCTTTGGGCAGCAATACTCCTAAGTGTCACCGGGTTTTTACCGGTTACCGGGGCTTTGTCCAATATCAGCGCGCATGCGGCGAGCCTTCCTGCGTGTTGTCGCGCGCATGGCAAACACAACTGCGCCAGGCAGACACTCACAAACGGCGCGGCCAGCCTTCCTATTGAACCGGCTATTTCTTCGATTTGTGATCAATACCCTTCCCCGCCACCGGCAAATCTGGCGGTCGCGAAGCTTTCGACTTTTCCGCCGAAGGGCTCGGAAGCGTTCCATCCTGTTATAGTCAGCCATCGCGCCACGCAGCTAGAGCGCGAGCCTCGCTTGAATAGTTGGTTCGAGCGCAGCCACTGGAAGCGCGGACCTCCCTGTTTCTTCTCCTAAAACGAACTCTCTTCAGTTCCGCTTCGAAATAGTCGCGGACTCGTGTGCTTTTGCGAGAGGAAACAATGAGGATACGTGTTTTTGTACAGCTTTTAGCGGCGGTGCTTGTTACTTCTGCGTTACACGCGGCGATCTTCGGAAGAATACAAGGAGTGGTGCATGATCCCCAGCACCGGCCTGTGCCAGGAGCATCCGTTAAGCTCCAGGCGGTTACCTCCGACTGGTCACAAGTTACCCGAACGGATAACGACGGCGAGTTTTCTTTCACTACCGTTCCGGTCGGCGATTACAGAATCACTGTCACAAACCCTAAGTTCGAAAGCATAGAGCAGGCAGTTACAGTCGACTCGAGTTCATCACCGGTTCTGCATTTTCAACTGGCGCTAGAGCGCTTGAATCAGACTGCGGTTGTTGTAGCCAATTCCGAAGCGGTGAATACGGATTCGGTCACCCCAACAACTCTGATCGATCGCCAGGATATAGCCCAAACCCCGGGCGCGGACCGCACGAATAGCACGGCCATGATCACCGATTATGTGCCCGGCGCATACGTCACGCATGACATGCTCCACATGCGCGGAGGTCATCAAGTTAATTGGCTGATCGACGGAGTGCCCATACCCAATACAAACATCGCCAGCAATCTAGGTCCACAGATTGATCCCAAGGACATTGACTATCTCGAAGTTCAGCGAGGCAGCTATGACGCCGGATATGGAGACCGGACCTACGGAATCTTCAACATCGTGCCTAGGACCGGTTTTGAGCGCAATAACGAGGCGGAACTGGTCACCTCTTTCGGTAATTGGTATCAGACAAACGATCAACTCAATCTTGGCGGCCATACCAAGCGTTTTGCCTATTACGTGAGTCTAAACGGCAACCGCAGCAATTATGGTCTTCAGCCTCCGATAGGCGAGGTCGTCCATGATGCAGTCAATGGTTATGGAGGATTCGCATCGCTCATATACAATGCGAATTCTTCAAACCAATTCCGGCTGGTCGCTTCTTTGCGGCGGGATTATTATCAGATACCCATCGATCCAAATGCTAATTCATCCGGCAACCAGGGTTATCCAAGTTACGGGCTGCGAGACGTTGAGCGTGAGCCCGATGGTTACGCCGCCTTTTCCTGGGTTCACACTTTCAACCCAAATCTGGTGTTGACGCTTTCTCCGTTCTATCACTACAACCAAGCCAGCTACAACAGCTCACCAAATGACGTGCCCGTAATCACAGACGTAAATCAGACCTCTAACTACGCGGGCATGCAAGCGAGCCTGGATCTGACAGCTATAAAGAACAACTACGTTCAAGTGGGAGTATACGGATTCGCTCAACACCAGAGTAATTACTTCAACAACACCTTTACGGACTGCGGTCCGAGCTGTCAGAATTTCGGACCATCCTCGGATGCTGTAACCGGCGGACTGGGCGAAGCGTTCGTCAGCGACCGCTTCAAGGTGACGTCATGGTTGACATTGATCGCCGGCCTCCGACAGTCGCATTTCGCCTCCGGATCAATCGGGATGAATCAGCCGGAAGTTATCGAGAACGCGGCGGACCCACGTTTTGGTGTCGCCATAAAGATTCCACGTCTGAATTGGGTGTTCCGCGGCTTTTATGGCCGCTTCTATCAAGCGCCCCCGCTTTTGACCGCCACTGGTCCATTGCTCAATCTAGCCGACAGCCAGAATCTTGCTTTCGCTCCATTACGGGGCGAGCGCGACGAAGAATACCAAGTCGGAGTCGCGATTCCCTTTCACGGCTGGGTGCTCGACGAGGATACGTTTCAAACGCGCGCGAAGAACTGGCTCGACCACAGCAACATCGGCGAATCGAATATTTTTTGGCCGCTTACCTGGAACGCCGCTTTGATTCAAGGCTGGGAAACTACGCTGCGTTCTCCGCGCCTGTGGCATCGAGGTCAAGTCCATTTGGCGTACTCGAATCAGATCGCCCAGGCGAAGGGTCCCTTCACCGGGGGCCTGATCTGTCCGGTTCCCGCGCCGCCGGGATGCGAGCAGGAAGGAGGGTATTCACCGGTCGATCACGATCAGCGGAACACGTTAAACGCGGGATTCGACGCGAATCTTCCGTGGCGCGCTTTCGCGTCCATGAACATGTACTATGGCTCCGGATTCACCAACGGAATGCCTGACACAGAGTATCCAGGCGACTATTTGCCCCAGCACACTACGTTTGACATTGCCTTGGGAAAGAGCTTTGGAGAGGAAGGCAAGTACAGGCTCTCCTTGACTGCTATAAACGTGGCGAACCGGCGCGTTTTACTCGACAACAGTCTAACGTTCGGGGGATTCCACTACAACGACCCGCGGCAAATATACGTTCAATTTCGCTGGCGATTTCACTACTGAAGAAGCGATGCACAATGCGGCGGCTGAACCCATCGCGGCCAAGAATGCGATTTTAAGTTGCCACGGTGGCTTCTCCACTCGAACCGTTTGGACCTTTCCCTAGGGTCTGGGTGAATTTGATCCTTGGGCATCGTTTGATTTTGGAGTGCGATCCGGCGCTGAGCGTCTCAGTGATAATGTCGCTGAAGGCATTCAGCCCTATGGCTTCGTCGAGATCACCCGACGGGACTCATCACCCCCAAATCGGATAGCTACTCTGAGAAGAGATGTTGGAGCACTATCCGTCCAGCTCAGATGAAGACCTAGTAGGCTTATCCCTCGCGTCGGACCGACACGAGTATCCCCGACCACAGCTCCGAAGAGAGAACTGGACCTCTCTGAATGGAATGTGGGATTTCGCTTTTGATGAGAATGCCATCTGGACCGAACCGAAATTCGTCCAGTGGCAGACAAGCATAGAGGTACCGTTCAGCCCGGAGACAGAGGCCAGCGGGGTTAAGAGCACGGGATACTTTCGATCCGTGTGGTACCGGCGAACTTTTGACCGCCCGGATCTGGCGCCAGGAGAGCGCCTTCTCCTTCACTTTGCGGCCGTCGATTACGAGGCCGAAGTTTGGGTGAATGGAAACAAAGTCTCTTCTCACCAGGGCGGCTATACACCTTTTCACGCGGACGTCACCGATGCCCTTAGCGAAACAGGCTCACAGGAGATCACGCTCAGGGCGAAAGATGATCCGGTGGACCTCGCGAAGCCGCGGGGTAAGCAGGATTGGAGACCCGAGCCACATTCGATCTGGTATTTCCGAACTACGGGCATCTGGCAGACCGTATGGATGGAGATCGTTCCCGCGACTTTCATCGACGCACTGAAATGGACCGCCAATCTCAAGCGATGGGAAATCGGGTTCGCGGCGCAAATCAGTGGACCACAAGTGGATGGACTGCAGCTGCGCCTCACGCTGAGAGTTCACGGCGGTGTGCTGTTAGCCGAGGATTCCTACTCCGTGATCGCAGGTGAGATTCACCGCCAAATAGCGCTCTCAGATCCCGGTATCGATGACTTTCGAAACGAGCTGCTCTGGAGTCCGTCGTCGCCGACACTTATCGATGCCAATCTAGAACTCCGAGATAACCAGGGCAAAGTGATTGACACGGTCTATAGCTACACCGCCCTACGCACCATAGCGGCCCAGGGGGATCGATTTCTGCTGAATGGCCGTCCCTTGCCTCTGCGATTGGTACTCGACCAAGGTTACTGGCCGGAAACGGGGTTGACTCCTCCGAATGACAAGGCGCTTCTCAAGGATGTGCTCCTGGCCAAGTGGCTCGGGTTTAATGGCGTTCGAAAGCACCAGAAGATTGAGGATCCCCGATATCTTTATTGGGCGGATCGAGCCGGTTTGCTTATTTGGGAAGAGATGCCGAGCGCCTATCGTTACACGACTAGATCGATTGAGCGGCTAACGCGTGAATGGATGGAGGTCTTGACGCGTGATTGCAGTCATCCCTGTGTCGTCGCCTGGGTACCGCTCAACGAATCCTGGGGCGTACCAGACCTGCCGCAAAGCTTCGCCCAGCGAAACTACGTGCAAGCTCTCTATCACCTCACGAAATCGCTCGATCCCACTCGGCCCGTCATCGGCAATGACGGATGGGAAAGCGTAGCGACGGACATTCTGGGGATCCACGATTACGACATCGACCCGGAGCGAATCCGAAGACGGTACCGGCAGGAGGATATGGAGTCTCGCCTGCTCGCTCGGGAAAGGCCGGGAGGGCGGTTGCTGGTTGTCGACATGGACAAAAAGGAGGTGGAAATCGGAGGCCAGCCTATCGTCCTGAGCGAATTCGGAGGAATCGCTTACTCGTTCGATCGCGAGACGTGGGGCTATTCGCGCTCTCATACCCCGGAAGAACTCATCGTGAGGTTTCGGGCACTGCTCGAAGCGGTTCGATCGCTTCCAGCTCTGGCCGGATTCTGCTACACGCAGTTTGCGGATACTTACCAGGAAGCGAATGGCCTGCTGTTCGCGAACCGGCAACCGAAAGTGCCTTTTGAGGAGATCGCGTCGGCTGTAAGCGGCGGTGAACCGCCGGCCGATGTTGTCGATGATCTGCGCTGGAGGGAACTCCTCATGCAGAGCCAACGATAGCGGTCACGTTTTCGCAGTTATTTGAAATTCGCCCTGCGCCAAGAGGCTAGAGATCCGTGAAGAGGCCCTTGGGAGTTGGCTGCGTGCTACGGCGCCAACAGGCCCATGCCCCGCCCGCACGTGATACTCACGTATTGACAATCAAGATGAACTCCGGCTAAACTGGCAGAGATCATTGATCCACAGATCATTTCTATCATCGGCCATGGACGAACCAAACACAGACGTAATTCAGGGCACGCTAGACATGCTGATTCTCAAGACGCTGAGCCTTGAACCGATGCATGGTTTCGGGATCGCTCGCCGGATTGAGCAGGTATCGCGAGGAGTCTTTAAGGTTAATCCCGGATCACTCCTCACCGCATTTCAACGGCTGGAGCGGGTGGGGTGGCTCAATTCGGAGTGGCGCCAGACGGAGAACTCACGACGGGCCAAGTTCTATTCGCTCACTCGCGCGGGGCGCAAGCAGCTTGAAGTCGAGACAGCTGACTGGAACCGGCGTGCATCCGCGATCGCCCGATTGCTGAAGGCCGAGGGATAACACGTGTCGCTTTGGCGGCAGGTGACACGCGGCATACGCGTGCTCCGAAACAGGAGAGTGGCGGACGAGGACATCGCAGACGAAGTCAGCCATTACCTGGAAGAGACCAGGGCTGCGTTTGTGGCGCGAGGATTGTCTCCCGATGAAGCATGTCGGGCGGCACGGCTGGAACTTGGAAACGCGACTGTGGTGCGGGAGCAAGTACGCGGATACGGATGGGAGAACCGAGTAGACACTCTATTCGCCGATTTGCGCTATGCCGCTCGCCGACTGGCCGGCAATCCCGCCTTCACGGCGATCAGCATACTGACGCTGGCGCTCGGTATCGGGGCGAGCGCTGCGATCTTCAGCGTGATCAACGGAGTGCTGCTGAAACCTCTGCCCTATCCGCATTCCGAGCGACTCGTGGCCCTATTGCACACGGCCCCCGGCCTCCATATCAAAGATCTGAACCTGGCGGCATCGCTCTACTTCATGTATAGCGAAGAGAATCGGGTTTTTCAGGATGTCGGCATGTGGTCGGGTGATTCGTGGACTGTGACTGGTTTGGGTGAGCCTGAGGAAGTTCCGGGTTTGTCAGCGTCGGATGGTTTTCTCAAAGTACTCGGTGTACAGCCGGCGCTAGGGCGCGCGTTCACGGCATCGGATGAAGACCCGAAGAGCGAGCGCACAGTGATGCTCACCAACGGGTATTGGAGATCGCGGTTTGGAGCCGATCGCGGTGTTCTCGGCCGGCGCATTTTGTTGGATGGCAATGCTCACACGGTGATCGGCGTATTGCCACCGAACTTCGAGTTCATGGACCGGAAGATCTCGCTGCTGGCGCCCTACGGATTCAGGCGTGCCGAGGTGCGCCTGATCAGCTTCTGTTGTCAGGGTGTCGCCCGGCTCAAACCGGGTGTTACGCTCGCGCAAGCAAACGCGGATGTTGGGCGAATGCTGCCCATCGCTGCGGAAAAGTTTCCGATGAATCCCGGATGGAGTCAAAATTCGTTCACCGATGCCCGTATCGCTCCCCGGCTTCGTTTTCTGAAGGACGTATTGATAGGCGACATCGGCAACACGCTTTGGGTCCTGATGGGCGCAGTAGGTATTCTTCTGTCGATTGCATGCGCCAATGTTGCGAATTTGCTTCTGGTGCGCGCCGATGGACGGCAGCAGGAACTGGCAATTCGCGCGGCCCTCGGGGCGGGATGGGTACGCATCGCGCGAGAGTTGCTGCTTGAAAGTACGCTGCTGGGCGTTGCCGGCGGCGCAGTCGGAGTGGCGCTTGCCTATGGCGCTTTGCGACTGCTGGTTGCTTCGGAGCTGCCGCATCTGCCGCGCATGCAAAATATTTCGATCGACCTCACCGTACTGGCGTTTGCGCTGATAGTCTCGGTGGCCTCCGGTCTGCTGTTCGGTCTCGTGCCGGTATTCCGGTATGCGCGCAACGAAATTTCGAACAGGCTGCGGGGCGGGGGGCGGTCGCTGACCGGGAGCAGAGAACGGCATCGCGCTCGCCGCACTCTCGTGGTGGTGCAGATGGCACTGGGGCTAGTTCTGCTGGTGGGCTCCGGCTTGATGATCCGGACGTTCCGCGCGCTGCGTCATGTCGATCCCGGCTTCTCCGGAGCGGCGGAGCTGGAGACGGTCCACGTTGGTATTCCGGAGGCACAGGTCAAGAACCCGGGGAAAGTGGTTCGGATGGAAGAGGACATTATCCGAAAGGCCGAGGCCGTGCCGGGTGTTTCCACGGTTGCGGCTGTAAGCGACCTTCCGCTTGATGGCGGGGAGAACGAGCCGATTTTTGCGAAGGACCGACCTTACCGCGAAACAAGCATCCCGCCGGTACGGCGATTCAAGTACGTGTCGCCGGGCTATGTTTTCACGATCGGAAGCCGTCTGATTGCGGGGCGCGATTTTACCTGGAACGAGCTCTACAACGGGATGCCGGTCTCCCTGGTTTCGGAGAACCTCGGACGTGAGCTTTGGGGCGATCCCCGCGCAGCGGTTGGCCAGCACATCCGCGTCACGCTCAAAGATTACTGGCGCGAAGTAATCGGCGTGGTTGCGGACTTGCGCGACGACGGCATCGATCAGAAGCCGCCAACAATTGTCTATTGGCCGCTTCTGCAGAAGAATTTCGGGGGAGGCGATTCCGTGATCCGCGGCTTGGCATACCTCATTCGTACTCCGAGAGCGGGGTCGCCGGCTCTGCGCAACGAGATCCAGACAGCCGTCGGCCGCGTGAATCCAGCGCTACCTGTTTCAGACGTTATGACACTGGAATCGGTCTACGAAAGATCGCTCGCCCGTACGTCTTTCGCACTCGTGCTGATAGCAATTGCCGGCAGCATGGCACTTTTGTTGGGAGTGGTCGGGATCTACGGAGTGATTTCGTATTCAATTTCGCAGCGGACTCGGGAAGTTGGAATACGGCTCGCGCTGGGCGCTCCTCTTCAGGAGGTCACCGGGTTATTCGTATGTTATGGCCTGGCGATGTCCGGCATCGGGGCGATCTGCGGCTTGATAGCGGCGTTTGCCGCGACACGCCTGATGCGATCCCTGCTTTTTGAGGTCAGCCCGGCTGATCCGGCGACCTACGCCGTGGCGTCGGGCCGGAATGATGATAGCGGCGCTGCTTGGCAGCTATCTTCCGGCACGCAAAGCCACCAGCGTAGATCCCGTGAACGCGTTACGCGCAGAGTAGCGTTGTCACAGTTTCAAAATAGCGATGGGCGACTTGTTCCGCCGAGTAATCCCGGACTGATGTAGGCGACCGTGTGAGTTCCTTCATGCCCTCCCCAAGCGAACAGCAGCGATACCTCAGGGAAATTTCCGGCACGAATGGTGAGACCAGCGCCCCAGCTGTGCAAAAAGTGATCGAATCCGAGATCGCCATGGGTGAGCGCAACCCTGCCGTAGCTGGCGGTAAACTCAGCTCCGATCGGGCCCCAGATGGAGTGCTCGAAGGTGCCGCGGAACAGAAGCAGATTGGGCGCGCGGAAACGATAATCCGGATAGCTAGCCAGACTGGCATCTCCATTGATATCGACCCCTCCGAGCGTCGGCTGGAAATAGAAGGGAACGGCATGACTGGCGGGAAGAAACGATTCCGACAGGCGCGCCTCGACGTTGATACTGCCAGACAAATTCCGGATGTAGTGATGGGTCTGCAGTGCTTCCTTACTTCCATCGGGTCCATATTGGGTGATGGCTGAGCTCTCGGCCTTCCGGCCATACAGCCAAAGTGTGTGCGAGAAATCAAGATTGAGCCGACGGAAGGAATAGAGCGTGTTCGACGGAGCGATGAACTCCTGAAACACGGCTGCGTAATCGAGATCGAAGCGCGAGCTGAAATCGCGGCTGAATCGCAGTCCTTGGGCTGCTTGGATAAAACCAGGTTGAGTCGCAAGTCCGGGAACGCAGCCCACGCACCCCGCATACGCTTGCTGCACGGAGGGAACAGAAGGATTCCCACTACCCGGGAATATGGAGCCAAAACGACCGTTCAGTTCAGCGTAGGCAGCAAAGCCCGAGCTCCCGATCGGCAGAAGCGCGTTGGCACCGGCGATGACCTGGCGCATTCCGAAAAGAGCCAGATCGCTTCTCGGAGTTTGGTTTCCGAGGCCGTAAAAATCCAGCCTGTTGAGTGAGATTGCCTGAGCGTACAGGTTGATTTCGGGCGCGGGCGGCGGTGGGCTGGCCTTGAGCGGACGCGCCGGGCGGCGTTCGAGAATAACGACCGTTACGGGCTTGGTAGGAGTCTTGGCGAGCTTAAGGTACACCCCGGCACGCCAGGATTCATTGGTGGAAGCGACGGCGTCTGCATTCAGATTCATCCGCCAGGCGGTCAGATCTTTGTCAAAGACGAATGCCGGCCCAAACGCGACTCCGTTTTCCGGAGCAATCGTTCCCGCAGCGATGCGGAGAGGCGCCCCGGTAACCAGGAGCTGTCCACAACCGAAAATGGAACTGAAGCTGGTACAGTTCTGCTGGAATTGCGCACCCTCCTGGTTGAACTCTGTTGCCAGAAGTCCTTGAGCATGGATGGCGGCGGTCGCGCCGAAAACTGCCGCAACAATCGCTAGCGCGAGTTTCATGGATTTATGGTCGTGCGGCTCCAGCCTGAGGATGCAAAACGGACATCATTGCCTGGATGTAAGCGCTCGCCTGAGCCTCGGTAGTGATCTGCGTCACATCGATGTGCGTCTGTTGAGCGGCAGGCAAAGTATGCTCGACTTTCTGCAACCCGATGACCTGGTCGAGCAGCAACTGAGAAACCGGACGGCTGGGCTGGTAGGCGGAGTCGGGGACGCCGTTCGCTGCGGTAGCCTGCTTCGATGCTTTCGGGGCACTGGGCCCAGCGACTCCGAGTACGCGGTTTCCGGTTTTGAACGCGATGTAATCCTGGCGCGGCGCTGCGAGAGTGAGAAAGTCCAGAAATGTGTCGGCTGCCAACTCACGAGGCGAGCGGGTTTGATACGCGCCAATGAAATGCTTTGTGACGGTACCGGGAATGGAGGCGTGATCGAAAGTTCGGTTGTTAACGACAGTCCCTTTCGCGATCCAGGGAGAAATGAGAATCGCTGGCACGCGGATGCCGAGCCGATCGAACTTGAAACCGGTGGTCGGATCCTGAAATTCATCCGGCTGGCAGGCGGGCGGCTCCACGTGATCGAACATGCCGCCATGCTCGTCGTACACCAGGAGGATCATCGTACTGTTCCACAGCTCTTCGTTGTTCAGGATCGACATATAGACGGAGGCGATAAATTCTTCGCCCGCGAGCACATTGTGATCGGGATGCTGATCGGAGGCCAGGGCGCGCCCTAATGTCACGTCGTGGTCGGTATAGTTCGGTTCGATGAAACTGTAGTCGGGAAGATTGCCGGACTGGCAATCCGTGAGGAATTGATCGTATGTGCCGAAAAGTTGGGGCTGGTTTTTGAGCATGAAAGCCATCCCAATGCTTCCGCTGGCGGAATCGTAATAGTAAATCTTCGCAGTGCGCCCCTTGTCGAGCATGCGCTGATAAATTGTTGGATACTTCTCGGTCAGGTAGAACAGATCCATATCCGTTTTGCCGAACGATGTACCGAAGTGGGCGAACGCGCGATTGGGAATAGTGGGCCCGGGCACCGAGGAAAACCAGCGATTGAACAGAAGATAGTTCTGCGCCAGCGTCGCGAGTACAGGGACCTTGTCAGGTGCGAAACAATACATGATCTGACGCGAATGCGCGACATCTTTCTGTTTCTGGTAATAGGCTTTGACGAAGCCCTGCATGGCGGGGCCACCGGGCGGGTCGCCATAGATCTGTAGCTTGACGTCTTCGAAATGGTGGCCGGGATCCGGCTGAAGCTGCCCCTGGTAGCTCGCAATAGGTTTCACGGGGGCGGGTTCGCCTGTGCTGTCGAGATTGGTTTCGGTTCCGGAGAGTCCATCAATACCAGGAATTTTCGAGAATCCCAGCATGTGATCGAAGGAACGGTTCTCCATCATCAGGACGACGATGTGTTTGAGCTGGTCGATTCCAGCCATGGGCAAATCCTCCGAGTCAGTTTGCCCAATATAGCAGAAGAGTATTAGTTTTCGCAGAATCGGCGTAGCTGCCGGGTCGAGGGGTTCACTCAGGCGAATGCTTCGGACAGGTGCGTTTTCAGGGAAGCTAATGCCCGCCGAGCCGAGGTCTCGTTGTACATAATGCCGGCCTCTGGATTGTTGGCACCGGTCGCCATGAAGGCATCCATGGTTTTGCCGTAAGCGTGGATTTGCCAGTCAGCATCACTGTCTGAAAGCTCGCGGCTGAGAGCGAGGACATCCTCCGGTGGTGCGAAAGGATCTTGCCAGCCGTGGAAGACGATCACCTTAGCCTGGATTTTCGTAAGCGCCCAATCGCGTGCGCTAAGGCAACATTTCCGGCGGAGTAAGAACACCATGGCAATTGGCTACTGCTCTGAGGTCGACACCCGTTCGTGCAACATCGAGGACGCAGATTCCACGTGAGCATATAACCTGGGAAGAGTTAGCAACAACGATGCAAATACCGGGATTGTCCACAGAATCGAATAGCATCATCTCCCTCCCGGCAATTACACATCTTCAGAGGTTCTGGATATATTTCCCCGCTCGGTGTCTCTTTGCCTGAGTGTTTGGAAATCAGACGCCCGAAACTGCACGGGGGATTAGTATGCTGCGCGGCCGTACTCCTGTTACCGGCATTGACGCTTTGCGGCCAAACTCCGAGGGGCGAAGTCCGTGTACAAGTGAAAGATTCGTCCGGTGCACCGATGCGAGCTTCGGGAAGCCTGGAAAGCGACAGCCTCGGAGTGCAACGGAGTTTCCAAACGAATGCCGAGGGAATCTACACGATCAGCAATCTGCCCCATGGCCGTTACCGGCTCGAGATTTCCCGAGACGGGTTCACCACTCAAACTTTGCTGATCAACGTGCCGCCGGGAAAGACGATCTCGCGCATGATCCGAATGTTGCCGGCCTCGCAGATCTTCAAAACGGAGGTCGTCTCGGAGACACCGCTCGCCGGCACGGATCTCAACCTCAACCAGATTGCGGGCCCGGTTCAGACAGCGACATCTGCCGATCTCCAAAGAAGCGGCGCGCTCGACTTAGCGGATTTCATGAATCGGCGGTTGAACGGCGTCTATTTCAACGAACTGCAAGAGAACCCGTTTCAGCCTGACGTGAACTATCACGGCTATACTGCTTCGCCGCTGCTCGGCACTCCTGAAGGGCTCTCGGTTTATGTGGACGGCGTAAGACAGAATCAGCCGTTCGGCGATGTCGTGAGCTGGGATTTGATTCCCAAAAATGCAATCTCAGAGGTCACGCTAGTGCCCGGTTCCGATCCTCTGTTTGGACTCAACACGCTGGGAGGCGCACTTTCAATTGCGACGAAGAGCGGTACTACCAACCCCGGCGTCAGCGGCAACATATTGTACGGGAGCAGTGGACGAAAAGAGGTGGAAGGCGAATGGGGCGGCGGCGGAGCAACGGGATTCAACTGGTTTTTCTCAGGGATGGGTTTCCATGAATCCGGTTGGCGCATTAATTCGCCGTCGGATGTTCGTCAAGGATTCGCGCGACTCGGCTGGCGCACGACCAAGACCGACGTCGCGGTCACGATGTCATATGCGTACAACACCCTACTCGGAAATGGCCTGCAGGATTACCGGTTGCTCGCACAAAATTACTCGAGTGTTTATTCCAATCCGGACAGCACGGCGAACCGATCTCCTTCCTTCAACTTCATCGCCCGGCACGCGTTCAGCGATGCGCTGATGGTCACCGGGAATGCCTGGTACCGTAACATCCGCACGGAGACGATCAATCCCAACTATAATGACGGCGCGGTGGGTCAGGACATTTATCAACCCACAGCGGACGAACAGGCTATTCTCAGCGGCGCAGGGTATACCGGCTTTCCGGCCAGCGGCGCGAACATCTCGAATACACCATTTCCGAAGTGGCCCTGTATTGCGGAAGCGCTGGTGCTCGGCGATCCGCAAGAAGCGTGCGACGGCGTAAACATCTATTCCAAAGAAGCGCAGAATGAGTTCGGACTATCCGGGCAGTTTACCTGGACCAACAGCACCAGGATCGGCCGTAACATCTTCGCGGCCGGAGGACTCTTCGATCGCGGAGCCATCAAGTACACACAGACCACCGGATATGCCTATGTGAACCCAAACTATACGCTGACTAGTGTCCCGGCCTGGCAAGACGGATCGACCAGCGTGGATGGATCGCCGGTCGATACCCAAGTCGATCTGCATGGTGTGACTCCCAACTGGGGCCTGTACTTCACAGACACGCTCACTCTTCCTAAGAACGTGAATATAACGGTCTCAGGGCGGTACAACAGATCGACTGTTAACAACACGGATCTTCTCAACCCAGTTGCCGGGCCCGGTTCGCTCACTGGCGACTACACGTTCCAGCGATTTAACCCGTCCGTAGGAATTACGTGGAGCCCATTATCGAGCGTGAACTTCTACGCACGGTTCGCACAGGGCAGCCGCGCACCAACGGCGATTGAACTCGGATGCGCGGACCCGAATGCGCCGTGTAGCTTGCCGAATTCGCTATCGTCTGACCCGCCCCTGGAACAGGTGGTTACGAATACGTGGGATATTGGGGCACGCGGAAAGCCAATGGTGTCATTCCTGCAAAACATGCGTTGGAATATCGGTGCGTTCCGGGCGGGCAACCGCAATGACATTCTTTTCATCGCGGCGCCGCAGACCGGCACCGGGTACTTCAAGAATTTCGCCAGAACGCTGCGCGAAGGATTCGATGCAGATCTCGATGGGAGCATCGGACATGTATCGGGGGGTATCGACTGGAGCTTCCTCTCGGCGACTTACCAGAGTGTCGAAGTTCTGGACGGCTCGGCCAACAACACGAACAATATCGCGCTGCAAGGATATCCAGGACTCGACGGCGTCATCACGGTGCATCCCGGGAATCGCATTCCACTGATTCCGAAACAAACCGGGAAGGCGTACTTAGATTTCCAGGCTACGCGGAAACTCGGCTTCGATCTGAACGAGGTTGTTGTTTCGAGTTCATACGCGCGCGGCAACGAGAACAATGCCTACCGGTCCGATGGCGTGTACTATCAGGGCCCCGGTGTTTCGCCCGGCTTCGCAGTGACCAATTTTCGTGCCCATTACGATTTCACAAAGCATCTCCAACTGGCGCTTCAGATCGATAACTTGTTCGACCGCCGATACTACAGCGCTGCGTGGCTCTCGAACACAGCGGTGACCAGCACGGGTGCCGTTCAGTCGTTGCCCTTTCCGGCCTACACAGATGGACCATATGCGGGAAATGCTCCAGCGCAAAGCGTGACGTTCTTCTCGCCAGGCGCACCGAGGAGAGCCTGGGTCCAACTGAACGTAAAATTCTGACGAAAGCCGGTGTTTTCATGTAAGATCTGAAAGATCCACTTGCCTGACGGCTTGATATGAAGACATTGGCGAACGGCGAGGTACGGCAAGAAGTCTTGAGCCGAATTGCCCAGCTCTCGCATGAGGATGAGGCCAAGTGGGGCAAGATGTCGGCTCATCAAATGCTCTGCCATCTCAGAGACAGTTACTGTGTTGCGCTCGGCGACAAGATAGCAAGCCCAGCGACAGGCCTTCTGCAACGCACAGTCATGAAATGGGCGGCACTGTGGATTCCGCTGCACTGGGTGAAAGGATTTCCGACCCGGCCAGAAATAGAGCAAGGAAGAGGCGGCTCAACCCCTGGCGAGTTCGAATCAGATAAGAACGCGTTGCGAATTGTTCTCAATCGCTTCTGCGAAGAAGTGCGGGCGCCTCGCTTCCCTCACCCCATATTCGGGTCCATGAAAACAGACGAATGGTGGCGTTGGGGTTATCTTCACGTCGACCATCACCTCCGTCAGTTCGGACGCTGAAGCATCGGCTGCGCCTTCTTACTCGCACCGTAGAGCGACCATTGGATCTACTGCCGTAGCTCTCCGGGCGGGGATATAGCAGGCCAACAGCGCGATCGCTCCCAGCAACGCCGAGACCGCGGACAAAGTGATTGGATCACCGGGAACAACGCCGAATAGTAAATTGGCCATAAATCGAGTAAGCGCAAACGCCGCCGGTAACCCCAGAAGCATACCGGCGGCCGCCAGCTTCATTCCTTCGCGCAACACGAGCGCCACAATCTCTTGACGCGATGCTCCCAAGGTTGCGCGAATCCCGATCTCATGCACGCGTCGTGTCACAGCGTAAGACATCACGCCGTAAATTCCGACTGCGGCCAACAGCAGCGCAACTGCGCCGAACACGATCAAAACCAACATGGTGAAGCGACGCTGTGAGAGCGATCGCGCGATCACTTGCTCCATCGTTTTTACGGCGTAGATGGGTTGGTCCCGAGTCGGTCCGGCAACCTGCGTGCGAACCGCTGAGAGCAACTTCATAGGCTCGACTGCGGTCCGCACGGCAAGCGTGGCCCCTGTTTCCGCTTCACTCAGGAATTTGTCCGGTACCTGCAATATAGGGAAATAGATCTGGTCGCGTATTGTGTTGGTATCGTCTGAATCCAACCCCCATTGCTTCACGTGACCCACTACACCGACGATCTGGACCGGCCCCAGTTCCGTGAAGCTGATCTGTTTGCCTACCGGGTCCTGACCCAGAAAGAAATGCCTTGCCATCACGTCATCGATTACCGCTACTGGTGCGGCATTCACGTCGTCGCGGTTAGTGAAAAAGCGTCCGCGGCGTAAAGGAATCTGCATCACGTTCGGGTAATCAGCAGTTACGACGTAGAACACTGCTGACCTCAGCCGGTCCTGAGGAGGCTGGGGACCGGCTCCGAGCCAGAAGGAATTTTCATTGTCGTTTTCACTGAGAGGGATCAGATTTGTGATTGCAGCCGCTTTGACTCCGGGAATGGAGCGCACGCGATCGAGCAATTGCCGATACGCAGCCCGGATGACGGCCGGGCTACTCATTGCCTTCGGAGACAATGCCAGATCCATGGTTAACACGTGACGGACGTTGAGTCCCGGATGAACCTGCAAAAGTCGCCAGATGCTCTGGATCATGAGACCCGCACCGGAAAGCAAGATCACGGCCAAGCCGACCTCGAGAGTGACGAATACTGCCTCCGTTCGATGGCGGCCGCCGCCGGCGCCCCGCGTTCCCTCCTTCAAAGACTCCTGTGGATTTGCGCTTGCACTGCGAAAAGCCGGCAGAAGTCCAAACAGGATACCGGTGGCTATCGATGCGAGCAGGGTGAAGAGCAGGACGTGCCAATCCATTCCGATCTCATCAGAGCGCGGCAAAGTTCCCGGGACCGCCGCGAGGATAGCGTTAGTTCCCCAATGTGCGAACAGCAAGCCGATGATGGCAGCCCCGAGCGATAGAAGCATACTTTCAATCAATATCTGTCGAGCAATCCGCCAGCGTTCCGCGCCGAGCGCCGTGCGAATCGCGAACTCACGTCTTCTCGCAGTGGCGCGCGCCAAGAGCAGGTTGGCGACGTTGGCACAGGCAATGATCAGCACAAATCCGACAGCGCACAGCAATAGCAGGAGGGTGGCGCGTATATGCCGCACGAGGTCGTCCTTCATTCCTACCAGCTTGGCTGAGCTTGAGGCGTTCGTTGCCGGGTACTGCTGTGCCAGATGTTTGCAGATCGAGGTGATCTCCGCCTGAGCTTCTGCCAAACTGACGTTCTGCTTAAGGCGGCCAATCACGGTAAGTCCGGAATGCGACGCTCGACTGTGTAGCTCTGCCGAGTTCGACTGTTCAATTGGAACGTAGATCTGGGCATCTTCATCCAGACGAAAGTCGGCTCGCAACACACCGATAACGGTGCACTTGAGGACATTCAGACTCAGGATCTTACCGAGAATGTGCGGGTCGGCGCCGAACCTTTCTCGCCAGAAGCCGTAGCTGAGCATCGCTGAGCAGGAGGCGCCCGGACGATCCTCACCTGGGAGAAAACTGTGCCCCATAAGTGGTTTTGTCCCAAGTGTTGGAAAAAGACTTGCCGAAACGTACAGACCAGAAAGATGTTCCGGCTCGCCTTTTCCGGTCAGATTGAAGTCGGTGTTCTGATACGTTCCCATTGCGCTGAATGACCGGCTGTTTTGACGCCAATCCAGATAGTTCGGATAAGCTACCGAGAAGCGGGTGAATTCGGAGTTCGTCTCGAAGATGCTGACGAGCCGGCTTGGATCGGGATAGGGCAGCGGCTGGAGAAGAACTCCATTGACGACGCTGAAAATCGCCGTGTTCGCACCAATGCCAAGCGCAAGCACCAGCATTGCCACCGCGGCAAATCCGGGATTCTTTCGCAAGCTTCGGAGTCCGTACCGAAGATCCTGCGCGAGTCCTTCCAGGAGATGCACTTTCCCTCGACCTCCTGTGACCACCGGGTCCCGGACCTCGATGCGCTCGACAGCGCGCAGTCCGTCTGCCAGCAGGTGGTGACCGGTTACATCCTCAAGAGCGAGACGCCGCGCGTCGACTTCTAGGATGCCGGCTGCCAGGAACTCGCGGTAACGATCCTCGGCGTGCTGGGTCAGTTCCTCAGCGATCTCCGCTTCGCGCGTGGGAGCGAGATTCAAGGCGGAAAGTTGTTTGCGAATCAGGCTATTCCAGTCAGGCATTTGCGGCTCCTGTGATGCGGCCGATAGCTTCTATAAACGATTGCCAGCCCCGCCGCTGGGCAGCCAAGACTTTGCGACCCTTGGCAGTCAACTGGTAGTAACGCCTCCTTCTCTGGCCGCTTTTTTCCACCCACTTGCCTTGCACCAAGCCCCGCTTTTCCAACCGGTAGAGCAAGGGATACAGCGATGCAGCGTGATAGTGGAGCGCACCTTCCGATCGTTGTTCGATCAGTTTCCCGATGTCGTAACCATGCCGCGGCACGGCCTCGATCAGTGAGAGAAGGAGCAGTTCGGCACTTCCCTTTTTCCATTCGCGATTGATAGCGGTGGGCGCCATATGTATGAGTGATACATAATATCACGGATCCGTTCCCCATTGACCAACCTGGGTGTTGATGGCGCACAAAGGGAACTTCGGAGCGGCCCTCAGGCAGCACAAGGAAGCTTTGAAATAGATCCAGTGCTCGCGAGGCTGCGCCCTAGCAGCTAAGATCGGTCATCGCAGAGATACTGCCGCCCGCGATTTCACGGGCTGCGCCCTCAAGTTCTCGAAACAAGCTCAAGTTCGATTTGAGAGCGATAGCCGGGTTCAAGTATTTGACCCGGGGGAAAGAGGCGCCGTGCAAGATGTGATCGACGATGAGCCTTACAGCGGTCTGGCCTTGCCGATACGGGTTTTGATAGATGGAGGCGGAGACGACGCCATTGAAGAAGTAGGGGACGGCCTCTGCAAACAGGTCCGTAGCAATAACCCTGACCGTACCTGTTCGCTTGCGGTCCTCAATGGCATGACACACCGGCATGCAGTTGACCGTACTGACGTAGACGCCCGCCAGCTTGGGGTAGGAGCGAAGTAAACGAGTGCACTTGCGAAACGTCTCGTCTTCGTTCTCATGACCTTCGATGACTTCGACGATCCTGCCTCCAACGCATTCCTTAGCGAAACTCTCGGAGAAGCCAGCGACCTTGCTGCCGTTGTCTTCCGTCGTGACCATTCCGGTCACCACAGCCACCTCCGACACTTTTTGTACGAACTTCGCCATCAGCTCCGCCGCGAGCGCTCCGTTCAAGTAAGGATCAACCGAGATAGACGTAGAACGCGAGCTCTGGGAATCGTCCGTCGCAACGCACACAACTCGCACATTGCGCTCCTTCTCGGCCGTTTCAATTACGGGCGCTACTTCCACGGGGTTTCCGGGAGTCAGAATGAGCGCCTGAATGCCGCTATCGAGGAGGCGCTTTATAGCGCTAGTGCTCTTTGAAGCAAGGGTGTCAACCGGACGGTACAGGATATCTACCCCGACGTGTTCAAAGTGGCGGGCCTCATCGAAGATTCCGTCTCTCAATTGATCATAAAAATAGTGGATTTCACGAGGAATACAGACGCCAATGCGAATATTCGCCCGGCCAACCGACAAGGCGCGGGCTGTGAGATTCGGGGAATACCCGTGTTTTTCAGCGATCTTCAGAATTCGTTGCCGAGTTTTCTCATTAACCTCTTTGCGACCATGCAGAGCGCGATCTATCGTCCCAAGTGATACGTTTGCCAACTTGGCAAGTTCACGAACACCGATTTTTTTCATCGAGCCACGGCCTGAAGTCTTTATAACCCCTGGCGAAAATGTTGTAAAGGCTGGCGAATCGGGGGGAGCCAGGTTGGTTGACGCCACGGCTTGACAGTTTCGGAGCCTGAGATATAACGAACGTTACCGTGCACGTGGGCTCGGCGTGCCCGGCGCGCGGCTTCGTGCGAAGTCGAAAAGGATTTTGCCCGCAGGAGAGAAAGTGGCGAATGCGGTGGTGTTCCTGGCTTCCCACCAGGCAAGCCTTGTAAGTGGCGCCAACATCTGCGTGGATGGGGCGATGAGCGTAAAAAGCGAGCAACCGAGCCTGTAGACGCGCGACGTGGTGTCGACATTCAACACTAGCAGGAGTATACTGTCGAATAACTACAACATGGACAGGCAAGCATCCAGACTAGACATACTTCAGGGGACGCTTGATCTTCTGATCCTGAGAACACTAGTTTCCGGCCCTCTGCATGGTTGGTCGATCTCGGAGCGGATTCAACAGATCTCAGAGGAGGTCTTGCGCGTCAATCAGGGCTCATTGTATCCGGCATTGCATCGGCTTGAGCACAAGGGATGGATAAAAGCAGAGTGGGCCACGTCCGAACTGGGGCGACGCGCCCGTTTTTACCGGTTAACAGCAACAGGCCGGAAGCAACTAGAGGTGGAACAGGAGAATTGGGCCCGGCTCACGACCGCGATCGGCCGCGTTCTGGAAATGGCTTGACATGAATTGGTCGGATTTTCTATTGCGGACTCGTGCCATTCTCCGGCCGCGCAGGTCGGAGGCTGAAATGGAAGAGGAGATTCACGGTCATCTCGATCTACAGACCCGAAAGCATTTAGAGACAGGCGCGAGTCCGGACCATGCCACAAGACTTGCTCGCCGAGACTTTGGTTCGCTCGAAAGCGCGAAGGAGCAGTGTCGGGACGAACGGCGCGTCAAGTGGTTCAGCCACCTCGGCCGCGACCTGCAGTATGCCGTGCGCATACTCCGGCGCGATCCTGGTTTCAGCGTGATTGCAGTATTGATGCTGGCTTTGGGAATAGGCACCACGGTTGGGACTTTTTCAGTCATGGATGCGATCCTCCTGAAAATGTTGCCTGTGAAGGACCCTGCTTCGTTATTTCGCACAGTCGGAATTAACGCGCCAGTTGACGACGCGTCTGGAGGCGGCGCGTCGTATGCAGTCTTTCAGCGAATGCGCGAGCAGACGCGGCCCCTTGCCGATCTCATGGCGTATCAGTCAGCGGATGAACAAGCGGTTTCCGTAGATGGCAGGAGCGAAGAGCGGCTGACTCATCAGACCATTTCCGGGAATTACTTCCAGGTGCTTGGCATCCAGCCAGTTTTTGGAAGGCTTATCACTCCGGCTGACGATCAAGCGCCGGGACAACATCCAGTGGCGGTGATAAGTGACCGGCTATGGCACGAAAAATTTGACAGAGGTGCAAGGGCCATCGGTTCGAAGATTCAGGCGGGCGATCAGACGTTCGACGTTGTCGGGGTAGCCCCGCCCCAGTTCTTTGGTGTCGAGATCGGCAAGGTTGTCGATCTCTGGACGCCCATCTCGATGGCGCCCGCGGAATACCTGAGAAATGACCATTTCTTCTGGCTGCAGACGATGGGCCGCTTGCACCCGGGTGTGAGCATTGCGCAGGGAGCAGCACCCATGCAAGCTGTCATCAACGAAGTGATGCTGGAAGATGTGCGTCAACACGCTCCTCCGGGAACACCGAAATCGGTGATTGACAGATTCTTGTCCGGCATGAGAGTTAAAGGCGTACCGGCAGGAGGAGGTATCGCCTATCTGCGGCAGCGTTACAGACAGTCACTCCAACTGGTGATGACGCTGGTGACCATAGTTCTGCTGATCGCGTGTTCAAACGTTGCTAATTTGCTTCTTGCAAAGGGACGGGCCCGACAGCAGGAGATCGGTATCCGGCTGTCGCTTGGAGCAGGGCGCCAGCGCATAACGCAGCAATTGACTACGGAGAACGTCCTTCTCGGATTGGCCGCGACGGCGCTCGGGGTGCTGATCGCGCACTGGGCAGCGCCTATTTTCGTCCATATGCTCACGCCGTCGAGTGAGCCGGCGGAGCTTGCCATTGGCCTCGACGCGAGACTCCTTGCCTTTGCCGGCTTGACCGCTCTTGTCACAGTAGTGGTGAGCGGGCTTCTTCCCGCTCTTCACCTGGCAAGAACCGATACGATTGGACCGCTAAAGAGCGGGAGACGGCTGGCCAGTGGCAACAGCGGAGTTCAAAGAAGATTTCTTGTAGCGGCGCAAATCGCGCTCTCGCTGGTGCTGGTGGTAGGGGCAGCCTTATTCAGCCGCACTCTAGCGAACCTACTCTCATCCCAATTGGGATTTGAGCCTGCGAAAGTGTTTGCTGCACGGCTTACCTTGCCTCGCCAGGGTGATGAGAAGACGATGTTTCCAGTGGCGTGGAGTAAGCTGCTCCGGCGTGTCCAAGCTATGCCGGGAGTAACGAAGGCCAGTCTCACTTCTGAAGCTCTGTTTGACGGTGCGCCTCCGTTGGTAGGATTGCGGACGAACGCCCGCCAGAGCGCGCCCGCCGATCCAACAGCGGTCATCCTTTTTGTCTCGCCCGATTACTTCCAGACACTCGCGATTAGTTTTGTCGACGGACGAAGATTCGAGGACCGAGACCGACCGAATTCACCTGCGATGGCAGTAATCAATCAAGCGTTCGCCCGCAAATTTTTTGGCCAAGAGAATCCCATCGGCCACAAGCTGACGAAGATGGCAGATTCGCCCCAGTGGACTGAAATCGCGGGCGTCGTCAAAGACGCAAAGTTCGATAGCTTGCGGAATGTTGCGCCTCCAATCCTTTACGTACCTTACGGGCAGATGACCAACTGGATTCCGCCTCGAGCACATCCGGGATTCGCAATGACCGTCCAAGTGGCAGGCGACCAGGGCATAGGTTCATTTACCGCCGGGTTGCGTCGGGAAGCGGGTTCGGAGTTCAAAGTTGCCGGCGTGTCGGAACAGCAGCAGCTTATCGATAACACGCTGGTTCGCGAGCGGTTGCTTTCCAGGGTAGCTACTCTTTTCGGGATCTTATCGCTTGTGTTGGCCGCGCTCGGACTCTATGGAGTGATGAACTACACGGTCGTGCAGCGCCGGCAAGAGATCGGCATTCGGATGGCTGTAGGCGCGGGGCCGGCGAAAATTCTTCATCTGATATTGCAAGAATCGACGGCGATCATCCTTCTCGGAATTGTGACTGGGCTTGTACTCGCCGGTATCGGAACGCGATTTACGCGGGCACTGTTATTCGGTGTAGCGCCCAATGACCCTCGTGCATTCATGACGGCATCTTGCATCCTGCTAGTTGCCACCTTCCTCGCCGCGCTCATTCCGGCTTATAGGGCATCGGCTACCGATCCGATGATTAGTTTACGAGAAGAGTAAAGCGCAAAGGGTATGCTCACTTGCGCCTTGCACCTGGCCAAGCAGCCGTAAAACCCGGCGGGACTGCCCGGTCTGGTTTCTCGAAGTCGCTAAGATGAACGATGCGGACACAATCGCGAAAGTGCTCGCAACCAATCATTCGACGCGGCCATGGCAAAGAACTTTCAAGATCTTTCGGAACGCGAGATTCTGGCGTTAGCAGTCTCGCTGGAAGAGGAAGATGGCCGAATCTACGGTGAATTCGCCGAGGCCCTTCGGGATGATTACCCGGCCACCTCGCGCGTCCTGGATGAAATGCAGCAAGAGGAGTCCGAGCATCGGGCTTCTCTCATTGCACTCTTCAAGCAGCGCTTCGGAAATCGTTTGCCGCTGATCCGGCGTCAGGACGTCAAGGGTTTCGTCTCGCGCCCGCCTGTCTGGCTGCTGCGTCCGCTTGGTCCGAATGCAGTCCGCCGGGCGATTGAATCGATGGAAGAAGAAACCCGACGGTTTTACGAATTAGCCATCCAAAGAACGCCCGACGCCTCAACACGCAAGCTGCTCGGCGATCTTGCCGAAGCCGAAGCCAAACACACGGCGGCAGCTGAAGCCATGGAGCAGAAGCATCTTCCGCCTGAGGTCCACACCGTCGAAAAGGACGCCGCGCGACGGACCTTCGTCTTGCAGTTCGTCCAGCCCGGCCTTGCCGGTTTAATGGATGGTTCCGTCTCGACGCTCGCACCGCTTTTCGCTGCTGCTTTCGCCACTCACAAAACGCATGACGCTTTTCTTGTAGGTCTTGCTGCTTCCGTCGGGGCGGGAATTTCCATGGCTTTTGCCGAAGGACTCTCGGACGACGGCTCTCTGACGGGCCGCGGCCGTCCGGTAATTCGCGGCTGCATCACGGGAATCATGACCTTTGCCGGTGGAATCGGGCACACTCTGCCCTTCTTGATCGCCGATTTCCGCGTGGCCACGGCGGTTGCCATCGCCGTAGTCGCCGTCGAGCTCGGTATTATCAGCTGGATCCGCCAGCACTACTTGGATACTCCGCTGCTGCGCGCTGCGCTCCAAGTTGTCGTGGGTGGCGTGCTTGTATTCGTCGCTGGCATATTGATCGGAAATTCTTGAGAACTTATGAGAGGCACAAATTTAAACCTGGTTGAGTATGCTGACGCGAGCCCGGAAGTGAAAGCCGTGTTTGACGACATTATGGCGACGCGTAAGGTGGATTCGGTAAATAATTTCTGGAAGGCGATCGCCCGCGATCCAGCGACGCTTCGCCGGACCTGGGAAAGTATCAAGCAGATCATGTCTCCGGGTGGAGCACTCGACCCGCTCACAAAGGAATTGATTTACATCGCCGTCAGCGCTACGAATCAATGTGCGTACTGCGTCGCCTCCCACGGCTCTTCCGCCCGCAAGAAAGGCATGACAACTGAGATGTTTGGAGAAATGATGGCCATCGTCGGCATGGCCAATGAGACGAATGCGCTTGTGTCGGGCTACCGCGTCCCTTTGGACGAAGAATTTCAGTAGCCGCCTCTTCATATGTTGCTCGCCGAAGTCGTTGAGACTTCCCGTCGCATTACGGCCACCAGCAAGAGGCTTGAAAAGATCGATCTGCTGGCCGGTTTGCTGAAACGCTTGAATCCCGAGGAGATTGAAGTCACGGTAGGATTCTTATCTGCTGCCGCGCGGCAAGGGCGCATTGGCGTAGGCTATGCTACGCTGCAAGCCGCCCTTACAACGGCTAGCGAGATTCCCACGCTCGAGATTCTCGAGGTTGACCACGCTTTAGACGAATTCGCGGCGATCCGAGGGCCGGGTTCAGAGGTTCGAAAACGGGAGCTATTACGAAATCTCTTCGGCCGCGCGAATAGAGAAGAGCAAACCTTTTTATCCGGATTGCTGGCGGGTGAACTTCGGCAGGGCGCGCTCGAAGGGATCATGCTGGAAGCGCTCGGCAAAGCATCGGGGCTTGGAGGCGATCGCATCCGTAGAGCCGCGATGATGGGCGGCGGTTCAGCCGCAATTGCACGCGCCGTGATGGAGTATGGAGAGCGAGGCTTAGCCCAGTTTGACATTCAGCTCTTCCGCCCTATCCAGCCCATGCTGGCGCAAACAGCGGAGGATGTTTCCGAGGCACTGGAAGAACTCGGGGGCGACGCCGCGCTCGAATACAAGTTCGATGGCGCGCGGGTCCAGGCCCACAAATCCGGGAACGATGTTGCGATTTATTCTCGCGGAGCGAATGACGTCAGCAAGGCGGTACCCGAGATCGTGCAGGCGGTGCGTGCTCTGCCCGCTCACGACCTGATTCTGGACGGGGAAGCCCTCAGCCTCGATACGGAGGGTCGTCCGCAACCTTTCCAGATCTCGATGCGCCGCTTTGGCCGCAAGGTAAATGTCGATCAACTGCTGAACGATCTTCCGATGTCGCCGTTCTGGTTCGATCTGCTCTACCTGAATGGGGCGCCCACAATCGACGAGCCGCAGGCCAGGCGCTTCGCCGAGCTTTCCGCGCTCGCTTCGCGTTCTCATCTAGTGCCGCATTTGGCGACCGGGAGTCGAAATGATGCGGAAGAGTTCCTTCACAAAGCCCTCTCGGGCGGTCACGAAGGGGTCATGGCAAAAGCGCGCAACGCTCCATATGCGGCAGGTGCTCGAGGACAAAGCTGGTTAAAGATCAAACAACCTCGAACACTTGATCTGGTTATACTCGCCGCGGAATGGGGAAATGGCAGGCGGAAAGGCTGGCTCAGCAATCTCCATCTAGGCGCTCGCGACGTCGAAAAGGGAGGCTTTGCCATGCTGGGAAAGACTTTCAAGGGACTGACGGATGCGATGCTCGCCTGGCAAACCGCCGAGCTGCAGAAAATCGAGATCGCGCGCGATAAGTACACAGTTTATGTCGAGCCGAAAATCGTAGTTGAAGTCGCCTTCAATGAAATCCAAGTGAGCCCGCGCTACGTGAGCGGCCTAGCGTTGCGCTTTGCGCGAGTGAAACGCTACCGGCCCGACAAGGCACCCTCCGAGTCGGATACTTTTCAGACCGTGCAGAAGTTGTCGGGTGTGATCGCTTAAGCGCCTGCCGAGGCGCTGTTTCCAGCAGCTTTCCTCTGCCGTGCAAGCGGCTTGACCGGCTTGCTTTGCTTCTGCTGGGACCATCGGCCGAGATGGTACTCGCGCGAATAGCCGGAGGTTTGGTTGGCGACGATGACCGTGATGGCGCCTCCGCCATCGCACTGATAATGTTCCTCGATTCGTTGTGTCGCGGCGGCACCGGAGTACTCTACGCGGGTACTGGAAAGATCCGCCGATTCCTGAAGGGTGGGGTCAAACGGAAATCGAATCTCGTCCCACAACGTAACTTCACCAGTAGGCACGCCTTCTCCCGTGCGGTGACTGCATTCCAGGAAGCGGAAGTGGCCCACGTTATGGACGGGCGAGTACTCGCGGCGGATCGAGAGCAGAGGCTGACCAGGCGAGGGCAGTACAGCACCCTTCTGAAACAAGGGATCAAAAATGATACGCGAGCCGCCTTCAGCTTCCCGCCAGACACCAAAAAAACGCGACAGGCGGTCGCTCAGCTTGTACGAATCGGGTTGACCCGCCTGGATCGCGAGTCCGATGGCGGTGGCGGCGCGCGTATAGGCTGAGCGCCGAACCCTGCGTCCGAAGCGCTCGCGCAGCACTCGAGCTACGAGCGGAAGTTCACTGCCGCCTCCTGTCAGGTAGAGAGCCTCGAACTCGGTGTCTACGCCGCTCAGCAAATCTTCCGCCGCTCCGATCGTCTCTTCCACCAACGGACGCGCAGCCTCGTAAAATTCGGCCACGGGGATCTGCACGGAACTCCAGCCTGGATTGGCGTGTTCAAGATCGATTGCCAAGCGCCGCGAATTGGGGTGCAACGCCTCCTTTTTGGCCCGGCATTCGTCGAGCAGACGGAACCAGGCCGCGGGCTGCAGTTCATCGCGTTCGGCGAGGCTCACACCTGCCGCTTCCAGAGCCAGATCAGCGATGATCTGGTCGAAGTCGTCTCCACCGATGGTGGGAATGCCTTCAGAGGCAACGACGTGGTGAACATTCTCGTCCAGCGCAACCAAAGAAGCATCAAAGGTGCCGCCGCCGAGATCGTAGACCAGAATCATCTCCCGGCTCGCCTTGCCCTGGCGTTGACGATGTCCGAACTCAATGCTGGCCGCGCTCGGCTCGTTCAAAACCCCAATGATTCTAAATCCAGCCTGCCGAAAAGCCTCGACGGTGAGAAATCTCTGGTTGCTATTGGCGTGCGCCGGAACGCCCAGCATGATCTCCAACGGCTCGCCCGGCTTGACGCGAAGATTCGAGTTCTCACGCAAAGCACCGGCCAGAGAGTTCGTGAAACCGTAGAGAAGATCGACGATCTTGATCTCCTGAATGCGGAGGTCAAGAAGCGTCTCCGGACCTGCGTCTTCCAGAAGACGTTTGATCGAGCGGATGACGGTCCAGGAAGGATCGCCTTGTAAATCCCAGGCATGCCAACCGTAGCGGCGTTGATCGCCGCGCACTGCAATCAAAGACGGATACCAATCGTACACGGCACCATCCGAGCCTTCGAAAGAGACCAGCGGAAAATTCCCACGATCGGCGGCGGCTATGACGGTCCGATTGGTTCCGAAATCGATACCCAACTTCATCATTGATAGTTTAGCGGCGCGAGGTAAGCGTCAGGTACCGTACCAGTCCTATATCAACTCGGTAAACCGTTACGTTAGAATAAAACGCTGACAAGTCTGGTCAAGGAGCACTGAATGGCACTCACGGCTAAAGTTCGGAAGGTTGGCGAGGTAGCAATTGTCGACCTGAATGGGAAGATCACACTCGGCGAGAACACAGGAATTTTGCGCGATGAATTACGTTCGCTGCTCTCGCAAGGAACCAAGAACATAGTTCTCAACATGGCGGGCGTAAGTTACGTCGACAGCGCGGGTCTGGGCGAGCTGGTAGGCGCTTATACGACTGCCACGAACCAGGGCGGCGCTCTTAAGCTGCTGCATCTGCAAGGAAAGATGAAGGACCTCATGCAGATCACCAAACTTCATACGATCTTTCCTGCGTTTGAAGACGAGAAAGCGGCTGTAGAAAGTTTCGGCGCGACCGCCAAGGCCTAGTAAGCTCTCCGCCGGGGCCGCTGCCGATAATCGGCTAGGCCCCACATCGGCACCAGCGTACACATTTCGAAGAGTCGAGACCGGGCGCGTGCTCCGATTCGTTCTTCAAGCGTGTCATGAAGGGTATATTTCACGGGTGAGCCAGGAGCAGCCTTTTCCACAACGGTACCGCCCATATCGGGATCTGGAAAGTTCGTGGTCGCAATAAGCGGCTTCCGATTATTGCAGCGACTGGTGATGATCGATGTAATCGTGTCTTCCACCCAGTCCGTTACGCGGTGGGCGCCGAGGTCGTCGAGAAGTAAGACTTCCGCCTCAAGAGCGGTCAAATATGCTTCGCGAGTGCTAGCACCGATTTTTTCGTTGTAGCCCGCCCGAATCCGCTCCAACAGATTCTGGTAATCAAAGAAGACACCCTCGTGGCCGCGCCCGATGAGTTCCCGTAGCACCGCCACCGCTAAATGAGTCTTGCCGACTCCTTGGGGGCCGATCAGCAGAAGGCCCAATTTGTCTTTCAAAACGGGGAAGTTGTTGGCATAGCTCTTGACGGGCAGCATGGCGAGTTGAAGCTGTCTCGAAGCGGTAGGGTTGTCATGCGGGAGATGGAAATTGTCAAATGAAGCCGCGCGGTAATTCTCAGGGATTTGCGCGCTCGATTCCAATTCCCTGCTCACCGTTTCTGAGACGCAATCGCAGCGATTCGCCGATGAAACGCCTTCCTCTTCGGAGACGATCCAGCCGGTACCCCCGCAAAACCTGCAATCCTGTTTCGCCATACCGGACTCCAGCCTATCCGACCACCATCAACTTCTCTCCGGCCGCGACAGCAGAACCCTCCGCCACGTAGATTTTTGTGACAACACCGTCCCGTGGAGATTTCATCTCGTTCTGCATCTTCATGGCCTCGACCACGATAAGACCTTGCCCGGCCTGTACCACTGCTCCCTGCGCAACCAGAAGCTTCACAACCTTGCCGGGCATTTGAGCGTGAACCTCGAGGGGTCCGGCACTCGTTTGTTTCTTCTGACGGCCTGACCGATCCCGCGGGTCGGCGACCGAAATCGTGTAACGTCTGCCCCCAACCCAAACTTCGCGCTCGTCACCATTCGAGACGATCTGAACCGTGAGGCTCTTGTGGCCCAATATGACGGAAAGCATACCCGGGCCGATTTCGGCAATTGAGCTTTCGCCGGACGCCGTGAGAACGCCCGTTAACGTATACGTCGTCTTATGATCTTGCTGGAGTTCCAGGAAGGCCGCTTCTCCATCGATAGTAACCCGCAATTTCATTGCAGAAGAGCTTTCGCTCCCACTGAGCGCCATTGGCTGGTCGCCGGCTTCGGTTCCGATTGCTCGAGCAGCGGTTGGCGCGAGGCAGCAGCAGCAAGGATCGCGGCGATCTGGCTTTCGCGATCAGAGGATTCCGGCTGCTGGCGATTCATGAATCCATCGAGGAAGCCGGTATCGAGGTCACCGGATTTCCAGCGCTCGTCCTTCATCAGTCGTTCGAAGAGCGGCAGGTTCGTGATCACCCCGAGCACCCGATATTCGGAAACGGCGCGGCGCATTCGCTCGACAGCGTCGCAGCGGGTCGCCGCCCAAACGGAGAGTTTGGCGAGCATCGGATCATATTCGATAGGTACTGTCCAACCTGAATAGGCCCCGCTATCGACCCGAACACCCGGCCCAGACGGCTCGGCGTACTGAGCGATCTTGCCGGGACTCGGGAAGAAATTGTTGGAGGGATCCTCGGCATAAACGCGGCACTCGATCGACGAGCCGTTCCAGCGAATATCCTCCTGGCGCAACGCGAGCGTTTCCCCGGCAGCTATACGGATCTGCCATTGAACCAGGTCGATGCCGGTCACCCACTCGGTGACGGGATGCTCTACCTGCAAACGGGTATTCATCTCGAGAAAGTAGAAATTTCCCTCCTGATCCGCGAGGAACTCAAGGGTTCCAGCATTGAAGTAGCGCGCGGCGCTCGCGATTTTCAAAGCCGCCTGGCCGATACGGTTGCGCAATTCTGGCCTGGCAAGAACCAAGGGGGATGGGCACTCTTCGACAATTTTCTGATGACGGCGCTGGATAGAGCATTCACGTTCGCCAAGGTGAATCAAGTGGCCGTGCTCATCGCCCAGTACCTGGATTTCTATGTGGCGGGGCCGCTCGATCAGTTTTTCAAGGTAGACTTCTCCGGAGCCGAAAGCGCGTTCGGCTTCGCCCGAGGCCAGGCGCATCGCATCGGCGAGTTCGGATTCGGAATCGACTCGCCGCATCCCTTTACCGCCTCCGCCGGCTGACGCTTTAACCAGAACCGGGTAGCCGATGATGGCGGCTTCTGCTCGTGCCTTATCCGCATCGCTGATCGCGCCTTTGGACCCGGGGACTACCGGCGCACCGGCCGCGACGGCAACCTGTCGCGCCGCCGTTTTGGAGCCCATCTGCTCGATCGACTGCCAGCTTGGGCCGACGAACTTGATACCGGCTTCTTGGCAGGCTTTAGCGAATGAAGCATTTTCGCTGAGGAAGCCATAGCCCGGATGAATGGCATCTGCGCCGGTCAACCGGGCAGCTTCGAGTATCCGAGGCTTTGAGAGATAACTTTGAGAAGATGCCGCGGGACCGATCGGAACCGCTTCATCGGCCATCTGAACGTGCAACGCGCAGCGGTCGACTTCTGAAAAGACGGCAACACTCGGAATGCCGAGTTCGCGAAGAGCACGGATGATGCGCACCGCGATCTCGCCACGGTTGGCAACCAGGACCTTTCGGAACGAACTCATGACGGGTCGTTCTTACAAATACCATCCCGTTACTTGTAATCGACTGAAACCAGGAACAGTCCGCTGGCTGTGACCGCAGGGCCGGCTCGAATGCCGGATCCGGACTGGAGCAGTGCCAGTAAATCCTTTTGCTCCAGATTGCCCTTGCCAATCTCAAGCAAGACCCCCACGATATTGCGGACCATGTGTTTGAGAAATCCGGAGCCGGTGACCGAATAGAGCAGGATCCTCTTCTGGCGTGAACAAGCTGACGCAAAAATGGTTCGCCGCTTGGAAATTTCGGCGGCATCTCTTTCGTCTGAGGCGGCGAAAGCCGCGAAGTCATGCTCGCCTTCGAGCAAGCGAGCAGCTTCGACCATTGCCGCTTCATTCAACGGGTACGGATAATGATAAACAAAGTGGCGCTCAAAGGGCGAACAGACCTCCTCGCGAAAAATTCGATACTCATACGTCTTTCGCTGCGCATCGAAGCGCGGATGGAAACTCGGGTCTGTTTCAGATACCTGACTAACCCGGATAGAACGGGGCAACAGGCGGTTTAAGGCGTGGCGGAAATTATCGGGCGGAATTGGATTCTCGATCTTCACGGCAGCAACCTGTGCCAGGGCGTGAACCCCGGCATCGGTTCTGCCCGAACCAATGACGTGCACTGCGTTGCCTTCGATACTGCCGATTACTTCTTCGAGAGTGCCCTGAATGGTGGCGAGCCCGGGCTGGACCTGCCAGCCGTGGAATTCGGTTCCATCGTAGGCGACTTCAAAGCGAAGTGTTCTCACACGCGGCGTGATCCGGGCTTTACGACCGGAATGCCCTCTCGACAGAGTGGGCAGTCGTTCGGGTCATAAGTGAGCGGATTGAGTGTTTCCAATGCGGCACGCGGCAGTCCAAGATCGGCGCGGCCGTTACTCCGATCGATAATCGAGCCGGCGGCCAATACATGAGCGCCCGCCGCCTTCAGAACCTGAATGACGTCTTTTGTGCTTCCGCCTGTGGTGATAACATCTTCGACAACCAGCACCGGTTCGTCTGCCGCTACTTCGAAGCCTCGGCGCAATGTCATCTCGTTCGAGGCGGTGTCCCGTTCAGCGAACAACGCGCGGGCGTGGAGCGCTCGGGCCACTTCGTGACCGATGACGATGCCCCCAATTGCCGGTGAAACAACCGTCGCAAATTTGATCTGAGGCATTAGCGAGCGCACCTTTTCGGCCAGCGCCTGTCCGAGAAATTCGGCATAAGCGGGATAGGCAAGTACCTTGGCGCATTGGAGATACTCGCCGCTGTGTAGCCCGCTGGTGAGCCGGAAATGTCCTCGGAGGTAAGCGCCGGTCTTTTCGAACATCTCCATGACATGCGTTTCCATTTCAGCCGAAGCATAGCAGGGCCGGGCCATACTTTGGACCATAATTAGGAGAAGTGGCCAGTCAATCCAGTACGAGAATCACGGAAGAAGAATATCTGCGGCGGAACGCGCGGCGCGCCAAAAAAGCGTGTTTGTACATGGCGAGACGTTCGCTATACCTGGTGGTTCGTTGCAGCACGCGCACGCATTGATAGCGGCGCGCTTCATCGCCGAGCTAATTACCGAGCCTAGAGGCCGGGATTGCGGCGTTTTTTCTGCCGATTTGAAAATTCGTACCTCCTTGAGCGAGTCACATCTTTTTGGTCGAAGTACTTTCTCCTTCGACAGCCGACTATGATCGTGGCCAGAAGTTTGAACTCTACCGCGAGATTGCCTCCCTGGGAGACTACGTGCTCGTTGATACGGCTTCACCCCACATCGAACACTTTGCACGTCAGCCAGATGATAGCTGGACTTTTCGGGAATACCGGGGATTGGAGAGTTCTATAACCCTGGTTTCGATTGGCTGTAGGGTTGGACTTGCCGGCGTTTATGCGGGCGTGCTGGATGTTCCCGAGTAACCAATGTTTGGATGCGATGCGTCTCATCCCAAAAGCGGACATTTGATTCATTGAAAAGTCCGGCTGGTTGAGTGAAGAACATTATCAAATGAACGGGTTACAGTTCATTCGAAAGTTGGGCATCGCCTTGCCGAGAGTAATTCTTGCCCCGGGGTACCATGAGGTTTCGCGCACTATCAGGGAACTCCGGCTAGAGGCGAGCCGTTCTCATTAGCACCGGGCGATTGTGTGTTCAGGGAGTAGGCGCGCAACATGCGGCGACGCTCGCGCCGGCAGTATGAGGTTTCTAGACGATTTTAATGAGACGATTGAAGGGTTCTTGTTCTTTCCTATGCAGCTATCTGCTAGTAGCCAGCCTGCTTCCAGCGCAATCTGCGATCCGAATCGATCGCCCACAGCACGGGCTAGGTTGGCTCACTCGCCCCTATCAAAGACCTGACATCCCACCGATCAACCTGGCAAATTCGAACCGGTTGGAATCGCTGGTTCGCGCAGGCAACCTGTACCTCTCGGCGGAGGACGTTATTGCTCTCGCGCTCGAAAACAACCTCGATATCGAAATACAGAGATACGGGCCGCTGCTAACCAAAGAAGTTACGCTTCGCGCGCAAGGCGGCGGTTTTTTGCGGGATGTGGGCGTAAGCGTGGCGCAAGGTCCTACCAGTGTCAGCACAACGGGCGTCAGCTTGAACGCGAGTGGCGGCGCGACGACAACTGCCGGCGCCGGCGTGAGTTCGAGCGGAGGAATTATTACACAGCTTGGACCCACGCCGCCCAATCTGGATCCTTCTCTGACCCTGTATGGAGACTGGTCTCATCAAACCAGTCCTCAGAGCAACACAATCCTGACCGGGACCACCGCGCTAATCGTCGATTCAAGGGTTTACCAAGCGCAGTTCAGCGAATATACAGATTTCGGTTTGTACGGGTCTCTGAGCTATTCGAGTAACCATAACAGCTTTAACAGCTTCGCTTACAATCCGAACCCGTACAATTCCGGCTCACTCAGCCTATACGTGCAGCAGAATTTGCTTTACGGCTTCGGGCGCGCAGTTTTGGGCCGTAACATTCGAGTCGCAAAAAACAACGAGAAGGTCTCAGATCTACAGTTCAAGCAGCAGGTCATTACAACTGTGTCTGCAGTTCTCAATCTGTACTGGGATCTGGTCAGTTTCAATGAAGACCTGAAGGCCAGAAAAGACGAACTCGCTACGGCGCAGGCGCTATTTGAGGACAACAAAAAGCAGGTGCAGATTGGAACGCTCGCGCCTATAGAAGTTACTCGCGCCGAAGCGCAAGTGTATTCCAGCCAGCAGGATTTGCTGATTTCACAAACCAACCTCCGTCAGCAGGAAACGGTGTTGAAGAATGCATTGAGCCGTAATGGCGTTGCCAGTCCATTGCTCGCGGAAGTACACGTCGTGCCGCTCGACACGATTCAAGTGCCCAAGAGCGACGAGTTGAAACCGATTGAAGAGCTGGTCAAGGAGGCGCTCGGCAAGCGAGTGGAAATACAGCAGAACCAGGTCAACATAGACAGTAACAAGATCAACCTGGTGGGTGTACATAACGAGCTGAAGCCTACGCTGCAAGTCTTTGCGCAGCTAACGAATAACGGCCTTTCCGGAAGTGCAACCGGACCGGGAGTTGATCCTTTCCTTGTGGGCGGCTACGGTAATTTGCTGGGCCAGATTTTCCGCCGCGATTATCCGAGTTATTCCGCTGGGGTTTCTCTGAACATTCCGCTACGAAACCGGCAAGCGCAGGGCGATTATGCAACCAGTGCGCTGCAATTGCGCCAGCAGGAGCTGCAACTGCAGAAATCGATCAACCAGGTTCGAGTGGACGTTCAGAACGCGGTGATCGGATTGCGACAAGCGCGGGTACGCTACGACTCCGCCGTCAAAGCGCGCATCCTGCAGCAGCAGACGCTCGATGCCGACAAGAAAAAGTACACTCTGGGTGCTTCGACCGTATTCCAGGTTGTTACCGATCAACAAACCTTATCGGCAGCGGAGAGCACTGAGACGGAGGCACTCGCAAATTACAGCCATGCCCGTATCCAATTTGACGAGGCGTTAGGCACAACACTGGACGTGAATCATATCTCGATGGCAGAAGCCCTGTCCGGGAAGGTGGAACGCAAGTCCGGATTGCCCACTAATCTGCCGGCAGCCGTGGAGCAGCAATGAGAGCGAGCAAGAACCAGCGGCATGCCAGCGAAGGTGACGTACTTCGCAAAACACTTGCGCTGGCACTCTGTATTTCGTGCGGGATACCGGCGGCCTGGGCCCAACAGCAATCCATCGCACCCGAGAAGCCCTCCGGCTTCGTTTTGGTCCGTCCGTATCTGGCAGCCAAAGTTCCTCCGGTACGCAGCACAAATTCTCCGCGTCTGCGAGACCTTGTGCGCGGCGGCAAGATCTACCTGACGGCACAAGACGCGATTGCCTTGGCGCTTGAAAACAACATCGATCTGGAAATCGATCGCTACAATCCGCTCATTGGCGACTGGGCTCTCGAGCGAGCAGAAGGGGGCGGTGCGCTGCCTGGCGTTCCAAGCGGTACAACCTTGTCAAACCGGGTTGCCAGCGGTCAAGGCGCGGCGGGCAGCCTGAGCGCCTCAGGAGTTAATTCCGGCGGCAACAACTCAAATTCATCAAACAACGGCGCAACAACTATCACCCAGATTGGATCAACGGCGCCGGTATTCGATCCGGTTGTCCAGAGCTCGCAGTCGTTTAGTCATATCTCCACACCGGTTGCAAATACAATCCTTTTCGGAACGGAGAACTGGATTCAGAGTCAACATAACTTCAGCGACAGCATCAGCCAGGGTCTGTATACGGGAGGAACGATCACCCTTTCCTACAACGACTCTTATCTACACGAAAATGTCCCCTCCGACACCCCGAATCCGACCTCGGGTACGACCCTGCAGCTGCAGATCCAGCAGCCACTGCTGAGTGGTTTCGGGAGAGCTTTGAACGTTCGCGCGATAACAGTGGCTAAGGTCAACCGGAGGATTGACGATTTGACCTTCCGCACAGAGGTGATGGGCACTGTGGGTAACGTTCTCAACCTGTATTACGGCTTGGCCGCGGATTATGAGGACATACGCGCCAAGCAGCAGGCTTTTGACGTGGCGCAGCGGTTCTACGAAGACAACAGAAAGCAAGTACAGATTGGTACCATGGCTCCTCTCGACGTAACGACCGCGGAGGCCCAGGTGGCCTCCAGCCAGCAGGATCTGGTCGTCTCACAAACCACGCTAGCCCAGCAGCAGGTTTCGTTGAAAAATGTCCTGAGCCGGAACGGACTTGCCGATCCAGTAGTAGCCGAGGCGGAGATCATACCCCTCGACCACATCACGGTGCCTGCGGAACAGGAAATTCCACCGATGAAACAACTGATCGCGACAGCGCTAGCGAACCGGGCGGACCTCGAGGGTGAAAAGCTGAATATTGAGAATCTGAAGACAAACGCACTCAATACGGGGAACGCCGTTCTGCCCCTACTGGTCGGATTGGCCTCGACAACCAACCAAGGTCTCTCCGGCCGGCAACAGGTTGTGCCTGTCGAAGGAGCAACCGGCACGGGCGGCTCAAACGTAATCCCGCCGGGGTTCATACCGTGCCCGCCGGGTCTGGGAGGTCCTACCAAGGTCTGCGCTCAATCGGACAGCTACTTCGTCGGCGGTATCGGCACCGCGCTCGGACAGATGATCCGCCGGAACTTCCCGAGCGAGTCCGTCGGAGCTTACTACTCCGGCAACTTCCGCAACCGCCAGGCCCAGGGCGATTACGCTATCGACCAGCTATCCATGCGCCAGTCGGAGTTGCAAACGGCAAAGGATCTAAACCAAGTGGCCGTAGATGTCTCGAATCAGTCCATCGGACTACAGCAGGCGACCGCGAGATATCAGGCAGCAGTCAAGAATCGTGTTCTGCAGCAGCAACTACTGGATGCCGAACAGAAGAAATTCAAGCTTGGCAGTTCGACAACCTATCTGGTGGTACAGCAGCAGCGAGATCTGGCGACTGCTCAATCCTCCGAAACCGCTGCGCTAGTTACTTACGCCAACGCACGTATCGCACTCGACCAGACGCTCGGAACAACACTGCAAACGAATCACGTCTCGATGGAAGAGGCCCTAACCGGGCATCTCGCACGCCGTTCTACGCTTCCGGAGAAGCTGCCCGAACAGCCATAGCGCGCGCTTCCGGGCTACTCCTGCCACGGTCTGCACCTCCCTTGCTGAAAATCTTTACCGGGCGTGTAAAAGCTGCGGTCGCGTGTTTACTCTGAATCTGCGAAAAGCGATCAAAATCAAAGGCTTGCATTGTGGCCGTAGGAATGCTCCATGTTTGACGTACCAATTAATTCGACTCAGGGAAGGATTGGTTGCTCCGCACGACAAACCCGCAGCAGTTGAGCCCAGCCAAGAAAAACATCTAAACCCCACCTTAAAATCCCACCCGACCTAATTCCCTGAGCAGAAATTTTAACTGAGAAAAGCCCGTTAAAGCGGGCTTTTCCTCTGTGATCTAAAATGTCCTTGTGCCGGATCTGAGGCTATTGCCGCTACTTTCCAGTGCGACGGAGATCGTTCACGCCTTAGGACTCGGTGAATTCCAGGTGGGAAGATCGCATGAATGCGACTACCCGCCCAATGTTGTCTCGCTTCCCGTCTGCACCCAGCCGAGCTTTCCCGTGTCCGGCTCGAGCCGGGAGATCGACGCCCTGGTCAAAGAACGGTTGACGGCCGCTCTAAGCGTCTATGAGGTGAACGCTGAGTTGATCCGGGAGCTTCGTCCGACCCACATCATCACCCAGACACAATGCAAGGTCTGCGCCGTCAGCTTGGATGACGTTGAAACGGCCATTCGAGACCGCTTTGAGACGGATGCACAGATCATTTCTCTCGAGGCGTACGCGCTGGGTGGTCTCTGGCGAGACATACGGCAGGTTGCCCAGCGATGCGATGCCTCCGCGGCCGGCGAGGATCTGATACGCAACCTGAATCGCCGGATGCGCGGGACGTGGAGACGCTAGCAGCGAAGGCGGACGGGCGTCCGACTGTGGCTGCCATCGAATGGATCGAGCCGTTAATGGCGGCGGGTAACTGGGTGCCTGAACTTATCGAAATGGCAAATGGACGCAATCTCTTCGGCGCGGCAGGTCAGCACTCGCCGTGGATGACCTGGGAGGAACTGACGGCGGCGGATCCAGACGTGATCGTGGCACTGCCATGCGGTTTCGACCTCGCTCGTACCCGCAATGAAGCGCGGCTCTTGCAAGGTCTGGCGGGCTGGAGCAATCTGAAGGCTGTGCGCGCAGGCAAGGTCTTTATCTGCGATGGGAATCAATTCATGAATCGACCCGGGCCGCGCTTGGTGGAGTCACTGAGAATGTTCGCTGAGGTCATCCATCCCGAACTGTTCGAGCCCAGCTTGGAGGGGATTGGCTGGGAACGTCCTTGATTGGCAGTTAGTCGGAATCAAGCCGCGGCCGATTGCAGGCTTTTTGCGATGGCTTCGGCGATCACTTTGCCGTGAAATCGCCCGTTCTCGATGAAGATCTCATTGGTGTGCGTGCCGGCGACGATGACGCCGGCAAGGTATACACCGCAGCGCTCGCTTTCCAGAGTGGCAGGGTCGGTAATGGGTTTTGAGGTAGCCGGATCGAGGTGGATTCCATGCACAGCCATGAACTCGAAATCGGGCCGGTAGCCAGTCATTGCGAAGACAAAATCGTTCTTGAGCGCCACTTCGCCCTTGGGAGTAGTGAGTACCACTTCATAGGGGCGAATTTCCTTCACTGAACTGTGAAAGTGGGCTTTGACTTCGCCGCTCTTGATCCGATTCTCGATGTTGGGTTTGATCCAGTACTTAACGTTGTTGGAAACGCCGGCGCCGCGGTGGACCATAGTGACTCGCGCACCAGTCCAAAAGAGATCCAGGGCAGCGATGCAGGCTGAGTTCTTCGCGCCGACGATAAGAACGTCCTGGTTGTAGTAGGGGTGAGGCTCGCGATAGTAGTGAATCACTTTTTTTTGACCTTCACCAGGTACGTCAAGCGTATTCGGGATATCGTAGTACCCGCTTGCCAGAATCACTTTTTTTGCGATATAGCGGAGGTTTTCGCCCTGACGGGTCTCGGTACGGATGGTAAACCGGCCATCCGCGCCATCAAAGCCCAAAACTTTCTCGTATTGGTGAATGTCGAGCTTGTAATGATCAGCGACGCGGCGATAGTACTTGAGCGCTTCCGTACGCCCGGGCTTCTCGTTCAGCGAGGTCATCGGGATATCGCCAATTTCTAGCAGCTCGGGAGTAGTGAAGAAGACGAGGTTGATCGGATAGTGGTAAATGGAATTCACCACGCAACCTTTGTCGAACAGGATGGGACGCAAACCGCGGCGTTGCAGCTCGATACCGCAGGCAAGTCCGGTCGGCCCGGCTCCTACGATCGCGACGTCAAAATGTTCCACGTTCTCCCTTTCTCAAAGCCATTCTCAGAGAAGCGCCTCGACTCTTTCGTAAACACCTGCGAGCGCGGCCGGAAGCAGGCTGGGATCTTTGCCCGCACCCTCCGCCATGTCGGGTCTGCCACCCCCCTTGCCGCCGGTTGCCCGGGCCACTTCGCCAGCAAGTTTTCCCGCCTGCACCTTCTGAGTGAGATCCTTGCTCACGGTTGAGATGATAGAGACGCGCGAGTCATTTACGGATGCAATGACGACCACGGCGCTCCCCAATTTGTTTCGGAGAGAGTCGGCGACTGTGCGCAACTGCTTGGAGTCCAGACCTTCGACTTTTTCGGCGATTACAGTCGCGCTTCCGATTTGCCGGCCTTTCAGCTTATCGACCTGTTGATGAGCCAGCGCTTCTTTGAGTTGCTCAACGTCTCTTTGAAGGGTTTTGTGCTGCTCCAGGAGTTTCTCCAGTTGCGGGATCAATCCGGCATCCGAGCTGTGCAGTAATTCACCTGCTCGCGCGAGTTGCGCGGTGGCATCCTGAAAACGGTCGAGCGCGCCTTCGCCAGTAACGGCTTCGATACGTCGAACGCCGGAAGAGATGCTTCCCTCATAAACGATTTTCAAGAGACCGATATCGCCGGTACGCGAAACATGCGTGCCGCCACAGAGCTCGCGACTAAACCCCGGAATACTGACCACACGCACCCGTTCCCCATACTTCTCGCCGAATAGTGCCATAGCGCCCGTGTTTAGCGCCTGTTCCAAGTCCATGATGTCCGTCTTTACTTCGGCGTTCGCAAGAATCTGCTGGTTGACAAGACGCTCGATTTCGCTGCGCTCGTCGTCAGTTAACCCGGAGTAATGCGTGAAATCGAAACGCAGGCGACCGGGTTCAACAACGCTGCCAGCCTGTTTCACGTGGGTGCCCAAGACCTGGCGCAGCGCCGCGTGGAGAAGATGCGTCGCGGTATGGTTGCGCATGATTGCGCCCCGCAGCGGCCGATCGACCACAGCCATGAGAGTGTCACCCGTCCGTATGGGCCGAAGAACTTCGATTTTTTGTACGGTCGCCCCCGGTGTCGGTTTGTATGCGCCTTCGACCACGGCTAGCAGTTCACGCGTCTCAACGTCCAGCAGACGACCGGTATCACCCACCTGACCGCCCGATTCGCCGTAGAAGGGCGTCCGTGCGAAAACGATCTCTGCATTACCCTGTTCCACCACCTCAACCGGACTCTTATCGACGATCAGGCGATCGACACGAACCGGCATCTCAAGATTCTCCCGGCCCGCGAAGTCTACGGGCGCCAGTTCTTTGTAAATGTCGGCAATCTGCGCCTTATCCGCGCCTTTCCAGCTGGCTCGAGCGCGCGTGCGCTGTTTTTCCATTTCCGTGGTGAAATTGTCACGATCGATGGTAAGGCCGAACTCGCGCGCCATTTCTTCCTGCTCGTCCAACGCGAGGCCGTACGTGTCGTAGAGTTTGAACGCAACCGCGCCCGGAAGTACACCATTGACGGCCGACTTCGCTTCATCCTGAAAGACGCGCTCCGCGACTTGAAAGGTAGTGGTATAACGGTTTTCTTCCTCACGCACAACACGCGCGACGCGTTCGATGCTTTCCTGCAGCTCCGGATAACCGGGCTTCATCAGATCGGCGACGAAGGCTGTGAGCTTATACAGATAGGGCTGGGCGGCGCCCGCCAATCGTCCATTGCGGAGAGCACGGCGCATGATCTTGCGTAAGACATAGCCGCGGCCTTCATTTGAGGGCACGACGCCATCGTGAATCAGGAAAGCAGTGGCGCGAGCGTGATCGGCATTGATACGCAGCGCGATATCGGTGCGTTCGTCCTGGTGAGGTCGAACATGCAGAAGGTGAGCCGCGTGTTCAATGATCGGCCGGACCAGGTCGGTGTCGTAATTCGAAAGATGCCCCTGTAACACTGCGGCGACACGCTCGAGGCCCATGCCGGTATCGATCGACGGACGCGGCAAAGGCGTGAGATTGCCATTGATGTCTCGATCAAACTGCATGAAGACGAGGTTCCAGATCTCGACGTATCGTCCGCCCCCATCCAAAGGAAACTGCTCATGCTCACGGCCCTTTTCGGCCGCCTGTGGCCCGAGATCGTAGTGGATTTCGGAGCACGGGCCGCATGGGCCAGTCTCGCCCATCTGCCAGAAATTGTCTTTCTCATCAAGTCGGAAGATACGGTCTTTGGCTATACCAGCAACGTTTTGCCATAACTCTTCTGCTTCATCGTCCTCGCGAAACACCGTCACATATAGTCGATCTTTCGACATCCCAAACCAATCAGGGCTGGTGACCAGTTCCCACGCGTACCTGATGGCATCTCTCTTGAAGTAATCGCCGAAAGAGAAGTTGCCTAACATCTCGAAGAAGGTATGGTGGCGCCGAGTGTAGCCGACGTTCTCCAGGTCATTGTGTTTCCCACCTGCGCGCACGCATTTCTGCGAAGAGGTCGCGCGAGAGTAGTCACGCTTCTCCAGGCCGAGGAAGATCTCTTTGAACTGATTCATTCCTGCGTTGGTGAAGAGCAGCGTCGGGTCTTCCGCGGGCACCAGCGAGGAGCTGCGCACTACACGATGGCTCTGGCCGGCGAAGTAGTCAAGGAACTTCGCGCGAATGTCGTTTCCAGTCATTAGCTCTGCTTTGTTCCAGTTTCGCATCCGAGAGCAAAGCGTATGATGAGCACAATGGGGAATCGGAGTAGCGCAAGAGCACTGATTGCATTGCTGGCCGGATGTTGGTGCAGCTTCCTCGTAACTGGTCAAGAAACACAACAGGCCACATCAGCCGAGCGAGTAGCCCGCCCGCAGGAGCCCAAATCTCCTCTTCCCTACAGCTCGGAAGATGTCTCCTACTCAAACCCGAACGCCGCAGGCGTGGAATTGGCTGGAACATTTACTAAGCCAGAAAAGAACTCTCCGGTACCGGCCGTGCTCCTGATCTCAGGCGCCGGACCGCAAGATCGCGACGAGACGATGGCGGGGCACAAACCCTTTCTGGTTCTGTCGGATTACTTAACTCGCCGCGGGATCGCCGTTCTGCGGGCGGACGATAGAGGCGTCGGTAAATCCACGGGCAATTTCAAGGGGGCCACCACAAAGGACTTCGCCTCAGACGCGGAAGCCGGGTTCCACTATCTGTTGACGCGGTCCGACGTAGACCACAAGCATGTGGGCTTGATCGGACACGGAGAAGGCGCGATCGCGGCGGCCATGGTGGCGTCCTCAAATCCGCAGGTCAGCTTCCTGGTTCTGCTGAACGGTACAGCCGTACCAGGCCAGGACGTGCTGCTGGCGCAAACGGCGCGGGCCGAGACCGCCGCCGGAGTTCCAGAAGAACAAGTGGAGTGCAGATCTCAGAATAGGCGCAGGTCTCTACAAGATGGTTCAACAGGGCCGGACCGGAGCGGAGATGGAGCGCGCGCTGGCCAATGTCCCGGAGGATTACCGGCCCTTCGTCGAGAGCTGGCGCAGGCAAATTCCGAGGCTGGAGTCTCCCTGGTTGGCATTCTTTCTCAGCTACAATCCGGCCACCGCGTTGGAGAAGATAGAGTGTCCCGTGCTCGCCCTATTTGGAGAGAAGGACATGACGATAAATCCCGAACAGAACGCCTCGGCGATGAAAAAGGCTTTCTCGCATGGGCACAATCACGATGCGAAGGTAAAAGTTCTGCCCGGGTTGAACTATCTTTTTCAAAAGGCCAATAGCGGATTGGCAACGGAATACGCGACCATCTCGGAAACGATGTCTCCAGCAGCGCTCGACGCTATTGGAGAGTGGATCTCGAAAGAAGCCGAGTGACCAGCGATTCAGGGGATTACTCTCGCTTTCTTGATGTAGTCGAGCCTCGGGAAGTGCTCTTCGAGATAGGGATTGCCGATATCGGCTATTGCCGTTGGACTAGGGCCCGTTCCGTTGGGCGCCATTTCACCATACTCGGTATTGATCTTCATGACGTTGTCCATCCCCTGGATGACTTCGCCAAATGGCGTGAAGCCCTGCGGGTCAAGTGAAGCGCTGTTGTCCCCAAGATTGATGAAGAGCTGAGTACTGCGTGAATCCGGCTCGCCTGTTTTGGCGAACACGACGGTACCGATCTTATTCGAAACCTTAGGTGGATCGTCTTTGATGGTGATCTGGCTCCAGCTCTTGTTAACCTGCGGATCGCCGTTAACACCCCACTGCACGACAAAGCCGCGTAAGGCGCGGAAGAACGCGTTCTGATCGTAGAAGTGCATTTGAGTCAGCTCGTAAAAGTGGTCGGCGCCAATCGGTGACCAGTCGCGGTGTACCAGGATGACCACGTCGCCTTTCGTGGTTTGCATCTGGACTTTGAATTGGTCCGGCGCGCGCTCCATTCTGGCGCTCTGTTTGGTGCCGCCACAAGAAGAGCCGATCAGTAGGGTCCCGAGGAGCAGTCCGGTAACGATTCCAGCACGACGGCTCATTTCGCATCTCTCCAGTTCGGACCCGTGCCGACATCGACAACCAGTGGAACAACTAATTGATACACGTTCTCCATTTCTCTCTTAACCAGATCTCTAAGATCGTTCTTCTCCTCGGGAGGCGTTTCAAACACCAATTCGTCGTGGACCTGCAGGAGCATGCGAGATTTCATGCGCTTCTCCTCGAATATTCGATCGAGCCGAATCATCGCCAACTTGATCAGATCGGCTGCGGTGCCTTGCAGCGGCGTATTTACCGCCGTTCTTTCGGCAAAGGAGCGCGCTGTGGGATTACGGCTCTGCATATCCGGTATGGGACGGCGCCGGCCCAGCAAAGTCTTGGCAACTCCCGTCCGCCTGACCTCCGCGATTGTACGATCAATAAACTCACGGACGCCGGCATAACGTTCGAAGTAGCGCCGGATGTAGAGATCCGCTTCCTTGCGGTCGATGCAAAGAGTCTGGGCGAGCCCGAAGGGTGTCTGACCGTAAACGATTCCGAAATTCACGGCCTTCGCCGAGCGACGCATGTCAGGGGTAACGAAAAGAGGATCGACTTTGAATACTTCCGCGGCGGTCCGCGTATGAATGTCTTCACCTTTTGTGAAGGATTCAACCAGAACCGGATCGGCGGACATATGCGCGAGGAGCCGCAGCTCGATCTGCGAATAGTCGGCAACAAGCAAATACCAACCGTCTTCCGGTATAAATGCGGCGCGGATCTCGCGCCCTTCCTCCGTGCGAATGGGGATGTTCTGCAAATTCGGATTTGAAGAAGACATCCGTCCCGTAGCAGCGCCGGCCTGATTGAACGTTGTATGCACGCGCCCGGTTTGCGGTTTCATCAACTGGGGCAACGCGTCGATGTACGTGCCTTTGAGCTTGGTCAGTTGGCGGTAATCGAGCACATGCTGCGCGACCGGATAAGCCGGGGCAAGAGCCTCCAGAACATCCGCGGCCGTAGAGATAACTTTCCCTTTGCCATATTTCACCGGCGTGGGAAGGTTCATCTCTTCGAAGAGAACTTTGCCGAGCTGCTGCGGAGAATTGACGTTAAATGGATGCCCGGCGAGCGAGTAGATCTCTTGTGCAATCTTGTCGATGCGCTCCGACAGGCGAACTGAAAGCTCTGCAAGCACGCTGGTGTCGACACGAATGCCGGCCATTTCCATTCTGGCCAGGACAGGCATCAGCGGCAGGTCGATTTCGCGATATACCGACGAGAGCTCTTGCGCCTCGATCTGCGGGCGAAGGATCTCAACAACTGCCAAGGTAGCTTCGGCCTGCTGCTCGGCTGCTGCATTTAGTTTGCGATCAAGTAGTCTCTCCGCGAGCCCTTCAGGTGAATTGCCGCCGGGCTCGGCAGTGAGCAGAAATGAATAGAGCATCCCGTCCTCAGCAAGGTTCCGAGGCGTGATATCGAGCGGCAACAACGCGGCCAGTAGAGATTTGGCGTCATGAACTACTTTGGGAATCGCTTCTGATTCGAGCGCCGGCCGAATCTCTTCGATGAGAGCTACAGGGACCGCACGGCCTTCTCCGATTCGGTAGGACAGTCCGATAAAGCCATTGGTCAAATCGACCGCGACTGCGAGAGGTTTATTCTGCGGACGCTTATCCAACCAAGCCTCGATTGCTTCGCCTTCGGAAAGCACTCCGTAATCACGAGAAGCGCTGTCGTCTTCCGGGGCAAGATCTTTCAACAGACTGAAAAATTCTAGTTCCTTGTAGAGAGCTTTGAGTCCGGAGTTGCTCGGAGTCTGGGCACGAAGCGAAGCTAAGTCCCATTCGATGGGAACGTCCGTCTGAATGGTGGCGAGGCGTTTGCTTAATAGAATCTGCTCGCGATTATTCAGCAGACTCTCGCGATACATTTTCCGTTCGACCTCAGATGCCCGGTCGAGTGCCGCTTCTACTGAACCAAAGCGAGCGACGAGATCTTTGGCGCCTTTGTCACCGATTCCGGGCGCACCCGGGATATTGTCGATCGAATCACCTTTGAGCGCGAGCAGATCGGCGACCTGGGTGGGCTTCACCCCCATGAATTGCTCGACTTTGGCGGCGTCATACCACTCGTGATCCTTCATCGGATTCAACATGAACACGCGGTCGTTGACCAGCTGCAGCATGTCTTTGTCACTCGAGACGATCACTACCTCGAGCGGCTTGGGCTGGGGGCGCCAGGCGATGGCGCCAATGACATCGTCGGCTTCAAAGCCCGGGAATTCCAGCACTGGAATGTTCATTGCTTCCAGAATTCTACGGACGTAAGGAAGCTGAGGGCCGAGATCCGCGGGCATCTCAGAACGGTTCGCCTTATACTCGGCGAAAGCGGCCGAACGGAATGTCGGCTCCGAGCTTTCAAAAATCGCTGCGATGTAATCCGGTTTGAAATCCGTCAACAGCTTGCGCAGCATGTTGCCGAAAATGAAGACTGCTTCGGTCGAGAGGCCCGAACTTGTTCGCATCGGAGGCGCACCGCTGCGGGCGCGAGCGTGGTACGCACGGAAAATAAATCCAAAACTATCGATTAGGAAGAGACGCGGAACTGGCAACATCTCTAGGATAAAGGCTTTGCTCGCATGTGCAGTGGATTCAGGCGGAGAGCGGTTCTGGCGTGTCTTGGCGCTCTGTGCCGAGCGTGCTCAGGAAGAAGGGCGCCCAATAGAAAATCTCGCGCCTCGGGTTCTCATCCAGATAACCGTTCACGGCTAATTGGAGCGATTTGTCCGCCGGTTGGCCGCTCGCGAAGTGAGAATGAAAACGGCCGACCAGATCGAAGGCTTGTTCATCTTTCAAAGGCCAAAGCGCGCCCAGAACGCTGCGCACACCTGAGCTGAAAAGAGCCGATTGCAGGCCGAATACATCATCTCCAGGGAGCTCTTTAAGCCCGCGGCCGGATAGCGCGCGTTGTCCTGAACTGCAAGCGCTGAGCACCACCAGATCGGCTTCGAGGCTGAGCTCAGCAATCTCCAAGCCATCCAGCCAACCGTCGTACAGGATGAGCTGTGATTCCATCGGGTGATCGAGGGTACTCTCCTGAAAGACGCTGGTGCCGTGAGTCGCAAGATGCAGCCAGCGAAACTTCGCCAACTCTTTATTTTCACGAAGATCACGGAAACGCGCGCGCGATGCCTCAGCACCGCAAAGCACTTCGACTTCGATTCCCTTGTCTTCATACGTCGTAACAAGATTTCGCGCTTCGGCTTCGGCTAGAGGCAAGGGATTGTCGTCAAATGGAGAAACCTTGAAATGACTGATACCGAGCGCGAGCAACTGTTTTTTCGCGCTGGTCCGCCAAGGCAGCAGCAGGCTGCTGAGGTTCGGTACGTAGCGAATGGCAAATCGCTGCCCGAGAAACCGGTCGTCCCAAACTGTGGCCTGAAACGGAAACAGGTGCAGCGTTCGGTGAGGTGAAATGATCAGCCGTGCCTTCCCACTTATCGAGTCTCGAATCCAGCGCGGCAGCAGCAACTCTCCCAGTTCGCGTGCGACGTCATCCATTCCGCCATTGAAACTCTCGAGTTTTTGTAGCGCGTCGATGAAATCGGAGTAGAGGCTCAGATCATCGTTGCTGAACTCGATTCGCTCCAGGTTGAATTTCTCTTGGTCGATCACCATGGCCAGCAAAACGCTGCCGGTCTGCCAGAAATAGGCGACGATCACCTCGTCGGCTTGAAGAGTTTTCTGAAGGTTTCTCAGGTTGATCTCCGGAGGATCAGCTACATTGCGCCGGCGGGCACGGGCAATCGACATCAAATCCCACAACTGTCTGCGACGCGCCGTGAGGTCGGAGAGCGCTTCCGGATTGCGGGCAGCCTGGATTTGATCAGAAACCTCTCGAAACTTTTCCGCCAGATCCGTCGCGTCGAGTTCTGGGGCGCTTGGCACTAGACGACTCCGGATAATGGAATGCGCCTTAATCAGTTCCATGCGTTCGAGCATCGCGTCCCAGTTCTTTAGCTTCCGCGCGGCTGCGACGCCATATACATAGAAGTCGGCGCGCCAATCGAGGAACGCATTCTGACGCTCCGGGCTATTGATCAGATAACGCTGCTTCTCGATAGATCGGATCGCTTCTTCACAAGTATCAGACCAGCCTTGAAGATCGCCAGCCATCGCCTGTGCCATGCACTTGAACCGGAGAATCATTTCACAAACGTCGCGTTCGGCGCTCCCGGCATAAGTTCCGTAAGCAATTGGTTTCGCACCCAGGATTAAGGCTCGGGCTTCGTCGAGCAACGGAACGGCATCTTTCGGCCGGCTTGCCCTGATCAACACTTCGGCGTGAGTCATCTTAGCCTTGGCGTTGAAGAAATCAAGATTCAGATTTTTCGCCTGATTTTCGAGTTCGATAGCGCGGGCGATTAAATCCTCTTGCGGGTCTGTTGAATCACGACTCCCGCTTTCGGTGCGAAGTGCGTTCCAGGCGAGTTCGAGCAATCCACTGGCTCGATTGAAATGTTCGGTCTCTTCAGGCTTAAGAGGCGGCGGGGCCGGCGGCAGCGATGAACCGGGCGGAAGATAGGGGGCCCAATCGTTCGCCAGTTCAGTTTCCGCTTGCAGGTTCTCGCGGCTGGCCTGTGTGACAACATCGAGTTCGTCCGATTCGGCTTTGTCGCTCATGACGAGGCGGAATGCTTTTTCTCGGCGGGCAGCATCCGTACTTCGATCCCCGGAACGACGTTCCAGGACAGCCAAATAAGAGTTATGAACTGTAAAGAATGCTCTGAAGAAGCCCGAGCCGACGAAGCGCTCCGGGAGATTCTCGATCCAGGAACCAATCGCGCGATCGAAGCCAACCTCCTGCGGATCGAGCAAATTCCATTTCTTGAGCTCCGCTACGACCTGGGCCGAGATTCGGGCGGCTTCAAAATGATCGCCGGCGGCTCCCATGGATTCGGCGCTGGCACTCAGGGCCTCGACGCGCGCGAGAGGATCGTCTTCGCCAGCTCGATTCAACAAGGCCTCTAAGCTATCGCGGATCGCCTGATCGGTGTCGGCATTGAAACCGGTCATCAAATTCCTGGCGCGTTTCCGACAATCGACTGCCTCGCGGGGCGCCTCAGCCTTCTCGAACCAGCTTGCTGCTTCCAGGTATTCGGCACGGCTCTCCTCGGCATGTTGCAACAAGGCGTGATTGAGTGCCAACCAATAACTGCAGCGCGCCCGCTGATCAGAGATGAATTTGGTTTGGAAGGCCGTATTCGCGGTCTGGGCGATTTTATTGAACTCAGTCTTAAGCTGCAAGAGGCCATCGATGTTTTGCTCGAGGTCCGAACCGGCTTGAGAACGACGCATGATGCTCGAAAACGTGGGGAACAGCGCGCCGACAGCGTCGACCAGAGCCTTGTTGGCAGCTGCGCTTTCGGCGGTTACCGGCTGCACCAGCGAGGGATAAGACTGGACCAGAAAATTGCTGATCTGTAAAGAATTCGCGAGCCGCAAGGCAAGCTGCCGTTCGGCTGGCGAGCCACCGCCCGGTGCGCAGAGTGCGAAAAGTTGTTGGGTGCGCCGATTGAGCTCGGCGTCATCGCCCGTAATTCCGGCATCCCGGAGAAGCTTGAGACGCAGGAAGATCAGACCCTGAAAAACACGCGTTACCTTTGCTTCCGTGCACCCTGAATAGACCTTTTGAGCTTCTATTAACGCTTCGCCGAACGGCAGGTCGAGCCATTTCTCTAGCTCCTGAATGGCGGCGAGAATGTGATAGCGATCGTCGCCCTGCTTCAGTCGTTCGCGGAATCGATTCCAGGCCGACATAGGGGTGGTGGAAGAGCCGTGATTATATCGCGGGCTGATACCGCTCAGTACATGCGGGCTTTGATCCTGACCGGACAGATACCGTGTCAATAAAACCGGACAGATTCAAAAGCTAATGACACTCTCCGATATGGCTTTCTGTCCTTCGATCGGAGGGCGATGGGCTCGACCTGCGGCGGTTTGCCGAACTGATTAAGGAGTTTCTGCATCGTACCCTAAGAACGAATGTCCACCGTTGCGGCCGTTATCCCCACGTGGAATCGTGCCGATCTTATTCGTTCCGCACTCGCAAATCTCCGCTCCCAAACTCGTGAACCCGATCAAGTCTTCGTTGTTGATAACGGCAGCACAGACTGCACGGTATCGGTAGCTCGAGAACTAGGCGCGGAATGCATTGCGCTCACCACAAATGAAGGTTTCGCCGTTGCTGTCAACGCAGGCATAAGTCGTACTGCTACCGATTGGGTTCTTATCCTCAATAACGATGTCTCTCTCCAGCCCGACTGGCTCGCGGTGCTTCTCTCCAGCGCCGAATCGCGCCGGGCCGATTTCGCTGTCGGCAAGCTCCTTCAGGCAGGCCGAGAAGCTCAGCTCGACGGCAGTTGGGATCTCGTCTCCCGTGCTGCTTATGCGTGGCGCTGTGGGTATGAGCGTGCTGATGGCGCTCCTTGGTCAACTTCTCGTTCGATTGCTCTTGCCCCGATGACAGCCGCCTTGTTTCATCGCCGTGTCTTCGACCGTATCGGCGTTCTCGAATCGAGATTCGAGTCCTACTACGAGGATGTCGATTTCGGTATTCGCTGCGCTTTGGCGGGCCTCTCGGGAATTTACGAACCTGCGGCAGTGGCTACGCACCTCGGTAAAGCCACTTATGGCAGGCGTGACGCGCGAGTTTACTTTTTGAGTGCCCGCAACCAGGTTCTGCTCCTTGCAAAACACTACCCGCCTCAAACGCTGCGTCGATTTGCCTGGCCCATACTCGCCGGCCAGACATTGGCTCTCCTGGCCGCGGCTCGTCAAGGTCATCCTCTGGCCGCTCTTCGAGGGAAGTGGAAAGCTCTGAAACAGTGGTCCGCGTTCCGCAATCAACTCCCGTCCCCCGTGGCCATTGAAGCCATAACCATGTCGAGCGAGCGGGAAATTCTCGCAATTCAGCGTGCCATCGGCTTCGACATCTACTGGCGTCTCTATTTCATTCTGGTGAATCCACGTTGGACCCATCGGCTGCCGTAACCATCGTCACCTTCAACAGCGCGCGCTACATCGCCGGATGTCTCGAGCACGTCCTGGCACAGAGTTACGAGCCTATGGAAATCGTGGTTGTGGACAACGCTTCGACGGACTCTACCCTCGCCATCCTGAACACTTTCGAAAACCGTGAGGGCATACGCATCTTTCACAACCGCCGGAATCTAGGCTTCGCCGCCGGCCAGAATCAAGCAATCGCGGCTGCGTCTGACGCAGATTGGATACTTACCCTAAATCCCGACGTCCGTCTGACGCCAAATTTCCTCAGGGCTCTCATCTCTGCGGGACAAATTGCTCCGGATATCGGCAGCGTCTGCGGCAAGCTCCTCGCGGCCAGCCCAGATTTCCAGGTCGCTACCCCACCCCTCTTCGATTCCACCGGCATCTACTTCACCCCGAGCCTGCGCCATTTCGATCGCGGCAACCGGGTCCGGGATCAAGGGCAGTACGATTCTCCGGAATTTGTCTTCGGCGGTACTGGCGCTGCCTGCCTCTACCGCCAATCGATGATCCGCGATATTCAAGTGTTTGGAGAATTCTTCGACAGCGATTTCTTTGCCTATCGAGAAGATGCCGATGTGGCCTGGCGCGCGCAACTGCTAGGCTGGAAATGCCTCTACACACCATCAGCGGTCGCTCTGCACGTGCGCACTGTCGTACCTGAAAACCGCAGCGCCTTGCCCGCAATCATCAATCTGCACTCAGTCAAAAATCGCTGGCTACTCCGTATCAAGAACACAACGCCCGATCTTTACGGTCGTTTTTGGTTTTCTATCACTCTGCGCGATATGGTAGTGATCGGTGCTTGCCTCTTCCGCGAATGGAGTTCACTACCAGCCTTCTTCATGGTCATCAAACTATGGCCTCGCACCTGGCGAAAACGCCGCGAGATCATGAGACGAAAGCGCGCCGGCATTCTCTCCTGGTTCTCCGACCAGCCCATCAGTTATCCTGCCGATCCCGCACGCTAATCCGCTCTCATGCGAATCGCTTTACTCGGGACACGCGGTATTCCCGCGAATTACGGTGGTTTCGAAACCTTCGCCGAAGAGATCTCTGTTCGTCTTGCGGCGCGTGGTCATCGCGTCACCGTCTACTGCCGCAGCAAGGACTTCCATTCCGAATATCGAGGTGTGCAGCTTCGCTATCTCCCAAGTCTTCGGCACAAATACCTCGAAACCGTAGCGCACACCGCGCTCTCGACGGTCGACGCGCTCTTTCACCGCTTTGATGCCTTGCTATATTGCAATGCTGCCAATGCCCTGTTCACGATCGCACCTCGTATCTTTGGTGTTCCGACTGCTCTGAATGTAGATGGCATTGAGCGTCGCCGCAAGAAGTGGAACCGAATTGCAAGAGCTTGGTATCGCATCTCCGAATGGCTCGCTACTTTTCTCCCCTCCGCCGTTATCACGGATGCAGAAACGATTCGCGAGTATTACCTGCAGCGCTTCCAGAAAGCTTCTACCTTCATCCCCTATGGCGCCGAGACCGGCAAAGTGCAAGCCAGCGATCAGGTTCGGGCGCTCGGCCTCGAGCCTGGCGGCTATGTCCTTTACGTCAGCCGTATGGAGCCCGAGAACAATGCGCTTCTCGTGCGCGAGGCCTTTGAGAGGGTTGAGACTGACTTCAAGCTTGCCCTCATCGGAGACGCGCCCTATGCAAATGCCTACATTGCCAAGGTGAAGGATACTCGCGACCCTCGCGTCATAGCGCCCGGAGCGATTTATGGCGAGGGCTACCATCAGCTCCAGTCCCACTGCGGCGCTTACGTGCAGGCCACCGAGGTGGGCGGCACACATCCGGCCCTGATTGAAGCTATGGGACGCGCGGCGCCGGTGCTCTATCTGAACACACCAGAAAACCTGGAGGTTGCCGGAGATGCAGGAGTCGCCTTCGACGCGGCGCCCCAAGATCTTGCGCAAAAATTACAGTGGATGCTCGACCTTTCGCCTGAGGAACGTGCGGTATGGGGCCGTCGTGCCATGGAACGTGCCCGAAGCCGGTACAGCTGGGAGGTCGTCACAACTCAATACGAAACCCTACTGCGTCAGTTAACAACGCGCAAATGAAGAATGTTCCCCGGCCGGCCATCGAGCCGATTCAGCAAAATCCGTATATTCCTCCCGTAGCGCTGCCCTATCGTTCCTGGGTTGAAGTTTCCCGCCAGCGGATCGCCGATAATTTCCTCGCCATCCGGCACGCAGTCGGGCCGTCTGTTGAAATCATGCCGGTGGTTAAAGCCGACGCTTACCGCCACGGCGCCGTCGAAGTCTCGCGGGTCCTCGAAGCTAGCGGCACTCGCTGGCTCGCTGTGAGCAACAGCGAAGAGGGCATCGCCTTGCGCGATTCCGGTATCCGCGCGCGCATCCTCGTCATGGCGGATTTCCTGCCCTTCACGCGGGAGGCTATGCTCGCCTACGACCTGACTCCCGTAATTCTTTCTTTAGAGGATCTCGCCGAACTCAATCGTCTCGCTGCCTCGCGCTCCGAGCGCTACCGCTGCCATCTGAAGATCGATACCGGGATGGGCAGACTGGGAGTGCGCGCCGATCCTCCGACTATCATTCAGGCCATACTCGCTGCCCGAAACGTCGAAGTCGAAGGTCTCATGACCCATTTTGCTTCCGCTGCCAACTATCAGACCCACCAGACCGAGGACCAGATTCGCGCATTTGAAAACATGGCTGCCGCGTTGAGCGCCGCAGGCGTCGTCCCCAGGCTGCTGCACCTTTCGAGTTCCATTCCGATTGCCTACGGACGGATTGCGGCTTGGCAGCAAATGGTGCGCCCGGGCCACGCCATCTATGGCTACATCTCGCCAGCCGCAGGTCACGCTCCGCCCAAAATCCTGCAGGTAAAACCAGCGCTGACGTGGCGCGCCACCATTCTTTCCGTCAAAGAAGTTCCCCCCGGAACTCTCGTCGGCTACGGTGGTATGTATCGTACTACACAGTCGAGCCGTCTCGCAGTTTTGGCCGCCGGTTATGCGGATGGCATTCCCCACCGGCTGGGCAACCGGGGCAGCGTCATTGTTCGCGGCACACTCGTCCCCATCGTTGGAGCCGTGAGCATGGATCTCACCACAGTTGACGTAGGTGATTTAGAGGTTAAAACCGGTGATGCCGTAACCCTGCTCGGTTCCGATGGTGCAGCCAGCATTGACGCGCAGCAGATAGCCCGCTGGGCCGGCACCATTTCCTATAGCGTCCTATGCGGAATACACGCCCGCGTCAAGCGGCTATACATATAAGTGCCGCCTTCTAACCGATTTGCACAAATAGGGAACACTCGCGGCCAGTTTGCCGTCTGTCATTAAACGGGACATCATTTTGAAGAAGAAGTGGAAGATTATCATTCTGCTTGGCCTGCTCCTGCTTGTCACCGGGGCCATTGTAGCCAGTATCAAGATCAGTTCAAGAGGTATTGTCACCGTCCAAACCGGCAAGGTGAACCGGATGGACCTGACGTCGATCGTAACCGCATCGGGCGAGATTAAGCCACGCAATTACATAAACATCGGGGCCAACACGCAGGGTGCCGCTCCGATCACTGCAATCTATGTCAAAGAAGGGGATCGGGTCAAGAAAGGTCAGATACTTGCGCGCTTGGCCGATCAGCAGCCCCGTGCCGATCTAAATGCGCAACGCGCGGCTCTCAATTCCGCCCTCGCGGATTCCGCAGCTAGTGAAGCTTCTCTAAAGTCTCAGGATGACAACATCGCAGTAGCACAGGCTCAGGTGGACCATGATCGCGCCGATCTCGAGCAAAAGAAAATGGATCTAAAGCGCAGCCAGGAACTCTTCAATGCTAAGCTGATCGCCTCCCAGGATTTCGAAGCGAAGAAAGTAACCTATGATTTGGCCGCCGCTACTCTTCAGTCTTCCGAACGAAAGGTTCAGCAAGCACAGGCAGCTCGCGCGCAAGCCGCGGCTCAGCTCGGCTCAGCTCAAAAGAAAATAGCTCAAAATGAGGCCATGCTCGCCCGTTCTTCCGACATACTGTCTCAGTATGACGCGCTGGCTCCTCTCGACGGTGTCGTTACCAATCTCCCGGTTCATGTGGGCGAAACCGTCGTCCCGGGTATTCAGAACTCTACTGCGTCCACCATCATGACAATTGCCGACATGTCGATCATTACCGCCGAAGTTCATGTCGACGAAACTGATATCGTCGGGGTGAAACTAGATCAGTCGGCCGACGTCACCATCGACGCGATTCCGAACAAGACATTCAAGGGCCGAGTAATTGAAATCGGCGATACTGCCCTTTTACGCTCGTCGGGCGTGGCTGCGTCGCAAAGTCAGACCTCTGGTCAGGAAGCTAAGGACTTCAAGGTAGTTATCGCCCTTGACATTCCGCAGGACACCGCGCGCCCGGGTCTTTCCTGCACGGCAAAGATAACAACTGCCACCCAATCGCACGTGCTGACCATTCCCATTCAGTCATTGACCATCCGTCAGAAGGGTCAACTAGAGCAGCATAAGCCCGGCCAAGCGCCTCAGATGGGCCCGGAGGCCCAGAAAGCCGCTAAAGAGGAACTGCAAGGAGTCTTTGTCGTTCACAACGGAAAGGCCGAGTTTCGCGGCGTAACCACCGGTATTACGGGAGCCACAAACATTCAGGTTTTGAGTGGTTTGAAGGAGGGAGATGAGATCATTACTGGTAGTTACGAGGTGATTCGCACTATTAGAAATGACGCCAAAGTGAAAGTCGATAATAAGATGCCCAACTTCGGTCCCGTCGCAAGCTAGGGTAGCCACGGAAGTCTACTGATGGCGACACTCGAAGCAGGTCAGGAACTCAACTCCCAACGGCGCGAAGAGCTCGGTCGCGAGCTCCAGCGTGACGGGATCGTTATCCGGACATTCGATCTGTGGAAAACCTATATCATGGGCGATCAGGAGATTCATGCAGTCTCCGGCGTGGATATCGTTATCCATCGCGGGGAATACGTCGCCATCATGGGGCCATCGGGTTCCGGTAAATCGACTCTGATGAATCTGATTGGCTGCCTCGATACGCCCACCAAAGGTCTTTACTATCTAAATGGCAAACTTGCCAGCGAGATGGAGGATGATGAGCTCGCGCGTATCCGCAACCAGGAAATTGGCTTCGTTTTTCAGACATTCAATCTGCTTGCGCGCGCCTCGGCCCTGCATAACGTCGAATTACCACTAATTTACGCCGGCATCTCTTCACAGGAGCGCCTCGAACGCGCCCGCGAAGCTATGCGCTCCGTCGATCTGGAACCACGCATGTACCACAAACCGAATGAACTCTCCGGCGGCCAAAGACAACGTGTCGCGATCGCTCGAGCCTTGGTCAATCGGCCCTCCATTCTGCTTGCCGACGAACCTACCGGAGCGCTCGACACCCACACGGGAAGTGAAATCATGGGCCTTTTCGAAAAGCTCCATTCCGAAGGTAATACCATCGTGCTGGTTACTCACGAGCCAGATATCGCGATGCATGCCCACAGGGTAATTCACATCCGCGACGGCAAGGTCGAACGTGACGAACAGATTCCCGACTCAAAACGGGTTCTTTTTGCGGAATAGACACCTTCATTTTTGCGAATTCCTGCCCAAATGTTATCTTGGGAAGGCAGTCGGAAAATAGTTCCTCGCTTGAGGGAATTCGATCAAATGTGCAAACGTCTGCGTGCGTGCCGTCCGTGATACTTTTGCGCTCTGCCGTTATCGGTCCCTCCCGGTAATTGCTTGACAGCTCTTTGTTGCTGAGGCTTGTGTGAGCGAGACCCAATCCGTCCAACCAACACCGCGAATTCTGATGGCCGAAGACAATGCCATCAATCAACGTGTAGGCAAGCTCATCCTACAGCGCGCCGGCTTCAACATTGACCTGGTATCCAATGGCAGCGAGGCCTTGGCCGCTCATCGTGAACAACCCTACGATCTCATCCTGATGGATTGCCAAATGCCCGCTATGGACGGTTTTGAAGCCAGCCGCCAGATCAGACGTTTGGGTGTCAGGCAGCCAGTCATTATCGCCGTCACGGCCAACGCCTTGCGAGGTGAACGCGAGCGTTGTCTGGAGGCTGGAATGGACGACTATCTCTCCAAACCCTTCCAGGCCGAACAACTCGTGGCCGTGGTCAAGAAATGGGCCTCCTCCGGTCGTGATTGCTCAACGTCTCCAGAACAGCAGTAACGCGAACAGCAGAAACCAAACAAAATCCAAGTAGTGCCAGAACACGGCTACGCCGTTGGCAACCGCTCGCGTATATATCCGGTATTTCGGCCCGCTCGCCGGGCGCCATGTCCGGCCTAACAAATATGCCAACCCCGCCAACCCGGCCACAATATGCAGGCCGTGCAATCCAGTGAACAGAAAAATGAACCAGGAATGGGCATTGTGCGCCAGGATAACTCCCGAATGCAATATTTGAAGCCCGGCGATAATCTGTCCAATTAGAAAAAGTACGGCCAAGCCTGTGGTCAACGCCGTCAGGCGGAAAAAACCGCTCTGATCATTTTGGGCCAATCTGCGTTTCGCTGCTTCGAAGGTCAGGCTGCTCGTCAACAGGACCGCCGTGGTTGCCCACAGAACACCCGGGATTTGAATAGGTCCCCACAGATGTTCATTCTCGGACCGCATCACGAATACAGTAATGAGTGCACCGAAAGTCATCGTCACCGTCGCCAACATGACGATGACCGTAAAGATAGAAAGAGAGTTTACATCCTTCTGTCGATCAGTGGTTTCTGTCACACTCTGCACGTCATCTATCATCATCGCTCCTGGGCTTTTGCCGAGACCACCATCCTTTCTGCGCTCATTGCTGTACCCTGAGAAATCATGCCTCGTTTCTCGATCCGCTTCTTTTTGCCGCTATTGATCGGGGCTTTTGCCTGTAATAGTTGGGCCGCCGCTTCGATGAGTGACCGCCGTCTCGAGGGCGCATTCCGTAACCCTGCTACTGCCGGCTGGATCTTCGTTCACCTGCAAGGCGCTCCAGCTAGCATCGGTTTCCAGCATGGTTACCTGCTTGCTTCCGAAATTGAAGACGCGAAGAAAGCGATCGAATTGAGCGCCACGCACGACGTAAAACATAGCTGGACCGATCTGCGGGACGTCGCGGAAAAAACATTTTGGCCCAATGTTCCTGACGAATATCGTCAGGAGCTCGAAGGCATCGCGGAAGGCGTAAAGGCGCACGGTTCCCGGCTTGACGTCATGGACCTCGTCACGATGAACGCTTTCATGGAATACCCCTACTACTACGGCCAGGTCGAACCTCACTCAGCGCACCCGGCCACTCCCAGCGTTGGCGAACACTGCAGCGCCTTCGTCGCGACAGGTACCTATACCAAGGACGGGCGAATCGTCATCGGGCACAACAATTGGAGCGACTATCTCAGTGGAAGCCGCTGGAAAGTGATCTTCGACATCGCTCCTGCGAGTGGTCATCATCTGATCATGGATGGCGTCCCTGGTCTCATCCATAGCGGCGACGATTTCGGCATCAATAATGCCGGAATCATGATCACCGAAACAACCATCGGTAACTTTCATGGTTTTAATGTCAAAGGCATTCCCGAATTCGTTCGTGCCCGTAAGGCTATGCAGTACGCCGCCTCGATTGATGATTTCGCTCATATCATGGAGCAGGGAAACAACGGGGGTTACGCAAATACCTGGCTGGTCGGTGACCGCAAGACGAACGAAATCGGCCGGCTGGAGCTTGGCTTGAGATACGTGACTCTCGAACGCACCAGTGATGGCTTCTTCGTCGGCTCCAACTTTCCCATCAACCCCAAACTCATCGCCGAAGAGACAGATTTTCCTGTCAACGACCCCGATAGTCCCAATCTCGTCAGACGCCGGCGCTGGAATCAACTGATGGCCGAATATAAGGGCCGGATCGACGTTGAAGCGGGGAAGAAATTCGAAACCGATCATTACGACATGATTACCAAAGAAATCGACCCCAATGAGCGCACCCTATGCGGCCACGTAGACCGATCTAGCCGCGGCATGAAGGGCTGGCAGGGTCCATTCGGCCCTGCAGGGGCAGTCGAGGCTAAAGTCGCTGATACCGCTATGGCGGAAAAGATGTCTTTTGTCGCGGGCGCAGGCCATCCTTGCGGTGTGGAGTTCCATGCCAAGCAGTTTCTGAAGGCTCACCCGGAGTACGCCTGGCAATCGAGCGAGCTCGAAGATCTGAACGCCAATCCGTGGATCGTGGTCTCCGCCGCCGCTCAGCCTTGAAACGAATCGCGCTGCCACCAATATCCACCGGATGAGCACTGAAAGCGCAGAGTACTTCCGCCTGAACAAGCCGGTCGTCCAAGAACGGTCGCTTGGTCTCGATTGGCGGATGCAGCTTGTCGTTTTCTTGATTGCTGTTGTGGCAGTCGTATCGCGGCGCCCGGACGCCATTCTGCACCCCCAGTTCTTTGCGGAAGATGGCATGTTCTGGTATGCCGATGCCTACAATATCGGCTGGTTCCGTGCTCTGCTGATTCCTCACACCGGTTATTTCCAGACTCTGCCGCGACTCTCGGCCGCATTTTCTTTGCTGGTCCCCTTGCTCTTCGCGCCGCTGGTCCTGAACATCATCGCCATTGTCGTTCAGGTTTTGCCGGTGTCGTTCCTACTCTCGTCGCGCTGTGCAAATTGGGGCTCGCTGGGCATGCGCGGATTTCTCGCTGCGACCTACATCGCGCTGCCGAACTCGCGTGAACTCGACGCGGCCATCACAGAAGCCCAGTGGCACATGGCTCTGGTCGCCGTGCTCGTCGTATTATCGTTGCCGTCTCCAAGGAACGCCTGGCGGGTATTCGACCTCGCCATCGTTCTTCTGAGCGGCCTCACAGGCCCGTTCTGCATCGCTCTGCTTCCTGTAGCGGCATTCATGTGGTGGCGTTGGCGCGCCCTCTGGCGCTTTGTGGTAACTATGCTCATTGCACTCTGCGCCGTTGTTCAACTCTCAGCGCTTCTGACCACTGCAGTCGCTACTCGTTCACACGAAATGCTCGGCGCCACCCCGGTTCTCTTCCTTCGCATGCTGATCGGCGACGTGTATCTCGGTGCAATCTTCGGTCAGAACCACTTCGCTTCTCATGGATCCGCCCTACGCCTCATCCTGGCAGGTATTCTGGCAACCACCATCCTGGTTTTCTGCCTTTTACGCGCCGGTATCGAACTCAGACTGTTCGTCGCATACAGCTTCACGCTCTATTTCGCTTCACTTCAGAATCCTATGATTAGCGACACCCAACCACAGTGGCTCGTGTTGGCAGATGCTCCAGGGCTGCGCTACTGGTTCTTTCCTATGCTCGCCTTTGTCTGGGCGGGGGTATGGTGTGCCGCCACCCAGATGCGCCCAGAATGGCCGCGGCTTATTGCCGGTCTTGGGCTTGTTTGCATGTTCGTTGGAATCACCAGGGATTGGAAGTATCCCTCCTTCAACAGCCATAACTTCCCCGAGTACGCCCGCAAGTTTCAAAGCCTGCCGGTCGGCAGTGCGATGGTATTCCCGCTCTATCCCGACGGTTGGACGATGCAACTGGTCAAAAAAAGTAAGACCTGCCCGACGTTGCCGATGGGAATAGTCGACCAGCCAAGGGATCGCGCACGAGTATCTAGCTCGGCGGTCGTCAGCGGTTGGGTAACCGCAGCAGAGCCAGTCCAATCCGTCTCCATCTATCTGGACGGAGCGCTGAATGAATCAGTGAAACCAACATACACCCCGTCCCGACGTGGACCAAAAGTTCCCCGGCTCGGTAGTTAAAGATAAAGGGTGGCGAGCAACAATCGATTTATCGAAGAGCAGCCTCGGAACGCACCTGATCGAGGTCCACGCCACGATCAGAGACAATTGCGCAGTGGTTTTAGGAAGCGCTTCGGTCGAAAAGACCCAGTGATCCTACAGGTCCTAGTGCGTCGGAGCCGCAGCTGACGCAGAACTGCCGACCACGCCCTGATTCACCAGAATCTTTACTTCGACGCGACGGTTCAGCTTCCGCCCTGCCGCATCGTCATTGCTGGCTGCCTCATGTGAAATGCCCATACCGGTGGGGGTCAGAATTCGCGGGATCGGAATATTTCCCTGCTGCTCGAGGTAACGGGTCACTGCCGCAGCCCGCGCGTCACTCAATACTTGGTTTCTCGCCGCTTTACCCGTTGAATCGGCAAAGCCGGCCACTTCGACTATGTACCCTTTTTGAGCCAGCGCTTTTTGAGCGATGTCATCCAGCTTCTTCTTTTCCTCATCGCTCAGCACGGAGCTATTGATTTTGAAGTAGACAGTCGCTGTGTCGGTGACTTGGTAGTTATCGAGATTACCCACGCGCTTGTTGACGTCTGTTACGCCTTGATTTGCCTGGTCGGCCTCCCCCTTGACTTGACCAACCTGCTGTTCTGTCTGCTTCTGCTGATCCTCGATTTGACCAGCGCGCGTCTCCAACTTGCCCGCGCGGCCTTCGAGAGTGCCAGCCCTCCCCTCCAGCTCCCCTTCGCGTGCCTCAACTGGTGCTATACGAGTGTCGATCTGACGAGAGGCCTTCATCGAATTGGGATCGAATGTCACGACCTTGGCAACCAAATCACCCTTCTCATTCCCCTTTCCATCAGCCTCGATATGGAGGCCGGGAACCAGCGATGCCAAATCCATCGACGCTTTTCTATGGAACAGCCCGCCTTTCTTCAGTTGAATTTTGGTGTCGCTCGTCAGATCGATGGTGCCAATCGAATCATCGTCGGCTCTGAGCTTCAGGGTCTGCCCATCGCGCGAAACGATTACTCCCTGAACCTTAGCCTGTTCATCTGCGGTAAAGGTCCGCGTATTGGGTGTGACAGCGAAAGCAAACGCCGAAGAGAGAAACAGTGGCGCTGCCAAAGCCAAACATCTGCGTACAAACTTTCGAGAGGTGAAGTCTTTCATAAATGTTCCCAAACCGATATTTGGTGTGCGCTTCGCGAGGTTCTTATTCGTGGAAGCTTATCTCTGGAATATTAGACTTCCATCTTATCCGACTGTAACTCTCTAATTTGTGCTCCAGCACTGCGGGGCGGCTAGGATTGGAGCAACTGTGTTTTGCTGCCCCTTACTATAAATAGGCCGGGCTGTGCAGAACGCAATCGCAAAATCGGGCAAACGCGGACGCTTCCTGGGCTGGTGGATGCTAGCACTGGGCTTCGTCACTCTCGGGATTGCGGTTGGTGTTCCATACTACAATCTGTTCTTTTTTTATGACTACTTTCAATCATCCTTCGGCTGGAGCGTCCAGCAGATTACACTGGGCTTCCCCATCGCATCGCTGCTAACGATTTGGGCTGGTCCGCTCCTTATACCCAAAGAGAGTCCGCGCAAGCTCATCGTTGCGGGCACTGGGTGTACCGCCGTTGCTTTCGTTGGCTTTGGGCTGATGAAGGGGTCCCTCGCCGTTTACTTCCTACTTTATTTTGTCTACACGGTCGGCTACATCTGCTCAGGTCCCATTCCTCACCAGCTGCTGGTTTCTTACTGGTTTCACCGGAAGCGCGGAACAGCGATGGGGATTATTTATGTCGGAATTGGCCTGTTTGGCGGACTTGGATCTTTGTTCGTTCACGCTCTGACAAAACACTTCGGTTTCCGCATCGCCCTCATCTCGCTGGGCGGGGTGATGTTCCTTGCGTGGCCGCTCGCTTTGTTCTTTTTGCGGGACAGACCGGCGGAGGTCGGTCAATATCCGGATGGTTCGGATCAGCCCCCCGCTGATACAAAGATCTCGCCGCTCGACTGGAGTTCCTTGCTACGTAGCAGGCCATTCTGGCTGCTGCTTATAGGCAGCGTATGCTCGATCGGCTCCATCGGCTCCATCAATACGCACATGAAATTCGTGTTTCGTGACGCCGGTTTCAGCAGTCAGAGTGTACTGAATGCGGCTTGGACCCAGGCTTCGGTCATGATTCTGTGGTCGAGCATCATCGGCCGCCTGGGCATCGGCTATTTTGCGGATATTCTTTCTAAGAAGCGCGTAATGACCATGACCTATTCGATTGTCGCGATGACAATTCTGCTGCTACTTTCGGTAACTCCTGCGCGGCATGGTTCGGTTTATGTATTCGCTATCGTCTTCGGCTTTGCCATGGGTGCGGACTACATGCTGATCCCGCTTATGGCCGCCGAGCAGTTTGGAGTGAACAGCCTGGCGCGCGCTCTGGCTATCATCTTGCCTGCGAATACAATCGGTCAGACCTGGTGCCCGTATTTGGTATCGTTTCTCCGGCAGCATTTCGGGAGCTATCTGGTCCCCATGAGCGTTGTTTTCGCCATAGCCATGCTTGGCGCGCTAGCTATCGCTCTGCTTCCCCGGAAAGTGCCCGTTTCAGCGCCTGATGGCGTTTTATCTCTTCCGCTTAAGTAGCAGTACCCAAGCGTTCTGATCCGGAGCTCCCGCATACTCTGTTCTTCCTTCCATCCCGTTAACCAGTAAGCGTTAGTCCCGCTGAAGAGTGGTGCTCACCCGTATCCCAGATGAAATGCGATCGGCATTGCGGATGTATGCGAATCGCAGAACCCGTGTACCTGGCAGTTGATCTCGCCACCTTATCAAGCTCGGTTCGAAGCAGGTATGTAACGACTTTCAGGTATTTCCAGTCATCGAATAGAAGGAATGATGCGATTCATAGGGTCGATTTTCTTGACAGGTCTGCTTGTCCTGAGTGCCTGCGGTTCTCATGAATCCATGCAAGAGCGACACCGAGAAGCGAACACGCCAGCAGGGAAGGTTGGGCAAGCTGCGCATAAAGTGGCGGTCCAGGCCGACAAGGCTGCCCGGGTGGTCGGGCAAAAGTTGGACAAGGCTGCGCATGACGCCCACGAAGGCTGGAAAGAAGCTGCCCGCAACGATCAGAACAAGAAGTAAAGAGGTCGAAAGCTCATTAGAGCAAGTGGGCATGAGCGTTCCGGGGTCTGTCCCTAGGGCTAGACTGTGGACGTGGAAGACTCCAGTAACGAACTCAAAGAAGAGCTCCGGGACAGGTTCGCTGCGGCCGCCCTCACAGCACTGCTCAGCCACATGCCGTCCGCAGCCGCTTTCGCGGCGCGGCCGGACAAACACTCCGAAGAGGTGGCACACGACAAGCTAGCTAGCGAGGCATATCGTTGGGCAGATGCGATGCTCAAAGCTCGGCGTCAGCCGTGACGAGATAGCTTGTTTCGCTTCTGTTGTGTATGCTGCTTCAACCCCGATTTGGGCGCACTTACCATTTGAGATCGTGCCGCGTAATCGGGCCGCCTGAAACACGGCTGGCAACTGTCTTGAATCCGGCCCGTGCGAAAGCCGTTGCATAGCCCGTACCTGACGCGCCGGGCGTTTTGCTTGAATCGAGCGGATACGCTTCCAGAGCGGGTGCCTTGGCGCGCTTCGCGCATTCAACCGCCCCGGCAATCAGAGCCGAAGTGACGCCTTTCCGGTGATAACCGATGCGCACGTAAAGACAGGAAAGCGACCAGACCGGCAGTTCATCCACGCGCTTCAACCGCCAAGTACGATCCAACCCCGACAGAGCGTCCCGCGGCGTAAGCTGGCACCAGCCCACCGCGCGATCACCGTCGAAGGCGAGCAAACCAGGCGGCGGCCCACGCTTCATGACCTCGCAGAACCCTGCCTTGTTCTTGCTGCGTCGCCGCTTGCGATATCTGCGCCGATGCGTCAATACATGCACCAGCAGCCGTTACAAGCTCCCTTTTCGCCGAACAAGTCCTCCAAGGCAGCCATAAATCCGGTGTCAGCGGGCGCATCGTGAGTTGCATCTTCGTGCTTGGTCGTGACCGTTCGATTGAAGAATTTTAATCTCCTCCAGGGCTGAGCAGTTTGGCTGTAAGAGGTAACGTGGTACGGAGTACGTAAACCACCCCGCCGGGAAGGCAGGATGGAAACAGTTCTTTAAAGGACTCGTCCTCTAAGATGGGAGCCGCCATGGTTGACAAAAACATCGAAACACCAGATTCAGAATCGCCTCGCACGCTTACCGACGATGAGATTGTGACCGAACGGAAAGTTCGCAGGCGATCGTTCCTGAGTACAACAGGTGCAGTTTTGATTGGCGCCGCTGGAATCGTTTCGGGCGCCAGTGCTTCGGGTCTGCATAACCCGCAGGACGATCCGAATAAGCGACCTGCCGACCCTGACAAGAGACCCGCTGACCCGGACAAAAGAGTAGACGATCCACACAAAAGGCCTGAAGATCGGCGCAAAAAAGAAGACGATACGCACAAGAGGGCTGACGATCCCGACAAGAGGCCCGCGAATCCGGACCGAAAGCCTGCCGACCCCGATAAAAAACCTGACGATCCTCACCGCATTTAAGACACTGTTCTCCGGTTGATCGGCTTCCTCGCGAACCCGATCAACGTATCTAGCTTGAAGCTTAGAGCGGCGCCGGGGTTCGGTGTGAAAGAGGTAGCGGAGTTGCATTCAGACCTGACACCTTCGCTGGAATGGCTGATCAGCCCCATAACGAAGAGTGAATTCTTCGAACAATATTGGGAGAAACGGCCGCTGGTCATTCGACGTGATCGGCCCGACTACTTCGGTTCCCTTCTATCTGTCGATGAAATCGATCGTGTGATCACCACGCGAGATCGCCGCTATCCGGACATCGCTCTGAAGAACGCAAATTCTCGGATTGGCGATGCGAACTATACGTTGAGTAATGGCGCTCTGGACGTGGCCAAAGTCTATCAATTGTTTGAACAAGGTTCGACGATAGCCCTGGCCTTCCTTGACACCGTCGTTCCCGCCCTCACTCTCTTTTGCCGCAGTCTGGAAGGCGAGTTCACCTTTCCCTTTCAGACGAATGTCTACTTGACTCCTCGCGGTGCCCAAGGCGCCAAGCCTCATTACGACACGCACGACGTCTTTGTGCTCCAGGTCACCGGCTCCAAAAAGTGGACAGTTTTCGGAAGGCCCATCGAGTCGCCGCTCGCCGGCCAGGATTTCGATCCCCAAGTGCATGACTTGGGTAATCGCACGCTCGACTTCGAATTGCATGCTGGAGACATGGCGTATATCCCGCGCGGCGTTGCCCACGAGGCGCGTTCAACGGACACCGTTTCCCTGCATATCACCGCCGGCATTCTGAGGTACACATGGGCGGATTTGCTGCTTGAATTTATCGCATCGGCAAGCTTGAATGATCCTGTATTTCGTAAGGCACTGCCGCCCGGATTCGCCCGCTCCGAATTCGACCGAAGCCAAATACGGGCGCCCCTGGTCACCCTCCTGCAGCGCGCGGCGACAACTCTGAATTTCGATCCGGCACTCGATACCTTCATTGATGCATTCATCTCTGCCTGTCCGCCGTTGTTACAGGGACAAATGGCTCAATTGGCGGCGCTCGATAGCTTGGCGATCGATAGTCTGGTCGGCGCACGCCTGGGTGTCATCTCCCGCCTGCAGACGGTTGGCGAATCGGAGTCTCTCGATTGCTACGGGCGCAAGATCTCCTTCCCTCCTCAATCTCGTGAGGCGGTTCGATTCGCGCTGAGCCATCCACGATTTGTAGTTAGATGTCTGCCTGGCGATCTGGATGATGCTGGCAAGCTAACCCTCATTCGCCGCCTGATCCGCGAAGGCTTGGTGATCATCGTCCCGAACTGAGCGAGGACATCTGAGTCCGGATCAGTATAGGCCTCCTCCCACATCACTCCCGATGCCATCTGAAGCAAGTTGCGAACGCTGAGCACCGTCGTAGCCGCCACCTTCGAGGCTCGCACATAGCGTGAAAGTGGAACGTCAAGACTCGCAATGAGGCCTTCGTGGAGAGCCGCTCCGACTAGACGGATTCGGCCATGGAGAACGAAGCCCAGCGCGTGATCAACTCTATTCCGGTTGAACCGCGACGTGAGCACTTGCTCTTGAGGTTATCGAGAAATGGCGGGGACGACGGGGCTCGAACCCGCGACCTCCGACGTGACAGGCCGGCGTTCTAACCAACTGAACTACGTCCCCTAGGTGTGGAAAACGTCGGACCCTTCAAGGTTAACACAGAGCCCACCAACTCCGAATCCCGATCCGGGCGCCCCGATTGTAAGCGGCGCGGACGAAACCGCTTGATAATGGAGAGAGCTCGGATTTGACGGCCCGAAAACCCACGCCCGAACAGTTACTTCAGCAGCTTGAGACAGAGGAGCAGGAGCAGTCGCGCGGCCGGCTCAAAATCTTTCTGGGCTACGCGTCCGGTGTTGGCAAGAGCTTTCGAATGCTCGATGAAGGCCGCCGCCGCCATCAGCGAGGCCAGGACGTGGTGCTCGGCGCTATCCAGCCAAACTTGCCTCGCGATCTGCTGAAATCGGTCTCCGCACTGGAAATCATTCCACTCAAGTCCGCAGGTGGCGTGCCGGTGATGGACGTCGACACCATCCTCCGCCGCGCCCCAAAAGTCTGCTTAGTGGACGGTCTCGCTTACGACAACCCTCCTGGTTCTATTCGCCAGAAACGTTGGCAGGACGTGGAGCAACTCGTGGAAGCGGGTATCTCCGTCATTACATCCGTGAATCTTCAGTACATCGAAGAAAAGCGTGAGCAAGTTGAGGCGATCACGGGAAAGCACGTGACGCAAACTGTGCCGCTCAAGTTTCTGCAGACCGCCGACGAGATTGCGGTAGTGGATGCGCCCGCTGAAAGCCGGATCTGCTTCTCCGACGATTCTAAATCCGGCGGGCCACAGAAACTCTCTCAAAAACAGCTATCCGAGTTGCGCGAGATTGCTCTCTTCCTGGCAGCCGATGTCGTTGACAAACAGCTTGAGCGTTATCTTACAAGTCACGGAATCGAACAATCCTGGGGGACACAGGAGCGAATTCTCGTTTGCCTTTCTCCCGATTCAAACGCACGGAGAATGCTTGAGACCGGAGCGAGAAACCGTGATCGTTTTCACGGCGAGCTCATTGTGGCCCATATGAACCGTCCCGAGTGGTCCCCGGAGCAACGCCGACTCATTGATGAGGCTGTCCAAATGGCGAAAGGCAACAATGCCGACATTGCGGAGCTGGATGGCGAAGATGTCGCAGGTGCCATTCTGGAGTTTGCCCGCCAGCGCGGAATCACCCAGATCTTTATCGGTCATAAAAATCAGGAGAAGTGGTGGGAGCACATTTTCGGCAGCGATGTGGATCGCCTGATCCGCTCGGCCGAAGGCATCGACGTTCGCGTGTTCCCCTATTCTTGAGTCCGCGCGGCGAAGTAAGTTCTTCCAAAGCCCAGTTCCGAAGTGACACCGGCATCACGGGCCGAGACAGCTTCGATCGATCGGAATCCGCTTCGGGCTAAGGCTGTAAGGACTTCCGTCTGCTCGTAGCACTGTTGTTCCACCGTGCTGTTGTGCCGGGCCCAGCATTTCTCATTTGGCTCGCGGACGAACCAAATCAGTTCGGTACTGGCTTTTTTGAGAGCTGGATCGAACTTGCCTCGCACCAATCCGACGCTCGTCTCGCTCACGTTGACCGACCATTCACGAAGATCCGCCGAATAAGCTTCCGCCAGATTCATGTCGAAGACGAACAGACCGCCAGGTTGGAGTATGCGGCCAACGCCGGCAAAAACGTTCTTCAGCTCATTGAGAGAAAGAATATGATTCAGCGAGTCAAAGGTAGATAGGACCGCGCCGTAGCTGCCCTCCAACATGAGATCTCTCGCGTCCTGTACACGGAAATCAATGCCAGGAAGTTCGTGCCGCGCCAGGTCGATCAATCTTGCCGAATTGTCTACGCCCGTGACTTGATAACCGCGTGCAGCCAGTTCTTTCGTCACATGACCCGAACCGCAGCATAGGTCGAGAACTCGAGCTCCTCGAGCAACCTGCGAAAAGAACAGGCGTTCGAGAGCGGGCAAGGTTGCAGGCAGATACCAATCCGCCCAAAGAGTGTGGTACATGCCCGCTACGTCGTCGTAAGCAGAAGAAGTGCTGTGCGGCGTGGAAGCGGTCGCCCCTGCCTGTTCGATTGAAGCCGCAGTTGCGAAGGTTCGAGCCCCCTCGTTTCCCATCTCTCTCCCTCTCTATTCGAGCACGGCAATTGTATGACAGATCGTCTGTGTCGGGGATACTGGAGGAATGACACCCGGCCAGCCGCCTCCAAAAGTTCATCTCACAAGCACGCCCGATTACCGCGAACACTACGCCAACAGCGTACAGATGCGTGTGAGCCTCTGGGACTTCTTTCTGATGTTCGGCACCATCAATCAGAACGCGCCGGACGCAGTCACAATAGCCAATTTTCAAGGCGTGTATCTGAGCCCGCCGCAAGCCAAGGCATTATCAAACCTCTTGCAGCAGAATCTGAAACAATACGAGGCCGCCTTCGGCGAGATCCGCCTGGAAACTCAGGCCCAAGGAGACATCATCCAGTAAACGCGCAATGCCGGTTCAGCATCGACCGCCAATGCCGAAGCTGCCGCCGTTTGCATTGGCGGGGCCGGCACCCGCGATCATCAGGCGATCCTATTACGTCCTGGTGTTCGGATTCCTCGCTGCACTTCTGATTGCGGTACACATCCACCTGCTGAATCTGCCGTTCTTCTGGGACGAGCACGGTCAGTTTATTCCCACAGCGCTTGACCTTTTGCGGACAGGAGCGTGGGTGGCCCATTCAACGACGCCGAACGTTCATCCTCCGGGCGTAGAAGCCTATTTAGTTCTCTGGTACAAGCTCTTCGGTTTCTCAATTCCAGTGACGCGTCTCGCGATGCTTCTGCTCGCCGGGGCCGGCCTGCTCTTCACTTTCCTGTTAGCGATCGAACTCAGCCGAGGGACAGAAGGCGCGCCTGCATTTCTGCCGCCGCTGTTTCTTCTCGCATCTCCGCTGTTTTACACGCAGAGCATGATGGCGCAATTGGACATGCCGGCAATGGTGCTAAGCCTCGCGGCTATCCTGCTCTTCCTAAGAGAACATTACACCGGCGCGGCTATCGTCGGCATCGCGCTGGTTTTCGTTAAGGAGACAGGGCTCGTTGTACCGGCTGTATTCGGGGTTACGTTTCTGCTCCGCGGGGTGCGCAAAGCATACGCCTCACCCGGTGCCCGTCTTGTGCGCCTTCCTCAAGACTGGATGCGCGCCCTTCTGTTTGTGCCATCCGCTGCGGCGTTGGGCCTATGGCTGTTGCTGTTGCATTCGAAGACTGGGTACTGGCTGGGCAACCCGGGCTTCGCTCATTACAACGTCGCATATGCGCTCAATCCGGTTCGAATTGTCTTTTCTCTACTGAGAAGAGCTTATTATCTGTTCTTTGCGGAATTTCGCTGGATCGGTACTCTTGTGCTGCTCTTCACAGTCCGTAAGCTCCCGGTTTTCCGCACTCTTCCATGGCGTCTGACATTGATAATTAGCTTCGCAACTCTGACCCTGGTTTCGGTGCTGGGCGGCGCAGAGCTGGAACGATATCTTCTTCCGGTGCTCCCGATTTTCTACATCGCGGTGAGCGTCGGCCTTACTGACGTGCGCAGGTGGGTCGGATTGGCCGCTGCAGTTGGGCTGATCCTTGGTCAGCTCGCCAGCCTGTTCTGGAATCCGCCTTATCCGTTTCCCTACGAAGACAACTACGCCATGATCGATTTTGTCCGGCTACAGCAGCGTGCTGCCGAGTACGCCGAAACAATGCTCCCCGACCGAACCATCGCGACAGCGTGGCCTTTCTCAGCGGCCCTCGAGAGCGCCGATTACGGCTTCGTTTCCCGAAAACTGAAGGTTATTGAAACCGGCGATTTTCATTTCTCCTCGATCGACGCGTTGCCTTACGGTAGCTTCGATGCTCTCATCGTTTACACTCGCACGTGGATGCCGCGAGGAGGCGTGATCTCGCTTCCACTGGTCCGGAGATTTCTCCGCGATTTCTATGACTGGCAGCCGCAAATCACTCCTGCTGAGTGCGCGCTGAAAGGACTCGAACAGCGGGTCGCCTGGACAAGACACGGCCAGCAGATAGCGATTTATGTTCGCAAGCGGCCCAGATTCTAAAACTGTCAGGGCAGCTTGGTGGGGAACCGTGATGCTGTTCCTTGTACACGGACTGATCGTTGCCACCTGGCTATCGAGGATCCCGGCCGTACAAGCTGCGCTTGGGTTGCCGAATGGAATTCTTGGACTTACTTTGCTGAGTTCAGCCATAGGAGCCGTATCCAGTATTCCTCTTACCGGTTGGCTGGTGAGCCGTTACGGCAGCAAACGGATTTCAACGGGAAGCAGCCTGTTGCTTTGCTGCTCGGTCGTTCTTCTCGGACTCGCCTTCAATAGCATTTCTCTGTCAGCCGCGCTATTCACCTTCGGCGTCTTTGCAGCGGCGATGGACGTTTCGATGAACGCGCAAGGCGTGGAAGTGGAGAAGCTAATGAGATCGCCTACCATGTCGCGATTTCACGGCATGTTCAGCCTGGGCGGGATGATCGGGGCGGGTCTGGGTGGAGCGGCGGCAGCCCGCGGCATCGGAGTTCTGCCGCACTTCGGAGCTAGCGCCGCGATCAATTTTATCGCTTTGGTTCTCGCCTCTCGATTCCTATTGGACACTCACGAATCCGGTCTGCAGAGGGAGCACAGTCTGCCCTTGCGCAAGATTCCGCGCGTGCTGTTCGCCTTAAGCGCCATCGGTTTTTGTTGTTTGCTTTCGGAGGGCGCGATGGCTGACTGGACAGCCGTTTACCTGAAACAGGTTCTTCGCGCTGGCGCGGGCACCGCGGCCATGGGGTACGCGGTTTTCTCCGCGTCTATGGCGATCTTTCGCTTCTTGGGCGATATGATCACGTCTCGCCTCGGTCCAATGTTGACTGTGCGCACGGGCAGCCTGGTTGCGGCTGGAGGCTTGTTGTGGGCCTTATCAGTGCAATCGCCGGAATGGTCTCTGCCAGGATTCGTCGGGGCAGGAGCTGGCTTTTCTGTGATCATCCCACTCGTCTTTGGCTCAGGCGGAAGAGTTGCATCCATCAATCCCGGGGCGGGAATAGCCACCGTGACCGGCATCGGCTATATCGGATTCATCGTAGGTCCGCCAACCATTGGATTCGCATCTCAGCTTTTCACGCTCCGTTATGCGCTCGGCATTGTGGTTGCATGCTGCCTGATATCGGCGATTCTTGCCAGGTCTATGCACGCCTTAGCCGCTCCCGGCGCACCATCCGCTGCCCCGGAGATCCATCTCTAACGCGCAATTTCATCTCCGAGCCATGCCGCTCAACTGGATCGCTTCGTGGTAGCCTGTCATCTCGAGATAACCGACGCCATCGATTGGACGCTCCCGTAAGGTGCCGTTGTACGTTACAGCTCCTTCCCAATAGCTCGGCGAATCACCCTGCCGGCTCCAGAGTTCCTGATCCTTCAATTCAGTTTGTTCAGCTAGGTCAAGCTGGAGCCTTGGAACGCGGATCTGCCAGGCAACGGGATATCGTGCCCGCGAGTGCGGGCTTTGCCACGTCGCCCCGGCGGTCAGAGCGAAATCACCCGCGTGGAGAAAGTGCGGTTGCCCTCGAGAATCGATGTAGGTGCCCGAAGAGTCAGGATTGATGTTCCCAGACTTGCTGCGCAGACGATAGAGCATCAGCTCTTCGTTATTGTGAAGCTGAATGGCGAACCAGTCCCAGCCGGCAAGATTACTGTCAGATGGTTCGGTGAAGAATTCGTGATCCATCCAAGCGGTACCACTTACTTCGATGGCTGATCCTTTTTGCTGCATCCGGCCCGAAGCAGTCATCCGGGTAAACGAGATATAGTGCGACGCCTGGCCGGGAAGCGGTCCTTTACGACTGACCCCGTCTTGCCCCTGGATGATCGCTGGTTTCGCAGATTCCAGATCGAGGCTCAGATTAAAACGCTCACACACAGCCGTAAGTTTTTGTTTGGTGGACGGGAGCCCTGTCCAGCGCACTTCCCAATTCCCATTCCAATAACGTGCTTCCGGAAGATCTGCGCCCGCCAGCCCCGGACCTGCGCGGTTCAGCCGTTCGGAGTGATAAAACGAGTGGCCATCGAGATCGCTTAGAGCCAGGTGCGCAAGGTAGAGTTGATCCGGTCTCCACGGGCTATCTTCGGATTCGGCTGCCTCTGCCGCAAGGCGCACTGCCTGCCTGAAGAAAGTCAATTCAAAGCCGTATCGATGCCCATCGCCAGCATGCAGATTGCCCGTGTAATACCACCATTCAGTCTGGTAATTCGGATGGCTGAAGTGATCCCGCGGGAACTCGAAACGATAACCGGGAAGAGCAGCCTGCCAGCTCTGGCCGCAGAGCATTGCCGGTATCAACAAAGAAACAAGCGCTCTACTCATCATGAATAACCTCGATCGGATTCATGCTAAGTGCGATTTCGGCGGGATAGAGTCCGGCGAGCACCGTCGCGGCATAAACCAGGGCAAGGACGATAAGCAATACTGCAACCGGCCAATGAAATTGGATCGTCCAGCCGAAGCTTTGTTTATTGATGACAAAGATGAGTATGAGCGAAAGCAAAGTGCCGAGCGCGAGTCCGATAGAATTTGCTAGCAATCCCAACAATCCGGCCTCATAGACAACGATTTTCCTCACTTGCGGGCGCGATGCACCCAGAAACCGCAGCAACGCGAAGTCACGCCGCCGATCGATAATCATGGCCAGCAACGCACCGGCGACACCCATCACTGCCACCACTACAGCAACGGCTTCCAGGGCGTAGGTGATTCGAAAGGTGCGATCGAAAGTGGCGATTGCGCCCCTTCGCAGGCTTCTATTAGAAAAGACCAACACCGCTCGGCCGCTAATGACACGATCGATCCCGCGGCGCACGGCTTCCGGATCCGCGTCTCGGTTAAGATAAACGGCAAGGTTAGATTCTGCTGGATCAGGGAGATATTTCAGCAGCGTCTTGCGATCGAGGACAACGAAACCCCGCTCCGTTGAATAATCGTAATAAATTCCAAGGACCTCGAAGGTGCGTACGGCGCCCGCCAACGGGATTCGTACCATGCTGCCGACCCGCACGCCGTGTTTATTTGCGAACGGTTCACTGACGACGGCGTAATCTCCCGTAGGAAGTTCCGATAGAATGGCGCGCTGGTTTTCACCGGGAAGAAATCTTGTACTAGCGGAGTTCCCTGTCCGGCTGCTCTCTCCGCCAGCAAGTGTCGCCGGCAAACCCTCATATGAAATTGGATACGCACGGAAACGATCAACCGAACTGACGCCCGGAAGCTTCTCGATCCGATCCGCAATCCCAGGATGCATAGTAGGGTGTTGATCGGCAGCTGCGCTGCCGGCAGGACGAAGGTAGAAATCCGCTTTCAACTGATGGTTCATCCAGACCGCGACGGTCTCACGGAAACTGCCGACCATGATCGCCACACTCGCTGTCATAGCGACAGCAGTCGCGAGAGCGGCTGTCAAAACCGACGTTCGCGCCAGCGATGCGCGCAATGAAAGTGCCGCGAGAAAACCTTCTACGCCTGATACCTTCTCGATCAGCCGGTGAAAGTAACTTATGAACAGGCTGATCAAACCTGGGATAACCGCAGCGGTCCCGGCAATCAGCAGCATGACTGCGATGTAAGCAAAGATCGGTTGTCCATGCACGGGCGGCAGTAGCGAAAGCACGGTCGCCCCTATGAACATGGCTCCTGCTGAGAGGGCCCGATACTTCGATCTCAGGAAAGCGACGTACTGTTCGCGGCCTCGGGCCATTGCCTCCACTGGCATCACACTTGAAGCTTCAATCGCAGGTGCCAAGGCCGCCAGAACGGAGATCACTACTCCTAAGCCGATGCCTGTGATGGCTGCGCCCGTCGTCATGTGAACTGGAGAGGGTTGGCTGCTGACGTACAGGGATTCTACGGTGTTGCCAATCAACCGCACTGCCCCGATCGCCATTAACCGGCCAAGCACTAGCCCGAGCAGGCTTCCGAGCAGCCCAAAGAAAGCTGATTCGGCAAGGAACCCGCAGAGAATCGCGCTCCTCGCCCCTCCAAGCGCACGCAGTACGCCGATTTCGTTCCGTCTCCTCACGACCGAAATCGCAATGGTGTTGTAGATCAGAAAGGCGCCTACTATCAGAGCGACATAGCTCAAAACCCGCAGATTCCAACGGAATGCAGCCAGCATCTTTCGGTTTTCGTCAGTCCGGGCGCCTTGCGGTTCCACACTCACCGAAGCGGGCACATGCTTCTGCAACATACGGCGCCAGAAATCGACTGAACTCCCCGGTGGTATCTGGACATCGATGCTGTCGAGTTTGCCAATCTTGCTTGTTACCTTCTGCGCCACTCCAATATCAGCGACAATCACGTTCGATTCCGCTGGTTCGTTCTTCACTTGTTTCAGAATGCCGGCCACGGTGAACTCGCGCATCGTATCGTTTATGAGCAGGTTGAGGTGTTCACCGGCATGCACGCCGATTGCCGGAGCAATCCAGATCGGATTGTGCTCAGTGAGTAGCGAAGAAGACGAAACCGCGCTGCTTCGATCAAGCTCCGGTGCTTGGGCGCCACCGATCAAATCAACTCCGATGAAAGGTACTGCCTCACCCTTTCCGGCTATCGATGCGAAGCTTTCTATTCGCGGTGAGAATTTCAAGTTATAGGGCAGCTGGATCAATGTCCCGAGAACGCGCTCCTCGATCCCTGCTGTGGCGGTGAGCAAGAGATCGCCCTTGCCGGTCAAAGATTCGAGCGATGCGTGAAAGCTGCCCGCTGCGGCTTGCCCGGCCAGATCGATCGCGATTACCACTCCGACACCCAGCGCCACCGCAACGACTGTCAAGGCCGTCCGAAGGGGCTCGTTCGCGAGGGGCCGAACGAACAAACGGCTAAACAGCAGCAGATAGTTTCTCATGGCACAAGAGCCGGCTCCACCATCCGGCCGTCACGCATACGTATAACCCGGTCCACCATCACTGCACCCTCGGCGCTGTGCGTAGCCATCAGCACCGCTACCCCAAACTCGCGGGCGGTGTTACTCAACAGATTGAGCACAGTTTCGCCGGTGGCAGTGTCGAGATTACCAGTTGGTTCATCGGCTAATAAGAGCTTGGGATTGTTCGCCAGTGCTCTCGCAATCGCGATCCGCTGCTGCTGGCCACCGGAGAGCTGGTGAATGAGCCGACCTGCCTGCTGCTCCATTCCCACCCATACCAACCGCTCCATGGCAACTCGCCGTGCGTCCGTTTTGCGTGCCAGTAAAAGAGGCAGCTCCACGTTCTCGACTGCTGAAAGCGTGTGAATCAGTTGGAAGGATTGAAAGATGAAACCGACCTGCTGGCGCCGCAGCCGGGTGAGTTCCGCGTCCGATAGATTCGTCGTTGCTTGGCCGTTCAATTCGATTTCGCCCGCTGTGGGGAAATCCATCGCTCCGCAGAGGTTCAAAAGCGTGGATTTTCCGCAGCCGCTCTTCCCGACCAGCGCGACGAAATCGCCGCTCTCCAATGTGAACGAGACATCCTGCAACGCGACTACTTGCTCGCTCCGCGCACGGTAGATCTTCGTCACGTTTCTGGCTTCGAGGAGTGCCATACCTCTTCCAGGATCTTATGTCGGTGATCCGGGTCTCGTTCTTTGGTTTGAGTCGAACCTTGGTTACACTCGGATGATGTCTAGAATCCTTGTGACCGGCGGTGCCGGATATATCGGCTCGCATACCCGCCATGCTCTCGAGAAGCGCGGCCACTCCGTAGTGGTGGTCGACAATCTGTCGCGCGGTTACCGCGAAGCGGTGCCGGCGAGTATTCTCAGAGTGCTCGACACGAGGCACAAAGATCAAATGATTGCTTTGCTCAAACAGGAGCGCATCGAGGCCGTGGTTCACTTTGCCGCCTACATCTCCGTCGGTGAATCGACGCAGGCCCCTGAGCTTTATTTTGACAACAATGTGAGCGGGTCGCTGGCGCTCTTCGAAGCAATGATGCAGTCGGGAGTCAATAAGCTGGTTTTTTCTTCGACCGCCGCTACTTACGGCATCCCCAGTCGCGTACCCATTCCGGAAGACGCGCCTATCGTTCCTATCAATCCATACGGCGAATCCAAAGTCATGGTCGAAAAGATTCTTGAGTGGCTTGATCGTTACCGCGACTTCAGAAGCGTACGGCTGCGCTACTTCAACGCGTGCGGAGCGGACCCGGCGGCCGGATTAGGCGAGCGGCATGATCCGGAGACACATCTCATTCCGCTGATGCTGAAAGCGGTTGAGACTGACCGGCCAGTAACGCTCTTCGGAAACGATTACCCTACGCCTGACGGTACGTGCATTCGAGATTACATTCACGTATGCGATCTGGCGGACGCCCATATCTGTGCTGTTGAGAGTCTGCTCGACGGTGGAAGGTCGGATGTTTTTAATGTAGGAACGGGTATCGGACATTCGGTCAAAGAGGTTTTGAATGCCGTTGAGGAAGTTACTGGTGTGCAGGTTCCTTTTACGATGGGCCCCCGGCGCGAAGGTGATCCGCCCAGCCTCGTGGCTGATTCGACCAGGCTGCAAAGGATTCTCGCGTGGAAGCCAACTCGTGCCGGTCTTGAGCAAATCGTCTCGGATGCCTGGCAATTTGCCCGGCAACGCACCCTCTCGCCTAACTCGGTTGACTCTCGGTAGCGAGCGCGTATTGAACAGCCCGTCCCCAGGTCGTAAAGCGGTAAACACGAACACCGGGAACCCACAAAATCCAGGTAGGTCCGATCTTGTAAATTTTGGGCTTCATCAAGGCTTTCAAAATCTAAGTAGCTCTAGGCCCCGATTGTTCTCAGGCGAGAGTCGGATTCTATACTGACAAAATTTCGCGGCACTCACCTGGACGAAACCCTGGAAAGACGCCCGTCACGGAGCGGTTGCCCATTTGCTTCGTGACCAACTCGGAAAGGACGGTCCGGAAATCAGTGGTTGCCTTCAGATCCCGAGCCTCGTGAAGCTGTTCAGGCTCCAATCCCGGCCAGTCGCCATAAATCCTTCCACCGCGCACCTGACCCCCAAGAACAAACATCACGTTCGCGTGCCCGTGATCCGTTCCTCGGTTCCCATTTTCCTTTACCGTGCGGCCGAATTCGGACATCGTCACAATGGTGATATCTGCCATCCGGTCTCCCATGTCCTGCGAGAAAGCCGCGAGCGAATCGCCGAAATCGCGAAGTAGATTGGCCAGTTGACCGGCGTGCGGCTGCGCGCCTACTTCGTTTACGTGCGTGTCCCATCCCCCTACATCGGTGAACGCAACCTCTAAGCCCACGTCGGCTTTAATAAGCTGCGCAATCTGGGCCAGGCCACGACCCAAGCGTCCGCCAGGATATTGAGCGCCATTGGCGGGAGAGTATTGCGATTTCTGAAGCGACTGCATGATCTTGATTGCCTCGAAAGTTTCTTTCGCGGTGCTCTTCAAGATTCCATCGCCTGACAGGCCGTACATGCTTTGAAAACTTGCCGCCGTCTGCGCGTCTCTCAGCCGAAAATCGCTGATGCTGCCTATCGCAAGCGCTTCGTTCTGACCTCGCAAAGTGAGTGGGAGATCAGGGCTCAGGCTCACCGCTCGAATCGGTGACGCCTGACTCTCCTGCGGCATCGCTCGATTCAGCCAGCCGCTTTGGGTTGTCTTCAGCCCGGGTGTTCCCGATTCCATGTAATCTTGTGCATCGAAATGGGAGCGTGTCGGGTCGGGTGACCCCACTGCCTCCACGATCCCCAGTTGCTTGCGGTCCCACAGTGGCCTTAATGATCGGAGCGCTGGATGCAGTCCAAAGTGACCGTCGAGATCGATTGCCCCTGTCTCTTCACCGTTCGGGCGCGGAATGGCGATGCTCGGCCGCAGTGCGTAATACGCGCGCTCTCCGTGCGGAACGACGACGTTTAATCCGTCCACGGCGCCTCGCTGGAAGATCGCAATCAAAACCTTCCTGCGCCGGCCTGGAGCTTCTGCGGCGTAAACCGCCCGTGACAGCCACGTAGGCACGGACCCCGCACCAAACATGGCCAGGGCTGAATTTTTGACAAAGACTCGACGAGTGAACATTCAAAACTCCTGTTCGCTGGGTGGCTCAGCGCCGCTGGAACTCCGGTGAACCAAGTGCTAATCCCGCTACGAGACGGGTCACCTCGGTCGGCGTCGTTTGCTCGCCTTCCGGGAACTGTTCGTGCAAGCGCTGGTTCGACACCGCATTCTCGATAGCGGCTCTGGTCTGCGCGCTGGGATCCTGTTGCAGGATAAATCGGGCTAACTCAACTGGCTCCTGCTCCTCTGTCCGCCAGTCCCGGGCGTTAATTGTCACGCCGGAGATGCGGTTTCCGGCGAGAGCTAGACCGAAGTTCATGCGCTCCAGCAGCGCCGCCGAACTCACCCACTCAGAGTTGGTGTCCGGATAGCCGTTCGGTTCGATTTTGCGGTAAAGAGGCTCACCCATTTTGCGTAATTCGCCTTCTAGGAAATAGGTCGTGGTCACCTCCGCATTGGTGGCCCGCAAAGCGCTCGCCACCATTTCGAAAGGCGTTTTCACTTTGGAGTGATACGCACCCTCGGACCAAAACTCCCTCGATATCAGCATCGTTCTCATCACCTGCCGCAGGTCGCCGCCCGTTTCGAGGAAAGTTTTCGACATGCGCCGCACCAGCGCTGGTGGCGGGTCATCAGCTACGAAGCGTTGCGCCAGCTTGAGCGAAATGAAATGAGCTGTCGAAGGATAATGCGCGAGGATGTCCAACACCTCCAAACCATCATTCATCCCGCCGTTGGCCTGGATCACGTGCCCCAACACCACCTTTTGACCCTTGTCGTGAACGCGATCGTTGTATTCGAAGCCGCTACCGTTGCGCGGTTTGGCTATAGCCCATCCCGTGAAACAGCGGGCCACTTCGATCACGTCTTTCTGCGTATAACCGCCGTCAACGCCCAAAGTGTGCAGTTCTAGCAGTTCCCTCGCATAGTTCTCGTTCAAACCACGGCGTGCTTTCCCGAGCCGCGATTGCTGAGCGGCGGGTGGTTGCCCGCCAACGGACTGCCAATTGTCCAGGTAGAACATCATGGCCGGACTCTCGGCCGTAGAAAGCAGCAGGTCGTAAAACTTGCCCAGTACATGCGGTCGGATTACCTCCCGTTCATAGCTAGGCACCAGGTAGCGGTCTCTGCCTTTATTCAGATAAATGTTGAAATGATTGAACCAGAAGTCGTCCAGCAACTCGGCCAACTGGCGATTACTGTAGACGGCGCGCAGTATCTTGGCCTCACTTAGCTCGCTGCCGACAGCTTTGCGGTCCTGAAGACCGGCAAATCGACGGGACGCTTCATTGACATCCAACTGCAGGCCAGCAACTCCCTGGAGTCGTTGGTCGAGTACCACATTCTCGGTGATAGTTGAGGGATTTAGTTGCTCGTCAAGCCACTTCTTCAAACCCGTTTTTCGAAGAGTTGCGATGTCACCCGGTCGGGCCCCAAACGTCAGGCGCTCAAGAACGTGAGCGAGTTGCTCCTGCTTGGGAAGCGGCTTGCTGAAGGCACGATAGCGGTGTGGATTCGGGTTTGCCTGCAGTTTTCCTGTTTTGACTCCGCCTGCAGGCGAGCGGCTCGCCAAAATGAGTACGAGCGACACTGCGGAAAATGTCGCTCGAATCCCTACGGCATGCCTCACACACCCTATAACGGCTGGGTGACAAAGTGGTTGACCACAAAGCGTGGTCTATTCTGATTCCGGTACCGGTTGCCTAACCTAAGCGAGTACCAGGACGTGCGTCGTCCAGGAACTCTGATCGCCCGCTATTTAACCCGGGCAGAGGTCCCGCCCGATGGTTATCTAGATGCTGTCGCAGCTGCGGTCGTGTTAGCGCGCTCTGAAATGGTTGTAAGCAGCTCGTCGGCGTGCTTCTCCTCATCGAGCGTCTTTTGAAGCAACTGTGCGTGGTTCTGTAAATTCAGGATCTTCGCCCAATCGCGTGCCGAGCCGTACGACGCGATTTCATAGTGTTCGATCTTTTGAGCCGTGGCAATCAATCCAGCATCTCTAACCGGGCCCTCGTCGGACTCGCTGACGATGTTCTCCCCCGAGCCGATCAGGGCGGTGATGATTGGATCCTTCTTGTCCGACACATCGCCATCATTCACCTCACCAATCAGCTGATCGAGGCGGCTGACGTGAGTCTCGGTTTCCTGCAGATGCGACTGAAAAGCCTGTTTGAGCTGTTGATCGGTTGAATGCTCGATCATGCTCTGAAGTCCTTTAATGATCTGGTTCTCCGTTGAAAGTAGATATCGGAGCTGAAGCGTGTACAAAGATCGGAAGTTCTTGATGTCGTTCGGTGTAAGTAAACCCATTTTGAAACCTCGAAGACTAGTAACAGTCTCGGCCATTAGAGCCCTGCCGCTCGCTTCCAGTTTCAACCCCAAGCTAGGGTGTCACGCAGGAAAAACTACTACCCGGCTGCCTGATGCCTCGCTCGTCCGTTCGATGCAGACTTTTGCGTGAACAATGTTTCGCCTTGCTGTGGATCAATGATCGTAAGACTTCCGGAAGCAGGAGGATCCGGCGCACTCAATCTCTGAAACGCATACTCGAATGCTTCCTCTTCGGACTCAAACTTTGCTTCTTGAATTTCTCCAGGAAGGTTTTCCTGGACAGTCCATTTCCCCATAAACATATCCGTAAGATGCTCCACATTGCAGGAGGTCGCATCGTGAAAATTTCCAGTGAACCGCGGACTCAAGGGCCCCCGCAAAGACCACAGGCATGGCGCGAGGATCGTAACGCGGCTCCCGCCGGAAGGGTCTTTGAAGGGCAGGTAGTGTATGAAGACCAATACGCCACATCTTCCAAAGAGCAATAGCCCAGACTCAGACGAGACCGCCCGAGCCAAGCATCCGTACGCCGGTGCCGAAGAAGTTCCCGATGCCAGCCCGGACATCGAGGGATTGCAGACTTCCAACAAAAGCGGTAAGCACTCCTCTGTAGAAAAGCTTGCTGCCTCACGACCCGAGTTTGGTTCGGGCTCCGGAGCAAAGCCGGTAGATGGCGCTTTCGGAGACGATCCGGATCATGAGATTAGCGGTCGCGAAGCGGGATCGCAAACAAACCAGTTTCGATGTAGTGCTTGCGGCAGGTATTTCAATTCCGAGACGGATCTTTCAGCTCACGAGCAGGATTGCCGCCTTGCGAAAGCCGCTACTGCGGCGGGGAGGGATGCCTTACAACGCGAGGATGCCACGAGTCATCCGCGGAACGATGCCGACAAGTAAACCGCCGAAGGCTATCTTCCCCGCGCGGCGGCCTTGCCCGAGTCAATCGGCGTGGGCGCAGGTGTGCTGCCATCCGCGGCTGTGTCGGTGTTTTTGCTGAGGCCCAAGACTTTACGGACTTCGGCGTCGACCTTTGCCATCACGTCGGCGTTGTCTTTTAAAAATTGACGCGCGTTCTCGCGTCCTTGCCCAATCCGCTCGCCCTTATAGCTGTACCAGGATCCACTCTTTTCTACGACGTTGTTTAACACTCCGAGATCGAGCAGATCCCCTTCGCGTGAAACGCCTTCGCCGTAGATGATGTCGAACTCAGCTTCCCGGAACGGCGCGGCCACTTTGTTCTTCACGATCTTGACCTTAGTGCGGTTGCCTGTCACGGTATCGCCATCTTTGATCGCCGCAATGCGTCGGATATCGGCCCGAATCGAAGAATAAAATTTTAGAGCGCGTCCACCGGTAGTGGTTTCCGGATTACCGAACATCACTCCGATCTTCTCGCGAATCTGATTGATGAAAATCAGGCAGGTGTTTGACTTTGAAACCGTGCCAGTGAGCTTACGCATGGCTTGTGACATCAGACGCGCCTGCACGCCCATGTGGGAATCGCCCATCTCGCCGTCCAATTCCGCCTTGGGAACCAACGCCGCTACGGAATCGACCACCAGGACATCGATCGAACCAGAGGTGATCAGCGCAGCCGTGATTTCGAGCGCTTGTTCAGCGTAATCCGGCTGCGAAACCAATAAGTTGTCTACATCGACTCCGAGTTTCTTGGCGTACACAGGATCGAGCGCATGCTCCACGTCAATGAAAGCGGCCATGCCACCCTGCTTTTGAGCCTCAGCCACAACCTGCAGCGCGATCGTCGTCTTGCCCGACGATTCGGGCCCGAAAATCTCGCAGATCCGCCCGCGCGGAAAGCCGCCCACGCCCAGCGCGTAATCGACCGAGATCGATCCGCTCGAGATCACCGAAACCGGGACGATCGCTTCCTTCGCGCCCAGGCGCAGGATCGATCCTTTTCCAAACTGTTTTTCGATCTGCCCTAACGTCAGGCTCAGGGTCCGGGTGCGTTCTTTTTCGTCCATGGGAATTTCCTTTCCGCAGACTGGGGGGAAGGCTTCTTCAGTATATCCTGAAACAAAGCCGCCCTTTTTTGTTTGTATGGAGAACTTAAGGGTGCCTACGCGCTCTCGCGGCGCGCATAGTAGCCCTTGCGCGCGCGTACCACGAGATCTTTGCGGCCTCTGACCTTTATCGCAACGGTGTGGAACCTACCGTCGTTCATTAGCGGTTGGGGGCGATAAAACAGATTATATTGGTGGCGCAGCTCGTTGGCGACGTTTTCGAAGGACTGATTCAAATCCTTCGCCTCGAACGGAAAAAAGCAAGCTCCGCCGGTCTCCTCGGCTAGATAGCGCATCACTTTGTCGCCTTCGGTCTCGATGTGGCTGATATTGGTCGAAATCGTGTAGATCACGGTGTCAGCCCGTTGCGCCATTTCGAGCGCCTGCTCCCGGCTGTAGCGGCTGTCATTGTCCTCGCCGTCGCTCAAAATGACCATGGCGCGTCGGAACTTATAGAGTGGCTGATCTAGCATCAGCTTTTCCTTGCACGCGAAGTAGATAGCGTCGTAGAGCGCCGTCCCGCCGCCTGGACGCAGACCGCGCACTGCATTCTCCAGCGTGTTCGTATTGTTCGTCAGGTCCGCCACCAGTTCGGCTGAGGTATCGAAACTGACTACAATGGCCTTGTCCTGCGTTCGCATCACGCTGTTGATGAAGTTTGTAGCGGCCTCTTGCTGGAAATGGAACCGGTCGCGAATGCTGTTACTCGTATCGATCAAAACGGCCAGTCGGAGCGGCAAGTCCGTCTCTGCCGTAAACTCCAGGATTTCTTGCGGTTTCTTGTTCTCGAATACCTGGAAATCGCCCTTCGTAAGGTCCGTTATGAAGCGGCCCTTCTTATCGGTCACGGTGAATAGCATGTTCACTCGCGTGACCTCGGCGCGAATTGGAGCCGGTTCATTCGCCTGCGTGAAAGCCGCCTGAGCCGGTGGGCTCTGGCGTGCCTGCACAGCCGCCAAAAACAGAAATCCCGACATGGCAGCGAGCGTTGCCGTCGTTACCGCAAGCTTCATTTGATCGGAACCATTCTATCGTTGTCTCAGAACATCCAGACAGGCGGCCAAGTCGCTGGGTAATGGGCTTTCGACGCTGATCCATTCGCCGGTCGAAGGTGAGCGGAATCGCAAGCGATGGGCGTGCAGAAAGAATCGGCCCGGCAATGGGAGTTCCTCCACTCGTTGCGGAGCGCCATACAGCCGATCACCGAGAATCGGATGCCGCAAGCTCGCCAGATGCACCCGAATCTGGTGTGTGCGTCCGGTTCCAATGCGAACGTCCAAATACGTGAAGCATTCGAAGCGCTCGAGCACGCGGTATTCGGTCAGTGCCGCACGTCCCGTAGGAAGCTTCGTCGTCATTCGAATTCGGCGCGCGGGATCGCGAGAGATCGGCGTCTCGATGCGCCCATGCGGCTGTTTCATCCTGCCGTGCACCAAGGCCAGATAGCTCTTCTCAACCTCGCGATCGTGAAATTGCCGGGAGAGTGCTTGATGCGCCTGGTCAGTCCGGGCGATCACCAGTACTCCGCTCGTCTCGCGATCCAGTCGATGCACGATCCCGGGGCGAAGATCCCCATTGACCGACGAGAGCGTACCGAAGTGGTACAAGAGCGCGTTCACCAGCGTTCCCCGCCTGTGCCCCGCTCCCGCGTGCACTACCATTCCGGCGGCTTTGTTCACCACAATCACGTCCCGATCCTCATAAAGAATCTCGACCGGGAGCTCCTCGGCTTCCGCTCTCAGCGGCTTCAGCTCCGCCGGATCAACCGTGATTGATTCTGTACCGCGGAGTATCTGGGAAGCGCGAACCGGCTCGCCTGCCACCAGCACGCGCTGCTGTTTGATCCAGGACTGCAGCCGGGACCTGCTGAATTCCGACAGCCGCTCATGCAGAAACGCGTCCAAACGCTTACCCGCATCGCGCTCGCCGGCCGTCAGGATCACGACCTACAATTTAGCGCTGCGCCGTGTACTCCGCGTGTCCCTGCCCATAGCGGAGCTCCCCAGCCTGAATCGCAAAGGGCAGGCTGTTTTCCTTCGGAGGCAGCGGACACGTCGCGTAAGGCGTGAAGGTGCAAGGCGGATTGTAGGAGCGGTTGAAATCCAGATCGACCTTTCCGTTCACAGGAAGCGGCGTGTTCAGCATTCGGCCAGCTTGGTACGTCTGTGTCCGGTTCGTGCTGTCTTTAAACAGGAAGAACAGGGTCTTGCCTTCGAAAATAGGACGCAAATGATAAGAATGTCCCTGATACGTGAATTCGACGATGCCGGGACTTTTTTCGAGATCCGACTGCCCCAGGATATTTATGATCGGAATCTTTTTCTCGTCCGCAACAAAGTTAGCATCGAAGTGGAATTCCGGATTGATCGGGAAATATTTCATTCCGGCGAAATTCTTGAGAACGGGACTGGCGCTGTCCTTTGCTCGGACAGCGAACTTATCTCCTCGCTTTATCACGTAAAACGATACGGAGCCGGTCTGAATAACGTCTGGTTTCTCATCATCCACGCCGAGCGTACGCGATTTACCATCGGCTTCGGTGAAAATGACCCTTCCACCATCCAGCTTGAGCGTGCCCACATGGGCTGGCGCCGAGCCTTTTGGCAGTACGAAATCGTTGCCGTCGACAGAGCCGATCGAATTGCTCCCCGGTCTTAGCCAGAACAGCCCCACCAGACTCAACCATCCCTCGGGCGATCGCAATCCGGCATCGCGCTGCGCCTGCCACTGCCGGATTGAGTCCGAGTAATTGGTGGGAGTGATCAGAAGTGCAGCAATCCCTATAACTCCTATCAACAAGCGGGCCATATACAGATCCTAGCAGTTTCTGCTATTCGCGAAGCTCTACGACCGTAGCTCCAGCACCGCCCTCCGCCGGAGGAGCCGGATAAGAGCGGCTGACGTGTGGGTTCGTTTTCAAAAATTCGCCCACTGCCCTCTTCAATACGCCCATGCCGTGCCCATGGATGATTCGCACTCGATTAACGGAAGCCATCGCCGCCGAATCTAAAAACTTATCTACTTGTTCGAGAGCCTCTTCCGCGCGCTGCCCGATCACATTGATCTCGCGGTAGCTGGTGTCCCAGCGCGGTCCAGCGTCCAGGCGGACATTGCTCGGCAGCCGGTTCCCCTCTTTAGACTTGCCCTCCACGACTTCGAGCACGTCTGAGCGCGGCACCTGTATCTTCAGAAAACCGGCTTCCACTTCGAGCAATCCGTTTTTGAGAATACGCCGCACTGTTGCTACTTCGCGTATATCTCGCAGCCGGACACGGGTGCCTTCTTCAATCGCAACCGTCGCCGGAACAATCGTGGCATCCTTTGCGATCGCCTCGGCGGCTTCTTCGCGAAACTCACGTCGAGTCTTCGCGACCAGGCGCTGAGCCTGTTCGGCCGCCTTCCGGCTTTCTGCCGAATGAGAGACCTGCTCCATCATTGCCTGCGCCCGCGCCTCGAAATCCGCCACGATTGCCTCGGACTTGCGTTCCCATTCGCGCTGCCTTTGTTGTTCCCGTTTCACCGCATCCGCCTCGAGGGCCGCTTGCCGCTTCTTTAACGCCGCAGTCGCTTCCTCGAGTTCGCGCGCTCGCCGGGTGTTCTCTTCAATCTGATGGTGCAGTTCGTTCAGCAGCTTTTCGAAGTCGGACTGCATCCGCGGCAGAACCGCCCGAGCATGCGCCAACACCTCGGGCGGCATCTCGAGTCGGGTAGCAATGTCCAGACCTGCCGATTTTCCGGGCACTCCCACTCGCAATTCGTATGTCGGAGCTAGGGTCGCGTCATCGAAACCCATCGAGGCATTCACTACTCCCGGCGTTTGCGCCCCGTAAAGCTTGAGTGGCAGCAAGTGTGTTGAAGCCAGACTGAAAGCACCTGACCTATGAAATTCATCAAGCAGCGCGACCCCAAGCGCGCCGCCCTCGTCCGGATCCGTCGAGCGTCCCAATTCGTCGAGCAGTACCAGGCTGTCCGGAGTCACGCGTTCGAGCATTTCTTTGACGTGCAACAGGTGCCCGGAGAAACCGCTGAGACTCTCCGCAATTGATTGGTAATCGCCGATGTCAGCCAGTACGTCGTCAAACAGAGGAAACTCGGCTTCCGCGCACGGCACCGGAATCGCCGAATGCGCCAGAAGCGTGAGCAACCCGGTAGTCTTCAGGGTTACCGTCTTGCCGCCGGTGTTAGGACCGCTGATCAGGAGGCAGCGCCGGTTGTCATCGAGCTCGAAGGAGATCGGAATGATCGGCCGGTTCTGTTTGCGCAGAATGGATTCAAGCAGCGGATGTCGCGCCTCCCGGAGCATAAGCCTGCGCCCGCCACTACTGAACCGCGGGACGACGGCATTAAAGGCGCGCGCGAAAGCCGCTTTCGAAAACACGCAGTCCAGCTCAGCCAATGCTTGCGCGGTCGCCGCGATCTCTTCCCGGTGTTCTCGCAAAGTGCCCGTGATCTCCGCCAGGATGCGCTCGATTTCGCGCAACTCCTCTTCGCGCAGCCGGACCAGTTGGTTATTGAGATCAATCGTTTCGAGAGGCTCCACGTAGAGCGTTCGGCCCGTGCCGCTCGAACCATGAATCACGCCGTTAACGCGCCCCTTCTGACCCGCCGCGATCGGTACGACGAAGCGGTCTTCCCGAATCGTCACGAAATCCTCTTGCAGCGTGCCGTCATCGCGGTGCGCGCGCAGAAAACGTTCGAGCGATTCCTGAATACTCTTTTGCTGCCGGGCTATATCCCTCCGAATCCGCCCAAGCGCCACGCTCGCTTCGTCCGACAAGCTCCCATCAGGCAGAAAAACGCGTCCGTACCGCCGCGCGAGATCCCGCAAGTCTGCCAGGTTGCTGGACCGCAGAGCGAGTTGCGGATAACGGCCCGCAACTCGCTGAAAAATGCCTCGGTACTCGCCGGCGAGCGCTAGCGTGGCGAATACGTCCCGTATCTGAACGCCTTCAAGCGACGCTCCCTCAACCCTCAGAAGGCGGATAGAACCGCCGATTGGCCGTATTTGATCGAAATGCAGCCGGATTGCCGCGCCCGCGGTGGCCTGTTGCACACCTGAGACTTCACGCAAATAAGCGATCGCTTCACCCGCCTCCGCCAAATCGGCTTCCAACAAGGCGCGATCGTTATGCGGCGCCAGCTCGGAAACCAGCTGCTTACCGTCTTCGCTGCCCGCATAACTGCGGAGAACCTCGATGAATTCGTCGAATTGAAGAAGTCCGATACTGCTATACGGCATTAGTCAGGGGCGAGTCACTAAAGGATAAGTGGTGCGCGCCGCGCAGCAGCCTGTGACAACCTCACAAGTACCGGAAGTCAGCTCAAGACCTTCGAGCGCCGCGACTTCAAACCAGCGAACCGCGCTCGAATCATCCCCAGGTCGCAGTTCGCCTCCTTTTATTGTGCAGTAGAAATCGATCAGCACGTAATGATATTCGCAGCGCCCGGATTCGTCGCGTATGACGCGCTCGAAAACCGTTGCCAGGGAATCCGCCGTCACAATCAGCCCGGTCTCTTCGAATACCTCCCGAATGATCGCATCTTCCAGACGCTCCCCGGTTTCCACTCCTCCGCCCGGCAGCGACCAATACCCAGCCAGAGGATTTTTCCCCCGCTGCACGAGCAAAATACGATCCCCTTCATAGATGAGTGCTCCGACACCCAGCACTGGGCGGACCGGATAATGTCTGCCGCCTTCCTCAGCCAATTGCCGCCAGGACTTCCTTGGCGTGGCCATCCACTCTCACCTTCGGGAATACCTTCTTGATCCTCCCGTCCGTGCCGATCACGAACGTGGTTCGCTCGACGCCCATGTACTTCTTCCCGTACATGCTTTTTTCTGTCCAGACGCCGTATTCTTCGGCTGCTTTGTGATCTACGTCGGCCAGCAAAGTGAACGGCAGGTCAAACTTCGTCTTGAACTTCGCCTGCGCCCTCGAAGCATCTGGCGAGACTCCGACGATCACGGTATTCGCCTTCCCGAACTTCTCGGAACTGGCTTTGAAGTCGCAAGCCTCTTTGGTGCAGCCCGGGGTGTCGGCCTTCGGATAGAAATACAAAACCACGTTCTTACCCACAAGCGAGCTCAACTCAAAGTGCTCGCCGGAATCAGTATCCAGGGAGATAGCCGGAGCCGGATCTCCTTCTTTTAGGTTCGCCATACGCGCAAACAGATGATCCGCCGTGGGTTTCGGCTACAGAAATACCCGATCTGCGGCGTTAAAATATTTTGGAAGAATACTTGACAGATAAGCACTAAGGTTTTATGATTGAGTTGTACCCAATGAGGGAAGGAGATTTAAAACAAATGCCATTGATCAAATACGGACCGCTCCCAGACGCGGAGGATTTTCCCGCAGGCCTTCGCTTGTTCCAGGATTCTGTTTCACGGTTGTTCAGCGAACCGGCTTCCCGGCCCTGGTCACCCGCTGTGGATATCAGTGAGACCGAGAACGAGCTGATCCTCAAGGCAGATGTCCCGGATGTTGATCCCAAAAATGTCGCGATTCAGCTGGAGAACGGAACTCTGACACTGAAGGGCGAACGCAAATTCGAGGAACAGAAGAACGGCCACAAAGGCTATCACCGGATCGAGCGATCTTACGGTTCCTTTGTGAGAGCTTTCAGCCTCCCTGATACCGTAGATGCCGAGAAAGTTCAAGCTGACTACAAGAATGGCGTTCTCACTATTACATTGCCCAAGAAAGAAGTGGCGAAACCGAAGACGATCAACGTTCAGATCGCCAATAACTAAACATAAGAGTCCTAAAGAGTCTAGATGGCACGATGCGCTCTGTATCGTGCCATTTTTGCGTGTTTAGAAGCGCGAAACGTAAGCGCCGTAGCACGGTTCCAACTAGCAGGACAGGATTAACATGCGACGAATTCTTCTCAACGGCTTAGTTTTAGGAACAATTGGTTTTGCAGCTTTCGCCGGTGGCGTAATGACGGCCCAAGCGCCTGGAGGAGCTGGTGGGGCTGGTGGGGCTGGCGCGGGTCAACCGGCTGCGCGGCCCTCCAATCCCGGTATGAACAACCCCGACGTGAATAATCCCGATACCGCGACGAAGCAAGTGGATGACAAGAAATTTGCCAAGGACGCGGCTATCGGCGGCCTGTACGAAGTGGAGGCGGGCAAAGTGGCTGCCGAGAAAGGCGGATCGGATGCGGTAAAGAAGTTCGGGCAGAAGATGGTGGACGATCACTCAAAGGCGAATGACCAGCTGAAAGAAATCCTCTCGAAAGAGAACATGGATGTCCCCAGCGCGCTTGATCCGAAGCATCAGTCCCGGCTCGACAAAATCTCCAAACTGTCTGGCCCAGCCTTCGATAAAGCCTACATCAAGGATCAATTAAAGGACCACGAAAAAGACGTCAACGACTTCCAGGCGGAGGCGCAAAATGGCCACGATCCGAATTTGAAGCAGTTTGCTACTACCACCGTGCCTATTCTGCAAGAGCACTTAAGCATGGTGAAAGATCTCAAGAATCAAAAGTAAGCATCCACGGAAGTATTACAATGCTTCCGTGAAACTGGCCCGGAACTTCTTTTTAGCCTCTGCGGCGTTGGCGTTTGTCTTCGTGTTTTCTCCGGAAGCTGCGGAAAACACACTGAAGCTTGAGGACATAACGCCAGCGCTCTCCGCTCTGGTCTCACCTGATCAACAACTGCAGAAGCTCGCGACCGGGTTCAAGTGGACGGAAGGGCCGGTTTGGATCAACGACGGCTACCTGCTCTTCGCCGAGATTCCGAGTAACAGCATTCGCAAGTGGTCTCCTCGCCAGGGCGTCAGTATCTTCTTGCAGCCGAGTGGCTACAAAGGGGCCGCTCCCTACAACGGCCCTGAATCTGGATCCAACGGAATGACTCTGGATTCTGACGGACGGTTGACGGTTGCAGGGCATGCCCAACGTGACATCTGGCGCCTCGAGTCGCTGGATCCGCACGGTCAGATCACAATCCTTGCAGATAGATACCAGGGCAAGCGCCTCAACAGCCCCAACGATCTTGTTTATAAGAAGGATGGGTCGTTGTACTTCACCGATCCTCCCTACGGTTTACGTACGCAGAGCGATCAGGACCCCGACAAACAATTAAAGGTTAACGGCGTCTACCGGATTCCGGACGCAACCAATCGGGCACCCGGTTCTCAACCGGATAATTCCAAACTGCAACTGATTATTTCCGACCTGCCGCGTCCGAACGGCATCGCCTTTTCGCCCGATAACGAGACGCTTTACGTCAGCAACTCGGAACCCAAGAAGCTGTGGATGCGCTACCGAGTGAACTCGGATGGCAGCGTCGCCCATGGAACAGTTCTCTACGACGCAACTTCCGACAAGCGGATCGGCGGTCCGGACGGTATCAAAGTCGATACCCGGGGAGACCTCTACGGCACTGGACCTGGTGGCATCTGGATCTTCTCGCCTGAAGGCAAACATCTCGGGACGATCGCGTTGCCGGGCAGAGCGGGCAATCTCGCCTGGGGAGATCAGGATGCGAAATCGCTCTACATCACCGCCGCGGAGACCTTATATAAGGTCCGAGTGAAAGTGCCCGGCTTAAGACCTTAACATCTACCGAGCCACGACCTCAGGGAGGGAACTCTTCGAGTCGCTCAATGTCCGGGCCGCGCTAGCCAGTTCACACTCTTCGGCTCGGTCTGCTGGCAGCGCATAGTGTCGGTCACGCCGGAGGCGATGTCGGCACACGCGTTTTCGGTAGCCGAGCGTAAAGCAGCGGCCTCTTCTTTGGCACTGACCGTTTTACAAGCCGAGCGCCCCTCGTAAGCCATACAAAGAGTCACTCGATAACGCGGCCCGTTGAAAGTAGAGTAAGCAATCAGCGCGATGATCGCCGCCAGAAAGAGCGTTACAATCAGCCCAATTTTCAGATACTGGCCTCACTGAAGAAATTCCCCATCTCCCGAAATTTGTTGTAGCGCTCTTCGATCAGCGCCTCCTTCGAAATTCCTGCCAGCTCCAGCAGTGCCGACTGAATGGTACGGCGAACGGCCGCAATCGCCACCTCTGGGTCCAGGTGAGCGCCGCCCTCTGGCTCGGGAATGATCCCGTCGATTAACTTCATCTCCAGCAAATCATTTGCTGTCATTCGCAGGGCAGCCGCCGCCTCGGGAGCTTTGCCGGAGTCGCGATAAATGATTGCCGCACAACTTTCCGGCGAGATCACGCTGTAGTAAGCGTTGTCGAGCATGTAGATTCGATTGGCCACGCCCAAACCCAGAGCCCCGCCACTGCCACCCTCTCCGATCACCACCGCGATGATCGCGGTTTGCAAACGGGCCATCTCCCGCAGGTTATATGCAATCGCCTCGGCTTGTCCTCGCTCTTCAGCATCGATTCCAGGGTAGGCCCCGGGCGTATCGATTAGTGTGATTACCGGACGGTGGAACTTTTCGGCAAGACGCATGATCCGTAATGCCTTCCGATATCCCTCGGGCTTGGGCATGCCGAAGTTGCGCAAAAGCTTTTCTTTTGTATCCCGGCCTTTCTGCTGGCCGATAATCATGACCGGCTTTCCTTCGAAGAAACCCATGCCGCCAATGATCGATTTATCGTCTCCGAAGAAGCGGTCCCCGTGCAGCTCCGTGAAACCGGTGATCAAGCCCTGTATGTAGTCGCTCGAATGTGGGCGCTTCGGGTGGCGGGCGATCTGCACGCGTTGCCAGCTCGGGTTGACCGGCACATCGGTGGAAAATTCGGGGGGTTCGAGTTCGGGAAGGGCCGAAGCGTCCAGTTCGTCTTCAGCCATCGCTCAACCCGCGAGAATTTCCATTGATTCAGGTCCGCAGATCTTTTCCAATTCGGCGCGAAATTCGCGATCCGGGCGCACCTTCGTATTGGGAACGTCGAGCACAACCGAGAAATCACGCGGCTTTTCGAGTCGCAGACGAACATCAGTGGTGCCACGCTTCCGGCAAAGTAGGTCGCTCAGAGCATTGACTTTCTCGGCTGAGGTGTCATCCTTCAGCCACATGCGAATTGAGATCAGGGATGGCAAATCAACCCTTGCGTCTTCCAACTTGACCATTTCCTGGACAGAAAGTTTCGGAGGACCGCCTTCTTCCGGTAGAACCGCAGCTCGCATAAAAACCGCCGCATCTTCCTTGATCGCTGGCAGAAGCTCTTCGTATCGCGTGGCAAACACCATTGCATCGACAGTCCCGCGGCGATCGTCGAGTTTCATCGAGGCCCAGTACTTGCCTTCGCGATTCGTCTTGCGCACAACGCTCGTCAGGATGCCGCAGAGCTTCACTTCCGTATTCTTCTCGAGATCCTCCAGCTTGTCGGTAGAGTGCGTCGCCAAATCGCTTACTTTTTCCGTCCACCGATCGAGCGGATGCCCGGAAACATAGATGCCCAGCACCTCTTTTTCGCCTGCCAGCTTCTGCTCCATGGTCCAATCGGGCAGTTTGGCGAGCGGATAATCGGTCTCTTGTTCGGCAAATCCGCCGAATAGCCCATGTTGGCCTCGCGCTCGATCGCGCGAGGATCGCAGTCCCGTTTCCATGGCCCGGTCCAGCGCCTCCATAAGCTGAGCGCGATTCCCGCCGAGAGAATCGAGCGCTCCCGCTTTAATTAGACTCTCAATCACCCGGCGATTGATCGCATTCAGGTTCACCCGTTCGCAGAAGTTGTAAATAGAAGTGAAGGGGCCCCCTTCTTCACGAGCCAAGGCGATGGCTTCCACTGCGCCATGTCCGACGTTCTTTACTGCCCCCAGCCCGAACCGGATTGCCTCTCCCGCCGGGGTAAAGTTCAGATCGCTGTGATTCACATCCGGCGGCAGCACGCGAATCTGCATCTCGCGGCATTCGTTGATGTACTTGACGATCTTGTCCATGTTGCCCGACTCGGAAGTGAGCAGGGCCGACATGAATTCAACCGAGTAATGCGCCTTCAGATAAGCGGTGACATACGCCAGGTAAGCGTACGCCGCAGAATGCGATTTATTGAAACCGTACCCCGCGAACTGCTCCATTAGGTCGAAGATCTTAACTATTTTCTTCGCGGGATACCCGCGCGCAGTCGCGCCCGCCACAAAGCGTTCCCGCTGCTGCGTCATCTCGACGAGGCTCTTCTTGCCCATCGCACGTCGCAGAATATCGGCATCGCCCAAGGAATACCCGGCCAGCTTGTTCGAGATCTGCATGACCTGTTCTTGATAGAGAATCACGCCGTAGGTCTCGGAAAGAATCTCCGCCAATTCAGGTAAATCGTAGACGATCGGCTTGCGGCCATGCTTGCGGTCGATGAAATCAGGAATCATCCCGCCCTGAATCGGGCCGGGCCGATATAACGCGTTCAACGCGCACAAATCCTCGATGCGGTTCGGCTGGTAACGCCGCAGGATGTCCTGCATGCCGGCAGACTCGAACTGGAACACGCCGCTGGTGAAACCGTTGCTGAAGATCTTGCTATAGGTCTCGGCATCATCAAGTGCAAGGTCCTCGATGTTGACAGTTTCGCCGCAATACTTCTCGATCAGCTTCAACGCTCCATCAATGATGGTGAGGGTCGTGAGACCCAGGAAGTCCATCTTGAGAAGGCCGAGCTTCTCGAGACCGAGCATGTCGTATTGCGTGACGATTTCCTGCTTGTTGGTAACGTAAAGCGGGACAAGCTCGCGTAGCGGAACGGAAGAGATCACTACGCCCGCCGCGTGCATTCCCGCATTCCGGCAGACGCCCTCAAGTCGCATGCTGACATCGAGGACCTCTTTCACCTTCGATTCGCGTGCCGCAAGTTCCTTCAGATCGGCATCTTCGATCGCTTTTTCCAGTTTGATGTTGAGTTGCCTCGGGACCAGCTTGGAGATGCGATCCACTTCCGCAAAGCTCATGTCGAGCACCCGGCCCACATCCTTGATCGCCGCCTTCGCCGCCAGCGTACCGAAGGTGATGATCTGCGCTACTTGCTCGCGCCCGTACTTTTCCGTGACGTACTGGATCACTTCGCCCCGTCGATTCGTACAGAAGTCGATGTCGATATCCGGCATACTGATGCGCTCCGGATTGAGAAAGCGCTCGAACAGCAAACCGTACTCGAGAGGGTCGATGTCGGTGATCTCCATCGCGTATCCGACCAGGCTGCCGGCCGCCGATCCACGCCCCGGGCCCACCGGAATGTGGCGCTGCTTTGCGAACCGGATGAAGTCCCAGACGATCAGGAAATAGCCCGCAAACTTCATCTGCTGGATCATCCCGATCTCGCGCTCGAGACGCTCGATGTACTCCGCGATGTCGTGTTTCAGCCTTCCTTCTCGCCGCAGAGTCTCGAGCCGCGGCCGCCGCCTCGCGAAACCTTCGCGCGCAATCTGCGCGAAATAGCTGCCTGCGTTGTGCTCAATAGGGACATCGAAGCGCGGAAAAGGATCTTTTACTTTCTCGAGCTTGACGTGGCAGCGCTGGGCAATGTCCCAAGTGCGATCGAGCGCATGCTCGACCTCGCCGAACAACGCCATCATCTCCGCTCTCGACTTCACGAAAAAATCGGGAGTGCTGAAGCGCATCCGGTTCGGGTCTGACATAGTTTTGCCCGTCTGAATGCAGAGCAGGATTTCGTGCGCCCGTACATCGCCGTGCTCGAGGTAATGCGAATCGTTCGTCACTACCAGCGGGATACCCGTTTCCGCCGACATGCGCCGGATCTGCGGCATGGCTCGTTTGTCCTGTTCGAGATTGTGATCCTGCATCTCGAGGAAAAAATTGTCCTTCCCGAACAGATCTTGATACTCGTTCGCCAACCGCCGCGCGTCCTCGTAACGATCGGCCAGAATGGTTTCGTTGATATCGCCGCGCAGGCAGGCCGACATCCCAATCAGCCCCTTGGAATGCCGCGCCAGCAATTCCTTGTCGATGCGCGGCTTATAGTAAAAGCCTTCGAGATATCCGGTCGAGACCAGCTGGATGAGGTTCTTGTAGCCTTCTTGCGTCTCGCACAGAAGAACAAGATGGTTATACCGATCTGTTTCGGAACGAGTCTTGTGCCCTTGCTGCGAAACGTAGACCTCGCATCCGATGACGGGGTGAATGCCTTCTTTTGAGGCCTCATTATAGAACTCGACGGCACCGAAAAGATTCCCGTGATCGGTCATCGCGACTGCGGGCATCTCTTGACGTTTGACCACCTGGATCAGCTTCTTGATATCGCAGGCGCCGTCTAATAGGGAGTAATCGGTATGACAATGAAGGTGAACGAACGGGCGTTCGGACATGCGCGTTAACACTAGTGTAACGGCTGTGGACGGTTAACGATTTACGCGCTTAAAGGTCGAGGCCCTGCCACACCGCGTTCAGCTCCAGCGTAAAAGACGGAACCGAGTGGCTTGTCAGCGACTCACGACCGCTGAATCGTTTCCATTCCTGTTCGCCGGCGATGTAGACCGACACCGTTTTGCTTTCCAGCTCGATCAGCCATACCTCCGGCGTCCCATTCGCCACGTACTCTTCACACTTCCTTACCTGGTCTTCCCGGCGATCGCTCGGTGACATCACTTCGATCACAAAATCCGGCGCAAATGGCAGCAGCGCTTTCCGCGATTCTCTTGATAGCGCCCGGATTTTTTCGTTTCGCACCCAGGACGCATCGGGCGACCGCTTCGCTCCGTTCGGAAGCCGGAATCCCGCGCTCGAATCGAAAGCCCGGCCAGCGCCGTCTCGCTTGGCCCAGCTATTCAATTGCCAAAATACTTCCCCGCTTTGAAATCCGCTCTCGCCGCCTGCAGGAGGCATAATGACGATTTCTCCCTCGCTGGTCTGTTCGATGCGCGCCTCCGGATTGAGCCGGCATACCTCATCGAAAGCGCGATCCAGATCAGCCAGGTGGTGAAGCGTGAGAATCTGCCGATCGCCCGGATCCAGTTCGGTCGTAACTGTCATGTCCACTTTCTAGGTTCACACAAAATGCGGCCCTAAGCCGCATCACTTGCTTACTGCGCGATCTTCCAGCTTGGATCCGGGTCAAACGTTGTCATCGCTTTGGCTGTCGCCGCTGTGTCCTCACCGAGATCCTTCTGATACACCACGCCACGCTGATTCACGATGAACGTCATCACACCGCTGGAGCGGTACTCGGCAGGATAAGCGACGACGGCAAATCCGCGAGTCATTTTGCCGTCGACCAGGTAATCGCGTTCGCCGCCGCGAGCATGCGGCCCTTGCGCGCTCAATATCCGGTATAGATACCCGTGGAATGGCTGGTGCTTGCCGGTTCCTAGTTCATATCCGTCGCTCGAGGCTTCGGCCAGTAAAGGTCCGGCTGGGCTTTCCGGCTCGCCTTCTGCCGTTTCCCAATACAATCCGTTCTGCTTGCCGGGATCGCTCCGCAGCTTCTTAGTGAAAAGACCCGGCGGATTGCCATCGTGTCCCGTCCGAAAATAGGCTCGTTCTGCTTCGATGATCGCGCGGCAGACCTGGATAGTGTCGAGTTCGTTTCGTCCGATCCGCCGATAGAGCACTTCCTGTTTTCCGGTGGCAGAATCGAACGACCAGCCGCTCGCATTCTTCACAATCGGAATCGGAAGTGGCCAGTCGGAAGCTCCAACGCTCAAGGTGTATTTGCCCGGACCCGCTGGCGTCAGCCTATGCCCCTGCTCATAATTCCTGACAAAGGTGGCGCGATCGTTTTTATCCGCGACATCGTCCCCCGACGAAACCAACGCCTTTCCATCCGGGCCGAAGATTTCCAGCAATGCAGAAGTGTCATCGGCTTTCGCAGCGTCGAACAGGGCTTTCGCCGCTTCCCTCGGCGTTTGAAACGATTTCTGTTGCGCATCCGCCAGCTGCACATTGGCACCAGATATCAAGAGAGCTAGCAACCCGCCGCTAATCGCGGCACGTGACCTGTCGTGGAACAGTCTGCGCATCGCGAGTAACTGAAGAGTGATGCGGATTGGCTTTTCGATTCCTGTCATTGAGGACTCCTCCTCTTCTACTTCTTACGCTGCGCGTTACCCGCGCTTTGTTTTCCGCGCGCGCTGGCCGCTTTGGCAGCTTGTCCGCTGCTACTGCTAAATCCGCTACCGCGAGCGCCGGACGGTTCGCGGACAGATGAGCCGCCTTTATTCGGCTGCTGGAACCCGGCATATCGGATTTCGATTTCCAGTGGGTGAGAGGCGTGTTGTTGCTGGCGCCGGACGACTCGTTGGCGCCGGTCTCGCCGTTGGTGCCAGCCTCGCGGGGGATGTGGGTCCGGGGCGAACTGGCGCGGGCCGGGAGGTTGTCGGTGCAAGGCGGGTTGTCGGCGCCGGCCTTGTTACGTTCGGTGGTCGCATCGCATTGCCTGGATTCGGACGGTTGCCCGGACTTGGTCTGTTCCCCGGATTCGGCCTGTTTCCGGGATTTGGCTTTACACCGGGATTCGGACGATTGCCAGGATTTGGCCGCGCACCCGGCCGTCCCCAATTGCCCCCATAGCCGGGCTTGCTCGTATAACGCGGCGGCCGCGGTCTGTACGTAGGACGTGGCGGCCGATAACCGCTCGGCCTCCGCCATACACTGCGACGGTAGAGCATGGAGCGACCTCTCCAGTTCCATCCCCATCCGCCCCAACCCCACGGATAGCTATTGGCCAGCGTTAGCCCGATAGCGATTCCCGCACCGAAACTGATCAAGCCGGCCACCGCTGCTCCGCCTCCGCCATAGACTACTGCCGGGTCATATTGAGGTACGTAGACCACCTGCGGGTTCGCCGGTTGAATGACAATAATCTGCTGGCCGCCCTGGGATTCCGGGATCACCTGCAGCTCGGAGTTGCTGCGCAATGCGCCCGATGCATAAGCCTGTGCCCGCAGTCGCTGGATCGAATCCATCACAGAAGCTTGATTGGCTGAAAACGCCTCGCCTATAGCGGCGTAATCGTCTATGTTCTGTGCCATCATGTCGAGAACGTGCGGAAAGGTGACCAGCGCGATGAACGCCGGCTCGAAATTTTGCTGCTGCGCGGCATTCGTTAGCGCAATACCGGAGAGATTGCTGTTCTGATGAAGCCAGTTGTCGACATCCAGAATCTCTTGAGGATTTGTGGAAGCCGCGGTGATCTGCGCAATCAGCGCGTCAGGATAGAGAGCGATGGGCGCCAGTAGTTGATCGAGCTCCTGCGGCGTGGGCACGGCCTGGGCGTAGAGAATCCCTTCGGAATTCTGGAACAGCAAAAGAACAGCCAACGTGGCCGCAACCGGCGGGCAATAGTTCCAGCGCACACTCACCTCACGACTTGATTAGACCAACATGCGGGGTGATACCCCATCTTCTTGCTCATTTCCGCCCCAGCCAGTACTGAACCACAGCCCGTCCCGGGTCTTTTATTCGTCACACGAACTTAATCGCTCTGTAATACTGCCTCGGTAACTTTGGTTTGACTTTCGGCAATTGGACCTGCGGAGTAGTGTCTGGGGACACGTCTGCCAAACGCGTAAGTCCACTGATTCCAAGGATATTATGAACAAGAGATTCATTTCGAGAACACTGTGTATAGCCGTGCTCGTCTCCCAGCTCGGGACGGCTCAGACATCCACCGCGTCCGCTCCCGCCGCATCGTCGGCCCCGAGTTCGGAAGAGCTTAAACAACTTCGAGAACGAATCGCCCAGCAGGAAGCGGAGATCAAGCATCTGCAAGAGTCGGTCGACGCGCAGCAAAAATTGCTGGAGCGTTCCCTCGCGGCAAATGCGAAACCGGGCACGCCAACCGGCACCACGGGTGACGGTACCGCGGTCGTTCCCACAAGCGCGAGTGCCGCCAATGGCGCGCCAGTAAGATTGATTCCGGCCGTAGGCGGGACCGCTCCTGTCACCGCTGCTTCGACCGGTGCAGGATATCCCGGATCCGGCCAACATAACATCGCGAACCCACCCTCCTCGCTATCTATCAAAATCGGCAATACGACATTCACACCCTTAGGTTTCGTCGACGCGACGTTCTTCGGGCGCTCTACCAACGTGGGCAGCGGCATCGGTACGAATTTCGGCAGCATCCCCTATAACACCTCCGCTACTGCGCATCTTAATGACCTCAATTTCTCCACGCAGAACTCGCGTATCGGGTTCCGGGTGGATTCGGAAGTCCTCGGCGCGAAGGTTCTCGGCTACTTCGAGGCTGACTTCCTGGGCAACCAGCCGGGAACAGTCTTCGTGAGCAGCAACTCGGATACCTTCCGGATGCGCAACGTCTTTGTGGATGTAGAGAAAAACGGATTCGAGTTCTTGGGCGGTCAGGACTGGAGCATGATGACTCCCAATCGCAAAGGCCTTTCGCCGCTGCCTTCCGACATCTTCTACACCCAGGATATGGACACCAATTATCAGGCCGGTCTTGTGTGGTCGCGCCAAACGCAGTTCCGCTTCATCGCGCATCCGAACGACAACCTGGCTTTCGGCGTTTCGCTCGAGAACCCGGAGCAGTACCTTGGCGGAATCAACGGCGCGGGAACAACCACCCCTCCGTCTGCATTCGTGACCACAGCGGATGCGCAGTTTAACAACGGCTCAGGTCTAAACTACACCGTGCCGAATGTGCATCCCGATATCGTTTTCAAAGGCGCATACGATGGCCACGTCGGCGATAAGCTCATGCACGTAGAAGCCGGCGCGCTCATTCGCACGTTCAAATTTGCAAGTGGAACCGGAAAGCCGGTGACGTATAACACCTATTCGGCTACCGCCGCCTCCGGAGAAGTCAACGCCAACCTGCAGGTCGCACGGAATTTTCATCTGATAGCCAATACCTTCTTCGGATCAGGCAATGGGCGTTATATATTTGCGCAGGCGCCCGATGTGGTTATCCGGGCCGATGGCAGTATCGCTCCGCTTCACTCCTATTCGACGGTAGATGGTTTCGAAGCGAATCTCACGAAAAATACTCTGCTGTATGCGTATTACGGCGGCATCTACATTGATCGCGATCAGGTGTTCGACTCGACCGCAACCGGCAGCACTCTGGCGAAGCCCGTCTATGTCGGATACGGCTACAAGGGTTCTCCAAACAGTCAGAACCGGACCGTTCAGGAAGGCACCATCGGAATCGTCCGCACTCTTTGGAAGAGCAGCAATTATGGCGCGCTGTCATTGATCAGCCAATACTCGTACCTGACCCGCAATCCCTGGTACGTAGCGACCGGCAATCCAAAAGACACCCATACCAACATGTACTGGCTCGACCTCCGGTACACACTCCCTTAACTTCGGAGTCCGTCGGATAGAGAGGGCATTGGCTATGGCCGATGCCCTCTTTTTTAGGTAGGTACCAACAAAAACGCCCCCGGCGGAGCCAGGGGCGATGGGTTAATACTGTCCCGCTAGCGCGGGAGGTTGGTTACTTCTTCTTTTTTGCCGGGGCCTTTTTCGTGGCCTTCTTCGCGGCAGCCTTCTTAGTTGCTTTCTTCATCGAGAAGATTCTCCCTAAACGTAAAATTTGCAATCCATACAGATCGCAGTGTGATTCATATATAAGATTGTTCGCAAGAGAAGTCAAGAAAAAAATCACAAAGCCCCTTATCTTGGAAGAGAGGCAGACAAAATGCCATCCGAAAACGTAGCGGGTTGAATTTGTTTTACCCTTTTTCGCGGTTTTACCGTCATGCCGATAAGTGCGATCATGATCACAATCTCAGTGGCAGCCAATCGAGTTTCACGCGCATGAAAAAAAGAATCTCCACGCTGCTCGCGGTGCTCATCCTTGCGGTCATTTCTGCCGGATGCAGACATCGCCACACTAGCGCGTCGCGCGTGCCGCCTCAGCCACGAACCGCTGCAAAAAGAAAAACCGCTCCCGGACTTGCGATACCTGTCGGCTACACCGAAGAAGGGATCGCGAGCTGGTACGGCGTTCCCTATCACGGGCGCCCGGCCGCGGATGGCGAGATCTACGACATGGAGAAACTCGTCGCCGCCCACCGCGTCTTGCCATTCAACACCTGGATCAAAGTGACTAACCTTGCCAACAACGAGTCGGTAAACGTGAGAGTGATCGACCGCGGCCCGTTCGTTCACGGACGCATACTCGATCTTTCAAAGGCCGCTGCCAGAGACATCGGCCTGCTCGGCCCGGGTGTAGGAAAGGTTCGGATCGAGGTGATCTCCGCACCGCGAGATGTTCCGGCTAACGATTTCTACGCAGTCCAAACCGGAGCTTTCGCAGCCCGTGATAGTGCGGAACGCTTGCGCCAACAGTATGCCCGCAAGTTCGGGAATGCCCAACTAGCCTTCAAAGCCGCGCCTACTCCGCTGTGGCGAGTGCTGGTCGGTAAGGAGCCGTCGTTAGAGGCGGCGCAGCAATTAGCCGTTGTTCTCGGGGCAGAGAACAAGAACGTTTTCGTGGTCCGCCTGGACCAGACAGTCTTGAACGGAGCAGCCGCCGAGATGAATCGCCCAGCCCCTCACAGCCAGGTTCAGTAGCAATTCGAGATCTTTTTGGGGCGCCCGCACTATATTGACGAGCACTCTCCGCTCCTGTCGAGATACTTGTGTTGCCGCATTCCGCTCCTGACATTTCACCTCTATCCACTTTGATCGGCAATTCAGTCGCGATGAAGCAGGTACACCGGCTGGTGTCGCGCATGGGTAGATCGAGATTTCCCGCCCTCATACTCGGCGAGACCGGCACGGGCAAAGAGGTGGTCGCGCGAGCTATTCATGCAATCGAGGGACGCGGGCACTTCGTCGTTGTTGATTGCTCCTCGCTCGTCGGACCATTGATGGAGAGTGAGCTCTTCGGTTATGCCAAGGGAGCCTTCACCGGTGCTCACACCCAGAAGCTAGGCTTGCTCGATGCGGCAAATGGGGGCACAGCGTTTTTCGATGAGATCGGCGAGCTACCGCTCGACCTGCAGATGAAGCTCCTGCGGGTTCTACAGGAGAAGGAATACCGTGCCGTCGGAGCTCTAGCCCAACGAAGTTCTAATTTTCGGGTCATTGCCGCCACCAATCGCGACCTGGCGGCGGAAGTGGAAGCCAAGCGCTTCCGCCAGGACCTCTTTTATCGTCTGAACGTGATGCGCGTGAGGTTGGCTCCATTACGCGAACGCAAGGACGACATCCCCGAGCTCGTGGAGCATTTTCTCGGACTTTATGGCAACGATCACCGGATGGCCGACGAAACCATGCGCGCCTTTCAGGAATACGACTGGCCAGGCAACATTCGCGAACTGGAACACTCCATCCAACAGATGGTCGCGATGAACAGTGGCCCATGGATCACCACCGCCGATCTTCCGACCTCACTTGTCAACCGGAAATTGGAATGTAACCAGGACGCCTCCCAGTCGCTCGAGCATCTACAGTCGCATCTGGCGAGCTATCCGGCGCCCCAATCCATTACGCCGCTGGCCGAAGTAGAGAAGAACGCCATTCTGCACGCGATTGACTTCACCAAAGGTGACCGTACCGTGGCGGCAGCCATGCTCGGTATCGGCCGTACAACTCTTTACCGGAAGCTGAAAGAATACGGACTGTAAAATTGGTTAGTGCGCGTTGCGCTCGATGCCACTTACAGCGTAGACTCGCACCCTTCCGGTATAGCGGTCTATTCTCAACACCTCCTGCACGGCTTGGCAACGCACTACTCATCGGACAGACTTACGTACTGCTATAGGCCTAAGCAATTCTTCCAGGCAGCTTCGCCCGACTTGCCTAATGCAAGTAAAGCCATCTTGCTTTCAACTTTCCCCACCTTCCGCGCCGAAGTTTTTCATGCCCTTAATCAGCGCGTGGATTGGAGGAGAACACGAAGGGTAGTCTCGACCTTCCACGATCTTTTCGTGATGACTGCGGAATACTCGTCCCAAGAGTTCCGGCAGCGCTTCACTAGGCAGGCACAGCAGGCGGCGAAGCTTTCGGATCTCCTCATTGCCGTTTCGGAGTTCACGGCCGGACAGGTCTCCAGCCTCTTGAACATCGAGCGATCTCGGATTCGAGTGATCCCCCACGGAGTCGTAGTGCCGGAGCACGCGCCCAAAGTCGCGCGTGAGGAGCTTGTCTTATTTGTTGGCGCGCTACAGACCCGAAAGAATGTGATGCGTCTCGTGGAGGCATTCGAAACGTTGCCGCCGCCGTGGCGGCTGTGCTTGGCCGGCGCACCCAGCGGGTATCAGGCAGAACAGATTCTCCACCGCATCAACGCAAGCTCCGCTCGCGAACGCATCGAGGTTAGCGGATACATCGCGCGAGAAAGGCTCGAGGATCTCTTTGGACGCGCCTCCATCTTCGCGTTCCCCTCGCTCGACGAGGGCTTTGGTATTCCCGTCCTCGAAGCGATGGCCTGGGGGTTGCCGGTGATCACTTCGAACAGCTCGGCACTGGCGGAGTTGGGTCGCGACGCAGCTCTGCTGGTAGACCCATTGAGCGTTCAGGATATTGCCGGCGCTTTGAACAGCTTGGCCGCAAGCCCGTCATTGCGACAAACATTTGCACAGGCGGGAAAGCTACGAGCTGAAAAATTTACATGGAACAGAGCGATCGAGAAGACCTACGCCGTCTATTCCGAACTGCTCTGAGACCGGTTATTCCCTTCTTCTTCGACCGCGATTTTGAGGGCTCGCAAGAACTTTTGGTCCTGCGAGGTTAAGCGGATTTTGCCAGTCGACTCGAATCGAATCGGCGGATCGGATTTTTCGATCCGATCGGCATCGGAGTCGCTATCTTCCTTGTCTCTTTTATTGAAGCCGATGGTCGCTTCGAGTACGAGGAAAACATCGTACCCGGCGTGCTTGATCTCACCTATGGCGCCGGCGATACGGTCCGAATCGGAAAGGGATTCGTTGATCGCATTTCCAAGTTCCTGCATCAACTCCTTTAGTCTTTCGTCCAAAATCTCCTCTTTCCTGCGCACTTTCAGGTTAACATCCAATGAAGCATTCTTCACACCACACAGGCTGCAAAACGCGGCTGTAACTACCTCGCTCTAGTACTGCTATAGACAAGTGCGCTTACCGCGAGTAAATGCTAACTATTTGTGCGTCGGGAGGCCCCTTGAGACCCTAGGATTTACTCTAGTATCGACGCAACGGAGTCGTACTAAAGTAAGCGGTGCCTCTGTAGTAACGACCTCAGCGCGAGATGACCCTGCATCCACCGAAACGGTACTTAGATCTCTGAATTCTTCTGCTCGTATGGATGAGTAAGATAGCGGCCGGCTTCGCCCTGAGCTCCGCCAGTGTTGTCGTGAGTTCGAACGGCAAGCCTGTATTCGTTGACGGCCCGATCACGCTGGCCGGTGACGTCGAAGATCTTCCCCAGATCGATGTGTGACCAGACCTCGGTCCACTTCGGATCCAAATCTCCGTTGATAGCAGCACGGAACTCATTGGCGCCGGACTGGAAGTTATTCTGCTTGAAGAAGAGTTCTCCGATTCGATAGTGCGCGAGCGAGCTGTTTCTGTTCACTTCGAGAGCGCGCTGATATTCGCGCAGCGCGTTGGCGAAGTCATTGATTTGCACAAATTGCTCGCCGCGGCGAATGGCGACCGCAATCTGCATCGTCGGATCGAGCCGGAGCAGCACGTGATTAGGGTCGAGAGTCAGCTTGCGAGGCTTGCCGAACGTATCCACACTGAACTCGGAAGAAGTTCCCGTGACCTCGATCACCTTGTCTTCCGGGTTACCTTCAGTTTCGATTCTCAGATCTACCGGCATGCGGAAAGTGTCCAGATCCTGATTGATTTTGCCGACAACGCGGAAGCCTTGCTGTGTCCGAAAGACTGTGTACTCAAGCTTGAATTCTGGCGAGCCGCTCGATTCTAGCCACTGAATGAAGAAATAGCGAAGCTCCTGCCCGGAGACCTGCTCCATAACTTTGCGGAAGTCTTCAGTGTTTACCGATTGCCAACTGTATTTGTCTATGAAGGCGTGGAGACCCTTCTTAAAATTGGCATCTCCTACAACACTCCGAAGCATATTTAAGACAGCGGCGCCTTTTGCGGCCGTCAGCGCCCAATATTCAGGAGAGTAATCTTCCAACCGCCCCGCTTGTAGAACGGGTGGATCTTTGACCGTGAGCGCTTCGACATAGGTGTTTTTGATTTCGGCATCCGCTGCGCCGGTTCCAGCCGTGTGCTCGATATAAAGCAACTCCGAGTAGCGCGCCGGACCGTTCTCTAGCCAGAGATGATTTCTGTTAGTTGGCGATACCAGCACGCCCCACCATTGGCGCGAGAGCTGGTTAGTTAAGACACGGGTATTTAGCGTCTTGGTTATGGAGCTCGGTGCCAGAAAAATAATGCCCGGAGCGGAATAGCCGTTGACGGCTCCCGGCTCGGTCTCAACCAGCATGAGGTTTGCCTGCGGCGCCAACCCGTACTCGGACGTCAGAAAAGTCATGATCTTGCCGGTCTCTTCGCCGTAGGCCTGAGCGTCCGCTGCATGATCCTCGCGAAAGAATATCTGGGTTGTGATCCCCTCGGAGGTCACGCGCGTTCCGTCGCCCTTCACGATCGCGATACTGCCGGGAAAACCGGCCTTGTCGTAGTGAAAGGAGAACATCGTGCCGCCGTTCTTTGCGCTGTCCCTCTTGGCATCGCCGCTCCCAATGACGCGATAATCTGCAGGAGTTGTAACCCGCAGATCGGCCATAAACCGGTTCACCGTATAACCGCTCACCGGAAACCAGCGGGCCGGATATAGAAGATATCCGAAATCGGGGTGCAAGGCCGCAAAGCCTATTCCGGAAACGGGAGAGTCCTGATTACCGGTCAGCTTGCCATCGTACGTGAGCGATATCTCCGAAGGCTGACTCTTCACCAGTCCGTTCGGAACGCTGACATGCACCGTGAAGTCCTGAGGGTTTCGAGAAGCAGCGAGCGGCTGACCCGACGAATCGACCGCTTTGGAGACGGTGAGCGCATTGTTCAACTCGAACGATATGTCATTCGAATTATCGAGAGGCGTGAAGTCGATCTTAGCGGTTGCGGAAATGGCTTGTGTTCGAGGATTGATGTCGGCGTCAATTGTATATTTCTGAACCTGAATGCTGGCGGCCTGCTTTTCTTGAGCCCAGCCGAGTGCGGCGAACACAAAAAGCAGGTAAATCCATCGAATACTACGCATCATCTTCTATATTGTCCCCCGGTCATCGCAGACAACCGGTTCGGCACGCCGGAGTCGCTGCGGAATAGCTTGCGCGATCAAATCCGCTGCGCGTTCCAGAGGGTCGCCCTCAGATGTCAGCGCCAACTTCACCTCTGCGAGATCCTTACGCATTTGGTCGGCTAGGTCGCTGTCGCTAAGTAGCGCTTCGGCCGAGGACGCGATACGCGAGCCCGTCATCTCCTCTTGAATCAATTCGGGTACGATACGCCGCCCGGCCACTAGGTTCACCATGGAAAGGAAAGGAACCTTGACCAGCCGGCGTCCGGCATGCCAGCTCAGTGGGTTGACCTTGTAAAACGTCACCATGGGAGTACCAAGGACGGCAGCCTCGATCGTTACCGTTCCGCTGGCAGCGAGCGCAAGATCGGCATGTCCGATGGCGTCCCAAGTGTCGTTTTCAACTACTTTGATGGCTAGCGCGGCCATTGGTTCCCGAAATCTTTGCAGCGCCGCGCGTGTCTCGAAACCTTTCGGGGTCGCTAGGATCGCCGAGAACTTGAACCGGCGCCGGAGCAGAGCGACCGCCGCAAGCAGATCCGGCATGTGCCGGCACGCTTCTCCGGCCCGGCTGCCCGGAAGTAGCGTGACCAATTGCTCGTTCAACGGCAAATCATGACGCCCGAAAAACTCCTCGCGTGTAGAGTTCCGGCGGACCTGCCTTGCGAGCGGATGACCTATATATATAGCGTCCACGCCGCGCTCGCGAAACCAAGCCTCTTCGAAAGGAAACAGGCAGAACAGCTTATCAACCACCTGGCGGATTGATTTCACCCGGTTTTGCCTCCACGCCCAGACTTGCGGAGCTACCAGGTAAAATACCGGCACCCGTAGACGCTTCAAATGCTTGGCCACTCGCAGGTGAAAGTCCGGACTGTCGGTCAGCAGCGCGGCAACCGGTGGATTTGCTTCGGCGAAGTTGATGAGTCTGCGGTATTCGCCATAGATCTTCGGCAGATGGCTGACTACCTCGGCCAAACCTACGACCGCCAACTTCGATGCGTCGACGATCGGAGCGACTCCCGCGGATTGCAGCTTCGGACCCGCGCATCCATAGAACTGCAGATCCGGAAGCATGCGCGAAAGGTGGCTTACCACACCCGCGGCGTACATGTCGCTGGACGCTTCACCCGCGGAAACCAGGAATCGCACTTTGTGTTTTTTCAATGTTACCAATGCCTGATGCTCTCTTTGTGGGCCTATTCGCGCCGGTTCGCTTTGCTAGAATCGAGTTCGAAAACTTAGATGCCGAGTCAACGAGAGCCGCATTCAGCCGTTCCGGCTCAAAGCAGCCTGGCGAGAGTCAGTGTTGGCCAATTTGCCGAGCGCTTCCGCGGCGAAGTAATCCCACTCAGCAATACATTCAGTTATTTCTGCGCTTCCCTGCCGATGAGCGAGGAAGTTCTCAAAGAGTACCTGGAAGAACCGATAGCTGCCCTGCCTAGCGCGCTGGCGGCAATGCTTCCTCGAATCTCCATCTTGCTCGTTCCCTACCTGGAGCGTTCGACCGAACGAGTCGCGACCAAAGCCAGCCGGACCAAGCGCAAGACTCTGGACAAAACTGCGGATTTCGTGGTCGCGGAGCGCCCGGCCGATGGGCACCAATCGTGGACGTCGCAGGTCAGCTTCGAAAATGAAACCGTATTGGTATTCGCTCTGAAAGAACAGGACGTTGCTGAGTACCATTACCGCCTCTATCGAAGGCTCGCCGCCCTGGTTGCGGATAAATGGTCGACCGACGCGGGGGCCCGCTACAAAGCGCTCATCCGTGATGAGCTGGCCGCGAGCGTTCACGGCGAAGTGGACGACGAAAGCTGGCAATCCAAGCAGGCCCTGCTGCGCCGTCAATCCAACGTCAAGCGCGAGAGCCCGCTCTTCTCGGATTATGTTCGGCAGTCTTTTATCGACACCTTGACACTCTATCTGCACGGAATCTGTTGCGACATCGATGTCGAGACCGGCCCTCGGCAGTTGCCGAGCCGCTATTTGCGGAAGCGGTTGCTTGTGTTGAGAGAACTCTACCCGCCGCCTTCCGGCTATTCAGTTTTTCCGGAAGATGCCGAGAACGGCAAATCCGACAATCTCTGAAGAATTCGCAGCGCGCCCTCTTTTCCGCGTGCGCCGATTTCCGTCTGCGGCCCGGTACAGCTCGGGCAACCGGCATCGCACGAACAGCCGGAAGCAAGCTCTAACGCGGCCTTCATCAAATTCCCTCGGAGCCGGAACAGAGGATCGCTCTGTCCGATGCCGCCGGGATAGTTATCATAGAGCACGACGTCGGGTTCGAACACGGTCTTCTTTTGCGTCGAGTCATCCAGAACGGCTACCGCGAGATCTCGGGGATCGCAGAGCAACAGCACAGTTCCTACTGTTTTCAAGACATTCCCAAAACCATGTAGCGCATCCTGCACGTCGGCACGCGAAAAGCCTGCAAAATCCCTAAAGAACCCTTGCGCGAAGTGCACCCAGAATGCCGTCGTATGCATCTCCTGCTCCGGCAGCGACAGCAATCCTGCGCCGATATTTTCCAGCGTGTAGAACTTGATCTTTTTGAAACCTACAACCTGTCGTTTGACGCGCACCTCACCATGCGCGCAGCACTCCGCCGCCTCGAATTCCGCCAGCTCGCTAACCTGTGTGTAGACGATCGCATCTGTAAAGTAATCGGAATCCACTTGGCGCACGAAGGCTTTGCGCCCGTCAAAGTCGAGCTTCTCGACCTGGTATTGACGAGCATCGTGTAGATAGATCGCCTTTTCATGCAACGTGGTCAGAGCTGACGGAAAGTCGACCTCGCCGATCACGCGGTGGTCATCGCTGACGTCAACTACCAGAAAATTATCGCTCGTAACTGCGCGCAAACTGACCGAATCGGCCGGATAGCTGTCACTCACCCAATGCCAGCAGTCACCCGACCGGTGCAAAAGCTGCATGTCTTCGGCCAGGAAGCGGCAGAGCCGAAAAACATCCTGTTCCCCAAACTGCTCGCCATCGCGGATCGGAAGCTCGAAGGCAGCACATTTGAGGTGATTTAAAAAAATTTCGAGGTTGTCGGGATTGATATGAGCTTCTTCGGAAGTCTCACCGAAAAAATAATCCGGATGTTCGACGATGTACTGATCGAGGGGAGCGCTTGAGGCCACCAGCACCGCAAGCGATGGCAAGTTGCGGCGTCCGGCGCGCCCGATCCTCTGCCATGTCGAAGCAACGCTGCCTGGGTAACCGGCCAGGACAACGCTATCGAGCGAACCGATATCTACGCCGAGTTCAAGAGCGTTCGTAGCCACCACTGCACGCACAGCTCCGCTCCTGAGACTTTGCTCGATTTGGCGGCGCTCCTTCGGCAGGTAGCCGCCGCGATATCCACGCACTGCCTCATGCGAAAACGGCAGCTGCGAGCACGCGTCTTTCAAATAAGTCGTGAGGATTTCGGTAGCCAGCCGGCTGTTCGCGAAAACGAGCGTCTGCTGATTTTGCCGGATGAACTCAAGAGCGATTTGCCGTGCCTCGTGCAGATAACTGCGCCGGATTCCTAGCTGCCGGTTAAGGACCGGGGGATTGTAGAAGACGAAATAGTTGTCGCCGGAAGGAGCCCCATTTTCCGTAACCATCGAGAACGGTTGGCCGGTGATCGATTCCGCGAGTTCGCGGGGATTGGCTATTGTGGCTGAACAGCAAATAAACTGCGGCTTCGTTCCGTAAAATTCGCAGATGCGTTTGAGGCGGCGCAGGATATTTGCCAGGTGGCTCCCGTAAACGCCTCTATAAAAATGCAGCTCATCGATGACGAAGTATCGCAAGTTTTCGAACAGCTTGGCCCATTTCGTATGGTGTGGAAGAATACCGCTGTGCAGCATGTCCGGATTCGTCAAAATGATATTGGCTTTGTCGCGGATCGATCGGCGCGCGTCCGAAGGAGTATCGCCATCATAGGTGTGACACGCCACCGGACTTCCTACCGCGTCATTCAACCGCTGCAGCTCGATTCGCTGGTCTTCCGCCAGCGCTTTGGTGGGAAACAAATAGACAGCGCGCGCTGAAGAATCGGAGAGCAGCGCCTGCATCACCGGCAGGTTGTAGCAAAAAGTCTTACCGCTTGCGGTCGGCGTAATGACTGCGACATTTCCGCCATCAAGCGAGTGCTCGACAGCGGCGGCTTGATGAATGTACAGATCATCGATACCGCGCGCTGTCAATGCCGCGCGCAGTCTCGTATCGAGCCGCTCGGGAAACGGCGCTACACGGGCAGGTCTGGCCGGTTGATGACGAATCGCACGCACAGGCGACCCGTTGTTCTGCATCGATTCTTCGAAACGGACGAGCAGCTGCGTAATGGAGGTGGTTGGTTCTACAGCTTGGCTCTTATCCGCGTCTGAACCGAACGCGAGCGAGAGGTTCATGATTCGCCTTTTCTTCTTCTTACCTACCCTAGCTTAATGGCGTCGGGAGAACAAGAGGCGAATGCCCTGGCTACTTGCCCGCAGCGAGAGTTTCTCGATGCACTGCGTCCAGCACTCCATTTATAAAAGAAACCGACTCGTCTCCAGCGAATTGTCGCGCGAGTTCCAGCGCTTCATCGATAATCACGGGAGCGGGCAGGCTGTTCATGGTCAGCTCGTAAATGGCGAGCCGCAGAATGTTGCGATCGACAACCGGCATGCGCTCCAGTCGCCAATGCTGCGACTTTTCCTCGATCTGCTTATCGATCCGCGCGGCGTTCGTGACCGTCCCTCGCGCGAGCTCTTCCATGAATTTGTCGGGCTTTGGCCGGTTTTCGCTCTCTTCCGAGTAAAGAGTATCGTAGTAATGCTGGATCGCCGAATCGACCAGTTCTCCTCGCATATCCCACTCAAACAACACCTGAAGAGCGCGCTTCCTGGATCGGTGTCGGGCAGCCATACGCTACCCGAGCTCCTTGAGTTGCCGCAAAAGATTCGCCAGCTCGATCGCCACTTCTGCCGCTTCGGCTCCCTTGTTGCCGCTCTTGCCGCCGGCCCGGTCCATTGCCTGTTCCATGTTGTCCGTAGTCAAGACGCCAAACGCGACCGGTACTCCTGTATCCAAACTCACCTGGTTCAGCCCGTCTGCCGCTCCGCCCGCCACGTAATCGAAATGCGGAGTATCGCCCCGGATCACCGCCCCGAGCGCGACGATCGCATGAAACTGTTTCGACGCTAGTTCCTTCGCTGCGATCGCCAGTTCCCACGCTCCTGGAACCTTCACGATCTGTATGTTCTCCGGCGGGCATCCGCGCTTCTCGAGTGTCTCCAGCGCCCCTTTCGTCAACTGCTCAGTGATGAATTCGTTGAACCGGCTGACGACGATTCCGATGCGCAGATTGGTTGCGTCGAGAGAACCTTGAACCGTTCGAATAGCCATGAAGCGCACACGCGCACGCAAGGGAGCGCGTGCTTACTGTGGGATAATCCAGTTTTACCCCCTCAGTCTACCGCACCATGGATCCTCGATTTATACGCAATTTCTCTATCATTGCGCATATAGATCATGGAAAATCGACACTTGCGGATCGCTTGCTCGAGTTTACTGGCGCGCTCTCTCAGCGCGAGATGATGGACCAGGTTCTCGACACGATGGACCTCGAGCGTGAGCGCGGCATCACCATCAAAGCGCACGCTGTTCGCCTCAACTATCAGGCGGACGACGGCCAACTTTACGAACTCAACCTGATCGACACCCCCGGTCACGTCGATTTCACCTACGAAGTATCGCGCAGTTTGCAGGCCTGCGAGGGTACCCTGCTCGTCGTCGACGCTTCGCAAGGCGTCGAAGCTCAGACTCTCGCCAACACCTATCTCGCGATCAACCACGATCTCGAAATCATCCCGGTCATCAACAAGATCGATCTTCCGTCGGCCGAACCCGAACGCATCCGCGAACAGATCGAACAGGTGATTGGACTCGACGCCTCCGAAGCCATTCTTGCTAGCGCTAAAAATGGTGTCGGCATTAAGGAAATCCTCGAAGCCGTCGTGCATCGCATTCCGCCACCCAAGGGCGATCCCGATGCGCCCCTTCGTGCTCTGATTTTTGATTCCTGGTTCGACCCCTACCGCGGCGTCATCATTCTCACCCGCATTGTTGATGGCACGCTGCGCAAAGGCCAGAAGATCCGTCTCTTCTCGAACGGTCGCTCCTATGATGTCGAAGGTCTCGGCTTCCAATCCCCCAAGCCGGTTCCCTCCGAAGAACTCAGCGCCGGTGAAGCCGGCTTCGTATTCGCCAACATCAAAACCGTTTCAGACGCCAAAATCGGCGACACGATCATGGATGACGCTGATCCGGCTGCTGAACCGCTTCCCGGCTTTCAGGAAATCAAGCCGATGGTGTTTGCCGGGCTTTATCCGATCGAATCTCACGAACACGGCCTCTTGCGAGACGCCCTCGAGAAACTTCGTCTCAACGACAGCGCCTTCAACTTCGAGCCCGAGCATTCCGCCGCTCTCGGCTTTGGCTTTCGCTGCGGCTTCCTCGGATTGCTCCATCTCGAGATCATTCAGGAGCGCCTCGAACGCGAATTCCAGATCGATCTCATCACCACTGCGCCCGGCGTGCGCTACCGCGTTACCACAACTACCGGTGAGATCCTCGAAGTCGACAATCCCCAAAAATTCCCCGATCCGTCTAACATCCAGCAAATTGAAGAACCGATTATCGACGCCACGGTAATCACTCGCGAAGAATATCTGGGAGAGATTCTCAAGCTCGTTGAAGAGAAGCGCGGCACGCAGAAAAAATTCGAGTATATTGGGGCCGGTCGTGTCCTCCTGTTGTACGAGCTGCCGCTCAACGAAATCGTTCTTGATTTCTACGATCGCCTTAAGTCCGCGTCGCGCGGCTACGCCTCTCTCGATTACCACCTTTCCGGCCACCGTGTCTCGCCCATGGTCAAGATGGATGTGCTCGTAGCAGGCGAGCCCGTGGATGCGCTTTCTATGATTGTGCATCGCGATTTTGCCTACGAACGCGGCAAGAGCCTGATCGAACGGCTTCGCAAGCTCATTCCCCGCCAGATGTTCGAGGTTGCTCTGCAAGCCGCTATCGGCAACAAGATCATCGCTCGAGAAACCATCTCCGCCATGCGCAAGAATGTTTTGGCCAAGTGCTACGGCGGCGATATCACCCGCAAGCGCAAACTGCTCGAGAAGCAGAAGGAAGGCAAGCGGCGCATGAAGCGCGTCGGCCGCGTGGAAATCCCCCAGGAAGCGTTTCTCGCCGTCCTCAAAGTCGGCGAGTCAAGCGAATAAAATAGACTCGAATTCATGGTTTCGAGACGGGGCCTCTGCAGGTTCTTAGGGAGTGCCGCGCTCGCCGGCCTCACTCGTTTTACCGCTGGCGAAGAGACACCATCCACAGCCGACACTCGCGCGATGGCGCAAGTCGCGCGCCAGTTCATGCAGGAGTTTGCTGTTCCGGCTTTGTCCATCGCTGTTGCCAGACAAGGCAACATCGTCTATCGCGAGGCCTTCGGTGAAGCCGACAAGGAGTTCGCATCAACCGGCAACTCCCAACAGCCGCTTTCGGATTGCCAGCGTGAGCAAGCCATTTACTTCGGCCGCCATCTTTTCATTGCAGGAAGCCGGCAAACTGCACATCGCCGATCGCGTATTCGGCCCGGGTACCGTTCTGGGTGAAGAATTCGGCACCCCGCAGCCTGCCGGATTCGGCCGCGAGATCAGAATCGAGCATCTTCTTACGCACACTTGCGGAGGCTGGCAGAACGATGAAAACGACCCCATGTTCCTCAATCCGCAAATGAATCATGCGGAACTCATTCATTGGACGCTCGAACATCAGCCTGTGCGCTTTTCGCCCGCGACCCATTACGCATATTCGAATTTCGGCTACTGTCTCTTGGGCCGCGTCATCGAAAAGGTAACCGGCGAGCCCTATCCGCGATACGTGCGCGAAACCATTCTTCGGCCGTGCGGCGCAAACAACATGGCGATCGCTGGCAACACCAAGGCTCAACGTGCTCCCGGCGAGGTCGTCTACTACGGTCAGGAAAATGAAAATCCCTACGATATGAACGTCAGGCGCATGGATTCGCACGGCGGCTGGGTCGCGACTGCTACTGATCTCGTCAATCTTGCCGTGCATGTGGATGGATTTCCGGATCGCGAGAGCCTTCTCAAACCGCAAACGATCCGAATCATGACTACGGGTACCGCAGCCAACCCCGGCTATGCCAAAGGATGGGCTGTCAATTCCGCGGGAAAGTGGTGGCACAGCGGCAGCCTCCCAGGAACATCTTCCGTCCTTGTCCGCACCGCGCACGACTTCTGCTGGGCGGCGCTCACCAATACCCGAAGAGACCATCCCGACATCGGCCCAGCACTTGACAATACGATGTGGAAGCTTGTTCGCGCCGTATCGGCCTGGCATGCCTGATTCGTTGCTACGCTGTGGCGACACTTAGCGAACATGATCCGCGCGCGGGTCAACGAATCTCGTTCTATGCCATCGACCACCTTCCCGAACCGCGAGTCGGTGGCCGGTTTTCCGTGGCATTGTGCTTCAAAGGCCCGGGTGACGGTGCGCCAATTGCTGGCGAACCTGGTAACGCATCGAGTCCGAAGGAGCGAACCGCTTCGTCTTCACCTTCCCGTCCCAGTCGCGTGGATCACACGGAACGGCGAGGAAACCGTGAACATCACCGGTATTCGGGTCTACGCCATAGCCTGCAATCTCGTTCTTAGCGTTGATGATCTCGGCCACCAACGGAACTAGTGGTGAGTCATCGGGGATCAACGTCTCGAGGTCCAGCATCTTGCCATCCACGCGTAGGAATGCATGCGGCATACCCGTTTTGTCGAAGGAGAGGCCAACAATTTCGCCGGTCTCATTCATTCCGAGAGCAACGCTTGCAATGTCGCCATCGAGCGTACCCAAGTCCTTCATTCTGCCTCTTGCCTTTGTCCACAGGAAAGCGTGGAAAGGACCCGCATCGGAAAGAGCAGACGCGCCGACGATTTCTCCTTTATTGCTGATGTACAAAGGCGTGTTGCCGAATGGTCCCAATACCTTATCAACACAAAGGACCCTCTCGCACGCGCCGCCAAGATTACCCAGATCCCGAATCGAACCATCCTTGTCCCACAAAATGGCGTGAGGTCCAACGACGAGTGGCGGAAGAGTAGTGTTCCCGCACGAACCCGACTGTCCAATAATTTGATCGTTGTCATTGAGCCAGAGGCCCACGCCTACCGAGTCAGATCCAAACAGCGGCAGCCTTCGACTCCGCCCAAGTAGTGGGTTCCAAAGCACCGGCTCGTAATCCAAAACCTGCGAGGGCTTGACTGTTGCGCACGCGGTGTCAACTTGGCTGGTCTCGGCCACTCCGGTCATCTGAGTGCGCACGTTGATTGAGATGGCCTGACCATTGTTGCCACCCGGAAGCGGCAGCGGAAACATTCGTCCGTTTAGCCAGAAAAACGGTACACAACGATGGTCCGTACCGTAGCTGCAAAAGTCTTCGGCGTTCGGATCTTTTCGGAAGACTTCAGTTCCGCCAGTCGCTTGCCCCCGTTTGTTGACGCTAAATGCGGTGCTGTTCAGACTTCCACTGTTCTGTCCTCCCAAACCCGGCGTCGCAATGTCTAGAATCTTCTGCCCGTACCAGAGCACTGCATGGTTCGTCCCGTTCGGAAGCGCCGCATTGCCGCTGCTGATCCCATTGTCCGAGACGAAATAGGACATGCTGGAAGCACCCCCCAACGTCCCCAAATCTTTCAGCGTGTATCGTATCGGCGGCGAACTTTGTCCCTCTGATCCTTGCGCAAGCGCACACATTCCTGACGGCAACAACAACCCTCCCATGAGAGTTATTCGAGTAAGAGCTGTGAATCCAGTCGATCGCATTAATATCTCCTTTGATCGCTCTCATGCCACTGTTCGGGTTTAAGCGATCTCTACCGGAGGAAGGCGCAATCCGCAGAGCGCAACTATCATCGGGAATCGAAAATTTGGTGCGCGTTATGTCAGCCTCGGCAGCTGTTTGGTCTAGAAAATGCTATAGAATTTGACGGTCAGTGGAGAGTACTAGATGGCCGGTCCTTTACACGACAGCTCGACCAATATCGACGAACTGGCGAATCACTTTTGTACACGGCTGACGCAAGCTTGTGCAAAGATGAGACAGAAAATCGAAGCGGAGGTCGCCGGAAATCAGCGATCGTTTGCAGCTTGGGACTCTGCAAACCGCGTAGACAACCCCAATCCGCTCGGCTTGAGGAGCATGACGGGCCCAAACGCCCTCCCGTTTCGGACCTTTCGCTATGGTATGCCGCCCATCACAATCTCCGGCGCCACAGTGACCATGCCGGGCGTTACCTTCGCCGTTAGTCCCAATAGGAGTTCAAGCTTTCGCACACCGGCAGAACAGGCGCAGGAGGTCGTTGCGAGGAGATCTCATGTTTGCTGGGGCGCGCACATGTCCGATAAGGCTAGGCACATACTGCCACGCGTCGACGGCAGGGCAATCACGGATGGCGATGAGTTCGAGAGACTTCTAGGGTCGCACCTTTCTGGGTTCACAACTCTCTGGGCGAGCGAGTTGAGATTCAATGGCCTCCGTGATGCGGGAGGTGGAACAACTTGGTTTAAGAGTGAGAAGCTTCATGATCAGCTTCATGTCGAACTCCCCGACGCGAAAATCGACCAAACAAACGCACGAGCGGAAGCTTGCGTGGACGAATACGCACGCTTGCTACAGGTTGAGGGCAAAAGTCAAAACCACGCGTTCGAGAATGCCCTAAAACCACATCTTAAGTTAACCTTGAAAGCTTCGCTGGCGAAATATAAGAAATAGAGATTTGGAGATTTTGCTCGTTGTGGGTCCTGTCCTTTCGTCGCCCTGGAAGTGCAGCACCGCTTCCCTCAAGGCTCTTGGATTAGGTTGCCACCGTTCAAGTGTGAAGAACTAGCTGGCGAGTCAGGCATACTGTTGCCGAAATCTTCCGCAATCCCTGACAGATTATAATTACCTTCCAAGACGAACCTGTGGCTAGTTAACCAAGCCTCGGTGGGTGCAATGGCGGATTCAGCCACGGACGTTAGTCAACTTCTGCAGGCGTGGAGCAACGGAGATACATCGGCGCTCGACCGCCTGATACCCATCGTTTATGACCAACTTCGCCGCCTCGCCGGCCGCTACATGCGCGGCGAAGCTAAGGGTCATAGTCTTCAAACCACCGCTTTGGTCAATGAAGCGTACCTGAGGTTGACCGGCTACGATCGCATGCAATGGCAGAACCGCGCGCACTTCTTCGCCGTATCAGCACAGCTGATGCGCCGAATTCTCGTGGAGCATGCCCGGAGTCACAATCTCAAACGCGGCGCTGGTGCGCAGCACGTCTCATTAGACGAAGCCCATACGATCGGCAGAACGCGGGCGGCCGAAATGGTCGCGCTCGACGATGCCCTGAATGAGCTCGCACGGCTCGACGAACGGAAGGTTCAGGTAGTGGAAATGCGCTTCTTTGGCGGGCTGAGTGTAGAGGAAGTCGCCACCGTCCTCAAGATCTCGGCGGTAACTGTCATTCGGGACTGGAACACAGCCAAGGCTTGGCTCTATCGGGAAATGGCCACCAACACTGCCAATGAATCGTGAACGATGGCAGCAAGTCGACGAATTGTTGCAATCCATCTTGCAGCTTCCATCGAATGAGCGCCCCGCGTTTCTAAGGCGCGCCTGTGCCGGTGATGAGGCTCTGGAACGCGAAGTACAGTCATTGCTCGCCTTTTATGAGAAGGCCCCGAGCTTTCTGGAGCGCCCCGCTCTCGAGATGACCCAGCCGTACATCTCCGAACAACATTTCGGAACGCAAGATCTGATCGGCAGCACGCTCTCGCATTACCGGATCCTGGAGAAGCTTGGAGGAGGAGGCATGGGCGTGGTTTATAAAGCGGAGGACGTCCGCTTACAGCGGCTGGTCGCGCTGAAACTACTGCCCGATGAACTGGCCCGCGACTCCCAGGCTCTGATTCGCTTTGAACGGGAAGCCCGCGCTGCTTCTTCTCTGAACCACCCGAATATTTGCACCCTTCACGATATTGGCGAACAGGATGGCCGCGCGTTCATCGTGCTCGAATATCTCGAAGGCGTAACGCTGAAGCACTTAATCGGGGAACGGCCGGTGGAGATGCAACGGCTTTTGCGCATCGCGAGCGGAATCGCGGACGCGCTCGAAGCGGCTCATGTCGGCGGCATCGTCCATCGGGATATTAAGCCGGCCAACGTGTTTATCACCGATCGGGGAAGCGTAAAGATTCTTGACTTCGGCCTGGCAAAGCTGACGGCCGCGGAGGATCGTATCTCAAAAGGTACGCTGCCGGAACAGGTCATGCCGGGTTCCGAGCAGCTGACTGATCCGAGAGCCGCATTGGGCACAGCACAGTACATGTCACCGGAGCAGGTGGAGGGACGCGCGCTGGACCGCCGAAGCGATCTGTTTTCGTTTGGCGCGGTGCTCTACCAGATGGCAACCGGCGTTGCGCCGTTTACCGGGAATTCGTACCTGGATATCTTTGATCAGATACTGCACCGCGAGCCGCGCGCTCCCAAATCGTTAAATGCGCGAGTTCCGAAAGCTCTCGAGGCAGTCATTTCGAAATGCCTTCAGAAGGATCGAGAACTTCGCTACGCCTGCGCTGCGGAGATGCGACGCGATCTCGAAAAACTAATTCGGACCTCGGCTCTCCGCAATCGGCGGCGATTGCTTTTGACAGCCGCAGTAGTCGCTGGCGTCTCTGCGTTAGCATTTCTTGTGCTTCGTCCGCAGGCGGCGCCCGGAGTCTCAGGTTACGTTCGAATCTCGGACGATGGCGAAGGCAAGGGTGGACCGCTCGGAGCAATGGTTGCCGGAGCTTCACGCCTCTTTCTGGCGGAAGGCTCTGGTCTGAAAACCACGGTCGCGCAAGTACCTGTGTCAGGCGGGGAGACGCTTCCTCTGAAAACTCCGGCGGCGGCTCCGGAGGTCCTTGATATTTCGCGTGACGGCTCTCGGATATTGTTTTCCGACTTCACCAGCGGGCTCGGCCGCTGGCCCTTGTGGATGTTAACGGTCGAGACCGGGAAGGCGCAGCGAGTCGCCGATTTACTAGTATCGGCGGCCGCCTGGTCACCGGATGCCACCGAGATCGCGTACGTCCTCGGCCAGGATCTCTATCGGGCACGGCGCGATGGAAGCCACTTCCGCAAACTCGCGGCGCTCGGCGGATCTGCGTTCTGGCTTCGCTGGTCGCCCGATGGACGCAAGTTGCGATTTACGTTAGGAAATATCGTTGACCGGATAGGAACTTCCTCCCTTTGGGAGATCGCCGCCGACGGAACCGGACTTCATCCTTTCAACCCAGGCTGGAACCGCCCTGCAACGGAGTGCTGCGGCAACTGGAGTCGGGACGGCAAATACTTCGCATTTCAAGCCATTCGCGACGGGAAGGGCGAGATCTGGGCAAGGGGTGAGAGCCGCTCCCCTCTCGATATCTGGCTTAAGCGCGAGAACAGGCCGGTGCAACTCACGGCCGGTCAACTGGACTCGCTCGATCCGGCCTTCAGCCTGGACGGGAAAAAGCTGTTCGTCATCGGTCAAAATCTACGTGGCGAACTCATACGCTACGATCTGAAATCCAACGCCTGGGTGCCGTATCTCTCCGGAATATCCGCGGAGTTCGTTGAGTTCTCTCCGGATGAGCGGTGGTTCACATACGTGACCTATCCAAAGTCAGAGCTGTGGCGCAGCCGGATCGATGGATCCGATCGGCTTCGCTTGTCTCCGCCTGGCTTACAAGTTTCATCGCCACGTTGGTCGCCTGATGGAAAACGCATTGTCTTTCAGGGCGGTACCAGGGGACCGTTCGGTCAGATATATATGGTCTCAATGGCAGGCGGCGGGCTCGACCCGCTGTTTCGCGACGGCCGCAACCGGCTTCGACCTTCCTGGTCGGCGGACGGCAACTCGATTCTCGTCAGCTATCCTCCGTGGCTTGAGAAGCAACCTCGCAGACTCGATGTTCTCGATCTGAATACGCGGCAAGTGACACACATACCGGGTTCCGAAGGCGTCATATTGTCCGACTGGTCGCCGGATGGGCGCCGTATCATCGCTCGCCGGGAGGATCACGGAGCACTTATGCTCTTCAATATGCAAACACAAAAGTGGACTCTGCTCGCAAAGGGCGAACTGAACTGGTCAAGATGGTCGCACGATGGCCGGAGCGTCTACTTCGAGCATCACGGAGAAGCTGTGATGCGGGTCCGGCTGCGTGATCACGCGGTAGAAACCGTTTGCAGCCTGAAAGAGCTGAAGCGCGCCGGAGCCGCGGGCGGCTTCTGGTTCGGTTTGGCTCCCGATGATTCACCGCTGATTCTGCATGCCTCCGGCACACAGGAAATCTACGCACTCGACTGGCACGAACCGTAACGATTCGGTCCGCGATCCGCTACGCACATTCAGATATCCGGAACAGAACCCCAAGCGTCAGCGCGGGGTTCAATCAAAGAAACTTCACGGTTTCCGCGACGCCGCATAAGCCACGATATCCAGTATGTCTTCGTCGTTCAGCTTACTTACCACTGGTTTCATCAGTTCCGTCCACTCCCCTCGACGCGTTCCCTGCTGCATATCGAACATCTGCCTCGCGAGATAACTTGGTGAGCGGCCCGCAATCCCCGGAACCGGGCCCATGCCGTTCAAATCCGCCCCGTGACAAACGGCACATGGGACTGTCTTCCCGTTTCCTCTCTTCACCAATTCAGCGCCCTTCTGAATACTGCCCTTCGGAGTGTAGGCAATAAAGCCCGATCGCGGATTTCGCAATCCTTCTGTCGCTTCAGCGTTCTCGGGCATCTCGATAATTCGTTGTCCGATAGGTTCTGTTCCGCCGCCTTCAAGGGGCAGGTACATGCCAACTGAGAGTCGCGTCTTCGGCACGGTGTCGGTTTCCACTACTCTGATCCATGGTGTCCATTTCATCGAGCCGAAATACTCCGCCGCCTGTTGAATCTCAGACGCCGTCATTGCTTTAGCGATCGAGATCATGATATTGGTGTTGTGTTTTCCTGGGTCGGCGCTATGGCGCTCGCCATCGCGAAATTCTTTCATCTGGGCTACGAAGTAGCTCACGGGCAATCCGCTGATGCCGGCATTCTCCGGACGTCCCTTGCCATTCGGATAGTGACACAGCGCGCAGGCCCAGACCTGTGGTTTTCTGCCATCGGCCACTATACCGGGCATTTTAGGATGATCGCCGGGAAACCAGTCGGCAGGTCCGAAAATGTTGTTGATCTGCGTCTCGGTAAACGACAGGTCGCTGCCCGGCACATGTTTCTGGCTAGTATCGGGTACTCGTCGCTCCGCGTTCGGCGCCTTAGCTGCCGCCGGATTTGCATCGGTGCCATAAGCCCAGCTCGGCGGCCCTTGCATCCCGAGACAGGTTTCGATTCCCAGCAGCCATGCCAGTCCTATGTAAACGGCCCAGCGCCGCTCGCGCGTCACGTCTCTACTTTACTGTTCCCGTGAGCGGCGCGGTACAGAACGCGCATCGGCGTGCCGCGATCGGAATCTCGCTCAGACACTCGGGACATTTCTTTGTTGTAGGATCGGCCGGCGCCTCGCCTCTTTTGATGCGCGCGAGCAGTGTGTTAACCGGCAGCACCACGAAGAAGTAAACCGCCGCGGCAATCAGCAGGAAAGAAATGATCGCGTTGATGAAGTCGCCGATTAGAAACTTGCTTCCATTTATGTTGAAGAAGATGTTCGAAAAATCTGGTTTGCGGACAATGGCCGCGATGATCGGCGTTAATAAATCTTTGACTAACGCCGTCACGACCGATCCAAACGCCGCGCCCATCACCACAGCTACTGCTAAGTCGAGTACATTACCGCGTAAGATGAACTGCTTGAATCCTTTCATAGGTTCCTCTTCCCCGTTAGCCTAATACAGAACGATCCGCAACGCTAGTCTATTCGAACGAGTAAGTCGCTCCCAATGTGAATTGGAATGAATTCTTCTTGAATCCTGGCGGCGGAGTGTTCAGGAAGTTATCCAGTGCGCCTAGCGTCAAGCCAAAACGATGATACACAGGGAAAGTAAGATCGGCGCTGGCGAATGCGGAATAGGCGCTGGTATCATTCCAGGCCGGCGTGAAACCGGCCTGCTCGTCAAATAAGATTCCATGTACGAATTTACGGTTGTACGTTTCACCGAAAACCGAGCCTATTAGTGACTTATTCAGGCTTGAATCGGTATAACGCTGGTTGATATAGTCCATGCTCGCCTTGAAATCGAGTTCTTGATTGGGCGTTTTGAAAACCACGAATCCCACGCCACCTCCGTAAGTCTGCTGTAAATCCAAACCCTGCGAATAGCTGTGGTCGAGTAATGCCTGACCAAATACAAATACCCTAGAAGAAACGTACCAGTCCTGCTCTAGGTCGAGATGGAAAAGTGAGGTCTTGACAGTCGGCGTGTTCGGTTGCGATATGGTTCCGTAAGCTTCATTGAAGGTCAACATCGTCCGGCTGCGCAGGTCCAGCCAGTTCTCCGTTGGAACCGAACGCACCAGGTTTACCGCAGCGGTATAGGTCTCGTTCTTTTGCGTTGCTTCCGTCAACGAAATTCCGGCCGTCGCGCCTCCTGTCCATCCCTGCAGAAAACTAGTGCGCGCGAAAGCCTTTTGAAAAGACTCTTCGCTCACCACATTTCCGACATTACCGACCGGAATCGTCTGCGGCTGTCCGGGTCCGCCTGTCACCGCAAGCTGCTGGTTGCTCACGTTTAATGTGCCTTGCGGAACCTTACTCATGTCCGAGCTTTTGGTTAGCTTCGTGTCCTTAGGGATCGCGGCAAATTTCGCCGATGAGTGAAGTTCCTGGATCTTGCTCCAGTCCACTATCACTTCTCCCGCCGCGTTGCTCTTGAACTTAACTGAAGAACCCGTGGCGCTCTCGAGCTGGCCGATCAACTTTTCTCCATCCGCGAAGATAATCACGTCCTCTGCCGGTTTGTTGCCGGCGCCTGCTTGCCCATAAAGCTGAAGAGCCGTTGCGAAACCGGCACATAGGAGAGATGCTATCGAAGTTATATATCGCATGTCGTTCCTTTATGTTTTAAAGACTACGCACCCGCGCGATTCTTGCGCTGATATAGACGCCGCTGCCCACTATTGAAGTGCAAAATCTGCTCCTCACTTCCAAGGCAGCTTTCCCGCTGAAAAGTCCTATCTCTTTGCTCGCCGATTTTGCTCGCCGCGCCGAAAAGAGTTTTGTGACTTATTCGGAGTGTACCTCGTCTGGCCGGAGTAGAAGCCGCGACCCCGCGCGCAGTTCATAACCTCAAGCCAATGCGATAGAAAATAGTAGCGATGGATCTCACCCGCCGAAATCTTGGTCTCCTGCTTCCGCTCCTTGCCGCCGCTGATGCCTCCAGTGCCAAGAAGAAAGAGAAGGGACTCCCCTCGCACTGTTATTTGTTCGAAAGCCTTCCCGTCAAGACAGACTCGCAGACTGGCGCCCAGTCTCGACAGGTCTTCACCGGCACTACCCACGACGGCTACCCCATCGACCTGCACATCACCACGATGCCGCCCGGGCAGATGCCCCATCCCGCTCACCATCATGTCCACGAAGAGATGTTTCTCGTGCAAACCGGCTCTCTCCAGGCCACCATCTCCGGACAATCTACAATCGCCGGCCCGGGCTCCGTCATTTACGTCCGTTCCAACGAAGAACACGGGGTGAAATGCGTCGGCGATGTACCCGCCCAATACTTCGTATTAGCGCTGGGTAAACGCGGATCGGAATCGTGAGAAAGCCAACAATCTACCTTCCGCAAGGGCCTTTTTTATAGACGGTAAAAACCCCGCTACAGCGGAATGTTGCCGTGCTTCTTTCGCGGCATTGTATCGGTCTTGTTCGCCAGCATACGCAGTGCGCGAACCACCCTCGGCCGCGTCTCATGCGGCTCGATCACATTGTCGATATAGCCCCGCTCTGCTGCTACGAACGGATTCGCAAAACGCTCGCGATACTCCTCTATTTTGGCCCTTCGGCTCTCTTCCGGATTCGCGGCTTTCTCCAATTCACGCCGGTACAAAATGTTCACAGCCCCCTCCGGCCCCATCACCGCAATCTCCGCCGTAGGGTACGCAAAGTTGATATCTGTCCGCAGATGTTTCGAGCCCATTACGCAGTACGCGCCCCCATATGCCTTGCGAGTTATTACCGTTATCTTTGGTACCGTCGCTTCCGCGTAGGCGTAAAGCAGCTTCGCTCCATGCCGGATAATCCCGCCGAATTCCTGCGCGGTTCCCGGTAGAAACCCAGGTACGTCTTCGAACGTCAGGATCGGAATCTGAAAGGCATCGCAGAACCGCACGAAACGCGCGCCCTTGGTCGAAGAATTGATATCCAGACATCCCGCCAGGTACGCCGGCTGATTGGCCACAATACCCACGGTCTCTCCCGCCATCCGCCCAAAACCAATTACGATGTTTCGCGCAAAATGCTCTGCCACTTCGAAGAAATTTCCATCGTCGACTACTCTGCCTATGATGTCCTTGATATCGTAAGGCCGGTTCGATTCAGGCGGAATCAACCTATCTAGCTCAGCGTCCATTCGTTGCTCCGGATCGCCCGTCGCCACCCATGGCACGCCGTCCAGATTGTTTTGGGGCAGAAATGTCAGCAGCTCGCGTAACCGCTGAAGACAGTCTTCGTCATCCATCGCAAGAAAATGAGCCACCCCGCTGGTTGCGTTGTGAGTCATTGCGCCACCCAACTCTTCCTTCGAAACGTCCTCGTGGGTGACTGTCTTGATCACATCCGGGCCGGTCACGAACATGTGGCTCGTCCTGTCCACCATAAAAACGAAATCCGTCAGCGCCGGTGAATACACCGCGCCACCGGCACATGGCCCCATAACCGCCGAAATCTGTGGCACCACGCCGCTTGCGAGTGTATTTCGCAGAAATATGTCTGCGTACCCCGCGAGCGAAACTACTCCTTCTTGAATGCGTGCTCCGCCTGAGTCGTTCAAGCCGATGATGGGTGCCCCCGTCTTCAGAGCCAGGTCCATCACCTTGACGATTTTCTGCGCATTCGCTTCGGAAAGAGACCCGCCAAAAACAGTGAAGTCCTGCGCGAACACAAAGATCTGCCGCCCATGAATCGTCCCGTGGCCGGTGATGAACCCGTCCCCGTCAACTACGTTGCGGTTCATCCCGAAGTTATGAGACCGATGACGAACCAGCTTGTCGAGCTCCTCGAATGTCCCTTCGTCGAGCAACAACTCGATTCGTTCGCGGGCGGACAGCTTCCCTTCCTTGTGCTGCCGCTCGCGCCTCTCCGCCCCGCCACCCTCCTCCGCTCCTGCATGCCGGCGCCTCAACTCTTCTAAGCGGTTCGTGGTAGTTTCCGTGTTCGACTCCTCTGGATGAGACGATATGATCAGCTCGCCTTGCATGTCAGATAGTCATCTTAACGCTCCCCGCGACATCGTCATCGGGACCGCCGGACACATCGACCACGGCAAGACCTCGCTAATCAGGGCCTTGACCGGCATGGACACTGATCGCCTTGCAGAAGAAAAGCGGCGCGGCATCTCGATAGATCTGGGTTTTGCCCATCTTGCCCTGCCCGGCGGAAATTGCGTAAGCTTCATCGATGTTCCGGGCCATGAGCGATTTGTTCGCAATATGCTGGCCGGAGCGTGCGGAATCGAAGCGGTCCTCTTAGTTATTGCAGCGGATGAGTCTGTCAAGCCGCAGACGAGAGAACACTTCGATATTTGCCGTCTGCTCGGAGTTAAAAGCGGCATCGTTGTTCTTACCAAATGTGATCTCGCCACCCCGGAGCAAATCGCAACTACCCGCGCAGCAGTGGATCATCTGCGATCCGGGTCCTTTTTGACCGGGGCGCCAGTCATCGAGACCAGCTCTCTGACCCGACAGGGATTCGACCGTTTGATGGGCGCCTTGCAAAAGCTGGCCCATATGGAGACGTCCCGCGATACCGGCGGCCCTGCTCGGTTACCGCTCGATCGCAGCTTTGCTCTTAAAGGCTTCGGTACCATCGTCACCGGCACGCTCTGGAGCGGAGCGCTACACGTCGGTGACACGGTTCAGCTCCACCCGTCTGGTCAGGAGGCGCGCATCCGCGGCCTGCAGATTCACGGGAAGGCGGTGCAGGTTGCGGACGCGGGAAAACGCACCGCTGTGAATCTTAGCGGCATCGAACATTCCAAAATCGGTCGTGGATTCGTTCTCTCTCATCCCAAAGCTCTGGAGCACACCCGGACCATCGAGGCCTCCGTTGACTGGTTCCCGGATGCAGGTATTCCTGGCGCTCAAGAAAATATTCGAGTTCACATCGGCACATCGGAAGTCACTGCACGGGTTCAGAGCCTTTCTCAGAAGCTCATCCGGCTCAAGCTCGCCGAACCAATCATCGCTTTACCAGGGGATCGGTTCGTAGTGCGGCGTCCATCGCCCGCCCGGACAGTTGGCGGTGGCACAGTAATCGACGCGTTTCCACCGAGCCGGCTAAGTCGCCCGAAGGCGACGGCGCGCCTAGACCGATTAGGGAGCTGTGATCTCGCTGCCCGTCTCGAACTGCTTGTTGACGAGAAAGAGAACGGACGACATCTCGAAGAACTTACTCACATCACCGGCAGGACAAGCCAGGAATTGCAACCGGTTCTCGGTACGATCCCGGCGCTGATCTTCATCGACCACTCACAGAGGGTCGTAACCAGAGCCTGGCTCGACCGCCGGCGAGAGTTGCTCGTCAGCTGGCTTGAGGAATTTCACAAGAACCATCCGTTACTCCCGGGTGCGCCCTCTGCCCAAGCCAGGCTGGGCCTCGATGCCCATACGGCCAATATTGTTTTCAGTGGCTTCTCCAGCGTTCGTATGGAAGGTGACCTGGTCGCCCTTCGAAATCATAAGGTTCAAATCAGCAGCGAGGAAACCGCCGCACTAAGACGACTGGAACAGGAGTTTCGAAAAGCGGCTTATCAGCCGCTCCATCCCAGCGAACTCCTGCGCTCTGCGGCCGTCGAACCCAGGCACGCCCGCACTCTGCTGGAGAAGTTGATCAAAGACGGCAAGTTGGTGCGTGTTTCGGAAGACCTTGTCTTCCATGCCGATGTACTCGCGCATATCCGCAAGTCTCTAATGCCTCATAAAGGCCGCCGCTTCTCCGTTCCAGAGTTCAAAGCCTGGACAAACGTCTCCCGCAAATTCGCCATTCCGCTGCTCGAATACCTGGATCACCAGCACGTAACCAGGCGTGAAGGCGATAGCCGCGTAGTGCTCTAGCGCGAGGGCCAACGGATGCTTGGTCAACATCAAAAATGAAATCAGCCATTCTTGCCAAGCCATCGCACAGTGTGTTGCCGCCCGGAGCTAAGACATCACATCGAATATCAGGCACTTGAGATAGTGCGTTTCCGGAACCGTTAACAAAATAGGGTGGTCCTGTGATTGCGTCCGCCGTTCTAGTACTCGCAACCTCTTCCCGGCGTCGAGTGCGGCCGCTGCAATTACTTCCAGCAAATGCGCCTCGCTCATGTGATGAGAACAGGAACAACTGACGAGCACACCTCCCGTTCCAAGTAGCCGAAGCGCTCGAAGGTTGATCTCTTTATAACCCCGGGCGGCCCCTTCTAGCCCGGAACGCGATTTAGTAAAGGCCGGTGGGTCGATCACAATCACATCGAACTTGCGGCGCGCGTTCACCAGGGTCGGGAAATATTCGAGCACGTCCGCCTGCTGGCCACTCACGTTGACGATTCCATTCTTTTTAGCATTCGATTCGAGCGTCGCCAAAGCGGAAGCGGAACTATCGACCGCCTCCACCGATTCGCACACCGAGGAAAGATGTAAAGCGAAGCCGCCCGTAGCGCTGAAACAATCAAGCGCGCGACCGCGAGCGTATCGGCGCGCGGCCAGATAGTTTTCTCGCTGATCGAGGAACACTCCTGTCTTCTGGCCCTCCAGAAGGTCCGCGGTCACATCGAGACCATTCATCTGAATGTCGACCCTGGCCGGTATTTCGCCGAACAGTACAGAGACTTCTTGCGAAAGATTCTCTTTGGTCCTGACCGCCACATCGTTTCTGGCAACGATTCCAAGGGGCTGAAACAGCTCTAACAAGCCATTGGTTATCTCGCCCTTCATTCGGTCCATACCTTGATCCAACAACTGCACCGCGAACCATTCGCCGTAGCGGTCCACAATTAAACCCGGAAGAAGGTCCCCCTCGGCATGCACCAGGCGATAAGCGTTCGAATTTTGAACTACTCGCCGCCGGTATTGATCTGCGGCCGACAAACGTCGCCGGATAAAATCGGAATCGACCGCTTCAACCCGTGGGCTCAAGAGCCGCAACGCGATCTGGGAAGCCGAGCTATAGTGGGCAACGCCCAAGCTGCGTCCTTTGGCGTCGACCACGCGTACAACGTCTCCTGCCTCCGCCGCGCCTGGGCTGATCAGGTCGCCCGCGAAAATCCATAGGTGCCCCGCGGCTATTCGATCAGCCCCCTTTCGACTCACTCGGATAACCGGCAATGATTCCACGGAACCATATAAGCAGATAAGCGGGTAAAGAAGAGCACTTCACGCGGGATTGCTAAACTCAATTGTTTTAACCCGAATTTTTCCGCAAAATGATGCAGGATTTACGCCTGGCGGTGCGCATTGCGCGGAAGAATAAAGCGAGTACCATAGCGGCTTTCCTGGCGCTTGCCCTCGGCATCGGCGGCGCAACCGCTATTTTTAGCTCCGTCAACGCCGTTATGCTGCGCCCTTTGCCCGTCAGGGATGGCAATAGACTGGTCCGAATATTCGCGACCGACTCCAGCAGCGATGAAGACGAGGTCAGCATGGCCGATTATCTCGATTGGAAGCGCCAACTTCGGAGCTTCTCCGCCATGGCCGTCTTCAGAACAGCGCAGGCGACTCTTGAAGGCGGTACGGCGCCGGAGCGCGTGGTTCTGGTCGAGACAGAATCAACCCTCTTGCCACTGCTCGGGGTGGTCCCGCTACGCGGTCGAAATTTCTCTTCTGCGGAGGATAAACCGGGCCGTACTGCGGAGGTGATTCTTAGCTGGGCTTTTTGGCAGAGCCATTTCGGCGGTCGTAACGCGCTAGGGCGAAGACTGATGCTCGATGAGCGGCCCTATACCGTCATTGGTGTTCTGCCCAAAACCTTTACCCTGCTTGGCCACCGGGATATCATGCTTCCGCTATCTTTCGATTTAAAAGCAGAACAAAACCGGCGCGGATACCACGCTTACACCGTATTCGCACGCCTGGCAAACGGTGTGACTATCAAGCAAGCAAATAAGGAGCTTGTGGCTATAACAGCGTTCTTGGCTACGGCGTTTCCGAATCAGAACAAAGGTGTGGGAGCGAAAGCGGTGAAGCTCCTCGACTCCTTGCGCGGTGAGGGCATTGGGTCCGCTCAAGCGAATTTCAGATCAGCTCTTCTGGTCCTGCTTGCTGCCATTCTCTGTGTCGTACTGATAGCGTGCGGAAATGTCACAAACCTGAATCTCATCCGAGTTCGGTCCCGCCAGCAAGAAATTGCGGTGCGTGTTGCCGTGGGCGCAAGCAGGGCCCAACTCTTTCAGCATATGATCGTCGAGAGTGTTCTGCTTTCGTTGTCGGCCGCGGTCGCAGGACTGGCATTGGCATACATGCTCGTGCGCCTGTTCGACAGACTCTCCCTGAATGCCATCCCCCGGCTCGGAGAGACTTCCATCGATTCGACGGTCTTGTTGTTCACACTGGCTGTTGGAACTCTGGCCGGCGTCGGATCGGGCGTCATACCCGCGCTCCGCTCAAATCGGCTGGACCTGAACGGCGCTCTCAAGCAGGCTGGCGGACGAGTGACGGAATCGCGAACAGAGCAACAACTTCGGAGCCTATTTGTAGCTTTCGAGACGGGCCTTGCCGCTATGCTTGTGATCGAATGTGGGCTCTTCGTTAAGAGTTTTGTCAAAGCGTCGGAGATCGATCCGCATCTTGCTGTCGATCACGTATTGACCGTCTATCTGGCCCTCCCTTCCTCTCGATATGGGCTGCAGCACCTCGACAGGGCTCAACCCTTCGTCCGCGGTGTGCTTGATCGCGTCAGAGAGTTGCCAGGCGTAAACTCAGCCGCCGCGGCTTCAGATTTGCCGCTCACTGGAACGGCAGCCGGCGGTGGCGTTCTCCTGGAAGGTCAAACACTCCCCGCACAAATCTGGGAAACGCCTTACGCGGTGCAGGCGGATGTCTCACCGCAGTTTTTTAAGACGCTGAAAATCCGTCTGCTTGCCGGTGTGGATTTCGATGACGCGAACACCAACGCAAAAATAGCGATCGTCAACAGAGCGCTTGTTAAGAAGCTTCTGCCGAATCAGAACCCCCTCGGCAAACGCATCGCGCTCGCCTCCCAGCGATCAGAATGGCGGCGAATCATAGGAGTAGTGGCGGACGTGCCTCAAACATCGATCGAAGAGAAGCCGGAGCCCGAAGTATTCTTCCCGATGGCAACGCTTAACGCGCGTTGGGTGGCTCTCGTGGTGCGGGTAGCTGGGGATCCTCTGAGTTATCTGGACGCCATAAAAACAGACGTTGCCAAAGTAGATCCCTCCGTAGCGGTCTTCTTGCCTCGAACGATGGAACAGATTATAGAGAAGCAACTCCAATGGCGGGGTCTGCAGACTTGGGTTGTAGGAGCATTTGCTTTCCTCGCCATCGCGTTAGCTTCGCTCGGCGTTTATGCGGTTATCGCATATTCTGTAGGCCAGCGCCGAACCGAGGTTGGACTGAGAATGGCACTCGGCGCATCCAGCGCCGACATCAGGCGAATGATCGTTTGGCAGGGCGTCAAGCCGGCCCTTATCGGCGGGGCTATCGGACTGCTTTGCGGCTTTGCTCTGGCACGCATCACAATGAGCCTCTTGTTCGAAACAAGACCGGGCGACGCTACAGTCTATGCTGGCGTTTTCGCTCTTCTCCTGTTGGTATCCGTGATCGCAAGTTTTCTGCCCGCGATGCGCGCAGCCAGCATAGAACCTTGGGAGGCGCTACGCCACGAGTAGCGTTATACGTCCAGATTACGTACGTCGAGGGCGTTTTCTTCGATAAATTTGCGCCGGCTCTCGACGTCCTCGCCCATCAAAGTAGAGAAGACAGGCTCGGTTTCGGCGAAGTCTTTCAGATCGACTTGTAGCAGTGTGCGCGATTCCGCGTTCATGGTGGTGGACCAAAGCTGCTCGGCATTCATCTCGCCTAGACCTTTGTAACGCTGCACATTGACTTCACGAGTGCCTTCGCCCTTAACTCTATTGAGGAGATCGCGCCAATTCTCCACAATGTCGCGATGTCCGTCCTTCAATAACGCGAATGGAGGGGTATTCAAGCGAGCAGCTTGCTTGACCAAAGCGCGGAGACGGCGAAACTCGGGCATGGCGAGGAATTCTGTATTGATCATTCGCACAGCATTAGTCGGGTCGCGATAGCCGACCATCCAGGCAGAATGTTCCTCGTCGCGCTCGACCGTAACCTCTAACTTCGCTTGGCGCAGCCGGTCGGCAAGCATCTTAACGCTTTCTTCGTTTTGCAAATCCGGCTTGGTATCGATAGGCAGGGTCACATCGGTCAGGACGTCCACCACGCGGCTGTCCCGCACTCGCCTTTCTAACCGCTGGCTGATCTGGGCAAGCTCATCGAGCGACATCAAAAAATTACGTAACTCAATACCCTCGATTGTGTTGGCGGGCACGGCTTCAGGTGCGGCTCCATCACGCGTGGCGATTACTTCTACGGTGAGATTCTCTGTGGCACGCTTGAGGATCTCGCGCGTAAATTCCTTATCGTCCTTGATGTACTTCTCGCTCTTCCCCTTCTTGATCCGGTAAAGCGGAGGCTGCGCCACGAACACCTTTCCGCGCGTTATCAACTCCTGCATGTGCCGGAAGAAGAACGTGAGCAGGAGTGTCCGGATGTGTGAACCATCGACATCAGCATCCGTCATGATGATGATCTTGCCGTAGCGGAGCTTGGCCAGCTCGAAATCATCTCCCTTACCGATGCCCGTTCCGATGGCGGTGATCATAGCGCGAATTTCTTCATGCCCGAGCATCTTGTCATAGCGCGCCTTCTCGACATTCAGAATTTTGCCCTTGAGGGGTAAAATCGCCTGATATCGGCGGTCGCGGCCCGATTTGGCTGTCCCGCCGGCCGATTCACCTTCCACGAGGAAAAGCTCGCAACGGTCCGGATCGCGCTCCTGACAATCCGCCAATTTGCCCGGCAATCCTCCGGAATCCAGAGCACCTTTGCGACGAGTCAGATCGCGGGCTTTACGAGCAGCCTCACGAGCCCGAGAGGCATCTATGGCTTTTCCAATAATCTTCTTGGTGACCGTCGGATTCTTGTCGAAAAACTCACCCAGCCTTTCGTTGATCAGTTGAACAACATAGCCCTGAATATCGGAATTCAGTTTGCCCTTGGTTTGTCCTTCGAACTGGGGCTGCGGAAGCTTTACACTTATCACCGCCGTCAGGCCTTCTCGGACATCGTCACCCGTCAGGTTTTCCTTAATATCCTTCGCCAAGCCTGACGATTGAGCAGCGGCGTTGATCGTGCGCGTCAGCGCGCTTCGGAAGCCGCTCAGGTGAGTGCCGCCGTCAACGGTGTTTATATTATTCGCAAAGCTGAAAATTGTCTCTGAATAGGAATCGTTGTATTGCAGTGCCACCTCGATGTCGATTTTTCCTCCGTTCGGCAAATCGCGTTCGCCTTCAAAGTGAATCGGCTTTTCATGCAGCACCGATTTTCCGCGGTTCAGATGTTTGATGAATTCAGCTATACCGCCGCTATAAAAGAACTCTTCCGATCGAATATTTTCGCCGCGTTCATCGATCAGCGTGATCTTAAGCCCTTTATTCAAGAACGCGAGTTGGCGCAGCCGGACAGCGAGAGTATCGAAGTTAAACTCGGTGGCGTCCATGATGGTCGGATCTGCCTTGAACGTAATCTTCGTGCCCGTTTTGCTGGATTTTCCGGTCTGCGCCAGACGCGCTTTCGCAACGCCACGTTCGTAGTCCTGCTCCCAGGTGCCCTTATTTCGCCATACCTCCAGATGCAATGATTCAGACAAAGCGTTAACGCAACTCACGCCAACACCGTGCAGACCACCGGAAACCTTGTAGGAATTCGAGTCGAATTTCCCGCCCGCATGAAGCTTTGTCAAAACGACTTCTGCGGCCGAAATCCCTTCCTCCGCATGAATGTCAACCGGGATGCCACGGCCGTTATCGACAATGGTGATCGAATTATCGATATGGATGGTGATAGTAATCTCGCTACAATACCCGGCTAGCGCTTCGTCAACCGAGTTGTCCACTACCTCATACACGAGGTGATGTAGTCCCAACTCACCTGTGGATCCGATATACATGGCCGGTCGAAGACGAACAGCTTCGAGGCCCTCCAGGATCTTAATACTGGTCGAATCATAGCTTTCGTTACGAGGTACTGTTGACATATTCTCCGGACCCTCTCCTTTGAGAGGATCTGATTCCTGATCTTTCAATTCCAAACCTGCAGCTCCCGCCACTTATCAAATACGCATAGGCATTACTACATAGCGATAAACCGTTCCAGGTGCGCCCGTGTGCGGCCGCAGCTCACCCGCGCTATTTGAATCCTTGAAACAAAACTCCACTTCATTTCCATCCACCGAACGCAGAAAATCCAGAAGATACTGGGCGTTGAATCCAATCTCTACCAGCTCGCCATCGTATTCGACTGGAATCGTCTCTTCACTTTCACCCGTTTCTGATACCGAAGAATGAACCTTGAGCTCACCTTTTACGATCTGGATGCGGATAGCTCGCGAGCGCTCGTCGGCAAATTGCGAGACGCGTTCGATCGACGCTTTTAGCTCGTCCCGTTGAATCACCAGCTTGTGGGGATGCTCTTTCGGCAACACGCGCTCGTAATCAGGAAAGTTGCCGGTAAGCTTGCGGCTCAGCAGCAGGCGCTTGTCTATCCGAAAGAATAGGTGATTTTCATTTCCAGAAAACTCGATCTGCTTGCTGCTGTCGTCACTGGCCAGCTTTTGAAGTTCGCTCATCGCTTTCTTGGGTAATAGCGCGCGATAGGAACCGCTCAAACCAGGAAGATCGACGGTCTTTTCGAGAAGAGCCAGACGGTGGCCGTCTGTCGCAACCATCACCAAACCCGTTTCCTTCAGGATTAAAAGCGCCCCGTTGAGAGTGAACCGCGATTCCTCGGCCGAGATCGCAAAAATGGTTCCAACGATCATCTGGGAAAGAACACTAAGCGGCATTTCCGCTAATGTTTCAGGCATCTCCGGCAGCTCGGGAAAGCTCTCACGCGACATGCCGGCGATTCTCGTGCGTGATCGTCCACAAACCAAACTGGCCCATTGATTGTCCGCTTGCTTGACCTGAACATCCGTATCGGGAAGGAGCCGAACATAATCCAGGAGCTTGCGTGCCGGTATCGTCCCGGAGCCTTCCTTCTTTACGCGCGCCGGGCAAGAACAACGAATGCCCAACTCCAGGTCGGTTGCCGTCAGCCAGACCTGATCGCGATCCGTCTCAACGAGGATGTTCGAGAGAATAGGAATGGTCGTTCTTCTCTCGACAACTCCCTGGGTAAGGCCTAGTTCACGTACAAGATCTGACTTGCTGACCGAGAATTCCATATTGATTCTTTACGAGAAGATCCTTAGCCTGCCGGCGCTTACATTCTTCCTAGTTCGGTATTAAACAAAGACTAGTAAAGAACCGTATTAGTAGGAGCTGTGGAAATGTTGAAATCCTTCTAAAGTATAGCAAAAAATAGAGCTTGCGTCTATTCTGAACTGAGGAATACCGGCGGTCGAAATCTCGAAAACCAACCCGCCCCGATCTTTCCCATGGCGAGCCACAGCTGAGTGCTGAGACCGTTTTTGGGAAAGCCGCATAACTCTATTGCAGTGTGTCAATTAGCTTCTGAATAAGGTTGTTGAGATCTTCATCGCGCTGTCGGAGATCATCGATTTTCTGCACCGAGTGAAGCACGGTCGTATGATGCTTGCCGCCGAAGTACCGTCCTATTTCCGGCAGGGAAGCATGCGTCAGCTCCTTGACCAGGTACATAGCGATCTGGCGTGGGTAAGCAATCTGACGCGTATTACTCTTCATCTTCAATTGGGCAGGTTGAAGTGAAAATCGCTCCGCAACGGTGCGGAGAATCGACTCAACGGTGATTTTCCGCTCCGGCCCGCTATTGAGGTGTTTTAGCGTCTGTTGTGCCATTGCCATCGTGATCGACTGGCCTGTCATCGAGGACACGGCGATGAGTCTTGTCAATGCGCCTTCCAGTTCCCGTACGTTCGATTTCGTCCTGGTGGCGATAAAGATTCGCACATCCTGCGGCAATCTGACACCTTCCGCTTCAGCCCTCTTGTCGAGAATCGCCATTTTGGTCTCCAGATCTGGCGGTTGCACGTCCACCATCAGTCCCCATTCGAATCGCGAACGCAAGCGCTCGACTAAGCCGGATAGCTGGTTCGGCGCTGAATCACTCGAAAGGACGATTTGCTTTCGATGATCGTAGAGCTCGTTGAATGTGTGGAAGAACTCCTCTTGCGTCCGTTCCTTGCCCGCTATGACGTGAATGTCGTCGATGAGTAGGACATCGGCGGAGCGATAGTGGCGGTGAAAAAGGGACATGCGGTCGAGTTTGATTGACGAGATCATTTCGTTCATGAACCGTTCGCTCGATGTATAAACCACGTTGAGGCCGCTGAAGGTGTCGAGCAGGCGGCGGCCAATGGCATGCATCAAGTGAGTCTTCCCGATCCCCACAGCGCCGTAGATAAATAACGGATTGTAGCTGCGCGACGGCATCTTTGCGACTGCCTGTGCTGCTGCGTGCGCCAACTGGTTCGACGAACCGACCACGTAAGTTTCAAACGTCAGCCGCGGATTCAGCCAGCTTGCGGTATTTTCAAAAAGCGGTTCAGCTGCGAGGGTAGAGGCCTGATACTTTGCCGGATAGGATTGGCCGCCCACTGTGGCATGAAAGCTGTTTTCCCGACCTGCGCCCACTAGTGAAAGAGCTTCAACATCGTATCGGATTCTGCGAACGGGCAAACTCAACTCTTGCACCGCTGCATTGATCTGAGACGTATATTCCTGGCGGATCCAAGCTTCCGTTGTCTCGTTAGGAACTCGAACCGTTAGCTCGCCGTTTTCCAGCGAAGCGAGTTCGGTTTGGGATATCCAGTTCTCGTACGCGCCAGCGCCAAGCTTTAAAGCTAGCCAACTTTTGATTTGTTCCCAAGCGTCACTCAATGCTCGCGCTCCTTTGAAACGCCAGAACACAAAATTCCCACAGCTTTTCCACTTCTGTGGAAAAGAGCGGAGAATCGAAACTGTTTGGCTTAACCGCTGCGCACGGCAGCGAACTGAAATTGGAAGCTTTCCGTACTCGGAAAACTCAGTCTAGCACAGGCTTCCATATTTGGAAGAGAAATCTAAATGTCCCGGAAACGCTTGTAAACAAAGCCAATTAATTTGCTTGACACAATCCAAAAATGACTCTTATCCGGGGTCCCCGAGACGGTTCATACCTAGTAAATTACTCTATTGCAATCAGATGAATTGACTTGGGAACAAGATCATCCGAGAATGTGAGTTAACCCTCAAGCGGGAGTAACTCAGCTGGTAGAGTGCAACCTTGCCAAGGTTGATGTCGCGGGTTCGAATCCCGTCTCCCGCTCCATGTTTTCCATAAGTTACCTGAATCACGCCCTGAAAAGAGTGTCGGCTTAACGCAGTAATCGCGGCTCTTATCGTAGTAACCGCATTCTAACCATTTGATAAGTAGCGGCGTCGGGAACCCGACATCAAACCGGGCCTAGCTCTCTTAATCAAGTTGGAAGCTTAGCGTTAGTGAGTTGATGGCTCGTATCTTCTGCGCAACGCCAAGACATAAAGATCCTCGGGACAGTTGATTAGCGACCGCAGATAGCCGCTAAAGCCTTAGTCGAGAGGCTTCAAGACCATGCTGGACGAATATGAATACAAATGCGTTTCAAGTGAGCCGCTCGCAGGGCGCACGCCACGCGTTTAAGGAACGGAACGGAACGAATGAATAGGCCGCGAAATGCACGCAAATCAGAGATTGTGACCGATAAGTCGCTATTCCACTTCGCTGGCGGAAATTGATCGGCAAAAGCGAAATGTAGTCCGGAAGCCTTAAAGTAATTGGGGCACTCCGCCAATTGCCCCATTGAAGAACTGATCGACGTATTTGATTTCCACAAGCTCTTGTGCAAAGTGCGCGCCGGTACATCCAGCTCACCGCTAATGATTCGTTGATTCACAAGAGCGTAATCCGGCCGGTGAGCGGTTTGCGACGTCCTGCGCGGGAAGGCTTTGTTTGAGACAGATAGGCTGGAATGCCAGCTCTTCTCCGGTTCCCATGCAAAGTCGATGGCGATGAGCCTCCCGATCTGTGAGCCGAATATCCAACGTTCGGAGGGCCGATTAATCTACCCTTCGCGAGTAATCGGCACGGCCACTTCTCCGGTAGCCCGACTTATCCGGCCAATCTCTGCCCATTTCAAACCAGCAGCGCGAAGAAGGTGTGAAAAAATCTGTCCAGGCCAGAGGGATGAGCGTGCTAGTGGGTGATGTATTGGGACATCTTGAGGTCATCGCGGGTCGGATGTTGCTGCGACGGAATGTCCCGGCAACTGGTCTATGTTGTTTGCGGTAGTGGGGTCTCGGATCTTCGACGCAACTTCAGCCAACGCTGAATGTTGAATGTCAGGCCCACCCAAAGCGCCTCGGTATGTGCTTTGAGGAAACCTTGTACATGGAATCGCCGCAGACCAAGCTTTTCTTTGATCCAAGCGAACGGAAACTCTGCTAATCGACTGCGTTGTTTGTAGACTGCCTTTGCTGCTTCAGATTGCATTTTGAATTTGAAGGCCGTTACCGGTGCTGGTTCAGTGCGATGTGCAATGATACGCCCTCGGCTCGTATAGTGTGGGCAGCAGTGCTCGCGATGCGCGCAAGGACCGCAGTCGGCTCTGCTCGCTTTATAGAACCGATCTTCGCCACCGTGGGGCAGCTTATTGGCTTTATCGAATTTCAGCAATTTGTCCGCTGGGCAGACGTACTCATCTCGCTGGGCGTCATAGCGAAAGGCATCCCGCTGAAATTCCGGATGAATGCCTCGCCAATCTGGTTGGGTTGTTTTCCTTGCCGCCAGACCAGGCTTCCATGAGCCGTAAAAATCGATTCCACGTTCCGCCATCTGAATGACGGAAAAGTTGGTCGTAAAATCTCCGTCAGCTACTGCCTGCTTCGGCGTACGATGCCAGCGGACTGCTATACCATCCATCGCAGATATCAATTGGTAACGATCATTGACATCCTGAGTCACTCGAACTTCGGCGATTAAGCCAGAGTGGGCGTCCGTGGTGACCTGCACGTTGTAGCTAGGAGCGTATCCTCCTTCGCTGGTTTTCATGATCCGTGCCTCGGGATCAGTCGTGCTCACGCGTGGCTCATAGGTCTTCTTATCTTCCATCTTCGCGGCTCGCAGCTTACTTATTTCACAGAGTGCTCGCTCCAACTTTTGAACTCGTTCGCGCGCTCCACGGCGCCGCGCCGAAAGAGACACGATCCATGACGGTCTCCTGTTCCTCATTCACCATGGCTTGAACATGCTGGCGGGCGACTTCCAGGTGCTCACGAATGCGATCTTCCTTTGCGAAGCTGTTGCCTCGCGCCCGAGCGCGAATTTTCGTGCCATCTTGCATCACTCGCTCAAGCGTGATCAGACCCTCATGGTTGAGTAGAGCCAGCACTTGGGTGAATAACTCATCGAGGGCCTCTCGATGGTCCACACGGAAATCCGACAGAGTGTGATGGTTGATTGCATCCATGCCAGTGAGCCATTGAAATGCCGGATCAATCCCGCACAATCTAGCGATCTCGCGAGCTGATGCAATGCCGCGGCTATATGCGTAGATCCAAACTGAAATAAGCAGCCGCGGATCAAACGCACTCCGGCCGGCTCGTGCTTCAACCGCGCAGATGGAGCTATAGAACAAATCCAGGTTGAGCCTGCCGACGAGCTCCCAGATCGAGCGAGCTGGATGCTCTGCCTCAATCAGTTGATCCACATCAACCGCACGCAACAGCAGTTCGACTCATCGGAGCACATGCTCAAGCATAACTGTTCTTTAGAACAATCCTGCATGGAAATGTTCAGATTTTTTCACACCTTCGAAGCGCCGCTGGGATCTGGTCCACCACATTTTGTACCGTGTCTTTGCACAAATCAAGGAGTTTTTGCGCGATTGTCGTTAGCACAGTAAATGTCCGGTTGAATTAGCACAGTATCTGTCCGCTTTTGAAAGCGCAGGTGGAGACGCTGGAGCTTGGAGACAAGCCGAGCGATTTCCGCCTCAGAACTGGAGCGGATGATGAAACTGCAAGACGTGATTTTGAGAGCCATGGCGAAGAAGATCACCTGGCTGGAAGCGGCCGAGATCATCGGGGTGTGCGACCGGACGATGCGGCGAATGCGCGAAAGGTATCAGGAGTTCGGCGGCCGCAGCCAGTCTTCCGCAGGTGGTATAGTCTTTTTCATCGCTTCACGAGGATCATGCACACGATAAATCGGAGAATTTTTCTCATCGGAGGGGCTGCTACTTCGGCTCTCCTCGCCGGCACGCAATATCTATCCGCCAATCCGCTTGGCCTGCCGATCGGCTCCCAGACCTATCCTGTGCGCAAGTCGATCAGTAAGGACTTTCCCGGCACGATGAAGGGATTGCGGGCGGCAGGGTTCACTCAGATTGAGCTGTGCTCGCCATACGGCTACGCCGATTTTTCTAGCCTCCAGCAATACAAGCCGCAGGAGTTGCGCCGCATGCTGAGCGACTGGGGACTGGGCTGCATTTCCGCGCACTGGGCGCCGACCGAGCTCTTTCAAAAGGGGGACGAGAGCATCGCCTATGCGAAGGAGTTCGGCATGACGCAGATGGCCATCGCCGCGCTTGGACCGTTTGATTCTAAGAGCACGGCGACAGTCGACGACGTGAAACGTTATGTCGAGCCCTTCAATGCCCTTGCCGAGAAGGCCCATGCCGCAGGCATCGTCGCATTGCTGCACAATGAAGGCTTCGTCTCCAGATACATCGACGGCAAACCGGTGTACGACATGATGATCGCCGAGCTCAATCCCGCCACTACCAAGCTGCAGTTTCAGGTCTCTAGCTTGCAGGAGGGCTACGACCCAGTGACCTACTTCCACAAGTATCCGGACCGCTTCCTCTCAATGCACTGCCAGGACTGGGTGAAGGACCCCTCCACCAAGTCTGGCTTCCGCGAGGTTCCGTTGGGCAAGGGCGTCGTGGATTGGAAGGCCGTCTTTACAGCCGCAAAAACAGGCGGCGTAAAGAACTACTTCGTCGAGCTTGAAGAGGACCCGGCGCTGATGGCGCCGAGCGTGCCTTACCTGAAGTCCCTGAACGTCTGAAGAGAACGTGATCTCTCGGAGCGAAAGCAGCCGTTTACGAAGTAACTGCCAGAATTCATCGGTTTGAGCTCTGACGGCTTTCCGGTATTCACCGACGATGCCGCGTCGTCGACTATCCGGTCTTCAAAGGCCCGGCGACCTTGTAGGTATTGAGGATGATGCCGGACGGCATTGCTTTCGTGCTGACGAGCTCGAATGAGCGTGGCGGGGTTCCCTCCGCAAAGAAGCGCTTCCCCGTGCCCAACAGGACCGGATAGACGACCAGCAGGACTTCATCCGCAAGCCCATGTTCGAGCAGCGTCGATGTCAGCGTGGAGCTACCCGAGAGGATAAGGTCCGGGCCGTCCTGCGACTTGATGCGGCGAATGTCCTCGACGATGTCCGGTCCAAGGCCCTCGAACGGGCCCCATTCAAGACTTTCCGGACGGTGGGTCGCGATATATTTTGTTGCCGCATTGAGGCGCGTCCGCCATCGGACTGCTCGGCGCCTTCGGCCAGAAGCCCGACCAGATATCGTAGGTGCGACGGCCAAGCAGCAGATCGAAGCTCTCGCCATGCGCGGCGAGGACTGCATCCCGGCCAGCGGGGGTCCGATAGGGCGCGGTCCAGTCGCTGTACGGGAAATCGCCGTCATCGCCGGAGTGCTGGATCACGCCGTCCAGCGAGATGTGTTCGATGATTTTGAGCTTTCTCATTGCGAGTCTCATGCGTTAAGTGATTTTATATTCGTCCGCCCTTCATGCCGCTGCTCAGTTAATTGGGCTACCCCGGCATACGGATTGGTATTGACAAGTCGGATTCTCGACCTGTTAGCTGATCTTCTCCGCCAGCTCGATGATGATATTGCTAGGACCGCAGACATAACACAGCCGGTAGCTGTCCTCGTAGCGCTCCAGCTCGCCGACGAGTTCAGCGCCGCGAGCTCGCAGGCGGACCAAGACGGCGTCGATGTCCTCGACCGCAAATGCGATGTGGCGGATACCCGGCGTGTTCGCCGGCGCGAGCCGGTTCTCGCCCTGCCTTGACGGCGAGTGGAACTTCGTCAGCTCGAGTCGACCGCAGCCGTCCGGAGTTTGCATCATAGCGATGTCCGCCAGTACGCCCTCGAGCCCCACGACGCGGTCCACCCAGCGACCTTCGACGGTACACTCGCCTTGCAGCACGAGTCCGAGTTCGATAAAGAACTCAGTCGCGGCTGCAAGGTCCTCAACCACGATTCCGATGTGCTCCATGCGTTCGATACTCATGTGTTCAAGCGTAATGAACCAGATTCGGGCTGCGCCCGGCCGGCACCAAAGAATTTCTCTACTGATCACTAAAGCGGTCTTCGAGCTGCGAACTCCGCACTCCTTCGATCTTGAGATCAACTTGGCCCAGAGCGGCGGGAACCTGGGCATCTTCTCGGAGACTTACATCGGATGCAGCTTCAAGTTCCTCGAAGGAGCTCTCCGGCGCGGCCGAGGCAATCCATACCGAGAGAAGCCGGCTATTGCCAGGGAACTGGCGCAACAGTTCCGACGCGGTTCTATGGGCGTCCTCGTTTTTCCCTAGAACCTGATTGGCGAGCGCGATGTTGATCTTCCCGACTTCGTCCTCTGGTTATAGAGGGCTCGCTTTGAACACTCATGGAGCTCTCCAGTCGCTTACGTTGGATCTTGTTATCCTCTTTGAAAGCACGCCGGCATGCGCGAGTTCAAGTGGTCCGCCTCAGAGAGACCATGGCTCGGAAGCCCTTGATCGGTCCCTCAATGATAAGCTGCAGCAACTCGTTTTTGAGGTTAAAGCCAGGGTAGGGCCGTCGCCGCGGTGCGATTGACTAACTGACAAGGAGGCAGCGACAGTGTCGTCCATCGCGGGAGAGCTCGTCACTGAGACATTCGAGTACGACGGTGGCCGGCAGGTCAGGGTGTACGTCCCACCGGAGCCGCCCGAGGCGGTCGTGTTCGCCGGTGACGGTCAGTTGATCTCCCAGTGGGGCGGCGTCCTGGAGACGGCCGACGTACTGCCCACGATGGTCGTCGGCGTATACGGGCTGGCCGATGAGACGTTGCGGCTCCACGAGTACTCACCCGTTTTTGATCCAGAGCGGTTCGCGGCACACGAGAAGTTCTTTGTTGACGATGTCCGCGGATGGGTGCGGTCGCGTTTCGCCCTCACGCTGCCGAACGAACGCACTGCGGTATTCGGTGTCTCGGCCGGTGGGGAGCTCGCGCTGGCCATTGGGCTGCGCCACCCGGACCTCTACGGTGCGATCTTCTGCGCCTCACCGGGCGCGGGTTACCGGCCGCCTGACGTGATGCCGAGCTCGATCCCGCGCGCGTACCTCGTCGCTGGCACGCTGGAGCCGTTTTTCCTGAAGAACGCGACTCGGTGGGCGGTCGCGCTGCGAGATGCAGGTGCGGACGTCGTGATGAGCGAGCGGGTCGCGTCGCACGGCGACGCGTTTTGGGAAGAAGAGTTCCCGCTGATGGTGGCGTGGGCGTTTGGACGATGAGCCGTCGCGATGTTGGGCGGCGGTCGCTCCCCGTGCCAATGATGCGCGGCACCTGGCGAAGGCAGGCATACCGACGGTTATCGAGCGCCATGTACAGCCAAGGAGGACCGGCTGACTCGTTCTGGCAGAATCGCAAAGGTCTGACGGTTTGCCGTTTCATAGGCCTCAATCCTCAGCAACTGTTGCCGTACGTATCCCGCCTGACCCGGAGTGAACGGGATTATCGTAACGCCCGCGCGTTGCCAATCGCTTTTAGCCCAAACACCCTTCTTAAGCCCGGTAGTGCCATGTGCACTCGACCGTAGAAGGACGTGACCGACCTCGTGCGCAATAGCGTGACCCAAGACCCGGTAAAAGACCGCCAGGTTGGTGCGGCTCACGATTTCGACGCGATCAGCATATATGGTGACCTGCATCCCCCGCTCGGCACAAGGCAGTGCGTACCCAAGCGCCTGCGGGGAGAATCCGCTCAGTGCATTGGGGAGGATCTCGGCCTTCACAGTCGCTGAATCGAGGCGCTGGGCACAACCTTCCCGCGTTCCTGCGCTGAAGTCATTCAGCAGGAGGCCGCCATCGAAAACAGATCGCGTCGTCCACCGCACTTTGACTCCCGCGTGGGCGAAGATCTCTGTCGCCAGCCGTTCCGCCCGCACCAACGTCTTCGAGCCGACGTGCGCTCGATCGTAAACCGCGATGGTGAGAGGTGCGTGGGGCGTAGATTCCGCGAGAACCATTTTAGAGTCGGTTGTCGCTTCAGCGGCAAGCATCTTCCAAACGAGGAGGGTCGTGAGCGAGCCTCTGATCCATAGTGTTGCTATCTGCAAGGCATTTACCTCCGGGAAAACCGGCGAGGAAAACCGGTGAGGCAAGTGTCACGGCAGAAGCCGCCTGTCTCCATACCTGGGCCTTTAAGAACTCCGAGAATGTTGCTGGACGGTGCGGGTGGCAGTGGGAACTTGGGCCGAAGTGCGAATTCACTTACCTAAACACTCGCGGGGAAGGCCGCGCAAATGCTGATTCGCGCAACAGAGCCCGCCTTAGCCGGGCGATGATTAGCTCCGGGCCGTGTGTTTCAAACACGGCGGCCCGTGACAGCTTGACGTACTCTTGTTTACTGTATTAAGGTCTTAGTACACTGCTGTGCTGCTCCGTTTGAACCAATCTTCTGGAATTCCGCTTTATCTCCAGCTCATGGAGCAGTTAAAACACGCAATTGAGACAGGTGACCTGAGGGCTGGTGACCAGTTGCCGACCATTCGCAAGCTGGCGGAGGATTTGGTAATGAATCCCAATACCGTGGCGCGCGCGTACCGAGAACTTGAGCATGAAGGGGTCATCGAACTCAGACACGGTTTGGGCGCTTTTGTCCGTGAATCTATTGTGGTCAGAACCAGAGACATGCGAAAGGCCCGGGTGATCGTGCAATCGGCCATTGCCCGACTGGCCTCGCTACATTTCAGTGAAGACGAGATGAGAAGGCTGGTTGAGAACGAATTGGCACTGCTCCGATCGGAGCAGGTAAGAGAAGAGGTTTAATGAGTGATTTTGTGATTGAAACCGTGGGACTTCGCAAGTCTTTCAAAGGGGAGGCGGCTTTGAGCGGGCTCGACCTTCAAGTTCCTAGGGGAAGTATTTTTGGATTTCTTGGTCGCAATGGAGCCGGAAAGACCACCACGATCAAGCTGTTGATGGGCATATTGAAGGCCGATGACGGACGTGCGAACGTATTTGGGGTGCCGGTATCTGATGACAGGAACTCGGTCACCACCCGTCGGCGGATTGGCTTCGTCTCCGAGGAGAAAGAACTCTATCCCTACATGACCGTACAGCAGGTAATTCAATTTACCCGCCCATTCTTCCCGAGGTGGCGCAGTGATCTCCAAGAGCGGTATTTGCGGATGTTTGAATTGCCTTTAAACCGCAAGATCCCGGATCTCTCCAAAGGTATGCGCTCAAAGCTGATGCTGTTACTTGCGATCTCACGCGGGGCGGAGCTTTTGATTTTGGACGAGCCCACTGATGGCCTCGATCCAGCCGTTGTGGAGGAAGTACTCCGTGAACTGGTGGCGTTCGCGGCTTCCGAAGGCATCACCATTTTCTTCTCATCGCATCAATTGGCTGCCGTCGAGCAAATTGTGGACCAGATTTTGATCATCGATCGCGGACGCGCAGTGGTCAAAGGATCACTCGACGACTTGAAGACCCACTATAGGAGGCTGCATATAATCTTGGAAAAAGAGCCCCATACTGGAATTCGCTGGGTCGATGGAGTAGAGTACCTCCATCAAAACGGCCGCTCCATTTCGATATTGGCGAGCCGCAACGTAGAAGAACTTGTCGAGCAAGCGCGCTCCATACCGGGCACCTCAGTCGAGCAATTCCCCGTAACGCTTAAAGAAATCTTCCTTGAACACGTGAGGTCCAATTGATGCTTTGGGTGAAGGCTTGGCTCGAGACAAAGTGGCGTTTCCTATACGCACTGAGCTTACCGCTGGCGATGCTTGTCCTTTTTGTGCTGAACGGCATAGGTTCGATAAAACCCGGGCCCACAATGATGATCGCGATATCGTTCTCCTTGATTTTCGCAGCGATTTATCTGGCTGGCACTGGTGTCAAAACACAATCACCTTTTCAGATGACAAAAGGACTTCAGGGGTCCACTTATTACACGCTGTCACTACCAGTCAGTCGGCTTCGGCTGCTTGTGGTTAGGGCTGGTTGTGGACTTTTGGAGACAACGTGCATAAACACTATTGTGATTGCCTTGGCTTGGACTCTATTTCCACTAGTCCGCGCCAATTCGACGGCGGTAGATTTGTTGAAAACGATTCTGGCAGCCGCCATCTGTACTGCTTGCATTCATTTCGTCTCCATTTTTTTGGCTACGTTCTTAGAAGAGACGTGGCATATTTTCGGCAGCATGTTCGTCGTTGTAGTTGCATGGTGGAGTCTCTCCCGCCTCTCGTTGCGACCTTCCCTTAATGTCTTTCGTTTTCTGGGCGGCGCCTCTCCTCTCATCACGCACGCGTTGCCTTGGCCCGCAATGGGCGTTTCGCTTATTTCTTCGGCGATTCTATTCCTGTTTGCTTTAAAGGTGGTGCAGTCTCGCGAGTACTGAGGCAATGAAAACACTCCTCCGCTGATAACGGTCGCGCAGCGTGGCTTGCAAGCTCCGTATTCATTTGCACTTGCAAAGGACGACAACTACGGAGGAGTGACACGCTTTTAACGCTTCGAGTGTCGCGTAAACGTTCCGTTGCAATGGCGATTTTGAGTAGAGCAGCATCCTATACTTTTTGACATTCAGGTGAACGTGTCGCTCAAATCATTTGGAAGCGCGTCGCCGCGGATCCAGATGTCCGTTTCAGCTTTTGAGCGTACGAGCTCCGGAATTCTGTTGCTGGCATGCGCTTTACCTCTCCTCCCAAGCAGCATGGCGAAGCGCCCGATGGTAAGTCTAGACAAGCGGGATGCTGACCGTATTCACACCGTGGCTTCAATTTTGGTTCACTTTGGCTGCCGTGGGCCTCTTTGGTGCGACGATATATCTGACGCGGGTAAAGCGCTTACGAACGGCGGGCGCATTAGCAGCTACGCTGATCGTTACGGGATTCAATGTACTTTGGGATCTCGTGGCCCATGCCTCCGGTTGGTGGTTGTATCCCTCGGAGGCTCGTCCGATCTTGCCGCTTCCGATTTATTTCGCCCAGAATCTAGTGTGGGGGGGTGCCTTTGGGTTAGTTGGTTGGCGTATACAACGCCGGTTTGGCCTCGGTGGTCTGGTTGTCTACATTTCCTTGCTAACCGCACTCGGCGCATTGCGCGACTTCACGTGGGCCTCCAACACGAAAGCGATTTCGTTTGGGACTGGTCCCGCGCCACGCCTCGCTGATCTTACTTGCTGGGCTTCTCTCTTGGTCATTGCGCAAATCACCATCCGTCTTGTTGCGGGGCCGTCGACCCACGACGGGCTGGCCAGGACACGTGATGTTTCCGAAAAGTGAGAGTCGATTCATAAGATGAGTTCGCCACCGAGAACAGGCCCTCTCGGAGCGGGTGCTGCAGAATACCCACCTCGATGCTTCCATCCTGATGGCATCAGCATACGGCTCGGGACTACTGCTTTGGTTGGATCCACGTCGCACATCTCGCCTGCCGGCTCTCGCCGCTGTCGGTCAAATGGCCTTGACAAATTATGTGCTCCAGTCCATCGTGCTCGGTTGCATTTTCTACGGATACGGGCTAGGTTTATTCGGAGACATGGGCTCCGCGGTGGCGGCAGCCATTGGAGTGGCGACTTACAGCGCAAAGTTGCAACTGAGTCGCTTCTGGCTGCAGCGTTTCCGTTTCGGACCGCTCGAATGGTTGTGGCGGTCGTTGTCTTATGGGAAGCGGCAGCCAATGCGTCGCGTAGGAACGCCGACCCACTTCTAGAGTTCTCCCCAAGGAGCAACAATCCAATCCCGCCTCGGTCCGGTCGGGCTCAATCTTGAAATGTCTCGGCGGGACAGGTCGCGTTAGGCCTGGAGATCATTACTAAACCGTGTGCGACCCACAGCGGGCTTGATGTTCGTTGGCCGCAACGGCGAGCTGAATCGGAAGCCACAGCTAATACTAGGCTGAACTGAAAATCTCGAATTCGCTACACGCCGTGACCCGTTGTAAGTATGACGGCCAGAGCGAGATAGGCGATGGACAGCAAGCCGCCCGCAAAGAACTGTCCCCATTGCCTGATGCCCGGCCTTAATTCCAGGAAATCCATAACGCACGCGATCAGGAGGACGAAATGACCTATGCCGCCAATCGCCACCATAATAGTCACCGGCTGACGCATATGGCCCGTCGAACAAAAGATAGCAACAACACCATCCCAGTCTGCATTAGATGTGTTACGAACAGATTCAGACAGTTCCATGCTGCTGCCATGATCGCGCCAATTCCAAAGCCCCATGGACTGTTCCGTCGGGCAAGCACGACAACAGCAACATAAATTAATGACTGGAGCGAATGCAGAAAACGCAGCTGCGGGTTCAGGAAGGCGGATATCGCTAGGGCCGCGAGGACCAGTCCCGCACCGAGAAAAATGAGCCAATGTTGCCAAAACACGCTGGTTGCCCGTTTTTGCCCCATGCTGTCGTTTTACGTGAAAAACAACACAAATGTTCCACGACGCAATCAGACAAGGCATCATGCAGATCTGATGCATTTGTCAATACGATGAACACGAATTACCTCGGCGCCGTGCGCTGCATTAA
>CAWJEH010000056.1:0-155903 GCA_963841675.1 Terriglobia bacterium
GATATGAGGGCCGCGCGCGCCGCGACGCGCGGCCGCACGAACGGGCTGAACGTAGAGTTGCCAGGTCGGAAATTTGAAACTGCTAATCGCTATCGCCTGCGGCCGGGCTGTAAACAGCTTTGGCTGATAGTTCTTGGCCGGCATCTCAGTTGCGACCGCGGCAGCTTGCCGTCACTTACGGCTCTCAAAAACGCCTTTCACAACGGGCAGCGCAGAAAAGACGTTAGGCCAACCGGCGTAAAATGCCAAGTGCGTCAGGACTTCGGAGGCTTGCTCTTTCGTCAAGCCGTTGTCCATTGCTCGGTTGAGATGATAAGGAATCTGCGCGACTTGCCCTGAGGCGATCAACGCGCTGACTGTGACGAGACTTCGATCCCGAGGCGTTAGTCCGGGACGGAGCCAAAGATTGCGGAATAGCAGGTCTGTGGTGTACTGAAGGACGCCGGGTGCTACAGCGCCGAAATTCTGCTCGACGGTTGAGGCGCGTTTTGCTTCGGCCTCTTCCTCGATCGGAAGAAGGCGGGGTGAAGCTTCCGCAAGTTGATCCTCTCCTATGCCACGCTGCACAAAGATGTCCTTGACGATCGGGACCGCGGCGAAGGCATTCCACCAGCCCGAGTAGAGCGCAAGATGCGTGATGACCTCGGACAGTTCACCGGGGATTACGCCATTATCGAGCGCCAAGTTGAAGCAATGCAGCATGCCGATCGTTTGACTGCGAGCAATCAAGGCAGCTACAGTCACGAGGCTACGGTCGCGAGGCGATAACGCTGGCCGTTTCCAGAGATCGTTGCTAATGGTGTCCTGAGTGTATTGGGCAAGCGCCGGTGAAACTCTTTGCACGTCTTCAGGAGTTACGGCGGAGCGCGGAGCATCTAGGTTCATATGTGTTCCCTTGTTTAGCGTTAGCGAGGATCGATTTTGACCGTGGCCGAGCGTGCGCCAAACGGGCACGCCGAGGCCGCCGATACGGAAGTGTTCCTGACCTGATTGGCGGCACGGATTCGCGCCCTTTGCGCTTTGTGCCAATCAGCCATCAGTAGTGCTCCCAAGTCACCGACCAGTGTTCCTCGGGGTGAGTCGATCTGATGATTAAGTGGCGGCCGGCGGTGAATTGATAAAAACGGGGCAGGTCCTTTCCGACTAACAATTCCCGTGTTACAGAGCCTTGCACATGGTGGGTTACCGTGTGCCTCGCTTCATCTACGTCGTAGCTGCCGAAGGATGCCTCATAGCCAGCCTGAACGTACTGGTTTGACAGAGCATTATCGGTTTTGGGATACATGAGCTGAACGGACATGTGTCCGTCGCGGGTGTAGATCAGCATGCCCTTGGGAGCCGGCGAAACAGGTCTGCCATCAGCTCCTGTAATACTGGCCAAGTGCCAGGCACCGATTAGCGTCGCCTTGTCAGAATGCGGAGCGGGGTTAGAGCTCGAAGCCGTATGACTCTGGGCAACGGCGGAGGTCACGGCAGCCGCAATCGTTGCAATCTGTATCGCTTTCATGAGATCTCGCCGGTTCCGCTTCAACGGCCCACCAGCTTTTCGTGAAATGCCGGATAACGCGCCCCTTCGAGCTTGATCCGGGAGGAGGCAGTCTCTATCGCATCCAGATCTTCAGGCGCCAGTTCGACGTTCAACGCTCCGAGGTTCTCATCCAACCGGTCGAGCTTCGTTGTGCCAGGAATGGGAACAATCCAAGGCTTCTTCGCCAGCAGCCATGCGAGCGCGACCTGCGCCGGTGTTGCGTTTTTCTGTTTGGCGAATGTAGTAACGACATCGACCAGCGGCTGGTTCGCTATCCGATTCTCCTCTTGAAAACGAGGAACCGTGCTGCGGAAGTCGCTGCTGTCGAAATTGGTCTCCGGCGTGATCTTCCCTGTCAGGAAGCCTTTTCCCAGGGGACTGAATGGAACGAATCCGATTCCGAGTTCCTCAAGCGTGGGAATGATCTCGCGTTCCGGTTCCCTCCAAAACAGGGAGTACTCGCTCTGCAGCGCCGTGACTGCTTGAACTGAGTTGGCGCGCCGGATCGTTTGCACGCCTGCTTCTGAAAGACCGAAGTGCTTCACTTTGCCCTGCTGGATGAGGTCCTTGACAGCACCCGCAACGTCTTCGATCGGAACGTTTGGATCAACGCGATGCTGATAGAACAAATCAATAGCGTCAACCTTCAGGCGCTTGAGCGACGCTTCCGCAACCTGCTTGATGTGCTCAGGCCGGCTGTTTAGTGCGCTCCATCGGTTGGTGTCTCCTGGATTCGGCTCCCATCCGAATTTCGTCGCAATCACGACCTGCCCACGGAACGGTGAGAGCGCTTCGCCGACCAATTCTTCGTTAGTCAACGGTCCGTAGACCTCGGCGGTGTCGAAGAACGTAACGCCACGCTCGACCGCGGAATGGAGCAGAGCAATCATCTCTTGCTTGTCTTTCGGGGGGCCATAGGACCAACTCATTCCCATACAGCCGAGACCAATTGCCGAGACCTCCAGGCCAGCTTTTCCGAGTTTCCGCTTTTCCACGACTGTCGTCCCTCACCTCCAGGCTAGGGATATCGGTGCGTGGACCGATATCCTGATCCTGCGAAGTTATTGCCTAATCCTCGCGAAGACCGAAATACACGCGCACAACGGCCACCAAACGGCCTGTGCGCTCGTGTCGACTATATTCGAACCCGACGGAAGGCCGCTATGCTATGGAGAGGAAGACACAAATCGCAGCGGAAAATAATAGCAATAAGTCCCGCATAGCCGCGGCTCGGCGGACGGAACTACGGCTGCAGCTTGCCCGCAAAGTTGCCTCATTCGTTGGCTCGACGGATAGCCGGGTCACGGACGTTCCTGGCCTGACACTTTATCGGCACACAGCGCCTACGACTCCGGTTCCCGTCACCTACGAGCCGAGCGTGGCCCAGGTCGTTCAAGGTCGCAAGCGAGTAGAACTCGGCCCGAATACTTTCCTGTACGACGCATCGAGATACCTGCTGACGTCGCTCGATCTGCCGGTTGTCAGTCAAGTGGTTGAGGCTAGTCCAGAAACTCCGTACCTGTGCCTGCGGCTGAAGCTCGAAATGCAGGCCGTTCGAGAGATTCTGAGCCGGGAAGATTTCCCCCTGCCTCTGACTGGCTCGGACACACCTGCCATGACGACAGCCGAGACCAGTGTTGAGTTGCTCGGTGCACTCGACCGCTTGCTCGATCTGCTGAATACCCCGCAGGACATTCCGTTTCTCAGCCCGATGATCCAACGGGAGATTATTTACCGCATTCTCAGAGGTGGTGGAGGGCAACGACTGCGCGCGATTGCCACCGCCGGGGACCAGAGTTACCGCACAGCGAAAGTCATCGCTTGGATCAGGACAAATTATACGAAGACGCTAAGGGTGGAGGATCTCGCACACGTCGCCGGAATGAGCATGTCCACACTGCATCACCACTTCCGAGTTTTGACTTCCATGAGCCCGCTGCAGTACCAGAAACAACTTCGTTTGCAGGCGGCCCGCCAACGGATGCTTGTTGAAGGCGTCGATGCCGCCAGTGCGGCTTTTTCGGTGGGATACGAAAGCGCAAGCCAATTCAATCGGGAGTACAGCCGCTTGTTTGGACTAGCACCGATGAGAGATGTTCGAAATGTTCGCTCGACCAGCCACTCTCCTGCCTTGGAGTCCATTAATGATCAGAACGCAAGCTGAGGCTTGAGTTCAAACGAGTTTTGTAGCTCAACCTAAAGGGTTCTGCCGCCCCGATCTCACGGGAGGCGTGACGCGCCGAAGACAGTCATGGCCCCGGATCTGGCGCTGTTGGCCATTCTGGTCGCGTGCGGTCTGCGTCCGGCATGAGGCTGTTGAATTGAACGTGTCCGATCTGCAAGGACCGGAGGACCACTGGGCAATCGTGGACTTGATCGGCAAAGCTTCTTCTATATGCTGCCCTCGGCTCGGGGCGAAACGTCGCGCGCCCCTGGAACTTCCGCTTGCTCGCCCACGTAAACACTGCGAAGAGCTTCACAACAACTACAACGCCCGGAGGTCCTGAATGCTCTGGTTCTTCGAATCTTTCTTTCCCGTGGTCTGGATTGCCTTTCTTCTCTATTGGCAAATCAAGGCCGCCAATACCAAAACCACCCAGCGCCTCGAGCCGGCCGCCTCGCGGATCCTGCGGGCCCTCGCCTTCTTGATCGTGATCGTCCTGCTCTCGACGACTCGCATCCCGCTGCCCTGGCTCTACCGCCAGCTCTGGCCGTCTGGCATCTGGTCCTTTGGAGTTGGAGCTGTTGTTACCGTCGCGGGCCTTCTCTTCGCCATCTGGGCGCGCCAGCACCTCGGCAGCAACTGGAGCCGCTCCGTAACCATTAAGCAGGGCCACGAGCTGATTGCCACCGGCCCCTATGCCCTGGTCCGTCACCCCATTTACACCGGCATTCTGACGGGGTTTCTTGGCACCGCGGTTGCGCTCTCCCAGGTGCGCGGGGTCATCAGCTTCGTTCTGGTGTTCCTGGTGTTCTGGGCCAAGTTCCGCATGGAGGAGGAGTGGATGCGTTCCCAATTTGGGGAGACGTATGCGACCTATGCCCATCAGACCGCCGCCCTCGTGCCGTACCTTTTCTGATAGCTATGTCACGATCCACCCTCACGCGCCTTCAGTAGCCACACGGACTGCAGAGCACGATCCGGTTGGATAGTAATGTCACACGGGGTTCGCCTCATGATTGAGGGTTCCGGCTGTATATGGAACTGAAAGGTGCTCCGTTGTCACTACGGATCCCCTCTCCCAGCGCCCTCAACTGGGTCAGGCAGAGGTCGCCTTGTGAGCGGGCTTGTAGCCAGACTCAGCAGCCTTTTTCATCGCTTCTATTCCTTCTTGCATGGACAGGAGCGGGGTAGTTTTGACGTTTTTGCACGCACCGCCCGCGGCGAAAGCGATCGCGATTGCGGCTGCAGCAACATTGTTAGGCATATCGACAATTCCGACGATGTCATCTTCGCCGAAGGCTAGCCAAATCCGCTCGACTTTGCCTCCGAGCTTCTCTATCGGTCCCCGCACTGCCTCTGCGCGATCCTGAGGATTCTTAACAAGGGCCGCCCAGGCTTCGGAGCTGTAGGAGATCTGCAACAGATAGTGGGCCATACTTGGTCCTCCCAGGTTGGATCGTATAGCAAATGGGATCTCGTTGCAAACCGATCCAAGGTGCGGCGCGACCCAGTCTGCCGGTTGTATACACCTCGATGCGGGTGCAGAATGGAAACACCGGGCTGACACGAAATCCACCAGACCCGGGGAGCGCAACATGGCTTTAGGTGATTCAACCAATCCCTTTGACCTCATCGTCATTGGACGTGGCAGTGCGGCGGCGTATTATCTGCAGTCGATGCCCAGGCTACACAGCTCGTTCAAGAATGACGACCCCGTCGACCTCAGCATCCTGGTGATCGGAGAGGCTGACCCGTGGGCGGGTGCGCGAGGGTATGTCAAAGGGACCTACGGGCAGAACATCAACCAGGCGAAACAAGTTCTCGGCCACAACACAGGATCATCGGCGCCGACATCACAGGGGCCACAGGATCGCCGGGAGTGGTCCAAGGAAAACGAGCAGATTCTGAGTACGATCGCCAACGAGGTAGTTAACGGGATTGTGACCAAGGTCTCTCAAGTGGGGAGGCTTAATCTGACGGACCGGCAGGTGTTCAAGGTTGAGGCCAGGTCTGCTCCTAAAGGCGAATACTTCGGCTGCAAGATCGTCATCGCAACGGGCGGCGGAATCGAGGCGTCCGCAAACGGGCACAAGGATTACCATGCCGTCATCGACGAGGTCAAAGTCGTGCTCAACGATCCGGCCGTGATGAATCTCGACCAGTTCATGAGCATGCCGAAGAACGATCACAAGACGAAGAACAAGATCGCCATTATCGGCCCAACGGCCGGCACCGATGCCGTTATGCAGGCAGGGACGCTGGGATATCCGGCTGCCAACGTCTATTGGCTCATGCGCTCCAAGACGAACATCAGCGGCTTCCTGAATGTCTACCCTGGGAACGATGGCCCCTCCCGCCAGCAGATCACGAATATCATCGAAAGCACAAAGAAGCGCATTCTGGCCTACACGGATAAGACGCTCGCGCTTTCCGTTCAGAACAGTCGAATCCAGATCACCTGCGAACCGGTAAAAGATTCCCCGCTACAGGACAAGCAGGTTCTGGTGGATCTATTCGTCTACTCGACAGGTCAGACCGCTTCCAATACGTTGACCGCGCCGCCAACCGACGCGAAGACGAAGGCGTCAGGAATTCTCGATCCCTCGCTGATGGGGCAGCTCGAGCCGATCTACGACGTCAATCAACGGCTGGGCGAGCAGGGCGAATCGTCCCACCACAAATCAGGACCCTGGCAGCATGTCACCGGCGTACAACTCGAGGGCTCAAATTCCGAGACCGGTCTGATGATTATCGGCGCGGCTAGTTTCCAAGTCGCGGCAAAGATGGATCACAACTTTCTGCAGTTCGAGTTTCAGAATCTGCAGACCGTACTCAAGCAGTATCCGGGCTTCACAAACCATGCCCAAACCTACTACCCGGAGCTTCTCTCCACACTCAAGTTGTCTCAAATTCCGAGGGTGGGCCGCAGCGAATGCAAGATGAGAGAAGAGACCTTCACTTCAAGCTGGCGGAGTTTCCTGGAGCAGAATTCTTCCAAGTTCGAAATCCTGGAACAGGTTAACAACCAAGATCGAAAGCGGTGGATCGAGGAGCGGATCAAAGACGCCAAACAGCTTTGTTATCTTTTTCAGCAGCGCACCCAAGCCGCTCAATATCTTTACGACGAAGCCGGCGGCACCGAACGCAGCGTCCAGAACATGCTGCATGCCACCCACACCCTTCCCACAGCCCTTCAGGATTGCCGTCTTCTGGCAGGCATCAATGCCAACGTGAGCAGCATGAACGCATCTTCCCCGAAGGCAATGAACAAGAAGACCGATCTCAATAATCTTGATTTCCAGGTCAACTTCCTCGAAAGCGCAACCGAGCTTCGATGCTACATCTCTGCTCACTATCCAAACATCAGCGAGGCCAAAGCGCAGGAGTTCATCAGGAAGGTCGCCAGCAAGCGCAAATTGAAAGGGAACATGGGATTCGAGCTCTACGAAATCGTCGATTTCGACCTCGAATTGGAAACCCTGAATAAAAAGGCGAAGTCCGTGAACGGCAGCCGGAACTAGCGTCCATCGTTCAGCGCGCTGGATCTGAGCGCCTAATCGCATTGCGCAGCATCGTTTCGCGGCTCGGCGCTGTTTGGGAAACCCGAACCTGCCTGAGCGGGTGTTTCGCCTAAACACATTTTATTTGAACGATTCGTCTGATTTTGCTCTTTCAGGCCAAACCTGCGTGGACTCGGGCCGCTATTAGTGCAAAAATGAGGCATTTACCGGCTTTAATTGGGGGAACGCGGAATCGCTTTATGGCACATCACGAGAATCATCACTGCAAGCGCCTGTTAATGGGCAGTCTGCTCGCCTTGGCAGCGACGACAGTTTACGCTCAGACGGGCAACATCACCGGCACCGTTTTGGATGCAAGTGGAGGGGCGGTGGCCGGAGCGGCAGTTACTGCCAAACAGGTTGAGACGGCTGTTACCCGTACCTCTGTAACAGATGCCGCCGGATTTTACTCCGTACCGAACCTGAAGGCGGGTCACTATGACGTGACTGTGGAAAAGCCGGGCTTTTCCACAGTACGCTTCCAGAACGTAGCATTGACCGTAGCACAGAATCTGACATTAAACGGCAGGATGGAAGTGGGCACCGTTTCTCAGTCCGTTGATGTTGTAGCAGGCGCGTCGGTCCCGACCATTGATATGGAAGACGCGCAGCTCAGCAACGTGGTCGATCAGAGGCGCATCGTGGACTTACCGCTGATTACGCGCGACCCTTACCAACTGGTGCTGCTTTCGCCTGGGGCTCAAGAGACAACCAGTTCGCTCGGAGGCTTCTCGGTGAACGGACAACGGGAGCGGAACAATAATTTTCTGCTGGATGGCACGGACAATAACGATGCATCGGTTCCAGGCATACCGGGCGGCATCAGTACGATCAATCCCGATTCGACTCAGGAATTCCGGGTAATCACGAACAATTATCTGCCGGAGTTCGGCCGCAACTCGGGGGCGATTATCGATGTTGTGACACGCAGCGGCTCGAATCAGTTTCACGGCGATGCTTACGAGTTCAACCGGGTAAATGCCATGGCTGCGCGCGATTATTTCAATCCCACACCCGACCCGCAGAACCCGTTCGTTCGCAATCAGTTCGGGTTTTCGCTAGGGGGCCCCATTGTCAAAGACAAGACCTTTTTCTTCGTCAACTCGGAGTGGGACCGCTTCCGGACCACACTGACAAATTCCGCCACAGTACCGACTGCGGCTTTCAAGAGTGGAATCTTTAATTACACCGATCAGAACGGAAACACGCAGCTGATTAATCTCGCCAACCCGGGTTCCCCGAACAATGCCTTGGGACTCCCGCTCAATCCGACAATGCAGAAGGTTCTGTCGCTTTATCCCAACCCCAACGGTCCAGCAGTGGACAGCATACGGGGAACTTACTTTTTCCCAACGAGTGAGCCACAAAATACAGCCAACACGACGTTCCGGATCGATCATCACTTCAGCGATAAGTACAGTGTCTTCGCGCGGTATATCTACAATGGCTTGACGGTCGGCAACTCTCTAGATGAGATATTCCCGGGAGTCGGCGGCGTTGCGACAGGCCAGCAAAGTCAGAATGGCTCCTTCAACTTCATCGCCGCGTTCCGTCCGAACCTGGTCAATGAATTTCGCTTCGGACTCAACCGGACCGATGACCTCTTTACCTGCAACGGTCAGAAAACCATAGACAGCAACAGCACCCCTGATCCGTTTGGGTTCGGGACAGACTATAACTTCGACTTATCTACTGGTGTTCCGACGATGGCTAACTTCGGCTGCGGCGCGCTGGGAGACAGCAACGGCCAGTTCCGGCGTGCCGGGACATGGCATTACGTAGATCAACTCTCCTGGGTAGCTGGCAAACACAACGTTAAAGTGGGCGGCGAGTTCCGGTATGTGTATGACAACGGGTACGATGCTTTCGGAGCCCGTCCGGTGGATGATTTCACGGCTTTCGGAAACTTTGGAATTCAGGTCGTGAACTGCAGTATTTGCGGATCCGATGAGACGCTTCAAACCCTGGCGGCAGCGTTACTGGGAGTGCCGGGGGTCCAGTCGCAGACGCAATTCTATAACGCCCAAGGAACCCGTACGGCCACCGATTTCAGGAGATTCGTCCAGCATGAGTATGGACTGTTCGTCCAGGACTCCTGGAAGGTGCGGCCAAACCTGACGATCGACCTCGGATTCCGATACGAACTAGATCAACCGCCGTTCGAGCGAAATGGGAACTTATCGAACCTGCTCTATCAGCAGGCGTCAGACCCGGCACCGCTCACTTTCCAGACGGTCGGCCCAGGGACCGGGCGAGAGGTCTTCTACGGCAATCCCTACAATTTTGAGCCTCGCCTCGGATTGGCGTGGGATCCATTCCACGACGGCAAGACGTCGGTCCGGGCCGGATACGGCATTTTCCACGATCGGGTTTTCGGGAACCTGTTTACAAATCTGAAAGGAAATCCGCCTTTCGTGGCCGGCGTGCAGAATTTTCCAAACGAGAGTTTCGGACCTACAGTCCCGATAGTAACGCTGGCAGCATTGCCGCCGCCGCCAACGCAACCGGCTCCATCTTCAGCGGTACCAGACGGATCTCTCCTGACTGGTATCACGATTCTCGATCCGAATCTCAGAGTTCCGTACACCCAGTCGTGGAACGCCGGCATCCAGCGCCAGCTAAGGAGCGGCATGACCATCGAAGTGGATTACGTGGGCTCGGGCACCCACCGTATGTTTCGTTCAGTAGATGGGAATCCTCCGCTGCCCTGGTTAGTCGCGGCGGCTCACGCCAACGGTACTTTGCCGCTCGATGTCTCCGGAGGATCGTTGCGCATTGCTCCCTTACTCGGATATCCACAAGTGACCGGGAATACAGCTTTTGAAGAGCCGGTGGTTATCCGATCCATCGGGAACGCAACCTACAACGGTCTGCAGACCGTGTTCAACAAACAATTCAGCCGTGGCGTGCAGTTTCAGGCCGCCTACACGTGGTCGCACGCCATCGACGATGCAGCGGATCCGCTAGTCGCGGGCCAGCCCGGGAACCGCAACATCGCGCGCAACTCGTTCAACCTGCATGAGGAGCGAGGATCGTCGGACTACGATCTGAGGCACCGGCTGATAGTGAATTACATTTTCGAACTGCCGTTTGGACCCGGGCATAGTCACCTAAGCCATGGGTTCGCAGCGCACGTGCTCGGCGGTTGGGAGTTGTCGGGGCTTTCGACCTTCCAGAGCGGACGTCCCTTTGATATTTACAGCGCCAGAGATTCCGAGTACACCGGCCTCAGCAACCGGCCGGATCTGGTTGGAGATCCCTCGATACCGGCAGACGCGCCGAGAAACCAAACGGGACCGCCTTTGAGCGCCTTCGCTACTCAGCCATTCGGCAGACCGGGAAATCTCGGACGAAATACCTTTACCGGTCCGACCTATTACAACACCGATTTGAACCTGGTGAAAAACACCCACTTCGGCGAGCGAATCAACGTACAATTCCGCGCAGAGGTTTACAACGTGTTCAACCGCATTCAGTTCGACCAGCCCGGAACCTCGGGCGATACGCTGGCATCGCCCGGAACATTCGGGCAGTCTTTATCGACGATCACGCAACCCGACGGCACGACTTCTGCGCGGCAGATTCAGCTGGCTTTGAAGGTGCTATTCTGACGGCGCGATGATGAAGGCAAAGTCTACGCGGGCGTAGTTCAATAAGCGTCAACCTAATAAGTTCAGTTCGTCCGCCCACAACTTTGTGAGTCAGATTCTCGATTGACCAGCCGAGGTTGCAGCACTTCGCGGGCGCGTCCGCTGTTTGATTCTGAAAGCAAGCGATCTCACTTCTGCGTAACACCGTTTTTGTCAGATTGAGGGGTTTGCGGGACCGATTAGGTCAAGGCTTTTCGGACAGCCGCGATCAACCGCGTGTGCGACATGATGTGCGCGAGATGGTGGTCCAACGCGTCTACGGACTGGTGTTGGGTTACGAGGATCTGAACGAGGTCCAATGACTCGCAGCTTTGTGCCAATGACCGGGGACGCGGGGCACAATTGAGCATCACAAAGATCCGATTCTGGGACCGCGAGATACACTAGCGGTTGGCGTCCGCCCACATGAGCGGGCACGCGCCGCAATTATATGAAGATACACGAGTATCAGGCGAAAGCGATCCTTGCCAAATACGATGTTCCGGTGCCGAGGGGCGAGGTTGCTTATACGGTGGAAGAAGCTGAGGCAGCGGCCAAGAAGATCGGCGGCAGCGTGGTGGTGAAGGCGCAGATTCACGCGGGCGGCCGTGGCAAAGGCGGCGGCGTCAAGGTCGCGAAGAATGCGGCGGAGGCGACCGACATCGCAAAAAAGATGTTGGGCATGACCCTGGTAACGCATCAGACCGGACCTGAAGGACGCGTGGTACAGCGATTGCTTATAGAAGAGACGCTGCCGATTGAGCGAGAGCTTTACCTGGGCCTAGCGCTGGATCGCGCTTTAGGAGAGACAGTGTTCATGGCTTCGAAGGCCGGAGGCATGGAGATCGAAGAGGTAGCCGCAAAGACACCGGAGTTAATCTTGCGGGAACCACTGATCGGCGGCCAACCCTTACAGCCATTCCAGGCTCGCAAGCTGGCGTTCGAAATGGGTACTCCTACCGCCAGCGCGAATGCGGCGGCCGCGGCGATGATCGCGCTTTCCAAAGCCTACCTGGCAGTAGATGGATCTTTGGCGGAGATCAACCCTTTCATCCTCACGAAGGACAACAAGGTCTACGCACTTGACGCCAAAATCAACCTTGACGACAACGCGCTCTACCGGCACAAGGACTTGCTCGAGCTTCGCGATTTGAACGAGGAGGACCCACTCGAAGTAGAAGCTTCCCGATTCGGTCTGAACTATATCAAGCTGGCCGGCACGATCGCCTGCATGGTTAACGGGGCCGGGCTGGCAATGGCAACGATGGACATCATCAAGTATGCGGGCGGGCAACCGGCGAATTTTCTCGATGTGGGCGGCGGGGCAAACGCAGAACAGATCAAGAATGCCTTCCGGATTTTGCTCTCAGACCGCAGTGTGAAAGCAGTCTTGATTAATATTTTCGGGGGTATTCTGCGATGCGACACGCTGGCTAACGGCGTGGTATCGGCCGCGCGCGAGTTGGGGATCAAAATTCCCGTGGTGATCCGAATGGAAGGAACGAACGTGGAATTGGGACAACAAGTTCTGAGGGAGTCGGGCTTCAATTTCACAGTGGCCGATGGGATGAAGGACGCTGCGGAGAAAGTAGTGAGACTGGCGCAATGAGCGTACTCATAGACGAAAACACGAAGGTTCTTTTTCAGGGTTTCACGGGTCGTGAAGGCACATTTCATGCCGAGCAGGCGATCAACTATGGCACGAAGGTAGTCGGCGGCACCACACCTGGAAAGGGTGGCCAAACCCATCTAGACAGACCGGTCTTCAACACCGTTGAAGAGGCGGTGAAGGCGACGGGCGCAAACGCGTCGGTCATTTTCGTACCTCCACCGTTTGCGGCGGACGCGATCATGGAAGCGGCAGATGCGGGGTTGCCCCTGGTGGTGTGCATAACCGAAGGCATTCCGGCGCAGGATATGGAGCGAGTCTGGGCTTACCTGCAGAGCAAGCCCGGCACGCGGCTGATCGGTCCTAATTGCCCCGGCGTGATTACTCCGGGAAAGTGCAAGATCGGCATTATGCCCGGCCACATTCACAAGCCAGGCAATGTAGGAATTGTCTCGCGCTCGGGCACGCTGACGTATGAGGCGGTCGGGCAGTTAACGAAATTGAATATCGGACAATCGACGTGCATCGGTATTGGCGGGGATCCGATCATCGGAACGAGTTTCACGGAAGCGATCAAGCTTTTCAACGAGGATCCGGACACGCACGCAATCATCATGATCGGTGAGATCGGCGGCAGCGCTGAAGAGACTGCGGCCGAATATGCCAAGTCTCACGTGAAAAAGCCGATGGTGGGATTCATCGCGGGACAGACTGCGCCGCCGGGCCGCCGCATGGGTCACGCAGGTGCGATCATCTCCGGAAGCGCCGGGCGAGCGGAAGACAAACTGGCCGCAATGGAGGACGCCGGTATTATCGTGTGTCCCACACCCGCGGTGCTCGGCGAGAAGATGCGGGAAGCGCTCGCGGGAACAGTACAGACAAACAGGTAAAGAAAAATAGATGGCTTTAGAACAGACCTTTGGAATTATCAAACCGGATGCCGTGAAGAAAGGGCATCTGGGAGCAATTCTGGCGATGGTCGAGGAGAACGGCTTTCGAGTCGCGGCCTTGAAGAGCCGCCGGCTCTCCAGGCAAGAGGCGGAAGCTTTTTATGCAGTTCACAAAGAGCGTCCTTTTTTTGGCGGCCTGGTCACGTTCATGACCGAAGCTCCGGTCGTGGTGATGGTGCTTCAACGCGAGAATGCAATCACCAAGTGGCGTGAGTTGATGGGCGCAACGAATCCTGCAAATGCCGAGAGCGGAACGATTCGCAAAAAATTTGCCGAGAACATCGAGAGAAATTCAGTGCATGGCTCGGATTCGGCAGAAACAGCCGCTATCGAAATCCCATTCTTCTTCAGCACTGCCGAATTGATCTAGAGCCTAGAAGACGAAAAGCGCGATATGCTGCGTCGGGCACATCGCGCTTTCTGGAGCCCCGTTTGGGATTCCGTTTTGATCTCTACGCTACTTTATATTCCGGACCCTCGAGCGCGGAAGCCAGAGCTTTCCTCGTCTTCTCGGCGAGAGACCGCAATCTTGCATGTTTCGGACGGCTCAAGCGACGCTCGACACTCCTGCGCGCACGGAGGAGTCGAATTCGGACGGCAGTTTCCGACCAACCATGCTGACGCGCAATTTCCTGGACCTTGTAACCTTCAATGTAGTGCCCTTCGAGCACTACTCGATCGTTGGGTTTGCAGTCGCCCAAGATACGTTTGACGTCGATTGCAGCAACATTCATGCGGGGTGGCGCCTGCAGTTCCGGCAGAGTCTGTGTCTGCGGCTCCCTGCGCAAAAAAGTTCGATGAATATTTAGAGCGATACTGTTGGTCCAAGTCAGCACCAAGCTCGGGTCGCGCAATTGCTCCCTCCGCTCCCAACCTTTTGCCCAGGCAGCCTGGGCCGTATCGAGTGCCGCGTCGTAAGACAGTCCTCTGGAGACTAAGAAACGTACAGTCAAATTGAAACCCTTCTGATATGCTCTGCCGAAATCATCAGTAGTCATGTGCTTCGCCGCTCCTCTGTGAAATCTATTTGTTCCGAATGCTCTGTTGTAAGTTGTCTGTTCTTGGGTTTTCCGAGCTTCGGAGGAAGGGTGATCTGCATCACCATGGCTGGAAGATAGGCAGTTTTCGTGCCACCTATGGACAAGGATTTTTGACGGCGATAAATTCACTACAATCAAAGGTTTACGATTTGCAGCTAGTATAAATTCTGTTAGCGCAGAAGACGATCAGAAGCGGCATTTCTTGCCGTTCGGTGCAAATTTTGCTGGCGTGGAAGCGTGATGCGCCAAAAACGAAAACGGCAGCACAAAACTAATCGTGCTGCCGTTCACGAGCAGAAAACGGGGAGAAATACAGCGATTCTACTTGGAGTCCGAGGAGCGAGTCGTAGTAGGATTCTCGATTTTCTCTGGCTCTTCGGTTGCAGCCTTCATGCTGTCCTTAAACGAGCGAATCCCTTTGCCAAGACCTTGGCCAAGCTCAGGAAGCTTCTTGGGGCCAAAAACAAACAGCGCTATAGCCAGAATAATGAGCAGGTGTGTCGGCTGAAGCAGTCCTTCGATCATGCGGTACCCTCATTTCGCCTCGAGCACTAACCGGAAAGGCCGGCCGATGCGGGAGGATCAGCGAACTTTTAAACTCGTGGTTCGCTTACATAATTATATATGACAACCCGGGAGGTGGCGCAAAGAAAGCGTGGGGAGCACCAAAGGGCGCAATATGTCGTGTTGACATCATCCCTACCGTCCGCTATATTTCTGAAGTACTGAAGTATCAATCAGTTGACTTTGGCTCGCGACACTAGAAGACTTTGTTGAAGCCCCCGTGGCGAATCGGAAAGTTTCGTGACTTTGGACCACAGGGCCACACCCGGGATGAATTCAGACATGGCTGAGTCCTTTGACGAACAGGTTGAATCACCTGGAACAGCAGACAATTCGGACTATCAAGCCTTCTTAGACGATTACAGCAATCAATTCACATCCGGCGGTAGTGAGCAGTATCGAGGGCACGTCCTGACCGTCACAGACAAAGAAGTGATCGTCGATATCGGCAGAAAGATAGAGGGCCTAGTTCCGGCTTCGCAGTTTCCTTTTGTGGACGGCCTGCCGGCGGTCAAACCCGGTGACGTGATCGACGTGATGATCGACCGAAACGGGCCGCCGGTCGAGGGGTATATTCTCCTCTCTCATGAGAAGGCACACCGACGCCACGTTTGGGAGCAGTTGGAGAAGGCTGCATCCGAGGGGACACCAGTAACCGGACAGGTAATCAACAAAATCAAGGGTGGCTTGGCGGTGGATATCGGAGTTGCCGCATTCCTGCCAAGTTCTCAAGTGGAAGTTCGTCCGATTCACAATCTGGACGGCTATGTCGGCCAGGAACTGACAGTCCGAATTCTGAAGCTCAATCGAAGGCGCGGCAATGCCGTGGTCTCGAGGCGTGTTCTTCTCGAAAACGATCTGCAGACGCGGAAGGCTCATGCTCTCGAAACCCTGAGTGAGGGAGCTGAAGTCCGAGGCGTGGTAAAGAATCTCACCGAATATGGAGCGTTTGTCGACCTCGGGGGCATAGATGGTCTGCTCCATGTAAGCGATCTAAGCTACGGAACCGTCACCCACCCCTCAGCGATCCTCACGACGGGTGAAGAAATCACGGTTAAGGTGCTGAAGTTCGACCGCGAACACGAGCGCATTTCCCTGGGTCTCAAACAAATGAGACCCGATCCCTGGACGAATGTCGAGGCGCGTTATCCGGTTCAAAGCCGGGTCATCGGAAGAATCGTGAGTGTAGCTGATTATGGCGCTTTTGTGGAACTCGAGCCGGGCGTTGAGGGTTTGATCCACATCTCCGAGATGACGTGGAGCCGGAGGATGAAACATCCGGCAAAGATCGTAAACGCCGGAGATCAAGTGGAAGCGGTGGTTCTCGAGGTCAAACCCAGAGAGCGGCGAATCTCGCTAGGGATAAAGCAGCTCGAAGCCGACCCTTGGACCACGATTGCGGACCGGTACAGCATAGGATCGGTCGTGGAAGGACGGGTGAGAAAGCTCGCCGAATTCGGAGCATTCGTAGAAATCGAAGAAGGCATCGATGGTTTGGTGCATGTCTCCGATATGTCGTGGACGGCCCACGTTAAGCATCCGTCGGAGCTGGTTAAGAAAGGACAGATCATCCAGGCAGTGGTGCTGCAGATCGATGCACCGCATCGAAGGCTCTCACTCGGGATTAAGCAATTACAGCCGGACAACTGGGAGACTTTCTTTCGTACACACCAGGTGGGGGATAACGTTCGCGGGAAGGTCTGCCGAGCGGCTCCTTTTGGAGTCTTTGTGGAACTGGCGCCTGGCGTGGAAGCACTATGCCATCGAAGTGAAATCGTCGGCCACGATTCGAGACCGCGCGGGCAAAGGAATGCTTCGGCTAATGAGGCTCTTCTGCCACTGGGCGAAGAGTTCGACTTCAAGGTGATCAAGATGAATGAGCCGCAGAAGCGAATTGGGTTGAGTCTGCGTGAGGTCCACGAAGACATAGAACGGAATCGTATTGAGGAATATCACCGCCACGCAGCGGTAGCCACTTCCACCGTGGGAGACGCTATCAACCAGAACTATCCGAAGGGTGACTATAGGAACAAAGGCTATGACCAAGGCTGAGCTGATCGACGAAGTCTCTAAAGTCGTGGAAATGACGCGCAAGGATTCCGAGACGATTGTCGAGACGATTTTTGACAGTATCGTGAACAGCCTTCACAAGGGCGACAAGATCGAGATACGCGGATTTGGCAGCTTTCGTACGAGGCAGCGTCAGCCACGGGTAGGCAGGAACCCGAAGACAGGATCGCGAGTGGAGGTTCCTTCCAAGCGAATTCCTTTTTTCAAACCGAGCAAGGAGCTCAGAGATCTGGTTAATCAGCCCAACAAGGCTGGCCATACGGAGGAGCATAACGAGGCGGCTAAACCAGATCCGGCACCGCACTCTCTTTCCTAATTCCTGCCGGCGTGCATCTCGCCGGGAACGAGAACACACTCGTCGCACTGTAAGAACGCGCTTAAGACTATAAGAGAGCTGACTCGATGGAATACCTCTGGGCGCCCTGGCGTGGAAAGTACATGGAAGAAAAGGCGACCGGCTACAGCTGTATCTTTTGTGCGGCCGCCCAGCATCCTGACAACGATGAGAGGACGTTCGTCGTCCACCGAGGCAGATACTGCTTCGTCATGCTAAACCGGTACCCGTATACAAGCGGTCACCTGATGATTGTGCCGTACGAGCACGTGGCGAAGTTGGAGGAGGCGACCCAGGAAAGCACAGGCGAACTGATGCTGCTTGCCAGGCAAGCCGAGCAAGTTCTGAACTCGATCTACAAACCGGATGGATTCAATCTTGGAATGAATTTAGGAGTGGCCGCGGGAGCAGGTATCGCAGAGCACCTGCACCTGCACTTCTTGCCTCGCTGGACGGGCGACGCGAATTTCATGACTACGGTCGGCGACTCCCGGGTCATACCGGAAGCTCTCCAAGATACATTTCACAAGGTGAACCTGGGATTTGCCGCGAGCACAAAACCCAGGTAACCGGGAGAAAGCCGATCCGCTCTGGCGGCTAGGCCGTGGCGCTTTTCGCTTTGACCAACTCGATTTCAAAATCGAGCTTTACATCGTCACCGATCATGAAGCCCCCGGCCTCGAGCGCCGCATTCCAGGTAAGGCCGAAGTCACTGCGCTTCAGCTTGGTTTTGACAGATGCGCCTAAGCGCGCGTTGCCCCAGGGATCTTTGGCTTGTTCCGAAACTTCTCTGACCTCGAGCGTCACGGGTTTTGTTACTCCGTGGATCGTGACCTCACCCGTGACGGCAAATTCGTCGTCGCCTTTCTTCTCTACTCTGGTGCTCCGGAAATTGATGGTCGGGAAGCGCTCGGCATCGAAGAAATCCGGGGACTTGAGGTGCGCGTCCCTCTGCGGGTCGTTCGTACTTAAGGTATTTACGTCGATCGTCGCTTCCAGGCTGGACGCTGCGGGGTTAGCAGAATCGTATAGAGCCGTGCCCTTCACGCCTGTAAACGTTCCGCGTACGTTAGAGACCATCAAATGACGAACACTGAACTGCAGACTCGAGTGCGCCGAATCAATGTCGTATCTTTCTGTCATTCTTCACTCTCCTGTTTGAGCTGGGGATTTGTTTCACGTACTCGTGCCAGCATCGTCAAAAGCTGCTTGAGCGTCTTTTCCCCCCGATTGGAAAATTGCTGGCGGTGATAGGCCGTTATGAGCGGCTTGATCTGCTCAAGCAGCCCGGTTCCGGTGGGTGTTATGAAAACGTGCACCACCCGACGATCAGCGGCTGATCGCTTCCGTTTGATCCATTGCTGAGCTTCCATTCGGTCCAGCAAGCGCGTGACGTCGGGATCGTGAGTGATGAGGCGCTCGGAAATCTGGGAACAAGCCAGCCCTGAAGGTGAGCCGCGCAGAATTCTGAGCACGTTGTACTGAGCAGCCGTGATATCGAAGGGCTTCAGAATCTCCGAGACGCGGCGCTGCAAGACATCGGCGGTACGTAGAATGGCAAGCGAAGTTTCTTCCTCGAGAAGCCCGAATGGCCGGGACATTCTGAGTTCCTGGACGAGACTGGCCACGAGCGGATTATACCTGTTATAACGACTATCGTCAACAGGAAGATCCGCCGCTTCGCAGCCTGGGAAGAACTGGCCGGGCTACGTTCTATGGTGAAACAAGAGAGGATCTTTCATGCTGATGAATCGTCGTGGTTTCGCCCGCAGTTTAACCGCGGGATTAGCGTTTTCACCGTTTGCCGGAATTCTAAGAAGCGATGAACAATCGAGCCAACAGCGCCTGCGCTACGGCATTGTCGGGCTTGGCCGCATCTCAATGGACCACTTCATGCCCGGATGCAAGATGTCGCAGAAATCTCAAGTCACGGCGCTGATCAGCGGTCACCGCGATAAAGCGGATAAGGTGGCGGCTCAGTACGCCGTGCCGTCGAAGAACATCTACAGCTATCAGAACTTCAACGAGATAGCCGGTAACAAAGAAATTGACGCGGTCTATATCGCACTGCCGAACAGCATGCACGCTGAATACACGATCCGCGCAGCGAACGCGGGTAAGCACGTACTCTGCGAGAAACCGATGGCTACTAGCGTGAAAGACAGTAAGGCTATGGTGGACGCTTGCAGAGCCGCCGGCAAAAAGCTGATGATTGCCTATCGCTGCCAATATGAACCAGTCAATCTGCATGCCATTCAACTCATCAAGGACGGATCACTGGGAACGGTGCGGGCGATCGAGAGCGCAAACGGTTTTGTAGAACATGCGGGAGAGTGGCGACTAGACAGGAAACTTGCCGGCGGTGGCCCGCTCATGGACGTAGGCATTTATTCGCTGAATGCCTGCCGCTACTTAACGGGCGAAGAACCACAGCATCTGGAAGGATTCTGCTCGGTGATCGATCAGGATGGACGCTTTCGGGATGTGGAAGAAAACTGCGGTTGGACGATGCGGTTCCCTTCCGGGGTGGTAGCAACCTGCAACACCACTTACGGCGCTCCCATGGATGGATTCATTCGTGTGCACGGCTCAAAGGGCGTATTACACCTGGAACCTGCGTTCTCTTACCAAGGAATTCATCTGAAAACGACCATCAAGGGGCAACCACCGGCTGAGATGTCGGAAGACCAGCAGGACCCCGCGCAGTTCGCAACGGAAGCTGATTACTTCGCCGATTGCGTATTCGGAAACAAAGAGCCTAAGAGCGACGGAGAAGAGGGCCTGAGAGACATGCGATACATCTCGGAGATCTACAAGTCGGCTGGACGTTCTCTAGGCTGAGGCGATGAACCGCCGGTTCCCTTCTCTTCGACTATGTTAGAGCGGTCGAGGTATTGCTTCAAAGACGACAGCAGGTCAACGGGAACGGGAAAGACAACCGTGCTGTTTTTTTCCGCGCCGATTTCGACGAGTGTCTGCAGGTAGCGCAACTGAATGGCCGCGGGCTCCTGTTGGATCTGGCGGGCAGCCATGCTGAGCTTTTCGGCAGCCAGGTATTCACCTTCGGCGTGAATGATTTTGGCCCGACGCTCGCGTTCCGCCTCGGCCTGGCGGGCGATGGCGCGTATCATCTGATCCGGCAAATCGACTTGCTTGACTTCCACCATCGTTACTTTCACTCCCCAGGGCCCCGTGTGATCGTCAAGCACGGCCTGAAGACGAACGTTGATTTTCTCGCGCTGGCTGAGCAGTTCATCCAGTTCAACCTCGCCTAGAACGCTACGCAGCGTGGTCTGCGCAAGCTGGCTTGTAGCGTACAGGAAATTGGAGACTTCAATGACCGCTTTCGTGGGATCGACGACACGAAAATAGATAACGGCATTGACCTTAACGGTGACGTTGTCTCGCGTAACCAAGTCTTGTGGTGGCACTTCCATTGCCTCTACACGAAGCGAAATTCTGACGATCCGGTCGAGCGGAGCGAACACAAGGATGATGCCCGGTCCTTTAGGCTCCGGAAGTACGCGGCCCAGCCGGAAGATAACGCCTCGCTCGTATTCGGCAAGAATCTTGACGGACGAGATCAGATAAAACACAAGAATGACAATCGCGATCAAGAAGCTAAAAGCAAAGAACCCGGCAAACATGTCGATCGATTACGCCTCCTTGACGTACACCGTCATACCCTGCACCCGTTCGATAGAAACCCGAGTACCGGTCGCTATAGGAGCATTACTCTTGGCCTGCCAGTACTCGCCGCGGACCAGAACAGTGCCCTTCGAGCTAATTTCAGTGCTGGCGACACCCACTTCGCCGACCAGGGTTTGTACGCCGGTGAGCGGCCTGCTTCGGCGTGCGCGCAAAGCCAAGTATCCCAAGAATACAGTGATGCTGCACAGAGCGATCGAAACGGCAAAGGCCAGGACCGGGCTGATGCGGCGGGGACCGCGCACTAGCGCCAACGCGCCGATCAGAAGCAGAACAGCACCCGAGGCGCCGGAAACTCCATGGCCGCCGAGCTTGACCTCGACCGCAAGCAGCGCAAGAGCCATTACGATCAGCACGGAGCCGTACCAGGTCGGCGCGTTCTCCCACAATCCGAACGCACCGGCACACAGCAGAAAGATGCCGATAATGCCAGGAGCAATGGAACCGGGAGCATGCAATTCCCAGTAGAGGGCCAAGACCCCGGCGATCAGGACCACGAAGGCTAAGTTGGGATCGGCGAGCGCGTCGAGCATCTATCCAGTTTGTCAGGGATTTCGATTGAAGAAAGTTTAACTTCAATAACTTAAACCGAAAATCAGGAGGTTCGTCTTGTTTAAGTAGAGACAAGAACTCCGAAAGGAGAGGAGAACCATGAAGAAACAACTTTGCCTAGTGACTGTTTCAGCACTTATCGCTATCGGTGCAGCGATAGGCGCGCCACAAGACCAGTCAGCTGCGCCGGCACCGGGGAACGGCCAAGCTCCCCATCGCCAGATGGACCCAGACCGGCAGGTGAAAATGCTTACTAAGAAGCTCAATCTCACTGCCGACCAACAAACACAAATACGGTCGATTCTAACCGATCGGCAACAGCAGTTCGAAAGCATCCGAAACGACAGCTCGCTCGCGCCTAAAGATCGTCACGAGAAGATGCGCTCGCTCCGAGAAGAAAGCGACGGCAAAATCAAGGCGGTGTTAACCGACAGCCAGAAGCAGACGTACGAGCAGATGCAGGCGCAGATGCGCCAGCGTATGCAGGAGCGGCACCACGATCAGGGCCAATCCCCGGATTCGGGAGCAGCTCAGCCGCAGAACTAACGAGAGGTGGTGTCCCGCGTTTGGAGCGAACCATTTTGGAACGAGCCAGTGACGTGGATAACCTCAGACAGCGCGGCTCCAGCGGAGCCGCGTTTTTTTCGATCAGAGTTCCGCCTTGCTATAATCGGTCTTTGTGACTGAGTAAACCGCACGAGCAGTTTACAGGGTCGGAATCCAAGGAAGCTTTTGTGTTCGTCAGCCTCCAAGCGTTGGAGTTAAAGCCGGTCACTTTCAATATCGACGTCCCGGCAGGGGAAATCGATTTTGAAAGCAAAGTCAAGCAGTCTTCGACGCTACACGCAGAGGGTAAAGCTGAGTTGATGAACGAATCGCTCGGCGAGATACGAGTGGTAGGCGACTTGAGCGCGCAGATCGAGACTGTTTGTGACCGTTGCGCTGAACCCGCAACCTCTTCGATCACAAACCATTTTGATCTCATTTACATGCCTTCCAAGGAGGCGAATGCCAGCGCCGAAGATGAAATCGACGAGGCAGCTATCGAAGTGGGATACTACGACGGAAACGGCCTTGAGCTAAACGACGTTTTGCGAGAGGTGGTTCTGCTGGCATTACCTATGCAGCTGGTGTGCAGAGAGGATTGCAAGGGAGTCTGCCCAAGTTGTGGGGAAAATCTGAACCTAACGACTTGTGACTGCCAACCAAAGGCCGCCGATGACCGTTGGAGCAAATTGAAAATGTTGCGGGCCGAGATAGGCTTGCAGAACTGAGCTGCAGGACCACGAGTTCCAGTAGAGAAAGAGATCTAAAAGTCAAATGCCGAACCCGAAACGCCGTCATTCGAAGCGTCGTACCTCCACCCGCCGTGCTCACGATTCACTGGCAGTTCCCCAGCTCGCCGAGTGCCCGAATTGTCACGAAAAGATCCGTGCACACCGCGCCTGTCCTCACTGTGGTAAGTACAAGGGCCGCGAAGTAATCGAAGTGGTCGAAGCTTAGGCGCCTCTAGTAAGATCGGCCTCATCCGCCTGACATAATAATCAACTGCATGGTGACCATAGCCCTCGACGCGATGGGAGGTGACCACTTTCCTAAGCCGGAGGTTGGGGGTGCTATCCGGGCCGTCAAAACTCTGGGTGTGAGGGTGGTCCTGGTCGGACGCGACGACGTGCTGCGGAGTGAGTTGGACCGCTATCCGGGATGGCAGCGGCTTCCACTAGAGGTTCGACACGCCAGTGATCAGATCACGATGGCGGAGAGCGCCGGTAAAGCCATTCGAAAGAAGGACAGCTCCATCCGGGTAGCTTGCAAACTGGTAAGCTCCGGAATCGCGGGAGGCGTCGTTTCGGCGGGCAACACTGGCGCGGTGATGGCCACCGCCAAGATGGTCCAAGGCATGTTGCCGGGGGTGGACCGGCCCGCCCTGGCTACGGCTTTCCCCACCGTGAACGATCGATCCGCGGTGATACTCGACGTCGGCGCGAACGTAGATTGCACTCCAAAGATGCTGGCTCAGTTCGCCGTCATGGGGAACGCGTATTCGAGAGTCATTTTCAGAAATCCCCGTCCGCGTGTGGGGCTGCTCTCAATAGGTGAGGAAGAGCACAAGGGCAACAGCCTGACACACGAAGCGCGGCCGCTGTTGAAGAGCTTGCGGAATGTCAACTTCATCGGAAATGTAGAAGGACGAGACCTATACACCGGGAAGGCGGACGTCATTGTATGCGACGGCTTCGTCGGCAACGTGGCGTTGAAAGTCAGTGAAGGACTGGTCGAGGTAGTTGGCGAGACTTTGCGACAATCGCTGACAGCCACATTGACCCGCAAGGTGGGCGCCTACCTGGCGCAAGGCGCTCTCAAGGAGTTCAAGAAACGAGTCGACGTCGACGAGTATGGGGGCGCGCCCTTACTCGGGCTGAACGGGCTTTGCGTTATTTGCCACGGAAGATCGAATGCCAAGGCGATCATGAATGCAATTCGGGTGGCAAAAGAGTTCGCGGAAGGAAAGATCGATGAGCGAATCGCCGTCGAACTCGATGGTTGGACCGCGTCCGTGCATGCGGTGTGAGTGCATCGAGAGATCAGAGTGTTACGCTGATAAAGATTTCCCGCCCGTGCGGATGTGGCGGAATTGGCAGACGCACTGGATTTAGGTTCCAGCGCTCGCAAGGGCGTGGGAGTTCAAGTCTCCCCATCCGCACCACAAGACTTTGCTCACTCACGCTTTTGTGTCTGTAACAACCTGTCGCGCGACGCCTGACCTGCGTCTCGAAATCAGATAGGATTTCGAGGCCCCGAGAAAGGGATGAAAAGCGGGCCGATCATAAGAGCGAACGCAGTCAAATGAGAATAGACGGGCGATCATCATCAAGGTCTGATTAGATGCTTTCTATCAATCGACGGGACATTCTCAAGTTCTCTGCTTTGCTGGTTGACGTTCTCTCACCGTGGCCGGCCACGGCTGCTGTTCCGAAAAAGCGGATTATTGTCGCAGGGGCAGGACTTGCGGGCCTGGCTTGTGCGTGGGAGTTGACCAGGCGAGGGCACGAGACCGTTGTGCTTGAGGCCGCGGACCGAATCGGCGGCCATGTAAGAACGGTTCGTGAGGGCCTCGCGGACGGACTGTATGCAGATGCCGGGGCTGAACATTTCACCACGCCCGGTTACGAACTCTTCCACCGCTACGTGAAGGAGTTCAATTTACCGGTGGTGCCTTATCCGCACCGGGAGAATATTCTTGAAGTTGCGAATGGACGGATGATTCCTCAACCAGAAGCCCGTTCGCCGAAAGTCTTGAGTGCGGAAGGCTTCGACGAGCGCGAGATTGGTTACCTTACCTCGCACCCCGACGGCGATCTTTCAGACCTCTATTTCGCGCCTTACATGGACAAGATCACCGACGAGTACCAGCCCTTTGGCGTGGGGCTCGATTCATTGGACACGCTGACCGTAACCGGCCTTTTGCAGCAGAGCGGCGCTTCGCCCGCTGCCATAAAGAGTGTGGGGTCGAACGATTCGGCACTCCAGGGTGTCTGGCATCAGGCGATTCTCAGATTGCGGGGAGTGCCTTCGAATCCGCACGCGCTTTTCCGGCTGAAGGATGGGAATCAAATGCTCCCGAACGCGTTCGCTGCACGGCTTGGGGGTCGGATCCAAAAAAACTGCGCTGTGACACATATCCGCCACTCGGATACAGGTGTTCTCGTCGGCTATAAGGAGAATGGCGAACAGAAGAAGTGCGAGGCCGAGTATCTCGTCTGCTGCATGAGCGCAGTCATGCTGCGCGCCATCGCGGTCGCTCCGGCGTGGCCGGAGGACAAACAATTTGTCATCCAGAACATGCCGTACACGGTAGAGACTCGGCCAATTTTCCAGTCACGGACGAAGTTCTGGAAACGCGACGGTTATAGCGGGAATATGGAGTTCGGCAGCCGGCTGCTCGGACCGTTGTGGCCCATGGCGCAGGAGGTGCCGACCGACCGCGGCCTACTGATCGGCACTGCGCAGGGAGGAGTGGCTGCGAGTGCCGCCTATGACGTGTTCAAACGCTACTATCCGGGCAAATCGGCGGACATCGATCACGTCATGGCCGTCGATTGGGAGCAGGACAAGTGGGCGATGGCGTGCCAGGCTCGCGAATACAGACCCGGCCAGTTGAAAAAATTCTGGCCGGCAAGTATCCAGCCCGTGGGCCGTGTTTACTTCGCGGGGGCTTATTGCGACAACATGAACTGGGGCATGGAGGCCGCGACCCGCTCGGCCCATCGAGTAGCCCGTGCAATCGAGGCATGACCTTCTAGCAAATAAGAGCTATGGCTTACGCGATCCGAAGGAAATGCTCAGATGATCGGCGCCCGAACTAGTTGGCTCAGCGCGTGTTCGGCGCTGCTGTGCGGGTTGCTCGGCGGCAGCACCAATCTCCCTGAACGTCAGGCCGCGGAATGGATTCTTCGTGAAGGCGGGCGGGTCAGGGTGAATGGCCAGCGGCAGCCGATCGACGACTTGACGAAGTTGCCTATCGGGCCGTTTCGGCTCACCGCTGTTGACCTGGTCGGGACTACGATCGATCCCGAGGATCTCGTGAAGCTGGCGGGTCTGAGCAGCCTTACCGAACTGTCGCTGCCGGGACCGATTTTCACTCCTTTTTCCGACAGCCCCCTTGACGCGAATGCGGCACTCAAGCACCTTGCGAGGCTAAAACATCTGCAGCGTCTCTTCTTCAGCCTGCACTTCCTGCCTACCCATAACGTGGACGACAAAGGTATCTCGTATTTGGCTTCGCTCACCCAGTTACGGGAATTGCGGCTTTCGCAATCCTCTGTGAAAACTCCGAATCTCGCACCCTTCGTCCATCTTGAGTCGCTTGATCTCAGTGACACGCCCTACTTCGGCGATGAAGGAATGGCCACGTTGGAGACTCTGAAGAGCCTGCGCCGTGTCTACTTGCGCAACGCGCCCATCACGGACGAAGGACTGAAGCACCTGCGAGCTCTGACCGCCCTCGAGGAGTTGGATCTGTATGGCACGAACCTGACTGACCGCAGGATTGCCTCGCTTCGCGATCTGACGGCGATACGCAAGCTGAACCTGCTTGGAGCGGACGTCACCGATGCCAGCGTGGAGACTTTGGAACGCATGCCGCACCTGCGTGAGCTGAACCTGTACCGCAGTCACGTGAGCAACTCCGGTTTGTCGAGGCTTGCTGGACTGAAGGAACTTCGAGCGCTGGACCTTCGCTATAGTCACGTAACTGAAGCGGGCGTGGATGCATTCAAGACCGCTCAGCCGCAATGCAGTATCGAGTTCGCAGGCGGCGCGACGCCGGCATCCGGCAAGGCTATTGCCGCTCTACCGGCGGGCAGGAGCACCAAGCCATCGGCGATTGGGTTCGACGGCTGGGCGGAAAGGCCGAATTCCGCGGTGCAAGGCTAGCGGCGGTCTCGCTCGCATCTACGCCGGTGACCGATACGCAACTGGCGAACCTGGATGGATTGCATGGTCTGGAGCGCCTCGACCTGGATGCCACACAGATTGGAAACCTTGGCCTAAAGTCGTTGGCGCAGCTATCATCTTTGCAGGAATTGAGCCTGAACAACACGACCGTTTCAGATGCTGGTCTAGAGTCTCTCGGCAATCTTAAACGGCTTCTTTCGTTGCGGCTTTCCGGTACACTCGTGCAGGGCTCTGGGCTCGCTGCATTGAAAATGGCCACCTCATTGTCAGAGCTCGACCTGACCAGCGCTCCAGTGAACGACGAGGGAATGAAGGAGATGGCCTGGATGCAGAGCCTCCAGCGGCTTTATCTCAGCTACTCGGACATCACGGATTTCGGAGCGCCCGCCACTCGAAAAGTTGAACCGGCTTGAAGTCCTTCAAGTGAATGGCACCGATCTCGGGGACGCCGCTCTCTGCTCAATAAGCAAACTGACAAATCTCCGCGAGCTAGGTCTGAACAGCTGCAGGTGTACCGACCAGGGCCTCAAGAGCCTCTCGACTCTCCAGCACCTGCAGCGCCTTGACTTGGTACGGACCTCTACTGGAGACGCCGGGATTGTTGCGCTCGCATCCCTCAATAGCCTCACGGTGGTGAATCTCGACTATACGCACGTGGACGACCAAGCTCTGGATTCACTGAAGAACCTCCCGAAGCTGCGCGAGCTGCATCTGAATATGGCGAAAGTGACGGATGCCGGGGTGGACGATCTTGCTGCGATGCGTGAGTTGAAGAGCCTGAATCTCTATCACACGCTCGTGACTGAGAAAGGGCTGACGCGGCTCAAGACGGCACTGCCCCAGTGCGGGATTATCTTCGATCGGGACTCGACCTTGCCTGCCCGGCGGGGGCGAGGATGACGATGCGCTTCGGTTTTCTTATTTCACTCGCGTTGTTGACTTCTACCGCTGTGGCGAGCGGAGTCGATTCGCTGGCCTGGGTGTCGGATGCGGGCGGCGCCCTGACGGCTGATGCACGCGGGCGGGCAGTGAGCATCGATCTGCGGGCGAGTTGGGCAAGCGACTCCGATGTCGCCAGTCTCGCGGCCTTTCCTACGTTGAGAAAGCTGGACCTTTCCGAAACCCGCATCACCGATCACGGCCTGAGGCAGTTAAAAAACGTGCCGGCCATCGCGGACTTGAATCTTCGCTATGCGGAAATGATCACCGATGCGGGTATGTCAGCCCTGAAGAACTGGAAACACCTTGCCCGGCTCAATCTCGAGGGCACGAAGATCACCGACAGCGCGCTGCAGCAGATCTCCGCGTTGAGTTCTCTCGAGGTGCTCAATATCGGAAGCGTGCAGGTCACCGATGCCGGTCTCGAAGCACTGACTTCGCTCACAAATCTGAGGGAGCTGAAGCTCGGAGGAGACAAACTCACCGACGCGGGATTGCAGCCACTACGGCAACTCCCCGGGCTAAGGATTCTCGACCTGGGAGGCGTGCAGCTGACCGATTCCGGCCCCTGGTCTGTCAGCTTCACCCAGCCCGGCCTCGAAGCTATCGCGACTCTGAAGGTCCTGCGGCGCTTGCGGCTGCGGGGAACACTGATTAGCGCCCGCGGTCTTGACACCATCAAAGGACTGGCTCAGCTCGAGGTGCTGGATGTACACGATTGCAAACAAATTGGAGACGATGCCATTCCGAGATTAGCCGGCATGCGCGGACTTCGATTCCTGGACCTTACCGGAACGAAAGTCAGCGCGGCGGGGCTGGAGAAGCTCAGGAAAGAGAGGCCCGATTGCCGCATCCTCCACTCCCAAGCACGACGCGGGAATGGTTGAGGAATAAATTACGCCAGTATCTCGGTCACCTTGCGATTGAAGGTCGGAAACGTACCGAGCCCTGCTCCAAGAATCTCGTCGGCAAGCGTGACATAGAGATCAGCGACCGTGCCCGTGGTCTCGGTGTGTCTACCGGTAGCTAAACGTCCCGCGTGCCCCGCCACGATCATCGCGAGGCCGTTATTCTTATGGGGGTTCGCCTCCGCATGTTCGTGCACGAAAGCTAAGCAGCAATGGTCGAGAAGAGTGCCGTCTCCTTCGGGCGTGGTCTTCGGTCGTCCTACCAAGTAGGCGAACTCTTCGACGTGCCAGCGGCAGATATCGCGCATAATGCGCTGTCCTTCCACTCCGTCGCGCCGGGCGCTCTGCCGTCGGCATGTGTGTAATCGTGGTGGCGGGCGGCGGTGTAGCCCAGCCACGGAAAACGGCAAATGCTCTGGCATTTGGTGAGCATGTAGGAGGCGACTCGCGTTTGTCGCGTGATGAGGGCGTGCGCCAGAAGATCGCTCTGCAACTTGGCGATACGCGGCCAGTCTTTCATATCTTCGTACTCGGGAGGATTGATGCTCCGGTAGGCTGGGGGAAGAGTGGTGATGGCGCGCTCCACATCGCGCACGGAAGCCATCTCTTCCTCCACCCGAGTTGATCGTCCTTGGGTAGGTCCTTCTTTAACGCCGCGGCGTCTTCCATAACCACGTCGAGAACGCTGCGCTTGCGGTTTATCCAGCCTTCCTCGCGACGGCCGAAGAGACGGTCGAAGAGCCGATCCGGCAGCATTCGCGAGGCAATGCGTGATCGAAACCCGACCAGCTCATGTTGCGCTGAATGCTTTCGCCGAACGATTCTTGCGCCACACCGATCTGCAGAGACCGGAAACACGATTCGCTTCCTATTTTGGCGGCGATCGCCTGATCGATGGAAATGCCGCTGGCGCCCCGTCCGCTGAAGCGCGTGCAAGTCATGAGGCCGCTCATCGAATTGGCATGGCCGTTACCAGGACCCGGCAGACCTGCGGCGAAATTGTCCAGACCCGTGATGATGTGGACATCTTCCCGGAACGGCGCGAGTGGGGTGAGGCAAGGCGTCAGCCGGTAGCTCGCACCGGTTTCCGCGGGAATCCAGTAGCGCTCCGGAATGCCATTGCCGTTGAACCACAGAACAAAGCGGTTTTCGATTGGCGCTTCCTTCGTGATGCCCGTTGGGCCAAGTTCCGCCGCGTAAGCAGAGCCGGACGAATTGAACATCGACACCAGAGGCGGCAGCCCGATGGAAGCGCCGACGCCCTTCAAAAGCCTTCGACGGGAGATTCTACTGCGCTTTGTGATTACTTGCGGCATACACGTTCCTTTCGTCCGTCAGAGCCTCGCGATTGCGAACTAGTGAGATCATTAGTTCCTGAAAATGAAGGCCAGACTGCCGAAAGTCTCCGAGGACTCTTCGGATCAGAGGAGTATCCGCCGGGGTTTCCATCCGGCCCGTTACGTAACGGAGGTACTGCTTAACCATACATTCCTCGCACAGCGGTGTCTTGGCGAGAAGTTCCCAAGTTCGCGGGGCGAAGAGAAGTTTGAGTCTGGAATGCCCGCGACCCAGCCTTTCGTGTCCATCGGGAGATTGACGGATTTCGGGGGCCGGTGCATGCCATGCCCAGCATAGAAGATCAACTCGTATTGATCACGCCTCGCCCCGACCGCATCGAACTTTTCAAATCCAAGACCGATGGGATCAATAAGGTTGTGGCAAGTGGCGCAGAACTGATTGCTGGCGTGCTCGGCCATGCGCTCGCGATTGGTTTGCGGGTGGGCTTCGGTGGAGGGAGCGAGATTCGAATTCACTCCGGCGGGAGGCGGCGAAACGTGCTGACAGAGAAACTGCTCCCGCACAAACAGGCCGCGCCCGGTCAGAGAAGTATCGTCCGGTTTTGCCGAGAGCGAGAGGAATAGTGCCTGCCCCAAAAGACCCGCCCGCTCCGACTGGGGCGGAAAGGTGACACGGGCGAAGTCCTGAGACGGCGCCGGGACGCCGTAGATGGACGACAGATCCGCGTTTACCTATCCATAATCGGCGCTGAAGATATCCATGAAGTTTTGATCGTTCCAGACCAGATCGGAAACAAACAATCGCGCTTCTTCCGTCATGGCGATCGCAGTTTCACGGCTGAACTTCGGGTAACGACGGTGCTCCCGGCTGCTGTTGATCAACCGGTCGAAGCGCAGCCACTCGGAGATATATTCGTCGAGTGCCTGGTGCGCTCGCAGATCGTCGCATGCGCCGGGCCGTCGATTCGATCTGCGCGGAGGAAGATAGTTCTCCTCGCGCGGCGGCGTCCAGCAGCGTGGAATCCGGCATGCTGTCCCAGAGCGAATAAGAGAGGCGGCTCGCGGCGGCATAGGGTTTCCAGAGCAGATTGTCTGTCTCATCAAGCCGGAACAGAAAGTTAGGAGACTGCAGCATTGCCTCTACTACAAGCTGGGCGCCCGGCAGGAATCCGTTCTCCCGATCGAAAAGCGACGCGTAACGGTGAAGCTCGTCGTCACTAAGCGGCCTTCGGAAGGCTTTCAATCCGAATCCGCTGACGAATCGCTCGCGGCAGCCGGGAGCTGGCTTACAGGGAATCAGGTGGTACTGGTCGCCGTTTCTGAAGGCATTCTGGGCCAGTTTCTCGGCCGCGGCGCTATACGCCTCCTCGAGCAGCGGCGACAAGTTTTGGGCGTCGTATTGATCCTTGAAGCCGCTAACGAAATCCTCAGGCGGAAACTGGTCTGCCGGCTGGGTCTGGTCGCCAAGAAGGTCGCGCACACGTGTGGTTGTACTGGCTATTGGTCAGCCGCCGCAAGACCGCACCTTTCCGGCGGTCGGCTTCCGAACCGGCCTCATCGTATTTGAGCGCCGCCGCCAGTTCATCGGCGGGCATTGCCGCCAGAAAGCGAATCCAGTCGATCAATGCTGCCTCTTCCGTACTCCGGCCTTTCGGCCGAGGACCGTATCGCGGTTGCCGCTTTGGATCCGCCAGATATCTCCGAACCGTCTATCGGTCGAAACCTGTCGCGGCCGCAATGGCACTGATCGATAATTCTGCCCGCAGCTTGAAGCCGCCCCGGGAACGTCTTGCAACGGCGTCGATGTCATTCACATGAGATTCGTATTCATTCGCTTATCTCTTGCGATAACCTGAAGGTAGCGATGGCAAAACTTGGTGAAGTGCTAGGCGGGGCGGCTGCAATTGCCAAGGGCATGGGGATTACCTTCAGGGAGATGTTACAGCCCACCGTTACTGAAGAATATCCAGACGGCCCGGCCCACCTCGAAGAGCGTTTTCGCGGCGCACATGTGCTCCAACGCGATGAAAACGGTCTGGAAAAATGCGTTGCGTGTTTTCTTTGCGCGGCTGCCTGTCCAGCTGAATGCATATACATCGAAGCAGCAGAGAATACCGAGCGCGAGCGTTTCAGCGGCGGCGAGCGCTATGCAAAGGTCTACAACATCGACTATAATCGCTGCATTTTTTGTGGCTACTGTGTGGAAGCCTGCCCAACGGACGCTATCACTCATGGCCACGGCTTTGAGTTGGCGAGCTATAACACCTCGACTCTGATTTATCGAAAAGAACAGATGCTCGTGCCCCTGCCAGAAGGTGGCAAAGCACCGTCACAAAAGAATCCATACCCGCAGGGAAGCACGGAAGCCAACCAGGTCGAAACTCTCGCTTGATATCTTCAGTCGGGCGCCAGCTAAACCGGATGATAATAAGCCCGACCGAGACGAATCCGCGAGTTGTCCCATAAGCGGCCACTGAGTGCCACAATCGGCCATTTCAGAAGCGTCCCAGTGCGTTCGAGTTAGGACTCGCCGCGAGTCCCGAGTTCTATACTCTTCTACACAAGCGAGTTGTTTGAATTCCGCGATGACTCCGCGGAATGGCTGGGGAATTGCAATCCTATCGGTGCCCTTGACTCACACCCCCCGACAGAGGGCGGGCGGCGCGGACTAACTACTCCCGCCGCCCTTTTCCGTTAGCTCAGGGGCACGATCAAGATGGGAGTGGTGGTTGGTGCAGGAGAACCACCCTGCGGTTCCACGCTTACAGCAACGGCGTGTATACGGGTTGTATCAATCGGGGTAATTCTCACGTTCACAGAATCACCGTCTGCGTTCGACCGGAACACCCCGGCAGCCTCCGGCGCCCCTTTCGCAGGAATCAGCCAGAGTTGGAACGTGCGGTTCGTTGCCAATTGCGGAAGGTCTGCTCCCACAAAAATCAGACCGCGATTGCTGTTTACGAACACGCGCCCGTGCGGCTGATTGTTAGTCAATCCAAATTGGACTGTTCTTGTCTCTGACTTGCTTAGAATCTCAACGGCTTCACGAAGCTGATTTCGCTCGGCCTGCAAACCAGTTATTTCGGCGCGATATGAGTGGACTGAAGTAGCTGACCAGATTGCCGCGACGGCCAGAGCTGCGCACGAAGCACTCAATCCCACCACCGCGAACCGCCAAGCACTGTTTTTCGTCTCAGGCTTTATGGAGGCGAGTACTCTCTTGCGAAGCCGGACTGGAGGTTTCTGATCCTCCGCTAAGCCTGACATCGCCGAAGCCACCGTAATCGCTGCCTCGACGTGTTCTAAGCAGTATGCACAACGAGTATTTATATGTTCCTCTATCTCCGCAGACCGATCCGCCTCCAGCGCACCGAGTACGTACAACTCATATAGCTCGTTCATGTCGTCGTGTGTCATTTCGTCGCACCCGCCTTCACGACTGTGCGCAAGCGTTCCATGGCGGACCTCATCCAGCTCTTCACGGTTCCGAGAGGCTCCTGCAGTTTCGAAGCTATTTCGGATTGAGAAAAACCTTCGAAATACGCCATTTCTAGGACGCGCTTCTGATTCGGCGTAAGCTCCGAAAACGCACTTCTGACTGCTTTGGCGTTGTCGAGGACCGATACCGGATCACTAGGTTTGTACGAAAACGAGAGCTGATCGGTTTGTTCTATCGAGCGCAGCTTAGTTCGAAATCGTGACTGTGCCGATCTGACATGATCGACTGCCATATTGCGTGCAATCGCCAAAATCCAAACTCCAAGTGTTCCCCTGTTCGGATCGAATTCTCGGCTCCTATTCCAGACACGAAGAAAGAGTTCCTGCACAAGATCTTCAGCAATGCTTTGATCTCGCGTAACTCGCACGAATAGAGAGTACGCCAGCCGGCCGTAGATATCGTATGCTGCAGCGATTCCGTCCCCATCGCGCGCGTGGAGCTTCGCTACGAGCTCGCTTTCCCCTTCCTGCCGGTTCATGTGCCTTTCAGATCATATGTTTCGTTGAGATTCTGGCAAAGATCTGCACAGCGTTCTGAGCGTTGACATAGAAGCGATTGGGTCCTCGGCCCGAGTTACTGACTGTAGTTTTGAACGTAGCTATCTCGCGGCATTCCTTCGCGTAGCGCTCTTTGCCGCATACCGTTGGCCTCATCGTGATTCAGTTTGCCGCCTGCAATTACCAAAAACGGCCCGCGAGAACTAGAAGGAGAAAACACCTGGGTCCTTAGATCGGGGCGTTTCGCCGCCAACTCACGAGCCTTCTTCTCGGCATCCTGTTGGCGATTATAGGTGTACAGTATCACTCGCCAGATCGTCCTGTCTCCCGCCTGAGCTGCGGGCGGAGGTTCCTGATGCGCAGATTGAAGGGGTACTTACCTTGCTCTCTTTAGCATCGGGACTTAGCGTTTTGGTAGGCCAAGCCGGCTTGGGTTGGCTCGAAGCTTCGGTCGTAGTATCGGGTCCCTTGTTCTGAGCGGCAGAAGTAGCTGAGACCTTGGCAACAGAGCGCGCACGAATTATCCAAAGCGTAAGGAAGATCAAAACGAACGCTCCAGCGGCATAAAGCAGTCCTCGGCCTCCAGCGAATGGACTGCTTCGTTCCTCGAAACGCCTTCCCTCTTCTCGTCCCCCATTCGAAACCGGCGACGACGCAAGACGCGTTGCTGCTCGCCCTGACGATGTGTCGCTCATCTCCTCAGTTGAGATTGCCGGTCCCGTCAGGCCATCGATTTTTGGCGGTTCCTTCGTTCCCTGGCTTTCGGCCGGTGCGGAGTGCGGTTCAATCGCTGGGGACTGAGTTTGAGCATTCACGCTCGCAAGTTCTGAGTTGAGCGCGGGCGATTCCTGGTTCAGGAGTGCGCCAACTGGGGCTGCTTTTGTCGATTGGCTAGCCATTAGCGCAGGTGACGTTGAGCTCTGCTTCTGCTTGGCTGCTGGAGCCTTAGACCTCAGGATCGGCTCCAGCTCTGCTATTTTGCACCGCTCGTCGGGGTCGGATTCCAGGCAGCGTTCCGCGATGGTCCCGAATGGATGGTTCAGTGCGATCGCCTCTTCATAAACACTCGGCTGGTACTCCTTTTGAGTAAGCATCTCGTACAAACTGGCTCCGACACACCAGGTATCCGAAGCAATCGTCAGATTCCGAGTCCCGCTCTCAGGGGCTAAATATTTGGCCGTTCGAGAATCGATAATCGGCTCTCCGTTCACCTCTCGGACGCTCTGCGTTGAGAGCTTAATGTAAGTCCCAAACGCCAGCACCTCGCTAGGAGAAACGCAACCATGCACAAGTCCGTGGGAATGTAGCTCTTCCAGAGCACGGGCGATGCAACGAACAGCTTCAGCCGCCTCTTCTGGCCTAAGCGCTCTCTGTTGAAGGATTTCCTCAAGGCGTTCGTCCGGATTCTGCAGCACTAAATAGACCGTTGACGAATTGTTTACTACCAAAGTTCCGGCCCCAAGGGGCGTGCTTACATTGATCTTACGTTCGAATCCGCGCAGGCTCTCCCAAACTTGTGCCTGCTTCTTAGCTGCTACCGGATCGGCTAGGTAGAAGTTGGCGAATGCTTTCATCACATAGTCCCCGAGAACTCGCACTCGAATCACCGCCCGCTCTCGATCCGCCTCCAAGATGTCCTTCAGCTCATAGCCGCCATCCAGGATCAGACCCGGTAGACTTGTCCAATCGGGGTAGTTCTCAATCATCGGTGCTCGTTCCAGCTTACCCTTCGGCTCGCTTCCAGGGCGCTTTCAACTTACTGCTGATCCAATCGAGGACAACACTATCCAGCCAAAACCTAGGCTTCACCCGCGAGAGAAAACCCAAGTGCCCTCCGTGTTCGGGCGCCACTAGCTCGAGCGTGGCATGACGCTTTGAAAACAGATGCTGATAGACATCGAAGGGAACGAGCGGATCGTCTTTGGCAGCCACCAGAAGGGTCGGAAGTTGAATCTTACGCACGAAGTTCAGCGCCGACTGCGTCGCATAATATTGTGCGGCTGTACCAAATCCGAAAAGGGGAGCCGTGAAATGATCGTCGAACTGCCAGATGGTTTTTACATCTTTAAGTCCGTCCTCGCTGTACAGCTCCGGTGTGATTCGGCTTTTTCGCCTGACCCGATCTTGAAGGCGAGCGAGAAATCGGCGCGAGTAGAGAATATTGGAAGGTTTGTCGATGGCCCGAACGGCGGCCGCCAAATCGATTGGGGTGGAGATCGCGACTACACCCGCCAGCAGTTCCGTATCACCCAATTCGCCCGCAAGCTTTAGAACTACGTTCCCACCAAGCGAGAAGCCAATCGGAAATACCGGTACCACGCATTGCCGTCGAAGCTCGCGGATGACAAAAAGTAAGTCATCCGTAAGACCAGAGTGATACATCGTTTCACAGAGTTCTTCCGTCCCGCCGCACGTTCGCATGTTTAGCCGACATACCTGAAATCCGCGCGTGAGAGCTTCCTGCGCGAGACTAGCGATATAGCCTGCGTCGGCCGAACCCTCCAGACCATGCAGCAGGACCAGCTGTCCGATTGCGGGAGTCGTGGGTTGATGCTCGAAACCGACCACAGCCGTCTTATCGTCAATTCGATAGATCCGTCGACATGCGGGGAATTTGGCGTGGTCGATTTTCCGCGGCCAGAAATTCCCGGCAATCGTTAGTAGGTGGGGATTTCGAAATAATGGTTGGAACTCGGGTCCCAACTAAAATTGTATCGTTAGCGACAGAACTACTGGAGGCGTTCGCTCTTCTTGCTCAGGTCTTCCGACAAGATGATCGCTTCGGCGAGCTCACGCATTGGCCGTCGTAGTCTTCGGCTTTCGTTTCGTAAACGCAAATAGGATTCCTCCTCCGTTAAGCTGTGTCGATGTTGGAGGATGCCTTTCGCTCGTTCCACGATCTTACGAGTCTCGAGTTGCCGGCGCATTTCTGCCGTCTCCTCCTGGAGCCGGACATTCTCCTCCTCCAGAAAAGACTTCGTGATCGCGCCACCCATCTGCTCTCCTACAAACGTTAAAAGAGCGATCTCATCCGCGCTGTGCGAGTGCGGATCGCGATGATGCACGTTGATCACTCCGATTACATCGCCGCCCGTCACCAAAGGAACCGAAAGGAAAGCCTCATAAGTGTCTTCGACTAAGGCCTGGAATCGCTTGAAACGGGAATCGGACGCAGCGTTGGAGGCTAGAGCCACCACCGAGTGATGCTCAACAACCCATCCTGTCACGCCCTCGCCAACTTTGAGCCGAATATTGCCGAGATCCGCTTGGTGAGGAACTTGCGAAGCTCGAAGGACTATTTCGTTGGTCTCTCGTTCGATAAGGTATACGAGACACGCGTCACAGTCAGTAACCTGCACGGTTAGACCGACGACCTCTCCAAGCATCTCGTCAAGAGACAGATCAGAACTGACTATATTACTGATCCGGTGGAGCAGTCCTACCAGGGACCCCGGCGGCTCCAAATGACTCGCTGTAGCCATACCAAGAAGGTAGAACGTTTAGTTTGCGTACATCAAATCAAAATATTTGATCCGGTCTATGGGCTACGAGACATTCGGGTTAGATCCGAATCAGTTCTCTTTGTTCCTCACCCGTTACCTTGGCGAATCCCTCACCAACGTACACGTTCACCTCAGATCGAATTCCAAATTCTGGAAGGTAAACGCCGGGTTCCACTGAAAAACATGTATCGGCAATGAGGCGCCGCTCGTCATGCGACTCCAAATTGTCCATGTTCGCACCTGTTCCGTGCACCTCCGTCCCGATGCTGTGCCCCGTACGGTGGAAGAAATACTCCCCAAACCCGCTCTCCTGAATAAAGTTTCGAGCTTCGTCGTCCACCTGATACCCGGCAGTCTCTTTGCCAGCTTTGATCCTTTCGAGCACAAAGTTGCATGCTTTGAGTCGCGCGTTTCTGACTACCTCGAATACGTTCTGAATTTTTGTAGGTACCACATCGCCGCAGAATCCAGTCCAAGTCACGTCATAATACGTGGCGCCGGGTTCAGCCAGTTTGGCCCAGAGATCGATCAGCACAAGATCTCCTTGTTTGATCGCGCGAGCCTTCTCCCGGCTCGGCTCGTAGTGCGGATCAGATGCATTTGAATTCACAGCAACTATTGGGCCGTGATCCGTCACCAGACCGGCCTCCCGAAAGTCCTCGCGAATGAGCTGTTGAACTTCGAATTCGGTCACAATCCTGTTCGATCGAAGTCTTTCTGCAACGAAACAAAACGCTTGGCGGCGAACTCCGTCTACCAACTTCCCGGCAGCAACGTGTTGTTCAAATTGTTCCGCCGTCCACCGGGCCTCAAACTCTTGGACAAGGTCGGCGGAACTCAGAATCTCCACCCCTGTCGCGCGTATCAAATCCAAGGTGCCGCCGTCCACCAGAGAAATATAGGGGATAGCGCAGTCGGCCGAGTACTGCATCGCGATGCGCGAATGTCCTCGGCAAAGATTGTTCACTTTCGCCCGCTGATCTTCCCAACTTGAATAGCTGAGCTTTTCACCTGGAAGGGAATCGAGCACCCCGCTTTCAATCCGATGGACTAGTTTCCGCGGCTCACCGATTGCGGGTATGAAATAGTACCACCGTCTGCTCGCTCCTACGGAGTCAGGGATTCGTAAAATCCTATAGGCCAGGGGATCACGGCGGTGGTGATCGAAAAACAACCAGCCGTCCAGGCGATGACTGCAAAGCGCTCCTTGAACTTCTTCGATGAGCATCAAGAACTGATTGTATGTTGATTCGATCCGGTCCGTGGCGGGGTCCGCGTAGTGCAAAGACTTACCGCGATCAGGCTAATCACGGATATGATCAACGCCGGATAAACCGCGTCAACGGGCACGACAGCAGTCTTTAGAGCGGCAGAGCCATATTGTTGAGCCAGCTCCCAGCTGACTGTAACAACCGTTCCAAGAGCGATAGAGGTGATAGCACCCGCCGCGGTCGCGCGTTCCCAAAAAAAGACCGCCATCACTGCGGGTGTCACGGCGGCGCCGTAAACGGTGTACGCGTAGAGCGAAGCTTTTAAGACCGATTCGAATTGCGTAGCCTGCAAGACCGCGAAAACTCCCAACAAAAAGACAATTAAACGGGACACGACTAGAGTGCGTCTCGGTGTCGCGTTGGGATCGACAAATCGTTGATACACGTCATGGATCAGATTAGTAGCCGGAGAGAACAGGTAGTTGTTAGCCGTCGAAACCACTTTTGCAAAAACTCCCCCCAACAGAATCGCCCCAAGCACACGCGGCAGTGCGACCTTTGCGGTTAACGGAATAATCTCGCGGGGTCTTTCGGTGTGAAGCTTTGAGCTGGCGGTAACGGCCAGGCAAATCAGCAGAGATTCGAGCACCACCGTTCCTATAATCCATCCCACCACCGACTTCCTTGCGTCGCTCTCTGATTTTGCGGAAAAGAACTTTTGATACATCCCTTGATTTCCTACAAGCAACAGCATTGTTGGCAATGCCAATCCGATTGCACCCAGCAGATTGTAATTCCCGAGAGCCTCAAAGTGCGTTTCCGGCAGAGAGCTTCGCACAACCTGCCAACCTCCCACTCGATGAATGAGAACAGGCACCGCCACGATGGTGGTCAAGGTAACAAGCGAACCGATGACCAAGTCTAGATACGCGATCGAAGCCATACCGGCACCAGCAGTAAAGAAGATTACGAAGGCCGCCATTATGTACAGGCCGGTATTCCTTGTGACCTCTGGGAAAATCAGATGTAAGATGTCACCTCCTCCGATGAACTGGTAGCTGGTGATGATGGTGCAGGAAATCACGATCGCGATCGTACCCAGGACGCGAGCCGTTGAATTATATTTTGCTTCGAGGAGATCGGGAATCGTAAATTGGGCAAAATGACGAGCCCGTCCCGCGATCATTGCAATCAGCAAGAGACCCAGCCAGCCACCGAATGGCTGCCACAGAGCGACAAACCCATTCATATAAGCGTTCTCGGCTCCGGCCAGTAGGCTTCCTGCCCCGATCCAGGAAGAGAGTAAGGTGAAAACGAGGACAGGCCAACTTAGAGTCCGTCCTGCCACAAGAAAATCGGCTGTGTCCTTCACTCCGAAAGCTTTGTAGATCGTTATCCCACACAGGAGCAGGATGACGATCACAATGGCCCAAACATAAATCATGAATGGACCATCTTAGCGAGCTTCGTCGTTATGGGCTTCCCTACAGGCGGATCGTCACGGTGAGATCTCTACCGGGACTGGCGGAGTTCATAAAGCCCTGTACTGGACTAACCGAAACGTTCATCGTTAGCGATGCATTTTCGAGAAGAGGAGGTAGCGAAAAGCCGCTCACGATTGACTCTGAGCTGCTACTGCCCGACGCAATCTCCAAGCTACAATACCTACTGCCGTTCTGAAGCAGATCAATATCAATCGTGAATCCAACCGATGGTTGTGTCAGAGAAGCGCGAATATCCCGCACCGCATGAGAACTTTCCACAATCATGGGCGGTGCCGCGTTCTGTTGTGTCGCAACGAATCCGCTCACCTGAAGCGAGAACTGTCCTCCCGAAAGCGTCCGCAATCCAGCTTCTGTCGTTGAAAGATAACAGGTCTGGTTGGCTTCACCATCGCCGAAGGAGTTTGTTACGTAGAACTGCGTTGCACAAATTCGATAGTCGGGCATGCTGACTGTGTGAAGGAAGTTCTGCGACCCTCGATTTTCAAAGAACCCCGACGCAAAGGGAACAATGATGACATTTTGAGTTAAAAGCATGACTGAGTCCCCACCGGAATGTGGCGTCGAACTCGAACCGAGAGCTGCTCTTTCGACCGTGTAAGCATTTCTGCCATCAACAGGGGAAAGGATCGTAAGCAATTCAATACCGATTTGGAGAACATCTCCAGCGGAGAAGGTGCCGGGCGAAGTCAACTCTAGCTCTGCCTGGGACTCGTTCAAGGAGGCCGCCAGGATGTATGGGCTCGGTGTTAGCAGCTCATTCCAGGCAAAGAGGGTCAGCGTTCCACTAGTTACGGATGAGGTGTTGGCCAGGTCTTCGAACCCTATTTGAGCCAAAGTCAACACTCCTCCTCCCGGTACGGACACTGCAAAATTTGGAATCCCGGCAACCCCCGCATCCGATTGGCCGCCACCTAGTGCCCACTGAGTCAATGGGCAAAGGTCGGGGGCGGATTCTTGGTTGTTCACATTCGCTGACCGTCCCGAGATCTCGATTACTGCCCCCGCCTCATAGGGAACTTCAAATCTGGCCGGGGTTGTTGATGTCAGGGCGGCGAACTTCCAAGAACCTTCCGCTATGACGAACTGGCTGGTTGAATCCGGAACCGTCGACCATTGCGTGGCTAGGTTTAACGTCGTTTCTGTGTTACTCGCGATGGTTCGTTCTTGACCCCGTCCCGTACCCTCCACAATTCGTACAACCAGGCCGCTATAATTGATACCGGTCGCACCCATGTTGCTCGAGCCAATGGTGGACACCGAAAAAACGTCTGCCGTAACCGGACCAGCGTACTGGTAACGGTAGTAAAAGTTGGCGTGATCAAAACTTGCATCGGGCGGCCCAAAGGGCAAAGCGATCGATCCGGAATCTGTGTACTGAGCGGCTATCGGAAGAGCTGCGGGGGTGATTCGGTATAGCTCCTGCGGCGTAATTCCCCGGTATACGTTGAAATGTGTGGCGGCGGAAGGAAAGCTTAAACCTACAATCGTAACTTGATTCGAGTCAGAGGTTCCGGTGATGGAAGCGGGAACAGTGAAGGATAACGGGCCTTCGTTACCCGCAGGATCAACAGCCGTTACTGCATAGTACAGCTTGCCGCTGGGAAGACTTCCGCCAATATCCGAATATTGCGGGCTCAAGCTGATAAGAGGAAGATTCGGCAGATTAGGACTAGGCATAGACGGCTGGGAGAAAGACACTGTCAACGTGTCCGTTGCAGATCCATCGCTTGACGTCTGGAGTTCCTCTCGTATTGCGAAATCGAAGAATTCGAAATTGCCCGCCAGATTGTGGGGAACCGTTCCGATAAGCGGCCTCGGAATCTGAACCGTAGTTCCCGGTTGCCTTCCAGCGTTCATCAACACTGTCGGATTATCGCTGTACCAGTCGTCGTCGTGAATCTGTGCCGAAATCGCCACGGACTGATAGTTGGTGGTCGGAGATAACTTGATTACTCGAAAAGGTGTGCGATCAAATCCTTCTTTCAAGTAGGTGACCGCGATGATGTCACCCGGTCTGACCTTCAACGCTCGGAAGCTAGTCTGAAATTGAATAAATAAATTGCCCTTCGTGCACTTATCTAGCTGCCGCAAAAGGACTCGGGTAGCTTGGCTGAAGTTCGCAATTCCCAGCGCTGTGGACTGACTACTAATCTCGTATCCGATCAGCGCTGAGTCATCTGCATCGACGATTGATAAGCTGTCTTGCTGGTACTCGTTCGTTTCGTCCTGAAACTCCACACTGAGACGGTTCGAGGTCTCCGAAATGGTTCGGCTGCTGAGCCGGACCGTTGAGCTTCCATCCGGATTTCGAGCTATTCCGGAGAAAGGTGCCGAACCATCGCTGAATTCGTAGGTTGGCCAGCCACCATCGAGTGCTTCGATGCTATTACCGCCATCCGGAAGGGCCGGTTGCTGGGCGGAAATCGTTGTTTCTGGCACCAGTTCCAGCAGACCAGTCACACCATAACGAAGCATCAAGCTGGAGGCAACCCGGATACCTCTGATTACGGTGGCTGCACTTTGCCTCCTGGTGAGGATTAGATTGCACTCGTACCGGGGCACCTGCAGCGAATTGCCGTTCAGATCCGTGGTCGATATTAGCTCTTGGCAAAAAGCGGCCGCTGCAGCAAAGCTCGAAACGTTCAGATCAGAAATAGACCAACCACAGCGCTGCAGAATATTAAGAATCACCCAAGCAGGATTGTTCGTGAAGCCTGTTCCATCAAAACTTCCATCCAAATTGTATGTGTCTAGTAACAATCCTTCCAGCAGTACCTCGACATTCGGAAGAGACTTGCCACTGCTGATGCGGTTAGGAACAACAACCAGCAATACTGAAAGGCTGCCGTATGGGTCCCCTAATGCTTTGCCGGAGAAGTCGACGAAGTCACTATCGAAATTACCCTGCCGTATTCCAGTTGTCACAACCGAGTACCATCCTGTTGTAGACATGTTGCCGTTCGCTACACTCTGAGGAATTTCTACATCATTAACAACAACCTTGATTACGCTCTGCATCGGGCCAATCCCCAGCAGGACTTCTATGTGTGTGAGATTGCCGTCGTTTCTTGCGAAGATTACAGGAGACTTCAGCCAGCCAGTCCCGTATACAATCGGCACGGGATCATTGAATTTGGCCGAATTGTCCAACAGCGGCGAGATATGTGAGGTCTTATCACCCGAGGTTCTGACGTTGATTGCCGATGGGACAAACTCTAGTGCGCCGAAGCGACGAGTGACATTGCCCTGTAGATCTTTATCGAACATGCCGCGCTGTACGCATTGAGCCCGAGATTTGTCGCAAGAAGTGTAGGCTTGTCCGGCGTTTAAATTTCCCGCTCCTTCCGTGATATCGGCCGAGTACCCGCATCTGTAGAACCGTGAAAATGGTCCGTTAGCTCCGCCATTGGATGCTTCTGTTCTCTGCTCCAGAGTTGATGGGAAATTCCATGGGCAGGTGCGTTGAATTCGGACTTCCGGAACTGGAATTCTCTGCAGGCTTAGTTTGTTGGTGAAGCTCAACGTCAACGCTTCTTCGGTAATTAGGTCTGGATCTCCGGCTAGCCCGCGAAAGAGGATGGTGCTCTCCGTGGTAATCGTCCCGCTAGGGAGATCTGCGAACGCAAGATACACCGTTAATTGCGAACCCTTTAGCCCAATCGAGGCGTTGAGTTCGGACAAGGCGGAATCAGCGTTGGCGAGAGTTAGAGAAAGCTGACTGATACCATCCATCGCATCGTCCGAAGATAGTTGCAGGTCAAATAGATTGTGCTTCAGAACTCGTGCAGAATAGTTCTGTCCCATGAAGACGATGGAATGTGTGCTCCAACATTCGACGTCACCAGAAGGCATCGCGCACTGAAAAAACAATAATGGTGTGTCGGCCTCGGCTAATTGTTTAACTTGATTTATGGTTCCCATTCGCCTCGTCCTTAAATTGCCGTCTCGATCGTGAAGACTGTCGAAAACAGGTTGGGTGCTTCCCCGGATATGGCCAACTCATCCACATCCCAATGCGCATTCGGATATACGCCACCCGTGTTACCGGTGGGCCGGTAGCACGATGGCAGAATCTGCGCTTCTAGCTGAGGGCCGTACAATGAAACTTGCTGACCAGGAGCTAGGCCAATCGCAACTGTCAAGGTGGAGCCCTGATCTGAGAGCACCCCACTAGAGACAGCACGGATCCATTGAGAACTAGCCATCGCTGCTGCGGTCTGCTGAGTACTCGAACCACCCCTAATCAACTGAACCGGCGTTGGCTCGGCACTCAGGATATACACTGAGAAACAGTATTGATAGCCCGACGGGACTGCGAGCGTCTGCGATAGCACTTGATTCGTTTGAGCATTGTTGGCAAGTGTGAACGCACTCGATCCTCCGGCTGGGTCTTCTTGATTGGCGGCAACCTGAACTAGATTCGAACACTGCCATGACGGTGCCAATAGATCGTAGCTATTAGCCAGCATATTGTCCGTTGGATCGATAAAGGTGAACTTTTGTAATCGCCCTTGGCAGGCGTTGAAGTGCTCGACGAGTAGGTTGAGATCCTGACTGGACAATGCAGTGTATCCGAGTTGCCAGATGAGTTGTCCGCCGTTCGGATCTGCATACGAAATCAGGCTGCCGTCTTGCATTGCGTTCTTGACGGTACGACTGACTTTAGTTTTTCGAATCGGATACTGCCCAATTGCTCCGCTTGACAGTTGCGGAAAGAACAAATCAGCCATTTGTTTCAACCACCCAGAAGGAAGTGCTGCTCGTATCAACACCTTGGTAATCGCTTAAGAACGCATCCGCGCCGAAAATGCAATTGGGAACTTCAGTTCCGGTGTACGGATCTGGGAAAACGAAGGTCGAATATGCCCCAAGTTGTGAGTTAAAGAATGCCTCGAGAGCTTGTATCTCGTTGTCTCTCAGGAGATCCAGGTGAATTTGCCAGCGGCGCAACATGCGGCCTTGTACCCGGAATCGTTGGTCTGTTCCATCGATGAACCGAATCACCTGGCTACTTTGCCCGGTCACTATACCAAGTGGGTACTGCGTCACCGCACCACTGCGTAACGAAGGGAAAGTGTTCATTTAGATCTCGGCGATGACATCGTTAAGAGAACTCGAATTCAAAAGCGCTTGTTTGACTGCTTCGGTAATCTGTGCATTTTGCGCCGATGAGAGTTGCCCATGCCCTATTTGCGCAGAGGAGTTGCTGGGTGCCGTGTAGATGCCGCCGGATCGCGTTCCCTCCTGTGCAGTTCGAGTTTGGTTTGGAGCCGCCAATATGGTCTCGCTCTGTGAATCTGGCAGGCGGAACAGAGTTAAAGGTGCTTCCACCTTCACTCCGCTATGAAAAAGTTCTGCAAAGGCTGACACCAGTGCTCCAACTCCACCGACCCCGCTCAACGCACCGCCACCCAGTGCGCTTGAGAGTCCTCCGGAGGCAGTCTGCTTCAACAAGTTTGTCCACTCGCCTGTCCCCTGTGAACCGGTCAATCTATTACTCGAGGGAGAACCGAACTCAATGCTCTTCGCCGTTCCCGTCGAGCTTAGGGGAAGTGACCGCCCGTCCGAAGATGTCCCCAGGCTCGAGGATTTAGAATTCAGTACGGATGTCGGCACACTCGACGACTTAATAGGGGAACGCAGCCGTGAAAGACTAACTCTATCGGCTGTTCGTTCTGTTACTCTGGCAAACCATTTTGTAAACTCATTACTGGTTTTCACGTTCGTTCTCCGCAATCCACTCATCTTCGAGAAGCTCGATTGCTTCCACGCTCTTTGCTTCCAGGGACATCGTGCAACCCTTACCCAACCTCTTCCAGACTCGATAGAGCTCTAGCAACCGAAGGCTCTCGGCAGTTATTAACGACTTCGGGCATTGAGTCGTCACGACTCGCCCTCGCGCCCATACAGCCCTTGCAGCTTTTGGTGGGCCTTCACCTAGCCAGGCGCAGTTTCTAATTTTCACCAGGCCGCTTTGTCGGCAGGTATCGCATCTCCACGCGGCTGGTGAGGAGAACTGAAAATGGAATGCGATTAGCAGTTTTTTCGTTCGTCTTCTGAGAGCCCGGCTTCTGCTTTGATGGCGTTTATCATCTCGTCAACAAGCTCTTCCGGACCCCGCTCTACGATAATTACGATAGTTGCCGGTTCCCCGTCGATCCTTAGACCTTTAATCTCCGCTAGACCCCATTCCAGATAGAGCCTTCGAACCAGCAACTCCGAAAGCGATGCCGTGAGTTGATCGGGTAAGTCGCCGGCAGCGAGGAATTCGTACTTCAGTGTAAGGCCACGTGTCCGCTCCGTGAGCTCAATCCGCTGCGCGAGTGAAGGCCGGCGAACCGCGAAACTCACGTTCTCCAGACAACGGCTTTTGTACCACGCTATACTCCTGTAATTCGTGTCTCTATGCAAAGGCAATAAAGATTTCATCGTTGGATACACCCTGCGCCGAATTTCCGTTGAATTGCCATTGCAGTCTCGGTTGAGAATCATCGTAGATCGGAATCTCCGGCACAACCTGCTGCATGAAAATGCCCATGATTTGCCCCTGCTGTTGTCCGAGCTGCAGCATGGCCGGTATCGGATTTCGCTGCTTGGCCGCCGCATATAAGGCGATGGTCTGAGCGTCATCCTGTGCCAACAGCTTGAAATCCGACAAAACCTGCCGCTCGGCAGCGCTGATACCTCGAGGATATGAGGATCCGTACTCTGGACTCCGCATTGCGATATTGTTTCTTACTTCAACGCTTGCCTCAGTAATCGTAAAGAACTGGCTCGCTGGTTCACCTAGCCACACCTCGCCCAGATGGCCTGGGACAATCGAAGAGTCAAACGGCTCTAATATCGGTTCTGTGGGATAGGTACTTAGCCCTGCCGCACCCGGCACAAAACTACTCGAATCCAAAAGGTCAGCGGCTGGTCCGCTAAACATAAACTCGTGGAAGTCTCCATTTATGGACACGCTGAGGACATCCACAGCTCCGCCTGTCACCACTCGACTCACCGCGGTGATCGGATCCCAGTAGTCGTAAATAGTAAGGCTTGGCAACTCTGTCGCCAATGCGTAACTCACGCAGGTAGACAGGCTGCTGCCCTGCGCCGGTAAATTGCTGAAAGGAGCATTTATCGAGAACGTCAGACTATCTGTCACGCTTACTATAAAACGAATTTCGTTGCTGTAAGCTACCCCGGCGCCGATTGAGAGTCCGTGCGCTACCGAGGTCTGAAACTGCGTCAGTCCTTCAGCCGATGCGATCGTGAGTCCACCGCTCAGAATGGGAGGGCCGCCCAGCGTAGCCTGAAACAACGGCCCATACGATGGCGCCCCAGTTCCGTTCCAAGAGTTTAGATATAGTTCGGTCTGGAAAGCCGTTTGACGCCGCGAACTAGGAGAATTGCCCCTAAATGTGCGCGTACCCGTTTTGTCAAACCGCTTATTTAGCTGGAAGCTCTGATGCGCCCGTAGGCGAATGGCTGAATACCGGTTCGCGGGACTGATGGGCGCTGCCTGTCCGTAGTTGCTCTCTATCGCGGCATAGTAGCGGTTCGCATTTGAAGAAATATAACTGCTCATTCGCTAGCTCCTAGTTCACGCTGACGTTCAGAGCGAACGTCAACTTCGCCGTTTCGACAAAGCCTAGTCCGCCTGACTTGGGCGGTTGAAACTGTACGTCGTAGGCACCCGAGTAGAACATTCCGTTGCCCCAGTCTCCGGTACTGCTCTGCAGAATCTGCGCCACCGCCTCCACATAGAAGTGGATCCAGGCATCGACGTCAGTAACTAAGTCACCGCTCGCCCAGATCTCCGCTGCCAGTAGTAGTTGCCCCGAAAAGGATCGAAACTTCTCCACTTGAGAGTTCTTGAGATTGCTGCTATATATGCAGACCCTGGGATAGCTCAGTTGTACGTTCATGTCAGCTAGGTCCACCGGAATTGATGAAAGTACAACCTGTTCTGAGGTGATCAGGGGTACCGTAGCCTTCATCTCAGCGCTGATTGCGGTGATTTGCTGCTGTAGCGCATCGGCATTCGTCAACTTAGCCGAGAATGTTTGCGCTCCGAGAAGAGATAGTGGTGTCATATCATCCCCGCCTGATCTGCTTCGAAAGAGTGATGTAGAACGACGGAATTTGTCCCCCCGAACCGGTCGAACCTATCTGAAATCCCGACGCTGGCAGCTCCCATGTTGAGCCAATGGCTAACACTTGTGCATTCTGCTTGGTCAGGGCATCCGATTGGCCGCCTTCATAGACGTTCCAACCTACGGCGGCGGCCGGTGCGCCAAGTGCTCCTTCAGCCATGGCGACTGCAATATTTGAGTTTGCGGCTAGTACCGTGGCGTTTTCTGGGCTCAGGGCACTCTCATTGCCATCTGCATCCACCCAGCAGGTCTGCACGAATATCGCTTGCGCCGGCAGATTCCCACTCTGAACAGAGATCAACGGCATAGCAGGGCGAGGCAGCGGGTTATATACGATTCCCACCGCACCAACTGAAAACAAATTCGCGGCGTTCGCTGCTTGCTGCTCATACGCCTTCCACTTCCCTTGGTATCGCGTATTTAGTTGCGAGTTATATGCTTCTGCAAAGATCCGGGAAAGCGATTCAAGGCATATCCAACGCTTTAACGCTGGCGTAACCACAACCGTCGATAAACCTAGGCTCTGTCGACTCAACGATTGTGGATCGGATGCTCCTACATTCAACAACCAGATCATTAGCTTGTCACTGATTGCATCCAGGGCAAGACTAATCTTGATGTCGACACTTATCTGGTGCGAAGACACCACCTGTACCAGTGATCCCTCGAATGAGAGGAGATCGTCGATGGTGATTGCGGCGGTATCAGTGAATAGAGCCATGTCTTCGTCCTACTTCCTGGATGGGCTAATTTCGCTGAAGGCGGACTGTAGAGTCGACGCAATCGACTGCGTATCGGAGACCACAGTCACGTGTAAGCGGCGTGCCATTTCAGCTTTCTCCGCCGCCACGCGTCCAGTCTGCTGTTGTGCAAGGAATGCGTCTCTCTCGGCTTCCGTCGACAGCATCGCTCGACCTTCCGCGATCATCTTCGCTGCCATCTCGCGCGCCACTTCAGTCACGATTCCGCCTTTACCACCATCTGACGTTTCCAAACTTGTCACAAACGTGTGCGGCGTGCTGATTGTTGCTTCGATCTCTCGAATTTTCCGAAAATACTGTTTTAGATCCACGCTTCTCTCCCCAACGAAAAAAGGGAGCCTCTCTTGAGACTCCCTCTCTACTGATGGCCTTCTTTGTTAGCTGTTCACCTGAACGCCGAAACTGTTGCGGAGAACTCCGCAGCCGTAAAGCACATCGACTGTGAATTGCTGCGCCAGCGTATTCGGTTGATAACTCATCACGATGCGCAATCCGAAGTTGCCCATTTCGGCATATTCAGCGACTGCACCGGTTCCCGGCAGCGGTTGAGGGAGCCGGCGAACAACTAGCCCGATCCCATCTTTCGAAAATGCTAGGTTGTGTGTGTTCTTAGGTGCTGAACCGGTGCTCGGAACGAACTGCGAGCGGAAGATAAAGAAGTCCTTCATCTTGCCTACATTGCCTTCCACCAGAGCCTTAAGTCCTGCCTCCCCCGACGAATAGTATTCGCTGAAACGCGGAATTTGTCGAATTTGCGAGTACGTATTCGAATCGACGATCAGGTATTTCGGCGCGCTGGCCGGAACCTTCGCACTGAACAGGGCGGTTTCCGCGGAATCGATGGTAGCTTCCGTTACTGCAACGCCCGCGGTACCTACCGGGGTATTGGCCGTGAATTGACCGTATAAGCCCAGAAGGTCCGACTCGATACGCTCAGCAATGGCAATTACAGCAGGCTGCATGTAAGCCTTCAGCAGTTCCGGATAGGCTAGTGCCTTAGTCACATCCGGGATCTGGAACGACGCTTCAGCGTGTGTGTTTAGCACAATCTGCGCATTCCCCAAACTCGGACTCTGCGGAGTAATCGTGCCGCCTTCCGCTATATTGTTCGCAACCAGCACTGGAGGAATCGGCACATTTACGGTGTCACCGCTATGCGCTAACACTGGCTCATAATCGCGATTCACCAGGTTACCCATGACAAGGTTCCCTACCAATGCAGGAAGTGCATCGGCAGCAACTAACTTAACGATCGCATTTGCCAGATTGGCAGATGTAATTGTTGACATAACTCTCCTGTTAATTAGTCACGACACATTTGTGTCGTCAAAAGACCCGCTATTTGTGTGGTCGGATCGGTTGTGGCGCTCGCCACTCGCTGCCTCGGATGGGACTCGTACTTCTTCCCATCCAGATCTTGAACGCTAGGTGGCGTTAGTAGCCCCGTAAAGCTTGGGAGGCCAACTTCGCAATGTGCTGCCGAACCCGCTCTAGCTCGTCTTTGCCCATCCCAGGCCGAATGCTCTCAAGCGAAATTCCCGGCCCATCGGCCTGTGCTGTTTGCCTAGCAGGGTTCTGCGCTCCGCTGCCGCCGGCGATTCTCGCTGGAAGGAGTTCGGGGTTCTCCTGCACGAAACCCGCTACATAATCCTGCAAAGACTTGCCATCTGCCCCTCTTGCCTGCAGCCGGCCATCTTCGCCTCGAACAATCTCGTCTTTCAGCGCGCGAAACGCAAGGTCAACTTTGGAGATCCCGGTTCGCTGAAGCTCCGCTCGCAGTTGAGCGTGCCGGTCCGCCTCTTCCGCAGCAGCCCGAGCTTTTTTGTTTTCTTCCACTAATTGATTTACTCTCGTTTCCAAACTTTCGCGGCGTTTTCGTTCATCATGTAACTCCGCCTTATAGGCCGGCTCGGCTTGACGCTGCTCGGCCCGAACAAATTCCTCGATAGCCTGCCGGACAACGTCCCGCACGTCGGAAGCAGCCGTGGGCCGATCCGTCTGGGTTTCTTCTAACATACTTGTATCCTCCTAAGTGGTCGCTTGCTCGTTAATCTCCTGCGCGATTTGATTCTTTATCTCTTGTCGCGCATCGTTGAGATATTTCATCGCGAGCCTCTGATGGATCTGTGTCCGCAACGTCGGAGAATTTATTCCGAGGTGTAGCAAACTTGCCGCCTGCTGTAGTTCAGTTCCGAAGTCACCGATGTCCGTCTCATCCAGCCCAGCAACGGTTATGGCTACTCCGTCCTGGCGGGCCTCCGTGATCGCTGTCACGATCCTCTTGATGCAGTCCTTAACCATCGCGCCGTACCCGCGAAGTATCTCGTACGTAATCGTGAAATCCAGCTGCTTGCTGGCCGCCGATTGTGCATGGCCGCCAATCATCTCTCCCGAGGCTTGGGACAGATAGCAAACTCGATAGATCTCTTCCTTCAGAGTCTCTAAATACTGCGCCGCGATTTGGTAGACCTTACCGTCGGGTTCCGTCCAGCCAAACCGGTCTGTTGGACCCAACTGAATGAAATAACTCTCGCCAACTATCTGGTTCCACTCTCGATCCGAATAGATCACTGGCATCGCAAAGAGGCCCATAGTGATCGCCCAGCTCAGCGCATTCGATTTGTTAAAATGCTCCAGTTGCAGATGCGCGGCCTTGTTCATGAGCCACAAGCCGTCACTCAACTGCAGGTCGATAAGCGGGACCCGGTGCTGCTTGCAAAACCCGTGGCTTCCCTGCGCAATCAGCTCGATCGGAGCTTCCTTCTTGTTTCCACCGACTTGGCGGTAAGTCCGAAAGTTGGTCCGATCATAGTAGCGCCAATAAGTTTCCTCGACGATTCCGGGATCTTCTAGATTAGGTTGTCTCTCTATTCGATGGCGAACTACCACCCAGTCGTACTCGCCACGTTCGTTCCGGCTCCAGTTGATTAGATCTTCCGCTTCATAGCGCACCAGAAACGCTCGCGACACTCCGGTTAGGTCTTCTTCGGCCCGCGTCTTCGGTGTACCGGAGCTGGCTGGGAAATCGATCAGGACGTGGCTTCGTCCGGCAATCAAGGCATCCACAAAGCAGTTCCGGATAAAGGCAGACAGACTCGTTCCGCGCAAATCTGCATCTCCGGCAAAAGCTGTCAAAAAGTCTCTGCCCGACGCCAGTCCTCCTTCCAATTGCAGGGTGGGTTCTCGCCGAAACAATGTAGAGGCATACCAGTCCACAATCGAACCAATATAATTCTCGTAAAAAACCCGCTGTAGCCGCTCACCATAGACATCCAGTGGCTCTTTCTGGCGGCGAAGCAGGTAATCGCCTGCCCGAAATTTGAACTCTTGGCCACCGGCATATAAATCGCGGTACATGCGCCACACATTTTGTTTCCGTTTGAATTCAGGATGCTCTCGGTTGATTTCAGTCATGGTGCTTTCGTCCTACTTCCCGTTGCCTCGAGTAGGCGCTCTTTCTAGTGCCTTTTCCGGTGAAGCCAATTTCATTCGCCCACGAGCTTATCTGCGTAATCCGGCACAGAGATATAAATGGCGAGAGGTATATTCCTGAAGGTAAACGAGATATTGTTTTTTTTACTTCTGTGACTCACCGAGCACGTCCGTTTTCCCGTTGAAAAATGGAACGGCTCGGGACCAAAATCAGGAGCTGAGGGGCCAGCCGGCATGACTGGACTCGCGTTACAGCGCTCCTGCTAGCCGCGCTGCAGATTGTGGATCATCAAGCGCAGTTGCGGTACCCGTGTAGCCGGTTCCAGCGCGTTTCTGCATGGAGAAGCGCAGAGCCACGCAGCGTAAGCATGATCGCGGCCCTGCCAGCGTGCTTGTGCATAAGCAAGCCGCAGCTTGTACTTGAACCAGTGTTGATAGGTGTCGGGCAGGTAAGCAAGCACATTGCGGATCCTGTGCACTTGGCAGCACCGAACAAGGCCGCCTCGCCGGCCTGCTGCTCGATCGCGGCACGGAGCGCGGCTCCCGTCCAGCAGATAGAGTCGCGGCTAACGGAAGTCAGCCCGCGCTCGGCCAAGTGAGTCAACAGCCATTTACGAGTCTGCCGTTTTCGGTCGCCCCTTGCACCAGGCCCAGAACGATCTTCTTGCAAAACGCATCAATGCCGATGGCGGCCGCCAGATGTTGCCCCTTGAGATAGTTCCGTCAATCAGCAAGGCGCAGATTTGCAGGTTGTTAGAGCGAACGGCTCATCAGCTCTTCAGCTTTTTGCGGCTGGCCTCGATAAACCGTTGGCTGACGGTGTTTTTCTCCAATCCATAAGCGTCCATGAATTGCTGCAGCACCACCTTGTAGTCGCGCATGCTTAAGCCGCGCATGATCTTGCGCCAGACTGTTTCTTCCCCGGGCGACACGCGCTGAAAGAGCTGGTAAGTACCTATCGGCCGCTCTTTGCCGCTACACTCACGCACCCGGGGCCGTGTGATGGGACACGCTGATCATCGATAAATCAACAGCCTTACTCCACACCCGGCGATATGCCTGACGCGTTTGCACTCGGCTCGACGAAGGGCCGGTTGCTCGACCTCTGCTTCCAGCACCGATTCGATAAACATTCGCCCGAGTTTTCGCAGCACTTCCCTAAGCCTGTTCCAAACTGGCCAGTGCCTCGGCCAAGGGTAACGAAATCTGCACCGGTTTCCCGGTTGCCCCTGTCACTGCTGTTTGGTTTTGATACAGTCTCTCCTCAAAACGACTCCTTTTTTCGTCAAGAAAAATTGCCCGGAGCCTATCACAAGCTCCGGGTGAGTCGTTCCTCTTTTCTACCATTTCCTGGAAACCCTCCGCGCGGTCACGAATGGAGTCGACTTTATTTCTCGAACGTTTTCAGTAGCTTAGATGCCTAAATTCTGGCCGGACAGCACTCCGGCACGGCTACGGTCGTGTGCGAAAGGAACTTCCAACGCGCATGCATCCTCCCGTAATCGTCTACTAGGCACCGTTTGTTTCATGACATAGAAATGATGACCTTGAGCTCGGGAAAGCGGGGCCCTCGGTTTCCCATCCTCCAATCTGAGTGTCCTCTTCCGCGACAGTTGAAAGGGGGCCGCTGGAGCGGCTCCATCTCACGCGGAGGTGAGCGACGAGACCGGGGGAAGCTGCTCATCAGGCATGTAGCCGACAAACTTGTCGAGCAGAACGTTTCCTTTGTAATTGATCTCCTGATGAATGCCGATTGACGATGTGTAGTACGCAAAGATGGTAGAGTTTTTTAGCTGCCCGAAAAACTTTTCGGGTTCTGTTTCGTTAGCCGTCTCGCTCTCTTCGAACTCCCCGTGCTTCTCCTTGGCAGACATCTTCTCCAAAACCGCAACTTGCTGTTTCTCAGAGGTTTTGAGAAACGGCTTGTCGTGCAAGGATTGTGAGAGCTCGTTAACCGAAGCCAAGCCCTTTCGCCAGGAAGTCTTTTCTTCAGGCAAAAAAGTTTCGGCAACCCACTTATCTATATATGCAGCGGCGCCCGCCGCGTGCGCTCCCGGCGAGTGATCATCGTCAGGGATGATGAGATCGGTGAGCGCGTCTAGCAGCGCAAATTCATCCTTTGTAAAAAACAGAGGCGCTCCGGGCTCCGGGGCGGCGAGCGCAAGCCGCCCGCTAAATCCGGCGAACGATAGCAGCTTGATCAGATCGCGCCGATTGAGATCGAGGCTCATCAGATTTCCCCCTTCTTCATCTGATCGGCGAGATAGTCGCAGGAGCGCCAGCAAAGGGCCATGATGGTCCAGGTCGGATTCTGACAGGAAGCGTTGACGTGAGTGCTGCCATCCACAACAAAAAGATTCTTCACATCGTGGAACTGCTGGAATTGATTGACTACCGAAGTCTTGGGGTCGTTCCCCATGCGCGAAGTACCCAGTTCGTGAATCGACCAGCCTTCGGTCTCCATTTTGCTGGAGGAAGAAAGAACTTCAAACTTCGCGGCGTCGAACATTTCACGGCCGCTAACAGCCATATCCTCACACATCTTGCGTTCGTTTTCGCCGAATTTATAGTTGAAGCGTAGAGCAGGGATGCCCCAAGCGTCTTTCACCTCCGGATCGATCTCGACCTGGTTTTCGTAGCGGGCGAGCACTTCGCCGAAGCCGCCGATATTGATGGTCGCTCCTGCCATTCTTCGCACATTCTTCTTGTACTCATCGCCGAAGCCGGGCGTATCGTAGGCACTTCCGGGGACCATACCGCAACCGCTACCCCCTTCGAAACCGTAGCCTCGGAGGAAATCGGACTTACTGTTCCTGTCGAGATTGCGGAACCGCGGGATATAGAACCCACCCGGTTTGCCATCGTCGAGCGTACGGGGTTTTCCCACGAGTGCAGGCATGAACCCTGCGACCGAGGGACCCATCACGTGCTCACAGAAGTTATGCCCGGCGTGACCGCTGGAGTTGCCGATTCCGTTCGGGTAAGTGGTTGACTTCGAGAGCAGGATAAGCCGCGCCGACTCGAGCGTGGAGGCAGCCAGCACTACGGTCTTTGCTTTCACCTGATAACTCTTGCGCGTTTCGCTATCGATAAATGCCACACCTGTCGCCTTGCCGGTGTCTTGGTCGACCGTGACTTCGTAGACGGTTGAGTTAGGTCGCATGGTGAGGTTGCCTGTATCGTAAGCGGGACGAATGAGCCCGGTAGGAGAGTCGAAGGCAGCATGAATGTCGCAGCCGCCGACGTGACGATCACACGCACCGCGACCGTAACAGCGGCTGCGGTACTTGTTGTGCTTCAGCCCGTCTGTGGTGACACCGGCGCGATAGGGCGTGAGAGTGCGGTTCATTCCCTTGAGAGTTTCACGCATGTGAAGCTCGGAATAGGTGAGTTTGATGGGCCGCTGGAATTTTCCGTCCGGCAGCCAAGGCAAATGTTCGGGGAAGCCGGACACGCCCAGGTACAGATCGACTTTGTCATAGTAGGGCTCGATATCGGCGTAGCTGATGGGCCAGTTCTCGCCGTATCCGTCACGGTCTTTAGCTTTGAAGTCGTAATCGGACAGACGAAGCGCTAGCCTGCCCCAGATCGTGGTCTTTCCACCTACCACTCGCGCGCGCACCCAAGCGTACTTCGTGCCGGTATAGGGGTTCTGTTTTTCATCCACCACGAGCGTCTTGCTGTAATCGGTACCGCTCCAGCCCTGAACGTAGGAAGTGACCTTCTTGTAAGGCGAATTCTGCGCATACGGAAGCGAGCGAAAATTGTACTCCGCGGCAGTCAACGCGTGATAGTCGTATGGCATCTTCCCACGGCGAGGATGATCGTAGGGCCACTCCATCGAATGAAGAACTTTGCTGGTGTCCTGGTATTTGCCGGCTTCGAGCAGCAGCACTTTTAGCCCGTGCGAGGTAAGGACGTGGACGGCCATGCCGCCTGCTGCGCCCGAGCCGACCACGACGGCATCATACGTAGTATTTAAATCAACTTCGGGATTAGAAGGAGGAAATTGTACGAGCATCTGCGCGCCTGACACTTGAATTGTATCCTTCCGATCTCGGGTACGAACCGGCTGAAAGGTCCCGCTATTTGAAATACCAGGGGACGTTTAAGACGGAAACGCGGTCATTGCCTTTGAGAAGGAGAAGCGCTTTCAGTGACGTCACGCGTTGCGAGTGTAGGAAGTAGTTATACCATCGATGTTCGACAAGTTCGGGAACAACCGCGACGACGCGCCGGCCCGGATTCCGTTCGGACAGCTCGATGACGTAATCAACAATGGGATAGACGACGAAGCGAAAGGGCGATTGCAGGATGACCAGCTCAGGCGCATCTGCACCGGCTTGACGAGCGGGCGCAGCGACGTTGCGGTCGAAAGAGTCGCAAAACTCGGCTGACTTATCGTCTTCCGTTACATACAGGCAGGTGACTTCGTTTGATATAGCCAGCGATGCGCACAAGGCGTGTTTCGCGAGTTTGCTCCACTGCTGCAGTGGAACAACAACGAGCGGCTCCTGATTGCCGGTTAAATCCAGCGGCGTGGGGCTATCGATTTCCCGCTGGATATTGCTGTAATGACGCCGCACGCCGTACATCAGCAGCAAGATCGCGGGGATAGTGACGACTGTAATCCAGGCGCCCTCGACAAACTTCGAGAGGATAACCACGACAACTGTCGCTCCGGTCGCCGCGGCGCCGAGTCCGTTGACGAACATCTTGCGCCGAGCGGCGGGACCTCCCGTTCTGCGCCAGTGGGCGAGCATGCCAGCTTGGGACAGAGTGAAAGCGAGGAATGCGCCCACAGCATAGAGCGGAATCAGCCGGTCCGTCACGCCGCCGAACGCGATCAGGAGAACGCCTGTCAGCAAGGTGAGAACCAGGATCCCCTCGGTGTAAACGAGTCTCCGGCCACGCGAGGCGAAAGACACTGGAAGGAAACGATCTTCCGCGATGACACGACAGACTCTGGGAAAGTCGGCGAAGGCGGTGTTAGCCGAGAAGATCAAGACCAACAAAACAGAACAGATCGCAAGATAGTAGAACCAACCCCGGCCAGCGACGGCTTGGAACAACATCGAAAGAATGCTTTGGTAGCCGTTTCCGTTCGGGTCGGTAGCAACGATGTGGTACTCACGGACCAGATAGGCGATCCCCGCGAGCATCATGGTCAGGCAAACGATGATGATGGCGAGGGTCTGCTGTGCGGTTTTGGCGGTCGGCTCGCGGAACGCCTTGACGCCATTGCTTACCGCTTCAACGCCCGTCATAGCGGTGCAGCCGCTCGAAAAAACCTTTAGCAGCAGCCAGACGCTCGCGGCACCTGCAACGGCGGGAGGGACCGGCGGACGCACGACAGGAGCGGGAGAGCCACCACTCAGAAAAGTCCTCAAGATGCCGAGCGAGATGGCGACGAACATACAACCGAGAAAGAGATACGTCGGCAACAGAAAGACGCTTCCGGATTCGCTGATGCCCCGGAGGTTTACAAGCGTGATAATCACGAGCGCAATCAGGCAAAGCGAAAGGGTTCGCGAATGCAGAGAAGGAACGGCCGAAGTCAGCGCACCGATGCCCGCGGATATACCAACTGCCGCAGTAAGAACGTAGTCGATCATCAGTGCGGCCGCGGCCACTAGACCGGAGGTGACACCCAGATTCTCACGAGCCACCGTATACGATCCGCCGCCACCTGGGTAGGCAGCGATTGTTTGGCGATAAGAAAAGAAAACGATCAGGAGCAGGGCGATTATGCTCAAACTTACCGGAACGATATACGACAGCCCGGCTAGTCCAAGCGGTATGAGCAATGTCAATGCGGCTTCAGGTCCATACGCGGCCGAACTGAGGGCATCGAGTCCGAAGATGGGGATCCCTTTGATTACGCCGATCTGCTGAGCGCGCTCGTCAGAGGTCGGTATCGGGCGACCTAACAGAAAGTCGATGATGGACAATGCGTCGGCCGGTTCAGCGCTCTTCGGCGGGAGGAAGCAAACTGCCTATGCCTACGGATGTAAAGCTGGGGCCGGCGGCAAAGATCAAACGATCTCCGTCGACACCATACAGGAAGGCGTCTGTGCCGCTGGCGGGGTTGTCTAGCCCTGTCCAGCCGGAGCGAGAGGACCAGACAAACAACCCCGAACGATGAGTGTTCTGCATCTGCCAACCTACCTCGACCAGGAGTCTACCATCAGGCGACAGCACAGCCTGGCGCGCATACTCATTTGAACTGTGCTCGATGTGTGGAAGTCCAGTCTGATAGACGGTAGCTTTGCCGGTCTCTTTATCGAGCGCGAGGAGGGTTCGAGAACTCGGCAGCCAGGCCCAAGCTCCGCGAGAGGTTAGCCCAAAGGAGGTCTGGCCCCCTTTCAAAGTACCTTCGTCCGTGGACCAATTGCTTTGCGGCTGTAAGAAGTTTCCGATTACCGAACCGGCGCTATCGAACTCGGTAAAGATGGAGGCTGCGGGGGTTTTCGAGTCGAAATCATTGAGCGTCCAGAGATGCCCTTCCGGATCGATCTCGAGAGACTGGATCCAGTGAAGATCATTGAGCACCAACTTTCGTTGCAGCGATCCGCTCCAATCGAAGTACAACAACAGGGCTGCCGCGCCGTTGTCCGTTCTTGAGTACACGGCGGCGACTGCAATAAAACGGGGCTTCCGAGCCGACACATCGTAGATCGAAACGCCAGACGCGTTGGGATCAGCCGTTCGAATGGCGTTCATCACGTCGCAGACGGCCAGCTCGTGAGAAGAGCTATCGAAGATTCTGACCACAGCATCGGGATCTGTGGTCTCTCTGAAATTGGGATCGCCCGGAACTTCCGTGTTGCGCCAGAAGATCTGGAACCCGTTCTCGAACCTTCTTGGAGCATCTGTCCCGTAGGGTGCGGCAAGCGTAACATCCGCTAACTGCGCAACGCTGCTACCGGGCAGGCCGTAGAGAAACGTCGCGATTGTCAATCGCAGCAGAAGCTTTCGAATGCCGTTCATGCCGAGGTCCTAAACGTTCTATGCCATCAGAGGACAGTGACGAATCACCGGTCGCGCCGGTTGCAAAGACGATTATCCAGGCGGCTAATTTGGCGGTCAGCACTATCCCAAGCCCATAGCGATTTCTATAGTTTGTCCTATTACTAACGACTCCTAATGTGCATTGACTACGCAGATACTGCTAAAGGCATAATGGTCGTCAACCTGCAAGAACGGAGGCGCCGAGAATGCAAAAGTTTCGAAGGGGAGGTGGAGGTGGCGAAATTTTGCGGCAAGTGCGGATATCCGTTGAACGAAGCTTTTGGTTTTTGCGGAAATTGCGGAACAAATCAGAGGGATGCACCCAGCGTTGCGACGCCAGCGGCGGTTGTCAATCCTACGGTCGGAGCGGCGCCAGCCGGGTTGCCACCGAAATCGAACGGCCTGGTCAAAGTTGTCTTGGTACTTCTGGCGGTGCTGCTCCTCGGCGGTGCGTTGACCGTTGGGGGACTGGTTTACGCTGCCCACAAATTCAGCCAGAAGGCGCATGAGTACTCCGCTCAGTCCTCTGGGAGCGAAGCGGGCCGACCCGGAGATTCGTCCCCGAACAGCAAGCCTCGGAAGGATGTCTGCCAACTTCTCACGAAAGAGGACGTCAGTCAAGCGATTGGGATGCCGATTGCAGCAACCAGCAGCAGTAACGGTGCTTGCGCATATCTGGTCAAGGGAAGGTCAACGGATCTGACGACAAAACACATGGCCTCTCTGGTGGGGAAGCGGGGTGCGGACCCGAGAACACAGGGCCGGATCGAAGAAATTGCGGGCGGTTTTTTTAAGACGGTAGAAGCCGACGCAAAAGGGGCAACACAGGATACGAACGGAAACGCGGTGGTTCTTTCTGTGAGCGTCGACTCGAATTCGGCCGCGGCGCAGATGAAACTGAACCGCAGGGTCCTCAGAGGTCTCTCGCCAGACACGATCACCCTGGAGGGCGTAGGCGATGAAGCCTTCGATAGCGCAGGGTCGATGATGATGGTCCTTAAAGGCGACAAACTAATTCGCATCATGTATATGACTTGCCCCTGTACGGTGGAGGCGATCAAGCCGCTGGCACAAAAGCTGGCGAACGCGTTGTGAGCGAAACTAGCACGAAAAAACGATTTAAGAGAGGGTGGAATGGCTTTTTGTAGATCCTGCGGGACTGTTTTGAATGAAGCAAGTGCTTTTTGCACTGCGTGTGGTGCCGGCAACGGCGTGGCGGCAGCAGCCATACCGACCGCCACCGCAGCCGGCCTGAGTTCAGGCGCTGCCGGGGCGCTCTGTTATCTAGCAGGGGCGATTACAGGAATCGTATTCCTAGTCATCGATCCTTACAAGGCAGATCGCTTCGTCCGCTTCCATGCCTTTCAATCGATCTTTTTCAATGTAGCTTGGATAGCGCTTTGGGTTCTATGGATGATTGTGGGATTAGTGCTTGGCGCCGTCACCAAAGGGCTGTTTTTCCTGCTGCAAGTGCCAATTGACCTGCTATTGATGTTGGGCGGCTTCGGTCTGTGGATCTTCCTGATGTACAGCGCGTACCAGAACCGGACCTTCAAATTGCCCCTTATCGGGCAGTTTGCCGCAAATCAGGCAAAACTCTGATTGCGGCCGGTCACCAGACTAACCAGGAGAGTTAATGAACCGACACACCGTTCTATTTTGGGGAGTATTGTTCATGATCCAGCCGCTGGTGTTTGCTGATGCCAGCTACCAGGAGACAACGCAGATTACCGGGGGCTCTCTGCTCGGGATGATGAAGATGGCCAGCGTTTTCAGCTCTCGGGCAAAGCAAGCGGAGGCGCCCACGACCTCAAACGTTATGGTCCATCAGAACCGGATGGTTCGCGTCAGTCCGATGAGCACCGAAATCATCGATCTGGATCGTCAAACGATCACTCAAATCGACGCGCAAAAGAGGCAGTACTCGGTAGTAACGTTCGCACAGATGCAGGAGGCAATGCAGCGCGCCGCCGACCAGATGAAAAAAAGCAAGCAAGAGAAAACAAACGGAAACGATTCCGCGAATGTCAGCTTCAGTGCTAAGGTCCGTGAGACGGGTGCGGTGAAGCAGGTTGACGGTCATGATGCGAAAGAAGCTGTCATGACGCTTTCGATGGATGCGACTTCAACCGATGGCTCCAACCAGAAGGGTTCACTTGCGATCGCGAGCGACATGTGGCTGGTACCGGATGCCCCCGGTTATGACGAGATTCGAAGCTTCAATGTGCGCATGGCCCAGGCGTTAGCGGTCGATGTGGATACGAACGCGATGGCGGCTATGTTGAACTCGCAACCGGGCGCGGGACAAGCGATGGCAGACATGAAGAAAGAGATGGCCAAGATGAGCGGCATTCCCGTTCTGCAGGTTATGCGCATGGGCATGACCGCGAATGGCGAGCCGCTCCCAGCTCCGTCGGCAGACCCCTCGCAGACGCCGGCGGCCGACGCCAACAAGCAGCCCGACAGCGGCCAGAAATCGGGCGGATTAAGAGGCGCTCTGGGTGGAGGCGGGTTTGGATCGCTGATGCGGCACAGGTCGAGCCAGAACTCTTCGAGCGGTGACACATCGAATGTGCAGAATGGCGGCGGAGGCCAGCCGGGGTATTTGCTCGAGACGTCAACTCGCCGCTCGAACTTCTCCAGCAACCCAGTGGATACAACGAGCTTCGAAGTGCCGGCTGGCTATAAAGAGGTACAATCGCCGATGAACAGGACCCGCTAACAGTTACTCGTCGCGGATGGCGATCGCAGGATCGACCTGAGAGGCCTGGAGCGCAGGAACAAGACAGGCGCAGCAGGCGACGAACAGAATCAGCAGCGGAATCAAAAAGAAGGTTAGCGGATCCGTAGCGGGAATTCCGTAGAGCCAGGCCTGGAGCACTCGTGTCAGCATAAGAGCCGCCACGATCCCGACCGCGAGGCCGATAACGACCAGAATCAAGCCCTGGCGGCCGATCATCAAGAGCACTTGTCGGGAAGATGCACCAAGTGCCATTCTCAGGCCGATCTCGGGCGTTCGCTGCCGGACAGAATACGCCATCACGCCATAGATTCCGATCATCGCGAGAAAGATGGCAAGCGCGGCAAAGCTAGTCATCAGCACCATCTGGAAACGACGTTGCGCACTGGCTTCCGCTACTCGTTCGCGCATCGTATGAATGTCGTCAAGGGCAAGCGCAGGATCGAGGCCATGGAGAACCTTACGCGCCTCAGGAATCAGGAGCTGAGGCGGAAGCTTCGACCGCAATGCGTAATGAAGATTCCAAGCATCAAAATTGCGCCGATAGGGCTCAAAGTAGGTAGGGCGTGTTTTTTCTTCCAAGGTGGAGTGACGCGCATCAGCGACTACTCCAACCACCTGCTGCCAAGGCCTGCTCGAGACATCCGAACCGGATCGCAATTGGGCCCGCAGCGGGTCGGTTCCCCGCAGAAAAGCGTTTACGAACGCCTGATTCACGATGACGACAGAAGGTGCATCCTTTACATCGTGCTGATCAAAGTAACGACCCGCAAGAAGATGCATGCCGAACGCCGCGAGGTACCCGGGCGTGACCCAGCGGGAGTCGATCATATCCTTGGGCTTCGCGCCATCTCTAATTTCGATATTTCCCACACTTTCGGAGTGGTCTAAAGGTATGTCGCTTCCGGCGCCGGCCTGGATGATTCCCGGAATACGGCGGAGACCTTCGAGAAAGCGAAGGAAGAAGGCGGCACGCTGCTCGGGTTTGGTATAGCGCCCATCGATTGAAAGATTCATGGTGAGGGTAGAGGATGAAAACCCTAGATCCTGCGCCTGCAATTTCAGGTAGGACCGAACGAGCAGGGTTGCACCGGCCAGGAGCACGAAAGAGAGCGCTACTTCTGCAGCTACGAGCATGCGGCGGAAGCGGTTCGAAGTGCCCGCGGTTCCTTTATTGCCACTCTGTCTCAGCAGATCACCGAGATTGGGGCGCGCGGCGGCCAGGATTGGAGCGAAGCTGAACAGAACGCCGCTCAATAGAGAAATCGTCAAAGCCGCCAGGAGGACAGTTTGGTTAATCGACGTCTGGTCGAAGCGGGGTATGTTGCCGGGATTGAGGCGAGTAAGCAAGCGCACCGCTGCGAATGAGAGCAGCACGCCGGCTGAGCCGCCGAGGAAAGCCAGCATCAACGCTTCGGTAAGAAGCTGCCGCATCAGGCGAGCGCGCCCGGCTCCGAGCCCAACGCGCAGAGCAAACTCCTGCAGCCTTCCCGTGACACGCGCAAGCAACAGATTGGCGACGTTTCCACAGGCAATCAAAAGCACCAGACCGACTGCACCCAACAGCAGCCAAAGCAAACGAGTGACAGGCCCGAAAATGGTTTCCGGCAGGGAGGCGATCAGCGCCTGCCAACCCTGCATCAGATCTGTCGAGTAGAGGGGAGCGAGCCTGCTCTCGATCGCCGACAGCTCGCTCTGGGCTTGCTGCAAAGAGATGCCGGGGCGAAGGCGAGCGATAGCGGCGTCAACACTATCGAAATTCTTTCGATCCGCCTTCTTCGCCGCCTCGAGCGCAAGCGGCGCCCAGAGGTGGGTTTGTCCGAAGCCGGGCGCGACATAGGGAATGTCGCCTTCGAATGGATAGCCGAAAGAATCCGGCATGACGCCGACGATTGTGTACTCGTTTCGATTTACAGTGAGCCGCTGACCGATGGCGTTCGTGTTGGAGGAGAACTCGTCGCGCCAGAGAGCATCGCTAATGACAATCACATCGCCGCGCCCAGGTGCGTCGTCCGACGGCTGAATGACTCTTCCCAACTCCGGCTTGACTCCGAGGGTTTCGAAGAAGCGGCCGGTCACGAAAGCGCACGCGATTCGGTTCACCTGGGAACCGCGTGTCATGTTCGACATGCGATGACTCACCATGGCCATCGATGAGAACGAGTGGTTCAGGCGCTCCCAATCGTAGAAATCCGGGAAATTGGGCGCAAGCTCAGGGGGAACAGTCGCACCCAGGCGAGGATTGGGGCTCCAGAGATAGACCAGGCGCGATGGATCGCTGTAGGGAAGAGCGCGGATCAAGACAGCATCGACGAGACTGAATACCGTTGAGACGGAACTGATGCCGAGCGCAATCACCAACACTGAAACGAACGCGAATCCGGGATTTTTGCGCATCTGGCGAACGGCGAAGCGCATATCGTGCGTGAGATCGTTGAGCCAATTAGAGAGATTGACGTCGCGTGTCGCTTCGAAATGGAGAGACGGATTGCCCAATCTTTTCCGGGCTTCGGCAACTGCTTCGTCCGGGTCTAGCCCCCGAGCACGTTGTTCTTCTTCGAGGAGAGCGAGATGAGTCTCAAGCTCCTGCTGCACATCGCTGCTGAGTCTCCGCGCGAAGATGCTGTTCCAGAGTTTAGAAAAGAGAGACATGTTCGCGGCGCTAAGCGAATTTCAAGACCTGAGCGACGGCGCCGGTGAGTTCCAGCCAGCGATTCTGCTCATCCTCTAACTGGCGGAGCCCGAGGGGTGTGATTTTGTAGAGCCTGGCCTTGCGATTGGTCTCCGTAAGCCCCCATTCGGCTTTCAGCCACTTTTCATTGGTCATGCGGTGCAGCGCAGGGTAGAGCGAACCCTCCTCTATGCGCAAGCGATCACCTGTCAGTTCATGAATACGTTGCGCAATGGCGTAACCGTGGGACGGCTTGGAGTTAGCCAGCACCTTCAAAATCAGAAGGTCGAGGGTTCCCTGAAGCCGGTCGTTGTGATGTTTCGCCATGCCATGTATAATAGCATAGCTTGCTATGCATAGCTGGCTTACAGGCGGCCGAATTTGCGAACTGCTTCCCGGATCGATTTGTACTTCTCTATATACGGGTACATGCTGTGTTCGACCTGATCGAGCTGTTGAGCTTTCTTGAGGATCGCCGCGGCGTTTTCTTTCGGTACGACGACCACACCATCCATGTCGGCGACGATGATGTCGTCCTTACGGACAGGAACGCCGGCACACATCACAGGCACATCTTTTCCGGTAACGCGGAAGTGGTTGATGGTAGTGGAAGGCACAACGCCGCGACTAAAAACCGGAAACTGCAGTTTGGTAACTTGCGGCGTGTCGCGAATACCGCCGTCAACCACGGCGCCGGATAAGTTGCGGTATTTCATCGCGGTGCTCATCAAGCCACCGAGTCCGGCGTAATCGAGTCCATTCTCAAGCACCATCACGTAGACGGAACCCGCGGGCGCTTCGTCAATGGCATCCATCATGCCCTGGATTGCTTTTGCGCCTTCTGTGTTCTCTTCTCTATGAAGCAAGACGGTTGTGGCGGGTCCGGCGAACTTAGTTGTGAACAGTGGCCGCATGTCGTGAGACATGTACATTTTCTTGCCGTACAGCTGTTCGATGGCATCCGATACCGAGGCGACTTCGACCAGCCGGAAGCCCTGAATCAGATCCTCGGGAGAATTTTGAGCCTGGGCGTGTTCCGGGAGGAACTTCAGCAGGAATAAGAACGGCAACAGCATCGAAAAGGCCGCTTTTTTGCGCATACTGTCTACAATAGAACGCGTGTTCGAAAACTCCGGCGGTCGATTGCGATGGGTTCTTATCTTCTGGATTTTTCTACTCAGCGCGATTGCTTATCTGGACCGCGTGAACATTTCGATTGCCGGGAAGGCTATCGAGAACGAATTCCACTTCAGCAACGTTGAACTAGGTTGGGTCCTCAGCGCTTTTTTGCTGGGATACGCGTTTTTTCAAACGCCGGCGGGCCGCATTGCGGACCGGCTCGGCCCGAGGCTGGTGATTACGGCGGGCGTGATCTGGTGGGGCTTCTTCACAGTGATGATTACGGTGCTGCCGGCGGCATTTAGCGGAGTGCTCTGGCTGTTGATCGGCGTGCGATTTTGCCTGGGTGCGGGCGAAGCTGTAGTCTATCCTGCATCAAACGTCGTGGTGGCCTCATGGATACCGAGTACGGAACGCGGAATCGCGAACGGATTCATCTTTGCGGGCGTGGGCTTTGGTGCAGGAGTTACATCACCACTGATTGCCTATCTGATGACCCATTACGGATGGCGGTCAGCATTTATCGTGAGCGCGGCGCTAGGCGTTCTGGCGGGCGCGGTCTGGTATGTGATCGCGCGTGACAGCCCGCGTAAACACCCGTGGATCAATGAGCAAGAAAGAGAGTATATCGAGCAAGGACTGCCGGCGAACGTTGCGCCAAGCCAAGCGGAACGACTTTCGTGGGCAGCCATCTTTAGCAATCCGGATATCTGGCTGGTGACCTTCAGCTACTTTACTTATGGCTACGCAGCGTACATTTTCTTCGGGTGGTTTTTTATCTATCTGAGCGAGGTGCGAGGGCTGGACATTCGCCACAGCTCTTATTTCACGATGCTGCCGTTCCTCGCGATGGCAATCGGCTCGCCTGTAGGCGGCTGGATCAGCGACCGGCTGACAAAGCGGTACGGTACGCGCATAGGGCGCTGCGGAATTGCGGTGGTCGGGATAGGTCTTGCTTCGATTTTTATTGCGCTGGGGACGCTAGTACACAGTCCGCAGCTGGCGAGCGTGGTTCTGGCGGGAGGAGCGGGCGCGCTCTATTTGTCACAGAGTTCCTTCTGGTCAGTAAGTGCGGACATCGGTGGCCGATCGGCTGGTTCGGTTTCGGGCCTGATGAACATGGGAGGCCAGATCGGAGGCGCGCTAACGGCCTCGGCGACACCGGCGATCGCGAGCCATCTGGGTTGGAGTGCGTCTTTCCTGGTGGCGGCTGCACTTTGCGCTTGTGGAGCGCTGGCGTGGCTGGGTGTGGAGAGGACCAGGAGCACGATAAAGGAGAGCGCGGTGGGGATGAAGTGAGTGGCGCTTCGGTCACGAACCTTGTGAAAAAATCGAGGACACCAATCGCTGCGCTCAAGGCTCCGATTCGAGGTCGCGGTTCTGTCAATGCAGTGATAATGCGGCTTGGAGCATGGCACGCGCGTAGGCGATGTCGTAAACCATGCCGGTGTAGCCGCCTCCGCCCGGGTACGGATTGTGGATGCCCCGCTCGCGGTCCACATCCAGAGCGCGCTCGTGCTCGGGATAGATCAGGCGGGGATATTTGCACGGCCACCAGTTCGCGCATAACGGCAAACATGTCGTTTTCGCCTTCATCGATGAAGACTTCGGTGTAGTCGTCGTATGGTTTGCGGACGCGTACATTTCGATAGTGGACGTGATTGATGCGGTCCCGGGTCCCGAAGTAACGGCAGACTTCGACGGGATCATGTCCCATCTCGCGGGTAACGCCGCAATCAAAGGTGATGCCGTTAGCCGGACTGTTCACGATTTCGATCAGGTGCTTCCAGCCCTCGACCGTTCCCATGATTTGACCCGAGCCGCGACTGATAGCGACGGGAGGGTCATTAGGATGCAGGGCGAGCCGGACGTTCGAGTCCTCGGCGACCGGTATTACTGCTTTCAGGAAGTACGTGATGTTACGCCACATCTCATCGAGGTCGTGGACTCCTTCCTGAGATAACGGAGGGAGATTCTTTACGCGTTCCGCACTAAATGCAGTCAGGCCTGCTCCGCCCCTGCCGGTTTGTTCGTAGTAGCCTTCGATGGCACGATGCGCGTAGAAGTTGTATTCGACGACGGGTAGCCCGGCCTTTCCGGCAGCACGGATGGACTGCTTCACCTTTTCGATCTCTTCGTCACGGCCGGGTTTTCCGTAGAGAGTGTTCGGGAAACCGGCGATCATCAGATTCCCAAGCGAGAGGCCGCCCGTCTTGAGCTTTTCTGTGATTTGGCGCAGATGATCTTCTTGCCAAGCAATCGGAGGCCCTCCCGACAGAACATGATTGACACCGATTTGCTTGATGCGCCTCATGGCAGCGTCATCGAGATTTTGCAAGTTGATGGGAGCAACGAGTTTCGGTGTGGCAGCGCTTTCCTCCGGAAGGCCGGGGGATACCGCCGGTAGCGCTAACGCAGTCGCAGAAAGTGTTTGCAGCAGCGCTCGTCTTGACAAATCAGAGGTCACGGAGGTCATTCTACTGCCGGGCGCCTGCGGAAGATTCCATGTGTGATAGGTTCACACGCGGAGGTCTTTTTCTTGCTTACAACTTCTCGATTAGGGCGAAGAGAGTTTCTGGTATCGAGCCTGGTTCCGCTGGGCGTAGCGCCGCTGTTACGAGGAATGCCGATACCGAAGATCAAAGACGTATCCGTAATTGCAACCGAACCGGCGGGAGTGCGGCTAACCGTTGTGAAAATTCAGACCGATCAAGATGGCTTATATGGTTACGGCTGCGCCACTTTCACACAACGCGCCGAGCTGGTTGTGGACGCCGTCAATCAATATTTGAAGCCGCTTCTGATCGGCAGGCCGACCGATGCGATCGAGGATCTGTGGCAGGCGATGTACAACTCTTCGTATTGGCGCAACGGGCCGGTGCTGAACAATGCAATCGCCGGAGTGGATCAGGCGTTATGGGATATCAAGGGCAGACAAGCCGGGATGCCTGTTTACGAATTGCTCGGGGGCAAATGCAGGAAAGGTGCGATGATTTATTCGCACGCCGCAGGCGCGAGAAATTCCGGAGACGCTGGACCAGGCGCGGCAAATTCTTGGACGGGGCATCAAGGCGGTGCGGCTGCAGGTAGGAATACCCGGAATGGCTGCGTATGGAGCGAATTCGGGCAAAGCACAAATGTCGCAGGCAGAGCCGCAGGATCCCGTATTCGAACCTCAGCCATATGTGAGACGTACGCTGGAATTGTTCGAAGCAGCGCGGAAAGAGCTGGGTCCGGACGTACCGCTGCTTCATGATGTTCACGAACGCGTTCCGCCGCGCATGGCGGTGCAGTTCGCAAAGGATATGGAACAGTATCGGTTGTTCTTCTTAGAGGACGCACTCTCACCGGAGAACATCGACTACTTCCGGGAAATTCGGGCTCAGTGCGCGACTCCGATCGCGATGGGAGAGCTATTCAATAGTCCTCACGAGTGGAACAACTTGATTCGCGAAAGGCTGATCGATTACATCCGCATTCACGTAACAGAAGCAGGAGGGCTGACGCCTTGCCGCAAAATTGCCGCCATGGCGGAGGCCTTCCAAGTGAAGACGGCTTGGCACGGCCCAGGCGACGTGTCGCCAATCGGGCACTGCGCGAACGTCACGCTCGACCTGGTTTGCTACAACTTCGGCATCCAAGAATGGACATTTCCGAATGACCATTTGCAGGAGGTCTTTGATGGGTATCCGGTGGTTCAGGACGGGTACGCGCTGGCAAACGAGAAGCCTGGCTGGGGCATCGAGATCAATGAAAAAGCGGCCGCAAAGTATCCTTATGGATCCGAGACCGGATCACACAAGGCGCTCAACGGCGGCTGGGGCGTGGTGCGCCGCGCCGATGGGACGGTGATTAACCAGTAGGCGGAGCGCCGTCTCGATCAGAAGGTCAGACGGCCCACGACTTGGATATTTCTCGGCTGCGTCACTTGGCCGTTCCAGGCGCCGAATTGCGGGCTGGACGGATCGTTGTTGAACGGAACACAGCTGCTGAACTGGCCGTCGCAGGTGAAGTAGTGGTTGTTGAAGATGTTGAAGATCTCGCCCCTGAACTCGAAATTGATTCGTTCTTTGATGGCGATCTTCTTCGAGAGCGAGATATTGGTGTCGCGGTAAGGTGATCCGCGAACACCGGTTACGCGTGGACCCGCGCCAAGATAAGTCCCGTTGGCGAAGAGTGACGTTGGCTCGAACGCTGCGGCATTGAACGCGGGTTGGTTTACGTTGAACCCGCTCCAGGACTGGGTCAAGACTTTTGCGCCCGGAAGAATCGCCGGGATGCACTTCGACGTGAACTGGTTTGGCACGCCGCACACGGTGGAATCATTGAAGAAGAACGGCATTCCGGAGGTTAGCTTCACGCTGGAGGAAAGGGTCCAGCCGCCTACGATGTTGCCGAGGATATGGGAGTTGCCGAGCCATCTCTTACCTGGTCCGAAGGGAAGATCATAGACGCCGAGCAGATTGAATGTATGTGTAACGTCGTCTGGGGAAAGCGATTTGTTGCGGTTTCCCTGATAGGGATTAATGATGCCGATGACTTGGTCGCCAGATTGGGACTGAGTGGTCTCCGCGGCATTAGTAATCAGCTTAGAGAAGGTGTAGTTGGCCCAGGTAGAGACCGGTTGCAAATTGCCTTTCCAGCTTGGCTTGAAACGAGTTGTATTCCGAGGTGCCTTCATTCTCGTTTCGCCGAATAGGGCGCCGCAATACTGCGGAAACCGTACCAGTGCTTGCGCAACGGTTGGTTGGCACGTACCGACACTGGTTAAAGTTTGTACCCAGTTGGAATACGGGACGCTGACGCCATCCAGCGTCGTCTGGCCGGGTGCGAAGACACTATTTAGTACAGCCGGGCCGAGTGAGAGCAGTGACGGATTCAGCGAATTGAGCGGCTGATCTGGGAAGGCAGATGGGTACCTTTGTTCCCTACGAAAGCAACGCTTGCGATACTGCTGGCGCCAAGTTTACGCTCAATCGTAAAGTTATATTGCTGCGTGTAGGAGAGATGATTCCCATAAGTCGGGCGGTAATGCGGCCCGCTGGTGCCGTTATCGGCAGTTGCACTGATGTCAGGCGCCCGATTGTAAGCTGGGAATCCGTTGTCCAGGTAGAAAGCGGGCACGTATCCGCTAGCGAGTCGCTGAAGGAGACCTTCGGATTGAAACCGTCAAGGGACATGCCGCCGCCCCAGCCTGGATAAAAGGCTTGGGTGTAGAAGATTCCATAGCCAGCTCGGACAACCGTTTTGTCATCCACTTTGTAAGCAAGTCCGAGTCGAGGCGCAAACCCACCATTGAAACGTGTCTCGGGATATGGTGCGCCGAAGCTCGCAGGACCCCATTTGTTGCCGGCATAAGCCAAGGCTGCCAGGCAAGTTTCCGGCACCCGGATTCGGAGCGAAGCTGAAGAAGGCCAGACGGTTACTGGTCTCAAAACTCGGCGAGAAGCTGTCCCAGCGTAGACCGTAACTGAGGGTCAACTTGGTCGTCATTCTCCAGGTATCGCCGATAAACAACGAATAGGCGCGCTGTTCCGCTCCGTATTTGGACACGTTATAGATGTTCAGAGTTGCCGTTATCGACAGCACCGAGCATTAAGCTGGCGAACGGATCGCCACTGCTCAAATTCGGTAGTCCTGTGGAAAGAGCCGAGAATCGCCACTGTTCCGGACTGGTTATTATTCTGAGCGGAAAACCTGCGCCAGATGACGGAATTCGCCGCCGAATTTGATGGTGTGGGAACCCTTGACCCAATCAAGCAGATCGTTGGCAATAACGGTAGGCCGCGTCGTCTTATTCAGAGCGCCAGGACCCTCTGTGTTGCCCCAGGAAGACAGGTTCGTGAGACCAGGAGCACTAAAGTTCGCGGCCGGAGAAGCATTGTAAGCAGCCGCATTCGGGATCTTCGGAAGATCGTTCGGATTTTGGCCCGTTACCGAGCCGTAGCCCTCATTGCGATTGTTGTAGCCGATGCCGAAATGGCTCAGGAACGTCGGAGTGAAGTTATGATCCCAATTGAAGCGATTTACCCAGGCGTCTTCCGGATTAGCGGGACTTGACGTGCAAAGTTCGACAGGCAGCGCGCACTGTTGGTTTGGCGGGTAGTTTGACGCCAAATGGTGGCGGAGAAATGGTCCTCTCTCTCCCCAGTAGTGGTCGATCTTGTAGAGAAACTCGTCGAGATTCGAGAGGATACCGTCAGAAACAGGCGTCGAGAGATAGTTATTGTACGGCCCAGCGACCAGTAGGCGTTGGAAGAAACTTCATCCATTGAAGGGCGAGTGGGCTCTGTTCGGAAACGGGGATCTGGTTGTTGGATATGGCTGTCGAATCAAGACGCCATTGACGATTCGTTCAGTTTTCGGATCATAGAGCTGGGTTGGGAGATCCGAAAAATTGCCGGTGCGTTCCTGTGTCGAGGGGATCGAAACCACAGGGCTGATTCGTGCCGCCCAGGCTTCGCAGAAATTCCGCGTCGAAGAAGAAATAGGTCTTGTGTTTCCCGCCCCAGATGAAAGGCAGGAAGGGGAGTTTTACGGGACCGCCAATGAAACCGCCGAACTCGTTCTCATTGTCTTTCGGACGCGGGTCGCCTGCCGGACGCTGATTGGTAAACTGCAGCGCGTTGAGATCTTTGTTACGAAGATATTCGAAGATTCCGCCATGGAACTGGTCGGTACCGCTCCTGGTAGTGACGATGATCTCGCCTCCGGTAGTCGTGCCATATTGTGGCTCATAGCTGGAGGTCAGGACTTGTACCTCAGTGACCATGTCAGGCGTCTGGGGGAAGTCGTATAAAGAGACCATGCCGCTTTGCGACATAGTGCCTTCCTGCATGCTGACGCCATCGAGGACGGCCTCGTCACCCATTTTCAAACCGCCGTTAATACGCGAGTTGTAAGGCTGAACACTGGTGCCAGTGTTGACGCCGGGAAGAAACGCCGCGAATTGGGCCGCGTTGCGAGGAGTACCAGCCGAAACGAGCAGAGGAAGTTGATTTACAATCTGCGGCGGTACGTCACCCTGTTGCGTACCGTTGTCGTAATTCAGCTGCGCGGCATCCGCTCTCACCTCGACCTGCGTTGACGTATCGCCAACGTCGAGGGTGGGGGTGAGGTTGACGGACTGGGTAGCCAACAGCTCGATCGCGTTCTGCACATAGGTGCGAAAGCCTTTGGCTTCGATCTTCAGATCGTACGAGCCAGGGACCAGATTGGGAAACGAAAAGCGCCCGTCATTATCCGTTGCGACTGTGGAGTTAAAGCCCCGGGCGGTCGAGGTGGCGGTCACTGAGGCTTGCGGAATCGCAGCCCCCGACTTGTCCAGTACTTGGCCCGCCAGACTGGCATTCTGGCTTTGCCCATAAGCCATTGCGGAACACAGCAACAGGGCAGCGAACGAACTGCAAAAGACACGACTCGGCATCTTTTTTCTCCCGAAATAAAGCGATTCAACTCCGACCTGAGGACAACACGGAACCTCTACCGCACCCGGGTCAGTTATGTTGTACTTATATACCTAAGAAAGCGGTTAGTCAAGGCTATATAGATGGATGGGGTGAGTCAGGAACCCGTCGAAAGGTTAGTTTTCAGGACCACCTATTGTACCGGCCATTGAGCTTCAAAAGCATAGCGAGGGAGCCTCAACGACATACCTTTTCCCAGCGTTCGGAAAACCTGAGAGTTGTTGCGGGGGTTGCGCTCCTCGTTTGTCTCCTATTTGCTACCGAAGGTTTGGGCGGGCAGCAGGCGGATATAAGACAGATCGTCCTTGCAATTCAGCAGGCTATTCAGGGCGGGGATTTGGAAGGAGCTTCGCGCGAAATCGAGGACGCCCTGAAGCAGCATCCGAAGGACGGAGGCCTGCTAAATCTGCGAGGTATCGTACACGCCCAGCGCAACGAGATTCAACAGGCTCATAGGGATTTCGCCGAAGCAGTTCAACTCGAACCAGGTCTCACCCCGGCCTGGCAGAATCTGGCGCGAGCGTGCCAGTTCGAGGCGGACTCTTCTTCGTGCGCGATCAACTCCTGGCAGCACGTCCTGCGGTTGTTACCGGGAGATGAGGAAGCGCACGGTTCGCTCTCGCTCCTATACGAAAGACAGGGAAAATACGCGCAATCGCTTACTGAAAGCGAAAAGCTGTCGGGAGAGCAAGCCAAGCGCACGGCCACATTGGCGATACGGTGCGCGGATTTCTGCGCGCTCGGCCGGACAACGGAGGCCGTGAGTCTTGCTTCCGAATTGGCGTCGCGACGTGATTTTTCAGGCCCGGATTTCGACGCGCTGACGAAAGCCTGGGAGACGCCAAAATCGGCTGCCGTGGTAGTTACGCTCGTCGAAGGACTCGACCGGCACCGGGTTGCATCGACCGAAAGCCTGCGGCGTTTGGCGATCGCGTATGAGCAGTTGCAGCGTCCGGCCGATGGACGGAAAATACTGGAACGGGTTGCGATAGCGGACCCGACCAACACGGCGCATCTCTTGGAGCTTGCGCGACTGGCGGACGCAGCCAAGGATTACGAAGGAGCGGTGGGTTACCTCGCGCACGCCCGCGATCTGACACCCAACGATGCGCAGATCCATTTTCTCTTTGCTATGAATGCGGTGATGATGAACCTGCCCATCGAAGCCCGCCATTCGCTCGAGCGGGCGCTGGCGCTGGAGCCGAACAATCCGGCATACAACTACGCAATGGGTTCAGTTATTTTAACGACACGCGATGCGGCCACGGCGTCGACCTACTTCAAAAAGTACGTGGACGCCAAGCCGGCCGATGCAAGAGGACATTTCGCGCTGGGTGTAGCGTACTTCTCCGCGGGAGACTACGTAAACGCGAAAACACAGATGCGAAGTGTAGAAAACAACTCCACAACCGCTGGGGGCGCGGAATATTTCCTGGGTCGCATGGCACGATTGGAGAACGATCTGGACGACGCCACAAAGTATTTACAGAAATCAATCAAGATTTCGCCGGCTTACTCGGAATCGCATACGGAATTGGCGCGCGTGCTGATGCTGGAGGGCCGCGACAAAGAGGCGGCTGAGGAACTGGATCGCGCTTTGCAGCTGGACCCGACCAGCTTTCAGGCAAATGAACGACTCCTGGTTTTATACCGGCGTACTCACGATGCGCGAGCGGAAAAGCAAGCAGCCGTGTTGAAAAAACTGGATCAAGAGCGTTCGAAACGCGCCGAACTGATGCTGCGCACGATCGAGGTCAGGCCCTGACCTGATGATTTCGGCGCGACTCGTCTTCCTCGTCGTAGTGACGACTATCGCGCGCGCGCAGAACTCCGACATATTCGAGCGTCTGCGGCAGGCGCTGGCTTCATCCGGACAGGGCGAGCAGGCGGCGCGTGCACTGGAAGCGAAAGATTTCGCGGAAGTAGAGAGCATCCTCGCGAAATCCAAATCAAACAGTAGGAGAGAGCAAGCCGAGTTGCTCTCTCTGCGCGCAGCAGTGGAATTCCTGGATGGCGAGATGAGTGACTCAGCCGCGACTTTCCAAGAAGCAAGCAGACTCGCACCGCTGCGAGATGGCGACGCCTTCACATGGGCCATGGCCCTCGTCAAGTTAGGCGATGATAGGCAGGCGCGCGCGCTGCTGGTTTCACTTTCGGCAAAGTACCCCGAGCGTTCGATGTATCCATACTGGCTGGGAAGACTCGACTACGATCAGCGACGATACAAAGAAGCCGTCGACAAGCTGGAAGAGGCGGCCCAACTCGACCCTCGTTCGCCCCGCATCTGGGACAGTCTGGGACTCGCGCTCGATATGCAGGGCGAGATGGAACGGGCGCGTGAAGAGTTTGAAAAGGCAGTCGTCTTAAATCGTACTCTACCGCAGCCCTCCCCATGGCCTCCACAAGATCTGGGTTATCTGTTGCTGAGAATGGATAAGCTGCAGGACGCAGAAGCCAATCTGCGGGAAGCCATTCGATACGATGCGCAGTTATCGGAAGCGCATTATCATTTAGGGCGGGTTCTCGAAAAAGAAGGGCGCAATCCAGAAGCCATCGAAGAATACTCTCGGGCAATTACGCTTGATAAAACGTCAGCGGAGCCGTGTTATTCCTTGGCATCGCTTTATCGCAAGCTCCAGCGAAACCCTGAGGCGGCCGCAATGTTTTCGGAATACAAGACTCGGAAAGACGCTACGACACAAGTGGGCACGGCATCGCATTAGACCAGTTGCTCATTCAGTTATTGACCTAAGCGGAATTCCAATATAGAATTCGTACCGGATTTGTTGCCAAACGTATTGCTTAAGGGGAGATTCGTATGGTTCCATGTTGGATTCATCGCTGCCGATTCGCGGCCGCGTGTTCGGTTCTGCTTCTTTGTTTCTGCAGTTCTCTTCTCAGCCAATCGGGTCGCGGAACTGTGTCTGGGAGCGTAACGGACAGCAGCGGCGCCGTTGTTCCCGGCGCGAATGTGACGATCACAAACCAGAACACCGGTCAGAGATTCGATCTAACGACGAACGCTTCCGGCGAGTACACGGCCGCGGACGTTCCGGTCGGCGCCTATAATGTCCGTGTTCAAAAAGAAGGCTTCCGCGACGCGCAGATAACGAACCTGACGGTGGATGCCGGCACCGCGGCACGCGCGAATGTAACGCTCGAGATCGGCCAGGCGCGGCAAACTGTCGAGGTTCAGGCAGAGGCGCTGCAGCTCGACTCGGAGGATTCTCGAACTGCGGTCACGGTGAACCAGACGCTGGTCAATACTCTACCGCTCGAAGTCGCCGGTACAGTCCGCAGCCCCTTCGATCTTGCTGCACTTACACCGGAGGCAAAGAATACGGGCAGTTACTCTGGTTTCGCACTGGGCGGCGGTCAGGCCGACAGCTATCAGGCTACGCTCGATGGCGTTTCAGTCAACACTTCACGGGCGCTGCAAAAGAACTGGGTGGCTTCGAACGCTCCATCGGTCGAGGCCATCACTCAGTTCACGGTCGACACGAACGGTTTCAAAGCTGAATACGGACACGCGGGCGGCGGGGTGATGATGTTCGTCGCCAAATCCGGCACCAATCAGTTTCACGGATCGGCATATGAATTTCTCCGCAACAACGACTTCGACGCGAATGACTGGTTTAGCAATCGGGCCGGCAAACCACGCCAGATCTATAAACAGAACGACTTTGGCGCAACCATAGGCGGCCCCGTCTGGCTTCCGAAACTTTACAATGGCCGAAACAAGACCTTCTTTTTCTTCTCTTACGAAGGATTTCGAAACCGCAACGGCGCTACGAACGCAACGGCAACGGTGCCTACGCCCGAGATGTACGGCGGCGATTTCACTAATTGGGTGACTTCAACAGGTAAGCAGATACCGATCTACGACCCAACCACACAGGTCACCAACGCCAACGGCACAGTCACGCGTGCCCAGTTTCCCGGCAACAAAATCCCTGTAGCCAAGTTCAACAGCGCTGCGGTACAGGCTTTGAAAGTGTTCCAAAGCAGCGGAACATTAGCGCCCAATACCGGCGCGGCGCCGGGCACGGTAGGCTACGTGAACAACAACTACATCATCGCCAACGGCTCCAACGTTCAACCGATTAACAAAGCGAGCATCAAAGGCGATCACGTCTTTAACGATCACCAGCGCATCTCAGGCTATTACGGCTACGACCGCGAATCGACGGTTCCCGGTCCGGATGGCCCTGCCACGCTGCCCGGTCTTTATTCGAATTACAACGATCTCCATCAATCGACAGATGTGCTTCGATTCAGTTGGGATTGGACTTTCGGCCCTACGAAGTTCAACCACTTCTATGCCGGCGGCAATAACTGGCGTCAGGATCATAAGCCGCCGCAGGAATATATCGGAAACTGGCAGAACAAATTTTGCCTGGGCAACGTGCCGAACTGCAATGAGAATCTTGTGAATTTATTCTCGGGCGGGGTGGGCAACACCTATACGACCTGGGGCGGCCAAGCCGACAACGGATCTGAAAACACGATCTATTCTTATAACGACGATTTCACCTGGGTGAAAGCCAACCACACGATCAAGTTCGGCGGCGCCCTTCAAATTAATCACTACAATGGCTTCGGCAGGCAGTGCGAAGCGGGCTGCGCCGGATTCAGTTTCACAGAGACCGGACGACCGGGCGTTACCGATCCTACGCAAGGCGGCAATGCGTTCGCCAGTTTCTTGCTTGGGTACGCCGATTCGGGGCAAATCGATACACCGCGCTTTATCGGGCAACAGTTTCCGTATTTTGCAGGATTTGTGCAGGACGACTGGCACGTAAATAGCAAACTCGTTCTGAATTTGGGTTTGCGCTGGGAAACCAATCTGCCTCCGACAGGGCTCGACGACCGGTGGAGCGATTTTTCCCCCACCACACCAAACCCTGGCGCAGGCGGGCGGCTGGGCGCAGTGATTTTTGCAGGCAACGGCCCCGGAAGGCAGGGCTCGAGGACACTGGCGGATTCGTATTTCGGCGCTCTAGGGCCGCATATCGGATTTGCGTATTCGGCGACCACTAAGACGGTTTTTCGAGGGTCGTATGCGCGTTCCTATGCGCCATTGATGGCCGTAACGGGATCTGCTCACAACATGGGTTTCACTCTTACCGATGTAGTTAGTAATCAGACCAACGGCTTGCAACCTTCCTTTATCTTGAGTCAAGGATTCCCGCCCTACCAGGTTCCGCCATTCATCAACCCATCGGTCTCGAACGGCACGACGGTCTCGTGGTGGCAGGGCGCCGAAACGACGCACCCACCCACCACGGATAATTTCAATTTCTCAATTCAACGCCAGCTTACGTCGACTATGCTTCTCGAGGGTGCGTACAACGGAGTCATCGGGTCACACCTGCAAGCGCAATTGCTCGACTACAACCAGGACAATCCGGTCACTTTTGACTGCCTTCGGAAACGTTCAGCAGAGCACTGCGGTGCTGACAAGCCAGGTCGGCTCAGCGTTGGCGAACCAATACGGAATCGTTGCGCCTTTTCCGGGCTTCAAGGGAACAGTGAAACAGGCTCTGCGGCCGTATCCGCAATATACGCTCATCGACACATATGGCGGACAGGGCGACCACAGCGGACATTCGACATATCACTCGGCAATGATCCGCTTTGAGAAGAGATATAGCCGTGGATTGACTGTGCAGGCGTCCTACGTCTTCTCTAAACTTCTGACCGATGCTGACAGTTACTGGGGCAATGCGATCCCGACCACGGCGTCGGGCGGCGGCGGCGGTTGTTGTCTCGCGGCCGACCAATATAATCGCGGGCTGGAGAAATCCATCGGCCAGTTCGACGTGACACACAACGGCAAAGCTGGATTCGTCTACGATTTGCCCTTTGGGAAAGGAAGGCAGTATCTCACAAAGGGAGTGGCTTCGTGGATTCTCGGCGGGTGGGGCGTGAATGGCGTGCTCACCTATTCCAGCGGCCTGCCCGTCGCCATTACTTCTTCCTATGTCCTGCCGCTTTACGGCGCAACACCGGGCCGCAACATACCGTATGTCGCGTCTTATACCGGCTGGCAGCCTCAGTGGAACGGCAGCTTCGATCCGAGCGTGGATTCATTCCTGGTTCCGTATTGTCCCGCCAGCGGGACATGCGGCGGACCTTTTCCACATCAAGGCGATCTTTCGAATCCCCAGGACGGCAATCTCGGATTTGGGAATGCGACGCGCTACAACCCCAAAGTACGGCAGTTTCCGAATCTAAATGAAAACGTCTCGCTGGCCCGCAGCTTCCCAATTCGAGAGAGCATGCGCCTGGAGTTCAGAGCGGAGGCTTTCAACCTTTTCAACCGCGTCCGGTTCGGCACGGGCGATGTCAATCTGCAAGATCAGAACTTTGGCCGATTAACGAGCAGCAGCGATTTGCTGAATACGCCGAGACAGTTGCAACTGGCGTTGAAGTTTTATTTCTGAAGACACTATCTCGTCGACGCCCCCTGCGGGAATGTAAGAAACAGTCCCGACTGTCGCGCGGTCTACACTAAACGTAGAACCTGTTTTTTGCACGGTCAGGCCGCGCAAATCTTCGCCTCAGAAGTTCTCTCTCCGGATCAGAGTGACAGACGAATCGAACCAAACATCTGCCGCAGCCTGGCGCGACCGGCTCACAGCGCTGAAGAACGTTCCGCCGGTCTTACGGATCGTCTGGGACTCGGGTCCGTGGGTGGTTGTTCTCGGACTGGTCTTTCGCATTCTCGTCTCAGTGGTGCCGCTTGCGGCGCTCGTTGTCAGCAAGAAGATCATCGATCATATCCAGCAAATCACCAAAGGCCAAACGCAGTTCCATGGAACTTCCGACTATTTGTGGAAGCTTGTGGCGGTCGAGTTTGTCCTGGTGGTGATGGCCGGCGTCTTCTCGCGCGTGATCGACTACTACGATCGAGTGCTCGCAGATCGCTACACGCGCCACGTCAGCATCCAGGTGATGCGGCATGCCTCAGCGCTCGATCTGCAGGCCTACGAAAATCCGGCTTACTACGATCGTCTCGAACGCGCTCGGGTCCAGGCGACGGACCGTTTGGCGATGATTCAGGCGCTCGGCCGCCTCTTCCAACAGTCTGTGACTACGATCGCGTTTTCAGGAGCGATCTTCTACTACTCTCCAATCTTGCTTCTGGTGCTGATCTTCTGTCTGGTACCGGCCTTCCTCGGAGAGAGCCACTTCGCCTTTCTGAACTACGCACTCAATTTTCGCCAGACACCGGTTAAGCGTGAACTCGACTATCTCCGGCAGGTGGGCGGAAGCAAAGAAGCCGCCAAGGAGTTAAAGCTCTTCGGTCTGGGCGGTTTTCTCAGCGATCGATTCACGTTCCTGTCAGACCAAGTGCTAGCGCAGAACCTGTCGCTTTCGCGCCGCCGCCTACTTGCCGCAACGCCGTTTTCAATTCTGAGCACTGCTGGTTATTACGCAAGCTATGTCTGGATCATTTATGAGACGGCGATGGGGCGCAGAAGCTACGGTGACTTCGTGCTCCTCACAGGTGCCGTCACCAATGCTCAAAGCAATATCTCGCAGTTGTTCTCGACGCTTTCGGGTATAGCCGATCAAGCCCTCTTTCTCACCGATCTGCTCGCGTTTTTCCAAATGCGGCCGACGGTCACCTCAAAGCCCAACGCTCTGCCCGCCCCGCGACCGATTCGCACAGGATTCGAGTTTCAAAACATTTCGTTTGCATATCCGGGCACAGAACGGCTCATTTTGGACAATCTCAACTTCCGACTGGAACCCGGCGAGCGGATCGCCTTGATTGGCCAGAATGGCCAGGGCAAGACTACCATCGTGAAGCTTATGACCCGGCTCTATGATCCGAGCGGGGGTCGTATCCTGTTGGACGGAATCGATCTTCGCGAGTACAACATTGAAGATCTGTGCCAGGAGATCGGGGTCATTTTCCAGGATTTCATGCGCTATGAGATGACTGCCCGAGAAAACATCGCGGTCGGACGCATCGAGTTCCTGCATGACGATCCGCGAATTCACTCCGCCGCGGAAAAGAGCCTGGCCGACGGCGTGATCGAGCGTCTGGCAGGTCGCTATGAGCAGATGCTAGGCCGGCGGTTCGAAGGCGGCGTCGACCTTTCCGGCGGAGAATGGCAGAAGCTCGCCCTTGCTCGCGCCTATCTACGCGAAGCGCAAGTTCTCATCCTCGACGAACCCACCGCCGCGCTAGACGCCCGGGCCGAATATGAAGTGTTCGAACGGTTCAACGAATTAACGGAAAGCAAAATGGCGCTTTTCATCTCGCACCGCTTCTCGACCGTCCGCATGGCTGAGCGAATCATCGTGCTGGAGAATGGAAGTATAGCCGAAGAGGGCAGTCACGATCAGTTGGTGGCTCTCGGAGGTCGCTACGCGGACATGTTCGAGCTACAAGCGTCGAGCTACAGATAAGGATTCATGGCAGAAATTCCTGCACAAAGCGGCGCACCGCCGCTGCCTCTCGCAGGCGCGATCAGCCAGACTCAGCGCAGCGAACTGCGCGAGAAAGCGACTGTCGCCGCGCGCTCCTGCTCCTGGTTGAGTAGTAAACGCCGTTCGCCCAAACCTCGTGAAATCTATGATTCCCTTCGCAGGCGCCTGTCCGCTCTGGAAACGGAGTTATACCGGCTGCGATCCGATGAACCTTCGGAGGATCTACGCTGGCTGTACGACAACTTTCGCCTGATCCGCACGGATCTCGAAGCCGTACACGATTCTCTTCGTCCGCTCTCGCGGCTTCCCGGCGTGCGGACCAGACAAGGAAGAATCCATCCCTCGCGTCATCATTCTGGCTCGCTCGCTTCTCGCGGGCGCCAATAATCGCCTAAATGAAGCCGTTTTCGCCGAGTTTGTTGCGGCCGTGGAGGAGACCGAACCGCTACGCTTGGCGGAACTGGGCGGAATGCTGGATGGTCTCAAAGTGGCGCTGCTCGAACAAGTCGCCGAACTCGGCCCCAAAGCTCTCGCCGCCTTCCGTGCCGAAGGTCAAAAGGCACCTACGTTCGGCATTGGAGACATCATCACCAGCCTGCGTTTCATCGGCGAACGAGATTGGCGCAGCATCCTCGAACCGCTATCCATAGTTCACCGTACGTTGCTCGAGGATCCAGGTGGCGTGTATCCCCGAATGGATTTCGAAAGCCGGGAACAATACTGCCTCCGGGTAGCAAGAATCGCCGCCCATTCTGATTTCGGAGAGCCCAGGCTTGCTCGACTACTTGTAGACATGGCGCGCGAGGCGCCTATTGAGGCCGACACTCCCACGATCATTCGCGACCGTATTCGTCACGTCGGTTACTATCTCTTCGATACTACTGGTTCACAGACGCTTTTCAACCGCATCGGATATCGACCCCCGTTAAGTTCGTCTCTTCAGAGGCTGTTTCGCAGGTTTCCCGATGAAGTCTATATTCTCGGCATTGAAATTGTCGCGTTGATCACGGTAGTGGCGCTCATTATGAGCATCGTCCGCACGCAAGGCGGTTTAGGTCTCATCGCGGGCGCTTTACTGCTTCTCATACCAGCCGCTCAATCCGCGGTGGAACTCGTCAACTATCTGGTCACCACAGTCCTGACGCCACATCCTCTTCCGAAGCTGGATTTTTCACGAGCAGTCGATCGTGACTGCGCGACTATTGTGGCGATTCCCACCCTCCTTATCAATGAAAAGCAGATCCGGCAATTGGTGGAAGACCTTGAAGTGCGGTATCTCGTCAACCGCGATCCAAATATCTTCTATGCTCTGCTGACGGACCTGCCGGATACTGCGGAACCAGCCGGAGAGCAGGACCGGCGAGTCGATTTGGCTATGGAGCTCATCAACGAGCTCAATGTCAGGTATGCCTCCGAGCCATATGGCGGATTCTATTTGTTTCATCGCCACCGCGTCTACAACCCGCGCGAGGGCGCCTGGATGGGCTGGGAGCGAAAACGCGGAAAGTTGCTTGACCTGAATCAGCTCCTGCGGAACACTTTCGATCCCTTTCCGGTCAAGACGGGCGATCTTTCTAAGCTACCGGAGATTCGCTACGTACTCACGCTCGATTCCGACACGCAGTTGCCGCGCGGCTCCGCCCAACGCTTGATCGGCGCGATGGCGCACCCTTTGAACAGACCCTTTGTAGATCCTGAGCTGAATATTGTAACCAGCGGCTATGGCATCCTCCAGCCCCGGGTAGGGATCAGCGTTCATTCAGCCTCGCGTTCGCGGCTGGCCAGCATCTATTCCGGTCAAACCGGCTACGATATCTACTCTCGCGCGATCTCTGACGTCTATCAGGATCTTTATGGCGAGGCCATTTTCACGGGCAAAGGCATCTATGACGTCGACGCATTGCGGCAGGTTCTGGAACACCGGTTCCCGAGGAATGCCCTGCTCAGCCATGATCTGATCGAAGGAGCTTACGCGCGGGCTGGTCTTGCATCCGATATCGAAGTCATCGATGACTATCCCTCCCACTACAGTGCCTACAACCGCCGCAAGCATCGATGGCTGCGCGGCGATTGGCAGATAGTGCGCTGGATTTTTAACACCGTGCCAGATGAATCGGGCCGCCTCGTCGACAATCCAACCTCACTTATCTCCCGCTGGAAAATTCTCGACAATCTCCGCCGCAGCCTGGTAGAGCCGCTTACTTTTCTACTTCTCATAGCGGGCTGGTTTTGGCTGCCGGGCGGCCCGCGTTTTTGGACGCTCGTCACGCTGGCCCTGCTTTTCCTACCTATCTATTTCCGGCTCATTTTTGCGCTGGTCCGGACCATTGCGGCGAAGAACTGGATGTCGATGCGAGACGCGGTCAGCGATTTCCTGACTTCGCACGCCAGCATTGTTCTCAATATCGCTTTTCTTGCTCACCAGGCGCTCGTCGCGATAGACGCCATTGTGCGTACAGTAATTCGAAGCTTTATCACGCACACCCGTCTGCTCGAGTGGGAAACCGCTACGGAGGCCGAACTGGGAATCCGTAAACGGACGCCGGTCGACATCTACCTGGATTGGGTTCCGTTGGTAGCGGTTGTAATAGGCCTTGGGCTACTGCTCAAGCCACACGCCGCGCCATACGCGCTGCCCTTTCTGATTCTTTGGGCGTCCTCGAAGGTCATTTCCAACTGGCTGAATCGATCACCGCACGAAATATTCGATCTCGAGGAAAGTGACCGGCTATTCCTGCGCAATATAGCTCTGCGCACGTGGCGGTATTTCGCCGAATTCAGCAACGAAAAGAATCACTGGCTTATTCCGGACAATGTGCAGGAACAGCCCTACCGCATCGCCGAGCGGCTCTCGCCTACTAACCTGGGTCTGCTCTTCAACTCTCGCCAGGCAGCTCTTGAGTTCGGCTATTTAACGGTATTGGAGTTTGTTAATCAGAATGAATTGACGCTGCAGACGCTTTCGAACCTGCCCCGCCACTTGGGTCATTTCCTGAACTGGTACGACAACGTCTCGTTCAAGCCGCTTGATCCACCGTTCATTTCGAGCGTTGATAGCGGCAACCTGATTGCTTCCCTTTGGAGCTTTAAGGAGGGCTGCCTGGAGCTGTTACGTAAACCGCTGATCAGCGACAACGTGCTGGCCGGCATCACGGATCATCACCGGATGCTCGATCGCGGTTCCGCTTCACAAGCTCTGGCCGCTATCCTTAAGCTGCATGGCACCCCGATGTGGCTGCCCGAATTGCTCAAGTTCGACAGGTCCAGCATCGCTGTGGGCAAAGCTATTGACCCGAAGCAGCACGTCTCCTGGCCACTCGAACTGCGAACCCGGATCGACGCTGTTAACGACGCTGTCCACCAGTTCATGCCGTGGTTCTTGCCAAACTATGAGATCCTGCGGCAACCGACGAGCGGATTGGATGTACCCGAAAAAGCGCTCACGCCACACAGCGCACCCGACTTCTTCTCCAATTTCGATGACCGCCTGCGCGCTCTAACGGCCGATCCCGGCACGGGGACCGAAGTACTGGCGGCGGCCTCTCGGTTGCGCGCCGAACTGCCTGCCTGCCGCGATCGCATCGAAGCCGTCGCGAAACGTATCCAGGCGCTTGCGGACGCTTGTGACCGGCTGACCCATGAGATGGGCTTCTCGAGCCTAGTCAACCGAAGCCGGAATCTGCTCTCGATCGGCTACGACGTCAACAAAGAGGCGATCAATTCGTCATGCTATGACTTGCTCGCCTCCGAAGCGAGAACAGCAACCTTTATTGCTGTTGCCAAAGAAGATCTCGTTCAGGAAGGATGGTTCCGCCTGGGTCGCCAGCACACGGTGTGCGAAGGCGAGACCACACTAATTTCATGGACGGGCACGATGTTCGAATACTTGATGCCTGCTGATCTGGATGAGGTCGCACCCGAATACTCTACTCGACCGAGCGGTCCGCTCGGCAGTACGCGCACAACGAACCTACGGTGAAAGGCATCGCATTCCTTGGGGTATCTCAGAAGCCGCCTATCGCAAAACAGACGCCGACGGCAATTATCAATACTCCGCGTTTGGCGTACCGGGGCTAGCGCTGAATGTCGCTCGCTCAGGCTCACTAGTTGTGTCAGCTTATTCGAGCTGCCTCGCATTGATGGTGGATCCGGTAAATTCTCTGAAAAATCTCCTTCGCATGAAGCGCGCCAGGTGGCTCACTGAATATGGCTTCTATGAATCGGTGGACTACTCTGAATCGCCGCGCCGCAGACTTCCTGGCCCCAAAAGGCGAAGCTGATTCGTTGTTGGATGGCGCACCATCAAGGCATGAGCCTGGTGGCTATATGCAATGTTCTCCATGATTGGCCATTTCAACGCTGGTTCCACTCGGAGCGATTAGTCCAGGCAAGCGATCTGATTCTTCAAGAGCGCCCCATGCGCGCTAAGCCGATAGCAGATGATCGGCCCCGCCGCGTCCTGTCTCTCCGAGGAAGAGGCCCGGTCAGCAAAGCTCGCGTTTCAGCTTAGAACCAGATCATGTCCCGCACTTTATGGTCGTTACTTCTTGGGGCGATGCTGTGGACGGCTTGGTGCGCGTTGGTAATACTTGGACTGGTCCCGCTCCTCCGGCGGCACGTAACGATGTGGCCCTGGCTCATGGCTTACGTGCTTTCTCTGGCGCCGGTGATTTTGATCGCTCTCTTCGTGGTAGTTCGAACCCGAAAGAACGCCGACAGTTAGTCGTCCACAATGCCATCGCGCGCTGTTGTGCCGCTAGCTGCCGCCCGAAGGTACTGTTTAGGCCAAGCGATCTGTTGATGAAGCTCACTCGCGGCCTGTAGCGGCCAGTAGGGATCACGCAAAAATTCGCGGGCAATCATGATCAGATCCGCTTGACCAGTACGAATGATCTGGTCCGCCTGCGAGGGTCCGGTGATCACTCCAACAGCCCCTACCGGCATACCAGCTTCGCGTCGAATGCGTTCAGCAAAGGGGGTCTGGAATCCCGGCCCGGCCGGAATTTTCGCGTACGGTACGAGCGCGCCAGAGGAGATATCCATCAGATCCACGCGGCGACCTTTCAGAACCTTCGCCAGCTCGACGCTTTGGTTGATATCCCAGCCGCCATCGACCCAGTCAGTCGCCGAAATACGCACCATCAACGGCGACTGAGCAGGCAATTCCGCACGTACCGCATCGATGACTTCCATCAGGAGACGAATGCGGTTGCCAAACGGTCCACCATACTCGTCTTCTCTTTGATTGCTCAGCGGCGACAGGAACGAGTGCAGCAGGTAACCGTGGGCTGAATGGATCTCGACTGTATCGAATCCGGCTTTGGCCGCTCGCCTGGCTGCAGCTACAAAGCTGTCGGCAATCCGGCTAATCCCCGCCTTGTCCAACGCGATCGGCTTGGCGTACTTCTCGGAAAACGGTATGGCGCTTGGAGCGAGTACATCGGTCCAGCCGCCTTCGTCCGGGGGAAGGAGTCTCTCGGCTTCCCACGGCACAGACATACTGGCCTTGCGGCCCGCGTGAGCAAGCTGAATACCCGCATATGCGCCCTGCGAGTGAATGAACTCTGAAATCTGCTTGAGTCTCGGGATGTGCTCGTCCTTCCACAAGCCAAGATCACTCGGGGTGATGCGGCCTTCGGGCGAGACCGCAGTGGCTTCGATTATGATCAAAGCGGCTCCGCCGACGGCACGACTGCCGAGGTGGACCAGATGCCAATCGCTCGCGAAGCCATCTACGCTCGAATACTGGCACATTGGCGAAACTACGATTCGATTCGGCAGCGTTTTGCCACCAAGATCATAAGGTGAGAACAGGTTCGGGATGTCGGACATAGCTGCCTTATTCATTGATGTGCTGTACGCCTCAATGGTGCCGCTCGAAAAGGCCCTTAACTCCTCGCCAATGCCCGCTGGATTGCTTTTTCGGCAGAAGGAGCCATGATGGCGTATCCGGCCCTGTTCGGATGAACGCCGTCATTACTCAGGCCGGCTTTCATTCCTCCCTTTGCGTCTACCATTTTCGAGTAATAGTCGAGATAGACCAGCCCGTTCTTAGCGGCATAGCTCTTTGAGCCACGCATTCAACGCGCTTATTTTCTCGACAGGCTGAATCGCCGGGCGCCATGGATAGTGGAAGGCGGGCGTAACAGAGGACAGCACTATGCTAATGCCGTTCTGTCTGGCAATGTCCGTCATCGCGATGAAGTTGTTCTCGGTATCTTGTAAGGTCATCGGGCCGGTGTTTCCCGCGATGTCATTTGTACCCGCCAGGATCACCACCACCTTCGGCTTGAGTGCCACCACATCGGGCACGAAACGAACGAGCATCTGCGGTGTGGTTTGCCCGCTGATTCCGCGATTCAGATACGGCTTACCGGGAAAGAAAACTGTTCCCGGAGAACGTCCCCAAAAGTCTGTGATGGAATCTCCCATGAAGACGACCCGGTTCTCGCCTTCTGCCGGCGTACGGACATTTTCGTTCTCCTGGCGGTAACGAGCAAGATTCGCCCAGTCCTGCAGTTGCTTTTCTGCTGCGGGATCTGTAGCCGCATCCGAGTCCGCTAAATGATGCGTGGCCATTCCTAGCAACGCAAAACACGCCCAACCCACCGGAAGGGTGGTTCTCATTCTACTTTTCCCCAAGTTAACTCGCCCTGACAAAGGTTACCGCAGTCAGCAACCGTCCTAAAGGAATCCGCCAGTATTACGGAAACGGGTGACGATGAACTTTGCATGGACAATTCATGAGGATAAATGAACGTTTATGCTATCATCGCTGCGGATTCGATTGTGAAATTGGGATTAATTAGCTCGGCGTGGTTGGGCACGCCGGTAGATACCGCTGAGGGAATCAAGCTCACGAAACAGATTGGCTTCGATTGCATCGACATATTCGCCGACCCGCTCGAGGTCACGCCAGAAGAACGACGCCTTATACGGAAGACCACGGCGGGGAATGGCCTGCCCGTTATCTCGACTGTCTGCTGTGCGCTCGGTATCGCAGACTTCAATAAGCCCGTGCGAGAATTTCACGTACACCGCGCCAAGAGCTATCTCGATCTTTGCTATGAGTTGGAGGGCCGGAATCTACTACTTGTAGTAGGCGAATACATTTGGCAGCAGGAGGTCATTACTCCGCGAGATCAATGGAACTGGGCCGTGGAACATGTGAGGGAGCTCGCGGAATACGCGAGCAGGCTTGGGCTCGAGATTGCGATTGAACTCGAGCCATTTCACCTATCGCTCATCAACAACATCGAGCGAATGGCTCGCTTTCTGGCAGATGTAGATCATCCCGAAGCTAAAGCGAACGTCGATATCTCTCATCTCGCTCTGGCTAAGGATGCCGCGTCTGATATCTCAAAGCTCAAGGGTCGCATCGCTCACGTCCATCTCTCCGATTGCGACGGCAAGAAACATGGCGACCTGCCTCCGGGGCGCGGTATCGTCGATTTTCCGCCGTATTTGAGGGCGCTGGCTGCTGCCGGCTTCGATGGAACGGTTAGCATCGAATTAGAATATTCACCAGAACCAGCCAAGATCGCCGACTGGGTCCGGGAGGCGTATACTGCGACCAGCGACATGATGAGCCAGCTTGGCATTCGTTGCTGAACCGTTCTTATAGAGAAAGGATTATTTATGGCATCAGGTCCCATTGAAGAGAACCGTCTCGAAGAATACCGGAGGGATGGCTACATTCTCGAAAAATCTCTTTTCGATAAGGAAGAAATCGGACTGCTCCACCGCGCTGCCAAAGAAGATCGAGCACTAGACCAGCACTCTTTTGGTCGAGGAGATGGAGAGGGCGGCACTGTCCGTCTCTCCCTCTGGAATCACCCCGGTGACACAATCTACGGCATGTTTGCCCGTTGTGAGAGCATCGTCAACTCGGCGGAGAAACTTTTGGGCGGGGAGGTTTATCACTACCACTCAAAAATGATCATGAAAGATGCGAAAGTGGGTGGGGCGTGGGCATGGCACCAGGATTATGGCTACTGGTATCAAAACGGGGTGCTCTTTCCGCTTCTCACAAGCGCCTTCATTGCGGTCGATCCCGCTACTAAAGAAAACGGCTGCATGCAGGTTCTCAAGGGTTCGCATCTGATGGGCCGCATCGATCATGTTCTTACCGGAGATCAGGCCGGCGCGGATATGGAGCGAGTGCGCGAAGCGGAGAAACGCCTGGAGCTCGTGCACGTCGAAATGGATCCCGGCGACGTTCTCTTTTTCGACTCGAACCTGCTTCACCGGTCTGACCAGAATCGTTCAGAAAAGCCGCGGTGGTCTATGATCTGCTGCTACAACGCCGCGCGCAATGACCCATACAAGGAAGCGCACCATCCGCGCTACACTCCGCTGCATAAAGTTCCGGATTCGGCTATACGCGAGGCTGGCCAACGCCGCTTCAGCGATGCCGATGCAGCCGCCTGGATGGACGACAAAGCGGACAAGAGCGCACGGAACCTGGAGACCGCGGTTCGGTCCTAGTTTTGGCTCAAGAGTTAAAGCGCTACTTCAATCTATTAGCTCTAGACGGCTTGTCAGCAATATCCTTCGAGGACATCGCCAAGGCCGGCTATCACGGTGTCCAGTTTGCTTTGCCCGCAAGCAAGCCGGATCTGCAAATCTGCCACAGACTGGGGCTCCAAATAGCTGCGAGTGGCCGGATTAACCGATTCGAAGACTCGAACCCGTTGGCCGAACAATGGACGGTCGACGGTTTTGGCTGTGCAACTTTGCATGTCGGCTGGGGTGTCGAAGATGATGCCGATGCCTTTCGCCTCATAGAAAGCGTGCTCGAGGCTTCCTCCGCTCATAAGATCCCTCTCTATGTGGAGACTCACCGTGCAACCATTTTCCAGGACATGTGGCGCACTGTGCAGTTCGTCCGCCGCTTTCCAGAACTCCGGTTCAACGGCGACTTCTCGCACTGGTACACGGGCCAGGAAATGGTTTATGGCGGGTTTTTGAAGAAATTCCACTTTATCCAACCGGTGCTCGAGCGCGTCCGTTTCATCCATGGCCGAATCGGCAATCCGGGCTGTATCCAGGTCCGAATCGATCCTGATCGAGTGCCTGAACCCGAGTACGTAGGCCACTTTCGGCAACTTTGGACCACTTGCTTCCGCAACGGAGCACGTATTTTCACTCCTGAGTTACTCGCGCCGGGCATTTACTACGCGCGCTGCTTACGGGATGAAGATGGACGATCTGTGGAAGAGAGTGATCGCTGGGAGCAGTCCCTCGTCCTCTGCCGAATCGCGGAAGAGTGCTTTAGAGACTCGCAAACCCAATCAGCATGAGGCCGACAACGTAGGCCGCAAACATGGAAGCGATCAGCGGCATGGTTCCTTTCGGCGCAGCCCGGAACTCCTTCCAGATGACGACGCCCCAGATCGCTGCAACCAAGGTAGCCCCTTGTCCAAGGGCGTAAGAGATGGCTGGACCCGCAACGCCCGACGCAATTACGTTCAGACCAAAGGCCAGCATCCAGATGGCCCCTCCCAGAATGCCCAACGAATGCAGCCGCAATGTACCCGCAAAGTATTCGGTGTAGGTTCTTGCAGCCGCTTTCATGAAAATAGAATTGACCACGACGTTGCTGAGCAGAACGCCGATAGAGAAAAAGAACAAAGCTGTGTAGGGCGTCAGTTTCCCGATCAGAACGGGGGCGGAGTTGAAGGCAGGCGAGAGCGATTGAATGAGCTTCGGATAGAAAAAGCCCATTAGACAGCCTGCAACCACAGCGAACAACAATCCCTTGCCCAGGTTGCCGGAGCTCGAACGAGATAGTTTCCGGTATGCCAGCGCGGATAGAATCATGGCAGCGAGCACAAGCACAACACCCAGAAAGAGAGCCGGAGCGTTTCCTTTTGGCTGCTCGAGGTAAGCTTTGATCGTTCCGATTATCAATGCGAGGCCTATACCAACCGGAAAAGCAATGGACATGCCGGCGACATCTATGGCAACCACAAGCAGGATATTGGCGACGTTAAACAGGACGCCACTCAAGACAGCTGCCAATATCGAGTTGGGTGAAGCAAGCCTGAGGTTTTCACGGGCCGGCATGCCTGTTGAACCCATGCTTCCGGCAGTGAACATGAAGAGAACGCTGAAAACAAAGAGGCCAATTGCATAATCCCAGTAGTAAAGCTCGAAGGGCCACTTCGTGCGTCCTGCTAACTTCTGAGTGTTAGCCCAGGAACCCCAGCCGATCATGGTGATGGCGCAAAAGAGGATGGCCATCGTGTTCGAATGTACGGTAAGCACTAGGCGTTAACGTAACACCTCTCCAAATATGAAAACCACTTTTCTCCTGCCCATCATTCTCGGCATTCTTGCCGTCACCTCCTGGAGCAAGACGGCGGTGATTCTCTCAACCGATGTAGGTAACGAGATCGACGATCAATGGGCGATCGCATACATGCTCGTCAGCCCTAATTTCGATGTACGGGCCATCATCTCAGCGCATGCACCGTCGCTGCCCGATCCGTCTGCGCACGGGACATACAAGATTTTGGTCGATGAAGTCGAGCGGCGGCTAGGCATGCTCAATCATCCTCCGCTGTTCGAGGGTTCGAGCCTGCCGCTATCGGACCGGCAAACTCCACAAGCCAATGCGGGAGTCGACTTCATCATTGAGACTTCGAGGCAATTTTCCAGTGAAAATAGGCTGGTGGTCCTCACCATCGGTGCTGCGACGGATGTAGCCTCGGCGATTTTGAAGGACCCGACACTAGTCGACCGCATCAGCATCGTCGCAATGGGTTTCAAGAGCCTTTCAGAAGGCGGCAACGAATACAACATCCAGAATGATCCGCGGGCTTGGCAGGTGATTCTAGATTCTGCCGTGCCAGTCACGATCGGTTCAGGTGATGTCTGCCGCCAAGATCTGGCGATGAGCTTCGATCACGCGAAAACGTTCCTCGGCAAACGCGGATCAGTGGGTGCGTGGCTGTGGAGCGAGTATCAAGAGTGGTATTATCGCAACCTTAAGCCGCTCCGCAAGGACGACTTTTCCAAACCGTGGATCATTTGGGATACCGTGGTCATGGCGTATGAACAAGGGATGACGACTCAGAAACAGATAACGCGCCCGCGATTGGCTGACAATCTTTCCTTTGAGAGGACAACTACTGGCGGGACGATCACCTGGATTACCGGTATCGACTCAACGCGCATGTGGACCGAATTCGCCCAAAAGCTTGATAATTATCAAAGCACTCACGCCGTGGATCTCTCGCCGTGCTTGCTTAGCCGTTAACTTCCGAGGATCTTATGAAAGGCTACTTTCCACGTAGACAGTTTCTAAGAACAGCAACTGCCACCGGCGCTCTTTTTGCATCTAAGGGCGTGTTTTTACCTCAAGAATTGCCGGCTCAAGGCGCCAAGCCAACCGCTGCCAGCGATCGTATTCGGCTCGGGATTATCGGTATCGGGATGCAGGGCTCCGGCCTGCTGCCTAATGCGATTTCATTGCCGGGAGTCGAGTGTGTGGCTGCGGCCGATCTGTACGACGGCCGCCATACGCTAGCCAAAGAAATCACCGGTAATCCGAATCTGCCGACCACGCGCCAGTATAAGGAGCTGCTCGATCGTAAAGATATCGACTGTCTGATTGCAGCAGTTCCGGATTTCTGGCATATGCAAGTTGTCGTGGACGCGTGTAATGCGGGCAAGGATATCTACTGCGAAAAGCCGATGTCGCATACGGCCCAGGAAGGCTTCAAAATGGTGGAAGCCGCCAAAGCGAACAATCGGATTGTGCAGATCGGTTCGCAACGAGTCAGTTCGGCCCTCTGCAAGAAGGCGCGTGATCTCTATAAGCAGGGTGCGATCGGCGACGTCGAGCTAGTGGAGCTCTCCCTAGGCCGAAACAGTCCGAATGGAGCCTGGGTCTATCCGCCGCCCCTCGATCTCTCTCCCGAAAACCTGGACTGGAACAGCTGGCTAAAAGACACTCCGAAGATTCCGTTCAATCCGAAGCGTTTCGCGCGCTGGCGGTGCTGGAAAGACTACGGAACGGGTGTAGGTGGAGACTTGATGGTCCACTTGGTCAGCGGCATGCTGTATACGCTCGACTGGAATGAAGCTCCGCGTTCAGCTTCTGCGCTGGGCGGCATCTTCCGGTTCAACGACGGCCGCGATATGCCGGATTTACACACGGTGTTGTTCGATTATCACGGGATACCCGTTTATGTGCGGCTCAGTTTGGTAGGAGAGACGCCGGAAATGGCCCGCTTTATAGGCCCGAAGGGGATTCTGGAGGCCAGCGGTAAGAGCCTGCGATACCTACCACAAACCGGGCAAGACGAAGAGCCAAGCTATTATTCCGGCAGTTTTCCCCACGCTATGAAGGAAAAATACTTCGCCGGATGGTATGCCGGACACGCCGTAACACCTGGGAAAGAGCCCATTACGCATGATGCGTTATACACGGGCGATGACTGGGATGACGTAAAGCCCCACCTGTGGAACTTCTTTGAGGCAGTGAAGTCAAGGAAGCCAGTTGCCGAAGACGCTGTCTTCGGCAACCATGCCGCGATCGCTTGTCATATGGCAAACGAATCTTACTTCCGAAAGGCCCCCGTCAGATGGAACGAGAGCGGCAGAGAGATCCAAACTTAGACCGCTCTCCGACCTGCAACCAAACTGATCAGGAACAATACTAGGAAAATTACGAAGCAGATCTTCGCGATTCCCCCTGCGGCTGCAGCAATACCGCCGAAACCAAGCACAGCCGCGATGATCGCGATAACCAGGAATACCCACGTGTACCAGAGCATATGGTGAATGTCTCCTCGCCCCGGTAGTAGCACTTTGCAGACCACAACAGATTACTAGGTCCGTATCTAGTAAGTACTTTGGCCAAAGTTAGTTAGCACTCTAACTCAATATCCCGGATCTGTAAATCTGCCAAGCCACAGTGAAGTATTTGCGCCGTCACGGCAGAAAAGGGAGTCTTCCTGCAGCGACTCGATGCAGTGAATGGCTAAGCCGGTCCTCCGCGCGAATTCGCACCCGGAGTCTTCTCGTTCGGGTCGGGTTCACTTCCGTGCTTTCGCCAGGCATCCCAGAGTTGGCCCAGATTCCGTACGAAGACTGACGGTTTCTCGGCATAAACCCGGTGCCCCAATGAGATCGAGTTTCCGCGAAGTTCTTTTTGGTGTTGCTCAGCGAGAGAGAGGAACGCAGTGACAGCCGCTTCGCCTCCGAAGGCTTCAGGTTTGTTTCGTAGTTTTTCGCGCAGTAGAACAAGGTTGTGATCATCCCCCAACCAGGTTTCTAGTTGCTTGAGCGATGATTCATGCGCCTCCATGATCTCTGTCCAAAGGTTTTCGAGTAAGCGGACGTGGTACCAATGATCCTTAACGCGCTTGCGAAAGTCATGGAACGCAACAGATTTTTCCGTCTTTTCGGCCCTTTTCAGCCCTCTACGTCCGAGACGATAGGTTGACTCCAATCCGGAATCAATCGCGTGAAAGCCGTTATGAGTAAGCGGCCAGCTCCTGGCCCGTGGAGCTAGCGAACGAAACGCTGCTGTCGCGTTCTTAATCACCTCGTCAGTATTGAGACGCTGTTCGGTCGCGCCTTTCTCTTTCTGTAAGCCGGACCGGATCGCATTGATGCTCTTCCGCTCGAGCGTTCCAGCATATTCGTTAGTGACTTGATTGAAGACTTCGAGCAGTGCCGCAGAGTCCCGAAGCTCGGACAGATGATGCCCAAGCTCGCGGAAACGAGCGTTTTCCTGCCGGTAGGCCTTGCCCAGTTCGAAGCGCACCAAGCGGAGGACACCGCGAATTTTCTTCACGCTTTTACGCGCTTCGTGAATCGCGTCGTCGCGGCGCCGCCCGGAAGCTTCGTCAAGGACCCGGGTAGCAGAATCGACCTCCTCGAGAACGATCCGCTTGACGCCCTCGGTCACTGCTTCGCCAGCCTTTAAGCGATAGGCCATCTCTTCGCTCCAAAGTTTGCCTGTTGAGAACGAAAGCGCGGCAAGTTGTATACCTGCGCCGAGTGCCTAATCAGGAATGTCCCTCTTGGGGCGCAGTGGGCGCAACATTTGCCGTATCTCCACCGAATTCTTTCTGAGCTTCTTCGTGACGGCCTAACAATTCGAGCGTGGCGGAAGTAACATGCTCCGTGGTGAAGCCGAAGTGCTTCATGATTTGATCGCCTGGAGCCGAAGCCCCAAAGTGATCGATGCCGATCATTGTGCCTTCGTCGCCGGCCCACCGTTCCCACCCGTAAGTTGAAGCCGCTTCGACCGTCACCCGCTTCTTAATGGCCTTGGGCAGGACGCTCTCGCGATAGTTCTGGTCTTGTGCCGAAAAGAGGAACCAGCTGGGCATGCTCACAACCCGCGCTTTCACCCCATATCCCTTGAGCTTTTCCTGAGCTGTCATGCACAGCGATACCTCTGAACCGGTACCGATCAGAATGACCTCCGGTGCGCCGCCTTCCGCTTCGGACAAAATGTAGGCGCCCTTGCTTACATCTCCGCCTTTGACATTGGCCCGGCTCAAATGCGGAACATTTTGCCGGGTGAACGCAAACAGGGTCGGTCCATTGTGCTCGATTGCGACCGCCCACGATTCAGCAGTTTCGGTGGCATCGGCAGGACGCATCACATTGAGCCCGGGAATCGAGCGCAGACCAGCGAGCTGCTCAACGGGTTCGTGCGTCGGGCCATCTTCGCCCACCCCGACACTATCGTGCGTGAAGACGTAATAGGTCTTGAGTTGGCTCAAAGCGCCTAGGCGAATTGACGGCTTCATGTAGTCGGAGAACACCAGGAAGGTCGCACTGTAAGGCAGTAGGCCACCATGGGCCGCCATCCCGTTCACGGCGGCACCCATCGCATGCTCGCGCACTCCGAAGGCAATGTTGCGTCCTGCGTAACCCCAGACACCACCCACCGCACCCTGCACTGCCGGACCGCCTGCTTCCGGAGGCTGGAAATCTCCTTCACCCTTCAGGGCCGTGTTGGTGGACGGATTCAGATCGGCAGACCCGCCCATGATATTCGGGATGTGCTTCGCGATCGCGTTAAGCACCTGACCGCCTGCAGCACGTGTCGCGATGGGTTTGTCTTCCGGCTTCCACTTGGGTACATCCGCCCGCCATTTGTCGGGAAGCTTGCCATCGATCATGCTCTCCAGTTCAGCAGCTTCCTTCGGGAATGCTTTCTTATAGGCGTCGAACTTCGATTGCCAGTTCTTCTGCTCCTTCGAGCCTTTCTCGCCTACCTGCCGGAAGAACTTTACCGAGTCTTCAGGAAGATAGAACTTGTCCATGCTGCCCCAATCAAGCGCCTTCTTAGCAGCCTGCAACTCTTCTTCGCCTAGCGGATTACCGTGTGCCTCAAATGTATCCTGCTTTTTCGGGCTGCCATAGCCGATGTGTGTGTGAACAAGAATAAGCGAAGGCCGGTTCACCTCTTCCCGAGCCTTCCGAATCGCCTTTTCGATATCCTCGGTATCGTTGCCGCGCTCGACGTGTTGCGTATGCCAACCGTACGCTTCAAAGCGTTTGCCCACGTCTTCGGTGAAGCAAAGGCTCGTTCCTCCAGCAAGAGAAATGTGGTTTTGGTCGTACAGGAAAATCAACTTCCCAAGCTGCAGGTGGCCTGCCAGGGAGGCAGCTTCCTGGCTGACGCCCTCCATGAGATCACCGTCGCCGCAAATGCCATAGGTGAAGTGGTCAACGATGGTGTGACCCGGCCGATTGAAGCGCGCAGCAAACCAAGCCTCGGCAATGGCGATTCCCACAGCATTTCCGAAACCCTGTCCGAGCGGTCCCGTCGCGACTTCTACACCAACCGTATGTCCGCGCTCGGGATGTCCAGGCGTCTTGCTGCCCCATTGCCGGAAGCGCTTCAGTTCATCAAGCGGAAGATCATAGCCGGTGAGATAGAGAAGACTGTAGAGCAGCATCGAGCCATGGCCCGCCGATAGTATGAAACGATCGCGATCGAACCATTGGGGATCTTTGGGATTGAACCTGAGGAACTTTGTCCAGAGAGTGTATGCCATGGCTGCGGCTCCCATCGGCAATCCAGGATGGCCGGAGTTCGCCTGCTGCACGGCATCGGCAGAAAGGAAACGAATCGTGTTTATGCAAAGTTCTTCTAGCGTTTGCGTCTCGGTGGTTGGCAACTTATTCCTCCTAATTTGGCGGCTCCGCGAGCGTTCGAGCCGGAGCGCCCATCGCTCTTACAGATTAGTACTTGGCTAAATGAGTACAGAGCTTTTCTCAATTCCGCGGAGATCAGCGACAGGCTATTCTGGCAGTAGACAACTGTATCGCTACTTCTCAATGAGGCAGTCATCACGATAGAGCTGTGCTCAGCAACAGACCGAGGACCGAACACATTTTGCATACATGTTGGAGCCTGGGCAGCAGGCTGGTAACGATCGCCTTCATTACTTCAGGACTGCTGCTCGCAAGCAACGACAACGCTGCCCTCACGCTTGAAGCTTCCACCGACGATCCTGCTTCGACTCCCGCCCCCGCATCCTGCCCGGCGGGCGCGCCAATCGGCGCAGTGGATCTTCGGGTCAAGAGTCTGAATGATCCAGACCCTCTTCCGTTTCAAACAATCAATCACCTATCCGAAGGTGACACTGTGGTGTATTCACCCATCCTTCGGAACCGAGAGAAGCGTCCCGGGGAGGTCTCGCTGGTCATGGTGCCGGCCAAGCATCAACCCAAAGCGCCGTCGCTGTTGGTAACGGATCCGAAAGCGGCGGATAAATCCCAGAAATGGGGTATTCCGCAAACCGTTTCGCTGGCGGCCTTGGTGTACGGCCCACAAGGCTTAAGCAAAAAGAAGGTGGAGGGCTTCTTGTCCCAGGACGACTTACTGGTAGCCCAACTGGCGGACTATGCCGAAAAGACCGCGCAGACTGAGGCCCTCGTCGAAGCTCTGTCGGATGCAGGCAGCTCCGCGGCCAGCGTAAATTCGGCACTCACGGGCTTTGCATCCCAGTACGGATTAGCGGTTCAGATCGATAAGACCGCGCCTCCTGCCGTACAGGCACAAACGCTTTTCGCGACCATGAATCCTCAACTGGCAACGTACAATCCGCTGGCAAGTTCGACGGCCGAACGCGTCGGTCAAACGGCCAGCCTGGCCACGGCAGCAGCCACCTTGTTTTTCGGAAGTCCGATAGGGCTGGCTGCGGGAGGTGCAGCGATGCTGCTCGATTTGCGTTACATTGCCTTTCCGGGTATGCAGTTCCGCTCTTCATTCGCTCAGGTCTACTCCACTCCGGAGATCAAGGACGGGTTGAATCTGTGCGGCCAACGCACTCCAGCACCGCCCCATACCAGAGTCGCCTTTATCTGGGCAGTTAGAATTCCGAATACACCCGCTCCAACAATCAAATTAGGCGATGCGGACTTCGTACCCCCTGACGAAAAGACACCGGTTCCGGTAGACGTCCCGGACAAGGAATGGAAGTATCTGCAGCGTGCTCGAAATTGGAAGCTCGAAAGCGCAAACGGGAAAAAAGTTCAAGTGTCGGTACTGAAGCTCGGGAATCAAAAGTCGCTCGAGTTGGATCTCACAAAAGCCTCAGTAGCACCAGGCGATTATCACCTTTCGGGCTACTGGGATTGGACTCGCTTCCAGGCTTCCGGCGAGATTCATGTCGCGCCTTTGAGTGACTTTAGTTCGGCAAAGCTGGAACCAGCATCTCAAGATCAATTGTTGGCAAAAGCCGGGAAAATCCCGGTCACTCTGACGGGAAGCGACTTCGACTTTTTGACCAAGGTAGAAATCAAGAAGCAAAACGACGAATTTGCCGTTCCGGCGCCGGCGCGTTTCATTCTGCCTAAGGGATTGTGTAAGGGGCCGCAAACGCATGTCGATGTACAGGTCGATACCGCGGAGCTCGAACCGGGCAAGTACCAGCTGTTGCTCTCCCAGCAGGATGCTAAGGCTCATCCGGTAGAGATCAACGTTCTGCCCAACCTGCCAAACATCGAGAATCTTCCCATCGTGGCGAATCAAGGCGCGGCGACGCAGCACTACGTTCTGAAAGGCGAGCGCCTCGACCTGATCTCCAAATTGCGGTCGCCCGGGGTGACATATGAGCTAGGAGCGCCTTCTCCCAAAGGTTCCGATAGAAGCGTTACAGTGCGCCTGAACTCCGACCTTAAGCCAGGAACGGTTCTTCCGATTCAAGCTGATGTGGCTGATCGAAACGAACCTATGACCCTGTCGGCGGCACTTCAAATAACGGGGCCTTTGCCCGACATCGCCAGTTCACATCTGTCGTTACCAAGCGGCATGGAAGTCGCGCTGCCCTCGGATCAGTTCCCCGCGGGTTACAACCTTACCGCGATGCTCGACGTGAGGAACGTGGAACCGGTGAGCGTCCTGACGCTGGCTTGTTCTGAAGGGATCGGGGAGCAGGTGGCACTGCACATTGGAGAGCAAAACTCGAAATACAGCCTCCAGCGGTTGTCCCAAGATCAGCTTTTTCTGTCCGCTGATACAAGCGAGTTTCCCGCGGGTTGCTCTCTACAGGCGAGCCTGAAAAACGGCCAGACAACCCAATCCGCGCCTTTCACGCTGGCACACATTACTCGTTTGCCGGAAATCGGATCGTTCGACGACAGCGGACAGCCTTCGCAGGACGGAAGACATACATACACATTGACCGGACGAGATCTGGAGATGATCGAAAAGGTTGGCTGGGATCAATTGGAAGGTGTCCCGGTTGCCGGTTTACCGACACCGATCCAGGGTCAGGGTCAGAAGCAGATGCTCCAGGTGAGCTTGCCCGACCCGGTGCCGCAACACGCGACTTTCTATATATGGCTGCGTGGCCAGAACACTGCAAGCGCCACGACATTGAGCGCGCCGGGCAAGACGGCCGTCGGCAGCCCATCCCCGCTCACCTCCGGCGGGCTTCCCTCGCAAACTCCGTCCTCGCATTAGCCGCGCATTCGGGTCACGAAGATTTCTTGCCTTGCAGATCGCTCAAGGCCGCGAGCACTTCAGCACTGTGTTTGTTTGGATCTACGCCGGTCCAGACCTTCATAATCTTCCCGTCGGGATCGATCAGAAAGGTATTGCGTGCCGCCATCTTCATGCCCAACATGCTGCGCTCGGAACCGTATTCCTCTACCACTTTCTTTTCCGTGTCTGCGAGGAGCTTAAAAGTTAAGCCCTGCTTCGCGCAAAAGCCCTTGTGACTGTCGGTTGAATCGACGCTTACGCCCACGATCACGGCATCTGCCTGTTCATATTTGGGCAGGTCGCGTTGGAAGTTGTGGGCTTCGATCGTGCAGCCCGGTGTGTTGTCTTTGGGATAAAAGTAGAGCACCACCCATTTACCCCGAAAATCCTTCAATCCGACCTGAGAGCCATCCTGCGAAGGAAGCTGGAAGTCGGGCGCCTCCTGGCCGGCTTGCGGCACTGCGGTCTCCGTAAACGCAGCAAACGCGCCTAAAGCAATCGTGAGTAAAGCGGCTGCGCCTGACCTAAGCGCGCTCTTTGCATTTTGCAGATTCATATCAGAGATAAAACCCTTTCAGCTCATTGCGATGCTGGTGGACCGGAATAATATTCAACTATAGAGAGGGTATTCTAGCCGCACGAACCTCTTTCGGCTTACCGGTACGCTCTTCTAACTACGATGTTCATCCATCCCAGATTGTTGGCCTTCTGCTTCCTGGCCGCTTGCCCAACGGGACGGTCGCCACTGCTATTGGCACAGATCAATATGGCGGGTCACATCATAGAGACTAAGAATCAAACACCTCCCGGCCAGTTGCCGATTCCGCGAAAGATGAGCGGTGTTGGGAATGTTCACCTGCAGATCACCGCGAAACCCGAAGCACAGATCTGGTTCGACCAGGGCTTGAACCTGCTCCATGATTTCTGGGATTATGAGTCGGCCCGCGCATTCGAACAGAGCATTCGCGTGGATCCGCAATGTGCGATGTGTTACTGGGGGCTGTACAAAGCGGAGGCGTTCTACCACAGCACGGCTCAGGGCTATGCTGGACAGGCACTGGCGAAGGCCGTCAGTCTCAAAAACCATGCAAGTAAGCGCGAACGCCTCTACATCGAAGCGACTGCAATGCAAGAAAATACCAGGCGGGGATTGGAACTATGGCGCACGCTGGTCAGGAAGTACCCGAAAGATAGTCAGGCGCGGATCTTCCTCGCGGAGCTGGTTGACCATAAGGAATCGGTCGCGATCTTGCAATCAATACTCAAAGAAGAACCTGAAAACTCAGCGGCGAATCACTACTACATACATGCTTTGGAGGCAAGCGAAAATCCCGAACAGGCGCTGCACAGTGCGGAGATATTGGCTAGTCTTGCCCCGGCTTCGGGACACATGGTCCATATGCCCGGGCACATTTTCTTTCGCATCGGCGACTATGCCCGGGCGGAACAGGCCTTTGCGGCGTCCCTGCAGGTGGATCAGCACTACATGCGGGAGCAGCACGTGGAACCCGACAATGATTGGAACTATGTGCATAACCTGATGTATGCGATCGCCAATCTAATGGAGGAAGGCAAGTTCCAAAAGGCAACGGCTCTTTCCACAGATCTCACCGGCGCGCGCGGGGAGCTCGAATCCACACTGTATCTCTATTCAACGCGAGATTCGATTGCTCGTCTCGATCCTCGCTTGCCGGTAGCGCTGCGAATAGCGGACTGGCAGCAAGTGATTCGACTCTTGAATGCGAGCGCACTGCCCGCAGCACGACCCAATCTCGCCTTTCTGGCCCGGCAGCTCGGTTGTTTTGCCTCTGGCCTGCAGGCTGTCGAAACTCACGATATTGCAAAGGCAGAAAGGTTGTCGCTTCGATTTGATGCCGAGCTATGGCGGAGCTCGGGAAATTCAGGGGATTCAAGTGAAATCATGCCGCGAAAAGCAGTCTCGGCAGGTGGTCCGCCGAAGCTGGAATTAACGCCGGATGCGCAGCTGCAACCACTTGTGAAGACCTTGTCAGTGATGTCCCTGGAATTGCGGGCCTCAGTTCTCGCTGCGCAGGGCAAAATCCGCGACGCGAAAGAGTTGTTTACGAAAGCTTCGCAAGCGGAAAAAGCCCTGGGTTATCATGAGCCTCCTAATTACATTCGGCCGGTAGGCGAGACTGAAGGAGCGGCAATGATGGCGGTTGGTAACTGGATGACCGCAAAAGTGGCTTTTCAACGAGCGCTGCTGGAACGGCCTCGATCAGGTCTCGCCCTGTACGGGATAGCCATGTGTAGTGAGAGGTCGGGGGATTCCAAGGTTGCCGCGAGGGAGTATACAGATTTTCTTGAAGCTTGGAAGACCGCTGATCCAACCCTCGGTCAAATGATCCACGCCCACGCCTACATCGCCGAGCATTCCAGCTGATTCAGTGAATTCCTACCATCTTCTTTCGTGGTTTCGCAGAGAGTAATCGCCTTGCGCCCGAACTGCACTAGTAGTCTCAAATTCGGGCAATAACGGACAAGTCTGCTGGCGTCGTTATCAGGCCGGCTAGTCTGCACTAAGTGTTTCTGGATGCGCTCGTTTTGGGAGGCGTGAAAGGAAGCACATGAAAAGAGTCGACGAATTCGCTCGCTCCCCGCATAGGCAGCTCTCGACGAGGCGTCAGCCCTCAGCCTTCGGGCCCGACTGCGATGTAGCCATCATCGGAGCAGGACCGTATGGATTGTCGGCCGCTGCTTACCTGAGCGCTCGAGGACTCACGGTCAGCATGTTCGGCGTGCCAATGGATTTCTGGGGAAGGCAAATGCCAGCAGGTATGCTCTTGCGATCTCCCCGAATTGCTTCGACCATCTCTGATCCGCGATCCGAGCTGACCCTGGAGGCCTATGAGGCTGAAGCCGGCGTACCGACCCGATCGCCACTGCCTGCGGAAACCTTTGTCAGGTACGGCCGTTGGTTCCAGCGCCAGCTCAAGGTCACCAGTATAACTGACTTGGTCCAGAGGGTAACCCGCGAAATCGGGGGTTTTCGTCTGAGTCTGTCGAATGGCCAATCACTCGCGAGTCGCCAGGTCGTGGTGGCCGCTGGAATCGGACCGTTTGCGAGAAAGCCGGCGGCATTTTCCGAATTGGACCCTTCGCAAATATCACATTGTTACGAAGGCCGCCAGCCAAATGAGTTTAAGGGAAAGCGAGTAGCGGTCATAGGGGCGGGCCAAAGTGCGCTTGAATCCGCAGCCCTTCTCCAAGAACAAGGCGCTCAGGTCGAAGTCATCGCCAAAGTTTCACAACTCCGCTGGATTGGGCAACACGGGTATTTGCATCACCTGGGACCGGTGTCGTCGATGTTGTATTCCAAATACGACGTCGGACCGGTCGGCATCAGCCGGCTTGTCGCCTGGCCAAATCTGCTCTTCCACATTCCGGACCGCATCAAGGACCGGATCCGCACTCGAGCTGTTCGGTCGGCCGGAGCCCCATGGCTTTTGCCGCGGCTTGGCAGCGTCACGATCAGTTCCGGACGAACCGTCAGGTCCGCAAAATCGCTTGCCAATGAGGTAGAGCTGACCCTCGATGACGGGACGAGTCGCCGCGTCGATCATGTTCTGTTGGGTACGGGCTATCACGTGGATCTCGCCGGATACCGCTTTTTAGACCCGTCGATCGTGTCCGCGATACACCAAGTGGATGGCTATCCGGTGCTCGACAAAGGTTTCCGCAGCTCGGTTCCGGGCCTCCACTTCATCGGTGCGACGGCCGCAAAAGCCTTTGGGCCGCTACTTTACTTCGTCGCTGGTACGGAGTTCGCTTCAAGACATCTGTCGGCTCACATGCGCGGCAGCCCACAGTTGATCCGTGGCAAGGAGGATATGGCAGCGTGAGGAAGAACGCGGAGACGCTGGGCGCGCTGGTTGTGGGTGGGGATCATCCCGGACTGGGCGTGGCGCGGAGCTTGGGGCGCAGAGGAATCCGGGTCTGCGTCATTGACGACGCTCGCTGCATTGCGTCTTATTCCAAGTACGTCGAACAAGTAGTTCGCGTCAAGGATCTCCGCGATGAACGTAAGACCATCGATTCGGTGATCGAGGTGGGGCGTGAGCTGAATCTGAGAAATTGGGTTTTGCTGCCGACAAGGGATGAGACGGTGGCGTCCTTTTCAAGGAATCGCAGGGAGCTTCAAGAATTTTTCAGAGTCCCTGTTCCAGATTGGGACACCGTCAAATGGGCATGGGACAAGAAAAGCACCTATGAACTAGCGGAAAAACTCGACATACCGTGCCCGAAGACGTTTAATGTCGGAAGCGCCGGAGAACTCCCCAGTCTCTATAGTCGATTGCCGCTTGCGGTTAAGCCCGCGGTGAAAGAACATTTCTTCTACGAAACGGGAGCGAAAGCATGGCGGGCGAATACCATCGACGAACTTCACGCATTGTTTGCCAAGGCGCAAGAAAAAATCAGCACTGACGAAATTTTGCTGCAGGAAATTATTCCTGGAAACGGTACAACACAGTATTCCTTCTGCGCATTCTTTAAGGATGGGCGATCTCACAGCACGATGGTTGCCCGGCGTGAACGGCAGCACCCTAGAGAGTTCGGGCGCGCGGCAACTTATGTAGAGAGCATCGACGAGCCGATTGTGGAAGAACTTGCAGAGAGGTTTTTGAAGGCAATCGACTATTACGGAATCGTAGAGGTTGAGTTCAAGCGCGATTTCCGAGATGGCAAGTTCAAGTTGCTGGACGTCAACGCGCGAATCTGGGGCTTTCACAGTCTCGGGGCCGCCGCAGGTGTCGATTTCCCATATCTTCTGTTTGCGGACCAACTCGGTCAAGCTACGTCTCAGTGCCGGGGCAAGCCGGGCATCGGGTGGGTGCGTTTGATTACCGATATTCCGACTGCCCTCTCAGGAATGCTGCGCGGACACGGGAACATTGCATCATGGATCGAAACGCTTCGCCGGGCCAGGGTGGAATCCGTCTTCGCGATGGACGACCCGTTCCCTTCGGTAGCCGAAGCGATCATGCTGCCATATCTCATCGGCTACAAATTCTTATAAGCCAAGTCGGTTCGACCTGCTCGGAAAGCGAACTTGGTATTGCACAGCAGCCTGGCTTTGTGATATAAAGTATCCCAAGAAGAGGTATTTCTATGAAGCAGGCGTGGTTCAAACGCGTTGGATGGTTTCACCTCCCGATATCCGTTCCCGGAGCCGTGGTATTCCTTGCTGCGCTCCTCTTCTGCATCAATGTCTTTCTCGCTGTCGACCGGCGCTCACACTCGGCTAGCGATACCTTGTACGGTGTTTTTCCGTTTTTCGCCTGCACGCTACTGCTCGTGGATTGGATTGCAAGAAGTACAAGCCGATCGTAAGCATTCTTGTTCGTACCCGTTTTCCGCCGTAAGGCTGGACGTGATCACCGCAGACTCCTTTCGAATGGATTGCATGTTTCAGAAGCCGTCGTCATAATGAGGCGGATGGATCACGTTGAATGAGGCGATCTGGAGTCGCGATTGGGCTTCTTGCAGTTTCGCTTTGGGCCTATTCTTCCCACCGGCAGCGTCGCCCTAGAAGCGGGCATGCGGGTGTTTTCGATTTCTATCTTTTGGTCTTGTCCTGGAGCCCGGAATTTTGTCATAACCAGCCGGCAGCAGCTGAATGCAGCACTGGAGCAGGGTTCCTCGTACATGGTTTGTGGCCCCAAAATAATGACGGCAGCTATCCCTACAACTGCCAGACGAACCAGCCGCCGCCCACCAGCACTTCATCCGTCGCGGACATCATGCCGCCTGAAATCATTCAGCACGAGTGGCAGCAGCACGGCACCTGCAGCGGTCTGAGCGGGGATGATTATTTCGCACTGATCCGGAAGACTTTGGCTTCCATTCATATCCCGAGCCAATTCCGAGCCCCCAACTCCAGTTTTACGATTTCGTCCGGTAAATTGAAGCGGGAGTTCGAGGCGAGCAATAGCAGCTTGGCCGACGATAATATCGCGATCCAATTGCGAAGCCATTACCTGAATGCCGTCGAGTTCTGCCTGAGCAAAGGGTTAAATCCGAGCCCGGTTACCTGTTCGAACGTGAAAGATGCCAGCGGGGGCACCTTCATCGTGCCTCCGGTACGGTGAGGGGCGACCCGCCTGATTTGGCGGAAGCGGCGCTGCAAGATATACTTAGAGAGGAGTTCCCCTTTGAAGCTGCAAGGATTTGTGCGTCTCTTCGCGCACATTCAGATGCTTCCCGTGCTCGAAAACGGTGAAGAGACAACGCTGGTCGGCGGACAGGCGGTCATGGAAGGCGTCATGATGCGCGCGCCTCATAGCTATTGCGTGGCGGTCAGGACACCCAGCGGGGAGATTGTCACGGAAGAAAGTCCTCTCCCTCGACTCTCCGAGCGGTATCCGGTGTTCAAGTTACCTGTTTTCCGCGGATTGGGCACGCTCGGTCACGCCATGTGGCTCGGAATGAAGGCTTTGAAATTCTCGGCGCTCTGCGCTCTCAATGAGGTTTCGGGCAAGGAGAGATCTGAAAAGGCAGGTAAAAAACAGGACGCGGGCACGGGCGCAATGGCCCTGCAGATCTTATTCTCACTCGCTTTCATGATCGGTCTGTACAAGTTTGTGCCTCTTTATCTGGCAACCCTGCTCGGCAGGCACTTCCAAGCAGTAAGCGGAAGATTCGCAATTAATATGGTGGACGGCACTCTCCGCATAGCGATCTTTCTCGGCTTCATGCTCTTGCTTTCCCGCATGAAGGAGATGAGGCGAGTGTTCGAATATCACGGAGCCGAGCACAAGGTAGTCTTCAATTTCGAGTCGGGCCGGCCTGTCACGGTAGAAAATGCCCAGACCTTCGTCACATGGCATCCCCGTTGCGGCACCAGTTTTCTCGTGGTGGTCCTGATTATCGCAATGATTGGCTATGCCTTCCTGCCGATCGATAACTTCTGGCTGAAGTTCGCGGCGCGGATTGCTTTGCTTCCGGTTGTTGTCGGCGTGAGCTACGAGATCATTCGGTTTGCAGCGCGACAGCAGAGCGGCCTTATGACATGGCTCACCCGGCCCGGACTCTGGCTGCAACGCGTGACTACTCAGCCACCATCCAATGGCCAGACAGAGGTTGCGATACACGCTCTCGATCGCGCCATGAACCTCGAAAAGGCACAGGGCGGCGTTCTGGTTATCGCTTAAATCTGAGTTCAATTCTTCCGATCCGGGCGGCTTTTATCAATGGACTACATCGATCGACTACAGGAGGCGGAGGACCGATTCGCTGAGCTGACCGCCAAAATGACGGATCAGGCGATCCTCAATGATCAGGAAGAGTATCGTAAGGTGGCGAAGGCACAAAGCGAACTGACGGAACTGGTTACCAAGTTTCGCGAGTGGAAGAGGGCTGACCGGGAATTGCGCGACGCTCGCGTCATGCTAAACGAAAGTGACGCGGAACTCCGCCAAATGGCCGAACTGGAAGTAACCCGGCTGGAACCCGAAGTAAGCGCTATCGAAAACGATCTGCGCATTCTGCTGCTGCCCAAAGATCCCAACGATGAGAAGAACGTCATACTCGAGATCCGCAAGGGCGCTGGCGGAGATGAAGCCTCCCTATTTGCGTACGAAGTGTTCCGCATGTACACCCGCTACGCGGAGGAGCAGAAATGGAAAGTGGAAGTCACCTCACTGAGCGAGTCATCGGTCGGAGGCCTCAGCGAAGTAATCGCCATGGTGAGCGGGAAAAGAGTGTATAGCCGCCTGAAGTACGAAAGCGGCGTGCACCGCGTGCAGCGTGTGCCCGCGACCGAGACTCAGGGACGGGTTCACACGTCGACGATTACTGTTGTGGTGATGCCCGAGGCTGATGAAGTGGACGTTCAGATCGATCCGAAAGATATTCGGATCGACACGTTTTGCTCTTCCGGACCGGGAGGCCAGTCGGTCAACACAACTTATTCTGCCGTCCGGATCACTCACCTCCCCACGAACACGGTCGTTTCCTGCCAGGACGAGAAATCACAGATCAAGAACCGCGCCAAAGCCATGCAAGTGCTGCGATCACGGCTCTATCAAATGGAGATGGAAAAGCAGCTCGCACAGATCGGTGCCGAGCGCAAGAGCATGGTGGGGACAGGCGACCGCAGCGAGAAGATCCGCACCTACAATTTCCCGCAGAACCGGATAACAGATCACCGGATCGGCCTAACTCTACACCAGCTTGACCTTACAATGGAGGGCCGTCTTCAGCCCATCATCGAAGCTCTCACAAGCTACTACGAATCGGAACGGCTGCGGGATCAGGGAGAAGCAGCTTAGCTGAAATCCAAGCCACACGCGCTTGTTCCTGACAATCCAAGCTGCAATCCTGCAAGGCGCTGAGTTACTGGAACGAGCTGCAATCGCCGTTCCCCGCCTGACAGCGGAGATTCTCCTATGCCATGCCACGCATCGCGACCGTGCTTATCTTTACGCCCATGGCAGCGATCCGCTGAACGAACTCGAGTGGATCCACTACGGCCGCTACCTAAACGAGCGGCTGAAAGGTAAGCCGACGCAATACATCACCCACCGGCAAGAGTTCTTCGGCCGCGATTTCTTTGTGAACGAAAGCGTTTTGATACCGCGACCCGAAACCGAGCATTTGGTAGAAGCCGCACTGGTGCATCTAAGCAGCCGCCCTGCAGCCAGGGTGCTGGACGTCGGAAGCGGCTCGGGCGCGATAGCGATCTCGCTGGCGCTCGAGACGAAGAAGCTCATGCTGGCTTCCGACATTTCCCTGGACGCGCTCGGCATCGCCGAACGCAATCGAAAGACCTACGAGGCCCCGGTACAGTTCCTGGCGGCGGATCTACTGAGTTCAGTGGCCGCTTCATCCATCGACCTCTTGGTTTCTAATCCACCTTATGTTCCTGGAGCGGATGCAGCAAACATGCAGAGCGAAGTGCGGGATTGGGAGCCGCGAATCGCGCTCTTTGCGGGAGACTCCGGACTCGAGATTTATAGGAGGCTGATCGAAGGTGCCGAGACTGCGGTAAAGCCCGGTGGCCGTTTATTCATCGAACTAGGTTTTCGGTCGCTTGAATCCGTGAGAGAGATGCTCGCCGTTAGCTGGACCGATATTACAGTAAGCTCAGATTTGGCAGGATTGCCGCGAGTATTGGGCGCCACACTACGCGGTTAATTCGCGGCTATCGAGCTTTGAACCTTTGGATCATGCAACGCCTGATCTGCCACGTCGATATGGATGCATTTTTTGTATCTGTGGAAGAGTTGTATGATCCTTCACTCAAAGGCAAACCCGTCGTAGTAGGAGGCAGAGCGAACCAGCGCGGCGTAGTTGCAGCAGCATCGTACGCGGCACGGAAATTTGGCGTGCACTCCGCCATGCCTCTTCGAACAGCGGGCCAACTATGCCCGCAAGCGACTTTTGTCGAAGGACATCCCGAGCGATATAGAGAATACTCGCAGAGAGTCTTCGCGGTGCTGAACCGGTTCTCGCCGCTCGTCGAGATGGCTTCAATCGACGAAGCGTATATCGATCTCACTGGAACGGAGCGTTTGCATGGGCCGGCTTTACGATCTGGCCATGCGCTGCATGAAGCCATTCGCCGCGAGACCGGTTTGAAGTGCTCTTTGGGGTTGGCCTCTTCGCGCCTGGTTGCGAAGGTTTCCTCCGATCAGGCAAAACCGAATGGTGTGTTGCTCGTGCTGCCGGGACAGGAAGCGCGTTTTCTTGCGCCGCTCGACGTGCGCAAGATCCCCGGGATCGGGAAAAAAATGGAGGCTTCGCTGCACAGGATCGGAATCCGTCGCGTGGGCGATCTTGCCAATCTCGACGAATCGTTTCTAGCCGGACGTTTCGGCAGGTGGGGTCTCGCGTTAGCCGGTAAAGCCCGCGGGGCAGACGCGGGTGGATGGTTCGATTCCGAGATTGGGGCGCGCGAAGATCCCAAATCGATTAGTCACGAGCATACCTTCAATATCGATACCGCGAACCAGGATCAGCTCGAAACAACGCTGCTAAAACTGTCCGAATTGGTCTCAAAACGCCTCCGCAAGCAACAACTCTTTGCGCGAACGATTCAGTTGAAGTTGCGCCTCGAAGACTTCTCGACCATTACTCGAGCTCATTCTCTCGACCACGCTACGCAACTGGACCGTGAGGTTGCCGGCGCAGTGATCAAACTGTTCCGCCAGGCGTGGGACAACAAAACGGCCGTTCGTTTGTTAGGCGTTCACGCTGGAGGTCTGCAGTCGGTAGAAGGACAAATGAACTTGCTCGAGGAAGGAAACACGGCCCGTCTGAGAAACGCCTTTCGTTCGGTCGACCATATCCGGAATCGTTTCGGAGCGAACAGCGTCTCGCTGGCAAAAACGCTCAATGCCGGAATTCGCGAACGGGTGCATGAGAACCCTTTCAACCTGCCCGGTAAAGCGCCTAATAAAGATGAGGACTAAGCTGCGCTTACAATTTTCATGAACGACTCCGGGTCGAGGCTCGCACCCCCTACCAGCGTGCCGTCTATCTCCGCCTCCCGCATGAGCCCTTCGATGTTGTCGGGTTTTACGCTGCCACCGTACAGAATTCTGACCTGCCGCGCGGCTTCCGTCCCGAACCGTTTGTCCACTTCCGAGCGAATCAGCCTGTGAGCTTCAGCGGCGATCTGCGGTGTCGCTGTCTGTCCCGTGCCGATGGCCCACACCGGCTCGTATGCGATAACAACCTGCGCAAACTGTTCTTCCGTAAGTCCCGCAATCCCGCAGGCAAATTGCCGCACGAGAATTTCGTGCGCCTTTCCGGCCTTATGCTCCTCCAGCTTTTCGCCCACACAGATCACAGGCGTGAGACCGGCACCGAGAGCCGTTTGCGCTTTTTTCAGCACATCGGCATCGGTCTCGTGACAGACGACGTGGCGCCGCTCGCTGTGGCCGACCAAAACCCAGGTCGCGCCGGCTGCCTGCAACATCTCAGCCGATATCTCGCCCGTGTATGCGCCCTCGGAACACCAATGAATATTCTGACCGCCGATGCGTATCGAGGTGCCTTCCGCGGCTAAGACAGCAGTTGGAATACTGAGCGATGGAGGGAACAAAACAACTTCACAGTTCCCCGCTCCGTCGACCAATCGCTTGAACTTCACAAGAAAGTTTTCCGTTTCCACGGCAGTCTTGTACATCTTCCAGTTCCCTGCCGTAATGCGCCGTCTCATAGGGCCGAATGCCTGCTCTGTCCTTTCTGGATATCGTTCAAAAAACTGACGCCGGCATTAACCGATGTCCCGAAGTTGTTCGCCACAGTTTGGCCTATGTCGGCCAAAGTCTGACGCGTACCGAGATCTACCCCAGCCTTCACGTGCTTCCCAAATATGAGCAAGGGAGTGTACTCCCGAGAGTGATCTGTTGATGGCGTCGTCGGATCGCAACCATGATCCGCGGTCAGGACCAGCATGTCCCCATCCCGTAGGTCAAGGCTCGGAAGCCAGCGGTCCACACCTTCAAGAGCCGCGGCGTAGCCTTTTACGTCGTTGCGATGCCCGTATTGCTGGTCAAAGTCAACCAGATTCACGAAGATCAATCCATCCGCCTGGGATTCCATGGCGGCCGTTGTCTTCTGCATGCCATCCTCGTTATCCCTGGTCTTGGCTGAACGAGTAATGCCCCGCCCCAGGAAAATATCCGAGATCTTACCGACACCGTAGACAGGAACATTCTTTTCCTGCAGCCTGTCTAAGAGCATCCCGGCGGGTGGAGGAACGGCGTAGTCGTGCCGGTTCGCCGTACGAACGAATCTGCCCGCCTCCCCCTGAAAAGGGCGCGCAATCACACGTCCGACGTGATTCGGTCCTTGCAAAATTTCGCGAGCAATTTCACACATCCGATACAGTTCATCGAGAGGGATTACTTTTTCGTGTGCTGCGATTTGAAACACGCTGTCGGCTGATGTGTAAACGATCGGGTAGCCGGTTCTCATGTGCTCGAGACCAAGCTCCTGGATGATTTCTGTCCCGGAAGCCGGCTTGTTGCCGAGAATCTGCCGTCCGATGCGGGCCTCAAATGCTGAGACCACATCCTGCGGAAAACCTTGCGGATAGGTAGGGAAACCTTGCGCGAGAATGATACCCGCCATTTCCCAGTGACCTGTCGTCGTATCTTTGCCCGGCGATGCCAGACGACATCTCCCGTAACAGCCCGCAGGATAGTGGGACGCCGCCAAACCAGCCAGCGGTTTAATGTTCGCCAAACCGAGCCTGCTCAGATTCGGAAGGCTGAGCCGGTACTTCTTAGCGATATTGCCAAGCGTGTCGCTTCCAACATCTCCGAAATCCGCCGCATCGGGCATCGCTCCTATTCCCACGCTGTCCAGCACAATCCAAATAACACGTCTGAAGGCGTGGCCGTCGGTGATCATTTCTCTTTCGAATCGCCGGCGGATGTCACAGAAGGCCGTTCGAACTCGTCTTTGAGACGAGCTGCCCGGTCTCTCGCCAGGTGCATGAATGAATCATGGGTCGAAACTCGGGTGAGCAGCGGAATGAATTGTCCGGGGGCGGCCAGTTGTTTCCGTTCCCACAGCTCTTCAACTTCTGCGAGAGCGTCGTTCACGCCTAATTTATCGAAATGAACCGTTCGATCCAGGTCGAGATAGGCTCGTTCGCTCGCCGCAATCTCTTCGAATTTTGCTAGCAGTTGCTGAGCCATCGGGTTGAGCGAATAATTAAAGGTCGTCTCGGAACTGCCACCCTTTCCGTCCTCGTAGCGAAAAATTTTCTTGCCGGTGTTCGCGACTTTCAGTCCCGACTCCAAGGGGGTCTTAAAATCATCAAGTTTTCCGGCCATGTCGAATAGCAAAGCTACTTCGCTCTGTGGCATTTGAGTGCTTAGCGGATGGTCATCCTTTGGTAATTCAGAATACTCAAGGTTGCCGCTTGAGTCGATTGCAAGCCGCATGTATTCGGGGCTGCTTTTTGGGAAAGTCTTCGTGTAAATCAGCTTCGGAGTGGCGGCAGAAAATGCGCTGCCTGCCAGCAAGGCGAAACTAGTTAGCGCAAGCCATCCAACGCCCTTCAATTTCGCTCCCCGGCGGCAAGAGGAAAGTTTAGCCGCGTTCCGTGGCAAATTGCTACTGCCAAGGCGTCCGTAGCATCGAACGACACAAACTGCCGGTTGATGCCGAGCAGCGAGAGTACCATCATCTGCACTTGCTGTTTCTCCGCTCGGCCGTAACCCACCACGCTGATTTTTACTTCGAGAGGCGAATACTCACTCACTTGCAGACCTGCTTCTCCTGCAACCAGCATGGCTACGCCCCGAACGTGGGCCAACTTTAACGCGGATTTGCTGTTCACGGCATGGAAAACTTCCTCGATCGCCACGACATCAGGGGCGAACCTCTCCAGCATGGCGCGCAACTCACTCGCGATGCACAAAAGCCTGCGTTCCAGCGCCTCGGCAGGTCGTGTGCGAATGACTCCGGCGTGAAGAAAGCGATGGGAACGACCGTCTGTCTCGATGATTCCGAATCCAGTTCTTTCGGTACCGCAGTCTATTCCCGCTATTCGCATCGATAGGAGCCCCGGCTATCGGCACAGCGGGTGCTTATGGGGCTTGAGCAACACTTACGCGAGCGCTTCTACTTCCGCCTCGTCGACTTCGTAGTTGCCGTAGACGTTCTGCACGTCGTCGTGCTCTTCCAACGCATCGTACAGCTTCAACATCGCTTGCGCAGTTTTCCCTTCAAGCTTCATCGTGTTCTTGGGCACCATCGCGATTTCGGCGGACTCGTTCGGAATGCCGGCCTTTTCGAGTGCTTGCAGAACAGAGTCGTGCGCTTCCGGTGCCGAGATCACCTCAAAAGCTCCGCCTTGATCCCGAATATCCTCTGCGCCCGCATCCAAAACAACGCTCATCAGCTGATCTTCGGATGCTTTCTCGGCATCAACTACGATCTGGCTCTTGCGCTCAAACATCCAGGAAACGCTACCTTGTTCACCAAGGTTGCCGCCGTTCTTGGAAAAAAGATGACGTATCTCGCTGACGGTTCGATTGCGATTGTCCGTAGCTACGTTCACGAGTACGGCCGCGCCGCCCGGACCGTAACCTTCAAAGAGGATCTCGTCGATCTGACCGCCTTCTAGCTCACCCGTGCCTCGCATAACGGCGCGTTTGATGTTTTCCGCCGGCATGGAAACTGCTTTTGCAGCCACGATTGCAGTGCGTAAACGAGGGTTTGCGTCCGGGTCGCCGCCATTCCGCGCAGCGATCTGAATTTCTTTGATCAGGCGTGTGAACGTCTTGCCGCGCTTACTATCGAGGGCCGCCTTCTTGTGCTTGATAGTGGCCCACTTACTATGTCCAGACATCGAAAAACCTCAACTTGTTCTTAACTTTCGAGGATATCAGAGACCGGCCAACTGCAGATCGCGCAAAGAACTCAGGGCCGGAAACTAAAGCCGCGGCGGCATTCAGTCGATCGGCTCTGTAGAGACCATGAACTGCCCACATTGTAAAAGTGATGATATCTGGCGCTCGCGGAGAAAGAGCGTTTGGGAAAACGTGAGGGCTGCCGTTGGGTTTTGGCCGTACCGATGTGACAGTTGTGGGCGGCAGTTCACGGCAAGAAGTCGCTACCCTGAGCCGCAGCAAGCTACGCGGCCCTCCTCTGGTGCCGGCGCCAAACGCAATAACTCCAAGGCCGGACCAGCGATGGCGTTTCGCAGCGACCCGATCCGGCCACTAGCGAAAGTCGTTATCGAGGCGGACGACCAGATCCAATTGGATCAGATCCTGCTAGCACTTCATCGGGCGGTATCCTACTACCAACCGCCTGTGAGGGAACACGCATCGGCGGGCAGCCGCTGAAAACCGTCATTGCGAAAGCGCCTGCGTTCCTGTCACAACAAAATGGGCGGTAATACCCCCGAAGCCGGAAACGGGTTGACCACTGCCGAGGGCAAGCGTATATTCTCCCGCTTGGACCTTCCGAGATCCGTCCCGATCCACCTCACTCAATTGTCTGGGCGACAGTTCGAAACGAAGGTGACGGCGTTCGCCAGCCGAAAGGGAAAGGCGTTGGAAAGCCCGCAGGGAAAAAATGGGGCCTTGTTCCGTCTTGGGCGGAATCAGATAGAGTTCTGCTACTTCATCCCCAGCAGTGGCCCCGGAGTTCTGCACGTCGGCCTCCACGATTAGATCGTTTCCGGCAACCACGTTTTCGCTTGAGAGATGCAAATCAGAGTACGAGAAATGGGTATAGCTCAGTCCATACCCGAAGCGGTATAGCGGCTCACCCCGAAAGAATCGATAAGTTCTTCCTCTCATGGAGTAGTCCGTGAAAGGGGGTAATTGTTCGAGCGACGCATAGAACGTGACCGGCAGGCGGCCGCCGGGATTGTTCTTTCCGCTTAAAGTTTCAGCGATAGCCTGACCACCGGCTTCACCTGGATACCAGGCTTCAAGAACCGCACTCGCATGCTGTTGAATCCAATCGATGGCGACAGCACTGCCGTTCATCAAGACCGCGATCAAGGGCTTGCCTGTAGCAGCAACCGCCCTCAACATATCCTCCTGAGCAGCCGGTAAATCGATCTTCGTCCGGTCTCCACCGGCGAATCCTTCCACATGCACTGGCATCTCCTCGCCTTCCAATTCCGGCGAGAGTCCGACAAAAGCGACGACCACATCCGCTTTCTTGGCAGCAGCAATCGCTTCGGGAAGTAAGCTGCCCGGCGTTGGTTCCCAATTGAATGAGATGCCGGCTCCGAACAAGCGAGAGTGATGGCTGTAATCTACGCGGAGCGCATGCGGATTCGGATCGGTGAAACGAAACCGTACGGACGGGTTCGTACTGTTGTGGGACGCGTTCTGCTCATCAGTAGTAAATGTCGAGATCTGGCGCCCGTCGATGAAGACGGCATATGACTCGCGGCTGAAACATGGGTAGCAATGCGCGAAGCTGACGTTGAACGAATAGTCTCCTGCTGTCGGCGCGGTTATTGTCCCTTTCCAACGCACTGCGAAGTCATTTGCCGGTATGGCTCTGGCCGGACTGGCGGAGTTCCAATCGAAGTCAATCTCTGAATCCATCCTTTTTAGAGCAGGTCTACCGCGGAAATCTGAGTTGGCAAAATACTCAGCGCTTAAGCCCTCTTGCGATTTGCGCCGACCGGGCCGGAAAGCGGTGCGAGGAACCGGTAGTAAGACGCCATCGGCGTAAGATGACCCTTGCGCATAGATAACTTTGGCCTGCCCGGCGAACTCCTGTGTAAGGCCGTCGAGCGGTAGCACTGGATGAGACGGTACGGCATTGTAGTTGCCCTCCAGGGCGGCGAGTGCAGCTGCATTGGGTCCGATCACCGCGACCGTCTTGATGCCTGGCTTCAACGGCAGCGCTCCATTGTCGTTCTTCAGCAGTACCATCGCCTTTCTGGCAGCATTGAGCGCCAGAATCCGGTGCGCAACCGAATTATTTTCGGAAAAAGGAATGTGAGCGTAGACGACAGTCGCTGGCGAATCGAACAGACCCAGTCGAAACCGTGCGGTGAATAACCGCTTCACAGCCCTATCAATCGCACTTTCTTGGATTAATCCCGCCTTAACCGCCACCACGAGCGCCGAGTATTCACTTCCGCAACTAGTATCAGTCCCCGCAAGAACCGCAGACGCAGCCGCGTGAGGCTCGTCGGGTGAGTATTTGTGACCTTCAGGGCTGTAGAAATCAGATATTGCGCCACAGTCTGAAGTCACATATCCCTGGAAGTTCCATTCCTTTCGCAGAATCGTCCCGAGCAATTCCTTATTCGCGCATGCCGGCTCGCCGTCGACAGCATTGTAGGCGCACATAAGCGAAGCTGCGTGACCCTCAGTGATCGTTGCACGAAATGCCGGCAGATAAGTGTCCTCCAGGTCGAAGGGCGATGGATGCACGTCAAATCGATGCCGGTCGGATTCCGGGCCGCTATGCACGGCGAAATGTTTGGGCGTCGCGACAACCTTCAGGTAACGGGCGTCGTCACCTTGAAGGCCCGTAACGAAAGCCACACCCAGCCGGCTCGTCAAGAATGGGTCCTCTCCGTATGTCTCCTGCCCTCGACCCCAACGCGGGTCCCGAAAAATGTTGATGTTAGGTGACCAGATCGTCACGCCGTAGTAGATGCTGTGGATGTTCTCCCGAATGGCCTGGTTATACTTGGCCCTTGCCTCAGTCGAAATAGTAGTGGCCACCTGGTGAAGCAGATCGCTGTCCCAGGTAGCAGCGAGTCCGATCGCTTGTGGGAAGACGGTGGCATACCCGGACCGCGCGATTCCATGCAGTCCTTCATTCCACCAATCGTACTCGGGAATTCCTAGCCGCGGTATCGCAACAGAATGATTTTGCATCTGCGATACCTTCTCATCGAGCGTCATACGACGGACCAAGTCGTCTACACGCTTTTCGATCGGCAGATTGGCATTCTGGTACTCGGGGCTATTCTGGGCTGGCCACAAATAGCCGGTCAAACAGAAAAGGCCACCCGAGACGAGAAAGTGGCGGCTTTTGACAAAACCCCTGATCTTCACCAGTCAATCTTATAAGTAGCCGAACGTGCCCTGGCCTTACTCATCGATGCGATACGGAAACGCAAAACGCCCGATCTGAATCATCGATTTGTCTCCCGGAGCATACAGGTGAAACGATTCGATCTTTCCGATCCTGCTATTTCGAACGGCATCCACCGTGCCGAGAAACTTCCCCGTTTGTGCTTCGTAAAACAGTACGCGCAGCGCATCGTTTTCGTGGCGCCAACCGAAGACATAGTCTCCGGGTTTGAGATGCATCACGCCTACTTTGATCGGAACCTGCACAAGCAAGAAATGTGAGTATTTGCCGTCTGCCGAATATCCCGCCGTAATTAACACCACACCCGCCACGTACTGGCCTTTTCCATTCGTTATGCCGGAGGCCGTTCGGAATTCGGTCTCGATGCGCTCGCTACCTACGGGAGCGCGGGCCGGAATCACTTCCTTCAACTCTGCCTCGCTAGCCGCTCTCCAGTTGGCTGCCGAGGCATTCGACGACACCGCGAGCATCAGGAAGACCCCCAGCCCGGCAGACAACCGGCTGAGAGCGCTTTGACAGTGCTTTGTCACCTCAAGAACGATCTTCTTTCTCAGGCAAATGCACGATACCTCGTTGCAAAGCAGTCGTCGCGGCCTGCGTCCGGTCCGTAACACCCATTTTGCCGAGAATGTTGTTGATGTGTGTCTTCACTGTCGCTTCGGATATGGATAGTTGAAGACCGATATCCCGGTTGCTCTTCCCCGCGACAATGCACTTCAGCACTTCCAGCTCACGGCTTGTCAAACTCGGCCCAACCATACGTTCTGCCAATCTTTGGGCGACCACCGCGGGAATTCGCTGCTTGCCGGCATGCACCGTGCGGATCGCGTCAATCAGCTCTTCCCCGAACATGTCCTTTAGCAGATAACCCTTGGCTCCTGCTTGGAGAGCGCGATAAATATCTTCGTCGCCATCAAACGTAGTCAGCACAATGACGCGAGCGCCCGGAACTTCACGCCTGATCTCTGTGATCGCTTCAACCCCGCTCTTCTTGGGCATGCGCAAATCCATGATCGTCACGTCGGGAGAATGTTTCCGGAAAAGTTCTACGGCCTGCTCACCATCTGAACCTTCGGCCACGACACTGATCTCCGGAACAGTCTTAAGTAGCGCAATCAGACCTTGCCGAACGACGTGGTGATCGTCCACCACCAAAATACGAATCGGATCCATTAACTGAGCGGCGCCTCCACGGAAATTCTTGTACCCTTACCTTCCGCGCTGTCTACGACCAGACTCCCGCTGATCTGCTCTACACGTTCGCGCATGCCCTTAAGCCCAAAGTGTCCATTGATCCCGGGCGTAACCGAGTCTGTTATAAACCCGCAACCATCATCCACGATAGTCATGCAAAGCTTTTTTGAAGTATAAGCAAGCTCAATGTCAATTCTTTCCGCATGGGCGTGCCGCAAAGCATTCATCACTGCTTCCTGTCCGATTCTCAAGAGTTCATCTTCCACATGCCGCCCGAGTGGCCGGTAAGTTCCTCGCACTTCCAAGCTCAACTTTACAGGACTCAAGCCAACCGCTTGACGAGCGGACTTCGAGAGACGCGATGCGAGATCCTCGCTCTCTGTAGACTCGGAGCGCAATTGCCAGATGGACCGACGAGCCTCGGCGAGGCTTTCTCTTACCAGAACCCGCGCCTGGTCGAGATGCTCACGCGCAGTGTCCGCTGAGGTGGAGAGAAGCCGCGAAACAATCTCGAGTTGAACCGAAACGCCGACGATCCCTTGTGCGAGCGTGTCGTGAATTTCGCGGCCAATTCGGTTACGTTCCTGCAAGACTGCGTTGAATCGTGCTTCAACTTCCATCACTCGCCACCGATAAACGAGGTATCCCGCCGCTATCAGCCCCAGTATCGCTAACCCATAGAACCAGGCGGTCTGGTAGAAGTGCGGCTCCAGGCGGAAGCTCAAAGTGGCTCCCGCATCATTCCACAATCCGTCGTTATTGCGGACTATCACTCTGAAACGATACCGGCCCGGCGGAATATTGGTGTAGTATGCAATGCGCTGCCTGCCGGCGTCGATCCAAGCTTTGTCGAATCCTTCCAGCTTGTACCTGTAAATCAATTTTTGCGGGGCGACGAAACTCAGCCCTGTGTATTCGAAGGCGAATCGGGAATGCCCGGGACCGATTTGGTGAACGCTTTCCGGCGCGAAAGTCTGGTCGTCGATGGCGACCGACTCGATAAGTAGCGGTACGGGGACCCGATCTGGCACGGCTGCGCTTGCATACAGTGCTGCTGCGCCTCTTTCAGTCGAAAACCAAATCGTTCCGTTACTGGCTTTCCATACTTCCGGATGACCGCCCACGCTGCATTCGTTGATCCGCAAACCGTCGCTCGTCCCATACCAAACGATCGTTGCCTGCTTATTTCCCCCTACTGCGACTTGTTTCAATTCATCTCTGTTTGCACGAACGATGCCGGCCTTCGAAGCAAACCAGAGTCCTCGGTCCGCATCCTCCGCGATACCGAAGATGGCGTCGGGAAGCCCTACTTTGCTGGAGAAATGATATATCTTTCCGTCGTGCCGCACGCTAAGGCCAGCATCTTGGGTTCCGATCCAGAGGTCTCCTGCGGCGTCTGCATGGAGTGCGGTGATGATGTTGCTGGACAAACCGTCCTGCACTCGATAGGTCTCAAATCGTCCCTCATGCAGGCGGCTCAGGCCATTGAATGTACCTATCCACAAGTCGCCCTCTGGGCCCCGGAGAATCTCCCCGACCAAATCGCTTCCGAGCCCGCCCGCTTGGGTGTAGGTGGTGAAATGATTCGCTCGGTCCTCATGGGATAATCCGCGGCGCGTCCCGATCCAAAGCGAACCATCATTGTCTCGATAAATGGAGCGGACAAAATCATCCGCCAATCCGTCCGCCGATGTTGTCAACGAAACGCGTCCCGCAAAAACACGATTCAAGCCATCCGGAGTTCCGACAAGAAGATTCCCATCACCATCTTTCCCTAATGAGAGTATGACGTTACTGGAAAGGCCGGTAGCGGTAGTCAACTGCTTCGCTCGTCCATTCTCGAGCTGCGTCAGCCCCGCATTGGTTCCGATGGAAATCGCCCCCCTGGAATTCTCAAAGACACAGCGAACAGCGTCATCCGCCAACCCCTCCCGCGTCGTGAACGTAACGAACTTCTGGCCTCTGATGATCGTGATGCCTTGGGACTCTGTGCCTGCCCACAAATCCCCTTCGGCATCCTCTGCCATCGCAATCACCGATGCCTCAGGCAGCGCGCGCTCGGAGGGGTTCAAGGCCCGTCGCAATCCCTTCTCGCTTCCCACCCAGATTGTGCCCTCCCGATCCTCAAACAACGAGAGCACTGGGCCATCCGACATCATCCGCCTCGATTCAAGTTTCTGGTGATCGCGCGTTTTTATTACGAACAGCCCTTTCGCCGTTCCGACCCAAAGCCGTGACGTCCGATCACTCAGTAGAGCGTTGACGGCAGCCTGAGGTAGGTTGGTAGCGACCTTGGCGAAATGTCCATTCTGGAAGGACGCCAGACCATTCTGCGTTCCGAGCAGAATGCCAGAATCGCTGCTCACTGCGGCCGCTCCCGTCAAATGCGGCGCTCCCTCATCTAAAAAGAACGTTTGCAAGCGCTGTTGGGCATCCCAGTACGTGAGTCCTCGTGGCATAACCGCCCAGACGCCGCCCGAGTGGTCGCCGTAGATCGCCAGTGTGCTTCTCTCCGGGCCATCATTGCTTGTGACAGTCTCGAAGTGTTCGCCTTGTCGTCTGAGTACGCCGGCGGCAGTAGCAATCCACAGCCGGCGGTTCGGATCTTCGAAGAGTGCTCGGACGTTATCGCTCTTGAGAGCCGGAGTGTTGCGCGAATCGAAGACGGTGAATTGATAGGCATTGAATCGAGCGAGTCCCCCTTCGGTTGCCAGCCACAAGTAACCATCACGGGTCTGCACGATCTCGTGTACCGTGTTCTGCGGCAGCCCACTTCCGGTCTGCCATGTCTGGTAGCTGAATTGATCGAGGCTTCTAGCCTGATCGAGTGCAAACACCGAACAACTCGCTGTCAAGAAAGCAACGAGCTTTAGGGACGCACAGACGAGATTCCTTGACCGTACCTCCACTGTTAGGTTGACCTCAAATTCAATCGCAGCGCTCACGACAAGAATAACGGTTCCCTGTTAGTCTGCTGGAAGTCTTTCTCTATGATGAAGTCCGGTAAAAGGGCACTTCAGTGCCTTGCGATACTTGCGCTTTATTTGCCTATCGCGCTTGCACAGGATCCCACTGGGAAACTGCAAGGCCAAGTCATCGACCCGTCCAGCGCCAGCGTTCCGGGTGCAGTCGTTACGGTTCGCAACGCAACTACCGGCTTCACCGCCACGCAGCACTCGGAGCACGATGGCAGTTTCTATTTCTCCTTCCTGCCTGTCGGCGAGTATATGCTTCACATAACCGAGCCGGGTTTTGAGCCGTACGATGTGAAGCAGATTCGCATCGATGTTGGGCGCAGCATCAATTTACCTATTGAGCTTAGAATCGCCTCGGGCACCAGTACCGTCGAAGTGGTCGCAACGGGTGCCACTGTGGACGTCAGCTCAGCCCTGGGCAACGTTGTCTCGTCAAGAGAAGCGGTTGATCTTCCTTTGAACGGTCGGAATCTGACTCAACTCGGTCTCCTGCAGCCTGGTGTCGCGCCGCTGACGGCTGGTCTGGTAGAGGCCGGCGGAATTCTTCGCAGTGGCCAGGCATATGCGGTCAATGGTCAGCCGCCGGAATCGAACAATTACCTTTTGGATGGCGTCACGAACGTGGACAGCGTAAACGGCGGTTTCGCGCTGCGTACGCCTCCCGATGCTGTAACCGAGTTCCGCATTCTCACCTCCAACGCACCTGCCGAATATGGCGAGACGAGCGGTGCAACCACCAGTGTTATTACAAAATCCGGCAGCGATGCTTTCCATGGCGATCTGTATGACTTCCTCCGAAACAACGCGTTCGATTCACGCAACTTCTTCGCTGCCACGACCGAACCTCTTCATCAGAACCAGTTCGGCGCGACTTTAGGTGGTCCAATTCGTCACAACAAGGATTTCTTTTTCGTCTACTACGAGGGTCAGCGGGATCGGCAGGGCGAGACACAAGCGGCCATCGTGCCCACTGCCGCTGAACGTACGGGCGACTTTTCCGGCCTTATCGACCCGGGCACCGGGTTACAGAAGCCTTTGATCAACGAATTCAACGGGCAACAATTTCCCGGCAACAAGATTCCCTCATTTCTGCTCAACCCGGTGGCGTTGAAGGCGGAAAACTTGTATCCTCTGGGCAACATCTCGCCTTCCTTGTTCTCGACTACTCAAATCCTCACCAATAATTACGATCAGGGCGGGTTCCGCTTAGACCATTACTTCAGCAATAGCGATCAAATATTCGCTCGCTACGCCACCTCCTCGCTCAATATGCTGGACCCGTTACCTATCAATGGCTCGAACGTCCCGGGTTTCCCAGTCGGTGACGACATCCGGACCCAATCTTTCACCGTTTCCGATGTTCACCTGTTCTCGCCTCGTACGGTCCAGACTCTCCGCGCTGCCTTCTTCCGCAACGTCTTCTTCTACGGAGTCGCGCAAAACCATACGCCCGCCAGTGATCTCGGATTTCAATACAAACCCACGCTGAGCAGCGCGCTCGGCTCGCCGTATTTGATTGTCAGTGGTTACGCCGACGTAGGTAATCCCATCACGGGCCCACAAAACACGTCTCAAAACGACTACCAGGGTTACTATTCGATCGCCACAACACGCGGGCATCACAATCTCAAGTTTGGAGCGGACCTCGATCGGCAGCAGATCAACGTTCTTCTCGGCATCGCTACAAACGGCTTCTTCGTATTCGCGCCTTTCCCAGTCAATGATTCATTCGCGAGTTTGCTCGTCGGCCAGTCGGTTCAGTTCTTCCAAGGAGGAGGCGACTTCAGCCGTGGAATCAGAAAGTGGATTGTCGCGGGCTACGCGCAGGATGAATGGCGGATTACTCCGCGATTGACTCTTTCTTACGGACTGCGCTACGAAGTAAATACGCCCTATACGGAAATTCGTAATCGACTAAATGCTTGGGCTCCCGGCGCGCAATCGAAGTTGATGCCGAATGCTCCCGCGGGACTACTCTTTCCGGGCGATCCTGGCGTACCCGCCGGCATTGCGCCAGTCGATTATCACGAGCTCATGCCTCGCATTGGCTTCGCCTGGGATCCAACCGGAAGCGGACGAACCTCAATTCGCGCGGCATACGGAATCTTCTATGACGGCTACACCAACGGGACCGGCGGTCCATTGCAGGCGGCCGTCAGCGCCCTGCCTTGGACAGAAGCCTATCAATTGGCGGGCCCCGGCTTTGATTTCGCAAATCCTTATAATGGCCAGGCGCCGCCGTTTAACACAGGCAGTTATGTCCGCCCTGCCACAGTGCTCACCGTGCAATCCGGAATGGCGCCACCGTATTCGCAGAACTGGAATCTTTCGATCCAGCGAAGCATCGGAAGCGGCTACCTGCTGGATGTTCGTTACGTTGGCAATAAGGGAACGCATCTGCCGCGCTTTATTGAAGCGAACCCTTCCATCTACTCGCCAGGGGCGACATCCCAAAACTCCGAACAGCGGCGTCAATATGCCAATTGCACACCGGATGGTTCCTGCGCATTCGGTTCGGTAGGATTGATCGCCGACAATAACAGCTCAACCTACAACGCCCTTCAGGTTGCCTTTTCCCGTCAGTTCACACACAACCTCGCGTTCCTTGCCTCCTACTGGTGGTCTAAGAGTCTCGACTACGTCTCTTCTCTCAATCTCGCTGGCTCGGCGCCCACGCTCGTTGCTGGCGAAAACGATCTGGCGCAGAATCCATTCGATTTGAGGGCCGAGCACGGCCCCTCGCTCTTCGATTCCGCCAACCGGTTCGTGCTCAGTGGTACATACAGTCTTCCAAAGTGGCGTGACGCGCCAGCTCTCGCGAGTATTTTCGTTAATGGCTGGCAGTTGAATACGATCGTTAATCTCTCTTCGGGCACCCCGTTTACGGTCTACGACAGCGCCAATGTGTCGCTGCAAGGAAGCTCGCCTGAGATCACCGGCTTCTACTCTAGCCGGCCAAATATCATCTCGAATCCCAACGCTGGTCCCCATTTAGCAAATCAGTGGGTGAGTCGCTCGGCGTTCCAGCAGCTCGATCCGGTTGCCGATGCCGGCCACTTTGGGAATGAAGGACGCAATGTCGTAAGAGGACCGGGAATAGAGACCGTCGATTTGTCGCTGTTCAAGAATTTCGGTATAACGGAATCAACACGACTGCAGCTTCGCGCGGAAGCTTTCAACATGCTCAACCATGCGAACCTGGGCTTGCCGGAGAATGATCTTCAATCGCCCGCTTTCGGCCAGATCCTGCAGGCGTCCCCGCCGCGTCTGCTGCAACTTGCGTTGAAATTTCTCTTCTAGCCGCGAAAGGAGACTAAAAATATGGATCCGATGTTTCTCAAGGATGTCGAATCGTTCGAGGGGGATAACAATTATTCGCGCGCCATCGAGATGATGAAACGGGTCGGGCCGGAGTATCCGCAGATCCTGCACATGTTCTCCTTCAAGATGCCGGCTACTGTCCACCTCGAGCGATTCACTCAGGAAATCATGCGCGAGGCGGCGCCACTTTCTCCTGGTATTCGTGAGCTCATCGCCGCATACACATCAAGTTTGAATCATTGCCCGTTTTGAACGAAATCCCACGCCGCGGTCGCGGCGGAATTGCTGGGCACCACAGAGCTGGTAGCGGGCGTTCTCGCAGATGTGGAAACGTCGCCGCTCTCAGAGGCCGAAAAAGCGCTGTTCCGTTTCGTGAGAAAGGTGAATTTTGATTCCGTCTCGATTCAGCAGGCTGATATCGAAGCGCTGCACAGGGCCGGATACACTGACGAAGCAATTTACTACGCGTTGACCGTCTGCTCGCTATTCAACTTCTACAACCGTTGGATTGACGCGAGCGGCGTTCACCCGATGAGTGATGAAGCACACCGGCTTGGAGCAAAACGTTCGGCGGTCCATGGCTACTCCCGAAGTTCTCAAGCTTCACCGGGACCGGTCAAGAACGAATAGAGGGAAGTGCTCTCAGGTGCGGCGGCTCCCGCTTTCAAGGCTGCTTAGGAGACTTTCCTGACGCTGGGCTTGATTAGCTCGAACTCGGGAGCGGATTTTTCACCCTTACTTAGGCCGAGCACAGCGCGCAAATCTGTGTCGATAGCTTTACAGAGATCCTTACGCTCGATCAAAGTCTGGCGCGCATTCTCGCGACCTTGACCGATCCGCTCACCCTTGTAGCTGTACCATGATCCACTTTTTTCGAGAAGTTTCTGCTCCACACCCAAATCGAGCAAGTCGCCTTCTTTCGAAATCCCGATGCCGTACATGATGTCAACTTCCGCCTCGCGAAACGGTGGAGCGACCTTGTTCTTCACGATCTTGATCTTGGTCCGATTACCAACGACCACTTCGCCGTCTTTGATAGCGGTCATGCGGCGCACTTCGGTGCGGACTGAGGCAAAGAATTTCAGCGCCCGTCCGCCAGTGGTAGTCTCGGGGTTGCCGAACATCACGCCGATCTTTTCGCGGACCTGATTGATGAAAACCAGGCACGTGTTCGCCTTTGAAACGGAAGCGGTCAGCTTGCGTAGTGCCTGCGACATCATGCGGGCGTGAAGGCCCATATGGTTATCGCCCATCTCGCCCTCAATCTCAGCCTTTGGAGTCAACGCCGCGACAGAATCAACAACGATGACGTCGAACGCCTGCGAATTCACTAGCGCTTGAGCGATTTCCAACGCTTGCTCGCCGTAATCGGGCTGGGAAACGACCAGGTGTTCAGTATCCACGCCGAGCTTGGATGCGTACGTAGCATCAAGCGCGTGCTCGGCATCAATGAATGCGGCGCAACCGCCTGCTTTCTGCGCTTCCGCGATCACATGCAAGGTAAGGGTCGTTTTACCCGATGATTCAGGACCGAACACTTCGATAACCCGGCCACGAGGGAAACCGCCAACTCCAAGCGCGTTGTCAATCGCTACAGACCCCGAAGTAATCACTTCTACTGGAAGCGACGCCCGCGAGCCCAGCATGAGCACCTGGCCCTTGCCGAATTGCTTATCCATTTGTGCAAGCGTGGCGAGAATCTGTTGACGGCGTTCGTCCATAGGCAAACAAGAAGTACCTAACGAGGCTGATTCCTCTCGGCGGAACTGACGTTCACGCCACAGCTGCGTTAAAGCGCCGGAGTTCGTCCAGAGACAATTTTCCTGTGTAGATGGACATGCCGATCGCGCAATGAATATTGATACGGCTTAGCGCCTCTATATCGTCTAACGTCGTTATCCCGCCCGCTGCGATGAGTTCATGTTTCGTGGCGCTTCGCAGATTCTCAAACCACGCCAAGTCTGTGCCCTGCATCATACCTTCCTTGTCCACGTAAGTGCAAAGAAAACCTGAACAATAGGGCTCAAGCTCGGCTATGACCTCTTGGGCGCTCCACTTCGTTTCCTGTTTCCAACCGTTGACGACAATATGACCGGACTTGCTGTCCAGAGCGATAGTAATCTTCTCAGGTCCGGCTGCCAGGGCGAGTTCTTGCAGGAAGGTGCGATTCAAGCCATCTCGTGAGAATGCGGCCGTACCCACGATCACCCGGTATGCGCCCTCTCCGATCAACTCTACCGCGCGGCTCGTCGTGCGCACTCCGCCCCCGGCACGGATCGTAGCGTGACGAGCCAGATACTCGACCAGTTCTCCATTAGAGCCCCGATTCATGGCCGCATCCAAGTCGATGACCTGAATCTGATCGAAGCCCCGAAACGCCGCAAGCATCTCTTCCGCGGAGCGCTCAAGAACTTTTTCCCGGCCCTGTACGAGCTGCACTACTTTTCCGTCCATCAGATCGATACAGGGAATGATCACACGCTTGGCCTCACTGGAACGCTCGCCTTGCGCAGGGCTTGTTTGAGATCTCCGACACTGTATTTGCCGTAATGAAACACCGAAGCAGCTAATGCCGCATCAGCATTCCCTTCGGTCAGAACTTGGACAAAATCGAGAGGCGTACCTGCCCCTCCCGATGCGATGATCGGAATCGTCGTTCTGGCGGCGACGGCTCGAGTGAGCGCGCAGTCGAAGCCGCTCTGAACACCATCGGTATCCATCGAGGTTAGGAGAATTTCACCGGCTCCAAGCATTTCGCCTTGCCGCGCCCACTCGACCGCATCGATACCCTCATCGTGGCGGCCGCCTTTCGTGTATACGTTCCAGCGGCTGGCGCCCGAACGCCGCGCATCAATAGCGAGCACAACCGCTTGCGCGCCAAACTCCAGGCTGAGTTCACGAATCAGTTCAGGCCGGCGAACGGCCGCTGTATTCACACTTACCTTGTCAGCGCCGGATAGGATGATTTTGCGAGCGTCGCCGACAGTTCGCAAGCCCCCGCCCACAGTCAGCGGGATAAAGACTTTGCGCGCAGTGCGCGCGACCAGATCGGCCATGATGTCGCGCACGTCACTTGAAGCAGTGATGTCGAGGAAGACAAGCTCGTCAGCGCCCTGCAAATTGTAGCGTTCAGCCAGTTCGACCGGATCACCGGCGTCTCGCAACTGAAGAAAGTTGACCCCCTTCACGACACGTCCGCCCGTCACATCAAGACAGGGAATGATGCGCTTCGCCAGCATCACAACTCGATGAAGTTCTTCAGTACGCGGAGACCAATCGAGCCTGACTTTTCGGGATGGAATTGGACTGCGTGCAAATTATCTTTCTCGATCAGCGCCGTATACGGTTGAACGTACGTGCAGGTGGCCGCAGTCGCTTCGATAACAGGTGCAAAGAAGCTATGCGCGAAGTAAGCGAAGGGTTGATCGCCAGCATCGCTCAGCAGTCTTGATGGCCTGACTCGGTCCAGGGAGTTCCAGCCCATGTGGGGCACGCGTACTGGACCGTTAAAGCGCTTCACTTCCCCGGGCAGGATGCCCAAGCCGCGAGCGCCCGGCGACTCCTCGCTTGATTCGAAAAGGTACTGCAAACCGACACAGATTCCGAGCAACGGCGTACCCGAACGGATTTTGCCAAGCAACGTATTGCGCAAACCGAGATCGTCGAGCCTCTGGACCATCTGCCCGAAGTGGCCAACACCTGGCAAAATCAACTTAGTTGCGCGTTCGGCGATCTCGGGCCGGTCCGTTACAACGTATTGGGCCCCCAGCTCTTCCAGCGTATTCTGGACCGACCGCAAATTCCCCGCCCCGTAATTTACAATCGTGATCAAAGCAGTCCTTTCGTCGAAGGAAGCTGGTCTTTCAGACGCTCATCGGTGGAGCAGGCGTAACGCATCGCTCTGGCAAAACACTTAAAAATCGCTTCGATCTTGTGGTGGCTGGAGCGGCCATACATGACTTTTGCGTGCAGGTTGGCTCCGGCGTGATTAGCGAATCCCGAAAAAAAATCCTCGAGGAGCTCGGTCTGCAAATCGCCGACGTGAACGACATCAACTTGCTGGTCATAGACAAGAGCCGGCCGCCCGCCTAAATCGACGGCCACAAGCGCTAGCGATTCATCCATAGTCTGCACAAAGTAACCAGACCGGTTGATACCACGGCGATCTCCAAGCGCCTTCGAAAACAAATCTCCTAAGACAATGCCCGTATCTTCGACAGTATGGTGCTGGTCCACATCAAGATCACCCTTAACCTGCAGTGAAAGATCGAAAGCGCCATGTTTGCTGAACAATTCGAGCATGTGATCGAGAAAACGAATACCTGTAGAGATCTCGTACTGGCCCGTGCCGTCGATGTACAGGCGTCCTCTTATCTGAGTCTCCTTTGTATCCCGATCGAGGCTAGCTTCTCTCATTGCCTCATTCCCGCGTCAAGCAGTGACTCGACCCGGTTGACGTTTTCAATCACAGCAAACGCACCATCGTCGTATAGAGTCTTCGTTATCTCAGCATGCCTTGGATTAGCTTCCATCGAAACACCGAGGAAGGGAACGCCGGCAGATCGGGCGCTCCGGGCGTCATCAACCGTGTCTCCGAGATACCAGAGGTGCTTATCCGGATAATGCTGTTTAATCAGCTCGAGGCCATCGGGCGCCGGCTTCGGATTAGCGACCAATTCGTCGGTAACGATCGGTTCGAATTCTATCGAATTCGCATAGCGCTGAAGGGTCGCGTCGGCCTCGTACTTGGCGCGTCCCGTAAAAATAGCGAGAGACACGCGTCGGGAGAGCCGATCGAGGAGGTTCTCCGAAGGCACCCAGCGTTCCCTGCGGATCAAGCCATCGCCATTATTGCCGAGGAACACGTGATTGAAATAATCGACAACATCGGCATAGTCCACCTTAACTCCGTAGTCGCTGATGAGGCGTTGCGAAAGAAGCCAGTCGTTGTTCCAGCCGCCGGCGTTCTTGAAATCTTGGATGATGTCATGGGAAACGACCTTCCCGCTGAAGTGCCGAACGGTCTCTCGAATGGCTTCCCGGTATGACTCCCCTACCTCTACGAGCACGCCGTCCATATCGAAAACGAGCACTTCAGGCGTTTGCGGAATTACCAAATCTTCTCCAGCTCATCGAGAAAGCGCTGAACCTGTTCGCGTGTGCCGACCGTGACGCGAACGGCGCCTGGAATTTCGTAGCTGCGGTCACGGACGAGTACACCGCGATCGCGCAACTCGTCACGAATCTGGACCGCCCGTTCACCGGCTTCGAACAATACGAAGTTCGCCATGCTCTGGATGTAAGGAATTCTCAGATGTTCAAGACCCACGTAAAGAAGTTCGCGGGCGGCCAGAACCTCGAGGACATATTCTTCGACAAAGGCTTCGTCCTGTACGGCGATGCGTGCTGCCATTGCAGCCAGCGCGTTGACGCTGTAAGGCGATTGAGCTTTTCGAAGATGCGTCATGTTGGATGCTTGCGAAAACAAGCAACCGCAGCGCATGGCCGCCATTCCGTAGGTCTTCGAGAACGTCCGGCTAACGAATAGGTTCGGGTATTCTTCGAGCAGCGGCAGAACAGTGACGCCGCTGAACTCGTAATAAGCTTCATCGATCAGCACGGCGGCGTTTGCCGCTTTGCCCAGAATCTGACGGATACCCTCCCCATCCGTTCCGGTACCGGTAGGATTATTGGGATTACCGATCAGAATGGCGCGTGTGGCCGGGTTGATGCGCTCCAACAACTCCTCAAGCGGGAAAGCAAGTGTGGCGGCTCGATATTCCAGCTCGTCGACGTCCGCTCCAGCGAGCTGAGCATAGAAACGATACATTGCATAGGAAGGCTTCAGGATGAGAACCTGATCTCCGCCATTGATATAGGTGTTAATCAGAAGCTGGATAGCTTCGTCGGTGCCGTTTGTCAGCGTTAGTTCATCGACCGCAACACCGAAGTGAACTGCCAGATCCTCGAGAGCATGCCCGTACTCGGGATAAATGCTCAGATCCGCAGTTGTCAGATATCGCTTGATGAAATCGAGCACATGGGGCGGAGCACCCACGGTATTCTCGTTGAAGTCGAGCCGGAGCTTATTACGCCGGCCTGCGCTGGGTGGACGATAAGGAGCCATGCGGAGAACGGCTTCACGCGGAATCAGACCTTTCGATTCCACTTTGGTTTCAATATCGAGTGCGGGTTTACTGGACAGAACGAACCTCCACTGCGCGAGCGTGCGCTTCAAGACCTTCAGCGCGGGCGAGCGTAGTAATCGTGGGCGTCAATTCCTCCAGCGCAGATGGTGACAACTCTTGAATCGCGATTACTTTCACAAAATCGGCGGTCGATAGCCCGCCACGAAGACGTGCGGCGCCCCCTGTGGGCAATACATGACTTGGGCCAGAAGCGTAGTCTCCGGCGGACTCAGGAGAGTTGGAGCCAAGAAACACCGTTCCGGCGTTGTTTATCTTCGGGAGTAGCGAAGGATCATGCAAACTTAGATGTTCGGGCGCATACATGTTAGACAAGTCAACAGCTTCTTCCATGGTAGGCAACACTGCGATAAAACTGCCATTGCTGAGAGAAGAGCGCGCAATATCTGCTGTTTGCAATGTCCGCATCTGCTCATCGAGCTCTGCGGATACCTCTGCAGCAAGAGAGCGGGATGTCGTAAGCAAAATAGCGGTGGCAGTTACGTCGTGTTCTGCCTGAGCCAGCATATCGGCGGCAATGATTCTGGGATCGCCCTCGGCAGCAATGATTGTTATCTCAGTCGGGCCCGCTACAAAGTCGATACCGACATCGCCCGCAAGTAGCTTTTTCGCCGCCGCGACGTACGCATTGCCTGGACCGACAATTCGATCTACCGCGCGGAAAGTTTCGGTTCCAAAGGCCATAGCCGCAATTGCCTGAGCGCCGCCGACGCGATACACTTCGTCAATTCCCAGTAGCTGAGCGCAACCGAGGATTTCAGGTGATGGCCTCGGTGAAGTAACACAGATACGCTTGACGCCCGCCGTCTGCGCCAGCACCGCGGTCATCAGCAAGGTGGATGGCAAGGGATAGCGGCCGGAAGGAACATAGCAGCAAACGGCGTCGAGCGGCCGAACAATCCAACCCAACTTCCGTCCGGGCGAAAACTCGACTAACTTCTCACGCGGAAGTTGGGCCTCTGCGAATTGGCGAATGTTCTTGATGGCTGTCTCGACAGCATGGCGGAATTCAGTACCGAGCGCCTCACCGGCGGCTACCAGCTCGTGTTGCGAAACGCGCAAAGACATGTCAGACAGTCCATCGAGCTGACGGGCATAACGAAGCAAAGCATCATCACCTTCGGCTCGAATCGCCTGAATAATGGGCAGAACGGCGTTCTCGTAATCACAGGAGCCGCGAGCGCGCTGAGCCAAAATACATTTCGCTCCTCTGCTATCGACGATTCTGATCATCGCTAGATCACGATCTTGTTCAATGGATACTCGACAATGCCTTGCGCACCTGCCTCTTTCAGGCGTGGGATGATCGTGCGCACAGTCGCTTCTTCGAGAATGGTGTTCACAGCCACCCATGCATCATCGCTCAACTGCGAAATCGTCGGATTCTTGAGCGCCGGTAACACGTCGAGCACCGCGGAAAGCTCGCCGCGGCGGACGTTCATCATCAAACCCACTCTGCCAAGGGCGTTCATTGCGCCTTCCAACAACAACCTTATATCTTCCAACTTCCGCCGCTTCCAGCTGTTTTCCCACGCTTCGCCGTTCGCGATGAGTTGAGTGTTAGATTCCAGGACAGTTTCAATGATGCGTAGTTTATTGGCGCGCAGAGACGAACCGGTTTCCGTGACCTCAACGATCGCGTCGGCGAGCTCGGGCGGCTTTACTTCAGTAGCTCCCCAGCTGAACTCAACCCGAGCGCGGACACCGTTGTTCGCCAGAAAGCGTTCGGTGATCTTGACAAGCTCTGTGGCAATGATTTTCCCCTGCAGATCATGCACGCTCTTGAAAGGAGAGTTCTCCGGCACCGCCAATACCCAACGCACTTTCCCAAAACTCTGTTTGGCGTAGACTAGGTCGGCAACCGTTTCAACGTGTGCTTCATTCTCCTGGACCCAGTCGCGGCCAGTTAGCCCCGCGTCGAGTACGCCGTCTTCCACGTAACGTGCTACTTCCTGCGCCCGGATTAGCATGCACTCGATTTCAGGATCGTCAATTGCGGGGAAATAACTGCGATTACTGGTCGTGATGTTGAATCCGGCCCGCCGAAAAAGATCGATCGTAGCGCTCTCGAGACTGCCTTTCGGAATCCCAAGCTTCAGTTTCACTGTTTAGCTCCGTAAACATAATCCGGGTCGTAAGCCCTCGAATCGGTTTCGACCCATCGGTCGTCCTGCAAAGTGCGATAGAAACAGCTTTGGTAGCCGTTATGACAGACACCCGGACCGGCAGGCTCCGCGAGGATCAGGAGAGCGTCTTCGTCGCAGTCCGTCTGAATGGATTTTAGGTGTAAGAAGTGGCCCGAGGTCTCGCCTTTCGTCCAGAGCTTCTGTCTGGAACGGCTAAAGAAAGTAACGTGGCCGGTAGCGACTGTTCTATCAAATGCTTCACGATTCATGTATCCGACCATCAGCACGCGGTGCGAGCTCGCGTCCTGGACTACCGCCGTGATAAGCCCGTCCTGTTTGTCGAAGTTTAAGAGTTCAGTCAAAAGTTGCCCTCAAATGGAAAGACCCGCCAACCGCGGCGGGCCCAATGCGATGAAATTATCGAGACGCGAGGCTCGCCGTCAGACCATCCGAAGATGGTGATGATGGCGATGAGCGTTTCCTTGCATCAAGTCAAAAGTATAGCAGCAGCGCCTTGCGCTTCCTTCCTATTCCAGCGGTGGCAGCGGACGCTCTGCCGGTAAGAGCATCGGATTCCAGAGGCCGGGCACGCTGCTGGGAAAGCCCACATTATAGCCGGTCTTCAGCGCGGGATCAGGTAAATAGTAGTCGGTGCTGATAATTTGGGCGCCGCTGATCAGCGCGGCTCTCCAACGGCTGTAGTCGTTCTTGCGGGCCTCGACAGTATCGGCATCGGCGCGTGTTCGCACGAAATACCCGCTGCGAACCAGATATTGAATATACGCCCAATCTGTAGTTGGTTCGTTCACGATCCGAAAAGCAGCTTCCGGCGATCCTTCGGGCGCGTTCACGAACATCACCCGGCCGCGCAGCGAGGGATGGTCGCTTATATAGTCCGCTCTCTTCTGACCTTCTTCGTCAAGCACGAATAGAAACTTGCCGCGCGCTTGTTCCAGCTTCGGCCAATCCTGTGCCAGGACAGCACTTTCCAGAGTGGGATGATCTCCACGAACGTCATCCGGAGTGATTAGGTATTGCCGGCCCAAACCCCTGATGATTTCAGCGTCCCAAGCCTCCAGTGCCTCTTTGTCGAATGGCAGGGGCTTGACGAATCCTGGCTCTTCGTCAGCGTCATCTTTGGCGTTCATCGTGATCGGTATGGGCAGATGACGCGGATGGGCATCCGACCAGGCCCGCAGTATCGCCAGTTCCTGCTGAAAAGTGTAAGCATTCGACCGGAAATCAATATCCGGCATATGCATCACCTTCAGGCCGGGCTTGTTCATCAAACCCTGCGGGTCGTAAGGTGGACCTGGCGGGAGATTGTTTTGCTTCTCGAGTTCCAGACCCTTAGGATGCGCGTACAGACCACCGGAAGGGTCATTAACCACATCGATCTCGAGAGCTCGTAGCCCTCGGTCTAGCTGCTGTTCGATTGGCAAATGAGAGTACTCTATTCCTTCCACTCGATTGTCCTTTTGTCGTAACAACTGCAGTAGAGAAGGATCAATCGCCTGTTTGTAGCTGTTGTGGCTTCCAAGCACGCGAATTTGATTCATCCGAACGTTGTTGGCATTCTGACCATTTGCCATCGCCGCCAAGAGCGGCACAATCATTGAAATCGAAACAAATATGCCAGGACGCTTCATAATGGTTGCGACGCAACTCTTCGATTGTCACACTCGCCGAACCCCAATGCGGGACATAATGGGCAATTGAAACCTATGGTCTCAGCGGAGCTGCTGAACACGCTCGGCGAGTATATTCAGGAACGGCGCATCGGCAAGGGAATCGCGCTGCTCGATGAGGAGCGTGCCCGCTTCGACAACATCTCGCCCGACGACCCTTCGGCGGGTTTTGCGTTGAGCTCTCTGGCGCAATGGCTTGACGTCGGCTTTCAGGACGGCGGCACGCTAGCGTCCGTCTTGAAGCGGTTCGATCGGAACGCTCGCCGAAATCTGCCGCTAGCAGAATACGTCCACTTACGTATGGCGGAGGCGCTGGTCGCAATGCGTGAAGAAGAACTAACGACCTCTCTCTCTCACCTCGACGCCGTCTTAATGCTCGGGGAGGAGACGGCAGACCGAAAGGTTAGCTTGATTGCGACATTGTGGAAGGCACGCTGCCTTCGCAAGGCCGGCGAGTACGAGCAATCGCTCAATGTCACGAGGCAAGGCATGGACTTGGCCGCCACCTTGCAGCTATGGCCAATTAGAGCGGTCATGCAAACTCTCGAAAGCTGGATTTTGTTTCAGAACGGCGAATTGAAAGAGGCCGTTCGTATTCTTCGAGAGGCGGAGACTGTATTGCGTGAGACCGACGACTTTATCACACTCGGAAATATTCAATCCACATATGGAAGGATCGCTCTGCGTGAGGGTCGGTATGATCACGCGATGCAATACTTCGAAGCTTCCATCGATTATTTCAAGAACCGGGAATCGCTAACCGGGTATCTCGCCCGATCGCTGACCAACATCGCCCAGGCCAAACGCTTTTTAGCGCTGCAGCTACGGCGCAGCGTAGATGCCCAGAGAGAGCGGCAGAAGCGCACTGGGATGGCGGAAGATCACCGTGCAAAGGAAGGAAAAGTCGGCCAACTTGAGCGCATGTATGAGCTGCTACAGAGTGCCCAAAAGGATTTGGCTGAAGCTGACTGCATATACAAGAAAGCTCAAAATCATCATGGGGCCGGTAATGCCGACGTTAATCTGGCCCAGATCTATCTGGATTTGGGAAACCTGGAGCAGGCCGAAGAGCGTGCGAACGAGGCTTTTGATTTGGGGGCGACCAAAGCGGATCATTTGCTGATGTGCCGGGCGCGCATTGTTCAGGCTTCCGTCGCCAATGCCCGATATGAGGACGAGATCGGAGAAGATGACGATCCCAGTCGGTTTGCACAACTCGCTCACGATTGCGCCAAGGAGGCTGTCGATTACGGTGAGCGCACTCAGAGCCGGCGGCTATTAGCGCAGGCTTACATTTGCCGCGGCCTTACGCTCGTGAATGGCTTCTTTAACGAGTCTGATACTGCGCGAGTCTGCTGTGATAAAGCGGCCTCATATCTGGGGCATGATCGACATGACGCCTTGTGGCAGGAACTTGAAACGCTACGCGAACGCATTTTGCACGGAGGAGTCGAAGATCCGAATTTACGGGCTTGGTCGCAGGGTGCCGTCGGAGACAAATCCCTGCAGGAAGTGGTTGGTCAATTCGAAGAGCTGCTCATCCGTAAGGTTTGGGAGCACGAAGGCCGCAAGGTCTCCAGAGTCGCGCAGCGCCTCGCCGTCTCGCCGAAGAAAGTACGTCGTGTGTTGCGCCAACTGGGAGTAATGATAGAGCCAGGGTGAGCGACCGGAGATTGGATGAGTAGTTTGAATACGGTAGCGGGCCGAGTGATATGCGTTTTCTCGCTCCTCCTCTTGTTTAGCGCCGCGGTTACAGCACAGCAGACGCGCGAGCCCGTGAAACAAACCCCGGTGGCACCAAGTGAATCCGACCGCAAAAGCATTGCCACCAAGCAGCCTGCTACCGGTCAGCAGAAGCCCAAAGCACCGGAGCCGGACTTACTCCCGCCGCCACCTAACCTGCCGCTGGATGCCGGATCTTACACAAATCAGCCATTGCCGATTTTAATTGCACCGCCGCCGCCGCTGCCGCCTCCGATGAAGCCGAGCGCTAGACCGCTGAACCTACAGTCCGCCTCGGAGGTCATCAAAGTCGTCTTAGGCCTTGTGTTTATGTTCGCCCTTGCCTATCTGGCGGGTACTTCGCGGGTACAAGCACTAGAGAATAAGTTACAGGTAACAAATGTGGTCGCGGCAGGGCTACCCTTCGTGTTCCTGGGCGTCGTTGCACATATGCCTGGCGTCGGCATCCTCTCCGAACCGGTGCTGTGGGAACTTCGACCTCTGCTCGCGCTGGGCTTGGGATGGATAGGATTCGCGACGGGATTCCGATTCGACTCCAAGTTAGCCGAATCGATCATGCCGGGCGCGAGCATCGTTAGCCTGATCACCGCATCGATACCGTTCGGCGCCATTGTGGCTGCCTGTGCACTACTGCTTGTGTATGTGGAACATTCGCACGCAAGCGCCATTTTCTTGCGGGATGCCATGATGCTTGGCACTGCCGGGGCGATGACCGCTTACAACGCGCCGAAATTTCTGAAGGCCCAAAGGAAAGCTCGGCGGTATCTCGATCGCGTCGCTTCCATTACTACGCTGGAGCAACTCGCGGGTTTCATCGGTCTGCTAATCGTCGCAGCTTACTTTCGCCCTCAGGATAATTCCGTCGCCTGGCACTTACCAGGGACAGCCTGGCTGTTTATAACGCTGGGCATGGGAACGATGATCGGTGGCGTAGTTTGGGTCACTCTGACAAAAATCAAGGCCGGTCCCGAGTTTATTGTTCTGATTCTTGGCTCGGTTTGCTTCACAGCTGGAATGGCCAGCTTCCTGCGGATTTCACCTCTGGTGGTTTGCTTCATCGTTGGCCTGATTCTCGTAAATCTCCCAGGCACCTCGAAGGATCAGATCCGCGAAGCTCTCGAGCATATGGAAAGACCAATTTACCTGTTGTTCCTGCTCGTGGCCGGTTCACTTTGGGACGTGACTGAGTGGCAGGGTTGGGCGCTTCTGCTTCTCTTCGTCCCAGCCCGCCTGTTCGGCAAATGGCTGGCGGTGAAGCTATGCCGGCAGAAGATCGCGAGTGGATTATCGACCGATGAACAGCGCAGTCTTATCTTTTCGCCTATGGGTGCGCTGTCTATAGCAATTGTCGTCAACGCGCAGGACCTGTATTACGGTTCGGTTATCTCGTGGATGGTCACAGCAGTAATAGGGGGAGCAATTGTGACAGAAGTCATAGTCCACATCGCCTCTCGCCGCAACATTTTGGAAGAGCACCGACTGAGTAGCGTCTCCTGATTTCAGATGCGTCTTCTACTTGTCCTGATTTTCGCCGGATTGATGCAGGCTGCGCGCTCCTTCGCGCCTGACGTAACAGTGGGCGGCGGAGCTGCCGGAACTGCTCTGGCCTGCGGGTATCTGCTGTTATCCGCGTTCCTGATGGGTTCCATCTTCAAGTCACTGCACCTGCCGCGCCTGACTGGTTACCTGGTCACCGGCGTATTGGTCGGTCCCCAGGTATTAGACCTGGTTAGCGTACCGATGGTCTCAAATCTTCAGATTGTCAATGGCGTTGCGACCGCTTTGATTGCGCTCACAGCAGGAGTGGAGCTTGACTTGGACGCGATGCGGCCTCTTTTGAAAAGCATTTCCTGGCTCACCTTTGTCGCCGTCTGTGGCACGACTCTGCTTATCAGTTGCGCGGCATTTCTGCTTCAAGACAGACTCCCCTTCCTGCATCATCTTTCGACCATTCAGGTCGCGGCCGTGTCGTTGGTGTTAGGGGTGACGATGGTTGCTCAGTCCCCGGCGGTAGTTGTGGCTTTGCAAGCGGAGATGTCGGCTGATGGCCCACTGACGCGAACTGTGCTCGGTGTAGTTGTGATCTCAGACCTTCTGGTAATCACGCTTTTCGCGATCGTGTCGTCGGTGGCTAAGACTTTCTTAGGCTCCAAGACGGATGCGTTACATACAGCGGGGGCGCTGACATGGGAGATCCTTGGATCGCTTGCGATCGGCACCTGCGTCGGGATCATCATCTCGATTTACTTACGATTCGTGACCGGTCGCTCCGCGCTTTTTGTTCTCGGAGCGGCGTTTCTCGTCGCCGAGGTAGGACAGAGGATTGACCTGGACCCCCTGCTGGTGGCCTTGGCCACCGGGGTTTTTATCCGAAATGCTACCGCTCACGGCAAACGCCTGCAGGAAGAGATCGAGGCCTCCTCTCTCCCGGTCTATGTCGTTTTTTTTGCGGTAGCCGGAGCCACGGTTCACATTCGCGATCTGGCAGTAGTAGGGATCCCGGCAGTCCTGTTGGTGTTGACGCGGGCCGTAGGTTTCATCGGCTTGGGCCGGATCGCTAGCAGCTTTGCGAAAGCTCCGGACGTGGTTAAAAAGTACATCGGACTCGGCCTGATGCCGCAGGCAGGCCTCGCTCTCGCGCTCGCACTGCTTTTTGTAAAGACATTCCCGCGCATCGGAGCAGAAGCTGCGACGCTGGTCCTGGGCGGAGTCGCCATTAATGAGATGCTTGCTCCGGTTCTCTACCGTTACGCCTTGGTCGAAAGCGGTGAGGTGGGCAAATCGGAACAGGCGGCTGTCTTCGAGGCCGCTCCCGTTTCTCTACCAAGCTCGACTTGAGAACTTGATCACATTGGCAATAGACTCAGGGCCGCTTCGATTTCCGAGCGAGTATGCAGGTCGCCCTTGCGGCTCGAGGCCTCGATACCCTGTTCATACATTGCGCGAGCTTCCTCGATCCGGCCTAGTTTCTCGAGCGCTTGTCCGCCGTGGTAGTAAGCGGCAACATAGCTCTGATCGGTGCCGAGAAGAGATCGGAATGCGCTCACCGCCTCATCCAACTGCCCGGTATTGGCGTATTCCATAGCCAATCCGTAATGCGCAAAAGAGTTCCTCGGGTCTTGCGCGAGCATCTGTTTCAGCATTTCAAGGCGGTTAGTAGCCATTTTTCACATTCTGGCACTCTAGCGCCGAACGAAGCTATTTGGTATCCGTGTGCTGGTTCGGCTGACGCTCGCGACCGTCGCGGTCCACGTTCTTCTCTTCTTCTTTGGGTTCCGCGTTCTCCGTGCCCGGCTCGTTGGGCGGCTTTGGGTTCGTTTTAGAAGTTTCCATGTATTCCCTGGCTCAGCTTTTAGGAAGTGTATTCCCTGATCTGGCGAGCGGTGCTTTCAACTGCGCCGGCTGCTTTGGCGGTAGTTGCCTTGGCCGTCTTCGCCGCTTCGCCGAAGCGGGATTGCGCACGCCCGGCGATGTCACCGATCGAGGCTGCAGCAGTCTCAAAGCTTTCGCGGCCGCGTTGGATCGCTTGTTCGATCAAGCCGGCAGACCAGTTCATACAGGCCGGAATCACCAACACCAGACCAGCCGCCGTGAGCCCGACGCCGGCTCCAATCAAAATAGCTCCCACAACTCCAGCATTCGATTTCGTCTTCATACAGTCCTCCTTCATATCATCTCCCTTCATCAGACTGAAAACTATAAGTGAGTTGTTTCAATATAGACACCAAACACCTGTTTGAGAGTGCCGCATATTTCGCCCAAGGTAGCGTAAGCACGGACCGCATCAACAATCCGAGGCATGGTGTTTTCAGAGCTTTGCGCCGCTCCCGCCAAGGCCGCCAGCGTGTCGCGAACTAATGCATTGTCACGATGGGACCGGAGTGCGGCGAGCTTCGCAGTTTGATGCTTCTGGGCGGTGTTATCAATGTGCAGCAAGTCGATCTGGGTCTCCTCCGATTGGAACCGATTGGCCCCCACGATTGTTCTTTGACCGGATTCAATCTCTCGCTGGTAACGATAGCTGGCTGCCGCGATTTCCCGTTGAGGGAAACCGGCCTCGATCGCGGGGATCATACCGCCCATTTGGTCGATCTGTGTAATGTAGTCGTTAGCCTGTGATTCCGTTTGAAGAGTGAGCTGCTCGACAAAATAGGAACCTCCCAAAGGGTCGGGCGTGTTGGCGACACCTGTTTCATAGGCAAGGATCTGTTGCGTTCGTAAAGCCAGCGTGACAGCTTGCTCGCTCGGCAATGCATACGCCTCATCGAGCGAGTTGGTATGCAGCGATTGCGCACCGCCGAGAACTGCAGCCATAGCCTGCCAGGCGGTTCGCATGAGGTTATTGTAGGGCTGCTGCCACGTTAGGGAGCAACCTGCCGTCTGGGCATGGAAGCGCAGCTTTAAACTCCGCTCGTCGCGCGCGCCGTAGCGTTCTCGCAGGACATGAGCCCAGATCTTGCGAGCGGCGCGAAACTTGGCGATCTCCTCGAAGAAGTCGTTATGAGAATTAAAGAAGAAGCTCAGGCGGGGAGCAAAATCGTCGATGGCGAGGCCGCGCTCGAGCGCCCAATCGACGTATTCGATCCCGTCTCGCAGCGTAAAGGCAAGTTCCTGAACAGCCGTCGAGCCGGCTTCCCGAATGTGATACCCGCTGATGGAAATCGGATTGAACCTTGGTGTGGAACGCGCGGCAAACTCGATGGTATCGGCAACCAGCCGCATGGAAGGACGCGGCGGAAAGATGTACTCCTTCTGGGCGATGTACTCTTTGAGAATGTCGTTTTGCAGAGTGCCTGAGACTTGATGTGCAGCGACACCCTGCTTTTCCGCCGCAACGAGAAACATCGCCCAGATCACGGCAGCGGGCGAATTGATGGTCATGGAGACGGAGACTTTCTCGAGCGGTATGGCGCGAAACAGATTCTCCATATCTTCGAGAGAAGAGACGGATACGCCGCATCTGCCAACCTCGCCTTCGCTCATCGAGTCATCGGCGTCGTAACCCATCAACGTAGGCAAATCGAAAGCGACCGATAAACCAGTCTGCCCCTGTTCGAGTAGGTACAGATAACGCCGATTGGTCTCTTCGGGCGTAGCGAACCCGGAGAACTGGCGCATTGTCCAGAGCTTGCTGCGATACATCCCGGGGTGGATACCGCGGGTGAAGGGGAACTCGCCGGGTGCGCCGAGATCGCGGGCGGGATCGAAGCCGCTCAGACTCTGCGGGTCATAAAGCGGATCGACGATCACTCCGCTCGTAGTGGCGAACTCGCGGTCGACAACCTTCTGATCAATGGGCAACGTATACCGCTCCAGGCCAGTGCCGATTAGATGGTAGCGCAAGAGCAGCGAGAAAAGGCAAATAATGACAGCAACTTACAAGTATTCTCATTGGTACAATGGAGTTCATTCAAGTGATTCTGGAGGTTCAGTAAATGGCCGCTTCGCCGCGCCGGAAATCCGTCGCCGTCAACATCGGGGGAGTGATGGTCGGAGGATCGCACCCTATCGTGGTGCAGTCGATGACCAATACCGACACGGCAGATACCAGCGCTACAGTGAATCAGGTCATGCAGCTGGCGCGCGCCGGTTCCGAACTGGTCCGTGTAACCGTCAATACAGAAGAGGCTGCACAGGCGGTTCCGGTGATCGTGGACACGCTGCGCAGTTTTGGCGTCAACGTCCCCATCATCGGCGATTTTCATTACAACGGTCATCTTCTGCTGAGAAAATATCCCGAATGCGCCCGTGCGCTGGCGAAGTACCGTATCAATCCGGGCAACGTCAATATCGGCCGCAAGCAGGACGACAACTTCCGCATCATGATCGAGGCAGCCATCGAGTACGACCGGCCGGTGCGCATTGGCGTGAACTGGGGATCTCTGGATTCCGTCCTGCTCACGCACATGATGGACGAGAATTCGCACCTTGCTGAACCTCTGGATGCCATGGAAGTGACGCGGCGCGCCATAGTTGAAAGTGCGATTCGAAGCGCCGAAAACGCCGAGCGATATGGATTGGCGAAAGATCGCATCATTCTAAGCGCCAAGGTCAGCAACGTGCAGGACCTCGTTTCCGTGTACCAGATGATGGCGGCGCGGTGCGACTATCCGCTTCACTTGGGTCTGACCGAAGCGGGCCTCGGATCCAAAGGGATCGTTGCGACGACGGCGGCACTCTCCATCTTGCTGCAACAGGGCATCGGGGACACGATTCGCTCTTCTCTTACCCCTCTGCCCAATGGCGATCGCGCCGATGAGGTGGTGGTGAGTCAACAGATCCTCCAGGCTCTCAATCTGCGGAGTTTTACGCCGCAAGTAGCCGCATGTCCCGGCTGCGGCCGAACCACGAGCACGTTTTTCCAGGACATGGCAGACCAGATTCAAACCTATCTGCGCGAGCAGATGCCAATCTGGCGTGAAAAATACTCGGGTGTCGAAGAGATGAAGGTCGCGGTAATGGGCTGCGTGGTTAATGGACCGGGTGAATCGAAGCACGCCAATATCGGAATCTCTTTGCCTGGCACGTTCGAAAAGCCAGTTGCACCGGTATATGTGGATGGAAAGCTCTCCACCACGCTGCGCGGTGACCGCATCGTGGCCGAATTTCGCGACATCCTTGACAGCTATGTAGCTCGGCGTTACGGCCAGAATGTCGCGACGGAGCACCTGGACGCGGTATTAGCCGGCCGCTAACACGCAGCTTCGACGGGCTGAGCGAGCCTGGTTTTTGCCTCGAGCATGTTGACCCGAATCACGAACTTCCGTGGTTAGCTAAACAGCTAGTTAGTGCGTCCCAAATACTGTTCCTCGCCGCGCGTGCCAGTTGGCATTCTTGAGACGATAGTTAAATGACTGACAAGGACGACACAAGAGCACGAGTCTACGACATTCTCAAAAGCTTTTCGACAGCGATGTTTGTGACGCTGGGTCCGAGCGGCCGGCCAGAAGCGCGGCCGATGCACTTGGCGCGAATCGAAGACGAAGCGGGGGACATCTGGTTCTTCACCGGAAAGAGCACGACTCTGGTTGACGAAATCAAGGAAGAAGCAACAGCACTGCTGGTTTTTCAGAACGAGAATTCCGCCTATCTTTCGCTGCGCGGTAAAGCGCGCATCGTGCAGGATCGAAAACGGATTAAGGAAATTTGGAAGGAGCCTTATCGGGTGTGGTTTCCGGGAGGAGCGGAAGACCCGGAGATTACGCTTGTGGCGGTCAATCCCATAGATGCCGAGTATTGGGATAACCGAGGGGCGAATAAACTCGAATACATGTTCGAAGCGGCCAAGGCATACGTCAAAGGCGAAAAGCCTAAGGTCGGCGATACAGATCAGCACGCGAAGACAAATCTGTAGAACGGCTTGGGGTAGCACAGCGGAAGCCGTGCAAGCGGTATAAGAGTTACCAGGCGGACGTTCTTACAAACAGCCGCTTCTCTGGCGGCCACCGGAGTTTGGAGCGATGCCGGTGGCGCGCCGTCTCGGATTCGGTGGCATGAGCGCCGCGATCTTTTCCGAGAAAGCGTCGCCTCGGGCGATCCCGACGTTTCCAGCGTTCTGCTCTGGACGCGCTACGGCGCAGGAAGGCAGCACCGGATCGAAAGCCTGGTTGCAGAAGTCGCGGAAGATCCGCTCTTCGAGCGCCTTGTCGCTGTGACGCGCGAACCCGGTTTCAACCGAATCCGATTGGCCGTGCCGGTGCTTGCCGCTGGATTACGACCGGCGATCACTTACTGGGTACCGCTTCACCGATGCCGCTGGCTTCCACTCTCGTTTTTGAACTGGAGAGAACGAAAATTTCCGGAATGCTTGCGTGACAAGCTTTCGTCGAACTACATCCCAAAAGTCACCGGGTCCGCGCGGGTCGGCCCACGGTAGACGACAGATAATCGAATATGAATGAATTGGCCCAGGCTCTCACTGCCGAGAGCGCTTACGCTGCTCCAGCCAATATCGTGGAGGCGCTGCCCGAGGATTTAGCTCACCGCGCAATTCCCGGAGCGCCGCACACCATTTACCAGGAGCTCTGGCACTTAGCCTTCTGGCAACAGATAACTCTCGACTGGATCGCCGGCATTGAGACTCCATATCCCGCTAAAACCAGTGATCCCTTCCCGACGGCGTCACAAATTGAAGTGGAGGCTTGGCCTCAACTCTGCCGCCGCTTTCTGGCTGGCGCGGAGCAGGCGGCCTCAGTGGCCGGCGATGCTGCGCGTCTTTCTACCGTAGTCCGGTGCCCCTCTCGCCCCGGTCAACCTATTCGCCTGATGACCATTCAAGATCAACTCATCAGTCTGGCGGCCCACAACGCGTACCATCTCGGCCGTATCGTTCTTCTTCGGCAACTCGTGGGCGCCTGGCCGCCACCATCCGGCGGCTTTACCTGGTAGCAGTTTTTTCTGCCGATCAGTTCCTCGTTGAGCGTTCCGATTTACGTTGCTTGGGTTGCGCGAGCATGGAAATATTCGTCGGCCCCCAGCCGAAACAGGAAATATGCGAACACTGCGCATAAGACGCTGTGTATGGCTAATTCTGGCCACGAGTGGAAGGCGCTCAGGATTACATGCGACGCGATCCAAAGAAGGGCCAGCCAGCGCGCCCAGTTGCTGCCGCGGAGCATACACACTCCGGCGACAATCGCAATCAGCCGGACGAGAGAAATCCACAGGATGTCATACTGAAACGGCTGCTGCGGTGCCAACTCTTTGAGATGGTACACGAAGCCGATGGTACCCGTGGCTATGTACAGCCAGGCAATCAGAGTGACCGCGAGTGGGCGTTTGTTCATGTTCAGTTCGCGAACCGCGAGACGGTTGTTTCCAGCATCATCCAGGCATCGCCAAGATGTACCTGGGCTCCCTCGGTCCGCCCACCGGGTTCCCCGTATCTACAGTGTTCTCTGAACCCGAACGTCTTCGACAACCACGCGATGGCCTCGGCAACCTCCGAATAGACGATGTGCGGGAGAAGCGTGCTGGCCGGCGCTGATCGGTTCGATGTCACTGTCTCTTATCTCCTATTACGGCTTGGGACCCGGGAACTCCTCGACATGAAACTCGCCTTTCCGCCCGAAGTAGATTACTTTCTTGCCGGTTAAGAATGCCCAGTATCCAATAACACCCGCAGCAGCCGCAAGCTTCACGAACTCGGGATAGCGAACTGAATCACTCTGAGCCGCGCGAACCGCTGAGACAATGCCGGGCCCCGAGAAATCTTCAGCTATAGCCACCGCCGGGAGAATCGTCTGCTCTACGTGGGTCTTGCTATCTGCCATATAGAACGTCTCTTCGTGTTTTGCCAAATCAGCGAAATACGATTCAACACCAACTTCCAGGAGTCTGCGTACCGCCTCGGGAAAGATCAACTTTCCCGCTTGCGATTCCGCCAAAACATCGTGAATTACTTGTGTATCCATAACTCTCGCTCGAAAGAATGCTCCCGCGTGCTGAGGATCGGGTAAATCGAGCACCGGCGAGGCGTTACTGTGCGTATCGCTTCGAAGCGCGTGCTTTTGCTTTCACGGCCTCTTCTTCTCGGTTCTTCGGCGAAGCGTTGGTTTCGAGCGAACGGAGAAAGCGAGTAGATACACCGCTTATTTCCTCGATCGCTCCAAAAAACGAGGCTTCGTTCGCCTTGGAGGGCTTGTTGAACCCGCTGATTTTTCTGACAAACTGGAGCGAAGCCGCCCGAATCTCTTCATCCGTAACGGGCGGGTCGAAGTTGAAGAGGTTCTTGATGTTCCTGCACATTTCGATGAGCGCTACTCGCCCGAAGACCACGCCACTCTAAATTCAGGGTACAGAGTCAGGCCACCACAGACATACAACGTTTGTCCTGTGATGTACGACGCTTCGTCCGAAGCAAGAAATGCGAAAGCTGCAGCCATTTCCTCTGCCGTACCTGCGCGACCCATGGGAATGTGGCTTTCCACTTCAGCCTTGGCCTTGGGATCGTCGATCCAAGCCCGATTGATGGGGGAAACGGTTGCGCCAGGGGCGACCGAGTTGACCCTGATTCCGCGGTCCGCGTATTCAAGCGCGAGCGTCTTGGTCATGTTCCCCAGGCCGCCTTTGCTGATTGAATAGGGCAGATACTTCGGTTTCGGGATGATCTCGTGAACGCTCGAATTGTTGACGATAACGCCTCCCTTACCTCGAGCGAGGAAGTGCTGGATCGCCTCGCGAGCACAGAAAAAGGCGCCCCGCAGATTCACGCCAATGATCCGATCGAAATCGGCGGTTTTGATTTCGTGACTTGCGGTCGGCATCTGAATACCTGCATTGTTGATCAGGATGTCGAGCGAACCGAGACCATCGATAGTCTCGCGAAAGATCTTCTTCACTTGCGTTTCGTCCGCGACGTCACCGCCGACGACAATCGCACGAGGCTTCGCTCCTGAGACGTGAGCTGCAGCGCTCTCAACCTTCTGTTTAACTACTTCGGCGTTCTTTGCATTCGAGAAGTAATTGACAGCTACATTAGCCCCCTCCTGGCCGAAGCGGATAGCGATAGCCTCTCCAATTCCGGATGAGGCGCCGGTCACAAGCACATTCTTTCCTAGGAGCTTTGCCATTCTTGTTTTCTTATCCCGACACAGTCTATCAACGTAACATGCGCGCCCAGCCTGAAGCTGGGAATCGGGAGGACCGGAAGCAGTGACTATCCCAGATGAGGAAGCGCTCACCCCGTGTTCTTACGACATGGTGGGCTGGACGGCTTTGACATGAGGACTGGTCGTGCCGAGCCATTCGGGATGTTGCGCTGTGCTGTCGAAGATGGCGCTCGTCTTGAAAAGCTCCCATCGGCCCTCGAGGGCTTTTGGTTTGGTGCGCTCGAGAATCGCAGCCATTTGTTCAGGAGACACTTTGTCGTACGTCTGTGCTGCCTTGATGGCCTGGTCCAGAATTTCGGGTTTGTCGATCCCGGTGATCTGAACTGATACAGGCCGGCTGAGTGAAAACTGAAGACACTCAAGCGCGGTCACGGCGCCGCTCTTAAGGATGACGGTGTCGCCGATGCTCTTCATTCCGAGGGCGCCGATGTTGCGCTTGGTCAGTTCCGGCAAGACCTCGTTGGTGAAGCTTCGGAAGTGGTAATCCATGACATTTACGGGCATCTGCACAGTGTCGAATTGGAACTTGTGCTGGTCCGCCACTTTGAGCATGTAGAGGTGAATGTGCGGATCTTTGTGGCCGGTGAATCCGATGTAGCGAACCTTACCCGCTTTCTTCGCGGCGAGAGCAGCCTCAGCAGCGCCGCCTTCCGCGAAGATCCGGTCCGGATCTTCGAAGCGAATGATTTCGTGAAACTGGATCAGATCGAGGTGATCCGTCTGCAGGCGCTTCAGGGACTCATCCAATTGCTTGTTGAACTCGTCCCGGGTACGTCCGTCATTTTTCGTCATCATGAAGACGCGGCTCCGAAGATTGCCGTCTTTTACTGCTTGACCTACCCGCTTCTCGCTCTCGCCTTTGTTGTAGTCCCAGGAATTGTCGAGGAAATTGATGCCACGATCTACTCCGGTACGTACAAGCTTGATCGCATCAGCCTCGGCTACTTCCTTCTTGCCCAGATGATAGCCGCCCATTCCAATGCAGGAGACTTTTTCGCCGGTATGGCCGAGAGTACGATACGGGATTTCGCTCTGGCCCGGCGTAGCGCCGGCTGCGGAACTCATCAGACCCGTGCCGAGCGCTAGTAAAATTTCGCGCCTGTTCGCCGAAGAATCGTTTGCCATATCGAATAGATTCGTCCCCGGCGCAGATACGTCAAGAAATCCTATGTAGCTACCCGTGTGATTCACCGGAGGGAAGTCGATGTTACTCGAGATAAGAGAGAATTAGTCTATGAAGCGGAAACCCTTAACTTCGGAAGTAGATTCGGAAACGAGAGACTTTGCAGAGGCAAAGCCTGGACCCGGTTCAGCCGGACAGTCGGGTGACACTCAAGGACTATCAAGTGATGACGATCAAGATCCCGAGAGCGTCAGAGAATTACTTGAAGAAGGGCAGGCGTATGAAGCGTCAGTGATCAGTGCAATCGAGAATGCTCCGCCTGCGGACATCGCAGAGGTCACGACAAGAGAAGTCCCGGAAGATGACGTGCCGGACGAATACATTGTGACGGAGCCGGAAGAGCTTCAGTAACGGAAAGCCTACCTGATAGTCTCTTACCTGGAAGTTTAGAAAAGGAGGAACGAGAATGCCAGGAAATCGTGGAGTAGCATATATCGGCACAGGAAAGGTCGAGGTCAAGAGCATCGATTATCCGAAGCTCGAACACAACGGGAAGAAATTGCCGCATGCCGTTATTCTCAAGCTGGTCGCCACCAACATTTGCGGGAGCGATCAGCACATGGTACGTGGCAGAACGACTGCGCCCTCGGGCATGATCCTGGGGCACGAGATTACCGGCGAGGTCATAGAAAAAGGCGACGACGTCGAGTTCATCGACATCGGCGATCTTGTGTCTGCACCGTTCAACATAGCCTGCGGACGCTGCCGGAACTGCAAAGAGGGAAAGACGGGAATTTGTCTGACGGTAAATCCGTCACGCCCGGGAGGTGCTTACGGATACGTCGATATGGGCGGTTGGGTCGGCGGCCAAGCCGATTACGTCTTGGTCCCGTACGCGGATTTTAATCTGTTGAAATTTCCGGATAAGGCCCAGGCAATGGCTAAGATTCGCGACCTGACGCTGCTCTCGGATATTTTTCCTACGGGATATCACGGCGCGGTGACTGCGGGCGTAGGACCAGGCTCGACGGTTTACATCGCTGGCGCGGGGCCGGTTGGTCTGGCGTGTGCCGAAGGTTGTAAGCTTCTGGGAGCCGCGGTCATCATTGTTGGTGACATGAATGCGGAACGTCTCCAGCAGGCGAGGAGCTTCGGCTGCGAGACGGTTGATCTGACAAAGAAGGCGCAATTGGGAGATCAGATCGCACAGATTCTGAAGGTGCCCGAAGTCGATTCGGCCGTGGACTGTGTAGGATTCGAGGCGCGAGCACACGGCGAAAACGGGGAGGAGGCCCCGGCTACGGTCCTGAATTCGTTGATGACCGTTGCGCGCGCCGGCGGCGCACTTGGCATTCCGGGGCTTTACGTCACCGACGATCCGGGGAGCAAGGACGAGAAGGCGAAAAGCGGCGTGCTCGGCATCCGGATTGGATTGGGCTGGGCCAAGTCCCATACCTTCACGACTGGACAGTGCCCGGTGATGCGTTACAATCGCCAGCTCATGATGGCGATCCTGCACGATCGCGCACATCCCGCGAAAGCGGTCAATGTTGACGTTATTCCATTGGAAGCTGCACCGAAGGGCTACGTGGATTTCGACAAGGGAGCGGCGAAGAAGTTCGTCCTCGACCCGCATGGAATGGTAAAGAAAGCGGCTTAGCCGGCTTCAAACCGATCAACCAGAAGCCACTCAGCACCCGAGTAGGGACTCGCTGGGTGGCTTTTTTCTTGAAGGTCCCGGCATTCTGAAGGTCCATGGCCCGCGGAAGAGAAGGCGTGCAGACTGAAACCAATGTTACCGACCTGATACACGAATGGGGCAATCTGTCGCTCTCGGAACGGCTGCGTGCGTTCAACCAGCTGCCGAGAGGTCTGACTGACAACGTATTCCTGTCGCTCGGCACTGATGAACAGCTGGAATTGGTCGAACACCTTCCACAGAATGAGCAGCGTATCTGGTAAGGCTGCTTCCACCCGACGAGGCTGCAGATGTTCCCGGTTGTCGATAAACAAGGGCACATGCGGAATCCGGGCACGCTCGTTTCCAGTGGCAGCGGTTCACGACGCTCCTTCCAAATGCGCGCGTAACCCTCGGCCGTGATCAGGTCGCGACCGGTGAGGATAAATCCCTTCGTGTCGCACAGCACGCCTGAGGGAAGCCACTCGCTCCGAGGACGGGTGTCGATGAACACAAAAAGGGCGTCGGCTTCCTCCAAATGGCAACTTCCACTGTCGAGAGAATTCAGAGTCACCGACGCCGGGTTGTTCAGTTCGTGCGCTAGTCCTGCAGACAATTTACCGAGCAAGAGCATCTTCTCGTTGTGCAGGTCGCTCGAGGTGAACATACGCGAGCGATCGAGGATATTGTGCACGAGAATGGAGGTTGTCTCATAACACTCGCGGATCATTGCAGGCAGATGGTCTCGGTGAACGGCCAGTAGCACCGAGTTCTCCTGGGCAACCGCATCTCCCGGTGGGCTGACCAGCCGGGAGTATGGAAGCACACCTAAAACATCGCCTCCACGCCATTCCATAACTTGTGGAGTCCGGCGCCGCGATCGACGGACATTGCGATACGCCCCGACAGCAAGACAAACAAGCCTTCCCCGTTTGCTCCTTTCGCAGTCAGAACCGCACCTGCTTGCAAGTCTCGAAGCGAGCCGTGTGAAACCAGCCACGCGAGTTCGCCCCGAGGCGCCGCACCAAGAGGCTTGTGCTCCGATAGCCTGTCGATGAGATCTGTTGTGGTCATGTAAGGACCGAGGTCATGGGAGCAAATCCGGCACTGGTGAAAGTATCACATGAAGTGATCATCGCGGGTCTCGCCTCTTTACGGCGCTTCGCGCATCGAAATGGGGTTTTCTGAACGCGTCAAAGTCGATCAGGCATCAAGAAAATCCGGCGCGCTAGTTGGGAGTTCAGCGTTTCTGGCCGATAATACTTGAGCAGAATCGGGTTGTTCCAGTCGAAGAGATCGGAACGAAGTTCTGCGAACTGCTGCCATGTCCCGTTGGATTCCGCGCGTCGGATGCGTTCATTGACCAGGAGCAGATACGCCCACGTAATAGTCTCGTGATACCGATCGGCTTTGCCCAAGGACTTCACGTATCGGCGCAGAACTTCCGAGAACCTCTCGATCGCTTGCGGCGCGGGAAACCGGTTAAGGTACAGCCAGGCTGCGCGCAAGTGATCAGCATGATGGAAATGGCTCTCCGGAAGAACGCAGGATTCCAGTTGATTTACAAACTCGTCATCGCTCATACTCGGGTCCGGGCGGAGACCACAGCGAACGCTGCCGCGCTATAAACGACCAGGTCACCTATGCGGTACTCGCCGTGATGTATGTGAAATAAAGCTGCAACTGCGAAAACTGCGATCACCGCGAAGCCTCCGAACCGTGCGGTCCTCGGTATAAGAAACAGAATTCCTGCGCCCAGTTCAGCAGCGCCTAACGAAACCAGCGTGTGATGTGAGCCATCCCGAAGTTGCACGAGTATCAACCCCACGCTGTAAGCGCTGACCACCAGTCCAAGAACAATCCTCAGAATGGTGAGACCGAATGACGCGGTCGTTTTCATTTTTGCTTTCCTGTTTTGCGCTCGCCCAGCTTGTGACTAGCGCTGGCATTGAGGTCAAGATGATAAATCTTTTTCAATTCGGCAATGAGCTTGAGAGACTCGCTTCCGAATGGTGCCTTACCCTCGAAGGCGTGCAACACGATGCCTTCTATAAGGTCCCCCAGCGTGAGGTCATGATACTCGGCGAACGCTTTCATGACTTTGAGAATCCGCTTCTCTATGCGAACGCCGGTCTGAACGCGTTCAATCGCGATCGGCATTTGCTCTATTTTGGTACATAGGTACCAATGTAACACCTGGGATCTATCTGCGACAGTGTGTCAAGGCGCTCCCGTTTCATGTAGCTTTGTAAGGAAATGCCACATTCTCACTGCGTTTTTTGTCACGGGTGGTACCGGATACGTCATCTCACGCGGTAGATCGTAGAATGCAGATTCGGAGGTACACATCGTGGCCCCTGGGCTGGAATGACCGCGACGAGCAAACCGATGGAGGTACAGGCTGCCTGCATCTTTGTATTCGATGGTGACGACTTGGTCTGTGAGAAGGTGTATTTCGATCACGCGACCATACTGCGCCAGCTGGGCGCTTAGCCACGCAAGTCAAAGCTCCTGAAAAGATGGTTAGTGCGAGTCGACGCCTGATAAACGAAACACTTCGTACGGCTCGCCGTGACGCACGCTGTATCCGTTGTGGTAACGCGGTTGTTGGTCCAGGTGAGATGCGCTTATGTATACGTTGCCGGCGGGATCTTCCGTAAACGTGTCGGGCCAGTCCAGCTGATCCGATTGAAAAATTGTCTGGAGAGCTCCCCCAATAGTAAGACGGCGAACGGCGAAATGCTCCACGTCGCTCAGATAGATGCGGCCGTGCGAATCGAGCCAGAGCCCATCGGTCGGAAAGAGGTTCGTGGCGGCGGGGCGCACGCCCGAAGCGGCATCGGCACTTTGATCCCGGAGCAGCGCGGTAGGAACCATCCAGAGAGTTGTCGAGTTGATCGGTTTGTAAAACAGCGAGTTGCCGTCTTTGGACATCTCCAGGCTATCGGAGTTGAAGATGGCCGGTTTGCCGTTTGGTTGACGCAGGAGAAAGCCTTTCACGATTACAGGAACATTGGGAGTCCCGAGTACAGATGGGTGACCATCGAGCTTGCGCCACGCTTTTCCGCTGGTGATGTCGACGACTACGATGCCGCCGTGGCCGCTATCGGTCAGGTAGGCGAAGTTCCGCGTGTTGTCGATACGGATGTCATTTAGGTACGAATCGGGGAGCGCGACGTCAGGCGGAATAGGAATGATTTGGCTGACTTCGTTTGAGAGTAGATCGATCCTGACTAGTTTGGGGCCGTTGGGAACGGGCGAGGTCAGCAAGGGAGCGGCGGCGTCGACAACCCAGAGTGTATTGGCGTGATCCACTACCACGCTTTGCACGCAGACGAAGTGATTGCCGGCAGTCTGGGGCTTTCCGTTCCAGCGGTTCCACTCCAGGTTCGGGTAAGGGCGATCGCCCTCGTTCGTTCTCTCGATGACGGCGTTCAGATAGCGATCGGACCAGCGTGGGAAATTTACAAAGAGACGGTAATCCTGCGAGATGCTGATACCCGTCAGTTCAAAGTGCCGGTTGAGGTAAACGGGTTCCTGGCGAGACTCCTGGGCTGGCACCTCGCAGGTGCCTGCCGCGATAAGCAAAGTTGCGAGGCAGAAAGATTTGCGCGACATAGCGAAGGTAGGATTCGCCGGATCGGGGTTGGTTTCCGAGGGAAAATGCTAGGAGAGGCCGAGCCGCGCGGTGGAATTCCCAGATGCTAGCCTGAAGTCGATAGGTGATTGGTGGGCTCTAGAAGACTCGAACTTCCGACCTCTTCCGTGTCAAGGAAGCGCTCTAACCAACTGAGCTAAGAGCCCAACAATAAACTCACCATAGCATGCTGCCGGTGTTCCGTTGCGTGCGCTCAGTCCCAAATCCGAACATCGATTCGCCGCCGAAAGCCAACACTATGAACTGTTTCCAGTGGCAGGCCCCGTGCACAGTTACAAAAATGCCATGGACCTGAAATTTGCTCTGCGCTCCATTCTCCGCTCGCCGGGCTTCACACTGCTATCTGTTCTGATTCTGGCACTGGGGATCGGCGCGAACACAGCCATCTTCAGCGTCGTGCAGGGCGTGATTTTCCGGCCGCTCAGCTATTCGAATCCCGAACAACTGGTTTCCATCAGCTCGAGCTGGAAAAACGACACTCCTTTCGGACTGGTCTCCGGACCCGATTTCCTCGACTGGCAAGCACAGACTTCCGCTTTCCAATCGATGGCGGTTTACAGCGATGACATCGTCAGCGTTCTCGCGAACAAAAAGTCAGAGTTCACCGGCGCGGCCGCGGTCTCGAACGATTTTCTCAAGGTGTTCCGCCTGCAGCCCATTGCAGGCCGTCCGTTCACAACCCCGGATTTCAACGGCAAGCCTACAGTCGCCCTGGTCAGTGAAGGATTC
>CAWJEH010000057.1:0-58747 GCA_963841675.1 Terriglobia bacterium
CAGACAGACGTGTTTCCGTTTGGTTTTCCTGTGCGAATCAGATCTAATCACCGTTCGGTCATAGAAGCCGCGGAGGAGAGTTGGTCCTGCTTCGCGCCAAGATTTTCGGAGAAAACGATTGAGCTTAGTTTTACCATTTCAGAGTGCCCCGGGGGCGTTACTCTTCCTGACGTCACCTTTCGCGCGCAGAACACTCTGTTGATCGCGGTAGCAAATGCTCACAATTCCGCTTTATGCGATTTGAAAGCGGGATTTGGTTTTGCTCATTTAACCGAGGCCACCGTTCGAGATCAAGCCTATTTGCGCTACAACTTTCTCGAGGCGCTGGCATACACGATTTTGGATGCGCAGCATGTTGTGGCTGTCCATTCGGCATGCGTCGCGAAGAACGGAAACGGTTTTCTCCTATTCGGAGATTCCGGTGCCGGCAAGTCTTCCCTTGCCTACGCCTGCGCTCGGCGCGCATGGACCTATATTTCCGACGATTGTACATTTGTTCCGCGGCGCACTTCTGAGCGCGTTGCCCTCGGTAATCCCAGAACATTTCGATTTCGACCAGCAGCTTCAACGCTCTTCCCGGAGATCGAAGGTCCCGTTTCGCTACGAAATGGGAAGCCCACAATGGAGATAAAGTCCGCGACGCTTCCTTCGATCAACACCGCAACTGAATGCAAGATAAACCAAGTTATTTTTCTGAACCGGTGCGTCCAGGAGCATTTGGCGTCTACTCTGGATCTTGTTTCGCGATCGGAATTCCGGCAGCGCATCTCTGAGCAAAATGCGTGGCCGCCCGAATTATGCATTCAACGGGAGCGTCAAGAAACTCTTGAGAAACTCCTGGACTCCAGAGCGCTGAAACTGAACTATACGCATTGTGACAAGGCAGTTGACGCGCTCGAGCGAGTCGCCTGTCTCCACGCAACCTAGCATGATCCCGGAATTCGCTCTGACCGACTCGGTACCCGCTTTCGGAAAGCTTGTTCTGGAGGCATTACGGTTTTACGGCCAACCACAGGCCCGAGTTCGGCTACTCAACTTCGACGAATGGAAAAACCTGCTCGATTTCTGTGACGCGGCCCAGCTCACCTTCACGTTCTCTTTTCTGTGTGGATCTGAGCTTCCCGATTGGGTGCGGGCTCGCATAGATCGTAACTACCGCGAGGCTGCGGCGAGGCGAACCAGGCTTGACTCAGCGCTCAAAGAGATCTCGCATCAGTTCCGGCAAGCGGAGATCGATTTCGTACTGCTCAAGGGTTGTGCCCATGCGCGAGAGTTTGGCCCTGATGTTTCGCTTCGCACAACTTCGGATGTGGACCTTTGGTGCAGGGTGGAAGAAATCGGGCGCGCGCGCGATGAATTGATCCGGCTCGGCTATCGATCGATCGGGAAAGGAAACGGAAGGCATCTGGCGGCGATGATTCGCGAGAAGCAATGGGATTGGTCTGGCAACTTCTACGCTCCGGATCTGCCTCTGCCGGTTGAGCTGCACCATAGACTTTGGGACGACGAAATGGAGGGCATCAAAGGACCGGCTGAAGATGCTTTCTGGCAGAGACGATCTCAGTCCGATTTCGATGGTGCGAAGGTTTCCGTACTGGCCCTGGCTGACGCCTTGGCGTTTTCGACGCTTCATCTGCTAATGCACATACTTCATGGCGATCTGCGATTGCAGCGCGCCTGGGAAATCGCGTACTTCCTGCAGAGGCACTTCAGCGATGACTCTTTCTGGCATGAATGGATGAATCTACACTCGTCCGAGTTGCGGAAGCTCGAAGTACTCATATTTCTTTTAGTTGAAAAATGGTTCGGCTGTAAATTACCAGAACTGGTGCGGCGTGAATCGGAAACCCTTGCATCCCCTGTTAAGCTTTGGATCGAACTCTACGGATTCTCCCCAGTCCAGGCCCTGTTCAGCTCGAATAAGGCCGAACTTTGGTTGAACCTGTGTCTGCTTTCGTCACTCCGGAGCAAGATGAAGGTTTTCCTGCGCCGCATGTTACCGATTCATGGCTCGAAAACTGTGAGCTTGGGCGAGGGTAGCGCTTGTCGTGGGATTCTGTCCCGAGCGAACCATCATGTCCGGACGCTCGGTCCAACTTTGGCGGAAGGTATCAAATGGTGGCGGATTCAAAACGCGCCGGGTCTGTCCCGAGCGCCTACTACGACAATTCGCTGAATGGTTGGGTGCTCAGCAGGTACGCTGACGTCCTTGCTGCCTTGCACGACGAGCGATTACGCCCGGTCGATTCGCGTACGGAAAATGTGCCGAGTCGGGAAGAGGTGAACGGGCAACACCGGCTGCGCACGCAAACGTTGACAGCGTGTTCCGGGCAGCAGATCAAAATCTGGCAGATTTATTTCAAAGAACTTGGCCGGCAGATGATGGCGAGGATTCGCTCAGACACCCGGGCGGATATGATCGGGGATTTTGCCGAACCGTGGGCGCTGGAAGTCGCGCTCACCGTTACGGCTGCGGATAGAGCGGCTACAGCGCATTTAAAAGCTCTGGCCCGGGTAGTCTCTATGGCCACCGCTGATCCAACCGACCAGTCGATACGGGTGTCTGCCAAAGCCGCAAGCGAACAGCTGGCGCAACGCCTCGAAGCGAGCCCGATTCCGATGGCCGGTCCGGCATTCGTTGCCTTATCGCAAACTCTGCCGAGCTTCCTCGCAAATGCGTGGCTCGCGCTGCTCCGTCATCCCCAGCAACTCGAGCAGCTGCGCGAACGACCAGCCTTGATGCCCGTTGCCGTCGAAGAGCTTCTGCGGTACGCCGGTCTGGCCCACACTCTTTTTCGGCGTGCGTCATCAACTTTCGACCTGGCCGGAATCACGATTGCCCGCGGCGACCGCGTCATGTTGAAGCTTTCTTGCGCGAATCGCGACGGGGCGCAATTTGAAAATCCGGAATCTCTGGACCTGTCGCGCCGCAACGGACCGCAACTCGCGCTCGGCTCCGGCATGCACTCGTGCGCGGGAGGCTTGCTCATTAAGACACTTGCCGGAATCGCATGTGCTTGCTTCGTTGAAAACGTTGCTGGATGCAACGAGTCCGTCCCCATCGAATGGAAGGGCGGAACCGGGTTTCGTTCGCCGAAAGCGCTCTATGTATTCCTTCGGTAGGAGAACCTTGACAGCCAGGAGTGTTCAGTCGTGTCTAAGGAAGAGCATCGGATCGACCCGTGCCGCCCGTCTTGCAGGTACATAGCCGGCCAGGAGCGCCGAGCCCGAAACGGTAATCAGGGCCGCTGCCGCCGATATGGCATCCCAGCAGTAACGCCGTACAACCTGCTCGAAATCACTCGCGCAATTGCAAAACCGAAGGGCAATCCGATGATGATGCCGCTCGCCACCATGGCCAGTGTTTCACCAGGCGTCATCCCAACTACGCTCCCGGCCGACGCCCCTAACGCAATCCGTATATACCGATCTCGCTGTTCCGGCGCGTCATGGAATACGACATCACACCGTAAAGCCCGATCGCTGCGATAAGAAGCGCGAGCCCGCCAAAAAACGCCGCCAGCTCCGCGATAAGCCGCTCTGTAATCAGGCTCCGGCCAATCTGTTGATTAACTGTCTCAACGCTCAATATCGGCAGACTCGGATTGAACTGCTGTAGGACCTTTCGGACTCCGAGCTCAACCCTCTCGGGGTCTCCAGAACTCCTGAGCAGATAAGTCACAGTGCCCACAGTGCCAATCGGGTGAGAAATATTGGAATAGAATCTCGGTACCTTCTCTCGCCGGGCCGGTGTTCCATCGAATCCGCCACAACTCCGATAACCTCGAAAGTCTCGCGAGTGGTCGGGTACTCATCCCTGCGCTCTCTGTCAGCACTTGCCGGATCAATCTGCCGCGCCCCGGAGACTTTTGGAGCGCTCCTCACTTCGGCCGCATCTCCTAGACGTGCGTATTCTTCTTTACAGCGGCAAGGGCGGCGTTGGTAAGACCAGTGTCGCGGCGGCTACCGGGATACATCTGGCTGAGCTGGGCAAGCGAACGCTCGTGATGAGCGTTGATCCCGCTCATAGTCTTTCGGATGCGTTCGATCGAAGTGGCGGTCTCTTTCATGCACACACCGCTGAACCGCTCCGCATTTCCGACCGTCTGTTCATCCAGGAAGTCAACATCAACTTCGAATTCAAACATTACTGGCGAGAAATCTCGTCTTACATTACTTCCATTCTCCGGACCACAGGGCTCGAAAGTGTCGAGGCGGAGGAAATGGCGATCTTCCCCGGCATGGAGGAACTCAGCGCCATGATGTACGTGAATCAGTACCGCAAGTCTGAAGAGTTCGACGTGGTCGTTTTGGATTGCGCGCCGACGGCCGAATCCCTACGCTTCATCAGTCTTCCCACGACGCTTGACTGGTACATGAAGCACATCTTCGGCTTTCAGCGCAGCATACTCAAGGCTGTTCGCCCTCTGGTTAACCGGCTCGCGCCTGTGGAGTTGCCGCCCGATAGCTACTTCCGAAACGTGCAGAGCCTTTTCGAAAAGATCGAGGGCATTGATCTGGTCCTGGAAGATGCCGCCATCACCAGCGGCCGCCTCGTGACGAATCCGGAAAGGATGGTGGTCCGCGAGACACAACGCGCCTTTGTTTACTTCTCGCTCTATGGGCTCACAATCGATCGCATCATAGTAAATCGCGTCATTCCCTTCGCCGTGCGAGATACGTTCTTCGATTCCTGGCGCGCCGCCCAACAGAAATCATTGGTTGAGATTGAACAGTACTTCTCTCCCGTGGCTGTGCGGCAGTTACCCATGTTTCCGCAGGAAGTGCTGGGTTATGAGCGCCTTCGTGAATTTGCGCAACATCTTTATCCGGAGGGCGAAGATGCCTCCGCCATCACCCGCACTGCGGCGCCTTACTCGTTCGCCAAAACCGGGGACCATCACGAGGTCCTTCTCGAGCTTCCATTCACTGAAAAAGCAGAGATAGGTCTGTTCAAGAAAGACGACGAGTTGGTGGTTGAGATCGGCACGATCCGCCGGCATGTGGGTCTACCCACCACGATGGCCTCCCTACAGCCCGTGAAAGCGCGCCTGGAGGGTCGTAAGCTGGTAATAGAGATGAGGTAAGCCTACGTGACTGAACACGCAACCAGCGGAAGCGAGGAAAACGCAAACCCCAGGCCCCAACGCGACTGGTTCTGCAAGTGGCTGCGCGAAGGCGCCGAAAAGCTGGCGGGATCGTTGTCGCCTCCCGAAGGCGCTGCCAAGCACTTTCGCGAAGCACGTCTCGAAATGCTGCGTGGCGTCCGTGAGTTGATCGATCACCGCATCCACAATCTCTCCAAGGAAACAGGGCGCGGCAGCCGCATCGTAGTCGAATAAACTCTGTCGAGCTCGAGCAGCTCTGCACCTAAGCCGGTTCTGTTGCGGTGTCGGAGTTCGCAGAGGCAGTCTGCCGATCACCTATTAGATCGGCTTGCGTCCCCAATTCGCTGTGAACGTCATAACGCTGGTCCAATAATGCGGGTCTTGATACGGGCCTGGAACTCATTTGATCCGGCTGAACGCTCGTAGCCGTATATCAGTCGCTGCGCAGCGCCTCCATCGGGTCCAATGATGCGGCTCGTCGGGCCGGGATGTAACTCGCAGTTACGGCTGCCGCAAGAATAATACCTCCCGACACGCCGTATGTTACCGGATCAAGCGGTGTAACTCCAAACAACAGAGAAGATATCCAACGAGAAAGTAATCCGGCCGAGGTTATCCCGATTGCACCACCTATGCACGCGAGCATCAGGCCCTGGCGTACGAAAAGCGCTTTGACGATGCCGGGTTCGGCTCCCAGAGCAACACGGATGCTCAGCTCTCGGCGGCGCTGCGCGACGGCGTAAGCAAGCACGCCGTAAACTCCGACGATAGCGAGCGTCAGCGCCATCGCGCCCGCGATACCGAGCAGAACGAAAGCGAAGGACCTGCGCGCCATGGAAAGTCTATAGAGATCATTCAGAGTTCGCGGTTTCGCCAGTGGCAAGCTGGGGTTCACGGCATGCAGTACCGCTGTGATTTCCCTGAGAAAGCCTTGAGTGCCCGCGCGGTTGCTTCTTATCGCGAATGTTACGCCACGATGAACACCCGGGGAAGCTCCCGGCCGCACCGGTCCCTGCAGTCCCGCTCGAAAATACACAATCGCAGGAGGCTTCCGGTCTACGCCGTCTTCGTGAACATTCTCCGCAACGCCGATGATTTCGGTCCAAGGTCCGTCCGTGCCTACACGAATCCGCTTACCAAGCGCATCGCGCGGGTCGCCCCAATATTCGCGGGCCATGTTCTCAGACAAAATCGCGATGCGCCTTTGATTGTAAAGATCGTCCAAGCTGAAATCGCGCCCGGCGATCAAGCGCGTCCCTAGGGCCGCAAAGTACCCCGGCGATATCTGCTTGATGGTTCGGTTCGGAGGGATCTGGTTTATGGGCGACTTCCCTTCGACGGCGACCGGGTTGCCGTTATGGTACTCCGCTTCGAGCGGCAGACCACTCGCGAATGCCGCTGCCGTAACACCGGGTATCGCAGTCAGTCTCTGGAAGATTTCAACCTGCATCCGGACGACCTTCTCTGGAGCCGGTATTTGCGCTTCTGGAATCAAGATCCGAATTGTTTGAATGTGCTCTGGATGAGTGAAGCCCGGCCTCACAGCCCTCAGACCGAGGAAGGTGCGCGTCATGAGTCCGGATGCAATTATAAGCACAAGTGCGAGACCCACCTGCGCCACTACCAGCACCTTTTGAGCGCGCATCTGGTCCGTGGTTAGAGTCGCTCCCCGCGCATTTTGGCTCGTGGTCGTACGGCCTGACTTGAGACCTGCTATCACCCAAAACAACACACCTGATCCCAAAGCGCAGGCCAGCGCGAACAGCACGCTCGTTGAATCAAGGGAGATCTCGTCAAGCCTGGGTAGAGTTGTTGACCCGCGAGTCACGAGCAGCCGAAGAACAGCGTAAGCAACTCCAAGACCCATCGCGCCGCCCAGAATGCCTAGAGTAATGCTCTCGATCAGCAGCTCACGCGAGATCCGTCCCCAACCAGCTCCGAGCGCTGCGCGAATGGCAACTTCCTGCCGGCGGCCTTGCGCCCTTACTAACACAAGGTTTGCGACATTGGCGCAGACCAGCAGCAGGACCAACGTGAGCGCTCCCATGAGAATTTTGAGAACGCCGCCGATGTCTCCCACTACATCCTGCTTCAGGGGCCGCAGATCGGGTTTGAATCGAAGCTGGTCCAGGAATTGCCCCATACCGGTGATAGCGCCCCAGATCTTCAGTACGCGCCCAACATCTTTGGCCGCAAGCGCAAGTGTCATGCCGGGCTTGAGTCTGGCGATCCCGGAGCGATCGAAGTCATTCGAACCGATCGGATCGCCGGGAACACGTTCCGGAAGCAAAATGTCAGCCGGGGCGTTGAGGAACTGAAAGTTCCGCGGCATGACGCCGATTATTTGGCGCGGGACGAAATCGATGAGAACCATGCGGCCAAGCGCGTGACCATCGCCGCCGAACCTTCGCTGCCAGTACCCATAGGAGAGGATCACGCTTCCTTGAGCGCTCGCCGTCTCGTCCTCTTTTGAGAACCATCGGCCTAAATAAGGACGCACACCGAGCGCGCGCAGGACTCCGTGGGTCATGGTGACGGTCGGGATTTGTTCGGGGGTGCCGGTCCCGCTTATGGTCGCGGCCCCGGCAGTCCAGACGCCGAATTCCTGGAAGGCTTGTGCCTGTTCTTTGTACGCCCCGTACATGGCCAGTGACAGAGGCATTTTCCGGAACGCCTCCCCTTGAAGGACCGCAGAGTTATAGACGCCGACCAGCGCCTCCGGTTCAAGGTAAGGCAACGGCCGGATCAACACAGCATTCACAACGCTGAATATCGCGACATTCGCGCCGATCCCGAGCGCGAGCGAGAGCAGGGCAGGGACGCTGAAACCCGGTTTGGTTCGAATCAGTCGAACAGCGTGACGGGCATCGTGCAGCACGCTTTCCAAGAACGTGAGCGTATTCATGCGATAAACCTCCTCGCGGATCACGGTCGCGTTGCCAAGCTTCCTGCGTGCGGCTGCCGTTGCTTCGGTCGCGTCCATCCCGCGTGCCACGTATTCTTTCGCAGTGAGATCAACGTAAAGCTCGAGTTCGTCGCGCTGTTCAGCATCAGCGGCACCCCGTCTGAGAAATCTCCGCCAATTCATCCCTGCTTCTCCGCAGCGGGATTCAGAATCCGACCAATTGCGCGTACCAGTTGTTCCCAGCGTGAGGTCTGCGCTGCGAGTTGTTTCTTCCCCTCCCGCGTAAGCCGGTAGTACTTTGCCTTACGATTGTTTTCTGACGTTCCCCAGAACGCGGCGATCCAACCGCGGTTTTCGAGACGGTGCAACGCCGGATACAGCGATCCATGTTCCACCTGAAGAACGTCATCTGAACCCTGCTCGATGGCGTGGGCAATCGTCTGTCCATGAGCAGGGCCAAGAACGAGGGTCCGGAGAATGAGCATGTCCAGGGTTCCCTGGACCATCTCCGACTGAAGCGGCGATTCGCGTCTCGGCATATAGGCTGGTATCGATCGTCGACTAGAGCGCGACCATATTATCACGTGGGTCGTGTTCGACGGGCTCCCGTTCTTATGAAGACGACCGATATAGGCCTGCTGGACAGCCTGGAGGGACTCTTCTCATAAGTTCCCCTTCCGCCGCACTCGCGAAACGCGCAATTTCGCCCATCCCCGTGAATCGGCACTACGCCGAACACATGTGAAGAGTTTTTGCGCGTTTTCAGCGAATCGGCGTCAGATTACTCAACTTTTTCGAAGACGGTCGACACGGCGTCTGTTTCAAGCATTGTGCGAACTTCCTTTCCCGCTTTGACCACAATGAAAGCAAGTTGCAGCGGATCACGGCTATTGGGTGTCACGACCACCGCTGTTCCAGTGCAGTTTGGATTGACGCTGTAAGTCCCGCTGGCCGCCGTCCAATCAGAATTCTGCAGCTTGCCATTGATGACCGTACGCTCCAGCCAGGTGAGATTGCCGTTGCCATCGAAGTGAGCCATCCCTATCGAGCGGAAGGGCGCTTGGGGCGGCAGCTTCGGTATGCCGAGGAGCGCGCCTTCGGCAGCAAATCCGTAAGCACCTTGGAGAGTTCTGTTCGAACATGTCCGTTGGTCTCCTGTTCGATCCCGACTGTCCGTTTGAGCCCAAGCCAAAGATCCCATAGCCAGCGCCGTGCAAACGATCGCCGTACGACTCACGATCGCTGAAACTCTTTGAACCGTCATTGTATTGTGACCTCCTTTTGGTCTGAGCCTTACTCTAAGGTCTGGCGGTTGCTGCTTCAATGACCCGCAGATTCCATAAATGTCACGCGTTTATTCCCGAGTAATTTCATCCGTCTCAGTAGCTTAGACATTGGGGGCAGTTAAGCCGGCATTGACGCACGGACGTTCGGATGCTCAAATATACTAGTGCTTTTATCGTATAGCTCGTCGCGTATCCATTTTGGAGCCTTCGAGGTTGATCCTCAGTCCGGCGAGTTATTCCGGCAAGGCTTGAAAGTCAAGCTGCAGAATCAGCTTTTTCAGCTTTTGTCCGTGTTGCTCGACCGCCCGGGTGAATTGGTCACGCGGGAAGAACTAAGGAAGAGGCTCTGGCCCGAGAACACGTTCGTCGATTTCGATCGGGGGCTGAACAAAGCAGTCAACGGGTTGCGCGCCGCTCTCAGAGACCACGCCAAAAAGCCGCGTTTTATAGAAACCCTTCCGCAGCGAGGATATCGATTCATTGCACCCGTGGAGGCAGGCATGAGTCACGGCGGCCGGACCCGAGCGGGCGATCGCCTTCCGCCGGAACAGGTCCGGATTGACTCGCTTGCAGTCTTGCCCCTTGACAATCATTCTGGTGATCCCAGTCAAGAGTACTTCTGCGATGGAATGACCGAAGAACTGATCTCCGCCGTCTCCAAGATCCGTCTTCTACGAGTGATCTCGCGCACCTCGGTCATGAAGTACAGAGGAACACGCACGCCCGTCCTGGCGATTGCTAAGGAACTGCGGGTAGACGCGGTGATAGAGGGCTCGGTGATGCGATCGGATCAGACAGTCCGGATCACAGCGCAGCTCATCCGTGCCAAGGACGACCGGCACTTATGGTCGGGAAGATACGAGCGCGAGTTGCACGACGTCCTGCGACTGCAGTCTGAGATAGCGGAGAGTGTTGCCACTCATATTCACAAGCTCATCGACCCGGAGTTGCAGTTCGACGGCGGAACGCGCCAAGTACATCCGCAAGCGTATGAAGCTTGCCTCAAAGGCACATTTTTTCGTGACAGGATGACGCCTGCGGACCTGGAGAAGAGCGTCGACTTTTTCCAACAGGCGATTGAATTGGACCCGGCATATGCTCGAGCCTACAGTGATCTTTCCCAGGCTTATTTCTACCTGGGCCTCTTCGGCGTCGCGCCTTCCAGTGAGGCTTTTCTCAAGGCGAAGGCGAAAGCCGTTAAAGCTTTGGAACTGGACGAAACCGTTGCTGCTGCTCACAATGCCTTAGCTGCGATCCACATCCTATATGACTGGGATTGGGCAGCGGCGGAGGCAGCGTGCGGGCGCGCTTTGCAATTGAGCCCGGGGGACTCAGCGACTCGCGTACACCTGGCCGACTATATGTCCATTCGGGGGCGGCATGAAGAGGCCATTACTGAATACGAACGCGCGCTGGAATTGGATCCGATCTCGCGCGTGCGACTAGGCCATTTCGGATTGGTGCTTTACCGGGCACGCCGCTACGACGAATCGATTGCGCAATGCCGGAAAGCTTTGGAGATGGATCCGAACTACGCGAATGCGCTATGGTTTATGGCTTTGTCATTGGAGCAGAGTGGTCAGCTTGAAGAATCGATCGTGGCACTCAAGAAGGCTGTCAGTGTTTCAGGAGGGCCTCATTATCGTGCGCTGCTCGGCCGCGCTTACGCGCTAGTTGGTGAGAAACCCATGGCTCTAAGTATCCTTGACGAACTGAGGGCTTTATCCCAGCAAAAACGCGTTTCTCCGTTTGACATCGCCGTCATTTATGTAGGTCTCGGCGAGCTGACTTCAGCATTCGAATGGCTGGAAGAGGCCTATCGCCAGCGCATATTCCGAATCATCGAGTTGACGTTGCCGATGTTCGACACTCTGCGCCCTGATTGGCGCTGGCAGAACCTGGTGCGGCGCATCGGACTCCCGCAATAACTCGCGTCCAGAACAAGGACGCAAACCTGATATCGTAAGACCCGCTCTCGAATTCGGTGCGCGGGTGCGGCATAATCGCAAAATCGCATGGCATTTCCGGAATGGGTCGTCCCAATGGCCGCTACACTGACCCAGGAACGCTTTACCGGACTCGAGTGGATCTTCGAGCGCAAATACGACGGCATCCGCCTGCTCGCCTTCCGGAAGGGCAACACCGTGCAGCTCTTCTCCCGCAACCAGTTGCCGCAGAACTATCCTGCCGTAGCGCACGCAATCGGCGCGCTCGCCGTAGACCAACTCATCCTTGATGGCGAAGTGGACTGGGGTGGGAGCAACGTCGAATATCATGTCTTCGATCTTCTCTGGCTGAATGGGCGTGACCTGATGCCGTTGCCATTCGCGGAGCGGCGAGCCGCCTTACACGAGCTCGCGCTGCGCTCTCCGCTGCACGCTGTCGCGGAGATTACCGGCCAGAATCCCTGGGACCAGGCTTGCCGCGAAGGGTGGGAAGGCGTGATCGCCAAGCGCCGCGATTCGCCCTACGAACACCGCCGGTCTCCGCATTGGCTCAAAATGAAATGCGAGGCATCGCAGGAACTGGTGGTCGGCGGATTCACCGATCCGCAGGGCCTGCGTCTTGGGCTCGGCGCCCTGCTGCTCGGCTACTTCGAGGGCCACGATTTCGTCTTCGCCGGCAAGGTTGGCACCGGCTTCGATACAAAACAGTTGATTGCCTTGCGTAGCCGCCTGGACGAGATCGAAATCGACCAAAGCCCATTCACGAAAGCAGTCGGACTGCCGCGCATTCGCACGCATTGGGTTCGGCCCGAGATCGTGGTCCAGGTTGCATTCATCGAATGGACTGTCTACGGAAAGCTGCGCCATGGACGTTTCCTGGGAATGCGCGAGGACAAGACCGCGCGCGACGTTGTACGGGAGTCGCCGTGATCACGCATCCGGAAAAATTGATCTTCCCCGATGACGGGATCACCAAAGGCGAACTCGCCGCCTATTACGAAATGATCGCGCCGTACATGTTGCCACACCTGCGGGGGCGTCCCGTCACGATGGAGCGGTACCATCGCGGCATCTCGGCCAAGGGCTTCTTCCAAAAGGATGTGAACAAAGGCTTTCCAAATTGGCTGGAACGCGTCGAGGTGCCGAAAAAGGGCGGCACCGTACACCATCCCGTGGCGAGCGATGTGAACGCCCTGCTCTGGCTGGCCAATCAGAATGCTGTGACGTTGCATGTGTGGACATCACGAGCGCCCGATTTCCTGCATCCGGACGTATGTGTATTCGACCTTGATCCTGCCTTCGATACTCCTGTTCAAGTTCGTGAGGCCGCACTGGATCTCCGCAATCTGCTCGCAGAACTCGGTTTGCGCTCCTGGATCAAGACGTCGGGATCCAAAGGCTTTCACATCGCCGTGCCGCTGGATAGAAAAGCGGAGTTCGGCGAGGTAGAAACGTTCGCGCACCGGGTCGGCAAGATACTCGTGAGTCGCAATCCTTCGAGATTGACACAGGAGTTTAGTAAGGCGGATCGGGGCGGCCGCATTCTGGTCGATACTGGACGCAACGGCTACAGCGCGACCTTTGCGGCGCCATACACGGTTCGCGCGAAGCCCGGCGCTCCGGTATCCGCACCCTGCACGTGGGAGGAGATCGAACATGGCGATGTGACTCCGCGAACGTTCACGTTGCGTACCATGGCAGCAAGAGTCGCGTCGGTGGGCGATCTGTGGACAGACATGAGCGCGTATCCACAATCGATTCGTGAGCAGGCTCTCCCGTGATCCAACTCTTGGCACCTTCCGTCCCGTTTCACTTGGACTGCATCGGTCACGCCCGGCCAATATTTTGCCCCTATATCAAGGCGAGCATCAACAAACTCGCTTTGGATGGCGCCGAATATCTTTTTCGATGCTCTTCCATTTCTTCTTGGTTTCCCGGGCGAGATTGACATCGATTTGCCTTTCCAAAAAAGCCAGCTCACGCTTCAGCTTTTGGTAGCTTTTAAGTCGCTTCTGATCCAGCCCAGCGTCACGAACCGCACAGCCGGGTTCCTCTTGGTGGGTACAGTCGCGAAACTTGCAACCCTCAGCCAGCTCGACAATTTCACAAAATGCGGTATCGATCTGTTCTGGATCAGCCCACAGTTGCAACTCTCGCAATCCCGGAAGATCCATCAAAAGCCACTTCTCGGGCATGAGAATCAGCTCTCGTCGCGTCGTGCTGTGGCGACCTTTGCCGTCACTCTCCCGTACAGCGGTAGTCTTTTGACGGTCTTCACAAAGTAGGCAGTTAACGATGGACGATTTTCCCGCACCCGATGAACCGATCAGAGCAGCTGTTTCACCTGCCTTTATCTGCTCGGCAATCGAGTGGATGCCCCACCCCGTAAGAGCACTCACCGCAAGAACTGGAACACCCGGAGCATATGTCCTGGCTTGCTCAACGAACTGCTGGAATTCTGGTTCCAGGTCCGCCTTGTTCAACAGGATGGCGGGACGGGCGCCACTTTCGTAAGCCAGAATCAGATATCTTTCTAAGCGCCGCGGGTTATAGTCCTGATCAAGCCCGCTCACAACCAGCAAAACGTCGATATTTGCTGCAAGGACCTGCTCCCGAACCGCCTGTCCGGGCACTTTCCTGGATAACTTCGTTCTTCGCGGCAAAACCTCTGCGATGACGTTCCCTTTTCGAAGGACGACCCAGTCTCCGACACACGGCCGGTCCAAGCTGATATGCCGAAGATGACCACTAATACTGGCTTCGACCTCACCACCCGGAGTCCAAACTAAAAAGAGCTCGCGAACGGCTTGCGCAACCCGCCCACAGGAAGAATCAGGGAGTCGCGCAGAACGATAAGACTCCCATCCGATTTCTCTCAAATCCATGTCTATTCCTCATAAAGTTGTTGGGACACACATCAACCTGGCCGCTTGAAGGAAGCAGCCAAAACGGCAGAGGAATTAGACAGTGACGGTCAGCGGCGCTCGCTCTCGTGGATCATAGCAGGTTTTGCATGCTTCTTTTAACGCCGGTACCGGCGCCCCCATTAGCAGCGCCGTACGACGGGAACGCTATCGCTTCTCGAACGTTCAGCCCTTCGGAGATGGCGGGAACTTCTTAAACATTTCCGCCACATTCTTCCGCAGCTTCTTTTCGTTCTTTTCGGGATTGCCCGCAAGTGTGTCGGACGATGTGCCTCGCCAGACGAGTTGTTTGGAGTTGCCGTCAAAAATGTCGACCATCAATCTCCCCACAGGTATGTTCTGGACTGTCGAGCTAGCCATTCCGCTGTTGCCGAATCTTCGCCAGCCCCATCCGCCGCCGAACCCGTTATATACGGTCTCGACCGACTGTCGATTGTGGGTTGAACCTATGGCGGTGAGATCGGCGTCCCCGCCGGACGGAACCTGCTGCCAGCCTTTCGCAGTGAGCTGCCCCTCGATTGCACGTTTGATCCTGGCATCCCAGAGCGAATCTTGCGCTTGCACTTTTATCCAGGAATACGTGTGGTATCGGCTGAAATCAGCCTGATGATCGTAGTCCGTCATCACCTTCGCCAGCAAAACGCAAGCTGGTGCTAGCGCGAGCAGCGCATAAATTCCTAAGCGTCGTGTCATCGTATGAATGCTTATCATGGGTGTTCCTAGATTCTACAGCTAAAACACTACTTTGGCCATCGTTATTCCGCCCCCTTCTTGCCGCCGGCAAACCATACACAATCGGGTCCCGCATGCCTCTACTGAGAAGCGCGGACGTGTGCCCGAGATTTACTTCGAAATCAGGCGTAAACGGCACCCTCGCGCGAACAGAACCGGAAGCTCGAGAATGGCACAGAGCATGCCGTCATACGTCAGCGGGGTTCAGTGCTCGAATCGCTGCGGGCGAATCCGCAGATCAAGTCAAATCCAGACTCAGCAGTTGGTCAGCCGGTACTTCTTCGAAGCGCAGTTCGGCCGAGCCCGATCGGGCCAGCCGGTTGTTGCGCAGAACGCCGGGGCGGGTGCGGATTTGTACTGCGCGAGCGCGAGTGGCCAGGCAATGCCCGCCAGAACGTGCAGCGCCGCCAGCGTGAGGCCGAGAGCCATTGCCACGGCAGCGACTTTTGCCAGAAACACAGTGCCCGCGCCTACAGGTAGAGGGCCGAGCACGAGAACATCTCGACGCTCCGGAAACGTGGATTCCCAACTCAGCACTGCAAAAAGGCCGACCACCAGCATGCTGGTGGCGATCAGGAAATGTTCGATCGTCCAGGCATCCGACAGTTGAACCAGCGCGGGTACACGGTCGTTTTTGACGTTAGCGGCCCACGCCCAGGCAAACAAAACGAGGATTATGCTGCAGAAGACGAGCAGTGAGACGAACTGGCCCAGAAGTGTGCGGCTGTCACCCTCCGCGTGGTTCGAGAGCACCTCCAGATCGATGATCCGGAAAAGGAACTCACGGTAGAGAACGCGAAATTGGGCTGTCTTCACCGCGATCTCGTCATGTCCGGATCAAGTTAGCAATTTCGCGCGCAACGGCTGTTGTGTCCTGCTCGACGGCGAGCTGCGAAAAGACCTCCTCGAGGGTTGATGCAGAACGGAGCGCCCGAAGATGCTCGATGGAATCGTCCGCTACGACCTTGCCGCGGTGAAGTATGACCACGCGGGACGAAACGCGTTCGACGGTTTCCAGTTCATGCGAGCTGAAGAGGATCACTTTGCCACGGAGCGCCAGCTCCTCTATCAAACTGCGCAGAATCAGCGCGGAGGAAACATCGAGGCCGGAAAACGGCTCGTCCAGCAGCAGAAGATCGGGATCGTGCAGCAGTGCCGCGGCGAGCAGAACCTTCTGCCGCATCCCTTTCGAGTAAGCCGAAATTGGAGCGTGCCGGTCGGAATGTAGCGACAGAAGCCGCAGAAGGCCCTCGATCTGTTCCGCAGAGCGCCTAGCGGGCAACGCTCGCAAATGCGCCACCATCGTCAGATATTCGAGACCACTGAGATGGGCGTAAAGATGCGGCTCTTCAGGCACATAGCCGGTGCGCTGCTTGTGTGATAACGTCATGCCGAATGGACTCGCCGCCGAAAAAGATCTCACCTGACCCGATGTCGATCAGCCCGGCAATCATTTTCATCGTGGTGGATTTGCCCGAGCCGTTCGGACCAAGGTAGCCTGTAATTTCTCCTGCACGAGCTGAAAAGCTGATGTTATCTACCGCCAGCACGCCGGGGAAGCGCTTCGAAACATCGCGCAGCTCCAGCATCATGATTCCCGCAGGCCTTGGCTCTTGGAAAAGAGTCCGCGCCAGGAATCGTCCAGGTAGAGCCATTTCTGTGTACCGGAATAGCTCGCCGAGATCTGCGGATCGTGCAGCAATGCATGGCCACGCGAACACATCGATTCGGCACCATACCATTCCAGAAAGGTCTGCGACGGAGTACCGATGCGAACCGGATCGGACAGCAACCCGAGGCAAACCGGGCAGCGATGCCGCTGATCTGCAAATACCCAACGAAACAACAGGACGTACGCCGCATAGAACGCGAGCGACAAAACTGGCACGCCGATCGCTACTACAACAATAAGCGTGCATTCCAAAATTGGTAGTACAAGGGCGATTTTCAGGGCGAGAAAGATCCAACTGCAGGGTGCTTGGCCGCGGCATCGCGCGGCGATTACCCGCCGGTTCGCCAATGATGAACGCCCCGCTTAGCAACGCTAGGTAGAAGAACAGAGCCTCGGCAAGATCGCCACCGGCGAATTTTCGATGTACATCCGCGAGCGCCAACATCGCTTTCAAGCAATTTGTGATGAAGACGCTCGCTGCCGCTAGCGTTGTCACGACGGCAAGCCAACTGAATGGCGAGTCCCTATGGATTCCGGTCCACTTCGCCGATCCGACCGTATTCCACCGCAGCCAAAGTGCGTCGTGGAAAGCGCCCATACAGAACAGCGTTGCCCCCCGCGGCGGAACGTACCAGAGCTCCGAGTGCCACCATTGAAGCGACTCGGCTCGTTCGTCCGACGGAGCCAAGAGAGATGCCGTACGCAGGATTATGCGCTGCAGCCCTTCGTTGCTCATAGGTCCTGGACCTCCTCTTTGGGCGCAAGTTTCGCAAGCAACGGATAGCGCTTTAGCGAGTTCTGCAGCGCCGACTCTCCGGAACGGGTGAGTTTGAAGTACTTACGTGCAGGCCGCAACGCGGAGTCCGCGACGGACTGTCGTTCCCATCGAGATTATTAGCTTCTCGCGTTCCAACCGGCGCAGCGCCGGATATACCGTCCCGCTGGGAAGACCAGTCATCGTATAGCCGTAGATATAGCCGGTTCCGATAGCTTGTAGGAGCAAGCACGAAGCGTAGGTGAGCCTCGGCCTATCTGCCATGCTGAAATTGTACCTATGTAGAGGTCTACTCTGCCACCATCGCTGTCTTTTCTCTCGGCGGAAGTCTGGTCGCGTTCACCGGTAACCGGATGTCTATAGCTTTGGGACGATGGCGACCGAATTCATCTCAACCGATGCGAGAAGCCGGTCTCAGACACCGGCTATTCGTTCCAACCTTCGTGCTCCTGCCAGTCAAGAATCTTGAAATGCGGGTATGGCCAATAGTACTCGCCATAGTGCGGAGGCGGCGCATCCCGCCGCAGCTTGTCGTACGGCACAATGTGCGCCTGCTGATGGTTTCCATCCTGCGATTGGTAATACCATGTCGCTTCCTGACCTAACATCGCGACTTGCCCCGATACGTAGAACTGGAATTTCTCATATTTGTATGGCGCGTGCTTCTGCGGACCGGGTCCGTAAGAGGCGTCAACCAGCAGCTCAGTGCTCGCTGGAAGCATGCCTTGATGAAGCAGCTGTTGCATTGCTTTGACTACAAACCAATTGTTGGTTCGGTGATCGACGTGGCGCTCATCGGGATGTCCCGTTATGATCAGCGCTGGTTTGTACCTGACGATGAAGTTCCTGGTCGCCTCGAGAACCGCATCTCGGGCATACGTCAGGTTCGGGACGGCGGAATTGCGGTAGGGAGAGTGTTCACTGGCCAGTAAGACCGAAAGATATGGCCTGTCACTGTTCGGGTGCTGCGCCCAGATTTGCTCCATTCCCCCGTCGGGCAGCCCCAGGAAAAATATGTTTTCGTCCGAAACGCCGAGGTGCTTCAACGAAGCTCGGGCTTCGTTCATCCGAACTTCTCCGAAGTCCATTGCGCGCTCTGCGTCGCACGAGTGCATGTAGTATCGATCGCAGCCGCCTGCGTCACCGCTCGTGAAATACACCACGTGCAGTGGAATGTTATTTTCCACTGCCGCCCGGATAATTTCCGGATGCGCAGTATCGTCATCTTCGTGTGCGCAAAAGAGCAGGATGGACTTCGGCAACTCGTTCACGGCGAAGTCAAGACGGTTGGCTGCCACTGTCGCGCCTTCCGCGGTTCGGAGGGAAACCTCAAGCGTATATAGGCCGGGCCCGAGCGCTTGAGTCGTCACGCGATGAGTGCCTTCAACCGGGCCTTCCAGCTTCCGGTTCTCCAGTACTTCGCGCTTCGCGTCAACAATGCGGATTTGCGCGGACGTGTTCGTCAGCCCTGTTTGCCGAGACGCCTCAATTCTGAAAGAGAATGCCGGTGACTCGCCGGTCGGAAACATGGTGTGTTTCTTGTCGAAGCTGACCACATCCGATACATATGCCGCAGGGAAGAAGTGTCTGTAGGATTCAGACGCCGGGACTTCCTTCAGAGTGGAATACAGGTAAAGGGAGGGATACTGCTTCGGAGCTGATTGCTGCAATGGGGCGGTGATTGCAGGAAGCGCAAAGGCCAGGTCATAGATGTGATCCGGTTGTTCAGCGTCGCGGATAACTGCGGAGTAATATATGTTGATTTGTTCATCTTTGGCCTCCACCGTAGCCGCATTCGCAAGCCGGAATTCTTTTTCCGCCCCGGGCTCGAGAGAAAGAGACTTGGCTGCAATTGTTTTCCACTTCGGCCTCTCGTCCGCGGCCGGCGCTATCCAGGGATAGGTATACCCTTCAAACTCAACCTGAAGGTGCTCTAGGCGCTGGTTAGATATGTTCCGGACTACAATCCGTGGGTTCACGGCATCCCCTGCCGTATAAAACGTCTTGTCGAGGTCGAATGCGATTACCTTTGCCAGTTGGCGATGGACCGCAAAGCTTGCAGCGCCTTGGATCGACTTCCCGTCGCGGAGGGTCAAATCGACCTCGTAGCGGCCAGTCTGTGCGTTCCAGGGAATGGTCCAGAGCGCCTGATATCCGGCGTCGCTCAGATGAATGTCGCTGGCAATTGCTTTTGAGTTCCCCGCATACCGTATCGAGGCAATCGCCTTCATGCCAGGCTCCAGGCGTACCAGCACAGGACTGCCGACATTGTAGTTCGTGTGGTCAGTGATCGCAGTGCTTAGCTCAACCGCGATGGCGCTATTCAGGCAGAAAAGAAAAACAAACGGGTAAATTGGTCGTTTCATGAGGATCGGACGGGGCCTTCCGTTCTCGTCAGACGTGAAATGGTTATACTTCGGCGGCGTCTGCCATTGTTACAGATCGACAAATGAGCAACGGCGGCTCGGGACTGAAGGGCTAGATCACAAATCCTTTCGATAGTGTATGCAGCGATCCACGACCTCGAACCCGAGCGCTTCGTGAGCACGTTGGGAATCGAGCGCGTCGAGCCAGGCGTCGGACGCCATTTCCGTGCAACCCTGACTCCGAGCCCAGTCCTCGGCTGCGGTAACAAGTTTTGCTCCGACTCGTGTCCGCCGGCATGTAGGTGCAACATACCATCCCTCGATGTAGCCGACCGGACGGGAAGGATCGCAACCATCCGCATGCGAGCGCAAGTCTACCTGGATAAATCCAAGGACACGACCGCTCAATTCCTCGGCCAAGAAAACGACACTGGGCAAAGTTCCAGGGAAGATGCCGGCGAGCAACGAAGCCAGTTCCCGTGCGTGTTCCGCAGCGCTCGCTTCGGGCCAGAGATAGTTAAACATTTCTGCCACTTCAGGAACGTCCCTCGATTCCGCCAGCCGGACCACGACATGCTCCATCCAAACAGAATAGGCTCAAGATGAATTCGTGGCTGCATGGGCGGTATCACCCGATCTCGAACTGCGCGCCACTGCAAGCCCAAAATAGATAGGCATCTATGCACACCATAAATCCATTGATTGCTCTTGGCGTAACTTGTTCTACTGCCGCAACGGACGCAGTTTATGTCTTATTTACCTCTGCTGTTTCCGCCCGCCGGCGCATCTCCGCGGCGAACTGGAGCGGCCTCTGGTATGTCCTTTCCGCATTCGCCGTCATCAGTTACACAAGCAATTCCACGTACGTCATGTTCGCTGCTCTTGGTTCATGGCTAGGAGCATTCTGTGCGGTCACCTGGTTGCGGAGAAGAGATGCGGTTACGAGCAGCCCTACCCCGGCCTTGAAACCTCGCTGAGCAAAAAATGCGGCTCTCAGACCTCACCTTCTAATGCCCTATTGCCCAATGTTGTCGGCGCCACTTCCGTCGAGATCGGACGACAAGCCCGCAGCAACCAGTTGGCAGGCCCGCACCGCTTCCAGGCCGGACCTATCGTCACGTGTCTGATCTCGCCAAGGGCGTTTTCACGTCCCAGTCGGCACAACGTTCGAAATGCGGGGTTCCAGATTTTGTTGTGATTAACGCCTACCGTCCGCCTGTTCTGCTGCGCTAGTCGCTCGAGGGGCTCTCCATCTTTAACATCGATAGCTGCAGGCTTCTCGATCAGGCAGTGCCAATGCCGCTCGACACACTGCAGTGCCACGGGAACGAGCGCGCAGGAGGAGTGAGAACGTGTACTGAGTCGAGTTCTTCGCTATCGCGCATCTCGTCGACTGAGGCATACACCTTTTCGAGCTGCCAGCGATTTCGTATGTAATCGCGTCTTGCAGGCCAGCGGGTCGCACCCGGCAACCAAGCGCACTCCGCGCATCTTCTGCAGTGCCGCGATATGGAAATTTGCCACTGCACCCAAGCCGACTAGACCAACTCGGAATTCTTCACTCATCGGTCTGGTTCGGCTCTCCTGACGAATGCACTGTCGGTGCGAGATCTGAATACTACGCTAAACGGCTTTTCGGGCGACAACCCAATAGAGACGACGCTTGCATCAGTAGCATGGTTGCTGAAGGAGGCAAACCAAATGCCGTTTGCCCCAGACATCGCCGCAAGTACAGACTCGGGCCTCTGTCGCGAATGCCAGTGACAGACTGAACCAGGGAAATCCCTAGGCGAACGTATAAAATCTGGCTCTGAGGATTTCTCTGAATTCACACTTAGCAATCAGAGCCGGCACTGTTCCATATGAACACCGATTTGGCCCAATCAAGCTCGTTCGTCACCGCGGGTCAGGGCGTACTTTCATCGAGCTCAGATTTTCAAGAGACTGACCCCAAGCACCCGGTCGCGATCATTTCGTTTTGCCAGATACTCGTTAAGCGAGCGGTACGCGCAGGGCTTTTCTATCAGCGCAGAGGGGAACGCGAAATTGCAATCTGCGCTGCGTGGCTCCATCCTGAAATCATCGATCCCGTCAGACTATTCCGCGGTCGCATTTACACCGAAAATGGCCTCGTCGACGCGGTTCGCAACGGCCGGGACGAGCATCCGGACGATCCCGACAGCTATCACATTCTTCTAACGGAGAACGGAGTTATCAATGGGTGTGCTCGCTATTGCCGCCGCAATGGGAGCGTTGCACTCGGAGGCTGGGTCGTCGCGGCCAAGCTGCGCGGTACTCGCGCCGTCCTCGAAATCATTAATGCCACTATCGAGTTAGCCCGAAGGCTCGGCGACACGCATTTTATTGCTCAAGCCAGTGTGCGATATGGCTCAGCTTCGATCCTCCGCAAACTGGGTGGTCGCGTGCTCGCCGAATACTGGGAACCTGCTTATCAGCGGGATCTTGAGACAATCGAGATCGTATTGCCGCGAAAAAAAACATTGCGCCTGAAGGGGAGCTCTTGCGGGAAGCGGCTGCCGCTCGGGCCCTGACCCTGGAAGCTGCTACTCGAACTCTCGATCCGGAGCATCTCGTGAAGTACATTGCAACCGCTCACAGAATTCACGCGAAGGTTCTCACACCGTATTGTCGGGATGCCGCTGCGATCCCCAGCTAGCGAGCGTATAAGACGGGCGTCGGTGGTGCGCCACTCACGGGCCTCAGCCCGTACCGAGAATGCCAATCGCCACGACTCTCCACCCGCCCGAAACAGCCAAGGTTAGCCGATCCGGCAACATCCCTCGGCTGACAAGCACGCCCCCTTCCAGACGCATTTCAAAAATGATGGTGGTTTTCCGCCTCCGGCAGCGCTTTCTATAACAGCTGGTTCTCACTGACGAGAGATCCTCATGAAACAGAAAAACCACTGCGGTTAGCAAAACTCGTTAAACCCCGACAACAAACTGTTATTCGCCGCCCTCGGCGGACCGGGCATCCCGTGTCCTTCCGCTCGCTCTCTGCTCGGGGAATCAGGCGAAATGTGCACGCGGAAGGACCAATAAGGAACATAGACATGAAACAGATTCGAAATATAAGGATGAGCTTCGGCATTGCTCTGGCGCTCCTTTTCTCGACGGCCGCGAAGAGTGATTCGCCTGCGGTGTGGCGGCCGGGCAATGGCACCTGGTACCTGGTGAGTGGCCGGAATGGCAATCTCCAGACCCAGCAATGGGGTCAGGCCGGCGACATTCCGGTGCCTGGTGACTATGACGGGGACGGCACCATCGACTTCGCGGTGTGGCGGCCGAGCGACGGGGTCTGGTACATCATCCATAGTCACGATGGCAAAGTATGGACTCAATACTGGGGCCAGGCCGGTGACGTTCCGGTGCGCGGCTTCCAGGATTGGGACCCCGTTACCGGAGTCTACGTCGCTAACATGGCGGTTTGGCGCCCCAGCAACGGAACTTGGTACATCATCGATACCTACAAGGGCGGCAAAGTACGAACGCAGCAGTGGGGCCAAGCCGGTGACATCCCGGTAGCGGGCACCTATGGGCATGCGTACGGCGACAGCGACATAGCGGTTTGGCGCCCCAGCAACGGAACTTGGTACATCATCGATAGCTACACTGGCAAAGTTCGGACGAAACAATGGGGTCAGAATGGCGACATCCCCGTGCCGGGCGACTATGACGGTGACGGTTTTACTGACTTCGCCGTGTGGCGGCCCAGCAACGGAACCTGGTACATCATTACCAGCCACGATGGCAAGGTCAGGACGGAACACTGGGGTCAGAGCGGCGACATCCCGGTGCCGGGCGACTATGACAATGACGGGTTCACTGACCAGGCGGTGTGGCGGCCGAGCAACGGAACCTGGTATATCATCGCCAGCCACGATGGCAAATTTCGGTCGGAACAATGGGGTCAGGCCGGCGACATTCCGGTGCCGCGGAACTACAATAAGGCCTATTTTTATGACAGCGGCATAGGCAGAAATCCGGTGAGCAATTAGCGGAAAACTCTGGACTTGATCTGGCAGGTTGCCTGTTCGATCAAGTCCAGACCCTACAGGCAGAGCGATCGACATACCAGGCGCTCACTGCGTCCCGTTCTTCGACGTGGCGCTACACGATATCGTTCTGGAGTGGTCCGTGACAGGCGCTCGCGTCACCTATAACGGTTGGCTGGCCTTTGAACGAAGTCAAAGTGCGTTGCTAGTTGGTTTCTTGTTTAGGGAGAAAACTGTACAAAAAGCTGTTGAGCAGGTTCTCGGGACCCGAGAAACCCTCGAGCATCCAAATGTGCCCGCGAGGTTTACTGACCGCTAGGGCGATACGTTGCGTCTTGCGTGAAAGACTTATCCGGCCAATCTCCGCCGCAGAGGGCAAATTGAGTGGGTGAAGCTGCTGAGTCTTGCCAGTCGCGCTATCCAGCGATGTCAAGAACCGCCTGCCATCTGGGTTACGGACGATTCCGATCAATCCCGATCCGTCCTTCTGCCAGTCGAACGTGCTCCATTGGGCATGGCTGATCGCTTTTATTTGCCGGCCGTCAGGAGAAATGAGGAATAGCGTGTCCCACGTATTGCAGGCGATGAGATTGCCCGCCGGCGACCAGCGTACTTCGTGAATGGAAGGAAGTTGCCGCACGAGAGATGGCGTCGTATTCCCACTGGAAGACGCCGTAGCAAGCCACCACTGGCCATTTCTATTCAACGCAAATGCGAGAGAATTGCCGTCTGGTGACCAGCTCGGCGAACGTTCCTCTTCGATGTGGCTCAGTAGTTGAACGAGGGGACCGCCCGCATAGTTGAAAAGATAGATCGGGTGAGTGCCCGCGTGGGTAGCCGTGAAGGCGAGACGTTGGCCATCCGCTGAAAACGAAAGATCTCCGAACGAAGAAACCCAGGAACGGCCGAGGTCCTTCGGAGACACTAAAGGGCGTTCCCAACCATCATCGACGCTCTTGACCCAAATCTGCTCAGTGCCCGTCCGGTCCGTCACAAACGCCAGCTGTGAGTTGACTGGAGACCAGGCAGGACTTAGCTCGTTGAGAGAAGATACAACCAGGGGCTTCAGCGCAGCGTCAGCAACCGTCAATTCGAACAGATCGAAATCACGCTCGGAAAGCGTAAATGCGATGTGCTTTGCGTCAGGAGAGATAGTTGGCTGTAAAGCATCCTGGGTTGTCTTTGTGATGGGCAAAATTTCTCCGCTGCCTACATCGGCGATATGCAAGTCGGCGCCGATAGTTCCTGGAAGAACTCCGCCGAAGAGGATACGACGGCCGTCGGGCATCCAATGAAACGGGTATACACCGTTCTCGGACGTGAGCGCTCGACGGGGCTGACCTGCAGGATAGGGAATGGTCCACAGTTCGGAAGAGCCGCGCCCGGATGCGAGCCACAGGCCGATCGACTTACCATCGCGCGAAAAAGAAACATACCCGTCGCTGAACGAAGGATAGGGCCATTTATTCTCTCTGTACCGCACGCCTTGCGAGGACTGGGCATCGGGCGCAGTCCACAACGAAAGCCCCTCGCCGGATTCACTCGCTAAGTACGCCAGTGCGCCATTCGGCGCCATAGATGCTGACCTGACATTCCTCCGTACCATCTGTGGGCTTCCGCCGCTCGCGCCCACCGACCACAGGTCCGATGCGCCAGAGTCTTCGCTACCTATATAAAACAGCCGGGTGCCGTCTGGCGACCAGAAGGGCTGGCTGCAATCTCGTGCGGAGTGAGTTATCTGAGCGGCTGTATAAACCGCCAAGTTGCGCACGAAGAGTTGGCGCACGTCCCCGACATCTTCGGTAAACGCTATGTTCTTGCCGTCCGGAGACCATGCGGGCTCACTTTCGTACTCCCCTGTAGTTGCCAGCGGCAAAAGCCGGTATTTCCGCAGATCTATGCTGTGGCGTCTGACGCTCAAGATGCGGCCGCTGAAGCCTGCAACGGTGACACAGGTGAGCAGACACCAGAGGAGTACTGCTTTGCCCGGCCTCGATTTCGCACCCTTGGGAGTTGGTCCGGCGAGATCACGCGTTCTTCGTTCTATGAGGCTCAGGTCGCGTCTGAGATCCAGGGTTGAATCGTACCGATTTTCGCGGTCCTTTTCCAGGCATCGTTCCACAATCCACAGCAGCGGTTTGGGAACGTTGGGATTAAGAGCGTCCAGAGGACGGCATTGCTCATCCACGATCGCGGCCATAGTGCGCATCGCGCTGCCGCGATCGAAGGCCGGTGTTCCGGTAAGCATCTCGTAAAGGACCAGTCCGAAAGAGAACTGATCTGACCGAAGATCAACAGGCACGCCGCACGCTTGTTCCGGGCTCATGTACGTTGCCGTCCCGATAATCAGGCCCGGTTCAGTAAGCTCTGGGGCATAATCGCCCTGTGCAGCATCGACTTGCTTCGCGAGTCCGAAGTCGAGCAGCTTGATGCGCCCCGTCTTCGTAACCATGATGTTCGCTGGTTTCAGATCGCGGTGTACTATGCCGGCGCGATGAGCGGCCGAAAGGCCATCCAGGATCTGGAGTGCGAAGTCGATGACTTTCGGAAATGGGAGATTGCCTCTTTTGAGAAGACTCCGAAGAGACTCCCCTTCGATCAGCTCTGTAACGAGATAAGGAGTACCATTCTCAACGCCGACGTCGTGAACGGTAAGAATGTTCGGATGGTTCAGCCGGCCAGCGGCCCGCGCTTCTTGAAGGAAGCGTCTCTGCCACTCAGGATCGGCGCTCGATGCCTTCACTAATTTGATGGCTACTCCCCGCTCCAAACGGTAGTCCCATGCACGGAACACCTCGCCCATGCCGCCCTCGCCTAGCTTTGAGACGATCTCGTAAGGTCCGATGCGATTCTCAGTAGCTACGGTCATGGCTCGATAGCCTTATCGGTCGATGCCGCCTAGAATTCTACGCAATATTGTCGCAACCGTTTCGGCCGCCCTACAATGGCAACGGGAACCATAAACTGCCTCTTAAATCCGAATCGGCTGAGCCGAAAATAGCCGGCTCACGGTGTCGGTAGACAACCAAACACTATGCAGAAGATCACTACCCATCTGTGGTTTGATACGCAGGCCCGCGAAGCGGCCGAGTTCTACGTTTCTTTATTTCCCGGCTCCAGGATCACCCGTTTAACGACGCTTTCCGGCACGCCGTCGGGTGATTGCGACATCGTGTCTTTCGATCTCGCCGGTCAGCCGTTCATAGCGATCAGTGCGGGCCCCTCGTTTAAGTTCAATCCGTCGGTCTCTTTTCACATCAAATGCGGCACGAAAGAAGAAGTTGACGCGATATGGGAACAGCTGTCTCCGGGCGGGAAGGTCCTCATGCCTCTCGACGCCTATCCCTTCAGCGCGCGGTACGGGTGGCTGGAAGACAGGTACGGCTTGTCCTGGCAGGTGATTTATGCCGGCGAAGGCTCGATACGCCAGAAATTCACTCCCATGCTCATGTTCGTGGGCAACGTGTGTGGCAAGGCTGAAGAAGCGCTCGACTTCTACGCCTCGGTGTTCAAGAGCGCGCCGGGTGCCGCAACGATGGGCGAAACGAAAGTGGACGTCTTTGCGCGCTACGGCAAAGGCGAGGAGCCGGACAAAGAAGGGACCGTCCGATACGCGCAATTCTCGCTTCTGGGCCAGGAGTTCGTGGCCATGGATTCTGCGCACGAACACAAATTTGCATTCAACGAGGCGATATCGTTCATCGTGCCTTGCGAGACACAGGAAGAGATCGATTACTTCTGGGGAAAGCTTTCCGCGGATCCGAAGGCCGAACAGTGTGGCTGGCTCAAGGACGAGTACGGCCTGTCATGGCAGATCGCTCCCGCCGTCATGCAGGAACTCCTGGCCGGTGACGATAAGAAGCGCGTCGAGCGAGTAACCCAGGCCTTCCTCAAAATGAAGAAGTTCGACCTTGCCGCGCTCGAGCGGGTGGCCACAGGCTGAGGCTACGCATTCAGGTCCGCCGCTCGAAAAGATCGACATCCGCCCAAGTGGCAGCATCCGAGATCGGCAACCCGGCAATTGGCGCGCACGCAGCGGCCGCTACCCTGGTTCACGCTTATAGGATTCCGTGTCAAAGTTCCTGCGGATCTTGGCGATTGCCATAGCTTTGTTGCTTGTGGCCACTCACAATTTGCACGGTGTTGCGGGTATAGCCGGTGTCCTCTTTGGCTCTCTGAACTCGCATCGCCGCCAGTAGTTGCCCCGTACGCGAGGTATTCTCGAGTCTCAAATTGAACACGAGAGCCCTGCAGGTCTTGAGGCCAGCTCGGCTTGTGTGCGTCGCCACCAGAACACTCGAGGACTACGGCTGCGGTCTCTGGATCGCAACGCTAGATGTCGACGGCAGGAAGCATCGCTTTGCTCAGCGCGCCCTTGACGCATCATGGGGCCAACACGCTACTGCTACAGCTTCTGGACGATGCACTGAACATTATCCTGCTCGGGAATACGAACCTCGTGGATACGGACAAGCTTGGTTTTCAGCTGGCAAAACAGATACTTGCCAAATAGTCAGCTCCCATCGAAGACGGTTGATCACGCCCGTATAAAACATCCGTCCGTACGCTTACGTAATCGGCAGCCCAGGCCCGCGAGGTCGCCGATTACCACGAGGCGGGTGTCGCTTTTGTATTCGAGATTCTCGTATCATCAGCGATCCAGTTCGTTTCCCAAGTCTTTCCGCCATCGTCCGAGAAAGCCTGCTCAAAGTGACAGCTATTCAGCGTGATATCTGACCAGACGTTGCGAACAAGTATCACCCGTCCGTTGACGGCTTCCTGGTCATAGAATTCTCCGCGTCCATTCTTAAACTCACCCACTGTCGGCACACTCATCGTCCCTTCTCTAGCGTTTGCGAAGTTCAAGCTCCACTGATGAGCCGTAGGGTTGTAGAGTCGGAGATTGATAGCTTCAAGATGACCGGTCGGGCCATCAACTTCCAGTTCCACCATGTTGGCGCGGCCTTTCCAAATGCTGTGCACCACGCTCGTGCCTTCGTACTCGACCCAGGTGGCGGGTCCCTTCTGGGGGTGACGCAGCACTTTCAAGCGCGTCTTCCAGGTACCCAGCTCAAAGTCGAAATCATGCTGCCCGTCGTGTTGCGCTGGCACGGGTGCGGTCGCTGGAACTGCCGGCGTTTGCGCTTTGAATCACTGCTGCTATCGCGGTGAAGATGAAGACGGATAGCATAACTTCGCAAACTTTTCGAGAATTGTTCATTATTCTTCCCTGCAATAAAGACAGGTCCATACCAGAATCCTTGGATTTTGACGGGACGGCAATGTCCACTTTCGCGCGTTGCTGCCGACCACTGATCTGCGCATCAGGGGATCAGGCCAAACACGCCGTCGTGCTTTCCTTTCATCCGATGCAGGCCCGCAGCTTGCTCACGCCCTCCTGCACTCCTTGGACATTGACACTGCCGTAGCCCAGAACCAGACCGCCGCGCCCGCCGGAGCTTATGCGGCACGAAGATAGCGGCATGGCTGACACTCCTCTACGTGCTGCCTCGTACGATACGGCAACATCATCCACTCCGGGACGCAACAATATCACGAGATGCATGCCTGCCTCGGCGCCGGTGATCTCCACCGAGTCTCGTAAACTGCTCTGTAACGCGTCAACCAGCGCCTTGCGCCGCTCCATGTAGAGCATTCGCATTCGGCGAAGATGTCGCGCGAAGTGGCCTTCTCGAATAAATTCCGCCATCGCTGCTTGATTCAATGTAGGAGAAAAAATATCCATGCAATCTCTGGCTGCAGTGCAGACTGCGACGAGATCTTTGGGAAGCACAAGATAACCCAAACGCAACGCAGGGTACATCACTTTGCTGAACGTTCCCATATAGAGAACACGCGCGTCTAGATCCAGACCTTGGAGCGATGCAATCGGTCTACTATCGAACCGGTATTCGCTGTCGTAATCGTCTTCAATGATCCATGTGCCGTTCCCGGCCGCCCAATTGAGGAGTTGCATGCGGCGCGCGGCGCTCATCGTCATACCCATTGGGTACTGGTGCGAAGGCGTCACGTAAACCACCTTTGCGTATTTTCCTTTCCGCGCCAGTTCAGACACGACAATGCCTTCGGCGTCGGTCTTGATTGGGATAGTTTGTGCCTCAGCCATCGCAAATGCCTGCCGTGCGCCTGGGTAGCCAGGTTCTTCCATGCAGACCCGATCCTTAGCGTCTAATAACACCTGGGATGCGATCTGTAACCCCTGCTGCGACCCCGTGGTCACCAGAATCTGGGAGGCTTCGCATCGAACGCCTCGCACGGTCCTGACATATTCCGCGATAGCTTCACGCAGTGGTCTATAGCCCTTCGCATCGCCATAGGCGAGCATGGTTCGCGAAACTGCTCTCGAACGACGCGCAATCACCTTCGACCAAATGTTTACTGGAAAGTGATCGAGGGCGGGAAGGCTGACGCGAAAGGCGCCGAGCGCGTTGAGCCACGGTTGAGCTGGTGACTTGATCCACAAGGAAGCTCGATGTGAAAGTTTTCGCGGCGCCACATTCGCGGCATGCCCTCCGGGAATTCTTGCCCGTGGCACTTTTGCGGTCCTGAGGGACTCGCTCGGAATAGACCTTGCGACACGAGTGCCGACCCCAACGAAAGTTTCGAAATAGCCCTCGGCGTGCAGCTGTTCGTACGCATTCACTACCGGAATCCGGGAGACTCCAAGTTCCGCCGCAAGCCCTCGGGTCGAAGGAACGCGGCTGCCAGGTCGCATGCGGCCCTCAGCGATCGCGCTTTGGAACCACTCAAAGATCTGCCGGTGCACTGGCGAGGAAGCGCCGCGGTCGATAACGATGGGTGGAACAAAAGCTGCGGCCACACGCTTCAAACCAGCCTCCAGTGGTCATATTATAAATTCACTTTGTGGCCATTGCGGAGTCCACCTCGGAAGCTAACATTGAGCGTGTGATTGATAGTACAGTGCCTCGATTCGGAGACACGGCCAAGATGGATGGTGACGTTGGGTTGTCGAGGGAAATGAAGCGTTTCGATTTCCTGGAAGGCGAATGGGATGCGCTCTGCTGGTCCGAGTCGCCGGACGGGATATGGCGTCAAGGGCCTGGCACTCTTGTGGCGATGAAAGCGCTTGATGGATGCCTATCCGTTGAACGGTTTGAAGGTCCATATTGCGGATCCCCCATCAAGGGGCTGGGCTTACGCGGCTTCAATCGTCACAGTGGCCAATGGGAACACACTTGGACCGACTCCCTTGAGCCGGGCAAGTTTGTGGTGTGGCGAGGACGATTTGAGGGCGATTCGATCAATCTCTACGGTGATTGGAAAAACCACAGCGGTCAGCATGTCTTGTCTCGATTGACGTGGTCCAGGATCACGCCAGTTTCAGCCGATTGGGTCAGTCACCGATCCATCGATGAAGGACAAACGTGGAGCAAACATTGGGAGATTCAGTTCAAGAAAAAATTCGTTGGTGGAGTTCGAACGGCAGAGTCCTCGAAAATTTGGTTCTGACCTGCGTGCGGCAGACTCGCGTTCTGAGCAAACGCAGCGCCATAGCTGATGTTTCGGTGGCGAGAGTTTGTTGCCAGCAAACCTAGGCGGTTTTGTGGCGAACTGGTTTGATCTTTGAAAGTGGCGGACGCGTAATACCCGTTTAAGATCCAGGGAGGTTCGTGACAGTGGAAGAGACCGAGGAATCCAACGCGGTAGCTGGCCTTGCAGAGCGGAAGCGGCAACATGAAGAAGCCGTCGAACATCATTCTGTTGTGTCCCAGGAAGAATGGCTGAAGCGGCGATGGGCGTTAACGGATAAGGAGAAGCAGTACGTCCGAGATGGCGATGCGCTCGCGGCCGAGATACGTGCGCTGCCATGGGTGAAGGTCGACAAGAACTACACCTTTACTTCTCTGCAGGGAGACTGCACGCTCGCTGATTTGTTCAAGCAGCACAACCAACTCTTCGTCAAACACTTCATGATGGAGCCCGACCAGGAATGGCAATGCGAAGGCTGCACGCTGGAGTCCAATCACATAGATGGACTTCTGCCTTATTTTGACAACCACAACATGTCGTATGTTGCGGTGTCACGCGCTCCAATTGACCAGATCGAAGTCGTGCGCAAACGGATGGGCTGGAGGTTCTGCTGGGTGTCTTCTTACAAATCCGATTTCAATTACGACTTCCATGTCTCTTTTCGGGCGGAGGAAGTGAAGGCGGGAAAGACGATCTATAACTTCCGCGAAACGAAGATCGGACCCAAGACCTACACGCTTTCCGGACATAGCGTCTTCTACAAGAACGCACAAGGTGAAATCTTCCGCACCTACGGCACGTTCGGTCGCGGTAGTGAGCAGTTCATGGGTATCTACGGGTTTTTCGACGTACTGCCGAAGGGCCGCGAGGAGTACGTCCGAGGCCTAGCGGATTGGGCAAAGGTTTACGACCAGTCTGAAAGCGACGCCAAGAACGATACCGGCTGTGGGTGCGAGCCGCACTAGCGGCATTGTCGTAGAGTAAACTCACTGCGCCAATGAGAAAACTTGTCGAGGTGACGTTCATGAGTCTCGACGCCGTAATAGACGCGCCAGACATCGTGCAAGAGGCACAGCCCTACTTCTTGTCCAATGAGGAACATGCGTCGTACCAGAAAAGAAAACTCTTTGCGGCAGATTCATTGCTGCTTGGCCGAAAGACCTACGAGACATTATCGAAGGCTTATCTAAATATGGCTAACACTGGTGAAGGAATACCGGCGGAATTCGTGGACCGTATGAACAGCGTTCCGAAATACGTAGCCTCGAGGACTGTCAAAGAGACGTCCTGGAATGCCACCGTTATCCATGGAGACATCGCAGAGGAAGTGCGAAAGATTAAGAATCAACCAGGCAAAGACATAATCAAATACGGAACAGGTCCCCTCGACCGAGTTTTATTTGGCCAGCGGTTGGTCGATTTGCTCTGCATTGTTGTCCACCCTTTCGTACTCGGCCACGGCACACACTTGTGTGAGGAGTTCGCACCCACAATGCACCTCCGTTTGTCGGACGTGAAACGATTTGAGAGCGGCACGGTGGTGATAGAGTACATACCCCAAAAATGACTTTGGCGGGTTAACAGATCGATCCAGCCGACCGGCTACGCGGCTCAACTGCGGACGGAACTGGAGACCAAAGCGAACCAGCGTAGAAACGCCGCGAAAGCGCGCCTGCCCATTCCGGCGTTTTGCGGCGTGTGGAATTCCCACTACATCCAGGAAAAGACAGGCAGAAAAGCCGAGTGCTGTAGCTCCTCCTCTACTCGTCGCGCGCCGCCCACGCGTAGCGTCCTCCGCGCGGTCGGTCTCGTTCAAACGGCCAGCTATCGATCTATGCTTCGCGACCACACGCGGCTAAAGGTCATCAGCACAGGTCGTGATACGGTCGGAACGCTCTGGCCTAAGGTTCGCGTTTCTTGCTCGTCTGCCGTCGAACGGCCCACGAGAATCGCACATACTCTTGCTATGGGTATTTTCCGCTCACTCTGGAGAACTCCGGGCTTCACCATCGCCGCCGTTTTCACTCTCGCTCTCGGAATCGGCGCAAACGTCGCGATCTTCAGTGTCGTTCGCGCGGTCTTGTTAAAGCCCCTCGGCTACCGCAACGCCGACCGGCTGGTCCTTATCTCTGGCGGCGCTACGCCTGTCCACTTTGCTGAAATCAAATCCGGCGCGCGCAATTTCTCATCCATCGGAGCTTACGGAATGGAGGAAGATCTCGCCTTCACAGGCCGCGGCACGCCGGAAGTCTTGAAGACCAATCGGGTTTCCGCAAACTTCCTCGATATCCTCGGCGTCTCGCCGCTGCTCGGCCGCGGCTTCACGACGCCGGATACTACCGTGCTCATCAGTTACAACCTCTGGCAGCGCCGCTTTCAGGGCGATTTCCACGTAGTCGGCCAAACCATAGATCTTGCCGGAACGGCTTATACCATCTCCGGCGTGCTTGCACCAAACTTCGCCTTTCCCTCCGCCGCCATTGATGTGTGGCTCCCCGATCCCGAGGATGATCCGGGAGTGCCTCGGCAATCTCGCGCCCTGAGCCCCGTTTTGACCGTGTTCGGCCGGCTCAATCCCGGTGTCACCTTAAAGCAAGCCACTGGGGAAATGTCTATTCTGCAAGCCGCCTACGCCAAGAATCATCCCGCTATGCTCGACGCCAAACCGAAATCGCCTCCCACTGCAAAACCGCTTCACGAGGTCGTCGTTCAAAGCGTTCACCTCGAACTGTGGCTCATATTCGGAGCGGTTGGGCTTGTACTCCTCATCGCCTGTGCTAATCTCGCCAGTCTTCTGCTTGCACGAGCGGCCGCGCGTTCGGCCGAATTCGCCCTCCGTTCTGCCCTTGGCGCACAGCGCGCCCACATTGTGAGACACCTGCTCGCCGAAAGTCTATCTCTGTCGCTGCTTGGAGGCACAGTTGGCGCATTCTTCGCATTCCTCAGTGTGTCCGCCCTCCGCCGTCTGAGTGCAGTTGACCTGCCGCGTGCGAGCGAAATTCAATTTGATGTCGCCGTCCTTGCGTTCGCCATCGCACTTTCGCTCCTTACTGGTATTTTGTTCGGTCTCGCGCCTTCCATCAGTGCCTCCCGCGTTGACCTGATAACCGCTCTGCGCGCTTCTCAACGCGCTTCCGTGCGCCTCAGGCTGCGCTCGGTGCTTGTCTCTGGTCAAATCGCGTTCTCCCTCGTGCTTCTTATCGGTACGACGCTCCTGATCGAAACAATCCTGCGCCTCCGCGCTGAACCTCTCGGCTTTGATTCGCAAAACGTGCTCACTGCGCGCATTGGTCTTTCGCCCGGCGTCGATTCGGCGCGCTTTTTCGCAGATCTCTTGCAGCACCTCTCGTCCTCACCCGGGGTGGAACACGCCTCGGCTTCTTTAACCCTTCCCATGATGAGCTTTCCCGCGACACCGGTGCAAAACGCTAATCAAGTGCCGCTGCCTCTCAACCAGCGGCCTTTAGCCGCCATTTTCATCGTCACGCCTGACTACTTTCAAACCTTGCGCATCCCGCTGGAACGGGGCCGGATATTTACGGAACGCGATCGCGAGGGTCAGCAGCGGGTTGCCATCATCGATGAAAACCTGGCCCGCCATTTTTGGCCCAATTATCCCGCCGGAGAAAACCCAATCGGCCAGCGCCTCCTTGTCGGAGGCGTCAACAAGGCACCAGCGGAAATCGTCGGCATTGTGGGTAACGCGCACCAAAACCTGGAGAGCTTGGGCTGGAATCGCAGTGTGTATGTCGCGTTCGCGCAATCTGCACCACCGTCTGCCATGCTCGCTATCCGCGTCAAGAACAATCCGACGAGCTACGCACCCGCGCTGCGCCGTGCGGTTGAAGCTCTAAGTCCCAGCCTGCCGGTGTCAGATGTCGATCCTATGCAGAGTCTAATTGACGGCCAACTCGGTCCCCGGCGCCTCCTCATGCAGGTACTGGCATCGTTCGCCTGTTCCGCTCTCGCCCTTGCCTTCATCGGCGTCTACGGAGTCGTGTCTTATTCCGTCACGCAACGAACTCGGGAATTGGGAATTCGGCGTGCTCTTGGCGCGGCGGGGACCACTATTCTGCAAATGATCATCACTCAGGCTCTGCGCCTAGCGCTCTCGGGCATCGTTATTGGGCTAGTCACGGCTTACGCGGCGACACGAGTCATGAGCAGTTATTTTTTCCACACCAGCGCAACAGATCCTCTCGCATTCATCGGCGTTTCTGCATTTTTCATGCTCGTCGCCATGGCCGCCGCGTTCGCGCCTGCGCTTCGTGCCGCGCGTATCGATCCTCTGCGCGCGTTGCACTACGAATGAACTGCGCGGCAGTTCCTTAACGGAGGTTTCGGTCGAATGTGGGTACCACCCCGTCAGGCGGTACCCGGAAGAGCCTCGCCACGTGAATCACTCGTGTGTGACGCCAAGTCTTTCCTGACACTCGGCTGAGTGATCCAAAAATCCGGTTATTGTAAAGACGCCTAGACCACCTCGTTCATCCTGCTATAGCCGGTCATTTCCGGATGCTCGGTACTCGGACACAACTTCCGTTTGGTGCGTCCTTTTGCAAACACGAATCCGGTTACGTCCAAAACCGAAGCGGCATTCAAGACCCGGAAGAACGGCCCAATTCGCCTCTTTACTGCTGATCTAAAAAGGAAGTCACTATGGAGATGACAAGGTTCGGTTTGCAGTCCAGGACGACGTGATCACAAGCCGGTATGAAAGCTAATTGGCCCTTCGGGAGAACATGAAACACGTCAACCATGCTGCCCAGCGAATTGTACTCGTCGCGATCGCCGTCCGGCGCGTGCTCATCTCCCGGATAAGATCGCCGAACTCGTCGATATAGCCACACTCACCGCCGTGTGGTAACACCAACGGGGTTCCGCCGTTGCCGTAACGCTCGCAATAGAGCTTCGCGTCGGCTGTCTGCACGTAGTGCCCGGCGGCCGAATTTGTACCGTAACTCGGTTGTGCTTGCGCAAACACAAGACCTACAGAAAAAGCTCCGCAGAGCATCGAGATCTTCAGCTTCATGGTGTCAGAATTGCCGTGCACCTTATCCGCCAGAAGCTCTGCTTCAATCTTTTGGATCTCATCGTTCCGATAACTCGATTGCAATCGCGCGATTGTGCGCTCGCGGGATCGGTGTGTACGAAGCGGGATCGCAGAATTATTTTGACCAAAAAAGATCTATCGCGATCCTCCGTGCGCTGTGATTACCGGTAGCCGCGAGCCAATAGATACTTTGCCCCGGCATCGAATGCCTCCTGGCTCGGAAGGGCAAATCCGAACGCATTGGCTAGGCGCGCCGTGATATTGAAGGCGAAGCACACCGCGAGCGCGTCCTCGATCTGCTCGCGCGACACACCGCTAGAGAGCGCGCCGTGCATGTCGTCTGCACTAACCTCGTATTCACGAGTCACCTTGCGCAAGATCCGCAGCGTAGCCCGTAGCGGCTCCTCGATCGGCGCGGTTTCGAAATTTGAGAGCACCGCCACCACCCTCGACTCATCGTGGTATGCCTTTGTCGCGACCGCAGTGTGCGCCCTGGTGCACCACTCGCACTCGTTGTTCTTCGCGACGAAGGCTGCCATCAGCTCTCGGTCTCCAACTGACCAACCCGACGGCCCACGCATTGCCTCGTGAGTTATCTCCTGTGCGCCGTAGAAGTCCGGCCGATACTTTACGAACTTGATCACGTCAAGCACAGGCTGGCGTGAGAATATGCGAATCAGCGCGAACAGCGCCTTCGTGCCGAAACCGTGCCCTCGATCCAGGATCACGAGTCGCATGCTACTCCCTTTCGGTCGCAACCCTGAGCGCTGCGAGTGCAATGTCATATTGCCGGGCAGATTGGCCGACCGCTGCGCATACGACTAACTCGAATATCTGATCCTCACTAAAACCAGACAGCTTCGCTTCCGCGATGTCTTCGTCCGTGATCTTATGGGAAGATCTCGCAACTTTGTCGATCAGAGTGGTCATCGGCTCTGCCTGCTCTGCATTGTTGAAGGCGGCGCGGCGTTGAGTTGCCGAGGCGTGCCCCTCTCCTTCGAGGATCCGCGCAATAAGCGCCGTTCGCGCGCGTTTGATATCTGACATTATGAACTCGCCATCCCATCCAAAAGCTTCGCATCCTTTCACCAAAAACGGTGACCGCGAAGCTTTCGATGCTTGTTGGATTAAACAGCCTCGCGGAAACCAGGGGCGCCCACCGCGAACTCACGATTTTCCTGCGTGGTCTCCCTATTCCCAGTCGAAGGCACGCCGGTGTCGCCGAGGATGAATGTGACCAGTTCGGAAAAGCCTGCTTCGGAGCGAACATCGTTCGACAGGACCAGGACGCAACGCTGACTGGCTTCAATACAGACCATGGTGTTCGCGGTCTGGCCGTCGTGGCCGCCTTTATAGAAACCGTGGCCCTGCGGGGCCTCGAAGAGAATGACCCCTAAGCCCGAGTACAGGGCTTTTCGCTGCTCAGCTTCCGGCAGGTCAGGGAGGAAAAGGGGAAACAGACCACGAGTTGTTATATGCAGCACCGGCCTAGTCATCTCCGCCCGGGATGCGGCTGTCAGGCCGTCGCCGCGGACCAAAGTGGCGCTAGACTTCGAGAAATCGGAGATCGTGGTATTTCATCGAGCCAGCCGCGCGCACTTTGCTGCGCTTCTCATGCGGTTGCGGTTGCCCCTGATCGTTCCATCCATCGGCAACGTTCAGGTCCTGACCGTTGTGCCACACCAGGCTGGTGCGGCTCATACCCAGCCGGTCGAAATCGGCTTTGGTCAGGCCGCCTACGTCGAGCCCTAACCCTTGCGCTCTGCGGCCGTGTTCGACCCCGAACTGGAGCAGAATGAAGCCTTCGCCCGAATAGCTGAAGTGTGTCCCAGGATCAAAATGGATGTGCAGCTTCTGGTCTGGCTCGATAAACCTGTAGTCTCCGAGCGGTCAGCTATCTGGACATGAAGGGATTCGGCGCCAACCGTTTCAATCGCAGCGAGCAGTTCGTCCGCCTTAAACGGTTTTGCGATGTGGCGGTCCATTCCCGCCGATTGCGGATCTTTCTTGGGCGTCCGGGCGCCCATCGGGATTGAACTTTTCTCTAGATTGACCTTCATGAGATCGACGGCGAACCAGAACGTCCAAACCAACACCAACGCTTGACGCGACATCTAAAGTGCCACCCATTAGCTCGACTAGGGATTTGGAGATCGCGAGACTTAGGCCGGTGCCGCCATACTCGCGCGTGACGGATCCGTCGGCCTGCGAGAACGCCTCGAGATAATTGCCGCTTTATCTGCTGGGATACCGATGCGGCTCCGTGACATCGAACCGATGCCATGTATCAATGACGGCTTCCCGGCCTGCGAGTGCACCATGCGGGCATCGCATCGAAACCAGACTACTCGCGCCACCACTCGGTAGGTGGACATCAACGGCTGGCCCGACACGAAAAGGGCAGCAGCCTCTTGGCTCCAGCGATAGCGATCCTCGGGATGTACTTGATGATACGAGCGCAGCGGTCGCCGAGCCACTCTTCCTGTGTGAATCCAAGAATGGTTTCAATTTGAGGACTGACGTAGGCTTCGCCGGCTTCTACGTTTAACGGAGCAACGAAAATCACCGCCGGTATGTGCTCCGCCAGAGCCCGATACCGCGACTCGTAATCAGGAGTTTCGGCTCGCTTACGCTTATCGTGATTCACCGGCGAAGCTGGGGTCAACCAATCGGCAGCTGAAGCAAGAAAGCAAGATGCGAGCGCATTCAGATTTGCTTCCGCTTCCGTTAAGGCTGAACGCATCAATAGGAAACGGTACTGCTTTCGAACTCAAGCTATGTTCCGCGAATCAGGGTAGAGTCTTACGCCGATTCAGCATTACTCAATCTATAACTAGTTAGCTATGAGCTCACTCTTTCTCGCTGCCGTCGCCAGGAAGGTTCTTCATTCATGTGACTCTGTGTGAAACGCCGCAAAGCTGAGATAGAGCGGCCGTAGGTAGTGACTGCGGCAGCCGACAGCATCGATCCGGGCGGCTGGTCCATGAAGGGCATGAACTTATCGGGAAAGCCGGGCATCGTGCAGCCGATACAGATGCCGCCCACATTCGGACAGCCGCCGGTACCGGCCATCCAGCTCCGTTTGGGTACGTTGCACTGCACTACGGGGCCCCAGCATCCTTGTTTGACAATGCACTGCGCGTCTCCGATCCGCTCCGCAAAATCACCCTGTTCGTAATACCCGCCGCGATCACATCCTTCATGAACCGTGTGATCGAAGAGCCAGCGGGGCCGTAATTTTGCATCGAGCGGGATCATGGGTGCGCGTCCGGCCGACATATAGAGTAGATAGAGCAGCGTCTCGGTCATGTTGTCAGGCTGTGCAGGACATCCGGGAACGCAGACCACAGGGATCTCCGCTTTAGATTTCCATCCCCACCCAAGGTAGTCCACCAGACCCGTACACCCGGTCGGGTTCCCAGCCATGGCGTGAATGCCGCCGTAGGTTGCGCAGGTGCCGAGGGCAACAACAGCCCAAGCCTGAGGCGCGAGGCGGCCTATCCAGTCGCAAGTCGTGATCGGCTGCTTACTTTCCCGGTCAGTACCGAAGGCTGCCCAGTATCCTTCGTTCTTGTTGTCCTCGTTTGGGATCGATCCTTCCACAACAAGAATGAAAGCCTCTTCGCCGCCCTTCGCGGCGTTTTCAAAAAAAGCAACGAACTCATCACCGTTTTCAAAAGCAAGAAGCGAGTGGTGCACCGTCACTTTCGGCAGACCGGGAATGGCACCCAGCACGATATCTTCAATGCTGGGTTGAGTTGCTGCGGTGATGGCAACGCTTTCTCCATCGCAGCTAAGACCGGCATTCAGCCATAGAATTTGTATACGGTCAGCCTTACCGCCTGACAGAGCCGTCATGCGGCAATTCTATATCTTTGGCGTGGCGTTGCTCGGGCCGGCTGTTTCGGATAATCGAATCGATAGAATTTCTGAAAACTGTTCTTGCTAAGGAGTTGAACGTGCTTTCCGAACTCGTACCGCGAACTGTCGCCGAAGCCGAGGGACCAGCCTACTGGTTCCTGAATAGCCTCAATATCGTCAAAGCTACTACGGACTCAACTGGAGGCGCGTTTTCGATGGTCTACCATACCGCGCCTCCCGGTCATGCCACTCCTTATCACCTTCACCATATTGAGGATGAGGCATTTTATGTGCTTGATGGCGAGTTCACCTTTATCTGCGATGGAAAGAAGACTGTCGTCAGTCCGGGTGGATATATTTTCCTCCCACGTGGGATTCCCCACGGTATCCGATGCGGCGCTCCGAGCCCGTCCACGATGCTCATTCTGGCGACACCCGGGACCGGCTTCGTTGGAATGATGACCGAAATGGCAGAGCCAGCCGCACAGCGAGTGTTGCCTTCGCCCACCGAGCCAGATCTTGAAAAGCTAACGATGCTTTGTGCGAAATACAAAATCGACATTCTCGGACCGCTGCCGGAATAATCTCTTCTACCCGATAGATTGCAAGAATCTGGGCCCGCTTATGTGTCCGGCTGCGTTGCCTGAAACGCGCCGGACTGGTTAAACGCGGGGCGGGAAGAACTCACGGATCAGGGTTGCGATCTCCTTCGCATGGGTTTCGAGCGCAAAGTGGCCGGTATCGAAAAATTCGACTTTGGCGCTGGGAATATCGCGTCTGAACGCCTCGGCACCCGCCGGCAGGAAAAAGGGATCGTTCTTTCCCCACGCGGCCAGGAACGGTGGCTTATGAGTCCGGAAGTAGTTTTGGAAGGTCGGGTACAGCGCAACGTTGCTCTTGTAGTCGCCGAACAGGTCCAATTGAATCTCGTCGGCGCCCGGGCGGCCCAAGTAGAAATTGTCAAGCGAATACCCGTCCGGAGAAATTGCAGTGGCGTCAGGCACACCATGCGTGTACTGCCAGCGGGTGGTTTCGGGAGCGAGGAAGCTGCGGAGGGCCTCTCTGCGCGCATCCGAGGACTCCTGCCAATAAGCACGAATGGGATTCCAGCCATCACTCAGCCCCTCTTCATACGCATTGCCGTTCTGGGAAATGATTGCGCTGATGCGATCCGGATGTCGAACGGCCAGGCGGAAGCCGACGGGTGCGCCATAGTCGAAGACGTAAATCGCGAACCTATCGAGGTCGATCACCTCGGCGAACCGGTCGATCACGGTCGCGACATTCTCGAACGTGTAGGTGAAGGTGCCGCGCGCCGGCATGTCGGACTGCCCAAACCCCGGCAGGTCGGGAGCGACAAGGCGAAACCGGTCCGCCAGCTCCGGGATGAGATCGCGGAACATATGGCCGGCGCTCGGAAAACCGTGCAGCAACAGGATCGTTGACGCTTCCTTCGGCCCGGCTTCACGATAGAAGATTCTGATGCCGTCCACATCCACATTGCGATACATGACCGTACTCATGGGAACTCCTTTCGCCTCGCTCGAATGATCAATGGTGCCGATGGGAGATCTAATAACGCGCCTTCTTGTCAGCACCACGCTCCTACGATAGCCCCGTTGCTGTAACACGCATATCAGGTCTTCACAAATCGATGACGACGTCGCGAATCGGTTGTGAGCAGCAGACGAGGAGGTTGCCTTTGGCAGGCCTATCGAGCGGCTCCGGTCCGTAAACGACCGCTCCCGAAATCAAGCCACTCTCGCAGCTATGACAAACACCGGTCCGGCACGACCAACGGACCGGAACGTCGCACGCTTCAGCCAGTTCCAAAATGCTCCCGTACGCCGACGCCTTCCAGTGTGCAGCGATCCCACTGCGCGCGAACGAGACCAGCGGACCAGTGTTGGCATCATCTGCGGGCACATGTGGAGTTCGCACCACCGCGCCGGTAACACCAGGAGTCATCGACTCGCCGCCGTTGAAGATCTCGACGTGAATTCGCTCCGGCGCTACGCCCAATGCTGCCAGCAACTCTTTCATATCTGCCATGAATCGCGTCGGCCCGCAGACATAGACATCCGGGTCCCGTGAAATGCCGGCCTCGTGGAAAACTGATCGCGACAGATGACCGGCAGCGTCAAAATCCACGCCCATCTGGTCACGCGCGCCCGGCCTGCTGTAGCAAACATAGCTGCGCGCGTGCGGGAGTGCGAGTATGAGGCGGCGGACTTCGGCTGCGAACGGATGGTGCTCCCGATCGCGAGCCGCGTGAATCCATAACACCTGACGTGTCGAGCCAGCCGACGCCAATGTGTACAGCATCGCGAGAACGGGCGTCGCGCCGATTCCCGCACTGAGCAGCACCAACGGCCGCTCTCCGGATTCCAGAATGAAACTTCCGCGCGGCGAGCTGACATCGAGAGCATCGCCGACACGAATGTGCTCTCCCAGATAGGTTCCAGCCGCCCCATTGGGTTCAATCTTTACGCTGATCCGATAGCGCTCCGTCGAAAGGGGACCTGAGAGCGAATAGCTGCGAAAAAGTGACGCGCCGCCGGCGGTTATTTGAAGACGCAAGACCACATACTGCCCGGGCAGAGCCGCAGGCAACGCCTGACCTTTTGTGCTCTGCATCGTGAGCGAGAGTACGTCAGCGGACTCCTGTTCGACTGCCGTCACCCTGAGGGGCCGAAATCCTGGCGCGGCCGGATGCGCGGCTGCTGCCGGTACTAGCCCCGCGTTTCCGTTTGTTGGACGTTGCAACAGTGCCTCGAACGACGCACGCCATCCGGGCGAAAGCGCCTCGATCTGCAATGCCCGTTCAAGTTGATCGCGTGGATGATTTCGTGAATAGAGGAGGGCGTTGATCTCAGCGACGGTCATGCCCTCCTTCGCCGCTTCGACCTTCACGATTTCGTCACCCGCACCCACCTCGCCTTCCTGCAGGACGCGAAAATAGAATCCCGGCCGGCCGCTCGATGTCAGCAATGCCGGCATCCGGGGCTCGTCCATCCGCATGCCAACGCGATAGCAGGTGACACGAGGCTGAGTGACCTCGAATAACGCGCTGCCGATCTGATATCGGTCGCCGATGCAGGTGAGATTGTCGGACAATCCTTCTATCGTGAAGTTCTCGCCGAACTGCCCATGAGCGAAATCGGTTCTCTTTAACTGTTCCTGCCAATAACTGTACGATTCGATCTGGTAGACGAAGACGGCGCGCTGTTCGCCGCCGTGCCCGGCTACATCGCCTTGACCGTCGCCCTCCAGGTTCAACCGGCCGATCCGGCAACGGCCGGGCACCGGAGTCTTCCAGATCCCGGTATGTACAGTTCGCCCCTTCCACTCGATGTCTCGTGGAAGTCCGACGTTCACCGATAGCAGTCGCGCCATGTGCTCGTTTAAAGCTACTTGCCGGTCGCCTCGGCCACGTCGAGGTCGCGATCGGGTCCGTGCGGAATTACGGTCTGACCTGGCTCGAGCCGGAGCTGAATGCCGTCGAGCTGTACCGAAACTATATCGGGCTCGAACGAAACCAAGTTCGAGATACGGCCGACCTGAAGATAGGCATCAGGATATGACCATGCCGCCAGATGTGCGTCGCCGACGTCGTAGTAGCTGCACAGTCCTTTATATGGACAAAAGGTTTGCTGTTCGACGGGCGTCAGCGCGGAACCATCGATGTCGGCGCGTGCGACGTACCAGCGCGGCGCGAACCCGGACTCATACAGGACTAGCGGCTGCTTCGTATCACCTATGATGCGATCACGATAATTCACAACCAGCCGGCGAGAAGACTGCCGGATGTCGATGCGGTGGTAACTGTCGGCAGCATGGCCCACGATTCGTTCGTCTTCTTCGTAGAAAGCGTCCATGGCGGGCCATGCAAACGCGATGCGCCCCTGCAGTTCGCTGGCGTAGCTTGGCAGCTCGATATGTTGCCATGCGCCGCGCGACGCGCTCTTATCGCCCGCGTGTACGGTGTACCAGGATGTGAGGCCAAGGTCACGATGCCGAGTGGTGTGCTCGACGCGGTCTAGAGTGTTTGAGGCGATGTCGCTCTCTGGAAAGTAGGCCATTGGATAGTGGCCCGGTTCGAACAGCAGGAGCACACGCTCGCTATCGGCGATCCAGGTTCCGCCGAAGCGCACTCGCATGCGCCGGCGCAAAGGCTCGGCGTATAACAATCTTTGAGGTAGCGGTTCGGGCACCAGGAAGCGGCCGATTGCTCCAGGTGAGAGCGGACCTTGTTGCCAGGACAGTCCCATTTCTTCTCCTTCGCCATAGGGTTCATTACACTGTTATCCGGCCATGGCCGACGTTGCGCGGACTCCGAGAGCGACAGCCAGAAGAATAATCGCCAATACCAAGCCGGCGATGGACGCAAACCGAAAATCGCGTTCACGAATGAAAACAAGCAGCATCAGCAAGACGCGAAGGACAGGAAGCAGAATAAGTAGCACGATCCCCGTCCTGGCGGTTCGCATATTGGCCAGTATTGCCGGATTCCACATGCGCAAGTGGGAGCCGAGCAGCGCGAGCGCGAACCCGAGGCCTATGGCTGCCGAGGCCAGCCAGGTGCCAAAGCGGAGAAGAGTCGCCAGCAGCTCTTCGAGTCGCCCAGCCTCCCTCATCGAAAACCCTCGATCAAGTGGACGCCCAATGCTGTGAAAAGCATTTGTATGCCCAGGACCACCAGAATTGTTACAAAGAGGAGACGAAGCCTGAAATTCGAGACGACCATTAGAATGCGCGCACCCGCGATCGCGCCGATCACAGAACCAACTGCTACTGGCCCGGCAATCTCGGTGACGACGTTTCCGCGCAGGAAATAAACACCGGCAGTGGCGGCTGCGGTCACACCGATCATGAAATTGGATGTCGCGGAAGAGACTTTGATGGGCAGTCGCATGACTGTATCCATAGCCGGAATTTTAAGAACGCCGCTGCCGATACCCAATAACGCGGAGATCAGCCCGGCGCCGTACATGACCATCATGCCGAGTGGCACTCGATGTACACGGTATGACACTTCGCGGCCCAACTCGCGATCGGGATAGCTTGAGTTCAGGCCCAGTGCATCGCGGGAATGGCTGGCCTCTGAGAGTGCGGACGCAAGAACAGGATCACGGCGTCTCGCCAGCATCTGGTGCGCGGAAAGAAAAAGAATAGCTGCAAATATGAAATACAGATACGACACGGGCATGATTCCGACTAGCAACACTCCGGTCAAAGCGCCCGTTGTCGTGGCGGTTTCGAGCACGATGGCGAGCCGAACATTCGTCAGGCGACTCTTTAGAAACGGGGCTGCCCCGCCGCATGAGCAGGCGATCACTGAAACGATGCTCGCGCCGATTGCCGTATGAATCTCAATGTGGCCGAAGATCGTCAGGATGGGCACTATGAAAATCCCGCTCGCCATGCCAAGCATGCCGCCGAGTGCACTGGCCGCCACCGAGATTCCGAACAGCCATAAGCTGAAGCTCCCGTCCATCTCAGCGGACTGCGCCTCCCGTTCGCGGACGGCGCGCAAGCCGGGTTACGAAACGGATGTGGTCCCCGCGGTAATAGAGTTTCTCGTAGTCGATGGGCCGGTGACCGGTGGTGTACGAAGTTCGCTCTATCAGGAATATCGGGCTGCTGGCAGCGATACGGAGCGCTCGCGCCACTGCCGTATCCGCCGATACGGCTTCCAGACGGTACTCCGCTTCCAGCAGAGGCGTATGATACTTCTGCTCAAGTAAAGAGAAGATGGGCTCGGTTTCTAGATCGTCGGCAAGGATCCTCTCACCAATTTCCCTCGGTAAATAGGTTTCGTCGAACGACAACGGAGAATTGTCCGCCAGTCGCACACGTTGAATCCGGATCACCGGAGTGCCGGGGTTGATTGCAAGCTGACGAGCTACCGATTCGTTCGCGGGAACAGTCTCTTTGCCGAGCAGCTGGGCGGACGCCTGGCGCCCGAGAGACTGCATGTCTTCAACGAATCCGCTTAATTCCGTCAACTCCTGCGTAATCTTAGGCTGTAAGACGAAAGTGCCCTTGCCGCGCCGGATTTCGATCAATCCGCGCCGTAGGAGATTCTGAATCGTTTGCCGAACGGTGGTGCGACTTACCGCGTACCGTTCGACCAACTGCTCTTCGTTTGGTAATCGACTGCCCGGAGGAAACGTGCCCGCGGCAATCTCATCAGCGAGGATCGCTTCGAGCTGAGCATACAGAGGCAGCGGGCTATCTAACCTAATCTCCACAGTTGACATAATGACATCATGATGTCACTATGTCAACAGAACTATGCAGGCCCGCGCCGGTTTCTACTTCAAATCGTTGACCCAGCCTCGAATGGCTCGCTGGTCTCCGATCCCGCTCCGCCTGATTGTTGGTTACGGGTTTATGCAACATGGGTTCGCTAAGCTTTCCAAGGGACCCGACGCGTTCGCCTCCATTCTCCACAGCATGGGCGTCCCTGACCCGCACCTCATGGCATGGTTGACGATAGCTATCGAACTCCTCGGCGGCCTTGCTGTGCTCGTGGGAGCATTCGTGACCATTGTCAGTGTCCCCATGATGGCCGTCTTATTGGTGGCCATGTTCAAAGTGCACCTGCCGTATGGGTTCAGCTCAATCAAGCTGCTCGCCGTGACCGCAGCGGGCGCGAAGTTCGGACCGGTCGGTTATGAGGTAATCCTGCTTTATATCGCCTGCCTCGCAAGCCTCGTTATCGGTGGCTGCGGGCCGGTCGCCATCGACGGAGTCATCCGGAAGCGCATTGAAGCGCGACAACTCGAGCACGAGTACCCGGACGGCCCTGCCAAAATCCGGTTGTCCTGATTCAGCTCCATTCTTCCGCTAAAATCGCGTACAAATAAGAATCTCTCCATTCGCCCTTCTGAAATACATCCTTTTTGAAGTGTGCCTCGCGTCGCATACCAAGCTTTTCCATGACGCGATAGGACGCGTGATTTCGGACGTCACAGGTTGCCCATACTCTATGCAAGTTCAGGTTTGAGAAAGCCAGATGCAGAAGAGCCCGGGCGCCTTCGGTGGCATAGCCGTTGTTCCAATAGCGCCGGTTGAAAGTGTACCCGAAATCTGCCGTTCTGGTTGTGCGGTCTAGAATCGTAATCCGCATACCGCCTATCAAATGGCGCTCGCTGCGAAGTTCAACCGCTACTTCGACGGAGTTCCGTGGCCAAGTTTCTTGGTCGTTGAGGCGGCGCTGCAGATTTGCCTGGATGATCGAGTGATCGCTCGGTCCCCAATCGGCGAAGCGCACGACCTCGGGATCACTCCCGTATTCGTAGATAGCGGCCTCGTCATCTAGGCGAAAATCGCGAAGGAGCAAACGTTCGGTTTCCAGCGGAAACCACGGAGTCATTGAGACATTTTAGGCCGGCAAACTCAGTCCCTTGGAAGAGCGATTCGCTCGGCTTGTCTTTGCCTTCCCGTCGTCACTTCACGCCTTAAACCCCTACGGCTTGGTCGCGAGGATCAGCGGCGAGGGTCCCGGTGCTTCCAGCGTGCGTGCCTCCGAGAATCCGGCCTCCGCTAACCAGCCGCTGATTTCTTCGAACGAGTAAGTGTTTCCCTGGTCCGTATTCACCAGCATGTTCACCGCAAACAGCAATCCGTTCACCGGCCCGGTTCGATCCCGGTTCACCAGAAATTCCGCAATGGCAATCGTTCCTCCCGAATCCAAGGCCCGGAACGTCTTGGCGAATAGCGCACGGCTCCGTTGCTCGCCTTCGCTGTGCAGAATATGGCCGAGGGTTGCCACCGTATAATGGTCGCCGAAGTCGGCCTGGAGTAGATCGCCCTCCACAAAGCGGAAGCGATCGCTAAGTCCAAACTGCGCCACGGTCTTACGAGTCGTCGGCAGCACTTCGGGCCAGTCGAGGGCAGTGACGCGAACCTGCTCCGAGCGTTGCGCTAAAGCAATGCCCCAAACACCCGAGCCGGCTGCCAGGTCTAGGACGCGCACAGACCCTCCCATCCCTTCGAAATTCAAATGCCGCGCCAGCGTTTCTGCTGCCGGATAACTCATCGGAAGGATGTCCGTAACGAAATTTGCGAAGAAATCGCCGCCCGGCGCCTCCTGATTAACCGCCTGAACGGGCTGGCCGGTCGCGACAATATCATTCAAGCGAAGCCACTTGGGTATTAGTTGCTCGCTTCCGTGACGCAGCATTCCGCCCTGGAATCCAGGTTTTGTAGTGACGAGAAAGGCAGCGCTCTCAGCTGTCAGAGAAAACCGGCCTTGCGAATCCTTGGCCAGAAACTGGAGACCGACCAGAGCATTCATAATTGCTGTCAGTCCCCGGATGGAAACGCCCGTCGCCGCATGGACCTCCTCCATTGTTTTCGAGCCGCCGTCGAGCACGTCAAAGACACGATGGCGGATCGCGGCTTCGAGGATAAGCGGCGGGGCGAAACCCCAGGCAAGCTGAAAGATGCGTTCCGGTGTGAGAGGGGCAGTAGAAGAGTTAGTCATAGTTGCTAGCGAGCAGATAAAGAAATCGCGATTATATCGAGAGCTGAGGCAGATATAGCACTTAGCCGCCCTGCTTCTCGCATCGCGTTAAACCTTAGTAGGTTTGACCTTGGCTTATTGATAATGCAATGCCTTGGACACGTTTACCCGTAACGCCCGCCGCGCCGGCAACAAAGCCGAAACGGCGAGAATCGCAACCAGAAACACGACTGCCCCCGCGTAGGCAATCACATCAAGATTGCTGATCCCGAAAAGTGCGCGCCGCAGTATGTTGGACGATGCAGCAGCGATGACTGTGCCAGCCACCAATCCAATGACCACTGGCCCTGAGAATTGCCAGAGGATGACCGTCAGAATGTTGCTCGGAGTCGCGCCCAGGGCGAGGCGAATTGCGATCTCTTTTGTTCTTTGCCAGACAGTGAAACTCACTAACCCCACGACACCCACACCCGCCAGGCACAGTGCAACCAATCCGACCAACGTTACCGCCCCGGCGATACGCTCGATCTGCGAAACACTCTTGGAATAAAGGGCCTTGATCGATCGGATCTCGGGGAAAAGCTTCGGATCGAGGCTTTCGCTTATCGATTTGGCGGCGTTCGGCAGGTTTTCCACCGCGCCCTCGGTTCGTGCGATGACCACCATACCCGCCATCTGCTCCTCTGCCGCTGGCCAGTATTCTTCTAGCGCGTCGTCATCACTCAACGCATTCATATGCGCATCTTCAACTACGCCGACCACCACATCCTTCAGCTTCCCCTCCCCGGCCAGTTTTCCCAGCGGGTTCTGCCCCGGCCATTGTGCACGTGCGAAGGACTTGCTGACTATGGCCGCATTCTTTTCGTTCGCATGGAACGTCCGGCCGAGCAGTATTGGAATTTGCATGGTCACAAAGAAGTCGGGCGCAACCCAGTTCGGATAGATCCTCACGTTACGCCCACCGATAGCTGTGTTGGCGTACGAAACGGCATGCCCGAGAGGCGGAAGCAACACCAGAGACACGGAGTGAACACCAGGTGCCGCACGAATCCGCGTCTCCATCTGATCCAGATAAGCTTTTGCTCGTGATGCAGTGTAGCCATGCTGGTTGAGCTGTCCGTCAATCGAGATCAGCCGCTCGTATCCGAAGCCGGGATTCGTGTAGAGCGCGTGATGAGCAGCCCGAACCAGCAATCCGGCCACAATCAACAGCATGCAACTGCCTGCCAGTTGCGCAGTGACCAGCATCTGCCTCGCCGTGGTTTTGTGCTGGCCGTGCCGCGCGATCTGAAATGCTGGCGTAAGCCCAAACAACAACGCCGAAACGAAGCTCATGGCGAACGTGAATAGCAAAATCCTCGCATTGGGAACCGTGCTCAGCCACTTTGGCGCATCCAGAGTAGTGAGTGTGATGCGGATGACCGCGCACCCAAGAGCCAAGCCCGCAACGGCTCCAAGACTCGCAAGCAACAAACTCTCGGTACAAAGCTGGCGGAAAACGCGCGCGCCACTTGCACCGACGGCCCGCCGGATGCCGATCTCACGCTCGCGTTGCACTGCCCGTGCCAGAAGCAGCGCGCCCAGGTTGCCGCACGCGACAGCCAGAATAAGCAGAGTGAGTACGCCGGCCATCGCCGCCACTTGATACATCTCGGGCTGCATCACTTGCAGGTGTCCCCCAGGCGAGATCTGAATGAACTCATGGTCCCAAACGGCGGTTGGGTGTTGTAGCCGTAATTCGTTTGTCAAAGATCGCAGTTCCTGCTCTGCGACCTGAGCGGTCACTCCCGGCGCCAGCTTGCCCCACATCCGCACGCTCGCATTATCGAAATCGTTCAAGACCCGGCTGCCATCGATGAAATAAGGCTGCTGCGCAATCGGAAGCCAGATGTCGGGATCTTGTCCACCCAATGTGGCAAGTGCGGACGGAGCTACGCCTATCACCGTGACTGGCTTTTTATTCAGGTGAATCGTCCGGCCAACCACGCTGGAGTCTCCACCAAAACGGCGCTGCCAAAGCCCGTAGCTGATCACCATAACTGGAGGCCTGCCTATACTGCCGTCGAGCATCGGATCGAGCATGCGTCCGAAGGCCGCCCGAGTACTCAATTCCGTGAAGTAATTCGGGGTTACGAACGAGCTACTCGTGCCTTGTATGTCGTCATCGATTTGCACGGGGGGAACCCCAAGCACCGCCATGGCATCTGAGAGCGTTCTGGCATGTTCTCGGTAGAACAGGAAGGATGGATAGGCCATTTCGCTCGTGTAGTTATTTGGCGATCTTCGTTCCAGTCTCACGAGGCGATTCGCATCGGGCACCGGAAGAGCTCTCAGTGCGACCATGTCGAACACGCTGAAAGCCGCCACGTTGACTCCGATACCGATCGCCAGGACGATCACTGCCATCAGCGTGAACCCTGGGGATCGGGCCATCATACGAAACCCGTAGCGCAAATCTTGTCCCAAGCGATCGATCCACGTCCATCCCCACGCGTCCCGCGCTTCTTCTCGAAGCCGCAGCACATTGCCGAATTCGTCATTGCCCACTCTCGCCGCCATCTCTCGATGGAACTCCATCTCGCTCTCAAGTTCGCGGTCACAGCGGCGGCGGCTTAGCAAAAAGTGCAAACGGCGAAACAGTTCCTTCATCGGTGACTCTCCTCAGGCAGTACGCAAGACATCCTGAATCGCTTGACTGACACGCTGATAGTCCGACAACTCGCTCTTGAGTTTCTCGCGTCCATCCTTAGTTAATTCGTAGAAGCGAACCTTTCGGTTGGTCTCCGAGACACCCCATTTCGCCTTCACCCAGCCTTTCAACAGCATCTTTTGGAGCGTCGGGTAGAGCAATCCCTCTTCTACGCCAAGAATCTCGCTCGAGAGAATATGAATGCGTTGCGCAATTGCATAGCCATGCAGTGCTTCGGATTGCAGCACACGTAAAATCAGCATAGGAAGGGTCCCGGGAGGCATTTTTGATTTAGGGCTATCAACCATAGGCATATTGATCTTATGCCTTGATGTGTATTTTCGTCAACTGCTGAGACACCGAGCCGGCACACCGGTTGGGGCAGTCCGCCTCCGCTATAGCGCGGAATATCCAAAAGGGCGCATACTGATTCGTTAGGATGCGTCAAGATCTCTGGTGGGCAGTTCGCTGGTTCCGCAAGAATCCGCTTTTCGCGGCAGCAGTCGTATTCGTCCTGGCTTTGGGAATCGGAGCAAATTCGGCCGTCTTTAGCATTGTGGATGCGGTCCTTCTCCGGCCATCCTCCTTCCGTGACGCCGAAAGACTCGTGCGGATCGAAGAAAGCGAGAAGTCGCCCGGGGTCCCGGTTAAGGACTACCAGAGGTGGGCCAGCCGCAACGACCTTTTTGAAAGAGTGGCCGCGTACCTGCGAGACACGGTGACTCTCACCGGCGGCGGCGAACCGGAACAAGTCATCGCTGTACGCGGGGTGGGTCTTCTTCCCCTCCTCGGTGTTCGCCCGCAATCCGGCCGGAGCCTTATCGAATCCGACGACGAAGGAAGCACCCAGCGCGTAGTGGTGATCAGCGACCGTCTCTGGCGGCGGCGTTACCATGCCGATCCCCGTGTGATCGGCCGTGCAATCACCATCTCCGGCGAAGCTTACACGATAGTGGGCGTTATGCGTCCGGATTTTGAGTTTTACTATCCAGAGGCGGACCTCTGGACACCTCTGCGCCTCGCGGCGACCGGCGCCTGGGTGCAGGTCATAGCCCGTCTCCGTCCTGGAGTGTCTGTTGCGCAAGCCCGGAGCGCGATGGAAATTGTGTCGCGTCAGATGGAACGGGAACAACCCAAAGATCGCGCCGGCCTGAAGATACTCGTGAGCCAGTGGCGGGATACGCCGGACGCGAAATACGCGCTGACTCTGATCTTCGTGCTCGTGGCCGTTGGTTTGATGATGTTGATCGTCTGCGCCGATGTGAGCGGCCTTCTGTTGACGCGCGCGGTAGAGCGCGAAAAAGAGATCGCGATTCGAGCATCGCTGGGCGCTGGACTATGGCGCATTGTGCGGCAATTGTTGTCCGAAAGCCTGGTTCTGGCAATCTTGGGCAGTGCGGGCGGCATCGTGATCGCGCGTTTGCTGCTGCAGTTGCTGACCAAACAGCTCGAGCAGTTGCCGGTTGTGCTTCCACACTTGCAACAGGTAGGAATCAACGGACGAGTCCTGGTCTTCAACACCGGGCTTTGCCTGCTCCTTGCGATCCTATGCGGTCTCGCACCAATTCTGTTGGCGGCGCGAACCGATCTGCAGCTTGTATTGCGAAGCGGGTCGGCCAATAGCAGGCCGGGAGCGTCTTCGCGGCTCTTCTCGACCCTCATTGGATTGGAGACAGGGTTTGCATTCCTGCTGTTGGTCGGATCCGGCCTGATGATCCGCAGCCTTATCCGCGTGCAGCAGGAAGATCACGGATTTCGGCCCGACCATGTGCTCACCTTGCGCGTGCCCGTCGGCACGCTGACACAGCCCCGCCCAACGGGCAAGTACGATACCACGCCGCGACAAATGGCGTACTATCGTGAGATTTTACAGCGAGTGAAATCTGTGCCGGGCGTCAAGACCGCCGCCATCGTGAACAATCCCCCGCTTTCCGATGTCAACACCTCTCTCGACTTTGGCTTCGCCCGACCTGATGGCAAGCCTCAAGAGACCTCCGCGCGTACCATAAGCTCGGATTACTTTGCCGCGATGGGTATTCCGCTGACAGCGGGCCGCGCATTCACCGACGGCGATCGGGCCGGAGCCCTCCAGGTGGCGATCATCAATGAATCCTTGGCCCGCCAACTCTTCCCCAACCAGAACCCGCTGGATCGGAAGCTGACTGGCGCGTCGAATGCGTCTGGTCCTACCGTTGTCGGCGTGGTCAAGGACTCCAGGCAGAAGAGTTACGAATTGCCGGCTATCGGCGAGGTCTATATTCCCTATCAACAGTACATCTTCGCCGCCTTCATGTCGACGATCGTCGTGCGAACCGAGGGCGAACCCAAGGCGCTTGCTTCGGCCCTGCAAAAAGCGGTGTGGGCAGTGGATCCAAACCAGCCCGTCGTAAAAGTGGAAACCATGAATGAGTTGATCGCGAACTCTATCTGGCGCCCGCGATTCTCGGCCTGGATCTTCTCGGTGCTGAGCGGCCTCTCGCTGCTTCTGACGGCTACCGGTGTATATGGCGTAATCGCGTACACATCGGCTCTGCGAGCACGGGAGATCGGAATTCGAGTGGCGCTTGGTGCAACTCCCAAAAAGGTGGCTGCCGTGATTTTACACGGAGCAATGATTCCCCTGGTGTGTGGTCTTGGCTTGAGCATTGTTCTGGCACTGTTGTTATCGCGCCTTCTCACCAGCCTGCTCTTCGGGGTTACCAGCAGCGATCCTTTGACATACTGCAGCGCGGCCGCCTTGCTGGTTGTAACGGGAATGGTGGCCAGCGCACGTCCGGCGTGGCGGGCTGCCAGAAGGGATCCGCTCCAGACGCTGCGCGCCGAATAGGACCGGGCATCCCTTTTCGAGCCATTTCATTCCTGATGTACCGGCCTCTGGCTGGCCTGCCGCTCGCGTTTGCGTGCTATCGCTGTTTATCACCGTCTGGATGTCCGGTGTGCGCGTCTTTTCCCGTCGCGTCACCCGCGTCTCTGCTACCGTTCGAGGCCGTGCTGCTCTTCTCCGGGTGCGCTTGGGGATTACCTTGCTGCTGATCGGTGTCGGATGGGCTTGTGGGTCTGCTGCAGCTCGAGAGAGTTGCTAGAAATACGAGGACGAGCAAAGACTTACGCATACACAAAAGACTTCCACCAGCGGAAATCGACAACACAGCAATCTTTCATATTGCCGTAACGTACCCGGCAGCAAGGGCGGGACTCGCCCAGTCACCACAACCCTGCACTCAGGACCGGCACGGGCCGCCACCTACTTCTTCGGAAGTGACTGATTGAGCACTTGACGGCAGCACTGAAAAGCCGGATAACTGGCGAGTGAGGAAGTTGTAGGTCACGCGGGAACTGTCAGCTCAGCGACACGCTGAACACTCCGCGGTGTGTGAAGGACTCCACCCAGAAACGAGGATCATCATGCAAAGGCTTCAAAATGAACCTGTCGCTCAGGAACGAAAATCCGCATGAACGGCACGAGAAGCAGTTCATCCGCACCGGTACCTAATAAGAGGCAGCCGGAGGAATTCGATCTGGTGATTCTTGGCGGCGGGACAGGATCCACCATTGCTGCGTGGACGTTTGCCGGACAGGGACAGCGCGTCGCGGTTGTCGAACGCAAATACATTGGCGGATCGTGCCCGAACATCGCCTGTTTGCCCAGCAAGAACGTTATTCACAGCGCGAAGGTTGCCTCGTACCTTCGCAGAAGCGAAGAATTCGGCATCCCCAACAGAGACTTCGCCGTCGATATGCGTGCCGTCCGCGCGCGCAAACGCCGGATGGTATCGAACTGGAACGATGCCTATATGGCCAATTACAAGACGAGCGGCGCGGAGTTCATCCTCGGCTCCGGGCGCTTCATTGCCCCGAAAACGGTGGAGGCCGCACTGCCTGATGGAACAACGCGCCAGCTCCGAGGGAAGAACGTGATCGTCAGCACAGGTACCCGCGCTTCGCTCGACCACACTCCAGGTATGGTTGAGGCGCAACCCCTCACACATGTCGAAGCACTCGAACTCGATGAGGTGCCCGAACATCTCCTAATAATCGGGGGCGGCTACATCGGATTGGAGTTCGGTCAGGCAATGCGCCGGTTCGGCAGCAAGGTCTCCGTGATCGACAGAAATGACCGTTTGCTGCACCGGGAAGATGACGATGTGACCGAGGCTCTCGGCCGTCTGTTTGAAGAGGAGGGGATCAATTCCGTCTTGAACGCACGAATGAAACGGGTTTCCGGAAAATCAGGTGATTCGGTAACCGTTGTTGTTGAACAAGGCGGGAAAGAAAAGACTCTGGAGGGCACGCATGTGCTGGCCGCGACTGGCAGAATACCCAACACAGAAAATATCGGACTAGACTTGGCCGGTGTTGAAGTAACTCCTCGCGGGTTCATCAAGGTAAATGAGCGTCTTGAGACCACCGCGCCTGGGGTTTGGGCCATCGGTGAGGTAGCCGGCAGCCCCCAGTTTACTCACGTTAGCGCTGACGATTTTCGCGTGGTCTACGACGGCCTGACTGGAGGTAAACGTGTAACCACGGGTAGGCAGATCCCGTTTTGCCTCTTTACAGATCCGGAACTTGCGCGCATCGGGCTGACCGAGAAGGAAGCGAATGCCCAAGGCATTCCCTATCGTTTGTTCAAAATTCCAATGGAAGCGGTCATGCGCGCGACAACGCTATCGGAAACTCGCGGATTTCTCAAGGCTCTGGTCGAGGCTGACGGGGATCTCATTCTAGGGTTCACCGGCTTTGGTGTCGGTGCAGGCGAGATCTTGTCATCTGTCCAAATTGCAATGACGGCAGGACTACCCTATACCGCGCTGCGTGATGCCATCCTGACTCACCCCACACTGGTCGAAGGCCTCATTCCGCTGTTTTCATCCGCGGCCGCGGAACACAAGGCTAGCGCGGCGGCGCCGGCAAGCGCTTCGGCGTAGCATGAAACGGAGCGACCGGATGAAAGCAAACTTTCGTGAGGACATGTGCAGCAGCTCTTAAGTCCTCAGCACCTTATACTTTTGCTTGTAGTGGCATTGTATTTTTTCCGCCCCAAAAATAAACCGCCTGTGCACCCGATCCCTGCGGGCGACTCGGCTCTGTTACGTCGGATTCGGTCCTGGCGGAAAACCGGGTTGATGCTGTTGAAAACCGGGGAAGTATAGGAAGGTGAGCTGTGGTGAAACTATGGCTTCTCTTGGCTGCTGTCCCGCTTTTGTCATTTGGCCAAGCTAAAGATCCGTGCGATGATCTCCAGCTTGAACGCTACTGGGCCACTAGCACGGTTTACGTCGAGGCGGAGGACTTAGCGCAGAGGCTGCGACCGGCTGGAATTCAGGTGCAGTGCATCAGGAGATCGAAAGAGGAGCATCTCTTTGACGCTCAGGTGGGTGCCGCTTGGTTCAAGACCGATCAGGGCGCGTTTGAGGTATGGTTTCTGCCAGAGGCCGAAAGCTTCAACAATCTACATGTGATCGAGCACTCCAGTGGCAACGGCAGGTTTGTTTACTCATTTGAGGGGATACCAGAGATAAAAACCACCTTCGACAGTTCCAAACGGATATGGTTTATCAAGCAGCGCAATGTCTTGTTCGAGGTGTGGGGCGACAGTAAGCTTGCGGCTCGGATACGCAGGGCCTTCGGATTGTCCTAGACTGCTGGGTAACGGGCCGCGCGCCATTCACCCTTACATCTTCTCGATAAGCGGCTTGGCAGGACGGCATTAAACCGTATGTCACGTGAGCGTCAGGTTAGGAAGGTCTGCGATCGATGCATCGCATCGCTCGTCCCATGCCGCCTGCGACTGAAGAACGCTGCCAGACCGGTTAATCCGGCGGCGACGATGCCCAGCGACGCCGGTTCGGGAATGGCTGACGGGCCCGGCTGAGACCCGATCGCTTGCGTCGCCGTGAACGTGCCTCCGAACGTCAGGGTGCCGCCGTCCTCAGCCACGCTATACGCGCCGTCTAGGAAGAGAATGTCGTAGATGCCGGGATTGGCACCCGTCACGAAGGCCATACCGTTTCCATCGAGCAGTGTGCTCGGCGGGCTGTACAGGAGGTTATCGCTTCCAGGCGCTCCGCAGCACTCGTCAGTTAACCAGACGACCTTGGAGTTATCGAACGTGCCGGTGATTGCGGTGATGGTGAACGGAGAGGTTCCACCGCTCGTCGTCAAGGTACCCGAGCCGCTATGGTGGCCGTCGCCGCCGTAGGTCCAGTCGTATAGCGTTGCACGCGCCTGCGTAGCGCAAATCAGAAACGCGGCGAAAATGGCCGCCATGGCGAATCGAGCCCTCATGCGTTTGCCTCCTCACATCTGTGGCGGAACTCTGCCGCCCTTCCTAGCATCGGAACATGTTATCAGGCGGCCAGCCGCACCGATTAGCAAAACAACGTCTATCCCTCCGCTCTCCGAAGCTCCCGCGCATCCCGAACACCTGCCCGACGTAGCATCCCAGCGCATCGCTCACCTGCGTCCTCATCGGTCGATTTATCCCGTTGCTCGTCGCCCCTCCTGTATTTTCTGGCAGAATTGAATGGTTTCAGCAATCTTCGGAAAGGGCCTCGAACGATGAAAGTTCCCTATGCGCGGAAGTGGCAGAACGAAACAGATAGGCTACGCGAGATCGCGCTCGACTGCGACCTGACCGAAGAACTCAAGTGGGGCAAACCGTGCTTCACCTTTCTAAAGAAAAACGTGGCGATCGTGATCCCGCTCAAGGAGTCGTGCGCGTTCTCGTTCTTCAAGGGCGCACTGCTCAAAGATCCGAAGCACATTCTCGGCAGGATTGGAGAGCGGACGCAGGCCGGGCGATGGATTAAATTCACCTCAGTTCGGGAGATTGCGGCCCTCCGATCGACCCTGAAGGACTATCTCTACGAAGCCATCGAATTGGAGAAGTCCGGGAAGAAGATAGAGATCAAGAAACCTTCAGAGTACCCAATTCCTGAGGAGTTGCAGACGAGGCTGGATGACAACGCGGTTCTCAGGTCGGCATTCGCAACGCTCACACCAGGCCGGAGAAAGTCATACATCTTCCACGTGTCATCTGCGAAGCAGGCAAAAACCAGAGCAGCGCGGGCCGAAAAGTGCGCGCCAATGATCCTGAGTGGGCGTGGCTTCAATGAATTCCCGAGCTGAGGCTCGAGTCGAACGGAACGAGTCTCGAGTTGGCGACACCGTCGACCAAAAGCATGACCATCTTTTGTTAGACCGGACGGTAATGCAGACGCTCTATTGCTTGAAGAGGCGGTCGACCCCGCTGTGCTGCAGCACTTGGTTGCCCCTGAACGCTGGGTAGTGACCACCGAAGTATCAGAGACCATCCGCGCAAGCGCAGAACCGAAAGATCCCTGATGTGTGCAGGCTCTCGGTGTGCAATGCTGCGGGCCTTCACGTTCGATCGAAATCTTGGCTTTCACACGCATCCGGAGCACGACCTG
>CAWJEH010000058.1:0-33592 GCA_963841675.1 Terriglobia bacterium
TGCGGAATTCCTCTGCCGTTAACCGCTATACCCGCAGCCGAAATCTTAACTGTGTCGCCAGGCCGAGCTGCCATGGGTTTCATCAAGGGTGCACCTCCGTCGGGGCAGCTTCCACGTTCGCGGTAGCGGCGGCGCGCGGCGAACGAGGCGAAGGGCTCGGGCGGGCAAAACTCAACCAGATCGGCAGACTGGTCGGGGGTAACCACATAAATGCCAACGGGCAAAGACGGAGAATCGTTTAGCCTTAGACCAACAGCCGCAGGGATCGCCAGTACGGAAACGAGCGTTCCGCCAATAACCAATGCAATTCGCTTTGCTCGGACGCGATGCGCATTTCTAAGCAGCGGTAACAGGCCAGCTCTCATCGGGTTCTCCTTCGGAGATAGTCGGCGTGGTGCTTTCGTTATGGCGGGAACGCGAAGGGGCGATCAGGTGGCGGTCCGAACAACGATCTCCTGAACAGTTCGTTCGCTGCCGTCTTTCGGCGTGAATCTCCGCTGCTGGACGACGCCTTCGACGAAAAGGTTATCGCCCTTCTCGTAAGTGGCGGCTAATCCAGCCAAATCATCATAGAAGGCCAAGTTGTACCAGTTCGTGTTCGTGATTTGCTTCCCCTCACGATCGCGGTAACCATAGTTCTCGGCGATGCGAGTATTGGCAACCCTCGTACCGGATGGAAGGAACCGTGTCTCTGGTTTCGCTGCAAGCATTCCTGCAATTTCAATTCGATTCTTTTGCATGTCTACTCTCCTGTGAATTCGAAGTCGTCAAGAAACTCAATGTCTGGATGGCTTACCCCCGCGATGTCGGAAGTAGCTTCTGGCCTGCTGATCTGGTGCCGCGCCAAAGCAATCGGCTTCTGTGGATAAACCTGTCTATTCTCGATCGTGACTAGATCAGTTGGTGGCGGCAACTCCGCTCTGGCGCTCAGAACAGGATCGAGGAAATACAACATTTGCGTGCCAAGTAGGGGGTAATGGCCGCTGATGAAAATCAACATCTGCCCAGGTCCCACGATTTTTTCTTCATCGCCGGCACCCTGTTTCTGGAGTGGAAGAAGCCGACAGATTTCATCCGGGGTCATAAGCGGGCGCTCAATGTAATCCACGCTCGCGTTTACATGCTGCATGACAGGTGAAAAACGAGAGCCGCTAAAGTTGTAATTTGCCTTCGCGACCGTTGTGACTCCCGTCATCTTGCTCAGTAGATCGGCGGTTTCCTGCTGGTTGGGCGCGTACGCGATCCGGACGTGACAATTGGAAACAATGCTTTCGTTATTTCCATACGCGTCCACGATCTGCCGGATATCTTGCGCAATCAGGTACGCTTTGAGTCCATAGCCAGCCATGTACGAGAGTGCATCGGCAAAGATTTCCATGCGATTGAGGCTGGGAAATTCGTCAATAAGAAACAACAAGCGATGCCTGTTTCTCTTCTGCTCTGCTCCTTCGAACACCATTCGTTCCGTCAGCCGATTGACCGTCATCGTGAAGATGAGACGGATAAGCGGACGAAGACGGATTTTGTCACTCGGTGGAACGACTAAATAAAGCGAAATCGGCTGGTGGTAATTGACTAGGTCATCAATCGAAAAATCACTGGCCGCAGTGTTGTTCGCGACCAGCGGATCACTATACAGCGTCAGGGCGGTTTTGGCCGTCGACAGCACACCGCCAAAGTCCTTGTCCTCTTTATCGAGCATTTCCTGAACTTTCTCTTTCACGACCGGGTGAGTTGTCGTGCGCTCGCCGGTAGGCATTCGCCAGCCATGCGCGAAGCCAGGGTCATGTTCAAAGTTCATGAGTTCCTCAAGGGTTTCGCGAAACGAAGCGCCAGGCCGGGTAAAGACATGCGCCAAGTCGGCCAGGCATGCGACTCGGCCGCTCAGCGCCTTTTCATAGCAGACATGCAGAATCATTCCAGTAGCGATTGAGCAAGCAGCATCCTGCCAATAGCGCTCTTGTGGGCTGTCTTCGCCTGTTCGGATGATCATGTTCGCGATATTTTGCGCGTCGGATACATCGCGAGCTGTAAATAAACGCACTTCACCGAGCGGATTGAATCGTGAGCTCGCCTTCTCCTCTACGGGCGAGAACTTGAAACAACGATTGCCCAGCCGATCTCGAAAACCGGCTGTTTTGGCCCAGTTTTCTCCCTTGATGTCGTAAACGACCACGGATTCCTCCCACGCGAGAAGCGTTGGAATAACAAGTCCGACTCCCTTGCCGGAACGTGTGGGCGCAAAGGCGAGCACGTGTTCCGGACCGTTGTGACGCAGATAGTGAAGGCGTGCGGATTTTGGAGCGCACCAGCCGCCTATGTACACTCCGTGGTTGTTGTCCACCAGGCCGGTCTGCTGTACGTCATCTGAGTTGGCCCAGCGCGCCGACCCGTGCAGATCGTCAGCGTCAGCCGAAAGCCTACGGGCGCTGCGGTTTGTAATCACGTAGAACAGCCCCATGGAAAGAAAACTGCCGAGAAAAACGATCATTTCGCCCTGAAAGAACGGTCGCCGGATTCGCGGATCGGCATTAGCGGCATGACTCCAACCCCAGACGATCCAGGCAAAGGGCTCATACAACGCGATGCGTTGCATGCGAATCAGAGACAAACCCAGTGCGGGCTGATATCTAAATTGGGCGGCGATGTATTGCGTGGCCAGAAAGCTCACGAAGATTAGCGCAAGCATGCCGATTACTGTCGCTCTCCATTTGTAGTTGCCCAGATATCCGGGTGCAATCGGCTTTCGATAAACCTCAGGCTTTTTCATAGAGTAAGTACTGTTTGAAATTGAGTTCAGTGCAGACAAAAAAGCGGCCCCGCTGCGATTCAGCGCAGAGCCGCTTTCAACAACCAGCCAGGTTTACCGACCTAGCTCCCGGTCGCGGCTCCGCTGATGAGATTCGCGAACTGAAGCGTTACCGTTTGAATATTTGATCAACACGCTCTCACCGGCAGAAATCTGCCTGTCGAGTGCTTCTTTTGGATGTGCGACTGCGGAGCGAGAGGATACGCGTTGCACAATACAAGCAGCCGTTTCGCCAATGATCTGACCTCGATAGCTTCCGCTTTCTACTTGGGCTGGATATGTTTTGGCATCGTTGCCGAGAGATGCGGCTGCCAACGCTTGCTCGTTTGTGAGACGTTTTCTTTGGACACCCGACGATCTCTGCCCTGACTTTGAGGGCGATTTATCGACTGAGATCTCGTCAAGAGCTGGACTTTCCTCCAGTCGTTCTCTGTCGCGTTGAAGCGTTACGGCCTTTTGATTCAGTTCGGTGACGGTGTTCAGAGCGTCTGTATCTATGCCTCGCCTCCCCGCCGTCTCCAGTGACTGTTCGGCAACGGAACGGTCGCGCTCCAACGAAAGCAAGAAATCGGCTGCTGCTGACGCGTCGTGAGCGGCGCGGAAAATCTCGTTCTTTGTCTTCTTTCAGCGATTTAATCCAGGAGCCGACATACGCGGCGTGTTGTTGAGGATCGTGGGGAATGCCGCGTTCCGCGGCTAAGAAGACGCTCGCCAACTCGGCGCGGAGCTCTTCCTTCGCATAATTGATGTCACCGAACTGATAGCTGTCGGTCAACGTTTGACGATTCAAACGAGAGGGATGGCCAGACCAATGCGCCAACTCGTGCAGCGCGGTCCCGTAGTATGCCGGTGCGCTCTTGAAGCTGTCCTTCGGCGGCAAATGAATACTGTCGTTACGCCGATTGTAGAAGGCACGATCGGCTTGATCATGTGCGATGTTGGCTCCCGAGTTCTGCAGGATTTGTTCACCTGCCTGCACTGCTTCGAACGCGGAATGCTGCTCTGTTCTATGTTGTGGGATACCGTCGACTTGCTTGGCGTTGAAGACGGTATACACACGATGAATGAGTCGGCGCCCTTCCGGGCTCTTTGATTTAGAAGATTCTGAGCGGGCTTCCGTTGGGTCTGATGTGTGCGAGTCTGCGCTACCATCCCTAATCTCCCAAAATTCGATTTGAGTCCCTTTCTCGCCTTTCCGCACTTGCCAACCATTCTCGGCAGCCTGCCTGTACGTCATCCACCGAGGGTCGTCGTAGCCTTTGCGCAATGACGTAGCCATCAGATGAACAGCATTGCCCCCGCGGTATGACTTTTCTGTGGTCGGATTCACTGGCATTTCGAATGCGCCCGCAGTCGTTTCCCATGGCTTCTGCCATGGAGCGACGCCTTGCTCCAGCATCTGAACGATGCTGTCCGTGACCTCCTGACGAAAATCTCGTTTTGCGGTTTGCGCATCGAGTTGGGCGCTGACAACGGGCTGAGTGGTTGTAGCCATTGCTATGCGTTGCCTCCGAAAAACTCTGGGATCTCTGTTTCGATGAAGGCCGGATCTGGTTCTTCAACTTCAAATCCTGAACCGGCGAGAACCTCACCGCCAATGAAATCAAGCTCCTTTTCGCCGGCCGGCAGTATGAATGAATTCGACACGTGTGCTCCTTTGCTGTGGGATGCCTCAATGACTAGGGGCTAGCACACGAGATTTCGGACACTCGAATTTGGTATTTCGGCAGTTCAATAGCTCCGGTGAGGCATGAGACCGTGAACTGCGACATTGGAGGGTGGGGAAAACACCCCGATGTTGTCGTTCTCCCCTGACATTGCACTCGCAGATTCAAACGTCAGAGCTGGCAGCGGAGAACCGCTGGGCGATTTGGCTAGCCTACTCGTTTTGAATTAATTGTGTGCGGTCTATCAATGAGCTTGACGCGCGAAATTCTCGAGGTAGGCCCCGAGCTCGTCACGGACACGGCGGAAAAGCGCTAGACGCTCTTCTTCCGAGCCCTGAAGTGCGGCGGGATCTTCGAAGCTGTGATGTAGCCGCTTTGCTGCGCCGAAGAACACAGGACAGCTTTCCTTCGCGTTATCGCAGACGGTAATCACGTAATCGAAGTGCTTGAACTGAAACTCATCTACATGTTTCGAACGGTGCCCGCTGATGTCGATGCCCAACTCGCGCATCGCGGCGATCGCCTCAGGGCGTACAATGCTCGGTTTTGTGCACCGCTTTTGATCCCACTGGCAGATAACCGGGTCTTCGGGGCATTAGCGGAAACCAGCGGCATTGTGTCCAACGACTACAGCGGACCATCAGGCGCGAGACGAGTTCGTCCGTATGGTGAAAGGGGTTGAAAATCGGCCCCTATCCTTTCCGGACCGATCAGCACGCGATCAGTGGCAGCTCTTGTTCAGCCGACAGTCGCGGACCCGCTACTCTCTCGGAGAGAGACTCGGGGTTCTATATTTGCCGCGTATCGCTCGACAATTGAATGTTCTATCATCTGACAGCAGCTCGCAACAAACTCAATCGCATTTACAGCGGAAACACGCCGATAAGTACAGCGCCTACGGTCATTACCAATGTTGCAATAAACAGGTAGGGCGTAGCGAATCGCTGGTGGTCACTCAGCTCGATCTCGCATAATCCGACCAGCAAGAACGTCGCAGGTGTCAACGGGCTTACCGGAAAACCGGTGGTCATCTGGCCGAGTACGGCGGCCTGCGCCAGTTGTGCAGGAGCAATTCCCAACGTTTTCGTAACTTCCGCGATCACCGGAAGTACACCGAAATAGAAGGAATCGGGATCGAACAAAAAGCTCAGCGGCATGGACACAACGCCCAAAGCAAACGGGATGTGGCGCGCTGCATGGGGCGGAATATACGCGACTGCGGAGTGTGCCATTTCTCGAAGCATTCCGGAGCCACTCAAAATGCCAGTGAATGCGCCTGCCGCAAACAGAATACCTGTCATGAGTAGGGCCTCTCTTGCATGAGAGTCGATCCGATGCCGTTGTTCCTCTACGCTTGGATAATTGATCATCAGAGCAACAACCAAGCCGATCATAAACACCACGACGGGTTCAACTTTGCCGCTAATCAGAACGGCCATAACCACAACCGTGAGCGCAAGGTTTGTCCAGAATCGGTGCGGTCGCCGGAGCGCGCTCTGTGCGTCCGTCACGCCGCGGCGTAGCATTGGCGCGCTCTCATTTCGTTCGCGCAAGTCGAGTCGCCGCTCCTCCCGCTTTCCCAGCCAGTAACAAACGCCAAACGTGAAGATCAACCCGGCAACTTGAACAGGAATGAGCGGCCTGAATAAAGCGGAAACAGGCACATGCAGCGCTGCGGAGGCGCGGATCATAGGGCCGGTCCAGGGCAGAAAATTGACACCGGCGGCCAGCGAAACCGCGCACGCAAGGATGCGCTTATCGATACAGAGGCGCTCATACAGCGGCAGCATGACGGGAATAGTAACCAGAAACGTCACAGCCCCGGAGCCATCAAGATGCACCAAGAGCGCTAACAATGCAGTTCCTGGTACTATGCGCGACGGCCGATTTCCCACCATTCGCAGAATGCCGTCGACCACCGGATCCAGCATTCCGGCATCGGTCATCACGCCAAAGTAGATAATGGCGAAGATAAACATTCCTGCCACCGGCGCGACACCTTGAATGCCCTTCACGATGAACGTGGCTGTTTGCGTGCCGAAACCACAAACGAGCGCAGCGCACGTTGGCACTGCAATCAACGCCAGCAAAGGCGACATTTTCTTGGCGAGAATGAGTGCCAGCAGGATGGCAATCGTAATTACTCCAGCAAGGGCAAGCAATCCATAAAGGTAGGTCAAGAATCCGTAAGAAACAAGTGAATTGTTCTGATTGCAGTGATAGCCTCGGTCTATGAATCTGAACCTCCGCCACCTGGAGGCCTTCGCAGCCGCGGCAAGGTTGGGCAGTTTCACGAAAGCCGCACGGTCGCTCCACATATCACAGCCCTCGTTTACCGTGCAGATCAAGCAATTAGAAGAGGGACTCGGGGTTCGGCTTCTCGACCGGAATACCAGGTCGGTTCGACTGACGCGCATAGGCGAAGATCTAGCTCCCGTCATCGATCGTTTGCTTCACGAATTGGAATCGGTTGTGGCAAGCGCACAAGCACTCTCGACCAAGAGCGTTGGTCTAGTGACGGTCGCGGCTTTGCCCTCCGTATCCGCGTCGCTTCTTCCGGGAGTAGTGGCTGCCTTCAGTCGACAGTACCCTGGTATCTCGTTTCGAGTTCGCGACACCGTTGCGAAACGCATCGTCGCTCTGACCAAGAATGGAGATGTCGACTTCGGGATTGGATGGATTGACGATGCAGATTCCGAGATGCGCTTTGAGGCCCTGTTTACCGACTGGATGAGTGTCGTGTTTCCTGCGGACAGTAAACTTGAGCGGAAGAAAACCATAGATCTGAAAGATCTCACTTCATATTCACTGATCCTGACTGATCGCGAAAGCAGTGTACGCAATCTGGTGGATCGAGCTTTTTCGTCGATCGGCGAGTCGGTCGTACCCACGCAGGAAGTGACCTACATGGCGACGGCGATCGGCATGGTGAAAGCAGGGCTTGGTGTTTCGATTTTGCCGTCGTCGGCGCTTGAATTAGAAGACCTCCGACGCCTGAAGGCCCGGCCCATCAACCATGCGCAACTTCATCGCACGGTTGGAGTGCTTCGGCAGGCGAATCGAAGCCTGTCTCCGGCCGCCGAGAGCTTTCTTGAGACGCTCCGCCAGGCTTGCAACGAGCGGGACTCGATGTTGGAAGCTCGCCTACCGAAACCCGCTGTCGCTAACTGTCCAGCCTTGCGTCACGCCACTGTTCGTCCGGAATCTCCAGATCCAGAAGAATAGAACTGAGGCATTTCCCGTGCGCATCGAGAGCCAATGATCGCGTAACGCCTCCGCCGAGCGCGCCGTGCATAACGAAGTTCAAGGCAGCCAGCTTTGGCAATTCGTATCGAATCACATCGCCTTGAACGATCTCGCGGAAATGAGCGCGCACACGATCTGGTGAGAGATACCGACACAAAAAGCTGAAATCCGATGCGCTGTACGCAAACACCGCAATATTCGAGATATTTCCCTTGTCGCCGGCTCGAGCATGAGCTAAGTCGCGCAAAATCATCATGTCACCTCATACTGAATCTTGGGTTGGACAGTTTCTCTCGGGATCAGAGTCGAAAGAATCGCGATTACTGGCCGAACCGACTTCGAAATTCCGCCCCCCGCGGCGGGACCGTTCGTATACAACGCTTCGACAGTATTGACTAGTAGATCCGCATCCGCCAAAGTCTGTGTCCGCCCGGCGATGCGCACGCGAACTTCGGGTGCGCGATGGTGATTTGCTCTTGTCGGCTCAACGGAGTTGATGCCGATCAGATCGCATCGTAGATCATCAATACGGCACTCCTGTATGTGCAACTGTTCACGAACGATTTCGATCGCCAGCCGGCCGCGTTCTTCTGCACCGGTGCCCGCGTATGAGATCTGCCCCTCCCCGATATATCCGTCGAAGCAGCCGAGGGAAACCTTCAGCATATCCGGCCGGGCACTTCCGGCAGCTCCGCGAGCCACCACGCGATCCGGGCAGGCCTGTTGAATCTCCACATTTGAGAAGTCGGCGATCACGTCGGGAGTCATGTACTGGGCGGGATCGTGAATCTCGTAAAGAAGTTGTTCTTTGCAGGTAGCGACACTAATTTCTCCGCCTGTCCCATCCAGCTTCGTGAACTCGGCGTCCCCATTCCCCATTACTTCTGCGTAGGGAAATCCTAGATGTGCGATATCTCGGACTTCTTTGTATGGCGGATCGGAGAAGTAACCACCGCTAAGCTGGCCCGCACACTCCAGGAGATGCCCGACGAGTATGCCACGGCCTAACATTTCGTAATCGTCCTTTGTCCAACCGAACTCGTGCATCAGCGGCCCTAGGAAAAGCGCAGGATCTGCAATTCTACCGCCGAGTACGACATCAGCGCCGTTGTCGAGTGCTTCTACAATTGCTTCCGCGCCGATGTATGCATTCGCAGAGATGAGCTTCTCGCCCAATGATCTAACCGGCATACCCGTCTCCAGCACGCGAACACAGTCTGCCTCCCCATACCGCAAGAAATCCAAGACATCGTCCCCAGTCACAGCGGCAATCTTTAGACCGTGAATTCCCAGCCCGGTGGCGATTTGCTTTGTCTTCAATATAGCCGCCGTAGGATTTGCTGCGCCCATGTTGCTGATCAGGCGGGTGGTGTGCTCGCGGCAGGGTCGCAGGACCTTCGTCATTCGAGCTTCAAGCATGGCATCGTAGCCGTGATGGGAGTTGCGGGTCTTTCTTTGTTGCGCCAGTGCGATGGTCCGTTCTGCGAGGCATTCGAATACGACGTAGTGAAGGTTGCCTCGTTCGATCAAATCGACAGCGGGTTCAATACGATCCCCCGCATATCCGGCGCCAGCGCCGATTCTAATTTTTTCTTTGCGCACGCTATTCAGCCAAACTGTATGTCTTCGTTTCTATGACTTCGCATGCGCTGGTGCAGCGGTGAACAGCACAGACTCAATCATAGAAACGTGCAAGCGATTTGTAAATCGATTTGTCTTGACATTATGAACATGCCTGAGGCCATCATTAACCTGCTTCTATTGCTGAAATCCAAACTTTTCAATTGTGCAAGTGGTAGATCTGCTGCACACTAGTACACGCGTTGAGGGTTTTTCGAGAACTGCCTAATCAGCAGGAGGTGTAACCCATGCGGCACACGGTCTGCGCATTTTTGCTCGCGTTATCGATAGCATTCCCAGTTTGCTCTCAGGTAAGTAATGCCTCAATTTCCGGAACAGTCACGGACTCCTCAGGTGCTTACGTTCCGGGCGCAACAATCTCGGTGAGGAACATAAACACTGGCGTGACTGCGACGGCTACAACGGATGCGAGTGGATTGTACAGTGCTCCTAATCTCATCATTGGCACTTATGAAGTGCATCTAACGAAGAAAGGCTTTGCCTCCGAGATGCGATCCGGGATTACCCTGACGGTGGGGCGCCAAGCAGTGGTTGACTTCACGATCAAGCCAGGCAACACCAGCGAACAGATAGTCGTGACTGCTGATGCTCCGCTGGTCGAAACCGCCAATTCCGCTCTTGGAGGGTTGATCGATCAAAAGCAGGTTCGTGAGCTGCCTCTGAATGGCCGCAATTTACAACAACTGATCTTACTCGCTCCCGGAGTGAACCAGGTCAATGCCGATGGTGTGCCCGGTACATATACGCACGGGAACTCCTCAACGTTTTCTGTTGCTGGATTGCGTCCGGTCGGGATGACCGAGCTCTTGGATGGCGCTGACGTTTCCAATTTCTACAAAGAGGGCGCTGGCAACACGACTGCGAATACATCGTTGGGCGCGGAAGCCGTCGCGGAGTTCCAAACTCTGACAAATACGTACAGCGCTGAATTCGGTGGTCAAGGGGCCGTGATTAACGAAGCGACCCGCTCGGGCACCAACGCTTTTCATGCGTCTGGATACTGGTTCTACCGGGATTCTTATTTCAACGCGCTCAACTATGTTTTTCCTTTTCAAGGCTCAAATCAGCCTTCGTTTCACAAAATTCAGTACGGCGCAACCGCAGCCGGGCCAATCCGAAAAGACAAAACATTTTTCTTCCTCAATTACGAAGGATTGAGCCAGGCCATCGGACAATCCCAGGCGGGGACAACACTGGATACGAATGCTCGCCTCGGCTATGTGCCGTGTCGGCTATCGGCAGCTACAGCCTGCAATTCCACCAATGGCTTGACCTATGTGGGGGTTAGCCCCAACATGGCTAGGGTTCTGCCGTTTTTCCCGATCGCGACAGGTGCTTCCATTGCCGGCACGGGCACTGCATTCTTCACCGGTTCCGATACCACGACCGTTGATGAGAAGTATGCGACGGCCCGCATTGACCACCGATTTTCCGATAGGGACTCGCTGTTCGGCAGCTATGTTGTCGATACTGGCAACACTTTTGCTATCAGTCTTCCCGTTACCGGGTACGGAAGCATTGAATTCGGCAGAAACCAGTACTTAACTCTTCAGGAGAACCACGTGGTTTCTCCAACTCTCGTGAACGTTGCCGACTTGCATTTCGTTCGCCTAAATCAGCAAATCTCACCGCAGACGTTAGGTGCGCAGGCCCCTGCGTTGGATTTCTTCGGCGGCAGCTATGCCGCCGGTTACATCTCTGCACCAGGCCTCTCCACTGTGGGAGGGGGAACAATACTCAAAATCGCCGACGACAAGTTCACCTGGTCCGATCACGTTTACTGGACCGTCGGAAAACACGCGCTGAAAGTTGGCCTGGATGTAAATCGAACCGACGCCAACGTCTATGAACCGCTCTTGGGTGGAGGCGTCTGGACATTTCCTTCTCTCATCGGGTTGCTTCAGGCCAGTCCGTCAGCCGTTTCGGGCCCGGCACCAGGGTCAGGCGATGCCGAACGAGGATTCCGTGAAACTGAAATTCTGCCTTTTATCCAGGACGATTACAAGGTGAATGCTCGTCTTACTCTCAATTTGGGGTTGCGATACGAGTTCGCCACAAACATTAGGGAGGTTAACAACAAGTTTTGGGCTGTTGTACATCCACTTACCGACACTACTTACACGCAGGTTCCCAACGCATTCCTGACGAATCCATCACTGAAGAATTTCGATCCCCGCATTGGATTCGCATGGACCCCGTTCTCGAGCCAGGGCACGGTAATTCGCGGCGGATTCGGAATTTTTCACAATGTGCTCGAAGCGCGTGACGTCCTCAGCTATGCGTACAATTACCCATACGTCTTTACGGCGCTGAATACATATTCGGGAGTGCCCGGGCAAAAGCCCATCCCGTTTCCCAACATCAATCCGGTGTCTATCTTCACACCAAGCGCAAATCTGACCCCGTATTACCTGAACACGAAGACGCCGTACGCAATGGAGTACAACTTCAATATTCAACAGGAACTCTTCCGGCGCAGCGTATTGACAATCGGCTACGTTGGGTCCTCGTCCGTTCACCTGCCGATCAGTTACAATCTGAATGCAAATACGCCGGCCGGAACTGTAAACGGCCAGTTTTATCGGCCCTACAACGATCCACGCGTTCACCCTCTGAATCCGGCTGCCGGGACATTGTTGTTGGAAACGTTCGATTCTAATTCCCACTACAATGCATTACAAGCCAGCCTGCGGCAGCAAATCCGAAGCGCTCCAAACACTCTTCTCCTATACGTACGGAAGTTGCATCGACTATATGTCACAGCCGTATTCGGGTGACAACTTAGGAGAATCTGCGACGGGCATTCTCGATCCGCTAAACCGTCGCGGAAGTCGAGGTGCGTGCGATTTCAGCGTGCGGCACAACTTCAACGGAAGCGCGATATATGATTTCCCTTCGATGCACAATATTTTTCTTTCCGGCTTTCAAATCGCAATCACCGCAACGGTCCATTCTGGCCTGCCATTTACTCCTCTGGAACCCGGAACACGCGCCAACACAACGCCGAGCGGGGGCACAAACACACCCGATGTGGTGTATGGAGTCAGTCCGGATCTGGGTCGGCATTTGACAGCTGCTGGTCTGACCTGGTTTAATCCGGCTGCTTTTGCGCCTTCCGCGGTCGGCGTTTTGGGAAATGCGGCACGCGACAGCCTAATCGGTCCCGGTCTCGTCAACTTTGATTGTTCATTGATCAAGAATACGCCCATTCGCCCCATCTCGGAAACAGCCAACCTGCAATTACGCTGGGAAGTGTTCAACGCTCTCAATCACCCGAATTTCGGCATGCCCAATGCCACAGTATTCGGCGGCTCGGCGGTCGCGCCGGTTTTGAACCCTACGGCCGGCGTGATCACGACGACCTCGGGATTCATGAGGCAGATGCAATTCGGAGTCCGGCTCGTTTTTTGAGATGCCGCGTGTAGCCTGTAGTTTTGCCGCCTGCCGAGTGCTGGCGTTGATAGCGGTCGTCTCGCTGCCTTCTGCTGCACGGGTAATGCGGATCGTAATGGACGAGCACAAGCTCCTCAGTGGTTCCGGAGGCGAAGACGAAAAAACCATTGCGTATGAAGAGCTGAAAGGCCGTGTATTCGGCGAATTGGACCCAGTCGACCCGCACAATACGATCATCACTGACATTCGTCTCGCGGACAGAGACAAACGTGGCTTGGTCGCATACACAGCGACCTTTACGCTCCTGAAGCCTGTCGCTCTTAGTCGAGCCAGCGGAGTTCTGTCGTATGAAGTTCCGAATCGCGGCCATTTCTTCTATCAACTGGACCATCCCGGAGATGATGCGAAAGCAGGGTACATTATCCTGACCAGTGGCTGGCAAGGTGACTTGAAATCGGGAGCAGACCTCCAGACGATTTCTGTTCCACTCGCGCATAATCCCGACGGTTCGAGTCTCACTGGCCTGGTGCTCGTTCGTCTGTACAATCTGCCTTCTAACTCAACCACTGCCTCTTTGGCCACCGGCTACGGCGGGCTCGCATATCAGCATCCTGCTGACTTGAATAGTGCCAATGCAAGTTTGGTTCGGCAATCCTCCGAACGAGCATCTTTCACCGCGATCGACAGACGTGATTGGGCGTTTGCTGACTGCACCAATCGACCCTTCCCTGGCATTCCAGATCGCACGAAGATTTGCCTGAAGAGTGGCTTCGATTCGCAATCACTGTATCAGCTTGTCTTCACAGCCAAAGATCCACTGGTCCTGGGAATAGGATTCGCCGCCACGCGTGACATCGTCTCGTTTTTCCGTTACGCCAAGCACGATGACACCGGCACGGCGAATCCGATAGCTGGAATCATCTCTCACGCGATTGGTTTCGGCACGTCACAATCGGGCAACTTTATTAAGACTTTCATCCACCTCGGTTTCAACCAGGATGAATCCAACCGCATCGTCTGGGACGGAGCCAATCCCAACATTGCAGCTCGCCAAAATCCGATGAATTTCCGGTTTGCGATCCCGGGCGGGGCAGCAAATCTCTACGAACCTGGCAGTGAAGCCGTTCTGTGGTGGAGTGATTACCAGGACATTCGTCGTAACCGCGGAACAGCCGGAATGCTGGACCGCTGTCGCAGTACGCAGACTTGTCCGAAAATCATGGAGACCTTTGGCTCCTCCGAGTTTTGGGGATTGCGGATGTCACCTGGTCTCGTCGGCACGAACGCGGATACCGACATTCCCTTGCCGCCCAACGTTCGGCGCTACTATTTCCCCGGAACAACCCATGGCGGAGGAAAAGGAGGATTCTCGATCGCACCCGAGAAAGCCGCCGCCTGTTCTCTTCCTGCAAACCCAAATCCTTCCTTCGACACAATGAGAGCCCTTCGTCGTGCGCTCATCGCCTGGGCGGTAGAGAATAAAGCGCCGCCCCCCAGTCAGTACCCGCGGCTGGATCGTGGCCAACTCGTTCCGCCACAGCATCAAGCCATGGGTTTCCCCGAGATTCCCGGTTATCCCTTGCCGGATAGCCTCATCAACCCATTTTTCGACTACGATTTCGGACCGAAATTCGACTATGCGGACCTGTCTGGCGTGATCTCCATCCAGCCGCCGATCATTCGACAGGTTCTTCCGATGCTCGTGCCCAAAGTGGACGCCGACGGAAATGAGACGGGTGGCGTTCCTTCCGTTTTGCACCACGTGCCGCTCGGCACGTACCTCGGTTGGAACGTCTCCGTATCCGGCTTTTACAAAAATGAGAGCTGCGGCTTTACTGGGGGCTTCATCCCGTTTGCGAAAACACGCGCGGAGCGCTTGGCTTCCGGTGATCCGCGGCTCTCTCTCGAAGAACGCTATGGCACACACGAGCAGTATGTGGACAGAGTGCGAGCAGCCGCCCGGAAGCTGATCTCGGAAGGATTTCTGGTCAAAGAAGATGGAGACCGGCTGATCGCTGAAGCGGAGGCGAGCGATGTTTTGCACTGAGCTTGAGGCGCAACTGATTTACCCGCACCACTCCGATCGACCCAGCGGCAGTCCGGACCTGGACATACCGGGTTGACTCGAATCACCTGTAGCGGCTTAGCTTACTGTCGTGCCAATTTCGGCTGCGTGGCTTTTGAAGTCGGGCTTGCAGAAACGGAAGGCCTAGCCAGGTCATCGGCGCTGACTGATGCCGCGCGCAACCAACTGCCACGTAGGATTGTGCCAGCAACAGTGGGCAAAAATCTAGGGGTTATGCCACTATCGTGGCACGATTTGTATCAATTGTGTCCCGAATAGTGCGGGGGGTCACAAGGAAGTCTTGTGACCCAACTGAGGGTAGCCGGCGGCTCTTGGTGGTTCCCATGAGCAGCTTAAACAATGTAGCGGGCCCGTGTCCCGGCACAGGCACAAGCGCCACATCATCGGCGTTCGCCAGCATCAGCTTGGGACCCCGCGGAACAATGGCACCCTCGGGGATTTTGAACCCGCGTCGCGGGTTCGGTGGGTTGAGTGCGCTCGTGCAGAGGACGCCGATGGCGGCGTTCCAGGGTGATCTGCAGAGCGTGACTGCGCCGGAATTGGGCGCGGTAGCCATTCGCGCAGCCGTGGAGCGCGCTAGAATTCCGCCCGCGAGGAGCGTAAACTGTGATTTTTTCGAGATCGATCTGCGCCGCTTGCCCGCACCGGGCGACACCGTCCGCCGAGCGGGAAGAGGCCAGCGTTCGAAGCCGTCGCTACGGGCACCCGTAGGATCAAGTCCAAACCGGTTCCGTTAAGCTTGAGGAGCCGTACACGTTCATAAAGGAGGCTGGGATGTTCAGCATGAAGAACCCGTCGCGAACCATCTCATCGTTGGCCGCAGTTGCACTCGCGTTTCTCGTTGCGGGGCCGCCCCGCGGCGCGGGGGCCCAGGCCACTCCAGAATCCGCAGGCAAGGTGCCGGTTAGTTCCTTCAACCCCGCCACCGATAAGCTGGACCGCACCCAGGGCGGCCCCATCACCCGGCCCATGATCATCGTGATCGCAAACAATACTTACTTCATCAACGAATTCGGCATGGATGCGCAATACCTGCTCGTGGGCACCAAGCGGGCTCTGCTAATCGACACCGGCGCCGGCTTCTATGACATCAAGAGCACCATCTCCAAGCTCACCAGCCTTCCTTATGATGTCATTATTACCCACGGCCACCCCGACCACGCCGGCGGCATGCACGAGTTTCCCACCGTCTGGATTGATCCCGCCGATGGCGCCATGGCCGAGTCGCAAAACGAACACAGCGCCAAGATGTTTGGCGAAATGATATGGCATATGCCCTTCGGATATGAGCATGTGTGGGACTATACCCCGGCCGACGCCAAATGGGGCGACTGGGACAAGAATCCTCTCCTCAAGTCGCTCTACGATGAGCAGACCTTAGATCTCGGGGGCGGACGCATCGTTACCGTCTATCACACCCCCGGCCACACCCCCGGCTCCTGCGTTTTCCTCGATCACCAGACCCGTATCCTCTTCACCGGAGATGCCGCCAATCCCAACCTGCTTGCAAGTTTGCCCATCGTCACCGTCTTGCGCGGCCTGTTGAAGATCAAGAGCCTGCAACCGCAGTATGATCGCATCTACAACGGACACACTGCGTTTGGCGGAACCCTCGATGCCTACCCGCAAGATCCCCATGTAGTCGACGATCTGATCGCCAACGGCCGCGGCCTGCTGAGCGGCGAACTGAAAGGAAAGATCGAGCCCAACCCCCTCTTCCCAACCCGCACCAGCACCATCTCAGTCTTAGGATCGGCGCAGATCGTCTATGAGCCCAATAACCTCTGGGTGCCAAGCCAACCTCAAATCATTCCGTAGATCTTGGCCTGGCGTTCGCCCGCCATTCCCGCCTTCCCGACTGCTCCTCTCAAAAGCGGTGGTCACCCGATTGGCCGCTATTGATCGCGCCTTGGTGTTTCTGCCGGACTAGTGGACTGTCGCATAGGCAACGTCGCTCCAGCGAGGTCTGCCGGGTGGAAAACCTGTTGCTGAGCGGAATTCTCAAGAAGGCCGAAGTCTCAGCCCCGCCGCAGCATCTCGACTCCGGGCTTCTGATTGCGACTCAGGGAAAACTTCACACGGAGGGCATTCGGCCGGTCCAGAACGTTCGGTTGGATATGGAGCAGCTACCGCCCGGCCGCTACATTCTGGGGATCAGCGGTGATCTTTTTTCGGGTACTGCACGATGGGAGTTTTCCGGTGAGTAGCCCGGCGCCCGCCACGCGGAACGGCCCGCGTTCTATCCGAAACGGCCCGGGAACTACTTGTTTTGACTTTCGAGGTTCTGGTCGCGATCCGCTCGCTTTCCGAAGACGGATCAATGACGCCCCATGAAGTCGCACGGGGGCTGATTTTTTATCTAGACTAGCCGACGCGATGCACAATGTTCAATTTCCGCGACTGAACGGCGAAGGAAGGTTGGGTCTGCAGCGGGAGGCGAGCGCATACGAGGAGAGGCGCGAACGCCACGATCAATTTGGCCCAATTACGTTGCATTTTCCTCAAATCGAAGACGCGATGCTGATGCTGGCTGGCTTCAGTCCCGGCGAATTCGCGCTTACGCGAATCGCACCGGCGTGTGCGGTTGATTGGATGATCGCCAGGCACAGACCATTGAATGCCTTTCTACGATCCGCCTTATAATCCTCGTGGCTCGCCGGATCGCCGTTATCCACTCCAATCAGCTTGCCTTCGCCTTCCACTTGAAACGACACTTCGTTTGCAGCTGTTGGAACCACGCGGCCGTCGCCATCCAGAATCTGCACGGTGAAGTGCGCCACGTCGCGCCGGTCTGCCGTGATGCGCTCCCGATCGACAGAGAGACCGATCGCAGCTGGCTCGCCAGTCGTGGAAACCTCGACCGTCGCAACGGTTTTGCCGTTCTTTCTGCCCACAGCTTTCAACGTGCCAGGTTCATAGGGCACGTCCCAGGATAAGTGCAGGTCGGCAGTGGTCCCGGGAACTCGCATTCGCGCCGGATAGTTCCCGTAGTGTTCCTCCATTCCCAACCGCGGAAATGCATATCCCTTCACCCCGACGGATTTGCCGTTCAAGAAGAGCTCCACCGTATCGCAGTTCGTGTAGCACATGACGGGAACAAACTGTCCCTCTCTCCCTTTCCAGTTCCAGTGAGGAAAAACATGTAAAACGGGGTCAGTAGTCCACTGGCTCTGGTAAAAGTAGAATCCATCTTTCTTGAAGCCACACGTATCAATCACCCCGGACGCCGCGCCTGTACCCTTCTAAATAGGACTGAGCCCAATGCTCAATCCGATGACAGCTGCCGAGAGTGCCTTCGCCGCGCTGCGCAGCATAGCGCCAGGAAAGGACATGCACCTCGGCGGTATCGTCGTGATGCACTTCCAGTGGGGAGTCGCGCCACCAGCACAGTCGGGTGAGCGCCAGTACAGGCGTTGATAGCAGCATTACGAGAAACGAAGAGAAGAAAGGATTAGCTGATTACGTGAACGAACGATTGCAGTATTTTGTTGGCCTCGATTGGGGAAGTGAGAATCATCGCATCGTAGTGCTCAATCACGAGGGACGAGTGATTGAGCAGTATGATGCGCCGCACAGTGGCAGGGGTCTGGAGACCCTGGTTAATCGACTTCGCAAAACCTGCCGCGGTCTCCCGGAGGAGGTCGGAATCGCTATTGAAGTGTCGTGGGGCGCTGTTGTCGAAACGCTCACTGACGCCGGTTTCTCGGTATTCTCTATCAATCCGAAGCAGGCGGATCGTTTCCGCGATCGCTATACGGTTGCAGGCGCAAAAGATGATTCGCGAGATGCACTCGTGCTCGCAAGCGCGTTGAGAACTGACCGAAAAAGCTTCAAGCGCGTCCAGGCAGACAACCCGGAAATCATCCGTTTGCGAGAGCTTTCCCGGCTTGACGAGGAGCTTAAGAACGAGCTGCGCCGCGCAACCAATCAGCTTTGGGAGCAGTTGCACCGTTATTTCCCGCAGATTCTGAAACTCAGCCCTGGTGCCGACGACCGCTTCATATGGGATTTACTGGATAAGGCTCCGACGCCGGCTAAGGCGGCAAAGCTCACCGCGAAACGCGTTAGCCAACTCTTAGCGCGTCACCGAATCAGTCGTTTCACCGCCGAGCAAGTCGTAGCCATTCTGGGGGAACCGGCTTTACAACTTGCACCGGGAGCATCAGAGGCGGCCAGCGAACATATCCTCTTCCTACTGCCCCGAATTATTCTGCTCGATCAACAGATCAAAGATGTCGAACGCCGAATTGCACGCGCTTTAAAGGAGCTGCCAGAAAACGCCGATGGCAACTCGTGCCAATATCGCGATGTCGATCTTCTCCTTTCGCTGCCGGGGCTTGGGCCGACGATTGCTTCCACGATTCTTTCCGAAGCATCGCGTCCCATTCGCGAGAGAGATTGTCATGCGCTCCGATGCTATGCTGGCACTGCTCCTGTTACCAAGCAAAGCGGCAAACGGCGGACGGTCAGCATGCGGCACGCGTGCAGCGCGCGAATTCGGCAAGCGGTTTTCTATTGGTCCAGTCGCAGCATAATGTTTGATTCCCAAAGCCGGCAACACTATGACAGGTTGCGGGCTGCTGGACACGCGCATGCGAGGGCATTGCGCGGAGTTGCGGATCGCTTGCTGGCGGTGTTGATTGCCATTCTCAAATCTGGAATTCCCTATGATGCTGGTCGACGTAGCGATTCCGGTCGGAAGACGAACGGCGTTATTATGACCATTTAAGCGGAACCGCGCGCTCGCTCGTTCTGTAGGTTTTGTGTTCCTCACTCACCGACGAGCCCATTCAGTAGGTGAATGAAACCCTAATCGCTTGAATTGACCCCGGCAACTGTCCGATATCCCACTTGCGGAGCACTGACCCAGATCGTAAATACTGATGGGCCGTCACCGGCGATCTATGCAGCCGATCTGAGCTCAGTTTCCGGTTAGCGCGTCACCGACAAGATCTGATGTCACCACAAAAGTGAGGTTCCGTAGTGTTACTCAAGGCGTAATGCGATAGCCGGATCGGTCCTCATAGCGCGATGACCGGGCACAAAACAGGCGAGCGCGGCTGTAGCCAATAACAATGCCGAAACTGCAGCATACGTTAACAGGTCGATCGGTTGAACACCGAAAAGAAGCGACTTGAGATAACGTGACAGCCAGCAGGCCATGATGCCCCCAACCGCAATGCCGAGAAGAACCGGCAGAAGACCCTGGGCCACAATTATCTTGAGGATGCCCCATTCACTTGCGCCGAGCGCCATGCGGAGTCCAATCTCTGCAGTGCGGCGGCGGACGAAGTAAGAAAGAACACCATAGATTCCGAGACTCGCCAGCAGCAGAGCGAATCCGCCGAAGGTTGTTAGCACAATGGAGTTCATCCGCTGCGGCGAGATGGAACGGCTGATTACTTGGTCGAAGGAACGTACTTCCCCGATTGGCAAATCAGGATCGAGGCGCTTGATAAGGGCACGCAACCCTGGGAATACACTCTTCGGATCTCCACGGGTTTCGACGACGAACTCTGATGGCACATGCATGCGTCCGTACGGGATATAGACGGTGAGCGCTGGTCCTTGGTCGAGGCCGCGCTCCACCGAATCTCCGACAATACCGACAACCTCGGCATCCCGGTTAAATTGCCCCTTCCACAGGACTGCGTGTTTGCCGATGGCATCTTCATTTGGGAAGAGCAGCCTGGCAAGGGCAGAACTGAGCATAACTGTCCGATGCGAGGGTGGCGGCTGGCCCGGCTCAGTCCACACGGGCTTATCGCTTTGATTGAAGTTTCGGCCGCGCAACAGCGGTAAGCCAACGGCGCGTAAGTAACCTGGCGTAATCACGCGCCAATTTGCAAATGGTGGGGATCCAGAGGCGAGCGGGCGTGTGGCTGGATCAATATCCATGCCATTGATCGGACCTTCCACAGGACGCGAGCTGACAGCGCCGCTCGATACGATGTCAGGGTCAGCCGAGAGTCTTTCGAGAAAAGTGTCGATGAACTGTTTCGCTCTGCCGTGGCGTACGTAAGTATCGGGATAGCTGACCGAGAACATGAGACGGTGTGTGGTTTGAAAGCCGCGGTGTTCGTTCAAAAGGCGTTGGAAGCTGCGTAGAACGAGTCCCGTGCTTACCAGCAGAAGGAACGCGAGGGTGACTTCCGCGGCTACGAGTATCGAACGGACACGAGCCTGACGCCGGTTTGCACCCGCTTGGCGATCACCTTCCCGGAGGGCTGTGGCGAGTCCTTGAAGCGGCGTTTGGAGCGCCGGCGCAAGACCGCAGAGCAAGCCCGTGAATAAGGTGACTCCGAACGTAAAACAGAGGACCCATGGATTCAGGGTTACTTCATCGAGGCGTGGAATGCCGGGTATTTCCAGCGCGCGAATGCCGTGTACGCAGACAGCCGCCAACACCAGCCCCAGAACCGCGCCAAATGCGCTAAGCAGGAGAGATTCGAGCATCACGAAACGGACGAGCCGTGCGCGTGCCGCTCCCAGTGCGCTCCGCACAGCGATTTCGCGCTGGCGCGCCAGGCCGCGCGCTAATAGCAGGTTCGCCACGTTCCCGCATGCGATGAGCACCAGGAGCCCCACCGCCGCGAGTAAAATGCGCAGAGCAGTACGTGTTTCTTTCGGGGCGATCCAGCGGCGAGACGGAAAAAGATTGAATCCGAGCCCCTTATCTTCTTTGGGATTGGCTGCCTGCATTAAGGCGGCAAGGCGCTGCAACTCTGTCCTCGCGCCTTCAGTGGTAACGCCTTTCGCGAGACGCCCCACTACGGCGAATGAGTGATCCTGCCGATCGGAGTTCGGATGATACGGATAAGGCAGGTATACTTCATCGTCGATCCAGGGTTCACCCCGAGGCAGCACGCCCACGACCGTATAGCTGCCGTCAGTCAGGCGGAGCACTTTGCCGAGAATGTTGGCATCAGCTCCGTAGCGAGCCTTCCAAAGTTTGTTGCCGAGAATTGCGATCCTGGCGTCGCCTTCTTTGGTCGAGAAGTCTCGACCGAGGATGGGATTAACTCCAAGTGTGCGAAAGAATCCAACCGTTACTTGCGCAACGGAAACTTTTTGAGGTTCGCCATCGCCTGTCAGGTTAGTTTCAGAGTGGAAGTATGCGGCAACACTTTCGAACGATTTTGTTCGGTCGTGGAGATCCCAGAAATCGGGTTCGGAAAAGTTCTCCTCATCGATGCCGCGATCGTGCCGAGTCTCCGCAACTTCAACGAGGCGGTCAGCGTTCCGGAATGGCAACGGCCGGAGCAGCACCGCTTCAAAAACACTGAATATCGTCGTGCTGGCGCCAATGCCGAGGGCGAGCATGAGGACGCACATGGCAGCCATCCCCGGATTGCGGCGGAGTGCACGGATCGACTGGCGGAGTTCGGTCCAGAAACCTTCCAGTAAGGCCCCCCGCCGGATATCACATACTTGTTCCTTGATCACTTCGATTGCTCCAAGTTCGGTTGCTGCTTCGCGCCATGCGGTTTCCGGATCCGCGCCAGCAGCGATCTTTTCATGCTCAAGAAGTTGCCGGTAGGAGCGAATCTCTTCGTCGAGAATCTTATCCACCGCCTGCTTGTGAAAAAGATTCCGCCAGATTGTTCTCAGCCACCGCATGAGAGTCCTACGAGATTTCCAGAGCGAATGCCATTGCAGCTGAAATGCGGCCCCAGTTGTCGGTCTCTTGCTTCAGTTTTCGAAGGCCCGGCTTGGTGAGGCGATAAAACTTGGCACGACGGTTATTTTCCGATTCTCCCCACTCCGAGGTGAGCCAGCCGGCTTCTTCCATGCGATGGAGAGCAGGAAATAGCGAGCCAGGCTTGACCAGAAATGTGGCGTTCGTCACCTGAGCAATGCGGCGGGAGATACCGAGACCGTGCATCGGTTGAAGGGCGAGCACCTTAAGAATGAGGACATCGAGTGTGCCCTGCAGTAGGGCGATATTGGCGGAGGGACGCGTCATGTATAGATCGTCTATAGAGTTCCTACAGAGATTCTATATGAACTCAAACGCGACTGCAATACGAGTCATCGATCCCCACCGTTTGATACCGTCCCATTCTCGTTACCGGACAAGTGCCCAGCGTACAGCGCTCGCGCAGATAGTTTCCGATTCACCTCCCGAATCGTCGGCACCCGGAAAGTAGGATTGCGAAGGAGTAGTCCGGATGTATTTACCGATATTCCTCGTGGCTGAAAACACGAATATCGGAAACTGGTGTAAACTCTTCTCAGAGCGATTGCCGGCACGTTTCCGAAAAAGAGAACGCGGCACCAATACCGTGGAGAACAAGATTCGCGCTAGATTAAGCGCTTTTTGAGCTTCTCCCGAAAATTCTAAGGAGGCGCCGCCTCCTCGCGCAGGCAAGTCATCCCCCAGCCTTCGCTTCGCTGCAGGCCTCCGCTTCGCTCCGCACTTTCCGCTTCGCTTCAAGTGTGGGTGGTTCCCCCTGACTTGCCTTTGCTACCCTCCGTCCCTCGCCGGGAAAGCAGGGGTGCATGCGATGCACCCCAATTCCAACAAGAAAGAATCTGTGGATTTCGCTGGCGCGACGGGTGGGGAGTCCTTTCCCCGGCCAGCGAGCTTCGCCCAGGTAATCGATTCCGGTCCACATAAAATCGCCGGACACGTAGTCGTAGATTCGGACAAACTTCCACAACTGTTCGACATCGATATGGCGGCCCACTCCGAATCCTCGAAACCCAGGCGTGCCGGTGTTCGCGGTGGACCACAAGGCGCGATAATCGCCGCGAACGCCGCCCATCGCGCCGCTCTCAGTCCCAATGAACCGACGTTGCGGGAAATCGTGCCGGTCGATGCTGTAGTACTTTTCAATCCGGTCGCGCCAGCGATCAACGCAGTTATAGCCGACTACCTCCAGGAGTGCGACGAATTCCGGCCGGGCCCGGCTAGACAGGGGCTCAGCGGCAATGCGATCGCAAGCTGCCGTAACCGGGCGCGTCGGATCCTCGCTGTGAAAGACATCTAGAAGTTTGCGCAGCGTTTCGGCGCCTTTGGGATCGGCCTGATCACCGATCTCGTTACCTGAGCTCCAGAGGACAACGCTTGGATGATTTCGATCTCGATGTATGAAGTTCTTGAGATCGCGCTCGTACCATTCGTCAAAGAAAATGCTGTAACCGTAAGGACCGATCTGAGGCTTCGGCACCTTCCACTCGTCGAACGCCTCGTCCATCACAGGAAATCCGAAGCGGTCACAGAGATCGAGGAACTCGGCGGCAAACGGATTGTGGCTGGTGCGGATTGCGTTGCAACCCATTTCGCGCAGAATTTCGAAACGCCGCTCCCAAACGCGCTCCGGCACCGCTGCTCCCACAGAGCCGGCTTCGTGATGGACGCAGACGCCCCTGAGTTTTAGTTGTTCTCCATTCAGCAAAAAGCCTTTATCAGCGTCAAAGATGGCCTCACGTATGCCGAATGGCGTGTCGTACTCGTCTACTGCCCTGCCTTGCTCCAGGATGGAGCTGTGCACTCTATACAAATGCGGATTCCCTGGCGACCAAAGCTGGGGATTTTCGATCCGCAACTGCTGAGTGAATTCGTATTCAGCATCAGGCAGGATTTCCTGAGTCACTGGTTCCAGGGTCTGAATGGTGTTCCCAGTCTTGTCGACAATACTGGTTGTCAATGCGGCTTGTACAGCACCCTTGCCGTCGTTTTTGACTTTTGTCTTTACCTGGGCGGTCGCGCTCTCCCTCGATACACGGGGCGTAGTCACGAACGTGCCCCAATGTGCAACATGCAGTGGATTTGTGACCAGTAGCCACACGTGACGGTAGATGCCGGATCCCGAGTACCACCGGCAATTGGGCTGATGAGAATTATCAACCTTTCCTGCGATCAAGTTTTCGTTCCCAAACTTGACGTGAGGTGTGAGATCGTAAACGAAGGGAATGTACCCGTAGGGGCGATTGCCAAGGTAATGGCCGTTGATCCATACTTCACTCCGTTGATAGACACCGTCGAACTCGATAGTAAGAATTTTTCCGGTATATGAGGTTGGGATGGCGAAGCGTTTTCGATACCAACCGATTCCAGTCGGCAAGTACCCACCTGGCCCGCCTGCCGGTTCCTTGTCTGCGTAAGGTCCCTTAATGCTCCAGTCATGTGGCAGGTCCACAGATCTCCAGGCCGAATCAGCAAACCCGGGCTGAACTGCCGCGGGCGCATCACCCTTGAGGAATCGCCAACCGAAATCAAATGTCTCCCTGCTCCTCAAAAAGAAATTTGCTCCCCGAGCCTGGCCAGAGATCTCCGAGCCAAGCGACGTGGCGAGCGCTGCCCCACTGATCGCCCCCTTCAGAAGGTTTCTGCGACTCAGGTCATTCGTATTCATAAGCGAAGCGTGTTGAATATACACGAATTCGGTACTTTCTACCCCTGTCGAAAGTCAGGGGATCACCTACTGGCTCTAGTGGGTGGACGCGCTTCAGCGGGGGACGCGGAAAGTTCAGTTCCGCCGCCCTAACTTAAGTTAGGTGACTCGCCGTCCTGTTGGTGATAGTATCACCCACGAAAATTATCGCTAGCTGATGCGGTTCGCACTGGATTTATATCGGTCCGCGGCCGGATCATCTTAGCTCAACGGATTCTTGTTTCAGGTGAGGCTGGCAAAATGCGGTACAAGCTTGCTACCGTTTGCGCTTTGCTATCAGCGTCGGTCACGTTCGCGCTTAGAAGTGCATCGGGCCAACCCATCTCAGGCTGGGGTTACGTCAATCCGACGTCGCTCTACAGCCAACCCCGGAACGGCCAGCTTGTGGCCCGGTTTACATTCTGATCTCGCATGCGTGTCCTAATCGCTTCAACGTTGGTGCTGTTTTGCTCTAACGCTTGTACATTTGCCGCCGAATATGCGGTTGGCGCCGACCTGTCTTTTTTGAAGCAGGCCGAGGATCGGGGAACGGTGTTCAGGGAGGACGGACAACCGAAACCGGGACTGCAGATCTTCAAGGATCACGGCTATAACTGGATCCGGCTTCGATTGTTTCACACCCCCACTGGGCTTCCGAATAACCTCGAATACACAATCGCGTCCGCCACCGCAGCGAGAAAGCTTGGTTTCAGATTTCTGCTTGATTACCACTATTCAGACACCTGGGCCGATCCTGGCAAGCAGTTCATTCCCAAAGCCTGGTCGGGAAAAACACACGCCGAGCTGGTGCAAGCTGTCTTTGAGTACACGCGCGACACGATATCTGCATTCGAACGCGCCGGCGTCCTGCCGGACATGGTGCAGGTCGGCAACGAAGTGACGAACGGCATGTTGTGGCCGGATGGCCGGCTTCCAGCAAATTGGGACAACTTTGCCGAATTGATAAAAGCCGGTATCGCGGGCGTCGAAGCCGGCAAGGGGAATCATCCGCGCCCGCGCGTCATGATCCACATTGAAAAGAGCGGCGACCCCATGAAGACGAAGGCATTCTTTGACAAGCTGAATTCGTATCACGTGAACTTCGACGTGATGGGGCAGTCTTACTATCCCTGGTGGCACGGCAGCCTGAATGATCTTCGCGAAACCCTGATGCTTATGGCGAATGAGTATCACAAGGACATCATCGTCGTCGAAGCAGCCTACAACTGGAAGCCGGGCGAGTACCAGAATAAGCTAGCGCCCTTCCCGGAAACTCCGGAAGGTCAGAAAGAATTCCTCGATGAATTGAACCGGGTAGTTCAGGCTACGCCCTTCGGCCTGGGTAAGGGTGTCTTCTGGTGGGAGCCTGCTGTTGCCGGCGAGCTGAATCGCCGCGGTTTCTTTGACGACAACGGTAACGCGCTGCCGGTGATGACTGTATTTGATAAGTATACTCGGCATTGAGCTTACCGCTGGCTATTACTAACAATTCGTTATAGGAGCTGAAAAGATGAAATCCAACAGACGCCACTTCGTACGGACACTTGGAACGAGTTCGGCTGGAATCGCGCTGGGCGCGACGGCCGTAACCGCGAGCCCGCATATGGGCGCGGAAAAGCAGGATAAGCAGAGCTTGTTTATAGGCGAGAACATTGCGGTAACTCAGACCGAATACGGCAAGGTCAGAGGCTACGTTCTGCGTGGAATTTATCACTTCCTGGGGATGCCGTACGGGGCCGATACGTCAGGCGCAAACCGGTTCATGCCGCCGCAGAAAGCGAAGCCCTGGGCGGATGAGTATCCGGCGGTATGGTGGGGCAATTCGGCGGCGCAAAACATGGAGAACCGGTACGCGCGGCCATTGTCTTCGTTTCGGGACCATTGGAACTATGGCGACGTAAATGAGGATTGTCTGCGCATCAACGTGCAGACGCCGGCAATCAACGATGGAAAGAAGCGGCCTGTGTTGTTCTGGATCCACGGTGGCGGGTTCTCGAGCGGAAACGCGATCGAGCAGGACGGATACAACGGCGAGAATTTTGCGCGTTTTAACGATGCGGTGTTTTGTTCCATCAATCACCGGCTGGGGCCGCTGGGCTTCTGCGATCTGGCCGGCGTAGGCGGAGAAAAGTTTGCCGATTCGGGGAACGTCGGCATGTTGGACATTGTGGCCGCGCTCGAATGGGTCCGCGACAACATCGCCAATTTTGGCGGCGATCCCGGCAACGTCACGATCATCGGGCAGTCGGGCGGTGGCGCTAAGGTTTGCACGCTGACGGCCATGCCTTGTGCCAAAGGACTCTTCCACAAAGCGGTTGTCCTCAGCGGGGCCATGCGCAAGGCCGGGGACAAGACCCATTCCGAAGAGCTTGGGGCCGCGGTGGTCAAGGAAGCAGGGTTGACCGGGAATGACCTGGCCAAATTACAGGCGATGCCGTGGAAGGAATTCTACGCCATTGCCACGCGCGCGCAGCAGGCCATGGCGAAGAACGCCCGGCCCGGCGGCGGATTGATGCGTGGTTTTGCGCCCGTGGTGGATGGCAAGACTTTGCCGCAGCATCCCTACGACCCGGTGGCGGCGCCGACTGCAGCCGACGTGCCGATGATTATCAGCTCGGTGGAGAACGAAGCGGGTTTGGGCGATGCATCGATGCAATCGATGACGCTCGAGCAGGTTGTCGAAAGAGTGAGGGTGAGAGCAGGTTTCGGCGGCGGTCTCGGCGACAAAGCAAAGGATGTGGTGGAAGCGTACGCAAAGACGTTCCCGGGGCGCAAGCCGGTCGAGATCTGGTCGCTGGTGAGCAGCAACCGCCAAAGCGTGGTGGCGCTGGCGGATGCAAAATCGAAACAGTCCGCGCCGGTGTTTGTCGATTGGTTCACCTGGCAACCACCTTTATTCGATGGCCACATGGGCGCCTTCCACACGCTCGATATTTGTTTCTGGTTCTACAACACCGATTTGATGCTGACCCACACAGGCGGCGGCGCGCGGCCGAGAGCGCTGTCGGCCAAGATGGCGCGGACGTTGTTGCAGTTTATGAAGACCGACAATCCCAATGGAGGCGGTCTTCCTCACTGGCCGAAGTACTCCTCCGAGCGAGGGGAAACAATGGTCCTGGACGATACCTCCGAAGCGAAGAGTGACCCGGACCGTCAGGCGCGGAAAGCGCTGCCTGCATTGACCTGATTGATCGATGACGTCCATTCGTCTGAAAGCGTGTATCGTCGCGCTCGTTTTGGCCGCCTCGATTGCAGGCCTCGCAGCGCAGGTGCCGGCGCACCCGATTCCGCGTATCGTTCAGCAGGGCGGACGTTACGCCCTAATGGTCGATAGCGCGCCTTACCTGATGCTGGGCGCGCAGTCGAATAACTCGAGCGACTGGCCGGTTACCCTGCCTGCGGTGTGGTCTGCTATCGAATACCTGCATGCCAACACCCTCGAGATACCGATCTATTGGGAACAGTTCGAGCCAAAGCCCGGCCAGTTCGACTATTCGCAGGTGGATCTGCTGCTCGAACAGGCGCGACAGCACCAGGTGCACCTTGTCCTGTTGTGGTTCGGAACCTGGAAGAATGGCAGCCAGCACTACATACCGGAGTGGATGAAGCTCGATCCCAAGCGCTACTTCCACGTGGTCAATAAAGACGGCGAGTATGTCGATTCGCCATCGCCTTTTTGTGCGGCTTCGCTCGAGCGGGATAAGGAGGCATTCACCGCGCTGACGACTCATCTGAAAGAAGTCGATGCGGAAAGAACCGTGCTGCTGGTGCAGGTGGAGAACGAGACCGGCACCTGGGGCGGAACCATCCGCGATCACTCTCCGGAAGCAAACAAACTCTTTGCCGGGCCGGTTCCGCCGGAGATCGTGAAGGCGATGGGCAGGAAGTGGGTGCCGGCCGGCGCCAGTTGGGAAGCGGTCTTCGGACCTGAGGCTGAGGTGTACTTTCATGCCTGGGCTATTGCCAAATACGTCGGGCAGGTTGCCGCTGCAGGCAAAGCGGTGTATCCACTACCGATGTACGTGAATGCCGCGCTGCACGATCCGCTTACGCCGGAGGTGCCTGTCACCTACGAGAGCGGCGGTCCCACCGACAACGTGATTCCGATCTGGAAGGCAGAGGCGCCTGCCATCGATATCGAAGCTCCCGACATTTATCTGGGCGGCACCAGACAGTACCTGAAAACGCTCGAAGTCTATCACCGACCCGATAACGCGTTGTTCGTTCCGGAAACCATGGGCTCCCCTCTCTCGGCGCGATTCTTCTTTTCCGTACTCGGCCTTCAGGCGATCGGCTACTCGCCGTTCGGATTGGACTACACGCGCACTCGTCCCACGATGCCCGGCCAGCCGGATTCGAAGAACGCTTTTCTTGATCCCACAGCGCAGAATTACCGCTTAATCGCACCGATGATGCGCGAAATCGCCGGGCTGAACTTCGAAGGCAAGCTGCAGGCAACCGCTGAACCGGACGATGCATCTCCTCAGATCCTGCATTTTGGAGACTGGGACGCGCTGGTTACGTTCAGATTCCGCCGCTTTCCCATGCAAAACAACAATGAGAAGCACGAGCCGCTCGGACGCGCGCTCGTCGCGCAACTCGGCCCCAACAAGTTTCTGGTCACCGGAATCGATTGCGTTGTCGACTTCCGTCCGGCCGGAACGCCCGAGCAGCAAAAGTCCGGCGGCATCGTCCTTGGCACAGGCCAGGAGCCGTCGGCCAGGATTGACGGCAAATGGATACATCGCCAGTTTCTGCGCGTGGAAGAGGGCCAGTATGTGAATGGGGTGTTCCAGTTCGAGCGCATCCTCAACGGCGATCAAACCGACTACGGCCTGCGGTTAACATCCGCGCCCCAGGTGCTGCACGTATCCCTCGCAACTTACTAAATGAAGATCATGAACTTACTCAAGATGGCATTCTTGACGGTACCGGTCTGCGCGTTGCTGGCGACCCCGCCTCCGGGCATACCAGACGGCTGGTCGGACGGATTTGTGTACGCGAATGGGATCGGCATTCACTACTATCACGCGGTTCCTGCGCTCGGGAAACCGGTCATCGTTATGGTCCACGGCGTTACCGACAACGGACTATGCTGGACCACTCTGACGGAAGAACTGCAAAACTCGTACGACATTTACATGGCCGATACGCGCGGTCATGGGCTTTCGCATCCATTCACAGAAGCCGATAACGGCGAGACGCTGATTGAAGATGTGGTGGGATTCGTGCGCGCCATGAAATTTGAGAAGCCAATCCTGATGGGCCACAGTATGGGTGCGGCAACGGTCATGCGAGTGGGCGCTGAATACCCCGACCTGGCGCGCGCGATCATCATGCTCGATCCGCTGTTGGGCCGCTTCCCACCGGGCGGTCCGGCGGGTCCAGCACAATCGGCTCCGGAGCCTGGACACGCACCGCCAGCCAGAGCTCGCGGCGGGATGTTCGGCACACCCGAAGAACTGGTCGCGCAGAACAACTCCAATTTCGACAAACTGGTAGCGACCTGCCGTACGCAGACTCCGAAGTGGGATCCCGTGGATTGCCAGTATTGGGCATTATCGAAAAAGCAGTATCACGGTCCTTATTCGGCCACGCAGATGCAAGCCATGATGGGAACAATGCAGATCGGGGATTCGCTTTCAAAAATCACGGCGCCCGCCGGCGCGGGGCATAATCTGCATCACGATCAACGTCAGCGCACAGTAGAGGCGCTGCGATCGTTTCTTAGCACGCTCTAGCAAGAGAGCTCTCCTAAATCAATACTTCGATTTCCCTCCCGGACGCTATCCCCTTGAAACTGCGGGTATGGACGAGCAGGGCAGCAAAATCAGCGTCCGCAGAACCAATGTCTTCATGCCGCCGCCATCAAACGCTATCGGAGCCAGTAGCGTGACGGCGGTCCGCAGTGTCAAGCCGAAGGATAAGGACACAGCCGATTCTGATCCGCTGGTAATAGCCGATCGGGTGATCACTCCAACTCTTGCCGCCGATCACAGCACCAGAACGTGCTTCCGTTTTATGTTGTCATCTACCCCGATAAGAACAATCCGGCGAAGCTGCAGCTCACAATGGAATTCAGCAGAGACAGAAAGGTGCTCGGGAACGGTACGCCGCAGGTCGGCGACGTAGCCGCTCAAGGTAAAATTCAATAAATTGCGGCTGCGCCGCTTGCCAAACTGGATCCAGGCAATTACCAGATCCGGTTCATAGCTGAGCAGGGCAGCGAGGCGGCCCAAGAGCCCGTTAGCTTCTCGATAGAGCAATTCCCATCTCCATGAACTTCACCCGCCGAGAACTCCTCTGGATCGCCGCTGGCGCTGGCGCCTCGCGCCGGCTGAGGGCCCAGTCCGGCCCCAGCGAGCCCGAGCCTCTGTTTATCGAAGTCCCACCCGCCTCCAGCGGTATTGAGTGGGTCCACGATAACGCCATGTCCCCGGAGCGTTATCTCCCCGAAACATTGGGCCCTGGCTGCGCATTTCTCGACTTCGATAATGACGGCTGGATGGATATGTACCTGGTGAACAGCGGGCCGTGCGACTTTTGGAAGCCAAGGAAGCCGATTCGCAACGGGCTCTACAAGAACAATCGCGATGGCACGTTTACGGACGTGACCGAAAAGGCGTGCGTCACCGGAGGCAACTTCGGGATGGGGGTTGCCGTGGCCGATTTCGATAACGACGGCTGGCCCGACATGTTCGTTACCGCGTACGGCCGCTGCATTCTCTACAAGAACAATCACGACGGCACATTCAAGGATGTCACCGAGAAAGCGGGCGTCGCGACTCCTGGCTGGACCACTAGCGCCGTATGGTTCGATTATGACAATGACGGTCGCCTGGACTTATTTGTGTGCAGCTTCGTCGATTACTCGGGCGAGCACAAGTTCGGCTGCGGAGACAACAAGATCGGGAAGCATTACTACTGCATTCCGCGAGTGTTCAAAGGCACGGCCAGCTTCATCTATCACAATAACGGCGATAGTACGTTTACCAATGTGACGAAGGGAACGGATATCGCGAAATCGCTGGGCAAAGGTCTGGGCGTTGTCGCCACGGATATCAACAATGACGGCCGCATGGACCTGTTTGTCGCGAACGATACGGTCCAGAATTATCTGTACGTCAACCGCGGCCCTGGTCCGAACGGAACGTGGAAGTGGGAAGAGATCGCGCTTCAGGCGGAGGTCGCATTCAGCGAAAACGGTAAGCCACGCTCTGGCATGGGCGTGGACGCCGCGGACCTGAACAATGACGGCTGGCAGGATCTGTTCGTCGCCAATGTCGATCAGGAGATGTTCTCCGTCTATCAGAACAACAAGGACGAGACGTTCCGGGATGTTGCTCAGGTCGAAGGCGTGGCCCAGGCAACGCGGCTCCTAAGCGGATGGGGCCTGAAGTATTTCGATTACGACAATGACGGTTCGATCGATCTATTTCTCGCGAACGGGCACCCGGATGACATGATTGATAACTATTCGTTGCAGGTGAAATATCGCGAACCGCTGCTTCTATTCCATCAGGGCGACGACGGCAAACTTCATAATGTCAGTGATCACGCGGGACCTGTCTTCCACAAGGTGTTCCCGGCTCGTGGCGTAGCCGTCGGCGATTACAATAATGACGGCGCAGTCGACGTTCTGGTCTGCAATAACGGCGGCGCGCCTCTGTTGCTGAAGAATAATGTCGCTAGAGGGAACAACTGGCTGGGCATCAAGCTTGAAGGCGTAACGTGCAATCGCGACGCCATCGGCGCAAAGATCTCGTGGAGTGCCGCCGGCAAGAAGCGATCACGGCTGAAAAATAGCGGGGGCAGCTATTTGTCATCGCACGATCCGCGCGAAGTCCTTGGCATAGGAAAGGCCGGGAAAATCGATGAGCTCGAAATCCACTGGCCCGCACCCAGCAAGCAGATCGACCGCATCAAGGATTTACCATTGAGCAAATACGTGCGGATTATCGAAGGCAAGGGAATCGTCGGTTAAAACTTTGGACATTCCCATCGCAGCTCATCGGGAACGGGCGGCGCAATCTATATCTCGTCGATTGTACCCGATCTTCAGTGCTTCAGCTGCGACGATGCAGTGCTTCCGAAATATGAGTCACGAGATCTGTCCAGCTTGACGCTGGAGAACCGAGCAAGAACTCAATGGGATCAGCCTGCCTATTTCAGTTTGACTAATCCACGCTTCAATGCACATACGGCGGCCTGCGTTCGATCACTTACGTTCAGACGGCTTAGCAACACATTCACGTGCCACTTGACTGTACCTTCAGTAATATTAAGCCGTTCGGCTATCTGCTTGTTGCTGCAGCCACTCACGATTAATTCTAGAATCTCCTGCTCGCGAGCGGTCAAGTCCGAGCTGGGC
>CAWJEH010000059.1:0-31399 GCA_963841675.1 Terriglobia bacterium
ATACCCCCCTGGTTTTCTAGTTCCCGAACACGCACACGGGTCAGATCAGTTGATCTATGCGATCAGCGGAATCATGGAGGTGTCTTCAGGCGAAAGGATGTGGCTTATCCCGCCACATTTTGCACTTTGGATTCCAACGGGAACGCAACATCGAATTCACATGGCCAGAGCAGTATCGATGCGCACACTATATTTCCGGCGGGGACTGGTTTCGGTGGTTCCGGCAAGCTGCGCAGTATTGCACGTGAGTCCGCTCCTGCGAGAGCTTGTTTTGGAGACGGTGCGCGTCGGTCAACTTCGGACAAGCAATCGCATGGAGCGGGCCCTTCGCGACCTGGTTGTTTCGCATATAGAGAAGGCATCAGCGGTACCGATGTTCGTGACGCTGCCGAGTGAGCCTCGCGCGCTCGCGGTGACTCAAGCCGTGCTGAAGAACCCTGCTGAATCTCAGACGCTGGCTTCATTGTGTACACAGGTCGGTGTGAGTGTCAGAACGCTTCAAAGAATATTTCGAAAGCATGTGGGGATCGACTTCGAGTCGTGGCGCCGCCAAGTCCGATTGATGAAGGCAGTGGAGCTGCTGGTTGCAGGATTTTCAGTCAAGCAAGCCGCCTTCGAGGTTGGCTATACGCAATGCAGCGCCTTCGTCGAAGCATTTCGACGAATCTTCGGCGCGACGCCCAAGGCTTGGATCTTGGCGCTAGAAAAACTGAGCGAGATCAACCCTTCCCGCGAAACAGGAAAACAATCTCGATGATCAAAATGATGACTACCATGAGTTCGAGAAAGAAAGCACGCGCCTGATGGAATTCGTTGACCATGGAATCGTACAGGTCGCGGGCCGTACTCAGCTTTTCGTTTACAAGATTCCGGTAATCCGTCACGCCTATTCGGGCCGCCGCCAAACGGTACGCGCGCGCATAGAACATGTCGCTGAGGAACTTGATCGCGTTGTCAGTTCGTTCCGCGAGTTCCCGGTAATCGAGCCGGATTGTGTTTAAAATTCCAGCCTCCTTGGCCAACTTCCACTGACCCCATACACCACGTTTCTTGTCGAGCTGTCTGTAGACATCCGCCAACACTTGCGTCAAGACTTCGTCGTAGTACCGGAATTCGAGCAATTGGCTGTTTGCGTATTCCAATAAGTCAATCGCGGGTAAAGCAGCCGAGGGAGTATCGTACACGAAGGCCGCCACCCAACCGACCACGAGCAGGTCTGCGGGGTAGTACGACATGCTTGAGTGAAGAACTTCCCGGCGCTCTGCCGCTGCAAGCGCTGTAGCCTCTCCACGAACTATTTGTGCAATCTCCGCACCGTGATCTCGAATCAGATCGTCCGCGCAGACAACGGAATAGTCTCGAATGGAGATCGGATCCACCTGAACAACGTAGTAATCCTCTGTGATCCAAGCTTCATAGGGTTTCTTGAGAGCGTCGGGTATGCCGGCAAGGCGATCACGCAGCAATGTGCTCGCACGGCCTTCCAGTTCCGGCGACATGATCCAGCGGCTCGCGGTTCCCACTAAGCTATGCCAGGAAGTGTGGAACTGCATCCGCAACTCGACGCTGGCCACTCCGTATTCGAAGTAGCGAACGCGAGCTTCGAGTTGCTTGCCATGTTCCGTTTGACATGTTCCAAGATGCTCGACCACAGGAGGCCGCTCAAAGCGCACGTATTCCGGGGCGGGTTGGCGAAATGCGGGCTCGCGTTTACTAGATCCTGATCCCGAAAGACGCCGCAGAAGCGGCAGGTCGATCTCTTCTGCAACATCGAACAGAAAGAGGGCACGGAGACTACCAGTCAGGGTTGCGTCTTCTTCGAGTGTCAAAGGCGCCGGCATGATTTAGAAGCAGCGATTGCTGCATAAGCGAATATACAGCCTGCCGAGCAAGTTAGCGCGAGATAGCGCGCGCTTAATGAAAACCGAGGACGTGGAAGATGATGTAAAACGAGAAAGAGAACAAAGCCGCGCCCAACAATACGCAAACGGGCAAGGTCAAAACCCAGGCAAGCAGAATATTCCGCAAGGTCTCCATTTGTAGACCGGAGTGATTTGCCGCCATAGTTCCGGCGACACCTGAAGAGAGCACGTGAGTAGTACTCACGGGAAGCCCCCATTTGTCCGCCATTCCGATCGTGACCATCGCGATGAGTTCCGCGGACGCGCCTTGGCCGTAAGTCAAATGCTCCTTACCGATTCTTTCCCCCACCGTCACTACGATCCGCTTCCAACCGATCATGGTGCCGAATCCCAGCGCACAAGCAACCGCGATCTTCACCCAAAGCGGAATGTACTTGGTCTCCTTGGCAAGAGCGGCGCTGTACCGGGTGAGCATCTGAGCCTGGGCGGGATCGGTGACCTTTTTCAGCTTGACCAGTTTGTTGATCGATTCGCTCATCAGATAGATGTCGCTGCGAAACTTTTTCCGCTGATCCACGGTGAGGTCTCCATAGCTGTTGCGATCTTTGAGCTCGTCCAGGATTTCCTGGTTTTTTCCCGCCATTGAGTCGAAAGTACGCGTACTTAGAACGCCTTTCGTTTTCAAAAAGTCGGATAGATCGCCCGCCGATCTTTGCCCAGTGATTTGGCCTTGACTGTGCTGTTGGAGGATAGACCGAACCTGCTGCGCATCAGTCGCGATCCTCTGAATGTCGTCTCGTTTGGTCGCCGGATTTAGCGCGTAAGTTCCCGGCAGAACGCCCACAAGAATCAATACCAATAGGCCCATACCCTTTTGACCGTCATTTGAGCCGTGGAAGAAACTGACACCCGTGCAGGTCAGCATCAGAAGTCCTCGAATCCAGGCCGGCGGGGGAGCATTCCCCTCGGGCGGCCGATAAAGATCAGGACGGCGGATCAAAAATTTACCCAAGAGGAGCAAGAGCCCGGCGCCTACAAAACCAACGATGGGCGAAACGATCAAGGATGCGAACACGTCCCCGGCTTTGGCCCAGTTGACGCCTTCACCGAACACGTGACCAGGAGAGAGGAGCGAATTGGCAAGCCCAACACCCATGATGGAGCCAACCAGGGTATGCGAGCTCGAAGCCGGTAGGCCAAGGTACCAGGTTCCAAGGTTCCAGATGATGGCAGAAAGGAGCAGCGAGAAGACCATCGAGAATCCCGCCCCTGAGCCGACATTGAGCACCAGTTCTACCGGTAAGAGCGCGACGATAGTAAACGCGACGAGGCCGGAAGATGTAAGCACGCCGGCCAGGTTACACATACCGGACCAGACTACAGCGACGACCGGGCGGAGGGTGTGTGTATAAATGACCGTGGCAACCGCGTTTGCGGTGTCGTGAAAACCATTTACAAATTCAAATGCGAGCGCAAGTCCAACAGCTAATACGAGTAAGAGGGTCGATCCGAAAGAAGCAGACTCGCCAGGTAAATGCACAGAGATTCCCTTTCCGCTCACGGGGGAGTATAGACCGCTTCAGCAGGATACGCGACGAATGTTAACGTCTGATGACGCTAGTAGTCACTGTCGGGGCGACAACACGCGGAGATCGTCGTAAACTGCTACATTCGAGTCAGGAATCACTCTTTGATCGAGAAGCGCAAGTGTAGCTGGTTATTCGAGCACCTGTTTGTGCAGTACGGAGCAGGTGCGCACTATTTCAGGTCCTTGACGACTTGCCGCCTCTGGAACCGTATTTGCTGGACTATCATTGTTCTCGGCATTATGGGGTGGGCTGTCGGTCTCTGGTTCCTCGAACGTTTACCGGAGTAAACGTAGGGCCACACTAATCGCTTCGCTCCATGGCCTGAGCGTCAGTTTGGTTCGCGTACGGGCAGCGCCTGATCGACAGCCACGTCGTGCAGAATCTGCTTCTTGCGATCCGGCCAGAAGATCTCTAAGGTGTCAATGCGAGTTACGGAGCCGAGGCCGAAGTGTACCGGGCCCAGGGAACTCGAGGCATAGCTGACGGCGCTCGTCATATCGTTCCATTGATTGCCGATTCGAATTCGCGCGCCGATGCCATCGCGATTCGAATGGGTACCCGTGAGCTTGACTGCCAGCCAGTGGTTGGCATCGGGGCTGGTGTTGCGCCAGAGTTCTATGGGTGCTTCGAGGGACGAAACAACGGCGTCGATTTTGCCATCCCCATCGAGATCGGCATAGGCGCTCCCACGGTGAGCTTTCGCTTCGTTCAGTCCGGCTTCCGCGGACGCGTCGCGAAATGTACCGTTGCCCAGATTTACGAATACGGAATCAGCTTCCTTATATACGGCCGACTCAAACGACTCGACGCGGTCATTGACGTGGGAGTTGGAGGTGAAGAGGTCCTTCCAACCATCGTTGTTGAAGTCGAAGAGACCCGTACCCCAACCGCTGTGATGAATACTGAGGAGGCCGGCCCGGCTGGAGTAAGTGGCATCAACGAAACTTCCTTTGCCTAGATTCCGGAAGAGAGGGAAAGTTTCCCCGGCGAGAGCGGTAACAGAGATGTCCGGCAGGCCATCGTTGTCGTAGTCGCGGAAGTCGGTTCCCATGCTGGCAACAGGCTTACCGTCCTCGCGCAGGGCGACACCGGCCAGAAGACCGACTTCTTCGAAGGTACCGTCACCCTTGTTGTGGAAGAGGAAGTTGGGCATGTTGTCGTTCGTGACAAAGACGTCCTGATAGCCATCGCCATCATAGTCGGCGAAGGCGACGCTCATGCCGCGACCCGAAAACGCGGCGATGCCGGACCTCTGCGACACGTCTTCGAAGGTGCCATCGCCCCGATTGCGATAAAGGGTGCTGGCGAGACCCTGGAAGTATTTGGGATGGCAATAAATACGGATGCCGCGAGACTGATCACCACAATAACGGATGTCGTTCGCATCGCCGATGGACCACTTGGCGTAGTGCACGATCCAGAGATCGAGAAGGCCGTCATTGTTGTAATCGAACCAGCCTGCAGCAACCGCCCACTCGCCGCTTTTGATGCCGGCTTTTGCGGTGACGTCCTCAAATTTGCCATCACCGAGATTTCGATAAAGAATGTTACGGTTGACACCCGCGACGAAAAGATCGGGTTTGCCGTCGTTGTCATAATCGGCCGCGGCGGCGCCCATCGAATAGCCGGCACCGGCCACTCCAGCTTCTTCACTAACGTCACGAAATTTCATGTGACCCTCGTTGTGATAGAGACGGTTCCAGTATTGGGGACCGGTTTTCGCGAGCGAAGGCAGATCCGCTCCGTTGGTGAAGAAGATGTCGGGCCGGCCATCGCCATCGTAGTCGAAGACAGCGAGACCGCCGGCCATGGTTTCGATCATGTGTTTCTGGGGCGTCGGACAATTATGCAGGACGAATGCGATGCCACTCTGAGCGGCGACATCCTCAAAGCGGATAGGAGCAAGCGGAACGCCCGCGAATTGGAGCACAGCAGTGAAACCAAGCAGGAGGAGCACGCAGCAGCTACCCGGTCCGTAGTGCTTCCAGAGATTCGATCGAAACGGCACGCGTGAATGGGTTGGCGAGAAGTGGTAGGGGCGACAGGGATCGAACCTGTGACCCTCAGCTTAGAAGGCTGATGCTCTATCCAACTGAGCTACGCCCCCACATCCATATTTCTTCAGTCTAGCCAGCCCGGTGAAATTCATTCAATGGCCACCAATAAATCTCGGGCTTCGACGCTGTCTCGGGCCTTCACCGTTACTTCTTTAACAGTCCCACTAATCGGCGCGTAAACGGTGGTCTGCATTTTCATGGCTTCGAGAATAAGAAGACGCCCGCCTTTTTCCACCTCGTCTCCCTCTTGAACGTATACAGTTGTGATCGCACCAGGAATGGGGGCACCTACTTGTCCTGGTTTGCCGGATTCGACCTTCGGCCGAATGCTCGCCACGGCTTTGATGGATTTGTCCTTTACTTCAACCTGGCGGGGCTGGCCGTTGAGTTCAAAAAAAACGGTTCTCATGCCATCGGCTCTTGCTTCGCCAACGGTCAACAGCCGGATGATAAGTGTCTTTCCGGGCTCTAGTTCTACGCTGACTTCTTCGCGCTCGGCCAAGCCGTAGAAGAAGGGAGGTGTGGGTAGAACCTCGAGGTCGCCGAATTCCGAGCGCGCTGCGGCAAATTTTAGGAACACGTCCGGATACATAAGATAGCTCATGAGGTCCGTGCGGTTGTTCGATTCAGCTTGTTCCGCAATCGTCTTGGCGGCGAGGTCTAGATCAGCCGGGGGCAGGTTTGCGCCGGGCCGGCCCACTTCCGGCTTCTTTCCGTGGAGAATGATCCGCTGTAATTTGGTGGGCCAACCACCCTCGGGTTGGCCGAGTGAGCCGTTGAACATATCAACGACAGAGTTGGGCAGCGTCACGTGATGATCAATGGGTAAGGTTTTCGAGCTCCTGCACCGTCATGTCATGACTGACGAGATAGAGCGCCAGATCCCCAACCACTTTGCTCGAAGGCGTGACCTTCACGATATCCCCGAATGCCATGTTCACATCAGCATACATTCGCGCCACATCGGGCCAGCGGCCTCCCAGACCCATCGACTCGGCTTGCGCCTTCAGGTTCGTATATTGACCTCCGGGCATTTCGTGTAAATACACATCGGAGCTACCGGATTTTGGAGCTTCATCGAAGGGTTCGTAGTAGGCCCGCACTGTTTCCCAGTAATCGGAACAGCGGTTGAGGGAATCGAGATTCAAGCCGGTGGCACGCTCTGTATGCGCCAGAGCCGCCACAATGGAATTGAGATTGGGCTGGCTGGTGGTACCGCTCATCGCGGATATCGCTGCGTCAGCGACATGGACGCCCGCCTCGGATGCCTTCAGAATCGTCGCCGCATTGATTCCGCTTGTGTCATGCGTGTGCAGATGAACGGGTAAATCTACTTCTTCGCGCAACGCCTTCACGAGTTTATAGGCAGCGTAGGGCCGCAGCAGGCCAGCCATATCTTTTATGGCCAGTATGTGCGTTCCCATCCGCTCCAGTTCCTTGGCGAGCCGCAGGTAGTATTTGAGCGAATACTTTTCCCGGGCGGGATCGAGAAGATCGCCGGTATAGCAGATCGCCGCCTCACACACACGATCTGTTTTCAGCGTCGCTTCCACCGCGACCTGCATGTTCGGTATCGAGTTCAGGGAATCGAAGATACGGAAAATATCGATACCTTGCGCCGCCGCCTCCCGGATGAACTCTTGAACCACGTTATCGGGATAGGCCGTGTAGCCGACGGCGTTTGAAGCGCGGAGAAGCATCTGAAAACAGATATTCGGGATGCGTTCTCGAAGCGCCTGCAGCCGCTTCCAAGGATCTTCGAGAAGGAAGCGCATGGAAACGTCGAAAGTCGCGCCACCCCACATCTCGAGGCTGTAAAGCTGCGGCAACTCCCGCGCGACGTAATCAGCGATGCGAAGCAGATCATACGTACGAACGCGCGTTGCCATCAAGGACTGGTGGGCATCGCGGAAAGTTGTGTCCGTGAGAAGAAGCCGCGACTGTTGCTTCGTCCAATCAGCAAATCCCTTAGCACCTGCCTTCTCGAGCAACTGGCGCGTCCCCGGAGGAGGCGTTAAATTCTCAGACTTCGGAACCGGCGCTTCACGAATGATTTTGGCGCGAGGCTTGCCGGCCGCCTCCGGATTGCCATTGACGATGACGTCTGCCAGGAACTTGAGCAGCTTTGTAGCGCGATCGCGGCGCGGTTTGAAGTCGAAGAGCGCCGGTGTCTCGTCCAGGAAGGACGTGGTCATCTCGCCGGATTGAAAGGTGGGATGGCGTACCACGTTTTCGAGGAATGGAACGTTGGTCTTGACACCGCGAATACGAAACTCGCGAAGCGCGCGGTCCATACGCTGGCAGGCTTGTTTGAAATCGCGGCCCCAGGCGGTAACTTTCACGAGCAACGAATCGTAGTAGGGAGAGATCACGGCTCCCCCATAGGCCGAGGCGGCATCGAGGCGAATGCCGAAACCAGCGGGAGAACGATAGGTCTGGATCCTCCCGTAATCGGGGACGAAGTTGTTGGCCGGGTCTTCAGTAGTCACACGGCACTGCAGCGCCGTGCCGTGCAGAGGGATCTCTTCCTGGCGCGGAAGGTCAATTTCAGGCCCATGCAGGCTTAGACCTTGCGCGACCTGGATTTGGGTTCGAACGATGTCGATGCCCGTGATCATTTCGGTGACAGTATGTTCGACCTGTACGCGCGGATTCACCTCAATGAAGAACCATTCGTGAGTGTCTGCATCGACAAGAAACTCGACAGTCCCGGCGTTGTAGTAGTTCGCAGCACGGGCAAGAGCTACGGCAGCTTCGGCGAGTTCGGCACGAACTTTCAAGGGAAGACCGATCGCGGGAGCGATCTCCACGACCTTTTGGTGACGCCGCTGCACCGAACAATCGCGCTCATAGAGATGCAGGGTGTTGCCCTGCTTGTCTCCGATGATCTGAATTTCGACGTGTTTAGCCCGGCGGATATAGCGTTCGAGAAAGACGGCGGGATTGCCGAAGGCGGCAGCGGCCTCTCCGCTCGCTTCTTCCAGCCTGGGTTTGAAATCGGCGCGCGAATCCACAACACGCATGCCGCGTCCGCCTCCGCCAAAGGCGGCTTTGATGATGAGCGGATACCCGATTCGTTCCGCGATCGCTTCGACATCCGCGCTCGCCGGATCGACGGGTTCCTCGGTGCCCGGAACCACTCGAATCCCGGCGCGCTGTGCCAGTTTACGGGCGGCCGTCTTGTCGCCGAGGGATTCGAGAATGCCCGCACTGGGGCCCACGAAGGTGATACCAGCGCTTTCGCAGGCGCGGGGGAGAGCGGGGTTTTCGGAGAGAAAGCCGTAGCCGGGGTGGATCGCATCTACTTCCTTCTCAGCCGCTAGCTTCACAATGCCTTCAACGTCCAGGTAAGCCTGAACCGGACCCTTTCCTTGCCCTATCAGGTAGGCTTCATCGGCTTTGAAGTGGTGGAGGCTGAGACGGTCTTCCTGCGAGTAGACGGCGACCGTGCGGAGACCTAATTCGTTGGCTGCCCGGAGGATGCGGATAGCGATTTCGCCACGGTTTAAAGCTAGGAGTTTTTTCATCAACAGGCGGGAAGGTAAAGGTTAACATGCCAGGGGGTTTTTACCGTCTATAAAAAAGGCAATCGGCGGTGTATAAATGAGCTGTGAAAGCTCTGATTCTGCTGATGTGCGCGGCGGGTCTAGCCGGAGGGCAGAATCATGAAGGAAATTTCATGATTCGGTTCGAGCCAACGGCCGATTTGCAAACCAAGGTGCAAGTTCCGTTCGCCATACATGTGGTGGATGACAGGCATAAGCCCGTGTTAAATGCTACAGTTACGCTGCAGATCGAAACCCAGAACAACACAGAGGTCAGCGTCTATAAGGCGAGCGGAACCGATCCAGGGGTTTACGTGGCGAAGCCGGTCTTCCCGTCAAAAGGCGAGTGGAGCGTGTATGTGGAAGTGCACCAGGGAGACCGGATGAGCGCCCGGACAATTGACTTCCATGTTCCGGAGTCGGCCAGCCCCTAAAACGGTAATTACTCCTCGGGTAAGCGGCCGGAAAGATAGATGCGCTGGGGGTTGTCAGTCCGCTGGCCGTTGATGCGATTACGCACGATGTGCATGGCCACGGGCTGTCCAGCTTTGATACCGGACTGGGCTTTGATGACATCGTCGGGCGAGGAGACCGGCTGCCTATTGATCGAGAGAATGACATCGCCTTCGGTCATGTTGATGTCGTCCGCGAACGATCCGGGATCGACGGAGACAACCTTGACACCGCTGCGATCAGGGATCTGGAGATCCGCGCGTTCCTTCTCGGTCAACCGCATGATGGTGATTCCGAACTTTGCCGGAGTCAGAGATTTCGACCGGGCGGGAGGCCCTGCCTCGGGCGGATTTTCGGCAAGTTCCGGCTGCCCCTTCCAGATAACCGAACGATCAGCAACGGGAACCGTGAAATCCATGCGTTTGCCGTTTCGATCAATGGTAAGAACGGCATTCGAGCCAATGGGCATTTCGGCTACTTTAGTAACCAGTTCTTCGCCGTCTTTGACCGGAACCTTATTCATGGCGAGGATAATGTCATCGGGTTTCAGACCCGTCTTGCCGGCCGGACCATCAGGTTTAACGGTATCGATCATCACACCGTGATCCAGGCCGAGGGCCTGCAAGGTGTCAGCCTGGTTTTCGTTTTTCAACCACATGATGCCAAGCGAGCCGCGCACCACGCGACCTTCGCGAATGATGTCGTTGTAAACCTTGACGGCCTGGTTGGACGGCAGCGCAAACCCGATACCCTCGTAGGAACCGCTGCGCGTCGCGATCATGGTATTAACGCCTATAACTTCACCGCGAATGTTCAACAGCGGGCCGCCGCTGTTACCCGGATTGATGGCAGCGTCGGTCTGAAGAAAATTTTGGAAATTGGTGGCACCGGGCAGGTCGCGACTGGTACGCTGCGCGCTCACTATGCCTGCAGTCACGGTGGCTTGCAACCCAAACGGGGAGCCGATCGCGATCACCCAATCGCCCACCTGCACGGCATCGGAGTTGCCGATCTCGACGGGAACCAGTGGCTGTCGCGGATCGATTTTGAGAACTGCAACGTCGGTTTCCTTATCGAAGCCGACGACGTGACCGCGATAATCGACGTCATCGCCGGCTAGCCGAACCTTGATGCGATCAGCATTTTCGACGACGTGGAAATTAGTGATGATGTAGCCCTTTTTGTCGACGACAAAGCCGGTGCCGGAACCTTCAGTACGGAAAGAGCGAGGTTGGTCATTGCCAAAGAAGCGCTTGAACATATCCGAAGGATCGTGGCCTTTGGGGGCTGGTTGCTCGCCGTTCTCGTCCTCGGAATCATCATGGGGTTTGACCTGTTTCTGACCGGGCTTCGGCAGATAATCGGACTCGATATAGACGACCGAGGGTTCAACGCGCTTGGTGAGCTTGGTGAATTCGTTGGCGACCGGGACTTCCTGTGGGATGGTCAGGGGAGTAGCGTCGTGCGCTCCGGCGACCGTGTTCTGCCGATCCGCTTTCACGCCGGTGTTGATGACCGTTCCAATGACGATCCCAATTGCCAGGGTGAAGAGCAGCATCAGGAAGCTGAGCAGCTTCGCCCGATGAAAATTTGTTGGAAGCGCCATGAGGAGAGACCTTAAGAGACTGTAACCTCCAGTATAGAGAAAGCGGCGCGTTCTATCAGCTCGCACAGTACCCTTACCTGAAGGCGGAGGCGGCCAGTTATGACGTTACCCTCGGTGTGTCTAAACCGAAGCGATTAGCTTCCACTACTGATTCTGAGAACCGAGCCGGACAGCAACCGGCGGTTGCAGCTCACGAAAGGCTTTCAGCTCTCGTTCAGCATCCGCCGAGCGCCCGAGTTTCCGATACAGCATTCCCAGTTCATAGTGGGTGGTCGGGTTCAGCCCATCGAGCTGCACGGACCTTTCAAGATAGGGTAGCGCCTCTTCCGGACGATTTTGATGTAACAGCGCTTTGCCCATTCCTTGCTGAGCGAGCAAATTGGCCGGATCTCTTTGCAAGGCCTTCCGGAAGTGTTCAACCGCGGTGTCCGGATTGTTCCGCAGAAGCGCAACATTCCCAAGTTGTGCTTCGGCATTTGCATCGGAAGGGTTCTCCGCCAGTGCGGCTCGGAATTCTTCCTCCGCATGCCCTAGCGACTCCGGAGAGACTGACTCCTGCATATATGCCTCGCCCAGCTCATAATGAATTCCCCGCAATTGCGGATCAGCTTTCATCGCAGCTTCGTACTCGCGGAGGGCATTCGTCAGATCGCCTCGATTGACCAGGTGTTGAGCGGTGAGCTCGTGCATTCTGCCGCTCTGCGGCGCGACCAGACGCAGCGTATCGCGGGCCTGATTGGCCAAATCCGTGTGAATCCGATATGCGATGTAAAGCACATCGGGATTTTGCGGCGCCTCGCTTTGCGCCTTCGCCAGCACCGCCTGGACCCGGTCGAGATCGCCCGATCGGTACAGAGATTCGATCAATTCGATCTCGGCACTGGTCTTGAACTTCCCAGGATCGAGATGGGGAATCGCCTTCGCGAGTACTTCCCGTGCCTCTGCTTCGTTCCCGAGCCGGCGTTTACATAATCCGAGTAGCGTTTGGGCCTTCCAAAGATCGGGCCGCTTCGCGAGCGCAGACTGCAAGGCTGCGGCGGCCTCGCTCCAGTTTTGCTGGAGAAAATAGATGGATCCCAGATTCGCCTCGGCTCCGGCGTTGCCCGGATTCAACCGAAGCACTGTCTGAAATTCTCGCGCCGCCTCCGGCAGATGGCCGACAAGAAATGCAGCCTGAGCCCGCTGCATGTGGGCCTGCCATTCGCCTTCAGTAATCTGACCACGAACAGCAGTTGCGAGCGCAACGCTCATCAACACGCATCCCATCGCCACGTGGGCGATGTACGCCCGGAATCGGCGACCTTTGTACGCTTTCTCCGGTCCCGAAGTCAGAACGTGAGTCTTGCTCCTAACTGTATGTTACGGTTCGTTAGCGCGGTCGTGATGGTTCCCTGGGTTGCGGAACCGATCGAAGCGTTTGGCATTCCAAAGTTAGGATGATTCAAGACATCGTAACTGTCAGCGCGAATCTGTATCTTAGCCGCTTCTCCAAGGAATGCGAGCCGAAAGGCCTTCGCCAGACTGATATTCACCTCTTGAAAGCCAGGACCATATAGCATGTCGCGTCCCGAGTTCCCGAAAGTATAAGGCGCGGGTTGCACAAAATCAGCGGTGTTGAACCAATCCTGCACCGTGGGGTTCGCAAGCGATCCGCTACCGATGCGATTCGGACGCCAAGTGCCGGCCAAGGACCCGCTCAAATCGGCTGTCCCCATCACAGGCGTAAACGGTAGTCCTGTGTGGAACTGAAAGGTGGAAGAGACCTGCCAGCCTCCGATGAACGCATCCACAATCCCGCCCCGATCGACGAATCGCCGTCCTTTACCCACGGGGAGATCATACACGAATGAACCGTTGAGCAGATGCCGCATGTCGATCGCAGAAGGTCCGTAATTGGCTCGCCAGTCGTTCGCAATTTGCCAGGTATCGATGCCGGTCGTTCCACCCCAGCCTGAACCCGTGCCGGTATCCAGCGCTTTCGCATATGTGTAGTTCGCCTGGAACGAAAGACCGTTGGAAAATCGTTTTCGTGCTGTTAACTGCAGTGAGCTGTAGAAAGAAAGCCCATTGAACTCTGAGGCGCTGATTCCGGCATACTGCGGATAGGGACGCCTGCTCTGCGCGTCACCTGGGCCCAGTAGCGACGCTGGAACCTGGTTAATATCGGTTCCAAAGCCAAGATGAACCGACTTTGACCCGACGTAAGCCACATCCATCAATAACCCTTGACCGAGGTCGTGCTGTACGTCGAGGTTCCATTCTTCAACGTAGGACATCGGTGTGTTGTATGGAAAATATGTGATGCTCTGCCCGTTCAGCAGCGAGGGAGTCAGGCTTTGTGTATTTGGTTGAAGCGGTGCGGGTGGCCCCTGAGCCAACGTGAAGATCGGCGTGACCAGATCCGTCGACGTTTTGTAGCCTTGTACCGCCCAGCCGGTTCCCGTACCGGAGGTGTAGCTGTTCGCACCCCACATATTGGCGAACATGCCGAAGCCGCCGCGTACGGACCAACTCGGCAGTGGCGCCCAGGCGAATCCCACTCGCGGGGCAAAGAAGTCCGGCACTGTTTTTTGGAGCGCGCGCCGTCCGTCTTGTCCGGCAAACCAGAGTGCCCCCAAGGTTCCCGTCGCTGGATTCATGAGCCCAGGGTCGAAGCTCGACTGCCGATTATATTGCTCCACCCAGCCGGTCTGCAGTTGATACCGAACTCCAAAGTTCAACGTGAGATTACGCCGGATCTTGTAGTCATCCTGCACGAAAGCCTGCACGTTCCAGTCGCGTAGTCCGGTTTCCGGAGCGTTGTCCACCGACCATGTATCCGGCTTCCCGATCAGGAAATCGGCATAACCTAGTCCCGACGTGCTCGGGTCCGCCGGGTTACGCGTGAATATTCCGTTGAAGTCGAAGGTGCCCGAGCGTTTGTTGTCCCAGGCCTGGTTATCCTGCCACTTGTCCAGTTCGCCGCCAAATTTGATGATGTGTTTGCCCCTTACCCAGGTCACCGTATCGGAGGTAACATAGCTGGTAAATCCAAGCAGTGCTGACAAGCCGCCGCTGATAGAAGTGGCTACTGTGCCATCGACGGTGACTGATGGAAATGCATCGGCGGCAGGATTGAGAAGTCCGAGTTTGGCGGGATAGCCTTGGCCTTGGTTGGGCGAATACCACGTACCGAAGGTGCGGATCGTGGAGACGCGCGCTTCGTTGACTATGGAAGGGCTGAGTGTCCATACGTCGGTTCCTTGAGCCTGATATTCGTATTGCGTGTTGTAATTGCAATCCATCGGGCAGGTCGGCGCCGGAGTGAAATCCTTCTGATTCACCCATAGGCCAGATCCCGTTAAACGATTACTTGCGCTCAGGTTGTAATCGATTTTGCCGTCGTAGGTGGTCAAGGTGATCGGGTTGGAGCTGACGAAGTAGTAGTTATTCGCGATACCTGGCCGGTTCGGCAACGGCAGATAAGACTGAATCTTTTGTGCAACCGGGTCGATCATATTAGCCGGAACTTGATTGCCTGGGAATGAGGTTCGTGCGTTCTGTCCTGTCCCTGATGTCGGGTCGTAGATAGTAGGAAGGCCCGGTGCGGAAAAGTCGCCATTGCGCATGGCTGCGGTCGGATACGTATAGAACGTTGGCGAGAAAGTATTCGTCGGATTGCGTTGATAACTGAAAAAGAAGAACAGCTTGTCTTTTTTTATCGGTCCGCCGACACTGCCGCCGAATTGATTCCAGCGCAGCGGCGTTACATTATCGGCAAAGAAGTTTCTCGCCTCAAATACATCGTTCTGTACAAACTCATAGAGCGAACCGTGAAACGCGTTCGTGCCGCTTTTTGTAATCACGTTGAAAACTGCCACACCGCTGCCGTATTCTGCCGCGAAGTTACTCGTGTTGAAGTTGAGCTCGTCGATTGCGTCGAGAGGGGGCTTAGCGAAATCGGGGTTCTGACTGACCGGAAATGTGCCGACGCCGCCGTCTATTAGCCAGTTCGATAGATAAGACGTGCTGCCGTTTACGCCTACGCCTTCTCCGGATGCATTTTGCGCGCCCTTGCCGGGATTCACGCCCGGTAATTGGCCCGTGAAATCGTACCAGCTACCGCCGACGTTGGGAAGCTGGGTGATCGCCTCGTTGGTCAGGATCATCTGTCGATCCGAGGTTTCCGTCTGAACGAGTGGCGCTCCGCCTTGCACCGTCACCTGTTGCGTCGAAGAACCAACTTGAAGTTGAGCATCGACGGTGATGGCTTCCACGTGAAGCACGATGTCGTTATGAGCAAGCTTCTCGAAACCTTCTTTGGAGAAGATCACATCGTAAGTTCCTGGTTCAACCGACGGCGCATCATAAACTCCGTTCGCCGCAGTCGTCAAGGTTTTCGTTACACCGGTTAATTTGTTCTGGAGGGTAACGGTTGCGGAAGGAATTGCAGCCCCGCTCTGGTCGTAGACGGTCCCGCGCATCTCGCCGGCATTTCTGTTTTGCCCGTTAATAGGGATGGCCACGAACGATAGCACCATTGCAGCCAGTACAACGGGCAACCTCGACAGTGCGCGGCGATTCAAGGAAATGCGACCTACTGACATAGTAGTTCTCCTTCGAAAGAACTCGATTCGACAGAGCTGTTCTGTGGGCTCGTTACCGTTAACGGAAACTGTATTCCCAAAAGAGTGTCCGTGTCAAGGCATCGGATCTAGCTTTGGCCTGTTAGCCTCTTCGTTTCCCAGCGGGTGAGTTTCTCGACCGTGCGGCAATGTTCGAAGTTCGATTTACATTTTCCGATAATTGGAATTCGCTACTGCGATCTTGAGCTGCTTACTTACCCCTTCAAGAGTCATGGTTGCGATATGGTTGATCCCCTCCGGGAGCTTAGCGAATTGCACCGCGACGTTTACAGCATCGCTCGGAGAGTCCAGGTAGGATGCGATCTGCACGCTGTAGATAGCCTTTGCAGCCTTGTCGAAGGTAATCGTCATCGAGTCGTTCGGTTTCAGGTAATTCGTTATCAGGAGCTGAACTTGATCGGGTGTAGCGCCGGGATTGAGCTTTATATTGCCTTGTTTGAAGGCTTCCTGAAGCTTTGCCGGATCCGGCGGTGTGTAGGAGCGGGCCAGCGCCCCTATGTTCTCCGCGTATTCCTTATATTCTTCCTTCTTGTTCTCAATCACCCTCTCTCTCAAGCGACCACCCCGGCGTCCGCCTCCACCCTGTGCAGCTTGCGCCTGCGCTTGGACCGGGTTCAGCGGCGTTTTCAGCGGTTTGCCATCGGGTCCGGTGCGAACCTGGTAAGACTCTTGCTTCTTAACCTCACCTTTGACACTGATTGTGTCTTGTTCTTGCCAGGTGTAGGCAGCCAAGGCTTGTTTGTTTCGAGCTGACGCAGCTTTCAGCTCAGCCAGACGTTGTTGCACTTCAGGATGCTGGGCAACCGCTCGCAGCCCTGCTAGTGACACGCCAGCCAGAATTGCCATACCTAACGTCCTCAACGGGACCGATATATGGCGAGATTTCGTGGTCATACACCCTCCTTCTGCTTAGTCGAGAGATTGATGCCGCTAACCGTCTCGTCCTCTTTTCGGTTTGAACGATGCTCCATGAAGGCTATCATCTTCCCAGATCGGAGGAGACGCGGGCACGAGTACATTGCCGACTTCGGATGCTCCCTCGGGCGCGGGAGCAGTCAGCTGTGGCGCGAAAATCTCGCCCGGTACACTGCAGGCTTGAATCTCATTCGGTATACGGGTACAATCCTCTCGACTCAATGGACGAGGCGTATCAATATCGCATCCTGATCGTAGAAGACAATCCGGGCGATGTTCTACTCATCGAGGAGGCGTTCAAGGAGTGCGGCTACCGTTGCAAACTCGCTCTCGCCGCGTCCCGGGCCGAAGCACAGAAGCTGCTGGCCAGCGAATCGTTCCATTTGATTCTCGCCGACTACGCCAGCAGCGACCTGGATGACAGCGATACATTCATACGGATGATTCGGCGGGACTATCCTTTGACACCCGTTATTGCGTTCAGCGGCTATTCTGATCCGCGCCGCGCGTACGAGGCGGGCGCAAACGCATTTGTTCTTAAGGTCGGCTCGTTGGACGAGTTCTGTCAAAAGGTACGCGACACGATGCGATTTTGGATCGATGTGGCGAGTCTGCCGTTGCCGGTTTCCAGCGACTTCACTTCGATGTAGTCTTATGCTGGACAGGGATGGTCCCGCTATGGCGATCTAGTAAATCTGCCCGATTTTGCGAGTGGCCATTGCTTACTCCCGACGCCAGTGCAAGCCGCCATCGCCCGTCGCCCAAGTTGCGCCTGAATTTGTTTTGAGCGTGATGGCCGGGCCGCGCGCATCAATTCCGACGATAGCTTCGCCTAGGCTTGTGTTCTCATCCGCTACTGTGACCGGCATCCAATGCAGGCCCTCATCAATCGAGTGGAACAGTTTTCCACCTCCACCACCCACCCATGTGTCTGATCCCGACGCAGACAATGCGTAGAGCTGAGTCGACTTTTCTATCGGGATGGTGCGCCACGTCCGGCCGCCATCCTCAGATTTGTTCACTGTCCCGCTGCCTGAAGAGGTCTCGAGGCTCCAGAGAGTCTTTTCGTTACCAGGCGCGACTCGCAGGAGCTTGTAAGCGGGCACAGCGCCGGCAATAGCCGAGGGCCGCTGACTGGGCATCACGAGATTCTGTGACGTATTGGGGTCCGCTATGCTGTACTGCGGACGTAACGCGGTGAGGGCAGGCGCCTGCGCTTTTGCCTGCTCAGACGTGGCGAAATCAAAAGAGCCCAGTGATTTTTCAGCGTCATTCGGAGGTTTCGCTGGGGAGACCGCAAAGGAATCCCGTGAAGGCTCGTGCACAGCCGACGGAAGAGCGGATCGCCTGCCTGGAAGACGTGGCCGGGGGTTTGCCTTGTCTGGCTCGACTGCCTGAGGAACGGGCGGGGCCGGAACAGAAGAGAGAGGCCTCCCGGTGACGCTTGGTTTTAAAGGCGAGGTCGTTTCCGGCCGGCCTTTAAAGAAGGGCATCCGCCAGACTGTGGCAGTGACGAAACACAGCACCGCGACGGTGGCTGCGAGCCGCCATCCCCACCACGTGGAGACCGCCTTCGGGAAAGCGCCTTGAGAAGCTGGCTGGTAACCGCTCGTTGCCGAGCTGAGCGAGAGAACTTCGCGACAGTCCGGGCATTCCGCGAGATGCGCGAGCATTAATTTGTGCTCGCGGCCGGATAGGCCCCCTTCGGCGAAGGCAAGCAGCAGGTTCGCATCCGGGTGATCGCCGGTCTGCTTTTGACGCGATGCGAGATAGGGTCGCAGAAATGAAGCGAATTTCGTCATAACACGAGTTCTTGTCCCGCCAATCTTCCGCTTGAAGAACGATTCATGATTGTCTTTCTTGCGCGAGGCGGTTGCGGACGTCAAGTCCTAAGTCGCGAACGTCGGTTTCCAGCATTTCCTCTGCTGCGCGTTTCGATAAACCGCAGGCGCGAAGCCGCGCCACGATTTGCTTGCGGAGATTTACCGTAGTCTTCTCCAATTGCCGGCTAACAGTCGACTCGTGCACGTTTAACATGCGGCCGATCTCGGCGAGTCTCCGCCCGTCCAAATAATAGGACACGAGGAGAAATCTCTGCCCCGGAGCTAGCGCTGCCAATGCGGCGCAAGTGGCATCCGCAAGGAGGGTGTTGTGTTCTTTCGGCTCCCCGCGGGAGCCGGCTTCCGCATCAATTCCAATCGCCTCGTCGAAGGCCACCAGTTTTCGCTGCTGGCGGAACCGGTTTACATATTCCTGCGCCAGAACAGTCCTGAGCCATCCCTCGAGCGAACCCCGACCCAGATAAGACGTGAATTTCGAGATGCGCTTACCATCGCTGCCGATGCGCATGCCGAAAAGATCCGCGTAAAGCGAATCGGCAAGCTCGCGTCCCGCGGTCTCATCCTGCGCTATTGCCGAAGCGGCGAGATACAGCTTGCCGCGATAGATGGCCAGAAATTGCCGCCATGCGGCTTCGTGCCCACGCGCGCAGGCTCGTGCAAGAAGGAGATCGTCCAGCCGCAGAGTTTCAAGGAAGCGCGCGCTCTCTTGGGCGGAGCTATCCTCGTCGAGCGAGCGAGCCGCGACTTCTTTCAGAAGTTCGCAAAACTCTGCCTGGGTAAACCCGAACTCCGCCGCTCGACTTTTTTCGTAGAGGATCAAAATTCTTGCAAGAACTCGCAGGATAGCCGTTCTTTGGACGAAAAGCGAACTACAAACAGTTTCAAGCTGCAAGCTTCGAAACGGTTCGCCAAGGAAGGTAGCATGCGCCTAGCCAGTGTCGTTGTATCCGGACTAACTCTGCTCACGTGCTTCGCAGGAGAAACCTGGAAACAACCGGTCTATAAAGTCTTACCCGCTATCGGGCAAGGCAATTTGACGATCTTTCCGGTGGTTGCCGACAAATCCTTCGACACCAGTCAATTTCTGACGCTCGACGAAGGAATTCGCTCCGGGCAAGTTACCGTGACGGAGGCAGGTCAGACGGCTGGTTTAATCCGGCCTCGGCCATACAACGACGGAGTGTGGCGGGAACGCCCCCTCCCAATCCCGCAAGGCGGCGCGCGAGTTAACGAACTGGCCCTCATCAACGGCTCCGATCGGCCGCTTCTTCTGTTGGCCGGCGAAATCGTCACCGGCGGAAAGCAGGACCGCGTTGTAGGAAGAGATCGAATTATTCCTGCACACAGCGAGCCGGTCGCGCTCGATGTATTCTGTGTGGAACCGCATCGATGGATGGGGGCGTCCGCGCAATTTGGGGGAACCGCTTCAGCCATGGCGCAGCCGAGCGTGCGCTCCAAAGCGATGGCCGACGGGAATCAACAGGAGGTGTGGGACGAGGTGGCCAAATCGAGAATGTCCTTCGCGGCAGGGCTTCCGGCACCCCAGGCGCAGGCGATTGAGTCAAGCTCGTCCTATGCCGTCGCCGTTCAAAGCGGCGGAGTCCAGAGGCAATTGGATTCACTAGCCGCGCCGATCGAGCATTCTTATGGGAAGTTGATGACGCAGTTGCGAGCCCAAAAGGCGGTCGGAGCGGTGGTGGCGGTAAACGGCGAGATCATCTGGGCCGACGTATTCGCGAGTCCGGTTCTGCTGGAAAAATACTGGCCAAAACTGGTTCGATCGTATGCCGCCGAAGCGCTGGCTCCGCGAAACTCGCCGGGTTTGATGCAGTTTTCGCCGTCGCAAGAAGATGCACAAAAGTTTTTCGATCGCATATACGCAAAGCGTGAGAACGTGGAGACCGAGCCGGGAGTCTACCGCAATACGGAGATCCAGGGCGACGATTTCGATGCGTTCTTGCTGACCTCACTGCTGCCGAATACCGGTTTCCAAGTGCACATTACAAAAATGCGGCGTTAGGGTGGGTTTCTTGACTAACTGCGGCTACGTGGTACACCGCCGCAGGAGAGATCTTGCCCACATCAGGATCGACCGGGCTGTCAGTGAGCAACGTTATAGTATGGTTAGGCTGAAATTTAACCACAGGAAGGTTATACGACTATGCTTGCCGAGTTGCGACGGTCAATTCTCTCCGGCGGTTTCGTTCTTCTCGCGGCCTGTAGCGCCTGGGCTCAAACAGCAACACTGCAAGGTGACGTTAAGGACGCAACCGGCAACGGGATAAAGGGCGCGGTTATCAAATTGGACCGCACCGACATTAAAGGACATTATCAGGTCAAGACGGACAAGAAAGGCCACTGGCTCTATACAGGATTGCCAGGCGCCAGCACGTTCGATGTCTCATGTGAAGTGGACGGAAAGGTCGTTGACAAGGTCAACGGAGTAAAAGCGGCTTACGGCGACGATAACCCTCCTATCAACTTCGATATGAGGAAGGCTCAGGCACAGCAGGCCGCGGCACAGCAGGCTAACGCGAATGGCCAGCTTACAAACGATCAGGCCCGCGGCATGAGCAAGGAGCAAAAGGAGCAGTACGAAGCTCAACTGAAGAAGAACGCAGAATCCATCAAAAAGAACAAGGCTCTTAACGATACTTACAACGCGGGTCAGGACGCACTGAAAATGGCCGCTGCCGATACCGATCCTGCAAAAAAAGGTACCGATTACCAGGCCGCTATCGATAAGTTCAACCAGGCAAACCAAATGGACGCGAATCAGGTTGCCATCTGGGACAGTCTCGGCCAGGCTTATGAGGGCTTTGGGAAGACGAAAACGGGAGACGATCGCAATAAGGCTTTCGACCAAGCTGTCGATGCCTACAAGAAAGGACTAGCGATCAAACCGGACGACCCCGCCGTTTACAACCAAATAGGCAATCTGTATGGGATGGAGAAGAAGATGCCCGAGGCCACCGAGGCTCTAACTAAGGCAGCTCAACTCGATCCGGCGATGGCGCCGAAAGCGTACTTCAACATGGGCGCGAACCTGGTGAACGGAGGACAGCCCGACAAGGCGGCCGATTTCTTCAAGAAGGCGACGGATGCCGATCCCAATTACGCAGAAGCCTGGTATCAATACGGCAGCTTGCAGATGATGCAAGGCAAGGTTGATCCAAAGACCGGCAAACAAGCTTACCCGCCTGAGACAGCAGTGGCTCTGAAGAAATACCTGGAGTTACAACCCAATGGCCCTCATGCGCAGGAAGCCACCGCGATGTTGCAAGCTATGGGAGAACAGGTGCAGACCAATATCACCGCCCCCGGCGCCAAGAAGAAGAGGCAGTAAGGTCACAACGGGGGTTCCGCTGGGAACCCCATAGAGATTAAATGTTCGGAGCACTCAGACCCCTTATAGAACTGCTCGTCCTGATTGCGTTTGTGCTGATTGGGCGGGCGGTGTTGAGCAGTATATTGAAGGGGATCGCGAGAACTGCTTCGAATTCCTTCTCTCCTAATTCCGCCGGAGATCATCGGCCGCAAGAGCGACAACAGCCGCCAAATGTGACAGGAGAACTTCACAAGGATCCGGTGTGCGGAACATACGTTGCGGAGTCTTCCGCTCTAAACCGTCAGGTAGGGCGCGAAACGTTCTATTACTGCTCGGAAAAGTGCCGGGAGAAGCATTCCCTGGTCGCGCGGTAAAACCCCGGAACTGATGAATTGGGTTGCGACGGGAGCTCTGCTGATGGGAGCAGCGGTGACCCTGGGGGCTTTCGGTGCTCATGGACTCCGGGACAAGCTGGACGCCTATTCGATGTCGGTTTACGAGAAGGCCGTCTTTTACCATTTCGTGCATGCCCTAGGCATTTTGATTGCGGCGCTGCTGGCGCGCACGGGGGCGATCAGCTCAACCGGAGAAGCACGTGTGGGCTGGCTGCTGCTGATCGGGATTTTGGTGTTTTCGGGCAGTCTTTACGCGCTGGCAATTTCGGGCGTACGGATGCTGGGCGCGATCACCCCCATCGGCGGGCTGGCCTTCATTGCCGGCTGGCTCGTGCTCGCTTACGAGGCGCTGCGCAAACACTGAGGAGGCAGCGCGCTCCGAGCCCGTCCGGCAAATCGTACCGGAAAATGATGTCCGCCGTAGTCCGGTGATCATTGATGCCGGCCAGTTCGGCCTCGACATCGGGTCCCTTATAGAGCAGCAAACGGGAGCCTTGCACGAGGGATCTGCTGAATAGATCGAGCAGGCGCTCGACGGGGGCAACGGCGCGTGCAGTCACGATCTGGGGACGTCGTGCAAGAGCCAGCGATTCAGCGCGTTCCGGCACTACGTCTACATTCGGGAGGTCGAGCGAGCCCGCGACGGACTCGACAAACCGCGCCTTTTTCTGGACGGATTCCGCGAGTACGAATCGAACCTCAGGAAGAACAATCGAGAGCGGAATTCCCGGAAAACCAGCACCGGTGCCCGCGTCGAGCACGCATCGGGCGGCTCTGAAGTGTTCCCAGGGTAGGACGGAATCGAGCACGTGTTTAATGGCGGCATCTCTGGCGTTGGAGATGCGCGTGAGGTTCATGTATTCGTTAGTCGCAGCAATCGATCGGAGGTGCTGCGCAGATTTTTCGATGAGGGTGGCTCGATTGGGAAGATCGGCGGGCAGGACCCGCTCCAGCTCCTCTTCGAAATCCACGCTCTCAGTTTGGCATTAGCGACCCGTACGCGAAGATAAGGATGAATGTTACGAGCCGGAATCGTTGGCCTTCCGAACGTCGGGAAGAGCACTTTGTTCAATGCAGTCACTCAGACTAGAAAAGCGATGGCGGCGAATTATCGTTTTTGCACGATAGATCCAAATGTAGGGGTGGTGACGGTACCGGACGAGCGCCTGGAGGTGTTGGCGAAGATGAGCGCCTCGCAGAAGATTGTACCCGCCGTTTTTGAATTCGTGGATATAGCCGGACTCGTCAAGGGAGCGAGCACCGGTGAAGGACTGGGCAACCAGTTTCTCGGGCACATACGCGAGGTGGATGCGATAGTGCAGGTGGTGCGTTGTTTCGAAAACAGCAAGATTGAACATGTGATGGACACGGTTGATCCCGTACGGGACATCGAAATCATCAATACAGAACTGGTTTTGGCGGATCTCGAGGCGGTCGAGAAACGCAAGGCAAAGCAGCAAAAGGCGGCGAAGAGCGGTGACAAAAAAGCAGTGGCGGAGCTGCAGCTGCTCGACAGGCTGGAGGCGCATTTAAATACGGGCAAGACGGTCGTCACGATGGATCTGACAGCGGAGGAAAAAGCGATGGTGCGGTTGTTTTTCTTACTGACAGCCAAACCAACACTCTTTGCCTGCAATGTGGCGGAAGAAGACTTGGCCAAGGCGGACAGCAACCCGTTTGTGCAGCAGGTGCGAGCTTATGTGAAGGAGCACCATGACACGAGCGCGGTGGTTGTTTCGGCAGAGATCGAATCGGAACTGGCGCTCCTAGCGCCGGATGAACGTGCTGAATATCTCACGGAGCTCGGGGTCAGCGACACGGGAGCGAGTAACCTGATCCGGGAGGCGTATCACCTGTTGGGCCTGCGTACATATCTGACAACCGGTGAGAAAGAAACACGCGCATGGACGATTCACGCGGGCGATAAGGCTCCGCAAGCGGCGGCCGTAATTCACTCTGACTTCGAAAAGAGTTTCATTTCGGCCGAAACAGTTTCGTACAAAGAGCTGGTGGAAGCGGGTTCTTTTGCCCGTGCGCGAGAACTCGGGAAGCTGCGCACGGAAGGGAAGGAATACGTCATACAGGACGGAGACGTCGTGGAATTCAAGACGTATTAGCGAAAAGGCAATCGGGCGAACTCCGGAACTTTTCGCGGGAATGTGCGTATCGAGTTAGAAGCATCCTGGAGGTGCCCCTGATGAAAGCTTTTATAATTGGCCTCGCTTCGATCGCTCTGGCGGCCGGGTTGATGGCCCGGGTAGACGAGGACGGATCATTTGACAAGTCTCTTACGGTATCCGGCCCGGTGGATCTGGAGGTTCAGACCGATTCGGGGGGAATCAACGTCACACAAGGTTCAGCTGGATCTTTGAGGATTCACGCCATTCTGAAGGCCGAACACGGCTGGTTCAATTCGGGCGATGCCCAGGAGCACATCCGTGAACTGGAGCGCAATCCGCCGGTCGAACAGGACGGCAATCGAGTGCGAGTGGGGTATGTGCGCGATCGCAATCTGCTTCGAGGCGTCTCCATGCGCTTCGAGATCGAGACTCCCGCTGACACGCAAGTTCGCGCCCGTGCGGATTCGGGAGGAATTCAGGTGGAGGGTGTCCACGGCCCGGTAGACTGCAAGACGGATTCAGGCGGAGTCCAGATCCGCGACATCGGCTCGGAAGTTCGCGCAGCCGCCGATTCGGGAGGAATTCATATCCACAACGTCAAAGGGGCGCTGTATGCCCGTGCCGATTCCGGCGGGATTGAAGCGATGGACATTGCCGGAGCGATTGACGCCCAAACTGACTCCGGGAGCGTTCGGGTCAGTCAAACGCAGGCAGCTTCCATTCGAGCGAAGGCGGATTCAGGGGGTGTCATAGTAAGGCTGGCGGCGGGAGCCGGTTACGATGTCAGTGCAGAATCGGACAGCGGAACAATCTCGGTCCCTGAGATGACCGTCAAGAGTTCTTTCTCGCGGCATCATATCGAAGGAAAGGTTCGCGGCGGCGGTCCGATGGTGACGATTCGCGCCGAGTCGGGGAGTGTCACGATAGAATAATGCTCGCTTAAGAATGCGACGCAGGACCTTTCTCAGCGCAGCGTTAGCGGTAGCGGGCATCCCACCGGCCCGGTCACAGGAACAGCTTCTCTGGGGTGGACCGGTACTCGATACCCATCTGCACCTTCGCGCTGATCCAGACGCATGCTTCACCCACATCCAAGGCTGTGGAGTAACGAACGCCGTTTTGTTAACGCGGGCCAACGATGAGGACAAAGCGGAGCAGGAGATGAGAAAGCGCCCCGGCCACTTCACGAGGTCAGTCGCGGCTGATCCATCTCAACCGGACGCTGCCGACGTCATTCGGAAAGCCATCCAGGGAGGAGCCGTCAGCGTGGGCGAGCTCAAGTATCATCTCGCATTGGATTCGGCGGAGATGCGCCGCGTTTACGACGTCTCTGCACAGTTGCAAGTGCCAGTCATGATGCACATTCAAAACTTCCCGCATTTTCCCGGAGAACTCCCTTACAACACAGGGTATCCGCAGTTCGACAGAATTCTTCGCGTATACCCGAAGACGAATTTTCTCGGACACGGAGATCTCTTCTGGGCGCATATAATCGCAGATGTTCCCACGGATCGCGGATATCCATCAGGCCCGATCAAAGCGGGTGGGCTCACGGACAAATTCCTGGCTGAGTTTCCCAATCTCTATGCAGACATGTCCGCAAATTCGGGCAACAACGCGCTTTCACGCGATACCGATTTCTCGCGAGAGTTCGTGGTCCGTCATCGCAGCAAGCTGATCTTCGGCAGCGACTGCAGCTGCACTGACGGCAAAGGCGGCGGCATTTCTCAGGGCAAGAATCCCGAAGCGAGCCGGTTGGCGGGAAAATGCGTGGCACGTGCGACGCTAGGGTTACTGAAGGGGCTCACGTCAGCTGAGATCTTCCGTCAAGTGACCTGGGAGAACGGCGTCAGACTTTTCAAGATTCAGTCCAGCTAAGCGAGAGCTGCGACAAAGCCTCACCCAAGAGTTCTATGAGACATCACAGGAAGCTGCTCCTGTTTCTACTTGCGGCCGCGAGTCTGTATGCGCAAGACACGGCCTTAACAACAGGCCGAAATGCTTTTGAGAACAGGTGCTCGGGTTGCCACGGAGCGGACGGAAACGGCGGAGAACTGGGGCCGCCGATCACGTACAGGCTGCGGAATCTTACCGACGCCCAAATCCGCAACACTGTTTTACACGGTGTAGCCGGGCGCATGCCAGCAATTCAAGTTGGCGATACGAGTTGGCAAATCTTATCGCTTTCCTCCGGACACTGCGGCCACACAGGTTCGGTTTCCGGCCGCATGCGGGCAGTGCCACGCTCACAAGCGGAGAGACGTTGACGGGCACCATTTTGGGTGAGGGATTCAGCGACCTGCAATTGCGGTCGGAGGATCACAAGATACACCTTTTGCGGCGGGCTGAAAATGGCCGGTTCCGTGAGGTCACTTCGCAAGCGAACTGGCCCGGTTATAACGGCGACCCAGCGGGGAACCGTTATACTCTGCTGAAACAGATCAACAGCACAAACGTGAAGAGTGTTGCGCCGCGCTGGGTATTCACGCTTCCGAATGTGTTTCCGCTGGAAGGAACGCCGGTTGTCGTGGACGAGTGATGTATGTAACGAGCGCTAACGAGTGTTACGCACTCGATGCCGGTAGCGGCCGGCAGATCTGGCATTTTCAGCGGGATCGCACGAAAGGGCTGCATGGTATCGCCGCGGCGGGGATGAATCGCGGTGTAGCCGTCGCGGGAGAGCGATTGTTCATGATGACGGACAATGCACACCTGATTGCACTGAATCGTGCCGATGGCGGATTGCTCTGGGAGACCGAAATGGCCGATTGGCATCTCAATTACAATGGCACCTCCGCTCCTTTGGCCGTAGGCTCGCTAGTGATTTCTGGAACCGCGGGAGGCGAAGAAGGCGTGCGCGGTTTCCTGGCTGCTTACGACCAAGCCAGCGGCAAAGAGGCGTGGCGTTTCTGGACCGTTCCGGCGCGAGGAGAACCCGGCTCAGAGACATGGCAGGGAATGGGCATCGAGCACGGCGCTGCGGCTACGTGGTTCACCGGTACCGATGATGCAGAAACGGATACGCTGTTCTGGCCGGGGGGAACCCGGGTGAAGATTACAACGGAGACGAGCGCGAGGGAGATGATCTGTATTCCGACTGCATTCTGGCGCTCAATCCACGAGACGGGCAAGCTGAAGTGGTATTTTCAATCCACTCCGCACGACCTCTGGGACTCGGATTCGGCAGAAACGCCGCTTTCAGTCGATACGAACTGGCAAGGCCGCCCGCGGAAGCTTCTGGTACAGGGGAATCGCAACGGATTCTTTTATGTGCTCGATAGAACTGACGGGAAGGTTCTGCTCGCGAAACAAATTCATTCGAAAGTTGACATGGGCCAAGGGAGTGGGAGAGGATGGACGACCGATCAAGATAGCGGGGCAGGAGCCAAGCACGAAAGGCACGCGAGTCTGTCCATCACAGGATGGCGCCACAAATTGGTATTCACCGTCGTACAGTCCTGAAACCGGACTTTTCTATATGCAGACGCTGGAACAGTGTTCCATCTACACAAAAAGGCCGGAGGAATTTACGGTAGGCAGAGAATTTCTAGGTGGTGCGCAACGGAATGACCCTTCAAGAAAAGCGGAACGCATTCTGCGGGCTCTTGATATTCAGACCGGACTGGTGAAGTGGGGAATTGCCGGAAGCAGGTTCGGCCAATAGCTGGGGCGGTACGCTCGCCACCGCGAGCGGGCTTGTGTTCTTCGGTGAAGACAGCGGTGATTTTGCGACGGCAGATGCAAAAACCGGGAAGGTTGTGTGGACGTTTCCAGCGAATGCGCTGTGGAAGGCCTCGCCGATGGCCTACAGCTTCGACAATCGCGAGTTGATTGCAGTGGCCGCAGGGTCGAATATTCTCGTGTTCGGTCTGACTGAATAAGTCTGCCGATGAGCGCCATCGCTATTCTTCACGCAGTGCCGAGAGGGGATCGATGGTCGAGGCGCGGTGGGCGGGCATACCGGCGGCGAGCAGAGCGGTAACCAAGAAGAGCGTGATAGCGGTGCCAATTACGAGCGGATCGGCGCGGCGTACTCCGAATAGCATAGATCGAAAGACCATCATGATGGCGAGGGCCGCGCCGAGACCGATGATCAATCCTCCGGTGAGTAAACCGCTTACGTCCTTCAGAACGAGCGTGACAATCTGAGGGCGCTGCGCTCCTAACGCGGCGCGAACGCCAATTATTTGGTGCGACGTCCGACCGAATAGCTTAAGAGTCCGAAGAGGCCGACAGCGGCGAGCAGGAGTCCGAAGAAGGGGAAAGCTCCGCCGACATTGGCGAGCAGTTTCTCACGCAAGAGTGTATTCCCGACAAGGGTTTCGAGAGTGGTGACCTCACGGACGCGGATGTTGGGATCAATCGCATGCGCCTCGCGATCCGCCAGATGCACGACAGAAGCTAACGGAAGCGACGAGCGCACATACAGAGTGAACCCGTCGTTCCCTTCAATAGGAAGATAAACAAGCGGATCAACGCTATCTTTCAGGTTGTAATAGTGTGCATCCGCAGCTATACCCACGATTATGTTCCGCGCCTGAGTATTCATGAAATCAAGAGCCGAACTCCCGGCCTAACACGCTCAAGCTGTCGAAGTACTTTCTCTTGAGCGAAGGCCTCATTGACAATCGCCGGAGCGGGAACACGGGCGTTGCTATCGCTTAGGTTGCAGTCACGGCCGGCCAGGAGAGGGGTGCGAAGTGCGGTGAAGTAGCCTGGCCAGATGCGGTACAAGATCTCCTCGCGGTCGGACGGGCCTTTACCGGGAATGGTGATCTGCTCGGACCAGCCTGTCCCCTGAAAGATTGGCCACCAAGCCAATGCCGCGGCTTCGACGCCGCGCTGCTCTGACATGCGGCTCTGAAGCTGAAACATCCAACTCCGGCGGCGCGATTCTTCCTTCGGGTCAGTTTGGGAATCGGATACGAGATCGGAGCTCGTCTGCCTTGCGGTGAGCTTTAGCACTGATATATTCCGCGCGTCAAAGCCGCGGTTCACATGCAACAGGTTGCCGAGGCTGAAGAGAAAGGTGGCGCCGACGATCACCAGACAGAAAGCGCAGGCGACCTGGATGCTCACGAAAAGCTTACCGAGGCGCAGCTTGCCGGCCTGTCCCGCCGCACTCCGCAGAGCAAACATCGGTTGCGCGCGAGAGGCCTGCCAGGCGGGAATGAATCCAAACAGCAGAGCCGACACAGTGGAAACGACAAAACAGAAGAACAGCACGCGCGTATCAATAGCAAGAACGAGCTGCACGGGGTTGTTTTCCTGGGAGAGCATGTCCACAAGCGCGGGTGCGATAAGCCGCGCAAGCAGCCACCCAAGAGCACCCGCCATCAGAGAGAGCAAAAGGCTTTCTGTCAATAATTGGCGAATGAGGCGCGCGCGTGCAGCACCGAGAGAGACGCGCATGGCGAATTCGGTAGCGCGAGCGGTCGAGCGGGCGAGCAGAAGACTCGCAACATTCGCGCAGGCGATTAACAAAATGCCGCCCGCAACGCCGAACACGACCCACAGGGAGTGAGAGAAGTCTCTTCGGAAATCCGAAACTCCGGTTGCGGCGGGATGCACGCGGATGCCGGCCTTAAGGAACTGCTGGCGAATGACGGGCGGTATTGTGGGGAAGCCTTCGAGCATCTCCAGCACGAAATTGTGGAACGACGCCTGCAGGAGAGCCGCCACCTGCGCGCGCCTTACGCCGGGATTTGCGCGGCCCAGAATCTGAAACCAGCTCCAACCGGGATCGTTTAGCGCTCGTGCTTCGTAGAGAGTGGCCGGTTGCCAGAAATCGACAAATCTTCCCGGCTCGACGCCAAAGAAGCCCTCACGGGCGACACCGACGATCTCATAGGGCTTGCCTTCAACTTGAAGAAACTGGCCGACGGCAGATCGGTCGGCGTGAAACCGCCTTTTCCAGTATCGATAACTTAGGACGACCACGTTGCGACCGCACGGAAGATGGTCGTCTTCGGCGGAGAAGAGGTGTCCATCGGCCGGGGTGACGCCGAGAACGTCGAAGGCTTCCCCGGAAACAAACTGCCCGATGATCTTCTCGACGGGCATCGCGGACCCTGGCCTTTGCGCCTCCACGGTTTGCGGCGAGCTGAAGAGCGCGAGACGCGCGACGGGCTTCGATCTGACTCACGAACTCCACATACATCGGATAGCTGAACGAAAGGCGCTCCTCAGCGGCAGGGCTGCCCGGTTGCGTGATGGGGGAGGATGCAAGCCTGAACAGGCGTTCCGGCTGATAGACGGGCAGTGGCCGGAGTATGGCCGCGTCCACGATTGAATAGATAGCAGTATTGGCACCAATGGCCAAGGCCAACGACAACACAGCGGTAGCGGCGAAGACAGGCCCTTTTCGCATGCCGCGCCAGGTATAGCGAATGTCTTGCAGGGTGTTTTCTAAGGGCGCCCAAAGACGGAATTCGCGGCTCTGCTCGCGGAAGCTCGTCGTGTTGCCGAAGCGCAAGCGTGCCTGGCGGCGAGCCTCATCGGCGCTTACACCGCTGGATAAAATCGTGGCCGCACGACGCTCCAGATGATCGCGCATTTCTTCTGCCAGATCCTCATCCAGGCGCTGCGGGCGCAATGCATTTTTCAGTTTTGAAAGCCAGGACATGATTGGAACTCCTCTGGGCACATCGCTTAGGCGTGCCGCAATACGCGTGAAACGCCGGAGGAAAAGCTTGCCCAGCGCTCTGATTCGGAGACTAATTGTTTCTTGCCGGCGTTGGTAATTCGATAGAAGCGAGCCCGACGTTTGGTCTCACTCATCTTCCATTCGGCGGCGATCCAGGCGAGTTCCTCCATACGATGCAGCGCAGGGTAGAGCGAGCCTTCCTCGACGCGCAACGCTTCGAGCGACAACTCCTCGATGGCGGTCGCGATTCCATAGCCGTGCAGCGGACCTCGACGCTCGAGGACGGTCAATACAAGTAGATCGAGGGCGGTCTGGGCTGAATTTGGTTTGGCCAAGGCGACGTATACTCCGTTCGCTAGGGGTAGCGGTCTAATTATATGCCACCAGGCAAGATGGAGCAAGTAGCCTGTGTTGATT
>CAWJEH010000060.1:0-173908 GCA_963841675.1 Terriglobia bacterium
GGGGTCGGCATCTTCAAATTGCCCGGCGAATTCTTCCCGGCCACGGGCATAGATGGCCATTTCGAGACCGGGAATCCGTTGCAGGCGCCATTGGATGTCGGCAAGAGACTGGACCAGTTCGCGTTCGCGCAAGCCGACCGGCTGAAATTCCGTTTCGTAAGCTGCCAGATGCTGCCGGTAGGCTTCGGCGTCGTCTGAAGGGAGCAGGACGGTACGGCCCGTCAGACCCGTTCTTACGGCATTCATACAGGAGGCAGCTTTTCCCTCCGGGGTGCGCGGTCCGGTGGAGAGTTGGGCATTGGTTCGGTTGGCGCTCAGCTTAGCCTCGGAAACGGTGGGTTCGATCTCGACGGAGGGCTGTTGCAGGCGAGCTTCCTTTTCAGCTGCTTTTCTGGCTTTGCGCTCTTGTGCGCGGCGGATTGATCGTGCGGTCATGAGGGGCGGTGCTCCTAAAAGAAAATGGCTCGTGGACGGCCGGGCAGACCGAATACGAGCCTGCCGGAACATAGCACAGAGACGGGCAGAAACGAACTTTGCAGGTTGTGGAAAACGGGCTAAGCTATGTGGACTCAATCGGCAGGCGATATCTCATTCGCGCGTGACCGAACATCCGGATCGTTATTGGGGGCCTAAGGATCATCGCCTTCGATGGCAATCCTACGATCGCCTACTGCATGAAGGATTTGCCGTTGTAAACCGCTTGTTCTAATGCCCCGCCCTGGGATAAAAAGGCATAAGCTATTGATTGCTCCACTGTTTGTTACGCGACAACGCGGCGAGAACATGCCCTCTGCTTTAGCCGAGCCTTTGAGACCGGCGGTCCAGCCCGGTTCGAAGCGGCAAAGACCTGCGGTACGCTACGCGCTCTCGGTGGCCGCCTTGACCATACCGATGGGGATCACGGCTGCTCTGAAAAGCCATCCAAATCTCAATCCAATCATTAGCGCATCGTTCGTCATCGTGATCTCCGGCGTAGCCTGGTGGGCAGGAGCCTGGGCAGGGATTTTGCTCAGCTGCCTCGCAATCCCGGCACTCACACTGGCGGCGACGGGCTTCAGGATGTGGATCCCGCCGCATATCGACTTCATCGGACTAGCGATCTTCTGGTTTATCGCTTTCCTGGTAGGCAGTGTGGCGACGAATCGCAAACGGATAGAACAGATGCTGCGGGATGCCAATACAGAGCTTGAGGCGAAAGTCCAGGAACGAACAGCGGATCTCCGAAACGCCAACAGCGTCATTCAAAACAGGCTCGCGGAGCTCGAATTGTTGTATTCACAGCTGCCGGTGGGGTTGTGTTTTCTTGACGGGGATCTCCATTGTCTTCGAATCAACCAGAAGCTCGCAGCGATCAATGGGGCGCCGGTGGCCAGTCATCTTGGCCGCTCGCTAAGGGCCGTCATCCCCGCGGGAGTAGCAGATGTCGTTGAGCCGCTTTACCGAAAGGTAATTGCCAGTGGAGAGCCCGTTGTTGACTTCGAATTATCAGGCTCCCAGTCTGGTGATGCCGACGTAGAAAGAACGTGGCTGATCGACTGCTGCCCCGCCATGGCGGCAGACGGTTCGACTCTGGGTCTGCAGGTCATCGTCCAGGACATAACAGAGCGGAAGCGTTCTGAAGAATCTCTGCTCCGGGCGCATGCCGAACTTGCAAGGCGCGAAAGAGAGTTCCGCACCGTAGTGAATGCCATTCCCCAGATCTGCTGGGTGTCAAACCGGGATGGATCGGTCGCCTGGTATAACGACCGCTGGTTTGAGTACACGGGTATGAAGCAGGCCGATGCCGAAGCTTGGAAGACGTACATCCCCGATGAGGTTCTTCCGACGGTCTTACAGAGATGGAAGGACGCCCTGCGCGACCGCAAAGGTTTCGAGGTGGAGATTCTCATTCGCGGCGCCAGCGGCGCGTGCAGATGGTTTCTAACGCGCACCGTTCCCATGCATGACGACGCGGGGGAGATTTGCCAGTGGTTTGGGACCTCAACGGATGTCGATGATCTTAAGCGATCCCGCGAAGCACTGATCGCCCGCGAAAAGGAACTCCGGCAGGCAAACAGCGACCTACAGCAGTTTGCGTACTCGGCATCCCATGACCTACAGGAGCCGATCCGAACAGTTGCCGTTTACAGCCAAATGCTCGAGAGGCGCTATGGGTCCCAGTTCGAAGGTGATGCCAAGAAGTTTCTCGGTTTTGTCGGCGCGAGCGCAAAACGGATGGAGAAGCTTGTGCTCGACCTGCTGCGGTATGTAGAAACTGCTCACGTCAACGAAGGCATCTCAGAAATCACCGAAAGCTCCGATGCACTGCGCGACGCAATTTCAAACGTGGCCGCAACGGTGGAGGAAACGCAAGCGCAGATTTACAACGATCCGCTCCCGGCGCTGCGGATTCGCAGGATACACCTGCAGCAAGTGTTTCAAAATCTTCTCAGTAATTCGCTCAAATACCGTAGTAACGAACAACCGAAGATACACATCGCCGCCAAGAAGCACGACGGTGACTGGATTTTCTCCGTTCGGGACAACGGCATTGGGATTGATCCGGCATATAAGGAGCGCGTCTTTGGTATCTTCAAACGTCTACATACAGCCGACAAGTATTCCGGTACCGGAATCGGGCTGGCGATTTGCCAGCGTGTCGTCCAGCGATACGGAGGACGAATTTGGTTGGACTCCGAGTTGGGCCGGGGAACTACCTTCTTCTTCGCCATCCCCGAACAAAACTGCTCCCCAAGCACGTCCTCTGATCGTTGTGATTGAGGATAACCCGCCCGATTTTCTTCTCGTCGAGGAGGCTCTATCCGAACACGGGTTGCAGGTTCAAGTTGAAAACCTTCGAGACGGGGAACACGCAACGAACCTTCTCAGGGCGTTGGATAACAACGACAGTGTTCCGTGTCCTGTGCTGTTTCTTGTGGATCTGAATATCCCAACGATTAACGGCGAGGAGGTTCTCGCAGAGATCCGGCGTAGTAGAAGGTGCGCGACAACGCCCGTTGTCGTCATCACTTCATCCGATTCTCTTCATGACCGGCAGAACGTAGAACGCCTGGGGGCAAATCACTACTTCTGTAAACCTACGGATCTCGACGAATTCATGAAGCTTGGCGAAATCGTGCGGGCCCTAATCGGCAGGTAAGACAGGCGCGGTGTGCAGCAGGCCCGGTATCAGGTAGAAATTAAAGATGAGTAGACCTCGTAAAGCTACCGTATTGCCGACGTTCCGTTAAGGATCGCGCAGGGAGTGATTGCGACCGGATTCGCGGTGTGGCTCTTCGACCACTCTGTTTTAAGCTAAAGATAAGGTGGCGCATTGAGCACGGGGCGTGCGATCTGGGCTAAGTCTCTCACCAAGAAATTTCGTTCGGGGGAGGCCGAAGTCACTGTTTTCCAGGAGCTTAGTCTGGAGGTGTGCCGGGGAGAGCGTCTGGCCATTATTGGAGAATCGGGCGCGGGAAAATCTACGCTTTTGCACCTACTCGGGGGTTTGGACCGTCCTACTAGTGGGGGGATCTATTACGAAGAACGCGATATCGCCGGACTGAACGAGCAGGATCTGGCCAGTTTCAGAAACCGGGAACTTGGGTTTGTTTGGCAAAATCCCTCTCTTTTGCCCGAGTTTTCGGCGCTGGAGAATGCTTCGATGCCGCTTCTGATTCGGGGCGTGGACCCATCGGCGGCGTTGAAAGCGGGTTTGGAGAGGCTCGAAGAAGTTGGTTTAGCTAGACGGGCGAGTCATCGTCCCGGCGAGCTTTCGGGAGGAGAACAACAGCGGGTCGCGCTTGCCAGAGCTATGGTGGGAAGTCCTAAGGTGCTCCTGGCGGATGAGCCGACGGGCAGTCTGGATTTCAGAACCGGCGACATGATCGCGGGCTTGCTGGCGGAAGTGCATGAACGGCATGGACTGACTTCGGTCTTTGTCACGCACAATCTATCTTTCGCAAACAGTTGCGACCGGATATTGGAGATGAAAAAAGGTTCCTTGGGTCAGCCATCGGTCATGGAATTGCAAGGAATCGGAGTAGTACGGGACGCAACCCGTCCTGGCGGTGGTACTTATGTTTGAACGATATACCGAAAAGGCGCGGCGCGTGATCTTCTTCGCAAGATACGAGGCGAGCCAATTCGGGAGTCCGTATATCGAGACCGAGCATCTGCTTTTGGGTCTCTTACGGGAAGACAAGGCCCTGGCGAATCGCTTCTTGCGTTCCCACGCTGCGATCGAATCAATCCGCAAGCAGATTGAGGCACATACGACGGCGCGGGAGAAGGTATCGACGTCCGTCGACCTTCCGCTTAGCCACGAATGCAAGCGGGTGCTCGCTTATGGAGCAGAGGAAGCAGAGCGGCTGAGCCATAAACATATAGGGACGGAGCATCTGCTGCTCGGCCTGCTGCGCGAGGAGAAGAGTTTTGCAGCAGAGATCCTGCACGAGCGGGGATTGCGGCTCTCCGCGGTGCGCGAGGAAATAGCCCGCTCCGCTTCGGAGAAGACTTCCACCAGCAGACCGAAAGAAAGTTCATTGCTGGCCGAGTTCAGCCGTGATTTGACCCAGGCAGCAGTGGACGGGATGCTTGATCCGCTGATAGGCCGCGATTCGGAGTTAGACCGAGTAGTTCAGATCCTCTGCCGTCGAACCAAGAACAATCCGGTTCTGATCGGTGAACCAGGCGTCGGCAAAACCGCCATCGTGGAGGGGCTGGCGCAGCGGATCGCAGACGGCGATGTTCCTTCGTTTCTTTCCGACAAGCGGATTTTAGCGCTCGACCTATCGCTGATCGTGGCCGGCACGAAATATCGCGGCCAATTCGAAGAACGCCTGAAGACCATCATGAAGGAGCTGATGGATAACCAAAACGCCATCATCTTCATTGACGAACTGCATACGTTAGTCGGCGCGGGTTCCGCCGAAGGATCGCTCGACGCCGCCAATATTCTGAAACCGGCGCTTTCGCGGGGTGAGATTCAATGCATCGGAGCGACAACACCCGCTGAATACCGCAAGTCAATCGAAAAAGACAGATCTCTCGAGCGCCGCTTCCAGGCGGTGAAGGTACCGCCGCCTACCGAAACAGATGCGATTCGCATTCTGTTCGGCATCAAGGAACGGTACGAGAAGTTCCACGCTGTCGCCTATACGGACGAAGCGATCGAATCCGCTGTATACACTTCTACACGCTTTATTCCCGATCGTTTTTTACCGGACAAAGCCATCGACCTGATCGATGAGGCGGGAGCCCGCGTCAAGCTGCGTCAGACGACTCTGCCGAGCGAAGTAGCCGACATTCAGAAGCGGATTAAGTTCATCGTGCACCGGATGGAGAACGCCATCGCGAACCATGAATTCGAAAAGGCGCGCTTCTATTCGGATGAGGAGAGGAAAGAGCGCGAGAACCTGCGGGTTTTGCGCGAGAAATACAATCTCGACGACACCTCTACCGGCGTTGTCTCAAAAGACGACATTGAAGATGTCGTAGCGCGGTGGACCGGCGTCCCGATGACCTCGATCAAGGAAGAAGAAATCAATAAACTTCTTCGGATTGAGGAAGAGCTTCACAAGCGGGTGATCAGCCAGGAGAAGGCCATCTCTGCGCTATCGAGAGCGATTCGGCGGTCTCGAGCCGGCCTGAAATCGCCGAAGAGGCCAGCTGGGTCGTTCCTGTTCCTCGGGCCAACGGGTGTCGGAAAAACCGAGGTCGCACGCGCTTTAGCGGATTTCCTGTTTGGCAGCGAAAAATCCCTGATTCGTTTCGACATGTCGGAGTTCATGGAGAAGCACTCTATCTCCAAGCTCATTGGCTCACCTCCCGGCTACGTCGGATACGAGGAGGGAGGCCAGCTTACGGAACGTGTCAAACGCGCTCCTTACTCGATTATTCTGCTCGACGAGATCGAAAAGGCGCATCCGGACATCTACAACATTCTCTTACAGGTGTTTGAGGATGGCCAGTTGACCGATGGCCTCGGCAATACCGTCGATTTCAAGAACACGATCATAATCATGACCTCGAATCTGGGAGCCCGGTTCCTGGACAAGCGAGGACAGATCGGATTCTCAGCGGAACTCACCACGGGTATTCCGCAGAAGGTCGAAGATCAGGTGATGGGAGAAGTGAAACGGGCATTCAATCCCGAGTTCCTCAACCGCCTGGACGAAGTCATTCTCTTCACCTCGTTGGTGGACGAAGATCTGATCAAGATCATGGAGCTGTTGGTCGAACAGATCAACACTAACCTGGTCGCAAAACAGATTCGGATCCGCCTGGAGCCCGAAGCAGCGAAATACATCCTGGACAAGACCTGCAGCGATCGCAGCTATGGCGCGCGGCCGCTACGGAGGGCGCTGCAGAAGTACATCGAAGATCCGTTATCGGAAGCTCTGATACAGGGCACGCTTCCCCGCCCTGCGGAACTGACCGTATATCTCGGTGAGAACGGTATCTACTGCCGCCAGATCGGCGAACTCGAAGGTCAGCCGGTCCCGGCCGGCGGTGTCGAAGAAGCGCCGCCTAGCGTCGGCACGCCCTTGTACATGTTCTAAAAAGACGGGATGAGGCGGCTAGAACGCCGCCTCGGGCGATCGCCTGGCAAGATCAGTTCCCGCAGCATACACTAGCAAGGATGCTATTGCCCGGTAACTTAGATCGGCGGGCCTCAAGGATGAGGCTCTCACGGCGTTTAGTTCGTATCGCAGCCTTGGCCGCTTTGACGGTTGCTGTGGCGGCCTTAGCCTTCGCAGACGGCCCTATTCGCGCACAGTACAAAAACGAAGGCGGCGACGGGAAATGCACCTTCGAGGTGCAAGTCGACATCACGGCTGAAGTCGAAATCCGCGGAGATCAAGGCTACCTGCGTACGATCGCCGGTTCGCCGGCGAATTGGCGAAGGCTCATTTGTAACCAGCCGTTGCCGAGGAATCCAGTCAACTTCCGTTTCAAGGGAATAGACGGGCGCGGACGGCAGACCCTGATCCGCGATCCCAGCACAAACAACGGTGTAGCAGTCATACGGCTCGATGACCCAAAAGGTGGGCGCGAAGGATACACCGGCGATATTCTGTGGAAGCGAGTACCGGGTAACGGCACGTACCCGGGAAGCGATCAGCCTTGGGGAAGTCCAGGTTGGGGAAATCGGCCGGGGCCGGGCAACGGCTGGCCTCCGCCCGGTGGAGGAGGCGGCGGTTGGGGCAATTCCAATCAACTCTTTGGAAACGGACGAGGTGCATTTGACCGAAATGGAGGTCCTCGCTTGAACCTTTCAAACGCTAAGGTAACGGTTGATCGGTCTCGCAGCAACGTAACAGTTGTTTTCGATACCAACGGCGCCAGAAACAATCTCAGCTTCCAGGGACGGATCTCGAATATAAACAACGGCGGTATCAACGCGAATCTTGTCTCGGCAACTAATGGCTCGAGTCCCGGACAGGCACGCGGAAGAATTCGTATCCAAGTAGGTTCGGACAGAAAGCTCCGCTCCATACAGATGGATGGGGACGTAAACGGAGGCAACTTCCGACTCAATTGGAACGGGGGATTCTAAGAGAGCTTCATGACTTGTCCAAATTGTGGTCTTGCGAATGCGGAAGGCGCCCGATTCTGCGCTAATTGCGGAACGGCTTTGAGCGGCTCGGCTCCGCCGTCTGGCAACGCATATCAGAACCAGTCGCAGTATCAGAGCTCAAGTCAGCCGCAGGGAACCGGCTTGCCTACCGGACGCAGCTCGACGACCAGGAATATCGCTCTCGGCTGCCTAATACTCGTGGCGATCTTTCTATTCTTCGGATTGTCGTGCACCCGAGCATGCTTTGGATGGCGGCACCGCGGGGCTTACATGCATCGCCGCTACTAGGGTCTACACTGCGACCGCGGCCTTTCGAGTTCTGTACGGCAGTCCAGTACATAGCGTTGTTGCTGGTGTTTGGCTTTCGACTCGCCGCTTCCGAGCTCAACCTGGCGACCGCGGCGCGGCTCAGCGTGTCGAACGGCGATAAGCGGCAAGTGGTTCTAACACTCGCGCACGCGCCGCCCGCTTCGGCCCTGCAACTTGAATGGGACGAGGAGCGGGACATCCAGGAAGTTCGGATTGGATTTGATGCCGTTGCGACGCACGCAAAATCCGTCGAGTATTGGTTTAAGAGCTGGCCGTATGAACCTCCTCAAATGCCCTCGATGGAAGATCCGCTGGACGATCCCTGGCAAGGCGAGTGGCTCAAAGCGGACGTAGAGGAATCTTGCGACGCCCGGACATGCCGTTATAATTTTGCTCCCCTGAGTGAACGCGAGAATCCGCGGGCCAAAAACCTGCCCGGAACCACGTACAGGCGGACGCTGAAAATCCGTATTAGTTTCGAGAAGCCACAGACCCACATTCGATCGCTCGAAGCATTTTCGAGAACCGCAGAAAGGGAGGTGCGGCTCAGTGTCGAGTTGGGATCGGCGACGGAACAAGGGAGCGAGATGTCGGGCTGGTTTTCGGTTTATAACGGCCAACTGCACAAGGTCAGGCCTGTCGGTTTTGGAGCATCTGACCGATTCAGCTCCGACACGAGTCATTGGAGACACAGCTCGAAAGCGAAACCGAAGTTCATTCTCGACTTAGTAGCCGCGAAACCTAACCTTCCCGGTTCGAACGATGAAACGATCGTTACGGTACACGCGACTGAACATAGCGGCAGAGGCGCTGACGAGAATCTGAGCTTTTCGTTCGACGTCGAGGATCTCGCGCATGGTCCGATCATGATCCCTGCGGTGGGAGCGCGTATCAGTGGTGGCGACCCGGTCGAAAATAGAGGTGCTCGAAAACAGAGGATACGAGCGCGCATCCCACTTGAGTCGGAGCAGACGATAGCGCGGGCGTCGTCGGAAATTCCAGCGCTCGATCCGGTTCATCGGGAGTGGGGCGGCCCGCTATACATGCCACTCGCCGTGGATTCGAGCTGGCAGAAATTTGCATTTCAGATGGGCGGTGATATTTTCATCAGCAAAGAGGGTTTGAAAGCCAAGCCTGCCGAGTTGAAGCGCCTCGCTTGGGAAGGCGACCGACTTACATGGTCTGTTCATAGCGGCGAAAACGCGGCCAGCCTGCTGGACGCGCATACGGTACTTCACCCGAAAGACGGTTATCTGCCGATTGCCGCGCAGTCCTGGCGGGATGAAGGATTTGGATGGGACGAGGAAGCCTTCGCGACTCCGCTACGGGGTCCACTCTCTCCGTATGACCCGGCCCGCAGCGAGGACACGCCCTCTGTTCTCCTACTCCGAATCAGCGCGAGAGACCTGACTTCGTCTCAAGAAGTGGTCGTGCTTTGGTTAAGCACCGACGAAAGCGGCTCACCGCGTGTTTCGGGAAATCGTTTATTCTCGGGTGACACGCTTCGCGCGGTTTTCAGCGGAGCGTCCTGTTCTGTGGCTACACTGCCCCGGTCCCAGCGCCGGGGTCTGAAGTGCTCTTGGGCGATCGCGCCTGGCGAGAGCAAGGCGGTTGTCTTGAAGCTGCCGGCCGTCACTGACCTCGGTGAGAGCGATATTCGAGCAACCGAGAAGCTCGACTTCGTCGAACAACGGGACCGGGTCGAGACGTACTGGCGGAAACTGGTCCAAAAAGCAGCGCGGATCTCCGTGCCGGAGCCAGTCTTCAATGCATTTCTTCGTTCCACCGTCGCGCACATCCATGTCACCGCCACGAAGGACCCACAAACCGGCTTGATCATGCTTCCGGCCGCGAGTTACATCTACGACGTCTATGAGAACGAATCCTGCTATCAGCTTCTGCTGCTCGATGCCCTCGGCCAAAGCGCGGATGCGGCGGCGTTTCTGAAACCAATGCTCGAACTGCAGGGCAGCAAAAACTTCCCCGGCGCGCAGACCGGTTCATTTACAGGAGTGTTCCACGGAGTAAAGATTTCGGACGCGCTCGACTACACCGCGAACGGATACGGCCTCGATCAAGGAACTGTGCTATGGACTTTGGCTCAGCACTATCTTTATACGCGCGACAAGCAGTGGTTCCGCGGCGCGTGGCCGCATATGCAGAAAGCCATCGAGTGGATCGAAAAACAACGTGCCGCAACCCGATTGCATAATGGCGACGGCGAACCGATGCGCGAGTATGGATTGCTGCCCGCCTCGAAATTAGAAGACAACAACGACTGGGCCAACTGGTTTTCGATTAACGGTTTTGCCTGGGCCGGAATGGATCTGACGGGTAAGATTCTCACGGAACTCAACTTGCCCGAAGCGGCCGCGGTCGGGCGGGCAGCAGCCGATTACAAAGCGGATCTCCGGCGGGCCATTTTGCGGGCCACCGAAGCGGCGCCCGTGGTTCGTTTGCAGGATGGGACCTACCAGCCCTATGTTCCAACAGTACCGACGCGCCGCTTCCGGCTATTTGGTCCTCTGCAGATGAACTATTATGCACGCTACGGCAATCCTGAATTGAAGCCGCTGCTGCGGCTCGGTGCTGATCGTGACACGCTCTGCGGCACTGTGCTGCTGTTGATCCTGGGTGTTTTCGAGCCAGACGAGCCGATTGCAAACTGGATTCTCAACGACTGGGAAGACAATGAAACGCTATCGAGCGGCATGGGCATGAACATTCATGGCATGACGGACGACAAGTTCTGGTTCAGCCAGGGTGGCATGGTCTTCCAAGCCAATCTTGTGAATCCAATTTCTGTTTATCTGAAACGACATGAGGTCCCCGCTGCTATTCGGAATCTGTATAACGATTTTGTGGCTTGCCTTTATCCTCAGGCGAACCAGTTCACTGAAGAGTTTCACCAATGGGTACACGCGAGCGGACCGTTCTACAAATCGTCGGATGAGGCGCGGTTTGTGAACCGGCTGCGAGACATGCTTGTGCTCGAAGATAACGATACGCTCTGGCTGGCGCCAGGTACACCGCGACGCTGGCTGAAATCGAAAGAGGGCGTTCAAGTCACGGACGCTCCGACATTCTTTGGCCCAGTAAGCTATACCTTGCACGCCGGCTCCAGGCCGAATACCGTCGATGCGGTTGTAGGATTACCGGTGCGCAATCCGGCCAAACACGTTTGGCTTGTGGTTCGGACACCATCGCATCACATCAACTCCGTCACGCTGAACGGCAGACAGTGGCAGCGGCTTGACCGCTCGCGGGAAGCGATCGACCTGAGCGGAGTGGGCGACTCAGCTACCGTAGAAGTCGAGTATTGATCGATGACAGAGAATGGGAAATCCTTTTTCTCGCTGGCCGGACAAATAGCAGTTGTAACCGGTGGAGCGACCGGAATCGGAGCGGCCATCGCACAGCGTCTCGGGGCAGCGGGCGCAACGGTATACATCGCGGACGTAGACGCCAGGCAGGCTCGTGAAACCGCAGCCGCGCTAAATGCGGTTCCACTGCCGATGGATGTTACTCAGAGGGAGAGTGTCGAATCGGCGGTGGCTTCCGTACTTGACCAATCAGGCCAACTCCACATTCTCGTCAACAATGCTGGAATCGCTGGGAAGGCCGCCCCATTGTGGGAACAGACCGACGAAGACTGGGCAAAGATCATTGCTATAAACCTCACCGGCGTTTTTCTGTGCTCGCGGGCGGTCATTGAACACATGCGCTCGCGCCATTATGGCCGGATCGTGAATATCGCTTCCATTGCCGGGAAAGAAGGCAACCCGCGCATGACCGGCTACTCGGCGACCAAAGCCGCGGTAATCGGCTTCACCAAGTCGCTGGCGAAGGAAGTCGCTACCGATGGCGTATGTGTGAATGCGGTGTCTCCCGCGGTCGTCAAAACGGCCATCCTGGAACAACTCACAGAGGAGCAGGTGAACTACATGACGGAACGGATTCCCATGCGTAGACCGGGTCTGCCGTCCGAGATTGCGGCGGTCGTACATTTTCTGGCTAGTCCCGACTGTTCCTTTGTCACCGGGCAGTGTTATGACGCAAGCGGCGGACGCGCCACCTACTAGCCTCGGGTTACCCAAATCGGGGGGCGAACGTGGTTTGATAGGTAAGAGAAGCTTTGCAGATCCCTGTGCGTAACAAATGTAACGCTGCACGTCGCCCTCAATTCAGTTAGATAGCCACGTGCCTCAAACCAATCTCCTGGCCGGATGGCGCCTGTTTACCCGGACCGCGGCATATCTCAGCTTTGTCTGCTGGGCCGCAGGGAGCATTTCAGTTAGCCAAAGCCGGGCTTCCGTACAGAAAGCCGACCGGAAATCAGGCTTCCTTTGAGGCGGTCGTTGCTCCTTTCATTCAACAAAATTGCGCCGGTTGCCACAATGCAAAGCTCAAGACGGCCGGTTTGGCGCTCACGGATTATCGGGACAGCGCCGCGATGCTGCGTGATCGCGAAGCGTGGGAGAAGGTGGTGCGCCGGGTGCGCGCGGGCGAGATGCCGCCGAAGGGAATGCCGCGGCCAGCGCCTGAATCCATCGCGAGGGTCACAGGCTGGATCGAGCAGCAGTTTGCAGAAGCCGACCGGAACACCGCGGCCGATCCAGGTCATTTGACCGCCCATCGACTGAATCGCGAAGAATACAACAATACAGTGCGCGATCTGTTGGCCGTTCGCTTCAAACCGGCTGCGGATTTTCCGGCCGATGATTCCGGTTATGGTTTCGACAATATCGGCGATGTTCTTTCGGTGTCGCCGGTGTTGATGGAAAAGTATTTGAACGCTGCGACCGCGATTGCCAATCGGGCTATTCCGTCTGGCGCGCTTCCGCGGCCTACCCGGGTGCGCTATTCTCCCGAGCACAATGCGAATGACGACGGCATGGATCTGGAGAACCGTTTTGAATTTCCGGCCGAGGGCGACTACGAATTCAAAGTCGCGATTAGCGGCCGCAAAGATCCGTTCCGCCTTCACGTGACACTCGACGGGCATGAGATACAAACGGCTGACGTTTTGATCGAAAAGGAGAAGCCTCGCTCTTACGGACTGCGCCTTCACGCCACGTATGGCGATCATGTGCTAGCGGCTCATATGGAGCCGCGAACTCCCTCTCCAGCGGAAGTTGCAACGGCTAAAAGGATAGCGGCCAAAGAAGAGGCGTCTTATCGGGAAGCGATCGCCAAGCATCCGGAAGACGCTAAGCAGATCGCGCTGCAACAAGCTCTTTCAAATCCACCCACGTTTATAGATGCTTTGGAAATCCTGGGTCCTTATAATCCGCTCCCGCCGCCGCTGCCCGAAAGCTACCGGCGTATCTTCGTTTGCGGGCATCTTCCAGGGCATCATACTTCGGCATGCACCCGTGTGGACCTTCCACAGCTCGCCCGGCTTGCGTATCGCCGCCCTGTGACTGCCGATGAGATCGAGCGGCTTTGCAACCTGGTCGGTTCCGCTCAGGATGCGGGGATGACATTCGAACAGGCTATGCGCGTCGGCGTGGAGGCGATCCTCGTCTCGCCGAACTTTCTCTTCCGTCTCGAGCGCGACCCGAGGGCGGATGATGCCTCCGCTGTTCATCCCGTGAATGAATACGAATTGGCTTCCCGGCTCTCCTACTTTCTGTGGAGCAGCATGCCCGATCAAAATTTACTGGACGCCGCGGGACGCGGTGAGTTACACAACACGGCGGTGCTGAATACGCAAGTAAAGCGCATGCTGCAAGACCCGAAATCGGCGGCTCTCATTCAAAACTTCTTCGGTCAATGGCTCGAATTGCGCAACCTGGACAGCATCCGTCCCGATCCGGACGACTTCCCTCTTTTTAACGCTCAGCTGAGAAGCGCGATGTATACGGAGTCGGAGATGTTTGTGGAATCCATCGTTCGCGAGGATCGAAGCATCGTCGATTTCCTCGATGGCAACTACACATTCTTAAACGAGCGGCTCGCAAAGTTCTACGGCATTTCCGGGGTGACAGGCGAGGCGTTTCGACGAGTCAGCCTTGACGGGACCGAACGGAGCGGCGTGCTGACGCAGGGAAGCGTTCTGACGGTCACGTCCTATCCGACGCGAACTTCCCCAGTGCTGCGCGGCAAGTGGATACTCGAGAACGTCTTGAATGCGCCACCGCCTCCACCACCGCCCGGTGTCGGATCGATTGACGCCAAGGGCGGACCGTTGGCCGGCACCATGCGGCAGCAGATGGAGAAACACCGCGCCAATCCGGAGTGCGCTTCCTGTCACAAACTGATGGACCCGCTAGGATTCGCACTTGAAAACTACGATGCGGTCGGGCACTGGCGTACTCACGATGCGGGCCAGCAAATCGATGCGAGCGGCGAACTGCCCGGAGGCAAAACCTTCAACGGCAGCGCTCAGCTCAAAGCAATCCTCGCCAGTAATCGGAATACGTTTGCGGAGTGTCTGACGGAGAAACTGATGATCTACGCTCTCGGCCGCGGGCTGGAGGGATACGATAGACGTGCAGTCAGGAAAATAGTGGAAGATCTCTCGGCGAACGATTATCGATTCTCGGCTCTGATCTCAGGGATCGTCAACAGTGTTCCATTTCAAATGGGACGAGGTGATGAAGGCAGCGAAACGATGCAGGCAAGCACAGGTGGTGTGAAATGATCCTGACCCGAAAACATGTGTCGAGGCGCACGCTGTTGCGCGGAGTCGGCGCAGCGGTGGCGCTGCCAGTGCTGGATGCCATGGTTCCCGCGTTCGCCACGGCGGCTACTGTTGCTAAGAAGATTTCGCCGGTGCGCATGGTTTTCGTTTACGTGCCGAACGGTATCGACATGCGAAACTGGACGCCTGCGGCGGAAGGACGTGCGTTTGAACTCACGAAGATCCTCAGCCCGCTCGCGCCAGTGCAGGACGATGTTCTCGTGCTCAGCGGTCTGATGGATCACGGCGGCATGGCGCTTGGCGATGGCCCGGGAGACCACGCCCGCGCTTCTGCCAGTTTTCTCACCGGTGTTCATCCTAAGAAAACTGCCGGCTCCGATATTTTTGCCGGTGTTTCGGTCGATCAACTGGCGGCTCGAAAGATCGGTTCCGCTACACGTCTGGAATCGCTCGAACTGGGATGTGAGGATGGACACTTGGCGGGCAACTGCGATTCCGGTTATGCGTGCGCGTATGTGAACAGCATTTCCTGGCGCAGTCCGACTGTCGCGAACCCTCCGGAAATCAACCCGCGCGCCGTTTTCGAGCGCCTGTTCGGAAGCGATGAGAATGCCGGCGACCCTGCGGCCCGCGCCCGGAACGCCCGTTTCCAGCAAAGTATTCTCGATCTTGTGGCCGAGGACACGCAACGCCTGCAAGTTGGTCTCGGTAAGACCGACAAACGCAAACTCGATGAGTACTTCACCGCGATCCGTGAAGTGGAACGCCAAGTCGAGATGATGGAGAAGCAGGTCGCCGACAGGTCTGTCGCCACCCCTTCCATGGCCAAGCCGGATGGCATTCCGATCGAATTCAAAGAACATTCGCGCCTGATGTTCGACTTGCTGACGATCGCGTTGCAAACGGACACGACGCGCATCTCCACTTTCATGCTGGCCCGCGAAGGCAGCAATCGCTCCTATCGCGAGATCGGAGTACCGGAAGGCCACCATGGGTTATCGCACCACCGCAATGATCCGGCATTGATGGACAAAGTGGCGGCGATAAATGCGTACCACATGGACCAGTTCGCCTACTTTCTCACGAAACTCAAGAAGACCAATGAAGGCGACGGTTCTTTGCTGGACAACACAATAGTCACTTACGCCAGCGGCATCAGCGACGGCAACCGGCACAATCATGACGATCTGCCGGTGCTGGTAGCAGGCGGCTCCAGAGAGTTCAAGACCGGACGACACGTACGCTACGCGCAAAATGAGCCTGTCGCGAATCTGTATCTGAGTATTCTCGATGCTGCCGGCATCCCGGCCGAGCGCTTCGGCGATAGTGAGCACCGGCTCGAGTACCTGACCGATCTAACCTGAAAAGCGAATGAGAATATTCGTTCTGTGGCTCGCGTTGGGGTCGCTGGCCCCGGGGCAAGTGCATCCTCTTGCGCAGTTGATCGAAGCCGCGCGCCAAGGACCATCGACTCCAGGGCTCGAGGAGCAGATCACCAAGATTCTATCGGCGAAGGGAGGAGCGACGGTCTGGGGACAGGATTACCTGTTTGTCACGCCATCACCTTCCGCGGCTTCGGTTGAGATCGATGGCCAGCCAGCACTTCCGATGTCGCACGTCGGCAGTTCGAATTTCTGGATGCGGCTCGTCAAGATGCGCGTGGGCGTCACGCACGCTTACCAGTTCTATGCCGATGGCAAGCCTCTCGGCAATCGTTCGGACGTTCCCGGATACAATCCGGACTCATATCCGAAGCCCGGCGTTCCACAGGGCAAACTGAGCGAAAAGTACACAATCACAAGCCACGTTTACGATGGCATGAAGGCCGATTTCTGGTATTACGCATCACCCGGCATCGATCCCAACGTTCCGGCTCCTTTGATGGTGTGGCAGGACGGACAGTCGCTCATCGCGGGCGATCTCTCGAAACTTCGCCTGTTTACGGTCACCGAAAACCTGGTGACGCAGAAGCTGATTCCGCCCATGGTTCATGTTTTGATTGCGCCGGGCTTCTCGCCGGATGGTAAGCCGATGCGCTCGATTGAATACGACACAGTAAGCGATCGCTATAACCATTTCCTTCTCGAAGAAGTGCTGCCGGAAGTCGAAAAGGTTTACAAACTGCGGCCGGATGGCTACAGCCGCGGCATCGCGGGCGAATCCTCAGGCGGAATTTGCTCCTTGAACTCGGCCTGGTTCAATCCGGAAAAGTTTGCCCGCGTTCACTCTACGATTGGCAGTTACACTTCGATCCAATGGCATCCGGAGGAGAAGCTCGACGGCGGCAATATCTATCCGTACATGATTCGCAAGCTACCCAAACGGAACATCCGCGTGTGGATGAGTGACGGCACGGACGATCTTGAAAATGCGCACGGATCTTGGCCCCTGCAAAATATCCAGTTAGCCAATTCCCTGAAGATGCGCGAGTACGATTTTCATTTCCGGTTCGGCCTGGCGACTCACGATTCAGCCCAGGCCGCTATTGATCTGCCGGAGTCGCTCGCCTGGCTCTGGCGCGGCTACGATCCCGGCCAAACTTCTGACGACTTCAAGATGGACCCCTCCGAGAAAGACAAGCCGTACTACCGCGTTAACATCTCGAACCGCGATTCCTGGTGAAACACGCGCGATCTCAGGAGGGCAGCAGCCCAGGTTTACTTTCCCAGTGCCGCACAAAAGCTTCCGCCTGCTTGTAGCCGCTCTGCGTGCCGCGGAAGCGAGTGATCTCAACCTGCGGCGGGTACCACTTGTCGGGAGATTGCGATGCATGCGCGTAACAGGCTGCGTGTCTCTGCTCCTCCACGCCTGAGATGTCGACGTATTCGTCCGGCGTGAACATCATCGTGTCGTCCGCAACTTCGTAGTAGTAGAACCCGAACTTCTTTCCACTTTTTAGCCATGCATTCAAGGACAGCATGGAAACTGCCCGATGGTCGCTGTGCTTGTCGATTGGCCACTGGGTCAAAACGACATCGGGGTTTTGGGCTTCGAGGAGTTTCCGAAACTCGTCGTAATGAGCATTATCGACAATCGCGTGGCTATCGATCTGTGGAGCAAAGACAGGCTGGGCCTTGAGGATTTCGCAGGCTTTCTGGGCTTCGGCGGTACGCGTGGGTCCGCAACTGCTCAATGGCAATTTCCCGCAATAACCTTCACCTCGGTTGAGATAGAGAATCACAACGTCGTGGCCGAGCGCGGTATAGCGCGCAATCGTGCCCGCGCAACCGGCCTCCGGATCTCCCGGGTGGCCGCCGGTTACCACAACTCTGAGCCGTCGTGAAGGCGTATCGCCCGGCTCGGAGTTAGAGAAAGATTTAGCGATCGGAAAGCCGGCTGCCGAAGCCACTAAACTGCGACGTGAGATGGACATTAAAGCTAAGACTAGCGTAAGTCTCCAGCTTCACTCGTGCGGCACAGCTAAACAGCCTCTTGTATGATCCGAAAATGAAATGGCTCCTCCTTTTCGCGCTTAGCCTGCGGCTGTTCGCGGCACAGGATGGCTTGAATGCAGCGCCCGCCAAAGCAGCCATCGAAGCCATGCTGAACCGGCAAGCAGAGGCCTGGAACCGCGGTGATCTAAATGCCTTTGTCGCGGACTACGCCGCCCGCTGCACACTCGTAGGGAGTGAAATCACGGAGACCACTCGCGCCCGAGTTCTGGCACACTACAAGGAGAAGTATCCGTCTCGCGCCGCTATGGGAAATCTAGCCTTTTCGGATCTCGCGGTTCACCTACTGAAAGCCGATATAGCTATTGTGACCGCGCATTGGCATCTCGATCGGGATACGAAATCGGGCGGACCGGTCGGCGGTGTCTTCAGCCTGGTATGTCAGCTGTCAGGGGGTGCCTGGCAGATCGTCCTCGATCACACATCGTGACTCGTCCTTATCGACGATGCTGACCAGATGGCAACTCCCCACTACGGCGGACTGCGTGAAGATGCGCGGGGCGATTTCGGTCGATAAGAAGAAATTGATTCCGGGCGCGCGATCTGCTGAAGTGATAGAGGCGTTGGAGTTCGCCAAAACCGCCCGAGCCAGGGAAAATGACTCCTACTCAGATTGAGCGAGGAGGAGACTTTTGATATCAGTGAAGGGCCTGCTGGCGGTTACGTTGGGCGGAGGTGTGGGTGCCGCACTGCGATATATTGTGGCTTCGTATGTCGCGCGATTTCATACCGGGCCCTTTCCTCTCGGAACGTTTCTGATCAATGTCACAGGCTCATTCGCGATCGGGCTTCTGATGACATTCTTCCTGTACCGCTTGGAGTGGAATCCAGCCTGGCGCCTTTTTCTCGTGACGGGTGTTCTGGGCGGCTACACGACATTCTCGAGCTTCGAATGGGAGACGCTGGCTGCAGTAAAGAGCGGAGCGCCACTAGCGGCGATTTTGAATGTGATGATGAGCGTGATTTTGGGATTCGTCGGAGTTTGGACCGGCGCGGCACTGGTCGCGAATGCACGAGGAAAGTAAGCGGTTGCAACCCAACCTCGTCACGGAACGTCAGATAGCACCGTACCCATTTCGCTCAGGAGATTTGCATTATTGATGCGCCGCACGGCGGTCCTTATTCTCACGATCACATTGTGTCTTTGGCCTCAAATGGCCAGAGCCTGGGATGACAAAACACACATAGCGATAGCGTATGTCGCATATCGCAAGCTCAGCAAGCATGCACGGGACCGGGTTGACGAGCTGCTGGTATTGCATCCGCAATATAAGCAATGGACGGAAGGCGCCAAGGTTGGCCAGGCAGGGCTGATGGCCTTTTTGCATGCCGCGACGTGGCCAGATTGTATTCAAGACCAAACGAAGTGCCCTGGTTACGTAGCGGACGGAGACGATAACGGCATGACCCCGCCGCCCGTGGGTCAAGAAGCGTGGCAGAACATCGGGTACGCCGACCACTTCATGCACAAATATTGGCACTTCATCAGCCAGCCTTATACGACAGAAAATATCGAGTTACCAGCAACGAAGCAGCCGAATCTCGAGACGCAGCTTGCGCTGCTGACTGACGCGCTCAACAGCAATGCGGATGAGGCATTGAAATCGTATGATCTCGCGTGGGTAGAGAACCTGGTCGGCGAACTTCACGAACCCGTTAACACGATAACGAGATTCAGCACGGGTTATCCCCACGGGGATCGTAATGCGCGCGACGTGCGGTTCTGCCCTGAACCTTGCACGGATAATCTGCACAGCTACTGGGACGATCTGCTCGGCACCGAAGACGATTTCGAATCGGGAGTAAAGCAAGGCAAAGCTTTGGTGAAGGTGCAGAAGCAGACCGGGTGGGTAGACGACGTGGATATCTCCCGTTGGCTGAAAGAGACTTTTGAGACAGCAAAGCTTTATGTGTATGCGGCTCCGATCAGCGACGGCAAGACGGCGGGTATTGTATCAGCGCGGCCGGATGAGGCGTATCATAAAGCGGCGATGCGAGTGGCGTTGGAACAGGTCGTGTTGGCCGGAAACAGATTGGCTTCCCTGTTGAATCAGAATCTAAAGTGAAGCGTTGCAGGCGGCCGGAAAGGGCCGCTTGGGTCTTTGGCGCAAAGAACGCACCCATAGAGACACCGATACATGTGTGATCAGGACAACTTCGAGAACGACCGTCTAGAGTACGAGAAACTCGGCAAGGTGACGAGGAAACAGTTCGGCATGATAGTAGGAGCTGGCGTCGCCATGATGTTGCCGAAAGCTGCAAACGCAGTTGCGGTCACCGAATCTGACGTGAACGTGACCACGCCGGATGGTAGCGCGGATTGCTTCTTCGTCCATCCCGGGCGTGGGACAGCGCCTGGCGTTCTCATTTGGCCGGACATCTATGGCCTACGGCCGGCATTTCGACAGATGGGCAAACGACTTGCCGAATCGGGCTACTCGGTACTCGTAGTGAACCCGTTCTACCGAACCAAGAAGGCCCCAACCGCGGACGCCGGGGCCGCAACGCCTATAGAGCAGGTGAGGCCACTCGCGCAAAGTCTCAACGAGCAGACCCAGATGACAGATGCGAAAGCGTTGATCGCGTGGCTAGACGGGCAAGCCTCGGTCGCAAAGAACCGCAAAGTGGGTACGCAGGGTTATTGTATGGGCGGTCCGTTCGCATTCCGGACAGCTGCGGCAGTCCCCGAACGCATTGGAGCCGTCGCATCGTTCCACGGCGGCGGACTCGTGACAGATAAACCAAACAGTCCACATCTTCAAGCGGCGCGGAGTAAGGCGCAGTTCCTGATTGCGATTGCGGCTAGCGATGATGCGCGGGCGCCGAACGACAAGAATGTTCTGAAAGATACCTTTGCGAAAGCGAATTTGCCCGCGGAAATTGAGGTATATGCAGACGCCGCGCACGGCTGGTGTCCCCCGGACTCGCATGTCTACAACGAGCCGCAGGCCGAGAAAGCCTGGAGCCGTTTGCTTGTGCTGTACGGTAAAGCCCTAGCATGAAGTTCATAGAGACCAACTCACCGCAAAACGAATAAAGTTAATGGGTGAAGTCGGCGTGACCTCTACTTCCGCAGTGTAACCAGACGGGGTGGAAGCGCTCTTATTTGCAAGGAACCCAATGCGACTGAAGGATCAGATAGCTATCATCACCGGTGCGGCTACGGGAATCGGACAAGGTATCGCGATTCGGTTTGCCAGAGAAGGTGCCGCGGTTGTCGTCGACTATGTCGGCAGACCCGACAGCCCCAATGAGACAGAACAGGCAATAAAGGCAGCTGGCGGCAGAACTATCGCCGTTCAAGCAGACGTTTCGGACCCTGCCCAGGTGCAGACTCTCATTGACAGTGCTGTACGAGAGTTTGGAAAGCTCGACATCCTCGTTAACAATGCGGGTATCGAAAAGAAGTTCCCCTTCGTCGACTACCCTCTGGCCGAGTGCCGCAAGATCATCGATGTAAATCTGATCGGACCTTTTCTTGTGGCACAGGCGGCAGCCCGACAGATGATCAAACAAGGGAATGGCGGGAGAATCATCAACATCTCTTCTGTTCACGAAGATTTGCCGATGCCAACAAACTCGGTCTATTGCGCTACCAAGGGAGGTCTGCGGATGCTCACGCGAACGATCGCAGTAGAACTGGCGAAACACAATATCACCGTCAACAACATCGGACCGGGCGCAGTCTATACGCCGATCGACGCGGACATAGAAGCGCAGCCCGAAATTGAGAAGTCGCTGATGAGCGAAATTCCCCTAAATCGGTGGGGCCGGCCGGAAGACATAGCGGGATTAGCCACATACCTTGCATCCGCGGAGGCTTCCTACATAACTGGTTCAACTTATTTTATAGATGGCGGCATGCTGCGCCAAGCCGGAAGCTACTGAACGGATGATCGATGCGCAATTTAAAGAGCGCTGGTTCGACGGCATTTGGAATGTTGTCCATCACGACCAGCCTGTCCACCGCGTCAGGATGATCTTTAGCTAAACGAGTTGCAACGCGCGCGCCCCGATCATGCCCGGCGATGGCGACCTTCGAAATTCTGCAGTGCTGCATCAGAGCAACAATGTCGTTGGCCATGGTGCGCCTGTCATAGCCCGAAGGCGGCTTCTCCGTCTCGCCATAACCCCGCAGGTCCGGCACGATTAAGCGATACCGCGAGCTGAGCTCGGGTATCTCATGACGCCAGCAGTACCAAGTCTCTGGAAAGCCATGGAGAAGGACGACCGGCGGCCCCTGTCCTGCCTCGAAGTAATGAACTTTCAGATCATTTACGCGAACCGTGTGATGGGTTCCGAGGCTCATCACTACGCTGCCGGACGAAGTTCGACTTTAATCCATCCGGTCTCGCGCTTATCGAAATGCCGGTAAGCGTCAAGAACATCCGTCAAAGATTCATGCTTCGTCAAAATTCGCTCTGGTTTGATGATGCCGGCACGAACCAGTTCCAGCAGCTTCGCCGCGTACTTCAGATGGTTGCAATTGCCGCCCTTTACCGTCAGATTCTTCATCATCGACATTCCCACCGGATACGTCTTGACGGTCTGGGGATAAACACCTGTTAGCGAGACCGTGCCCGCCTTAGCCACACTCTCAACTGCCCACATCAACACCTGAGAAGGCGCATCTCCCGGTACCCAGTTGGCTCCATCGGGGTTCTTCTTCGGCGAAATCTCTTTCGATTCCCGCTTGAACTCGTCTGCGAGCTGCTTTGATTCCTTGGCTGCCGGCCCGCTCTTCGGGCTGACCGCATCCACGCCCACTACATCAATCACCCGGTCCGGACCCACACCGCCCGTCAACTCTTTCAATATTTCCACGGGGTGATCTTTATCGAAGTTGATCGCTTCGGCGCCGAGCGATTGTGCGACGCTCAATCGATCTTCAATGTGGTCAATTGCGAAGATACGCCGTGCTCCCAGCAATCCGGCGCTCGCAATCGCAAACAGGCCCACGGGACCGCAGCCGAACACCGCTACCGTGTCGCCGGGTTGGACCTCGGCTTCTTCGGCTCCAAAGTACCCGGTCGGGAAAATATCCGAAACCGGAATTGCCTGCTCGTCCGACACCTCTTCAGGGATTGCGACCAAAGTCGCCGCCGCAAACGGTATCCGCGCATACTCCGCCTGCAAACCCTGAATCGGCCCTGTCTCTTTCGGCCCCCCAAAGAACGCTGTGCCCGCGTTCTTGCCGTTCGGATTTGCATTGTCGCACTGCGCGTTATATCCGGCGCGGCAATAGGAACAGTAACCGCATGCAATTGTCGAAGGAATCAAGACCCTGTCGCCCGGCTTGTAATTCCGCACCTGGGAACCGACTTCCTGAACAATCCCAACACCTTCGTGTCCCAAAATCGTACCGGGGACCATCCCCGTCATCGTTCCGCGTATCATATGCAGATCCGTTCCGCATATCGCGCTTCGGGTGAGCTTTACGATCGCATCTCTTTCATCTTGAATCTTCGGATCAGACACCTGATCGAGTCGAATATCGCCCACACCATGCCAAACGACTGCTCGCATTTCTGCCTCCCATGGTCCGATGCGGCCTAAGGCAGGCAGTTACCCGGTGTATCTACGAATACAGTTGCAGGGTGGAGTTGTGTATCTTACAAAAACTGCCATTGGGTAAATCCTCAAAGTAGTTGTTTAACGTCAGCCTGTCAGATGCACTTGGCTGTCCCTGGTTTTGACAAACGCATGGTGCGCGGCGCGTCTCACTGTAGAATCGGACTGACATGATCAACAGTAAAACTTTGAAAGCGCTGCACGATCTGGCGGCAACATGCAACGATGCCGCGGAAGGGTTCGCAAAAGCAGCTAAAGGGGTACACGACGCTGATCTAAGTAACTGGCTCGCACAGGCTTCTGCCGATCGAGAGCGCTTTGCAGCCGACCTGAGCCGCGCGGTCCAAGAACAAGGCGATCAACCGAGATTTGATCTGCATGAAGGCGGAATACTCCACAAGGGCTGGGTCGATTTGGAACAGCGCTTACGCTCTACAGAACCGCACCTGCACTCGAAGGACGACAAGGAAATAATCAGGGAATGCATCGCTGGCGATTCCGGATCTTTGAGCCACTATGATCATGCGCTCGCTCAGGAACTAACTGCGGATCTGCGTTCGCTGATCATCGAACAACGAAGCAGCGTCGAGGACAATCTGGTTTATCTCCAAAGCAAGGTGGATCGGCAGAAAAGCCACACTGCCTGAGATCACTCTCGGTCAGCCGTAGGCGATGGGCTTCTCCTCGCACGAACTATGGACAATAGACACCGTGATCGGAATAACGGTGCGGCTCTGGTTCGAGGGGGAACTCAATGATTTTTTACCGCTCGAGAAAAAGCAAATAGTATTCGAGTTTACAGCCGGAAAAACAGACACGCTGAAGCACGTTATCGAATCGCAGAGTGTGCCGCACACGGAGATAGGCCGAGTTGCTGTGAATGGGCAGCCAGCCGATCTTTCCAAGCCCTTAACTGATGGAGATAACATTCAGGTTTTCCCGCATCAGACGCCGGTCCTTCTTCAAGAGAGCCCCACTTTCGTCGTTGACGGCCACCTCGGAAGGCTGGCGGCGTACCTCAGAATGCTTGGGTTCGACACCTGGTACGAGCGCATGGCAGATGATCCGCGACTTGCATCAGTGAGCAATAGGGAAGGTCGTATTCTGCTCACTCGTGATGTCGGGCTTCTCAAGCGCAAGGAGATTCAGCGTGGATATCTCGTTCGCTCTGACAGGCCCATGGAGCAGCTGAGCGAACTGTCAAAACGCTTCGCGTGGCGTTGCTATTTCGCTCCCTTCAGCCGCTGTATGGAGTGCAATGGGACTCTCGTTCCCGTTCAGAAAAGCGAAGTCCTCGATTTTCTGCCACCCCATACTCGTGAAACGAAAAATGAATTCAGCCGATGTCTACAATGCGCCAAAATCTTCTGGCGCGGCTCACACCACGCCCGCATGTCGGCATGGATTGAAAACCTATCGGCTGCAGGTTCGGGAGCTTGATCAATCGCCGTTTTACGGTGGTGCTGCTGCCGGAAGCCTCACTTCAATGCCAGATCTTGGTCATGGGGCCGCCGGAACCGAAGACGGGATCTGAGTCAGGGAATGGCAGGTTTCGCATGCGTTCGATAGCCGCCGCTGAGGGCGCGGACCGGCAGATGTCCCAATGCTGGCCGACCGGATACGCGCCGATTACGAGGAAGTCCGAACTGGCCTTCAACTCACAATGACCGGTGCCGGCCGGCAGAAGCGCAATGTCGCCCCTTCGAACATCGATTTCCCGGCCATTTTCGCCACCCAGGATGAGGGTCGCACTTCCAGCGGCGAAGCCGAGCACTTCATGCGCAGTCGAGTGGTAGTGGTGGAAGGTGTATACGCCATTTCTCCACTGCGGCGGCCATTCGTTCCGCTGGAACAGCGCCTCGAAGGCGGACGCCAGATCCACTTGACCAGCCGAAAGCGCACCACGGTACAAGAGGACGGCCAGGCGCTCATTATTCGGCATCCAGCCGTTGCGAGTGAGGTTAAGCACCTCAGGCGGTGCGTTCGTGCGTGCTTCGGTTGACATACTCAGCCCCAAGGCAGTGAGCAGAGCGTTGAATTGCCTGCGCTGCATAATCCTATTGCAGCATCAGGCAAACCAGGGATCAGGACCTCTCGCCTAGCAACATCTCGACCGTGGTTGTTCACCTGTACTCGCCATCACTGCCTGGGGCTAGCGCTGATCGAGTTGAGGCTGGCGATCGATTCGGGAGGGAGTTCCAGGGTTGCAGCCTTGAGATTCTCACGAAGATGTTGCACGGAAGATGTCCCGGGGATGAGTAGGATGTTGGGAGACCGCTGAAGAAGCCACGCGAGCGCGACCTGCATTGGGGTCGCCTTCACTGACGCTGCTGCGGCGTCGAGTGCTGATGATTGCAATGGAGTGAATCCCCCCAGCGGGAAGAACGGGACATACGCTACGCCCTGCTTTGCGAGGTCGTCAATGAAGCTATCATCGCTTCGTTGTGCAACGTTGTACAGGTTCTGCACGCAGACGATCTCCGAAATTTTCTGAGCCTCAAGCATTTGCACCGGACTGACGTTACTCAGGCCGAGATGACGAACCAGTCCCTGACGCTTAAGGTCGGCGAGCACGGCCAGCGGCTCTTCTATCGATCCTTCCGAGGGTCCCATAACTCCTCCGACCCGCAGATTGACAACAGCAAGGTTGTCGAGCCCGAGGTTTCGAAGGTTGTCGTGAACTGCATCAATCAGTTCTTGACGCGAAAGGGCAGGAATCCAGGACTTGTCTGCTCCGCGTCGAGCGCCTAGCTTGGTAACGATTACCAGATCATCAGGATAGGGATGGAGCGCCTGCCTGATAATCTGATTCGTCACATGCGGACCGTAAAAGTCGCTGGTATCGATGTGGTTCACCCCGGCCGCAACCGCCTCGCGTAGAACAGCAACCGCAGCATCAATGTCACGCGGCGGTCCGAACACCTGTGGACCGGCAAGCTGCATCGCACCATAGCCCATGCGGTTCACCGTCGTGGATGTGTTGGGGAGCGTGAAGCTGCCGCCGAGGTTTGTCTTTACCATCATTTTAGGTCTCCATTTTTGCCAGTTCGCGCTGGTTCGTTAGCACATGCCGAAAACTTTACTGTGATGCCGGCGAAAAATCGGTCAGGCGCATCTTTTTACGGTGCGCTCGCGATGCTGCTGGCCTCTACAAATCAACTATTTACACCTGCCCCAAAGCCCGAACTACACTCGACATTCTACTTTCTTGAAGTCGAGTATTGCTCCGTTGTGAGAATTCTGCCGCGGAGGTCGCGCAGATACGCTTCCCAGCGAAGAGCACGAAATGGATTCCTTTGCTCTGCGTCAAAGGGAGGTGAACCCCATGAGTGATAACAGCGATCGAGGCCTAAGATTGTTGTGCTTTCTTCTAGGATTGGCTCTTCCAGTCGCAGCTTACGCAGTCTGGTGCAAAACAGCGAATCGGAAAAAAGAAATCGATCAGGCACATGACATCACTGTCGAGGATAGTTTTCCAGCCAGCGATCCGCCGTCGGCTTGGTAAAGTTCCATACTCTTTGTTTTTCAAACCTACTCGTACCTGAGAGCTTCAGTTGGGTTCAGTTGCGAGGCGCGACGCGCCGGCAGAAGTCCGAAGCCTACGCCGACCGTGAACGAAACTGCAAAAGCAACCATTACTGACAGCGGGGAGATGGGAACATCTACTTGCTTTTGAAACAGGCTCTCGCTTAGAAGATCGAAGCTCAGCGGCAGCGCGAGCCCCAGCACGATGCCGATTGTTCCGCCGATCAAACTGATCAGGACTGATTCGACCAGGAATTGCAATAAGACTTCGCGTCGCGAGGCGCCGACCGCCATGCGAAGACCTATTTCACGAGTGCGTTCCGTTACTGTGACAAGCATGATGTTCATGATGCCGATGCCCGAAATGACGAGCGCGATGGCCGAGACTACGATCAACACGATGGTCAAAACGTTCGCGATCTGACCCGCAGTATCCAGAATGGCGGTTAGATCCTGCACATCATACATGGCGCCCGCACGGTGACGGCTCCTGAGAATGTCCCCTACCTGCTGCCGCACGGCGGGGACGTCGCCGGCATTCCGCACCTCTATCCATACCGGATCGACGCGCTCATTCGGCTGGAAGTACTTCATGATTGTGATCGGGATGAGAATGGTCTCGTCGGCAATTTCTCCCGCGCCAAAGGTACTGGTCTTTTCGCGGAAAACTCCGACCACCGTGAACTGCAGTTGATTGATCTTGATTGTTTGTCCAGTAGCGGCTGAGTCACTGCCAAAGACACGAACAGCCAGCTTCTGGGTGAGCATGGCGACGTGTTCCCGGAGAGTGATGTCGCTCGGATCGAAATGGCGTCCGGACAAGATCACCAGATTACGCACGACGGAGTAATACTCGTCAACACCATCCAGAACGACCTGACGCACCTTTCCGTTTACGACTATGTCGTAATGTGTCGTCATGATCGCGGTCGCAGCCACGATTCTGCTGCCGAGCGTGTCGCGCAAAGCTTGTACGTCCGCCAGCTTTATGTAATCGCCCTGAACCTGAGCGCTGTTCTCACCGCCGGCATCCGAACTGGCGTTTACCAGATTTGAACCAATACCTCGGATTTGATCGAGAATCAGGTTTCTGCTGGCCAGCGAGATGGTAACCACCAAGATGACAGATGCGTTACCGATGATCAGGCCCAGGGCGGTTAAAAACGTTCTCAGCCGGTTGGCTTTGAGCGCCTCCAGGCTAAACTGGACGGCCTCACTGAGATTCATTGGGACTGAAGAGCCGCCGTCTCGGAACCCTAGGCGCCGCCCGCCTGCTTCAGAAGCCGCAGTGCCTCTTGACGAGAAGGATCATCGACCGTGATCGGAGCGTTCATGTACTTGGTTAGGAGCGCCTTCGCTTCGTTCAGGTTGCGCTTTTGTTTGACAAGGACGTCCGCTTGCGCAAACCAAATTTTCGGATTATCAGGCGCGACCTGCTGGGCGTTCGCGAAAAGCGCATCGCTCTCGGAAATTCGGCCTTGGTTGGCCAGGTATTTGGCCAACGCGATAATGTGCCCCAGGCTGTGAGGAGCTGCAGCCACGGCTTGACGCAAGTGCTGTTCGGCTCGGCCAAAGTCTTTACGCTTTTGGTCGAGTTTGAATCTATCGTAGTAGGCTTCGCCTGGGTCGATGGCGCTCACCTTTTCTGCGACGGCAAACGCCTTATCATATCCGCCGCCAAGGAATCCAGGAGCTTCGAGATAGTAGTCGAAGAGATCAGCGAGTGCGTCCCCATTCTTTGGATCCAGTTGTACCGACTTTTCGAATGCCTGGCGCGCTCTCGACGCCCAGGCGGGAGCCATAAGGGGATTGGAAGTCTCAGCACGCCGGCCGTAAGCTCTACCTAGCCAATCGAAGTACTCACTGTTTGAAGGACTGGCCTGAATAGCCTTTTCGAAGAAATCCGACGCGGCTTTGAAATTGCCGGTCATAAAAGAATTTCGGCCGATGAGGGAATTGGTTGCCGGATCGTTTGTATGCTTATCCAGGAGAGCAAGCGACCGATCATAATCAGTCCGATTGTACAGTTCCTCCGCTCTTGTAAGATCCTGCGCAGCCGGCACAAACGAAGCGCAAGCTAGGGCCAGGAACATGGCTAATATCAGCCGCCGCATCGAAACAGAAACTCCCTTTAGCAGTTAAATCGCTAGCAGGTAACATTTTAGCGTTATCCTGCTTCTCTTTTTACAGATGCATCTCATGCTGTCCAGGTTGCTAGAAGCCTAGGACAGGTATCCAGATCTTTAGCAATCAGAAGCCATCGGCCGGCGCAAAACGTTCCGTCCGACGATCAAGGGCTACCAGGCCGGCGGCCGCGAAGCATCCAAGGTGAAGCAGGTCTCGCCTTTGCCGTGCGACCAGAACTGAGTAGCACGAAGCTGGTTGTTCTCCTCGGGAGCCGAAAAAGTTGCGCATAGTTCGTACTCGGCGCCAGTTTTGCGGCGATACGATGTAAGGAATTTTGAATTCGGGATCAACCATGTTCGGTGGAATCAATCCCCTTGTAGAGAGCTCACTTAAGCTGTCAGGCAAAGGCTTAGATGAGTTTTCGCCGCCGGCGCGCGTGTGCCACGCGTCGATTGCATACGCGATCGTTTTCAGGTCTTGCACCCGTCTTGCGTCAGCTTCCAGGTGGCGTTGGGCAGAAGGCATGCCGGCAACCCCAAGACCGATACAGAAGCTGACGAGAACGGCGGCAGCCGCGGCCATTCCAAATTTGAAAGTTCGCCGCTTTGCCTGCGCAATATCGGTGTTCCGGTCCCACCGGAGTGAACCGAGATAGTAGGCGAAAATAGCGGCGCAGATAATCATCACGGTCAGTGCTTTTAGAACGAATCGTGAGGTTAGCTCGCCGGTCAGAAAGTAATCAAGAAACCAGATCAGATCACAAATCATGGCACCCGCGGTCAGAAGGAGCGCGATATAGGTCAGCCATTTTCGCACTGCGGACTGCAGCCTTTCGGGGTGTTCCTGTGCCTCGCGAAGAATAGTCCGCATGACGAGCACAAAGATCGGAAACGCGACCGCAATGCTGGCCATCTGCCAGGTCACCGCATTCCGCCGGTTGTAGATGTAATCGTGAGAAACGGGATCGGGGAACCAGCGTTCAATGAAGCGAAACAGCATGGAACCGAGCGCGGTACTCCAGGTTGCGAGCGTTGAGAACGACAGCAAATAAAGGAATGCGTCCCGGGACGATTCGCCTCCGGCGACTCTTTCGGGAACAGTGAGGCCCGTAGCTCGCTCCCAATAAGCGCCGAGCGCGGCATAGACGTCATCTGACGGCCATCCGCGACGAGCCAGAAAGGTGGCCAGAAACTCATCCGATGCCCCTTTTGATTTACTTGCTTCTACGAACTGTTGAAGTTTGGCAATATCCTGCTGCACAAGTACTCCTTCCTGGTAAACGGAAAGCATACAATGCTGGAACACCTCGGTACACCGGAAAGACGCACCGCCTAAGCCACTCTCGCTAAGAATTGAACGTACAATAGGTCTTCCTGCGAATTGCATGACTCCTGCTCATTGCGGTCTCTCGCTTCATAAGGCATGCCAAAGCCGCCAAATTTCCGCCATGTACCATTCGCGGCTTCTCATCTCATGCTGCACAATCGTGGCGATTCTTATGTTTTTGCCACCTCTCATTGAGGCGCAGGTTACAGCCTCGGTCTCAGGCACCGTAGTGGATGCGTCGGGAAGCGCTGTGTCCGGTGCTGCTGTTACAGTTACGAGCCTCGAAACCGGCGGCCGGCGAACCACAACCACTGATTCATCCGGCAGCTACAGCGTCTCGGCGCTGCCTCTGGGGCGCACGGAAGTCCGAGCGGCGAAAGCTGGATTCAAACCGGTTGACCGAACCGGCATAACGCTAGAGCTGAATCAAAATGCGACGGTGAACTTTCGGCTCGAAATTGGCGAACTCGTATCGCAGATAAATGTCTCCGAAGAAGCGCCTATCGTCAACACGACCACTGAATCGGTTGCTGGACTGGTCGGGGAGAATCAAGTCAAAGACCTTCCGCTCAATGGCCGTAGCTTCGACAATCTGATCACTCTCAACCCGGGCGCGATCAACTTCACCCTGAGAAGCGCTGGAACAAGCACCAGCAACGGGAATACGTTCTCTGTGGATGGGCGCCGACCCATGGACAATCTTCTTCTATTAAATGGTATCGAATATACGGGATCGAGCCAGCTTGCGAACACGCCGGGTGGCGCTAGTGGCGAATTGCTAGGAGTCGATGCCGTTCGCGAATTCAACATTCTTTCTGATACTTACTCGGCGCAGTACGGGAAGCGATCTGGAGCGCAGGTCATAGTCGCCACTCAATCGGGAACGAATGTTCTGCACGGATCGTTATTTGAGTTCCTTCGGAACAGCGCCCTAGACGCCAGAAACTTCTATGACCGCAATTTCGTACCACCATTCCGCCGAAACCAGTTCGGCGCCTCCCTGGGCGGACCAATACAGAAGAACCGCTGGTTTCTGTTCGGAAACTACGAAGGTTTCCGGCAAGCACTTGCTGTGAGCAGCGTGGCGGAGGTTCCGGATCCGTTCGCGCGGCGAGGTCTGTTGCCGAACTCCTCAGGCGTATACGCTCCTGTACCGAGAATGAATCCCGCCATGCTGAAATATTTCGCTCTGTGGCCCGAAGCCAACGGTCCCGAGCTATTGGCAAACGGACTCCCTTCGGGAACGGCTCTCGCCTATAACAACCCCCGGCAGAGCATCCAGGAAGACTTCGGAACCACTCGGAGCGATTACTCGATCAGCGATCGCGATACGCTCACCGGAGCCTACACCATAGATCACGGAACGAACCTCACGCCGGCTGCCGATCCATTGTTCGCTTCTGACCTGATGCTGGTCAGTCAGGTTGTCAGTCTCCAGGAAACGCACGTGTTTTCGCCGGAGGCTTTGAACACTATCCGAATTGGATTTTCTCGCGCAGCGTTTAACTTCAACGCTCCGCTAATCACCTCTTTTCCCTCCAACCTGAATTTTGTTACAGGCAACGGAGGTCCGGGTGGAATCGTAATCGGAGGCGGGGTAACCACGACGGGTGCCTCCGCCATCACCTCGGCGGGGCCTAACAACGCGGCCAATGTCTGGAATCGCAGAAACCTCTTCACGTACCAGGATAATTTTCAACTTACAAAGGGAATTCATCAGATCAATCTAGGGGTCTGGCTCCAACCGGTTCAAGACAACGAAGACACCGCATCTCGCCAGCTCGGGCAAGCCAGCTTTACCAGCCTGACCACGTTTTTGCAGGGCAGGGTAACCAGTTTCCAGGTGGTGCCGAACCCGACAGAACTGGGCTGGAGAAGTTTCTTCGGTGCCTGGTACGCGGAGGACGTTATGAAGCTTCGCAGGAATCTAACCGTGAGGGCCGGGCTGCGCTATGAGTTCACCAACGGCTGGAATGAGGCAGATGGTAGAGCGGCCAACTACATTGCCAACGCGCACGGCGTGCTCGAGACAAATCCATTGGTCGGCAAGTCCGTTTTTACATCGAATAACGCAACCCACCTGCTTGGTCCGCGAATCGGGCTAGCATGGGACCCGGCCGGCGATGGCAAGACCGCTATTCGCGCCGCATACGGCGTGTACTACTCGCTAATTGACGATCTCAGCTTTCTCCTGAACTCTCTGCCGCCGTATAACGGTACAGCGTCTTTTGCGGGCGTTCCTCTGCCATCCATCGTGCCGATCATCTCCGGAGTACAACCCCCTCCCTCCTGCGGCCCTGGCGTCGCCCCACCCTGTACGACGTATGCTCCGCAAGGTGTGCAGCCGAATGCCAAGACCCCGGCGGTGAACGAATGGAATTTCACGGTTGAGCGCCAGTTGAACAAGCAGAGCTCGTTGAGCATTGCGTACGTGGGCTCTTTTGGATACCACGGGTTGATCAGCATCGATCCCAATAGCATTCCTGCGCAGGTATGTTCCAGGGTGGGCGGGTGCCTCGCGGGCGGCATCGGGACTGCCCGGAGCAGGGTCGCTGAAGGCCGCACTTATATCCCGGTCGGAACGCGTCCCAATCGGTACTTATCTGGTGGATTCTTCTGGTACACGGAAGGTAACAGCAGCTACAACTCTTTGCAGACCAACCTAACGCGCCGTCTGAGTAGTGGTCTCGAGTTCCGCGCCAACTACACGTGGTCGAAAAGTTTAGATATCAATTCTGCTCTCACCGGCGCTCAGGCGAGTAACGAAGCGCAGATGGTTCTAAACCGCAATAACCTTCGAGCTGACTGGGGACCATCAGCGCTCAATGCGGAACATCAAGGTAGCCTGTCCTGGCGCTATGAACTTCCTTTCGGTCGCGGGAAACAATGGCTTGGCTCAATCACCGGTGTTGAGGACAGAGTCATCAGCGGCTGGCAGCTGAATGGAATTGTAACGTTGCTGAGCGGCTTTCCATTCACACCCCAGATCGGTTCTAACCGTTCCGGAGACGGGGATACCAGAAACCCGGATCGCCCGTCTCTCAATCCTGCATTCAGGGGACCGATTGTTGAGGGGAATCCGAATCAGTGGTTCAACCCCAGCGCGTTTGTCCTACCTCCGCCCGGAACGTACGGCGACCTGGGCCGCGGCGTGTTCAGCGGACCGGGTCTGGCAGAACTCGATCTGTCGCTCTTCAAGAATGTCAGCATCACGGAGCGCGTCAAACTGCAAATCAGAGCTGAATTCTTCAACGCGTTAAACCACACCAACTTCGGAACACCCAACGCGATCGTCTTCTCAGGCACGCAAATTAGTTCCACCGCCGGTCTGATTACGAGCACTGCGACCACCTCACGTCAGATCCAGTTCAGTATGAAACTGACATTCTGATATCACGACGAGGAAGGCGCTAAGTTGGATTTCGAACTCGAGACATTCCGGATCGCTCTCGCGAACATTGAATACCCTGCGAGTCCCGAAGCGTCAATCTCGCTGGCGGAAAAAGCCATCGCTCAGGCTTCCCTGGAACATGCCGATCTCCTCTGCTTTCCGGAATGCTTCATTCCCGGGTACCGCGGTGTGGGGAAGAAGGTGCGTCCGCCCGACCCGGCATTCCTCGATCGCGCCTGGTCCGCGATTGCATCGGCCGCGGCAAAGGCAAATGTGGCGGTTATTCTCGGGACCGAACGCGTCGTAGACGATGCACTCGTGATTACGGCGCTCGTCATCAATCGCGACGGGACATTCGCCGGGTTCCAAGATAAAGCCCAGCTCGACCCCAGCGAGGAGGCGATCTATTCGGCTGGCTCCGAAAGACGCGTTTTCGAGGCCGGCCCACTCAAATTTGGTATCGCCATTTGCCATGAAGGTTGGCGCTATCCGGAAACGGTTCGCTGGGCGGCCCGGCGGGGAGCGCACATTGTCTTTCATCCACATTTCCACCAAGCCGAGCCCGGCAGTTACCGGCCATCGACTTTCGCCGACCCTGCGAACACATTCCATGAAAAGGCAGCGTTGTGCCGCGCCGCAGAGAATACATGCTTTTTCGCAACTGTAAACTGTGCAAGCGCAGGGTCGTCGACTACTTCCGCCATTGTCCGACCTGACGGAACGCTACTCAGCTATCAGCCCTATGGCGAGGCGGGGTTGCTCATAGCCGATATCGATATCTCACAGGCCACGGGACTCCTAGCAAAGCGCTGCAGAAATTTCTAACTAGTTGACATCGGCGGGTGGCCGGACAAGTTTCACCGGCAACTTCATATTTCGCCCGTTTCGATTGATCGAAAGAACGATCGTGTCCCCCACCCGCTTTTGAGAGACAACCCGAATCAGTGCGTCTTCACGTTGCACGGGCTGGCCATCGATAGCGGTTATGAGATCGCCACCGATGCCGAGTTCGAGGTTGCCGACGTCTACAAGCTGGCGGGCGCCGCGAACTCCTGCGAGATCTTCAGATGAACCGCGAGCAACGGTTTGCACGAGCAGGCCGCCGCTGGCGGGAAGTCCCAAAGCCTGCGCCACATCTCCGAGTACGTATTCCGTTGTTATCCCGACCTTCGGACGCTCGGTGACCCGCCCTGCCTGATAGTCGCTCAGCAGCGCCTTTGCGCGATTGATAGGCATGGCGAAGCCGATCCCGATGTTGGTCCGTCCCAGAATGGCGGTGTTGATTCCTATAACTGAGCCGCTTGAATCGAGTAAGGGGCCGCCGCTATTACCGCCATTGATCGCGGCGTCGGTTTGAATCATACCCTGAAGCGCCTGCCGGTTTTCGCCACTGATGCTGCGTCCGATGGAACTGACTACTCCTACGGTCAGCGTTCCCTCCAACCCAAAAGGGTCGCCTATGGCAAGGACCTTTTGGCCGACCTGAAGACGGTCGGAATCGCCGAGCCGCAAAGAATCTGTTTTTCTTCTCGGGCTGATTTTGACCAGAGCGAGATCATCGGAGCGATCGATGTCGAGCGCGGTTCCGTAGTATTGGCTCTGATCCGGCAGTGTCACCTGAATGCGGCTGCTTCCCGAGATGACGTGAAAGTTGGTCAGGATGAAGCCGGCATCGTTTATGAGGAAACCTGATCCCAAACTCTCCGAAGCCACCGGACCATAGAAAAAGTCACGGCGGACGGTGGTGCTGGTGATGTACACGGTGGCGAGACGGGCGGTCTTGTAGATGTCGATGTTGTTCTCTTCTTCTGCGGTGAGGCCTGCACCGCGTACAGGAATAGGTTCGGACCATTTAAGCCCGGTACGAAAGAAGGGCGCGGCAACCTGGCGAATGCTCCAGCGCGCGCCCGAGGTAAGCCAAAGGAAGCCGAAAGTGATCAGGAAGGCGAGGATCCCAGCTCGCCCTCTCATTGCGTTGATTCCTGCAAGGCTTTCAATTGATGAAAGACGCTCTCCACCTGCTTTGTCGTCTCTTCTTTCGGCCTCCCAGTGTCAATCACGTAATGGGTATAAGCTTTCTTCTCTTCGGAGGACATCTGGTTCCGTAACCGGGCCAGCACTTGTTCCCGTTGCAGTTTGTCACGCGAGAGGGCGCGGGCAATCTGAATTTCTTCACTGCAGGTAGTCAAGATGATACGGTCAAAATCCCGATAGCGACCGGTTTCTATCAGAATAGCCGCTTCTATGACGGCGATAGACGAGGGGTCGTCGCGAAGGAACTCACTCAGCATGTTCTCCTCCAGGTGAAACACGGCTGGGTGAACGATGCTGTTCAGCTTTTTCAGAAGTTCCGGGGAGGCGAACACAATCGCGCCCAGGCGCTTGCGATCGATGGTGGCATCAGGAGCTAGAATTTCGGGTCCGAAGGTCTCGATGGTGGGCAGATAAGCCTCACCATCAGGCTGGAGGACCTCGTGCCCAATCTTATCAGCGTAGATGATCTTGCATCCAAACCGGTGCAACTCGGAAGCGACAAAGGATTTGCCGGTGGCATATCCTCCTGTTAGACCAACCTTAAGCATGGCCGGCCCTAACCGCGCCAGATGGTGCCGTCGGCCAGACCCACTGTATTCGACATCAACATCGCTATTGTCAGAGGGCCCACGCCGCCGGGAACGGGGGTATAGGCGGACGAAAGTTCTTGCATGGCGAGCGGATCGACATCGCCCACCAGAGTGGAACCATTTTTGGCGAATGCGGTAAGCCGGCCGGGATCATACCCGAAGATACGCTGCACGTCGGCCTCGGCAGTAAGCCGGTTCATGCCGACGTCAATGACGACCGCACCCGGTTTGATGTGATCCCGCGTGATCGCCGCGGGTCTGCCCATAGCCGCCACAAGAATGTCAGCGCGGCGGCATTCTTCGCTCAGATTGCGCGTTCGGGAGTGGCAGATCGTGACCGTTGCATTCTGGTGAAGCAACATTAGCGCCATTGGTTTGCCGACGATATCACTGCGCCCAACGACCACGGCGTGCTTACCCGCCATCTGAATGTCATAACGCCGAAGCAATTCCATTATGCCCGCAGGCGTGCAGGCACGCGGACCGGGCTTATTCTGCACCAGAAGTCCCAGGCTGTTCGCGCCGAAACCATCGACATCGCGGACTGGATCGACGATTTGATTGCCTACTTGCTCGGCGTCGATCTGATGCGGAAGCGGCATCTGAATGAGGATGCCGTGTACGGATGGATCGGCCTTCAAGGGCTGAAGGAGTTCAATCAGATCTCGCGTCGAAATGTTGGCTGATGGAGTAAATTCCAAGCTGCGAATGCCGAGATCCCGGCATGCTTTGATCTTGTTACGTACATAGATTTGTGAGGCCGGATTATCACCAACCAGGACTACTGCCAACCCAGGCGTCATGTTCTGCGACCGCAGAGCTTCTATACGTGGGCGCAACTCTTCTTGGATTTCATGGCTGATTCTCTTACCATCCAGCAGCAGCCCACTCATGCAACCGTGAGGATAACAAAGAGGATATCCGGGCCGGATTTTTTAATACACTGGATCTCAACCATGAATTGCAAAGTAACGGGTTTGTGAAAAAGCCGAGCACACCAACCGCTTCGCCCATGGTTCCGATTCAAGATCAACGAGCTCTTCGCGCGACGAAGCGTTCCATAGTTCGGATCGGCGCACTGCTGGGGCACTTGGCATTCGCTGTTCTTATCAGCATGGCTCAGGAGGCGGATACGATCATCCTTGCAAATCATCAGCAGAATTTTACAATCGTCGCCAACCTGGATGATCCTCGAGAGCGCCAGGCCTTTATGGATGTCTACAATGCACATGAGCCAGCGCCGCGGCATGCGCTCGCTATGAAGTTCATTGAGATGTATCCGCAATCCTGGATGCTGGCACAAACCTACGATCTAGCAGCACGTTCTTCGATCGATTTAGGCGATTACCAGGCTGCTTTGGCAGAGGCACGCTTCTCGCTTCGCCTTCTGCCGGAAAACCCGATGCTGCTGGTCCTCGTTGCGAATGTCGAAGCGCAGAACAAGCTGCTCGCCGATGTTCGGGAGAGCGCACGGACGGCACTCGACTTTCTTGATGAATTTGAGCGTCCCGGAAGCATGACCGAGCAGCAATGGAAACAGATCCGGCCGCAGCTAAAGGCATCTGCGTATTTTGCCCTTGGCCGTGCGTACGCGCTTGAAGGTTTGGCGGACACCACCCCTTCGCGCCGCTCCGAGCTTAATCAAGCATCACGAGCCCTGAACTCAGCCGTGGCCTGGAATCCCGATGATCCGGAGTTCTTTTATCTGCGCGCGCTGGTTGAGCTGGCATCGGGTGAGCAACTCAGGGGGTCGAGCGATATGGCATTTGTTACCCACGTCCCGAATCCTCTCAGCGCGAAAGCCCGACAGGAATTACAGCAAATATATAGCCGTTCAAGCCATGAACCGGCGCTGAGCTTCGACCAGTTTTTAAAATCGCTTCCTCCGCCGCAAGTAGATCGAGGGCTGCGGGAATCCGGGGCCGGCGCTAAATCATCTCCGGCAATTCAGCAAGGATACGCGGGGTCGGCCTCATGCCGGAGCTGCCATGAACAGGAGTACGACACATGGCAGCAAACGGGAATGGCGAGGATGCTTCGTGAATATCGGGCCGAGAATCTGATCGGAGACTTTTTACCCGGCACACAGTTCAAAGGTGAATCGGGAAAGTCGCTGATCCGAATGGGAATCGACAAGCGACCGTACTTCGAATTCAACCAGGGCGGAGCTTGGCAGCGATTCTATGTAGATTACACGATCGGTTCCAAGTGGCAACAGGGCTATGCGACGCGGTTACCCGACGGTAGTTTCCACGTGTTCCCTATCGAATACAATGCGCTCCGAAAGACCTGGATCAATTATTGGGAAATCATCGATCCGCCAGGGAGTGAGCGGGCCGTCATTTCGGATTTCCCCAAGATGCTGCCCGTGACTAATTACCAGGAGAATTGCGCGATATGCCATACGAGCCAGCTACGTGCCGGCATGAATGTCGAAGATCCGCTGCAGCATGCGGTTTTCAAGGAGCCCGGAGTGAACTGCGAGATGTGCCATGGGCCATCGGCCTGGCATGTTAAACGTATGAGGTCGGGCCAAACAGTGAGCAAGAAGCGGATGGAGCCGCCAGTCGACTTCCGTCAAATCGACAATCGTGAAGGGGTGCGCATTTGCGCCCAGTGTCACCGGCAGACCGCGGTTCGAGAGATTGGAGCGGATCGGGAAATGAACTATTCAACGGAGACTGCGAGCTATGTCCCGCGCACCTGGAGCCGAGCCTACGACTCGTTCTCAAGACGCGCTCTTTACAAAGACGGGCGCTTCCGGGAATCCACATTTATCGTAGAAGCCTTCACCCGATCCGCCTGTTATCGAAAAGGAACGGCACAATGTGCCAGTTGCCATGCGCCTCACCTCCAGACCTCCGCCGCAAATCAGAACTGCGTGAAATTCGAGAACAGTCCGAGTGAGATCTGCCTGCAATGCCATTCCGAGTACAGAGATCGCGTTAGCGAGCACACTCATCACGCGCCCAATGCGGAAGCGAGCCAATGCGCCTCCTGCCATATGCCGCGTATCGTAAATGCGCTGTTGTTTAAAGCCCGCTCACACGAAATCGAGATTCCTCGCGCTGATTTGACAGAGAGATTCGGCCAGAAAGAAAGCCCTAACGCGTGTCTCCTCTGCCATACAGAGAAGACAGCCGAGTGGGCTGATCGTCAGCTAGGGCATTGGAAGAACTGAGGTGCGTCCTACGGCTTGGCGCTGCTCGGTCTGACCTGCGCAAGCTTGCTCCGCATAAAGTCGTCTTCCGGAAATTGCTCGACGTAGTGTTCCAGAACTTGCCTTGCTCGATCGTACTGCTTAGCCTGAATGAGCCTGAGCAGAAGATGTTTGCTGACCTCGGGCGAATACGGATAAAGATTCGCAGCCTGCTCCAAGGTCGAGATCGCGTCAGAAAGCTGCCCGGTCCCGGCGAGAGCCTCACTGAGATCGATCAGTGTCGGCTGACTTGTAGCTCCCTTTTGAACGGCGCTCTTCAAATACTCCGCCGCTTGAGGATTTTTTTCGAGCAGAGCCTTGCGGCCGCGTGCGGCGAGGACCAAAGGATCGCCCGGCGAGGTCTCGGTGAGGTGATCGAGCAGGGTGAAGTAGGCCTGTTCAAGGTGTGAATCACGGTTCATTAGCTCTCCATAAATCGAGAGCTTGGTGACCTCGGGCAGCGGCTGTGCATCGGAAAAGTTATTTAGCAAGAGCAAGCCCGGAAGATCGGACGACCTGCTCTCCGGCACATCGAGGGGCACCTGTTCGTCCGGGCGAGCCGGAATCCGATGGTTTGTGAGAGCCGAATGAGAGATCTGATTCAGGGCTCGCTTCGGCATGTGACAGCCGATGCAATTGTCTGGCGGCTGCTGAGCCAGCCGTGTTTCAAGCCTGAGACGGCAGTTTGCAGGAGTGTGGCAGGTGAGGCACTTCTCGCGGAAGTATGAAGGAGCGTGCGCCGCGTCTGGCTCTTGATGCGGATCATGACACGTCAAGCAGCTTAATTTTCCAGAGCTGGCGCGATAACATTTGCTGACCTTCATCGAGACATGATGCTCCAGAAGATCCGCCTGATCCCGGCCTAGAGGAAGGGAGACTATCGCTACGGTCTTCAGCAACGGGAGGCCCGGGCGGAAATCGCTGTAATCCTTCCCTGGCAACAAGGCGCGAGTATCGCCACCCTGATGACATTTCATGCAGATGTCTTCGGCAAGACGCGCAGGCAAGCGGGCCGGGTTCACGATCGATGTGTCCGGCTCGACTCGGATCCCGTGACTTTTTTCGGCTACATGCAACTGACCCGGGCCATGGCAATTCTCGCACCCAATTGCGAGTTCCAGAAAGGCGGGATTGCGATACAGTCCATCGCGGTTGGGTACTGCTTGCGGACGTCCCGCGTGACAAGTGATGCAGGCATCAAAAATGGGGCGGTTAAACCCTTGGTCGACGTTCGCGAAGCCGGGCGAAAGATCCCATTTGCTTTGTTTCGAATAATAGGAAAGCGGGGCCTGAAACAGATATTTTCCACGCTCGACCACGAAGCTCTTGCCGTTTTCTCCTGCACCGATGACGTAACTCAGCTTGTGCGTGTTCTCGAATATTCTGACGTCGCCGGCTTGCTCGTATTCTGTTTGGTAGATGCCCGACGCGTCACTCGAGACCTTGAAATAGCGATTCAAAGCGTCGGTATGGATCAGGACTGGTGGGCCGGGCGACTGAGGAACAGCTGTAGCCATGGAGCGGCCCATAGCGGTTGAGAGGAATTTTTTATAAGCCTCCGGGTGACAAGCTGCGCATGCTTTCGAGCCGACGTAGGCTACGTTCGGCGCGGTGTTGCGGAAAGTAAGCTGTGCGGCCACGCCTCTCATAGCGAGAAACTGGACAACACACATCACGACTACCGAAAGCGAAAAGGCCCGCACGTTTACTGAACATGATAGCTTTCAACAGATGGTGAGAGTGGCTGCAGAAGCTTCAGGCGTGTTGCTCATTGCGCTCGGCCTCGGACTGAGCTTCGCCATTGCTAATCCAGGGGATCCGCCGTTGTTCGCGGACGTCACCGAGCACAGCGGAGTCCATTTTGTAAATCAATCGAGCCCCACGCCTCGCAAATACCTGATCGAGAGCATGACCGGCGGCTTGGCCGTTTTCGATTACAACGGCGACGGGCTTCTCGATATCTTTTTTGTCAACGGTGCGAAGCTGAACAACCCAATGCAGGCCGGCGACGAACCGGATAAGTCGGATGCTCGCTTTTGGAACCGTTTGTATCGCAATAATGGCGATGGCACCTTCACAGACGTTACGCTCCCGGCCGGACTGCGCGGCCATGGATATGGAATGGGCGTGGCGGTGGGAGATTACGACAACGATGGCCACCCGGATCTTTATGTCACGAATCTCGGCGGCAATACGCTTTATCACAACAACGGCGATGGAACGTTTGCCGATGTTACGGTGGCGGCTGGAGTAGCGGGCTCTGGTTGGTCGACAGGCGGCCTCTTCATCGACTACGACCGCGATGGAAAGCTAGACCTGTTCGTCTCGCGATATCTCAAATGGGATTTCTCAATGGACATCTGGTGCGGCGGCCCGACACCAGAGAGTCGCGCATACTGTCACCCTGATCAGTTCCGCCCGATCACTCATTTGCTGTTTCATAATGACGGCGACGGGAAATTCACCGATGTTTCGGAAAAAGCGAATCTGACGAAGTACCCGGGAAAAGGGTTGGGCGTAGCCATGAACGATTTCGATCACGATGGCTGGCCGGACATCTTCGTGGCGAACGACTCGGCGCCGCAGCAACTCTTTCGCAATCGGCACGACGGCACCTTTGAGGAAATGGCACTCGAGAAAGGTGCGGCTTATGATCCGGACGGCCATGTCTTCTCCGGAATGGGGACAGACTTCGCCGATTACGACAATGATGGTTGGGCGGACCTGTTCGCAAACGCGCTAGCCTCAGAACGTTATGCAGTTTTTCACAATGTGAACGGTTCCTTCGAGTACGTTTCGGACTCGTCAGGCGTCGGCACCGCAAGCATTTTCCACTCAGGATGGGGTGCAAAGTTCATCGATTATGACAACGACGGCTGGAAGGACCTCTTCGTCGGCCAGGGACATGTGATGGATAACATCCAGCTCACGCATCCCAACATTCACTATATGGAGGCGCCTTTGCTGCTTCATAATACGGGTGGTAAATTTACGGACGTCTCAGCGCATGCTGGCCCTGTTTTCCAAACGCGGCGTGCGGCACGCGGAGTGGCGTTCGGCGACCTGAATAATGACGGCTGGATGGATGCGGTGATGAACTGCAATAACGGATCGCCTGTCATCCTGGAGAATCAGCGCGTGGGAGGAAATCACTGGTTGCTGGTAAACACGATCGGAACTACCAGTAATCGCGACGGAATTGGCGCAGGTATTTACCTGGTCTCAGCTTCGGGTTTAAAGGAGTATGCGACTGTAAGCACGGCGGGAAGCTATCTATCGGCAAGCGACAAACGCGTTCACTTTGGTCTGGGACACGATCGCGGTGCCAAGCTTCTAGAGGTTAGATGGCCTAGCGGGAAAACGCAGCGCTTCGAGAACGTGTCGGCCGATCAGATTCTAACGGTGACGGAACCAAAGTAGTGGCCAAGGTAATATGCCGAAAAGCGCCTACTGCGTGCGCGGCTCCGTTTCAGCCTTCGATCGCATACCGTGAAGAATCTGGAGCGCCTTCGAGATGTCAGGATCGTTCGGCAATTGCTTCTGAGCGGCAAGGAGCTCCTTCTCACCATCGTCAAATTGGCCCGCCTGGCATTCAGTTAGACCGAGGTTCTTGTGGAGCACCGGACCATCTTCACAATCCCCGCAGACTTGGATTGCTTCCTTAAATCGGGCTATCGCTTCCGGCCACTTGCCGGCATTCGAGGCAGCTAACCCGAAGTTACTCAACGTATGAGCCCGCTCAATAACACTATTTTGGGATTGCAATTCACGGTAGCGAGCCTCGTACGCTTTGGCCTGTTTGGGGTTCGTCTTCGAAAGTGAACGCACCAAAGCAAAGACGGCCTGCAACTGTTTAGGGTCTATCTCGACGGCTTTTTTCCAAGCCGCCATTGCATCGTCCGTTCTGCCAAGGTTCTGCTGAGACTGGCCGAGCAGGAAATAAGCATCGGCATCGCGAGGATCGAGTGCGACGGCCTTCTCAAAGGCTTTAATGGCCGGCTCGTGCTGTTGCAGGGCGTGGTAAGAAAGGCCCAGCCTGAAGAAGGCGTCGGCCAGAGTGGGAGCGAGGCGGCACGCTTCCTCGAGTTCGGGAACAGCTTCGGAGTAACGATGAAGATCCGCCAGTGCGCGGCCCTTGTTGTAGTGGGTCGCAGCGGAACCGGGGGCAAGCTCGGTAGCCCTCGAAAATTCTCCGAGAGCGGCCTCTCCGTTTTGTTGATCGGCAAGAGCAATACCGAGATTCAAGTGCGCCTCGGCAGAGTCCGGTTCGAGGGAGGTCACCTGGCGAAACGTGCTGACGGCGGCGGGATCCTTACTGCGCGATTGGACCATGCCAAGCGCGGTTAGAGCTTTGACGTTTTTCGGCTCTTTGGCGAGAGCTGTCTCGAGTTCCTCCCGCGCGCCCGTCAGGTCGTTTTTGCCAGCCTCGATCAAGGCGAGGTTCACTCGAGCTTGTGTGTACCCTGGGCTGTTCTCTAAAGCCTGCCGAAACATGTTCGCCGCACGATCCGGCTCGTTCAGCTGCCCGTATAGAACGCCAAGGTTGTTCTGGCACTCCGCACATTGCGGATCGCTCTTGAGTCCTGCAACGAACTGCTCTTCGGCATCGTAATTCTTGCCTTCTTTGAGATACAGCATGCCCAGTTGATTTCGAGCCACTGAGAATTTGGGGTCGAGAGACACGGATCTTTGCAGGGAGGCTATTTCGCCCCTCACATCCGAGATGCGATCCTGCGCCAAGGCCAGGTTGTAATATGTCTTGGCGTTGTTTGGATCGAGTTTAAGCGCTTGTTGATAGCCCTCGATCGCCTTCTGCGCGTCGCCATGCTCATACGCCTGATTGGCACCGTTCGCAGTAGTGCCGGCGATGTCCTTTTCGCGGCTCGCAGCTTTGCGCTGCTGCAACTCGCGAAGGGCTTTCTCAGCGACATCCGGTTCATTCAGTTTCCGTGAGACACCCGCTAACTGGAAAAGCACTTCTTCGGAATCAGGTCGGATTTTCCCCGCAATCTCGAGATGCTGTTTGGCCTCATTCAGCTTGTCGAGCCGTGCCAGGACGAAGCCATAGTTGTATTGCGACTGGTAGTCGTTCGGGTTTTCAGCAACCGCGATCTGCAGATCACCCAATGCTTTCTGGTATTCGCCCAGCCCCCGGTAAGCCAGGCCTCTGAGGTAGCGAGCTTCCTGATTACGGGGCTCACGACGTATGACTTCGTCGAGAACCGGCACGGCATCCGCCTGGCGATCTAGTCCGATGAGGGCTTTGCTCAGAGACAGCCGAGCGACACTGTTCGCGGGTTCCAGCGCGATCGCCTCGCGAAATGGCGGGACCGCTTCCTCATAGCGCTTTTCACGAGCGTAGATCGTAGCCAAGTTGAACTGGGCCAGAGCAGAACGCGGGTGGTCGCGAACTGCCTTTTGGAGCACCTGAAGGGACTCGCTGACCTTACCGTCCGAGTAGAGCGCCTCGGCGAGCGCGAGCGGGTGACTTATCTCTTTGGGGTCCAGATCGTGGGCCTGGCGAAGATAGGTTTCCGCAGCCGCATAGCGTTTCTGAGCGGCCAGCACTTCACCTAAGTTCTGCAGCACAACAGGTGATTTCGGGTCCAGAGTCAACGCCGTGCGCAGTTCGGTTTCTGCTCCCGCGAGATCACCAGAGGATTCAAGGATGACACCCAGCGCGCTGTGAGCAAGCGGCAAATCCGGCTTCAGAGCGTTTAATTTCCGGAGTTCGGCCGCGCCGCGCGTCCGGCTGATTGGCGTGCCAGAGGGTAAGAGCAAGGTTATAGCAGGCTTCGTAAAAACGGCCGTCTGCACGTATAGCAGCCTCGAACGCGCTTATCGCGCATGAGCTTTTGCCGTGTTGGGCAAACCAGGTACCGAGCGTGTTATATGCCGGTGCGGGTGCCTTGCCGTGAACCTGCGCTTCGAGATCAGGCGGACCCTGGCATGCCGGAGGCGTTTGCCCGGCTGCCGCTATCACCAGCAGGGGAAGGCATGCAAATTTCCGCGCGATGGAAAACAGAAGTGGTGCGGACATTTCCCTGCCCGCATCATCTTAACAGGAACAGCAGCGCGTCAGAACACGACCTTCAGAGCAAGTTGCAGAATACGGGCACTGTTCTGCGTGCTCGTGATGACGCCGAAATTCGTTTGCGTGATGTATGTTGGCACCCGGTTGACGAAAATCACGGTATTGGGAAGATTGAACGCTTCAGCCCGGAACTCGACAGCGCGAGACTCCATGAATGGGAATCTCCTGAACAGCGAAGCCGTCCATATTCCAATAGGCCGGGACCTCTCAAAATATTTCGGCCCGAGTTTCCGTAGGTATAGATCGCAGGGATTGCAAATGCGGCGGTGTTGAACCACTCAGTTAGTGGAGCGATTGGAGAGATTCGGATCGCCGACCAAATTGGCTCGTTCGTGATCCGGTGTCTCCCGTATTTGCAATATCGCTGTCCGCCTGAATACTGTACGGCTGCCCTGAGCGGGCCTTGCGATAGCGTTTACCTGCCATCCGCCGATGATGTAATCGAGCACTGCGTTGTGTGTCGATAACGCCTTGCCCTTTCCGATCGGAAGCTCGCAAAGAAGGTTGACGCTCAGGACATGCGTCAGATCGTAACCGGCGATGCTGCGGTCGTTGTTATAGCTGTACGGATTTTCACACTGAAACCCTCGACACCGTACCAGCCGTCGGAACCGATGTCAATAGTTTTCGAGTAAGGTATAGGAGACCTGGTATGCGAGTCCATTCGAGTAGCGCTTGTCGTATATGAAATTGCAAAGCATTGTAGTTACCGCGCCCCATGCTTCGATCGTAATAGGTAGGAGCAATATATGGGTAGAGAGCACGGAGCTGAGGATTGCCGGGTCCAGGCGTCAGAGCCGTATTGTAATCGCCGCCTACATCCAACCGTCGGGTGCCCGAACCCACGTAGTCTAAGGTGACGGTGCTACTGCTGCCGATCTGTTTCGCGACCCCAAAGTTCCATTGCATCGAATATGGATTTTTGGCGTACGGATCCATCATCCATTGCACCTGGTTAAAGGGTGTTGGAGCCGGGAAAGCTCCAGCTCCCGACAGCAAAGGGATTTTGGCCGTTAACAGCCGGCCGTACTGCTCCCAAAGTCGGCAGGTTTAGGTTGTTGGCAATCTGCTGGCCGATATCAGGCCAGTCCCCTTCGTAGTTCTGAGCGGTTTGCGTGATGGCTGCCCAGTTATCGTAGAAAATTCCGAAACCCGCTCGGATGGCCGTTGTGTCCGAGAAGCGATACGCCAAGCCTACTCGAGGGCCGAAATTCGTCTTCGTGTCGTGATAGATCTTTCCGTTGGGAGATACAACGACGTGAGCCGGAAGAGTACCGTCACCTGGGATGCAGGGCGCATGACCGCGAACGCTGCAAGGCGGCGGTAGCTTTTGAATGACATACGTGCCGTTATTGAAGTTGTCTTCGCCCGGTTTCGATGCCGCCATTTTCGACCGATCGTAGCATTGGTTCCATACGGAGGTTGGAAGGTTCGGTCATAGCGGAGACCCGAAATTAGCAGTCAGACGCGAATTTACTTTCCAGGAGTCCTGGATAAACAGGCCCATCACGCCTCCCCAGCGAGTCGTTTCATGAACATTGCGGCGGTTCGCATTATCCGGCACATTGAGCAGAAAAGAAGCTATCGAGTTGCCGGGGTCGGCCGAGTTCTCTGGGTTACCCGTTTGTTGATACGCATATCCGGTATTGGCGTTCGCATAAAGAGATTCGAATGTGCTGCTGCTCAGCTCGCCACCAAAACGCAGCGTGTGAGTACCGAAGATTTTAGAGACATTGGCTTTGTATTCCCAGATGTTGGTGAAATTGGGATCCAAGGTATCGCTCGTTCCTGGAACAGGATTGTTATAACCAGAAATCTGAATTAATGGCAGTAACAGCGGTTGTTGCGATGAAATTTCCGCCAAACTGCGGATGCAAAGCCTAAGGCTAGCGATCGTGCTGTTGGAGATTCCCGGAGCAATGTTGAGCGTTATTCTCCTGGTGCGAGCGTCCGAACTGCGCTTGGAGGACCAGAGTCGGGCTGAAAGTGTGAACCCAGCTTGCTCCATAGTTTTGTGCTGGATAATTCGCATCAGTCGCAAACCCAGGTAGTCCGCCGTGTTGGTTGTGTTGTAATAGAGCCCGCTATAGCGGAACCACACGAAGTCTTTCGTTCCCAATCGTCTGATCGATGCGTGCAGAGAACTCGTTTTGCGTCTGGATATAGGGCGTGCTGTCGATCGCGTTGTAATTCCCGTTGTTGATGTTCTGCAGTGGCGGCCGGATCGATTTGACAAAATTGACCAGAGTCGGCTGAATCAAATTCGCAGGAATTTGGTTGCTCGCGCAAACGGTGTGCGTATGAAACCGCCCGGACGATTGGGATCTGGGATGGTACTGAAGGGATTGTAGGCCTGCGCTTCGCCTGCGAGATTACCACTTAGTTCGGCGTCGGTGGGGAGATGAACAAATTCGTGTTCGCTTGAGAAAACCGAACACCCTCATACGCTCCAAAGAAAAAAGTCTTGTTTCGGCCGTTATAGAGTTTCGGAATCAATACCGGACCACCCAAGACCCCGCCAAATTGATTCTGGCGATATGCCTTTTTGGGAACGTCCGATTTATTGTTAAAAAACTGATTGGCGTCGAGGTAGTCATTGCGGAGAAACTCGAACACCGAACCATGCAACGAATTGGTGCCCGACTTGGTCACCACATTGACTACTCCACCCAGCACACCGCCAAATTCTGCCTGATCGTTATGAGAATTGACTTTGAATTCTTCGATCTGGTCGACGATGGGGGCTACAGAATAAGTGCTCTGAAAGGCGCCTTGATTATCGATTCCATCCGTTAGAAAGAAATTGCTGCGGTTGGTTTGACCGTTAATGGCCGGAAATACGAATGCGCTTCCTGTCAAAACGTTGCCGAAGCCACCGGAATTCTGCGAAACGCTGACCGGCGCTACGCCGGGCGTGAGTGCCAGAAGCTGTGTAAAATTACGCCCATTCAGCGGCAGATCGATCACCTGTTTCGAACTGACGACCGCGCCGATTTCAGCCGTTGAAGCTTGCACGAGTTCACCGGCCGCCTCAACATTCACGTTCTGCTTAACAGTGCCCACGTTGAGTGTGAGGTTGATGGTGGAGGTCTGGTTTACTTCCAGCTTGAACGCAGGGACGCTGGTCGTGTCAAAACCGGCGGCTTCGGCGGTTAAGCTGTAGGACCCCGGAATGATGCTTAAGAAGACATAATTGCCTGCCGAGTTCGATTCGGCCGCATGCTCCACATTGGTGTCCACATTGCGGAGCGTAAGCTTCACGTTGGCAACGATAGCCCCGCTCGGGTCGCGAACCACACCAGTGACAGTCGCCGTGGACAGCTGCGCCATCCCAGGCGTCAACGACCAGAGCAAGATCGAGAAAGCGGCGACCGTTCTTAGAAGCCGAAGACCAGAGATCCTACAACCGAGTAGCGAGTCAAGCACTTTCCTATCCCTCCCGCGTACGACTTTCGGGCTAGTATATTTCCAAACGAAAGTCTTGTCAAGCGCTTATTTGGCGGGCTTGCCACAGGTCAGCACATCGATTACCATTCGTTAAGCGCTCATGTATGCATCCTCCGAGCCGCCCCAGACCACCCTGTTGAAGGAAAATCTGGCGACCGCGCTCAGGCAGGCAATCCTCGACGGCCGCCTGGGTTCCGGAGACCGCGTTGTGGAAGGCAGGTGGGCTAAGGAGTTCGGCGTCGCCCAAGCCTCAGTTCGAGAAGCGATCAATCTTCTGATAACCGAGGGTTTCCTCATCAAGGATGCCGGGCGAAGCGCCCGGGTAGTGATTTACCGGGAGAAGGATATCGCCGATATCTACCAGGTGCGTGCAGTGATTGAAGGACTTGCCGCCCAGTTGGCTTGCTCCAGTCGCGCCGACCTCTCGCAACTCGAAGCAGCGCTCGACGCGATGTCCACTGCTGGGGAAAACCGCGCGATGAAAACGCTTATCCAGAGCGATCTAGAATTTCATCTGTCCCTGATGCAAGCGGGCGGCAACCCACTGCTTGCAGAAGTCGGACGCAAGCTACTGTTCCCGCTGTTTGCGTTCATACAGATGAAGGTTCTTAGAAGCGGCCAGGGTCCCGAGGCGTGGCTGGCTGATCTGCGATACCACCGGCTGATATTGCAAGTTATTCGCGAAGGAAATCCCGCGCTCTCGAACGAGTTTGTTCAGCACTGCATTAAACGTTTCGCAGTCTCTGCTTATGGCGTTTGGGAGAACGTGGGTGGCTCCGTCAAAACTCACCATCAGGGCCAGCTCTCCCAGGCACGAAGAGGCAGGCAAGATGCCTGACCGCGCTCTGCGGATCGCAGTAGTTGCTGGAGAAATGTATGACGGATTATATCGGCGCCTCCCGCAGTTTGAGAGCTCGACTGGCATTCCAGTTGAGATCGCCTGTCACGCCGCACACCCGGAACTGAATGCACATCTCGCGTCTTTGTCCGATATGCCGTATGACCTGGTAAGCAGCCACACAAAATACGCGCCGTCCCAGATTCGCTTATTAGCTCCGCTAGACAGCCTCGCCGATGAACTTGAGACTGGCGAATTTTATTCCTCTCTCATCGATCTCGCAAGCATTGACGGCCACCTTTACGGCATACCTCGAAACATCGACATCAAGCTGCTGCATTATCGGACCGATCTCCTGAAAGAGCCTCCAGGCGACTGGAACTGTCTCTTAGATATCGCTAGCAAGTTATCCAGACGGGCCTTGTATGGCTTTGTTTTTCCGGGAACGGAATCGGGTCTGTTCGGCCTGTTCTACGAGCTGGCGGAGATGGGTGGAGCTGCCTTGTTTCCGGCATCCAATGAGCTGCAACTCAACAATTCAGGCGGCAAGTGGGCACTCGAAATCATTCGCGACTTGTATCAATCGGGCGAAGTTCCACCCGAGATCACAAGCTGGCAGTATGACGAAGCCCATCGCTGCTTCCGGGAAGGCTGGGCGGCAATGATTTGCGATTGGCCGGGTCACTATGGCGCTTACCGGAATCCCACGATTTCGAAGATAAGTGAACGCTTCGCTCTGGCACGCATGCCTGCCGGTCCGACCCGGATCCACAAGGCCTACGCCGGCGCACATGGCTTCTCACTCACACGCCGCGGTGTCGACCGGCCGGGTTCTGTAGAGCTGCTTCGTTTCCTCACCTCCGCCGAACAACAATTGATCGAGGCATGCCAAGGCTCAGTTCCTGCGCGTCCCGCCGTTCTCAAACAGATTCGTAGTGCCGCAGAACCGTCGGAAGTCGAACGCTGGAATCTGCTCGATCTGGTAATCGCAAACGACATGTTGACTCCTCCGGCATTCTCTTACTATCCCGAGATCGAGGATATTTTGTGGCGTACGGTCCGCTCGGCCATGACCGCGGAAATTGGTCTGGAAGAGGCTCTCAAACGATATGGAAAGCCGCATCACCAAGTGCCACAGACGTCACGCGTCGCCTGGTTAGCGCATGCTTCTGGCCAATAAAGTCATCCTCTTGAGCGGCGGCGCCAGCGGAATAGGCCGGGAATGCGCTTGCGCTTACGCAGCCGAGGGAGGGCGCGTTGCGATCGCCGACATCGACCGGCAGTCGGCTGAAGAATCGGCACAGGTGATTGGGGGCGGTAGCATAGCGATACCCTGCGATGTTTCTGACGGCGCGTCAGTCGAGAGCGCCGTGAAGATCGCAATCGGGCATTTCGGCCGAATCGACGCCGTTCACAACAATGCCGGTATTACGAGCCCTTCCAAGACGCTGGACGAAACCTCCGAAGAAGAGTGGGACAGCTTGATGACCACCAATCTCAAGAGTGTTTATTGGACGACCCGGGCGACACTCTCAAGCTTAAAACATACGCGTGGAGTCATTTTGAACACGGCCAGCATGGTGGGCCTGATCGGGCAGTCGCTGCACGCCGCCTACGCGGCTAGCAAGGGAGGCATGATCACTCTTACGAAATCTATGGCGCTCGATTACGCGCCTTTCGGCATTCGAGTGAATGCAATCTGTCCGGCTGGCGTATGGACTCCGGCTCTCGAGCGCTGGTGCGCGGAACAACCGGACCCTACCAGCATTCGAAAATACCTCGATGAGATCCACCCGCTCGGGTACTGCCCGCAAGGCGATGTGGTCGCCGACGCAGCGGTGTTTCTTCTCTCCCAGAAGGCGCGCTTTCTAACAGGCTGCGTGCTGCCGGTCAGCGGCGGCGCTGAGCTGGGGTACAGGAGGTGAAGCGTCTCGAGATCAGGCGCGTTGAAACCGAGGACCGTCGATTCGAGCTGACGGGTGGAGCTGGAACCGATGCGGTCCACAATGTGACCACCTATGCTTTTGCAGTTACCCGACTGGTCACCGGCGACAACGTTTCGGGCTGCGGCATAGTGCTGACGCTGGGCGACGGCAACGATGTCATTTGTCAACTGATTTCGACACTGGGCGAGTTGCTCCCGAAGTGTCCCATCGAGGAGTTGATGGCGCACTTCGGCGATCGTGAGTCGAGAACTCTCGGACCACGCTAGTCTCCGCTGGCTCGGCCCGCACAAAGGCGCCGTACATTTGGCTCTCGCTTCCATTTCGAACGCCTGCTTCGATCTGTGGGCGAAGGCTCGGGGCGTTCCCTTCTGGAGGCTGCTTCTGGATCTCAATGCGCGAGAGATCGTGAATGTTCTCGATCTGCGTTACCTCGAAGACGATTTGCTTCCCGAAGCCGCCGTTCAAATGATCGAGCAAGAACAGGGAAATCGCGCAGCGCGCGACGAGGTTCTTGTACGAGGGTACCCCGGTTACGACACTTCGGTCGGCTGGTTTCACTATGACGATGCCCAACTGCGCGAGAACGTGAAGATATCACTCGGCAGCGGCTTTCAAGCGTTGAAGCTGAAAGTAGGTTCGAGCGATGGCGCCCGCGATATTCGTCGGGCTACCATGCTTCGCGAGATTGCCGGCCCGAACTGCCGCTTGATGCTCGATGCCAACCAACAGTGGACCGTGCCACAGGCGGAACAATTCTGCGATCGGGTCCGCTCCATCAATCCTTACTGGATCGAGGAGCCAACTCATCCCGATGACATCGAGGGTCACTTGAAGTTGCGCCGCCATATCGCGCCCATGCGGCTGGCTGTTGGTGAGCACGTTCCCAACCGCGTCCTCTTTCGCAATTTCATGCGCCGCGAAGCCGTAGATTTTGTGCAACCCGATTGCACGCGTCTGGCTGGTGTCTCTGAATTTCTCACTGTCAGCCTGCTGGCGCGCAAGTATGGATTGCCGGTGGTTCCTCACGTTGGCGATATGGGCCAGATCCATCAACATCTGGTTCTGTTCAATCGTGTAGCGCTGGGGCACGAAGCACTGTTTCTTGAATACATCCCACATTTACGAGATTATTTCGTTCACCCGGCTCAGGTGGAAGGTGGAGTGTATCTCACTCCGCAAGAACCTGGACTTGCCTGCGATCTCAAGCCCGGGCGCCCGCCAAAATGAAACGCTATAGTGAACCTCAAATATGAGAGCCAAAAATGTGACCCGGCGGCAACTGCTTGCCGCGACATCGGCCACGCCGCTTCTGGCGGTTCCTACCTGTTTCGCATCGCTTCCGTACAACGCACCTCAAGAACCCGCTGCGACACAACCAGCCTTTATACCAGGAGACGAGGAGAAACGAACAGCCTGGTATCGCGAAGCAAAGTTCGGGATGTTCATCCATTGGGGTCCTTACTCAGTTGCAAGCGTCGAAGCTTCATGGCCTATCATGCGGCCGTCGAAAGAGTTCCCGATCACGGAACAGAAATATCGATCTCTGCCGCAGGAATTCAATCCATCACACTTTGATCCGTACGCATTGGTCGCGCTAGCCAAATCGGCGGGTCAGCGCTACATGGTTTTCACGACCAAACACCACGATGGCTTTTGTATGTTCGATTCCGCTTACACGAACTACAAAATCACGAACACTCCCTATCGAAAGGACATCGTTGCCCAACTGGCTGCCGCATGCCAGCGCCAGAACATGCCGCTCGGCTTTTACTATTCGCCGCCCGACATGAATCATCCCGCTTTCAGAGATACATCCCAGCCAGCCAGCAGCAACTGGAATGGCGAGCCCACCCGCGAAGTCTGGCCGTTGTATCTCCACTACATGGAGCTGCAACTGCGTGAGCTATTGACCCGATATGATCAGGTCAGGATTATTTGGTTCGACGGTCTCTATAACCAGAGAAAATTCGACGGGTACCGCATGCTGAGGGCGATCCTCGAAATGCAGGCGCAAACGTTGATAAATAACCGCATAGGCATCCCCGGCGATTACGAAACACCCGAGCAGTTCTTACCAGCAGCGATTCCGGTTAAGGGACATACTCTCGATTTCGATCATCACGATGCGGGCGCCAAACCGGACTATGTGCCGCCTCCGCAAGACTTCCGCCTGTGGGAGACATGCATGACCATCAATGATACGTGGGCTTACAACAAGAATGACCGCCAGTTCAAATCGTCCAAGGACCTGATCCGCACCTTGGTTGAGGTTGCGAGCCGCGGTGGAAATTTTCTGCTCAATGTCGGTCCGAGACCGGATGGCACCATCCAGCCGGAATTTGCGGAGCGGCTGCAAGCTATTGGGAAGTGGATGGAGCGCAACAGCGACTCAATCTACGGCACAATGTATGGACCGATTCAGGGCAACCGCGCTGTGCGTACCACCGCGAAGGGGAGCGATGTGTTTGTGCACTTATTCGACTGGCCGGGTACTACCCTTGAACTCACCGCCAGCGCTCTGCCTAACTTTCGCTCAGCCACTTTCGTACACTCCGGGGAACGGCTCGACTTTCATCAGGAGAACGGGCATCTGACATTGCACCTGCCGGTTCAGGCTCCCGACCCAGACGTAACGGTCATCAGGCTTACGGGCACTTAGAAAGCGTTCTCCAGTTACTGCGCGATTTTGAAAACGTACGCATATTGACCCGTATTTGCCCCCGGCAACTCCAGGTTCAGCCCATTTTGATCGCGAGTCCACTTCACCTTCGCGCTAGATCCGAGCAGATGCAGGTCTCTGACCTTTACTTCACCTTGAGGTGAACCCTGCGCCAACGACTTGATTGTCAGCTTTCCGTTTTGAGGCCATCCCAGCGCGATCGCGTACAGCGTATCCCCCTTGGCCGTGAAGCGAATGTCCTGACTGGAGTAATTTCCAGTTGCAGTGTCGTGGAATGCTCCACCGGCAACCTTGGTGGGCCCTTCCCCATAGATCTTCCACGGGTGTGTTCCATAGATAGCTTCGCCATTGATCGAGAGCCAACGACCCATATCCAAGAGGATTTGTTGCGCCTCCTCGGGTATCGTTCCATCGGGCTTAGGTCCAATATTCAGAAGCAGGCAGCCATTCTTGCTGACAATATCTACCAGCTCCTGGATCAGCGATTCCGGTGTGCGAAACGTGTCACCCTTGATGTAGCCCCAGGATTTTAGGCTGACTGAAGTATCCGTTTGCCACAGCAGCTGTCTCGAAGAATCTAGTTGACCGCGTTCGATATCGAGTACCGCAGCATGATCGGGAAACGCCTTGTATTTGTAATTGATCGCTGCCGTGTAGCCGTTCTTAGCAGCATGGTTGTAGTAGAACGCCGCGAATCGCTGCAAGTAGGGCTCGAACTCTTTAGTGTTGATCCACCAATCGAACCAAACCACTTCGGGATGGTACTTCTCGACAATCTCGGTGGTGCGAGCCAACCAATCGTTTAGGTAAGCCGGATCAGGGTGTCCTGCCCATTCCTGATGATTTTTGTCCGTCACACCGGCGTGAGCCGGCCCGTAGAACGCAGCGTACCGCGGATCGCGCACATCGGAATCAAACTCGCGACCGCCATTAAAGAAGAAGTAGTGCTCCGCCCGATGGCTCGATGCTCCGAAATGCAAACCCGACGCTCGCACCGCAGTAGCCAGTTCTCCGACGATGTCTCGCTTGGGACCCATTTTGCCGGCGGACCAGTCGGTAATCTCCGAGCTATACATCGGGAAGCCATCGTGGTGTTCTGCCACGGGAATGACATACTTTGCACCCGATTTGCGGAATAGATCGGCCCAGGCGCCCGCGTCGAAGTTTTGCGCTTTGAAATCCGGGATGAAGTCCTTATATCCGAACTTTGATTGAGGACCGTAGGTGGCGACGTGGTGCTTAAAATCCTCACTCCCTTGCACGTACATATTACGCGGATACCACTCGCTGTCAAAAGCGGGAACTGAATACAATCCCCAATGAATAAAAATGCCGAATTTGGCGTCCTGATACCAGTCGGGTATTTTGTACTTTTCCAACGATTCCCAGCTCGGTTGAAAAGGTCCTTCATGCGCGACCTTGTCGACATCTTGGAGCAGTGAGCCACGACGAGCATCATATTTCTGAACCGACTTTTGCCAGACCAGATCGTCAGCATTCGGAGTTTGAGCCAAAACCGCCGGCATGGGTGTGGCCACAATCAGGAGGGTGAGGAGCACAGGCTTCATTTGCATGGTTGTACCATCCGGCTTAGCCCACCGGATTTTCTCAAGTGTGCCATAAGTGGCTATGAGGAGCCTTTAAGATGCCGGAGGTGTTGTGAACGTCCGAATCTTCCAAATCATTTCCGTCCCGCTGGCTAAGCGGCAAGTGGAGCCCGCGCAATAGAAGTTTGCAACGCCGGGCAGTTCCCGGTTCGTGAACTCTTCGATGGACGTGCTGTTTTCATGGACGAGGCGCATTAGATAGATCCGGTAGGAGCCCACCGATGCAAGCGGGAACGCTGCTTGTGCCGGCATCCCGGCGCTTGATCGTTGAAAATCGGCGAGCAGAAGGCCCCGGCTGTTCTCAAAGGAGAAATTCGTGAACTCTAGTGCGAGCAAGACACAAGGGCTAGGGTTGGCGAACTTATCGACACGTCTGATGCGGCCGTTCAGAACGGTGCCCACTGGCAACAAGGTGCTGTGCTTGGCCGTCACAGCCACATCTACCCGCGCGGCGATCGCGTCACCAACGCGAGCGGTTTTCGAGTCAATAGGTTGGACCAGCCGCGCCGTCACAAAGACACCAGGTGGTAACACGACAGTCTCGAGCTTCCTGGCTGGTTGGCCAGCCTGCTCCGGCGGAGCATCGAAAGAAATAGTTGAGTCAGCCGTGAAGTGGCGACAGTGCGTGAAATCCGTGAGGTTCTCGATTACATCACCCGAGGAACGTGTCATAGAGGTTCGCACGGATTGCGGCAGCATCCAGCCCGTGCCGCTGACCTGAGCCCTACTGTAATCGATAACAGTGATGACGTCCTCCAGATTGAGCAAGACAGGAATGTCGTTCGCCCGAATAGTGAGTCGCACAAGATCATAGCTTTTTGAGTCTGCCCAGAAGGAGCCGGAGTATCCAACCACGGCCGCTCCTGCGAGGCTCTTAATTACATATCCGGAAAGAAGCGGAGCAACCGAATAGTCGTAACGAACTGCTTCACGGCCCTGAAAGACCTCTTTTCCGCTGAATTTCACAATTGCGATGTTGTCAACGAATATCGATCGAGCAAAAAGCGAAAATCCTCCCGTGTCCGTCAACCCCCCGCCCACCATCTCTGACACGCTTCGGCTCTCGAAAGAACCGCTGCCCGGCCAAGCGAAAAGCTCTTTGCCGCCGATGTACGCGATCTCAAGCGTCAGGCGCTCGGAGGACTCAATTCGATGCTTCTTTGCCAGCTGCGAGCCTTGTATTCCGTAGCGGTCGGAAGTCTGAAAACAGGTACAGTTTGAAAGCTCAGTCATCTGCGCCCGTACGTGTTCGCGAACTCGGGCAAGCAGCAACACACCGTCGGGCAGCGGTTCAGCACAGCAGGAAGCAGCTAGCAAGCACACGAATGCAATGGGCTTTCGCACCAACAAACCTTTATGGATGCAATTATTGCAACTGCGAAGTCTTCAAATTGGTAGCCGGGGCCGATCCGCCCAGCACCCGGGCTCGTAACTCTGCGAGGCGCATCACTGCGCCCGGTTGCTCGTCTACACCATGGAATCCGGCCCGAGTTTGTTCGGGCCTATATAGAAGGGATTTTTGTGTATCACCATCTGAAGAAACTGATGTACACCGTCAACGTCGGCACTCCCGACCCGAAATTTGGCAATATGCTGCTCGAACAATTCGGCGGCGCCAATGGGGAGCTCGCCGCTGCCATGCAGTATTCCGTCCAGGGCTTGAACTGCGATGACCCTGATCGCAAAGACTTGCTGATGGACATCGGCACCGAGGAGCTGAGCCACCTGGAAGTGGTGGGGACGCTCGCACGTATGCACCTAAAACCGACGAAGAGCGACCGGGACGCGGCACACGCCGATCCGCTGATCGCGATTGCCGGCGGAGGTGGGGTCGCACTGTACAACTCAATGGGAGATCCCTGGACAGCGGACTACCTGAAGATTACAGGAGAGCTCGACGTCGACCTACGTAGCAACATTGCCGCAGAAGCCCGCGCCAAGATTGTCTACGAGCGCCTGATCGATTTCTGCGACGATCCAGGTACTATCGATGCGCTGCAGTTCCTTATGACACGGGAAATCACGCACATGAAGGCGTTTACTGCAGCCCTCGAAAGCATGGGCAAGTCACAATTCTCTATCGGCAGAATTCCGCCGACTCCGGGACTCGTCAATCAGTACTTCAACGACTCGACCGGGACCGGAGATCGAGGCGAACCCGATGCGCGTGGTCCTTGGAATCAGGGTGACGACTGGCAGTTCGTGGATTCACCGGCGTTCCAGCAATTGCAGTCCGAAAAGGCTGGAACTCGAACGCCTACCGAAGGGACCAATGGCGGCGGGTCGCGCTCGGGTGACGGCTCTCACGAACGCAAGGTAAACGAGACAGTCTTCCGCAAGCCTTGAGAAATAACGCGCCCGCTCGGGCGCTCGGAAGTTTATGAACGAAAGGAATTGAACCTATGCCACAGATAAGAGAGTTGTTAGTTGAAGAACTGCAGGACCTGCTGCATGCAGAGGGCCAGCTGGTCAGCGCATTGCCAAAAATGGCAAAGGCCGCCCGTGCTCCAAAGCTCAAGGAAGCCTTTGAGAAACATCTGCAACAGACTCAAGTCCACGTGGAACGCCTGAAGAAGGCTTTTCAACTGCTTGGAGAAAAAGCACAAGCGAAACCCTGCAAGGCGATGTTGGGGCTGGTCCAGGAAGGCCAGGAGAAGATCGACGAGAGTGAGCAGAAGGAAGAGCTGGCAGCAGATCTATCGCTGATCACCGCTGCGCAGAAGGTCGAGCACTACGAAATATCAGGCTACGGCACGGTGCGCGGCTTGGCTCGCTTGATTGGCGAAATCGAGGTTGCCAACTTACTGACTCAAACGCTCGGCGAAGAGGAGAGCACGGACTATCTGTTGACGGAGATTTCGAAGCCTCTCCTGCAGCGGGCCAGAGTGGACGAGCTGGAGGAGGAAATAGAGGAGGCAGTCTCGGCAAAAGCTTAAATTCCACAGAGCCACTTCACCTCCTATCGGCCCGGGAACTTTTCCGGTCGCCACCGAAGCGTTTCCCAGCAGCTTCCTGCACGCTTCAAGCCAAGGCTGGCGCTTACATGGTAAAAGCATAGAAACTCCGTTTTATGCCAAACGGCGCGGCGCCAGCCGTCTCCCAAACGCAAGATCTCAGTGCAAAACATCTCTTACCCTCCCGTAACGCAATTTTCATCGCACTGGGAGCGATCGGAATTCTCCACTATTTCACCCCGCGGTCGAGCATGCATTGGCTCTACATCTTACAGCGGGCCTATTATCTGCCGATTGCCCTGGCTGGTCTGAGTTGGGGCTGGCGCGGCGGCCTGGGCATAGCCCTTCTGGCGGGTGCGCTCTTCATGATCGGTACGCCGTCAATTTGGACTGTTCCTGCCGTAGACGTTCTCGATCAATGCTTGGAAGCTGTCGTGTTCATACTCGTTGGGCTCGTGACTGGAGTTCTAACGGACAAGCAAAAGAAACACGACCGCGCACTGCGGGAGAAGACTCAGCAGCTAAACTCCGTCTATGGGGAACTACGTCAGAACTTCGAGCGGATGAAACGCGCTGAGCGCCTTTCCGCGCTCGGGCAGCTATCGGCGGGTTTGGCACACGAGATCCGCAATCCTTTGGCGAGCATCGAAGGAGCCGCGATCGTAGTTCAAAGAGAAAGCCAATCGGACGAAAGGCGGCGTGAATTCCTGGACATCATCCAGAAGGAGTGTCGCCGTCTAAACCGCCTGCTTTCGAGCTTCCTGGATTTCGCGAAGCCCCGCCAACCGCATCTGAAAATGGTGGATGTCAACGCCCTTCTGGATTCGGTAATCGTCCTCGCGAGCCATGCCAAAGAGAGTGGTCGCCTCAATTTCCGGAAACAGGTCGAAGCAAGTCTACCTCTTGTGGAGGGTGACCCCGAACAGTTGAAGCAGGTATTGATCAATCTGACAATGAACGCAGTGCAAGCGATTCCCGAAGGGGGAGTCATCTCGCTCCGCGCCCAGCAGAATGAAACACGGGTCGTGATAGATATTCAGGATCCCGGTCCCGGCATCACTTCCGATGAACTGGATCGCATCTTCGACCCATTCTTTACTACGAAAGAGGGCGGCACCGGTCTTGGCCTGTCGGTTGCACATCAGATCGTGACGCAACATGGCGGGACGCTGACGGTAAGCCGGAATTCACCGGAAGGCGCGACGTTCCGGATCTCACTCCCGCTGCGGCAACCATGTGAATAAAAGTCGAATCCTCGTAGTAGATGACGATGAGAGTCTTCGGCGTGTGCTGGAGGTTCAGCTCGAGCAGTGCGGGTACTCCGTGAACTCCGCAGCCTCTGCCGAGCAGAGTCTCGCCTTTCTTGCCGCCCGTGATTATGACGTCGTACTCACCGATCTCAAGATGCCTGCGACTTCCGGGCTCGAACTGCTAAAGCAAATCCATTCGTTGTACCCGGAGATACTCGTCATTTTTCTGACCGCCTTCGGGACCGTCGAGACTGCAGTAGAAGCAATGAAAGCCGGGGCCTATCACTATCTCACTAAACCCGTGCACCCTGACGAACTGTCACTTACGATTGATCGCGCTCTGGAGCATCTCCGGCTGGTGCAGGAAGTCCGCGCCCTGCGTGCGAATCTCAACGAAAAATACGGATTCGAAAACATCCTGGGGCAATCAGATGTGCTTCTGCAAGTACTTGACACCGCCGCCAGAGCCGCGCGCACAACTTCGACTGTCCTGATCAGGGGAGAAACCGGTACCGGGAAAGAATTGTTGGCACGCGCAATACATTTCAACAGTCCTCGCAAGAATAAGCCGCTGGTTACGATCAACTGCGGAGCTATTCCCGCAGAGCTTCTGGAATCCGAACTATTCGGGCACGTCAAAGGCTCGTTCACAGGAGCGGTTGCCAACAAGAAGGGCAAGGTTGAAGCGGCCAACGAAGGAACTCTCTTCCTGGATGAGATCGGTGAGATGCCGCCTGCCCTGCAGGTTAAGTTGTTGCGCCTGATTCAAGAGGGTGAAGTAGAAAAAATTGGTTCTGAAACCAGCGGTCGAGTTGACGTTCGCGTCATTGCCGCTACTCACCGAGATTTGCAGGCAATGATTGAAGACGGCACGTTTCGCGAGGATCTGTACTACCGCTTGGCGGTGATTCCTTTGGTTATGCCACCACTGCGAGAGCGCTCGGAAGACATCCCGGATCTCGTCCAGCATTTTTTCAGACAGAGCACGGCGAGACATGAGAGACCGGATCTTACGATGCCTTCGGTTCTCATCCCTTATTTCGCTCGTTATCGCTGGCCGGGTAACATTCGTGAACTCCAAAATGTTCTGGAGCGAATCGTCGTGTTGGCGCGTGCAAGTGAGGTCAGAAAACAGGACCTGCCTGAGTTCCTGCGCCGCGAACGCGGCGGTCTCGATGCGCTGGAAATCGATCTTCCTCGTGAAGGCATCAGCCTGGAGGCGATTGAAAAAGAGTTGATCCTGAAGGCTCTCAACAAGTTCCATTGGAATCAGACGCACGCTGCTCGTTACCTCGATATCAGCCGCAAGACATTGCTCTACCGTATCGAGAAGCACCGCATTCAGAAACCGGCAGAGCATCAGTCCTCCATCCAAGCGTGAACGACTGCTGGATCATTTGCGACAATCCTGCCTCAATTCGGACACCACTCTCTACCTGGGAGCCGCCGACCATCCGCTCGTCTATTTAGAAACAACGATTCGTGAGTGGCTTCCGAGGATCTCGGACAGGTCAGTGCACGTAGGATTCAGTCACCGGTTTGGACTGACACTTGCATCGGTGTGATTACCGTCGCCTCGGCGGCATCCAACTGGGGCGCGATAACCGTCGGAGGTATTGAGGGGGTTCAGTCGCTCACGAAAGCGTCGAGGGCCCTCTCAATATCAGTCATCTGATTGCAAGCCGTCTCATGTTGTCGCTTCCTTCTTGCTAAGCGGGATTCTAACCGTGAACCTGGTTTCGCCAGGGCGTGACTCGAAGCTGACGTCGCCGTGGTGGTTCTTGACGATGCGGTAAACCGTGTCCAAACCAAGACCGGTGCCCTCACCGACAGGTTTCGTAGTGAAAAAGGGCTCGAAGATCCGCGACTGCAGCTCGGACGGAATGCCCGGACCGTTATCCGTTATCTCGACGACAGCGGAAGAAGGCTCGCGAACCGTGTGAATGCGGAGCTTCCCGTTTTCGTTCATCGCATCAATGGCGTTCGAAATCAGGTTCGTCCAGATCTGATTGAGTTCGCTGCCACGAGCGCAAATCAACGGAAGCGTCCGGTCGTAATCGCGAACCACATCAACACCGCGCTTCAGCCGGTGGCGCAGCATGATGAGCGTGTCCTCCAGCCCGGCGTGGATGTCGACCTCCTGCTCAGCAATCTGGTCCATGTAAGAGTATTCCTTCACGACACGAACCAGTTCGGATATTTTGTGAGCGCCGCTTTCAATCTCTTCAATCAAGCGACTGATCGTAAATGAGGCGGTCAGGCGTGTGAGGGCCTCCGCAAGAAACTCTGGCGGAACCTGCCTGGCCACTTCTTCGAGCGTGCTAAGCTCGCAGCCTGCGTCAACCAGAGCCGCAGCCAGATGCCAGGCGTTGGGAAGCCGATGACCTTCGAGCCAGGCGGCAAACTCCTCTTCGCGCTCGCTTCGCTCGAGGGTGTCCAAAGCGGAATGCGTTCCGGCCTGTTGGATCCAATCGCAATCTAAGTGCGCCAGGAATAGACGCGCTTCCTGAGGCAAGCCGCGTCTGTCGAGCTCGAGCATAGCAGCACGCACGGACGCGATTTCCTGACGGAGGCTGGCACTCGCCCGCCCCACGGCAGAAGCAGGATTATTCAATTCATGAGCAAGTCCAGCCGATATCTTACCTAGCGAGATTAGCTTTTCACGCTGCTCATCGGCCCTTGTTGTTTCGCGGATGCGATCCGCCAATACGCTCACGAGCCGCTGGTTCAGTTCCGGCACCCGTCGCAGCATCTCAGGGAAGTGGCTCTTATGCAGGTGAGCGCCGCGGCTTTCAACCACTGCGTACACCGTCGACGGGAAGCGAGTGAGTCGCGAGTATGGCAATAGCCCCGTGACTTGTCCGGCGCGCATGATGTAAACGCCGCCGTTATCGCGCTCGGCCCGCAGTTCACCCCGAAAGAGAACCAATAATTGCTCGGCAGGGGCGCCGGCTCGAATCAGGATCTCACCCGGCTGCAAAACAAATGCCTCCATTTGAGCAGCAAGCCATTCGAGTGCATCGGCGGGCAGATCGGCGAATACGGAAATCGCCGCCAGTTCCGCGATTCCGGGATGAGTAGTGGGAGGAGTGACTGTGCCGTCCATAATCAGACTTTGCTCAGATACTGGTGGACAAACTGAATGGCAACCGAGCCTTCTCCTACGCCGGATGCCACACGTTTGATGGAACCGTGTCGAACATCGCCCACTGCAAAAATGCCGGGAACGTTGGTTTCAAGAAGACCTGGATCACGATCCAGCTGCCAGCCTTTTGGGCGACCGCCGTCGCGCATCAGATCGGGGCCGGTAAGAACGAAGCCGTGTGGGTCGCGCTGAACCACATCGTCAAGCCACGCCGTGCAAGGCTCAGCGCCTATGAAAATGAACAGTGCAGTCGCTGGAGCAGTTTGGGTTTCTCCGCTCATGCCACAGCTGATGGAAATGGACTGCAAACGATCCTCGCCGTGAACCTCTGTCACTCGGCTTGAACACTCCACTTGAATGTTCTCCGTCTTCTGAATTTGATCGATCAGGTACTGCGACATGGTAGCCGCCAGCGACGAACCGCGCACCAGCATTACAACGCGCCGGGCGTATTGCGAAAAGAACATCGCAGCCTGCCCGGCGGAGTTCGCTCCGCCGACGATGTATACGTCTTCGTCGCGGCACGAAATCGCTTCGGTCGGTCCCGCTCCGTAGTAAACACCCGCTCCCTGCAACCGTTCAATGCCTGGTACTTGCAGGCTTCGCCATTGCACGCCGGTCGCCAGGATAAGAGCGTGACACGAGACCTCCGTTCCATCGCTCAGCTTCAAGTAGCGATAGGGACCGTCCGCGCGGATCGCGCTCGCCGCTTGGGGCGACACAATTTCGACACCAAAACGACGGGCTTGCGCTACCGCGCGCATAGCGAGATCGGATCCCTTCAGACCGGCCGGAAAACCGAGATAGTTCTCAATTTTGGAGCTAAGTCCAGCCTGGCCACCCGGTGCCTCTCGCTCGACAATCAACGTCTTCAGTCCTTCCGACGCACCGTACACTGCGGCCGCGAGACCCGCTGGGCCGCCGCCGACGATCGCCACATCGTAAAATGCGAGACCGGCACGCATGCGAAGCCCCACCTTGGCGGCCACTTCCTGCCAGCCCGGCTGTTCCAATCGGTCGCCATCGGGGAAAAACACCAACGGCAACTTCAGCTCGTTAGGACCCAGACTCTCCACTAACCGCCCAACCTCGGCATCGCGCTCGGCCGCGTCGGCATCCAGCCATTGAAAGGGAACCTGGTTGCGCGCGAGAAATTCTCGCGTTTCGTACGATTTCGGCGACCAACGGGTCCCCAACACTCGCACGCCCTCGAATCGAGGCTTATGCCGCACGAACCATTCCTGCAGGAGATCATCGATTACGGGATAGAGATGCTGCTCCGGCGGATCCCACGGCTTTAAGAGATAGTGATTCAGCTGAATATCGTTGATAGCTTTGATGGCTGCCTCGGTATCTGCGTAGGCGGTTAAAAGAACGCGCTTCGCATCCGGGTTGAGTTTCATCGCCTTGCTGAGAGTCTCGATTCCATTCATGTGCGGCATTCGGTAATCGACAACCAGCAGGGCGACCGGATCGTTTCGCTGCTGTAAACGTCGGAGCAAATCGAGCGCATTCGATCCCGAATCGGCGCGCAAGACTCGGTAGGTTTGGTTGTAACGCTCCCGCAGGTCGCGTTCGATTGAGCGCAACACATCGGGATCGTCGTCAATCGCAAGGATGACTGGTCTCGCCATAGGGTCCTCTTTAGACGCACCGAACCATACCTACGGTTCAGCCCGTTGTCACAGAGCTAGTGTAATGTTACCCACCGGTTCAACAGGAAATCCAAGATCGCGCCAGGCTTCGAACCCTCCAGCCAGTGGGCGGACACGATCGATTCCCAGCCGTTTGAGTTGCAGCGCCACACGGGCGCTGGTAGCTTCGTTTGGTCAAGTGCAGTAAAGGATGACCTCGCGATCTGGCGGGATCTGCCACGAGTTCGCCTTTAACTCGTCTGGCCGCAGGACCAGGGCACCGGCGATCTTCATCCCGTCCCGTTCCACTTCGGCGGGATGGCGCAGATCCACAATCGTGACTGCCTGCTCATCTCTGATCAGAGCGTTGGCTTCGCTGGGCGTGATCCGATTAACACGCAGCTTTCGGATAAATCGCCTCCGTTGGAAGTATTTCGTTCCGATGTAGAGAACCAGCAGCCCGGCCATGACTAGACCTGCCCTGCGGCCGAACAGTCCCAACCAGGCAATAACATCGTCCACCTGCCGGTGGAATATGCGGCCAATCAGAAGATAGGAGCCGGCCCACAGCGCGCAGCCAGCGATATCCGCCAGCAAGAACACTGAATACCGGATTCTGCTGACACCCGCGAGTGACACTGCCACCAGGCCCATTCCAGGAACGAATTTTGAAAAGAGCAGGGCGCCGGCGCCGCGCTTGGCGAAAGCGGCTTCGGTTTTGCGCACGCAAGCGTCGGGTTCGAGCGACAGCTTGCACAGAAAGCCCAGCACCCAGCGGCCTCGCAACCGGCCTACCTCGTACCAAAGCATGTCTCCGATTAGCGCGGCAGCGACCGCGATGAGCAGAGAGGCGAAGAACGAATACTGTTGGTTCCCCACCATCGCGCCCATTAAGAGGAGGAATGGATCGGCAGGAATCGGTACACCGACCATCACGGCGAGTACATAAAAGAACAGGAGCAGATAGCCGTGTTTTAGAAGAAGGATAGCCAAAAGCAAACACCTCTGGGCGGCTTGAATCCCGATCGCCTGGAAAGCAACTGGTGGAACCACCAGGATATCCTGGCGTCGTGAGTACTCAGCGTGCGATGCTCGGCGGGCGGGTCGAGCGGGATAGGCTTGAGAAGGGCCCTGGCGGGCGCAATCTTTGCCGCTGGTGCAGTCTCGAAGTCCCTGCGCGCCGTTCGACATTCTGTTCGGATTGGTGTGTCCACGAGTGGAAGTTGCGCACGGACCCGGGATATCTGCGAGAGAAGGTCTTCGAACGGGATCGCGGTATTTGTGCTGTTTGCGGCATAGATTGTTCCGCGGCTTACACCCACTTGCGCCGGCTGAGGGGGAGCGCTCGCCGTCTTGCCGCCGCCGAGTGGAACCTCAGGGGCAGAAAAAGTTTGTGGGATGCGGATCATATCGTGCCCGTTGTGGAAGGCGGTGGCGAGTGCGACCTTTCCAATATGCGCACTCTTTGTCTAAAATGCCACCGCAGTCATACGCTGGAACTTCGCCGCCGTCTTCGAGAGCCCAAAGCCGGCGAACTCAGCCGCGAATTTTGATTAGCGGAAGTTTTGAAACGGCCGCTGAAGGCCGAAGGTCATCTGGCGGGTATCACCGGCAGCACGATGTGAGAAGGATGTTTAGCATCCAGATAGACCGAATTCTCCGCGATTTGCCAGCGCCGGTTGTTGTTCAGCGGCTCACCAGTATTCGGGTTTATGTCGAACCGTGGAAAGTTACTGCTCGAAATGTCCAGACGAATGCGATGCTCGTGCTGGAACACGAGCGACGTCGGATACATCTCGATCGTGAGTTCGTACGGCTGCCCTGGCTTCAGCAATTCCGCTTTGCCAGGACCATTGCGATATCGAGCCCGTACGATGCTGTCCGCGATGTTCAGATCTACGCCCGCCGGAAAACCGGCATGCGGAGGATAAACATCAATCAGTTTGGCGGTGAAATCCGTGTCGAGCGAATTCGATGAGGCCCAGAGCTTAACAATCAAACGACCCGTCACTTCCATGTCGTTTCTCAACGGAGGCGTCTGGAAGACCAGCACGTCGTTGCGCGCCGACAACGGTTTTGAATCGCTGCACAGCCAGAAATCCGGACGGCATCGCTGATCTGCCGCGCCCTGGAACATCAGGTTTCCTTGCGAAGAAACGTTGCCGCCCAAGGTCGGAACGGGATTGCGCGGATCGAACAAATAATGGATCGGTGCATCGTTGGCAGGCTTGTCGGGCGAAAGCAGGCCATGAGCATGCAAGTAATAAGAGCTGGCTTGCGTCCGCGCGAGCGGCCACTCGTGCTCATCGCGCCAGTGTCCACCTACATAGATACGGCCTTCGGGCGTCTTATGGCCGTCGCCGCCACCCATGACATAAATGCGTACGGGCGGCTCCCGATCGACTCCATTGTCGATTCCTTTCAGCCAGTGATCGAACCAGCGTAGATGAAACGCCCAAAGATCCAGCGCCGCATCGTCTGTAAACTGCGCCTCGCCCGCGTAGCTGCGATTTTCCGAGCTGTGAATCCATGGTCCGACGATCAGTCGCTGCAAGCTCCTTTTGGTTCTTCGAAGCTCAACAAAATTCAGGTTGGCCACTTGAGTAGCCCAGGAGTCGTACCAGCCGGTGGTGTGATATTCGGGCACGTCTTTGTATTCTGCTAGGTGATCAACGACGCTCGAACCGGCATTCTTCCAGAAATTGTCATAGTCGCCATGACTCATAGCCTCGACAAGCCAGGCTTCGTAATCCGGAGCAAACTTCAGCGGCGTTGTGCCGGGACGCAGCGGCAGGCCGCGAACATAGTCGCGCACGTGAGCGGCCAAATCGACCAGTGCGGGTGCTGCCGCGGGATCGATGGCAGCGCGCTCCGCGGCCGCGCTTTCGTTTCCCGTAGGCGATGGATTTCCGAGCGTCAGAACCCAATTGAAAAAGCGGAGCTCGAACGCACCGTTATGGCGTACGCCGTAACGTCCAAAATCCGACATCGCGTTCCGCGGAATCATTGCCTTGACATAGGGAGCATTTGCAATAGCAAGAGCGTGCTGTGTTGCGCCGTCGTAAGAACTCCCCATCGTGCCGATACTCCCGTCACACCAAGGCTGCGATCCGATCCATTTCGCAGTGTCGAATCCGTCTTCTGGATCCTGGCGAATCGGAAACCAATGTCCTTCTGATTTGTAGCGGCCTCGCACATCTTGCGCAATCACAACGTAGCCATGCGGCACGTAGTGACTCGCTGCGACCGAGATCCCGTCCTTGTTATACGGAGTGCGCTCCAATATGACCGGAAATTTGCCTCCTTCTGGCGAGCCGTTTCGAGCGGGGTGATAAATGTCCGTAGCCAACCGAATGCCATCACGCATAGCAACCATCTCGTTCTTTGTGAGGACGACTTCATATGGTTCGTTCTGCGCCTGAACGGGTGGAAGCAGCAGCAAAAGCAAACCCGCAACTGATATCTGACGAACGAGCATACACACAGAGTGGTTCATGATCACATACTCGAATTCAGCCCCTTAGCATACACACTCTGGCTTTAGCTGGCGATGCGGCTAGCGGAAAAGACCAGCCCGTTACGCATATAATCGCCTGGATGAACGTTCTCGCTTCCTCGCAAAAGAACTCCAGCCGGCGCGCGCTGATCAAGGGGTTGGCGGCAGGTCTGGCCGGGCTACCTGCCTTATCGGCCTACGGCCAATCCGGTTCGACCCGCGACTGGTCTGGTAATCAGCCGATACGATACCCCGATCCCGACGTCGTTTCTCTCGAAAAAGAGTTCAGCAAGTATCGGATTGGTACCGCAATGGTCGAGCGTGTTTGCACGGGTTTCCGGTGGGCGGAAGGTCCAGCGTGGAACGGAGCCGGCAATTATCTGGTGTGGAGCGACATTCCAAATGACCGGCAAATGCGATGGCTGGAAGAAGACGGTCATATCGACGTGTTTCGCAAGCCATCCAATTTCAGCAATGGTAATACGTTTGATTGGCAAGGCCGCCAGCTCAGCTGCGAGCATCAGACGCGCCGGGTCGTTCGATATGAACAGACTGGAGAGGTCACGGTGCTGGCCGAGAAGTTCAACGGCAAGCTACTGAATGGCCCGAACGACATCGTCGTCCATCCAAACGGCGATATCTGGTTCACCGATCCTGGTTACGGCGCGTTGAGCATCTATGAAGGAGGAAAATTTCCCCTCGAACTGAAGGAGGCCGTGTATCGGTTGGACGGAAAGACTGGTCAACTTGAGATGGTAACGGATGAACTCTTCAAGCCGAACGGACTGTGCTTCTCGCCGGATCTCAAAAAGCTGTACATTTGCGACACGGGCGCGACACATTACGCGAAGGCCCCCAGAGAAATTCGTGTCTATGACGTCGACGGAACGAAACTACGGAATTCTAAACAATTCTTATCCACCGCATGGGACAACTACACCGGCCTTGCGGACGGGATTCGAGCCGACACCGATGGCAACATTTGGGCGGGAATTGGCCAGGGCGCAAACGGAACAGGCTCCGCTAAGGCCGAGGGCGACGGTGTTTACGCAATCTCACCCCAAGGCGTGAAGATCGGTAAAATCTTGCTGCCGGAGATCTGCGCCAATGTCTGCTTCGGAGGTACGCGGCGAAACCGCCTCTTCATGGCGGCAAGTCAGTCGATCTACTCCCTGTACGTCGACGTGAAAGGCGCAAATATCGCATAAAGCCCGGGAGGTGTTCGTGGATCGATCAGAATGCCTGAAACGATGGCGATCAATCGTCGGGGCAGGACGGCCCATCATCGGGGCTGGCGCCGGTACTGGCATTTCCGCCAAGTGCGCTGAGGCTGGTGCCGCCGACCTCATCATCATTTACAACTCCGGTAGATATCGCATGGCCGGTCGCGGATCTTTAGCCGGCCTGATGCCTTATGGCGATGCCAACGCAATCGTCATGGAGATGGCTGCCGAAGTGCTCCCCATCGTTGCCCATACTCCTGTTCTTGCGGGGGTGTGCGGAACGGACCCATTTCGCGTGATGGACGTGTACCTGCGTGAGCTGAAGCGGCTTGGTTTCTCCGGTATCCAGAACTTCCCGACTGTAGGTTTGATCGACGGTGTATTTCGCGCGAATCTGGAGGAAACCGGAATGGGATATGCGCAGGAAGTCGACATGATCGCCCGGGCTCACAAGCTGGATCTGCTTACCTGCCCTTATGTTTTTAATGAGGAGGACGCAACAGCCATGGCAACAGCCGGAGCTGACCTTGTCATCGCGCACATGGGATTGACTACCAAAGGAACGGTCGGCGCCACAACCAGCATGACTCTGGATGAATCAGTCTCGAAGATTCAGGCGATTCACAAAGCAGCTCTGGCCGCCAATTCCGAGATTTTGGTCCTCTGCCATGGCGGCCCTCTTGCCGAGCCGCAAGATGTTCAATACATACTCAGCCGGAATCCCGGCATCGCGGGTTTCTTTGGAGCGTCCAGCATGGAGCGCCTCCCTGTTGAACGAGCGATCACCGAGCAGGTGAGAAACTTCAAGAATCTGTCCATCAGTAATGGAAGGAGCGGTCATGCCTGAAATGCCCGGTCGCCGGTTCGTCAAACCTGCTGAAGTGGAGACGCAGGTATTTGACTGGGGAACCATCAAGTGGCTCTCCGAACCTCGCGTGACTAACACTGACCGATTCGCGATGGGTGTGGTGCTTCTCCAGCCCGGGAAAGGACACACGCGACACAATCATCCGGGAACCGAAGAGATCCTGTACGTTGTGTCAGGAGAGGGCAAGCAGATGATCGATCTCGATGGCGAGAAGTGGGAGCCTCTGGCCCCCGGAGACTTAGTCCATATCCCGCCGGACATATTTCACTCCACCATCAATACTGGTTGGGAGCCTCTGAAATTGATCGCAATCTATGCTCCGCCAGGCCCCGAAGCGTTATTACGGCTCATGCCGGAATGCCGGACCCTTCCACCCAGCTTGCTTTCTTGAACGCGATAAATGCTTTCCAAGACCGTCGCACTGATTGGCACGTTCGACACAAAAGGCGAGGAATTCGCTTTTCTGCGCGACTCGATCAGATCCTGCGGTTTGCGGACGCTGATGATCGATGTCGGGGTCATTGATGAACCGCCGTTTATTCCAGACGTCTCGCGCACAGCGGTAGCCGAGGCGGCGAATGAAAGTCTCGAAGTATTGATCGCCAGGCGAGATCGGGGACACGGCGTCCGGACTATGGCAGCGGGCGCTGTGGCGATCGTCCGAAGTCTTTTCGAACAACGCGCCATTCAGGGTGTTGTCTCGCTGGGCGGATCTGCCGGTACTACCATCGCTACTGCCGCTATGCGTGCGCTCCCGATCGGCTTTCCGAAGCTGATGGTTTCGACACTGGCATCAGGCGACGTGAAGCCCTATGTAGGCACAGTAGATATTTGCATGATGTATTCGGTCGTTGATATCGCCGGGTTGAACGCGGTGTCTCGTCGAATATTGAGCAATGCCGCATCCGCGATCTGCGGGATGGTTACTCGCCAGGAGGTCGCTGCCGTGGGTGAGAAACCGGCGATTGCTGCAACGATGTTCGGAGTTACGACGCCCTGCGTCACCGCCGCGCGCCGCAGGCTCGAAGAGAAGGGGTACGAAGTCACCGTTTTCCATGCCACTGGTTCTGGAGGCCAGGCTATGGAACAGCTCATTGCGGACGGTGCGTTTGAAGGTGTCCTCGATATCACCACCACTGAGCTTGCGGACGAACTTGTCGGCGGTGTCCTGAGTGCGGGACCCCAGCGCCTGGAAGCGGCCGGGCTCAGGAGCATTCCTCAAGTTGTCTGTCCAGGAGCAATTGACATGGTGAATTTTGGACCGTTGGCTTCAGTTCCCGACTGCTTTCAAGGACGCAAACTTCACGTTCATAACCCTACCGTGACTCTCATGCGGACGACGGCTGAAGAATGTGCTCAAATCGGCCGTATCACCGCAACCAAGCTCAATTCCTCGCGCGGCCCGGTCACCGTGCTGATTCCTTTGCAAGGTGTTTCCGCCATCGACAAAGCGGGCGAGCCGTTCTATTCGCCGGAGGCGCTCACGGCATACCGTAGTGCTTTGAAAGCAGCGCTCAGTCCGAACATCAAAGTCCTCGAACTCGATGCGCACATTAACGATGACAGCTTTGCCTGTGCCGCCGCCGACCTCTTACGCGATTCGCTCGCTTCTGTTAGAAAGGCCTTTATGACGCGTCGTACTCTCTTGGCGCTCCCGGGCGCGTTTCCTCTAAGCCGTGGACTGGCAAAAGCGGCCGAGGCTAAGAAACAGATCAAAATCACGAACATCGAAACAGATCTATTGCGCTTACCTCCGTCCGGATTCACCGGAGATGCCATTCACGACTTCGGTTCTGCAGCTGGCGCCGTCGTTCTTCGCGTGCTTACCGATGCTGGTATCACTGGTTGGGGCTACAGCAACTTCGGCATGATCGAAGGCGGTCCTCGCGTGGTGCAGACAATCCTCGAGTACGAGGTCAAACCAGTGCTCATTGGTCAGGACCCCGCGTTCCCAAAGAAAATCCGCGGGGATCTATGGCGCGCGCTCGAATACCAGGGCGTGCAGGGCGTCACGCAGTTCGCGATGTCCGTAGTTGATATCGCCGTCTGGGACATTCTGGGCAAAGCCGCCGGTCTGCCTGTTTACAAGATGTTGGGAGCCGTGCGTGACCGTATGCCCGCCTATGCGATGTGCGGTTGGTATCGCGAGAACGACAAGGATCATTCGCAATACAAGAAATCCATCGAGGAAACGCTCGAGATCGGATATCGGGCTTTCAAAGTGAAAGTCGGCCGCTACTCGCTCGAAGATGACGTGGAACGGATTGAGTTCGGACGGAAAACAGCAGGCAAAGATATCCGGATCATGGTCGATGCGAATCAGGCGTTCAATCGCGTTGAGGCGCTCCGGCGCGGCCGCGCCTATCAGGAGCTCGGCTGCTTCTGGTATGAAGAGCCGCTGCCCCCTTGGGATCACGAAGGCTATGCAGAGTTGGCAGCTTCGCTCGACATGCGCATCGCTACCGGCGAAAACGAGTACAACAAGCACGCCTTCATGGATCTTTTGCTGAAAAAAGGTGCCGATGTCGTTCAGCCCGACAATCGCCGCGCTGGTGGGCCAACCGAGTGGGTGGAGATTGGAGCTATTGCGGACGGGTTTGGTATCGAACTGGCAAGCCACGGCGGCGGACCAGCCGATATGAATGTCCTATGTGCGATGCCGAACGCTATCTATATGGAGTCCGGCGGTAAACAGGAAATGATCAAAGGCGAAGTGCTTGCACCTGACACGCCGGGCATGAGCAGCGAACCGAAACGCGATCTCATAACCAGGTATAAGATCTCCTAGTTCTCGTCGCGTAAATGCGAACGGCCGGTTCAGTCAGTGTCCGGTCGCGCGGGATTGGCCCAGTGCCCCGATTCATCTTTCCCGCTCACTACGACGCCCTTTGCGTTCCACCCCAAGCCTGCTTTGACCATCGCCGGGCAATACCGCAGAGTCAGACCGCAACGTCGCCGATTCGACTCGTTTGCTTCAGAGCCGTGTAGCAAAAGGTCACTGTGGATTGAAATCTCTCCGGCGGCAAGTTCGACATTTACCGGCTCGCCAAAATTCTCGGCGCCGGGTACGGTCTGATTCAGAACATTCGCTTCATCGTTCTCACTCAGTGCATATGTCAGATGCCCCAAGTGATGCGTACCGGGTATATAGCGCATGCAGGCGTTTTCGACGCTAGCATCGTCTATCGCCAGCCACGCCGTCACAGCCATCGACGGTGTTAGCGGCCAATAACTGGAATCCTGATGCCAGGCAACCCGCTTGCCATCCCCCGGCATTTTGCAGAAGAAATGCGAGCCCCAGGCGATCACATTTTCGCCGAGCAGATCCCTGATGATGGCCACAATCCGTGGGTGCGTCAGAATATCGTAAACCCGGCCGTATCGGAGATGCGCGGTGCTGATGGAGTAACTGTCGCCGCCTGCCGCCAACTGTCTTCGCCAGAAGTTCGTCGAAGTAACCCCGGATTTCCGTGATCTCGTTCTTCTCGAAGATCCGAATACCTTTCAGATAGCCGTCCCGATTGAAGGCTGCGATCTGCTCCCGGGTCAGCGCTACGGGGTTTTCGGTTGATGCCGGATGAAAGCTTAGATCCCGTTGTAGATTGTTCAGCTCTTCCGTACTCGGAATGAAAGTGGGTGTAGTTGACGTGCTCATGTTCTATCTGTCTATGCTTTTGAGTCTGTCGCTCTACGACAGCTGTCAACATTTTATGCGATCTAAGAAGTTCTAACGAACAACTCTCGTCAACGCTGCCGGATACGGTAATCCAGCCGGGACAAGACCGTAGCCTTCTCCTTGAGCTTTGTCTTCTGAAAAAGAGCGAGTTCTTCGTCGGCTACTTGCGTTTCACCTAGCTTTCGGTAAACGAGAGCAAGCCGGTAATGAGCCTGAGAAAGATTGCCGTCCTTAGCGAGGCTGGCTTTGTATTCAGCCACTGCTTGTTGAAGCTTCCCTGATTGTTCCAGGGCGCGGCCTCTTTCGAAATGTCCCTCTGCAAAGTCTGGATTCAAATCGACGGCCCTGGTCAAAAAAGTCAGAGCCTGCTGCGTCTGGCTCTCTCCGGCCTCTAAGGCTACCTTGCCGCAATAGTAGTACCCGATATACAAATTCGGTTTCTTCGCGATTGCCTGAGTGAACACATCCCTGGCCTCCGAAAGCCGCCCATCGGTTTCGAGAATATCGCCGAGCAGCACGTAACCCTCGACCAGACCCGGGTCGAGCAGCAGGGCTTTTCGGACACTTTTCTGGGCACTGCCCGTATCGTCTTTGAAATGCTGGCTGAGTCCGAGGCCCAGCCATAGCCAAGCTGAATCCGGCAGTTGAGCCAGACCGTGCTCGAAAACGATTTCAGCAAGGTCCGGCGTATGGTGTTTCAGGTAGACAAGCCCAAGTTGGAAATACCAGTCCGGGTTGCGCGGCTCCAATTGGATCGCTTGCTGAAGTTCATCGGAGGCTTTCTTCGCATCGCCAATCTCGTACCAAGCCAATCCAAGAAGATCATGAAATTCCGCATCTTGCGGGCGCAGCCTGCGTATCGCCTCGAGAGTGTTTACCGTGTTTCTGAATCTGTTTTTTACGAACTGCTGTTTTGCCTGAGCCATCGCTGCATTCCAGAACAGTCCGGTGAGATCGCTATCGCCGCTCACCAGTTCGACACCTTTTTCGGCGAGGCCATAGTTCAGCAGCAAAATGGCAAGCGTCTGTCTCTGAGCTCCAGTCAGAAAAGCAGCATGCGCGATTTTATCGATCAGCGCCGCGGCTTCAGTGGTTTCGCCGCGCTTGAGGTCAAGCTCGATCAGAGCCAGTTGCAACGGCTTGCTCTGGGGATCCTGCGCGAGCGCGCGAGCAATATAGCCCACCGCCTTAGCCAGATTTCCCTTGCGCGACTCAATCAGACCGCCGTTGGCCAGCGCGAACGTGTTGTGAGAATCGAGCTGAATTACTTTTTCCAAATGTTGAAGGGCGGCGGATTCCTTGCCCTGCGCCAGTAGGATCTTGGACAGTGCGACGTGTCCGTCTATCGATTGAGGATAGATCTGGATTAGCTGATTGAAGACGGAGGCGGCTTCGGTTTCTTTGTGCATGCCAAATAAAGTGCTTCCGAGGTTGAGCCACGCGTTTTCATACTGCGGTCGTAGTTTGATCGCCGCTCGAAATTGCGCAACTGACCCTTCGGGATCTTTCAACTGCAGGAGGCAGACTCCCAACAGATTATGGGCTTCCGGTACTCGAGCCGCTTGCGCAATCAGCGCTTCTAAAACGGCGCGGGCACCGGCGTAATCACCTTCCTGCATACGGTGCGATGCTTGCGACAGCTGAGCTACTTGAGCATTTCCAGAACTCAGCGTGAACGAGATCGCCAGGAATACAGTAAGGAGCAACTTCATCTGACTCTACGGCTCCTGTAGGACAAGCGCTATCCCGCTCCGCCCGGACGCGCTTGACTCTCGAGAACCCTCTAAAAGTATAGTTTCAGTGCGAACTGAATGAACCGGGGATTTGTATTCGAGAGGGTAGAGCTGATGGTGCCGGCCCCGGCCACGTTAACCTGTGTTTTCGGATTACCGAACGCCACCTGGTTGAAGGCATTCAACAGATCGACCCGAAACTGCAGCCTTCGCGCTTCACCCAATGCAAAGTTCTTCGCGAACGTGATGTCCCAGTTCCAGAAAGATGGTCCGCGGAGAATGTTGTATCCGCTATTGCCGAAAACGTTCACAGGAGAGGCCACAAAACAGGACGGATTGAACCATAAATTGATGCTCGGGTTCGGAACCGAGCCCTTACAGACCCGGTCAGGCTGATTGCCCTCCCCGTTGTCCAGATTGCTCGTAATGGTCGGAGTAAACGGAAATCCGGTCTGATAGTTAGTGATCCCTGAAATTTGCCAGCCACCCAGAACCGCGTCTATCGGGCCATTCCAACTGGAACCGAACTGTCTGGAGCGCCCAAAAGGAAGCTCATAGACGTAGCTTGCGAAAAATCTGCGAGGAGTATCGTTACTGGCAAGCTCCTTCACCATGTAGTGGAATGGATTCGCCGGACTCTCCGATCCCTTGTTCAACGCTTTACTCCAGGTGAAGCCGCCCAAAATAGAAAGTCCATGCGAAAAGCGCTTCTCGGCTTTCGTCTGGAGCGAGTTGTAGTCGGCCCATCCGGCGTTGATTCGCTTGGTGAACACAGCCAGATCAGGCGAAACACTGTAATACGGCCTGCGCTGTTGCAGTGTCAGCGACGGGTCGCTTCCTGGCAAGGGAACGTTTCCGTCGATATTAAGGAAAACGAAGTTCTGGACATTACCAACATAGGTAGCTTCGAGAAGCAGCCCAGGCAGCAGTTGATGCTGAACACCCAGGCTCCACTGGTACACCCGGGTCATATTCGAGTTCGAAGGCACGTAGAACACCGAACTGAAACCACCCCCTGACGCTCCCCCGGTGGGAATCAAGTTGCCCGCCGGAGCGCCCGGACGTTGTTCGACAGGGGGTAAAGGCGGCAGCCCTTGCGAGATCGACGGTCCGGGAGTATAGATGTTCGGCGGAGTCTCGCCCTGACCCGTCACGAAGGGGAAGTTATCGTTCAACGTGCCGAGTTGACCTCCGAAACCGGGTTGGAAATAGGTGATGCCGGATCCGGCTCGGATGGTGGTTCTCCCACCTTTGGGCGTGTAGGCAAACCCGATCCGAGGCGCCAGATTGAAATACTGCGTCTTGATGCCGCCATTGCAGCTGGTCGCAACGCATGCAAGGAGAATATTGCCCGTCGCCAGGTCAAAATTCGAGATGCGATTGTGCTGATCGGTCGGCGGCGGATAAATCTCATATCGGAGCCCCAGGTTCAACGTCAGATTCCGGCTCACACGGTAATCGTCCTGTGCGAAGAAAAACGATTGATTGTCGCGCGACGAAGGCGTAATCTGCAATGCCGCCCGGCCAGCGAAATCGTAGTAGCCGAGCAAAAAACTCGCTAGCCCACTTCCGCCTGTACCCTGATTGCTGGTCATGTTCTGGTTGAAATCGAACTCGCCAACTGGATTAGACGTTTGGAAGAGGTCGGCATCGATCTTGTCGAATTCCGCCCCGAACTTGAGACTATGTTTCCCTTTGATAAGCGTGAAGTTATCGATAAATTGCCAAATTGTGTCGTGTCTTCTGGTGGGAGCGAAGGCAGTGTGCCCAACTGAAGAAAATCCAGTGATGTTGATAATTGGGAGCCCTCCGCAGTAGCCGCAAAAGGTATTGATTCCGGGAATGCCCACCTGATTGGCAGTGTCGAGCGATACGTCCGTCGCGTCCCAATCAGTTCTTACACGATTGATGCCGATACGAGCTTCGTTGATGGCCGTCGGAGAGAAGTCGTGGATCTCACTCACCACACCATTCTGGTTGCGGGTGTCGGCCGCCGTTGCGCTCGTATCGCCCAATCCGCTGCCATATATGGATGGTTGCAGCATGCTCGTTTGCAGGAAGCTGTAACGAGCGAAGAACTGATCCTTTTCGCTGAAGTTCTCATCTATCCTGACATCGAAGGTCCCTCGATCGTGCTGCAGATTGCTTGGACCGATGTAATTGTTTGCCAACCCTGCTCCAGGGATGTTGGGCTGCGGCATCAAGGCGATGACATTCTGCGAGACCGGGTTCAGCAGATTCGCTGGAATCGTGTTATTCGGAAACGGTTGTTTTGTAAACGGGTTGTAGATTGTCGGCAGACCAGGCTCGCTAAAATTACCTTGCCGCTCGAGCGGTGTCGGCAGCGTCGCAATCGAAGTATTCGATTGACGTACGGTGAGCGTTTCGAAATCGGTAAAGAAAAACGTTTTGTCTTTACGAATGGGCCCGCCCAGAAAGGCGCCGAATTGATTTTGCCGATAAGGCAGTTTGGCAACACCTGATTTATTGTTGAAAAATGAGTTGGCATCGAGCTTGTCATTCCGCAGAAACTCGAACGCGCCCCCACTGAAGCGGTTCGTCCCGGACTTGATCTGTACTTGCACGTTGGCGCCACCTGCACGCCCGAACTCCGCTGAATAATTGTTGGTGGTTACTTTGAACTCTTGAATCGCGTCGAGCGAGGGGCTCACGCTGATGATGCTAAAAAAAGCTTCGTTGTTGCTGACTCCATCCAACTGCCAGTTATTTGCGTCTTGGCCAAGACCGTCCACGTTCACCGCTCCGCCGGTTGCCTGCGGGTTATCGGGTCCGTAAGAATTGCCCAAACCGCCAGTGCCGAGCACCGTACCTGTCTGCAGCGTTGCGAGCTGTCCGAAATCGCGCACGTTCAGTGGTAGCTCCTGCATCTGCTTCTCGCTAATCACCTGGCCTTGCTCGACTGACTGGGTCTGCAGCAGCGGTGCGCTGGCGGTTACTTCCACGGTTTCCGATACCGCACCCACCTGCAACTGGAAAGAAACTTGGGCTTTCTGGTCTACGTTAAGACTGATTCCCGGCTGAACGGATCGCCGAAAATTAGGTGCTTCCGCCGCAACCTCGTATCTGCCCGGCAAAAGATAACTCACCACATAGTTGCCCGTCGAATCGGTCTTGCTTTCTTTAGCGACGCCAGTCTGAAGATCCCTCACCGTAATTTTGCAACCAGTAACTGGCGCTCCGGACGGATCGACCACGCTGCCGAGAATTGTTCCGGTATTTGCCTGACCGAAACTTAATTCAATGGCACAAAGCGACAAAGTGAAAAGAATTATCCCGATGCGGAGAGCAGTGCGTAAATTCATCGAAAACCCCGGTGGCCAATACATCACTAATTTGGGGGCTCTGTCAAGCGCAATTTTGATAATGATCCAGATACCTGTAATAAGGCAGAATAGAACAATGCAACAGACCACCGAGCAGATGGCAGCACATCCGTCCGCAGGTGACCTTTGGCCGGCGCTCCCTTGGGAAGACTGGAAGGATACGGCGACAACCCTCCATATGTGGATGCAGATTGTGGGCAAGACTCGCCTATCGCTTACGCCCCTGGAGAATCACTGGTGGAACGTGCCGCTATACGTCACTCCACGCGGCTTGTCGACGTGGTCAATGCCGTATCACAACGATCTCTTCGATATAGAATTCGATTTCGTCGACCACCGGCTGCACGTACGGATGACTTCCGGAGAGAGCAAATCCATTGCGCTTCGGCCACAATCGGTCGCCGAGTTCTACGATGAGTATCTCAGCCTTCTTCGATCCTTCGGTATTGACGCCAAAATCAATCCGAAACCAGTCGAGGTCGCCGACCCAATTCCTTTTGCTGAAGATCACCAGCATGCTTCCTACGACAAGGATTCAGTTCATCGCTTCTGGCGAATACTGCAGCGCTCGGATACACTGTTCAAGCGTTTTCGCGCTGCTTTTCTGGGCAAGTCCAGTCCAGTGCATTTCTTTTGGGGTAGCTTCGACCTGGCCGTGACGCGATTCTCAGGAAGACCCGCACCTCCTCGACCTGGGGCGGATTCGATCACGCGCGAGGCTTATTCACACGAGGTGATTAGTGCCGGGTTCTGGCCTGGGAACGGCGGGTTCGGAGCGCCGGCTTTCTACTGCTATGCCGCACCGCAACCTGCAGGGCTGGAGAAAGAGCAGATTCGTCCGGCGCAGGCCCACTATGATAACGACTTGAAGGAATTCGTACTCAAGTACGATGATGTGCGTCAAGCGGATTCGCCGGACGATGCAGTGCTTGAATTTCTGCAAAGCTCGTACGAAGCCGGAGCAAGACTGGCAGGCTGGGACCGTGCCGCCCTGGAGCGCTCACAAAATGCAAGCTACGTCGCGATATAAACTCTGAGATGGCGCCGGCCTATCTCAAACTCAATTGCTCACCGGCGTTTTCGCGCACAAAAGACTTGAGCTCCGGATAGTGCGCGACCAATGTCTCGGGCCCACTGACTAGCTCGCCTTTCAAGATCGACCGGATTTCGAGCGCGTTCACCGCGGCTTTGCCCAAGTAGTGGTTGTTACTGACGACGTACGTGTTCTGCGCAGCTTCCTCCACAGCTCTGACGCGGTCGACCCATGGATCCAGTTCGTCCGGCGAATATAGATAGTCATAGCGCTCGTGCGAATGTTCATTTTTCGTGAACCACGAATTGTAATTGCGCCCATGCAGACGGATATACCCGAGGGCGGAGGTCGTGATCGCTCCTGGCTGAATCGATTTCTTGAATAGAGGCTGGTCTATGTTGCAGAGCCCGATGTCTAACTGGCCGAGGGTGTCTAGAACTCCAGGCTCACTCCAGCTAGCATGCCTCACCTCCAGGACCAGCGGGTAGTCGGCGAATCGCGTAGCCAACCGCGCCAGATACCCGCGGTTTTCCTCGGTGTTGCGAAATGACCAGGGAAATTGCAGGAGCAACGCGCCAAACCGTCCGGCGTCCACAAGCGGCGCGAGGCCATCTTTGAATGTTCTTTCGTCAGCAACCGTCGCATTTCGCTCATGAGTAAAGCCACGCCACAGTTTGGCGGTAAACCGAAACCGGCTATGCGAGGTCACCTGTTCGAGCCAAGACAATGAGGTCTTTGCAGTCAGCGGACCGTAGAAAGACGTGTTGATCTCGAGAACATCGAAGTAATTCGCAAGAAATGATAGTTCCTTGAACCCGCGGGGCTTCGGGCGCGGATAGACGATTCCCGCCCAATCCTTATATGCCCAACCAGCGAGTCCGACGCGGGTCACGACACCTAGCGCCTGGTCGATTGCTCGTAGTTGTAGGCCACGCGGAACATGGTGGCCTCGTCGAAATGCCTGGCAAAGATCTGGAGGCCGATTGGAAGCTTCCCGGCGGTCTCGCCGCAAGGAATAGACATGCAGGGCACCCCGGCAAGATCGCCCGTCAGCGTGTATATGTCGGACAAGTACATCGCCAGAGGATCATCAATCTTCTCGCCTATCTTAAAAGCCGGAAATGGGGACACAGGCGCCACGATGGCATCCACTTCCTGGAAGGCCTTGTTGAAATCCTGCGCAACCAGGGTTCGGACTTTCTGTGCTTTTAAATAATACGCTTCGTAGTAGCCCGCACTCAGTACGTACGTGCCGAGCATGATACGACGTTTGACCTCAGCGCCGAAGCCTTCACCTCGCGTCTGGCGATACATTTCGGAAAGCGTTCCGCCGTTTGTCCGGCTGGTGTATCGCACACCGTCGTAACGAGCTAGATTGGAACTCGCCTCTGCTGTCGCGATGATGTAGTAACACGACAAAGCATACCGGGTATGCGGAAGGCTGATCTCGCGCACCTCACAACCCAACTTCTCTAATTGCCCAATCGCGGCGTGAATCGCGTTTGCGGTCTCTGAACTGACTCCGTCGAAATACTCTTTCGGGAGGCCTAATTTGGTACCCCGCACCGGTCCGGCCATCATCTCAAGGTAATTATCGACGGGAGCAAACGCGGATGTAGAATCCAGTTCATCCCGGCCAGCGATGACTTGCAGGACGGCGCCGGCATCCTTCACGTTAGTCGCAAAGGGACCGATGTGGTCGAGCGAACTCGCGAAAGCAGCCAAGCCGTATCGCGAAACCCGGCCGTAAGTCGGCGTCACACCCACTACGCCACAGAAACTTGCTGGCTGCCGAATCGAGCCCCCGGTGTCGGAACCAAGCGAAACCACGGCACTCCCTTGGGCTACGGAAGCTGCAGAACCGCCGCTCGAGCCGCCCGGCACCCGGTCCAGTGCTTTCGGGTTATGAACGGGTCCGAATGCGGAGTTCTCGTTGGAGGAGCCCATGGCGAACTCGTCGCAGTTGCACTTCCCGATGAGTAGCGCACCTTGCTCTTCCAAGCGAACTACCGCCGTTGCGTCATACGGCGGGACGTATTTCTCGAGAATACGAGACCCACAAGTAGTGCGCAGGTTTTTCGTGACAATAACGTCCTTGATGCCTACCGGAACACCCGCTAGCGCGGGCAATAAGCCACCGCGAGCGACGGATTCATCTACGCGCGCGGCCGTTGCCAAAGCGCGATCAGGCGAAAAAGTGAGAAAGGCGTTGGTCTGGGAATTCTGTTTCTCGGCGTGCGTAACCGCTGATTGCGCCAGTTCCCGGGCACTGAATCGCTTGGCAAGAAGTCCATCCCGAATCTCCGTGATCGTGAGCGAAGACATCTCGTCACGCTGCATCATCGCTCGATTACCTTAGGCACTCCGAAATACCCGTTACCGGGCACTGGCGCGTTAGCAAGAGCTTCCTGGTTGCTCAAGGGCGTATGGGGTACATCTTCGCGCAAGGTCGCGATCTCATCCGCTTCAAACAGAACCTGCGCCATCGGCTCGATTTTCGCCGTGTCCAACTCGTTCAACTGCTCAATATATGTCAGGATCTCGCCAAGGTCACCCGCCATACGAGTGATCTCTTCGTTTGTGAGCTGTAGGTTGGCTAAATCGGAGACGTAGCGAACCTGGTCTTCAGTTAACTTCAAGCAGTGGCCTTTTTGCGCGAGAGTCGATACACCTTCTTTAGCACAGGGTCGCAGATGCCCTCCGCCTCATCCGAGCGCTGTTCGGGGTGCTGCAACTGACCATCGCAAGATGCCGCGCGCATGGGATGTCGGCGAGGCGCTCCTATGCGGAATTCCAGATTGCGAACCACGTCGCTGCCGGTGACCTTGCGAATCCGGTCGACAATTTGTGCCGTCAGGGGAAAAAGCTGCTTCTGCCAAAGTGCGTCTTCCACTTCGACCACCAGCGTGTCTCGCACCAGCTTAATTCGCAAAGTGTGAGCGGCGATCGCTTTGCCAACCGCTGCCGGCCAGAGCGCCCGGTTGAGATCCTCATCGCTGAAAATGTCACTCGACAGCTTGTTTTTTCTGATGAGCCGTGCGGCGCGTTCCATATTTGCTTTCAGCCCTGAACTGCAGGACGCCAGCGGGGGAGGAGTCGCGGGATCGGATTTCGAAGTTTAGCACGCCAGCGCAAATGAAGCGACGCGCAGGTGGACAACCTGCCTGCTAAACTGAAGCCAAAATCATCTCCAGGGTTGGTTTTCGTGCTTGTGTCCTCGCCTGTTTAATCCATGGCCATTCAGACATTATTTGGCTCCGTCCCAACAGAACCCAATCTCCTGGACCGGTTAAAGACCGGGATTCAGAAGACTCGCTCCGGATTGGTGGATCGCATCGAGGATGTTCTGTCAGGCAGGAAAGAGATCGATGCGGAGCTACTCGAGGAGATCGAGTATACGTTAATCACGGCGGATCTGGGCATCCACACCGTGCAGGACATCCTCGAGCGAATTCGCCAGCAGATGGACCGCAAGCAGAGCGGGGATGCCGCTGAGATCCGCTCGATGATTCGCGAGCAACTACTCGAAGTGTTGCGAGCCTCTGAAAGCCCGATTCGTGTGGTGACCAAACCTCCCGCAGTCGTGATGCTGGTCGGCATCAATGGCTCTGGGAAGACGACCACGATCGGCAAACTCGCCCACCGTTTTCTTGGCGAAGGAAGAAAAGTGCTGCTTTGTGCTGCCGATACGTTCCGGGCAGCGGCAGTCGAGCAACTGGAAGTTTGGGCCGAACGGGCTGGCGTGGATGTTATCCGCCAGAAAACAGGAGCCGATCCGAGCGCCGTTGTCTTCGACGCTCTGCAGGCCGCCAAAGCCCGAGCTGTGGATTACGTAATCATCGATACTGCCGGACGGCTTCACACGAAGGAGAACCTGATGGCTGAGCTCGAGAAGATGCGCCGTACGTGCCAGCGCGTGGTTCCGGGTTCACCGCACGAGGTTTGGCTCGTGCTCGACGCGACGACCGGACAGAACGGTGTCGAACAAGCCCGCAAGTTCACCGAATCAGCGGGCGTAACGGGAATCCTGCTCACCAAACTGGACGGCACGGCGAAGGGGGGCGTTGTCGTTGCGATCGCCCGAGAGTTGAATCTACCGATCCGATTCATCGGCGTCGGGGAGAAAATCGACGATCTTCTTCCCTTTGAACCCGAGCGATTCGTGGCATCGCTGTTTGACTAACGGGCGCTGTGTCGACCGGCTCGTACATGAACGAAGCGCTCGGACTTGCCGAGCAGGGCCGCGGCCAGACAAGCCCCAACCCTGCCGTTGGAGCTGTTCTCGTGCGAGATGGGAAAGTGGTCGGGCGAGGATTTCATACGTGGGCAGGACTCGACCATGCGGAAATTGTCGCGATGCGCGAAGCTGGTGACTCCGCTCGGGGCGCCGATCTGTACGTGAGCCTCGAGCCTTGCTCTCACCAGGGCCGGACCCCGCCTTGCGTGGACGCGGTCATTGCCGCCGGAGTAAGCCGCGTCGTCGCCGCGATGGAAGATCCTAATCCGCAGGTCGGCGGTAAAGGTTTCGAGCGACTTCGAGCGGCGGGCATTAGAGTTTCCATCGATAAGGAGTCAACCGAGGCAGCCGAACATTTGAACGAAGGATTCATTCACTTCATGCGCACGGGGCGGCCGCTCGTGACGGTGAAGGCAGCCGTGACGCTGGACGGAAAGATCGCCGCTCCGCAGGATAATCTCGGCTGGATCACCAGTGAGGTTGCGCGGCGCGACGTGCAGCAGGTCCGGCATTTCTCGGATGCTATTTTGACCGGCATCGGAACGGTGCTCGAAGACGACTGCCTGCTGACCGATCGCTCCGGTCTGCCCCGCAGCCGGCCGCTGTTGCGCATCGTGCTCGATTCGCAGCTCCGGATTCCGCTGCAATCGAAGATGGTGACGAGCGCGAAAGACGATTTGCTGATTGTCTGTACGTCTGTCGCAAAGGCGCAGCGCCGGAGATCGCTCGAAGCGGCGGGTGTGCGAGTTCTGGTCGCCGATGGTGTGGCGGGTCGCACAGATTTGCGGAAAGTTCTGGAATTCCTCGCCGGCGAACGCTACCTCTCTCTGATGGTGGAAGCGGGAAGCCACGTCAACTGGGCCATGCTTGACGGTCAAATCGCCGACAAGATCCTGTTTTATTACGCACCGAAGATTCTGGGAGGGTTAAAGAGTCTTCCTGTCGCTGGAGGCCCAGGGCGTCAGAGGCGCTCGGACGCGATGCTTCTAGAAAGGCTGAGACTTCATCCTGTTTCCAAGAACGAATTCGCGGTCGAGGCCTACCTGGTGAAAGACAGGAAGTAGATGTTTACGGGGATTGTCGAGGAGGTTGGGCAGGTATTGCGTCTCGAAGCAAAGGCCGCCGGCGCCGGACTCAGAATCAGCTGCGAGTCAATGCTGCGGGACTTGAGCATCGGCGACAGTATTGCTGTGAACGGTGCGTGTTTGACGGCGGTAGGGATAGGCGCCGATGAGTGGGCCGCCGATCTGGCTCCGGAAACCCTGAAGCGTACCAATCTCGGCGATCTCAAGCCCGGAGGGCTGGTGAACCTCGAGCGTCCTCTACGGGCCAATGGCAGGCTGGATGGCCATTTCGTTCTCGGACATGTCGATGGCACGGCCGAACTGGTTTCGCTCGATCCGCTGGGCGACGACAACTGGTGGCTTCGGATCCGCGTACCGAGCGCTTTGTCGCGGTATATCGTGAGCAAAGGCTCTCTTGCGGTCGACGGCATCAGTCTCACGGTGGCCGAAATAGGCGACGATCTTGTGAGTTTTACGGTCATTCCTCACACCTATGAACACACAAGGCTGCACACCTGCTCGCCAGGCTCTCGAATGAATATCGAAGTCGATATTCTCGCGAAGCACCTGGAAAAACTCGCTTCCGTAAACACAGCCCAAGCAGTTCCCTCATAAAGCGGATCGGCCGCGACGAACGGTAGCGCTTTGCGAGCGGGAATAGTTCAGGATTGGCGTATCAAAGGATCGAAACCGATAGCGGACCCGGTGCATCACTCATCGGGTGGTTGGGTACCTGCGCGTTCCTCTGCTTCTGTTCGCTACAGGTCTATTCGCTCAGGAGCCAACTATCAAAACCAATGTTCCGCTGGTGATAATTCCGGTGAGCGTGACGGACCAGCGGGGCCATTTCGTCTACGGCCTCAGTTCTTCTGATTTCCTGGTTCTTGATAATGGGCAATCCCGATCAGTTCGGGTAGATGATCCGGATTCGGTTACTGCGGCATTCCGTCTGGTGGTATTGATCCAGACCAGCGACATCTCGGACTCCGCTTTGCTGAAGATCAGAAAAGTCGGCACGATGATTCAAGATGCAGTCGCAGGAGCCAACGGCGAGGCGGCCGTTGTGACGTTTGCCGATCAGGTGAAAACCGTCCACGACTTCACAAGCAGTGCCGACGAACTCGCCGCAGTATTCCGCGGCTTGCAGTCGGTAGAAACGCGCAAGGGCAAGTTGCTCGATGCAGTCGCCCGAGGGCTGGACATATTGGCAAGTAAGCCCAAGACGACGCGCTCTGCGTTTCTTATTATTGGCGAGAGCAAAGACCGGGGCAGCGAGACGAAACTCCAGGATTTGCTTCCGGGGATCGAGAGGTCGGGGGTGACGATCTACAGCCTGGAGTATTCAGCATACTTGACGCCGCTCACTACCAAGGCCAGCGAATACTCACCGCCGGAAGGCGGCCGTGGATGGATCTTGGACAGCATCACGGAAGCGGTGCACGCGACAAAGCAAGACACGTGCAAGGTGTTGACAAGAGCGACCGGCGGAAGAGAACTGAAATTCGAAACGCAGTCGAAGCTCGAGAACGATCTCATTCGGCTGGGCGGCGACATCAAGCATAACCGATACGTTGTCTCATTCACACCTCAGCAAGAGTCACAGCCTGGATTCCATAAGATCGTCGTCGAGGTCAAAGGTAAACCTGACGTTCACGTTGTACATCGTCCGGGCTACTGGGTGAACTCGGGAACCTGATGCGCTCTGAAGCAGCTCAGTTTGGACGACACGTACAATACAAGTGCTGAGGTGATATGTGGGTCAAAAGGTCTTTCTGGCCGTAGGTGTGTTTGGAGTGATTACGGCCGTAGCAGCTTCTGGGCCGGCACAGGGAACGCAGGCGGCTCCGGCTGCTCCGCCAGCGACGGCCCAAACGCCTGCCGGGCAGACGACTCCCCCGCCCCGAGCGGCACAAAGCAACAACAGCCATCCTGTAGGCGGATTCGTTCCCGGTCAGAAACGTCCACCGGGAGATCCGGCGCAAATAGTCCGCGGTAAAACCCTCTTCGAGATTAACTGCCGAGGGTGTCACGGCGCGGATCTTCGCGGCGGCGACATGGGAGGCCCGAACTTGCTGCGGTCACAGGTTGCTCTCAGCGACCAGAATGGCGAATTGATTGTGCCGATTATCGAGGGCAGCCGGCAGAACATGGGGATGCCGGCCATCGGCTTGTCTCCCGCGGATGCGAACGCAGTAGCTGCTTACGTTCGCAGCGTTATCGAGACTATCGGGCGGCAGGGTACTCCTCCAACCGAAGGCCGGCAGGCTCCGAGCATCCTCGTCGGCAACGCGAATGAGGGCAAAACGTATTTCGCCGTGAAGTGCAGCGGATGCCACTCAGCGACGGGCGATTTGAAAGGGATCGCGACGAGAATCCCCGACCCGAAAACGCTGCAGACCGCGTGGGTGGCAGGTATCAGTCGTGATGAAATCAGGACAATGGCGCCCGGAACTCCAAACCCGCGCGCTACGAAAGTCGTCGTGACTCTCCCGTCCGGCGAGAACTTTGAAGGCCAGCTCGTACAGATCGACGACTTTCTAGTGACCCTGCAACTGGCGGACGGCACCGAGCGTAGTTTTAAGCGGGACCGCGACGTGCCGAAGATCGTTCTTCAGGATCCGATGAAACAGCATAAAGATTTATTGGCAGAGTACACGGACAAAGACATTCACGACGTGACGGCCTATCTGGTGACGTTGAAATGATATTCGCGAAGCTGCTATGGAGCGCAGCAATCTTGCTTTGGCCCGCAATGCTGTGGGCCCAGGGCAACGGAGTGGCTCCCTCGGATCTCCTTAAGCCACTCAAGGATTCATGGCCAACTTACAACGGCGACTACTCGGGCAAGCGCTACAGCGCGCTTACACAGGTCGATAGATCGACGGTCAAGCACTTGACTCTGGCCTGGATGAGCCGGGTAACTGCCGGGCAGGATAACCCGACGGAGGGGAATCGACGACGGCGCCGGGAAGAAGTGAAGCTGATTGTCGGAGGCGAGGGGCCTGGAGACATTGCCACTCATGGCGGAACCATCAAGGCCTCCGCTTTGCTGGTCGATGGCACTTTGTATTTCACGATGCCTGACAACGCCTGGGCGGTGGACGCTCGCAACGGGCATCAACTCTGGCATTACTTCTGGAAGACCAAGGGCGGCACACACATCGGCAACCGGGGTCTCGGGATGTGGAACAACTATTTATTCATGGAAACTCCCGACGACTATCTCGTCTCGCTCGAGGCCAAGACAGGCAAAGAACGGTGGCACAAGTTGATCGCCGACGTGGACCAAGGGTACTTTTCGACACCTGCGCCAATCGTGGTTGGCAATCATGTTCTGGTCGGCACCGGCAATGACATCGATTCTCCCGGTTTCCTCCAATCATTCGATCCCGAAACCGGAGAGCTGCAGTGGAAGCATTACACGGTACCGATGCAGAAGGGCGACCCCGGTTTAGACACATGGGCCAGTCTGGATGCTGCGAGACACGGCGGCGCGCAAACCTGGATTCCGGGCGCGTACGATCCCGAGACGAAACTCTATATCTTCGGCACCGGCAATCCGACGCCGGCGTTTACTACCGGCACCCGCGGCGAAGGAGATAATCTGTTCGCCTGTACGTTGATCGCGGTGAATGTCGACACCGGCAAGATGGCCTGGTACTTTCAGACCTCGCCTCACGACATGCACGATTACGATTCAGCGCAAACGCCGGTTCTGGTGGACGGGATGTTCGATGGAAAGATGAGAAAGCTCGCACTGACGGCCACCCGCAACGGATATTACTTCACGCTCGATCGAGTGACCGGAGAACACCTGGTAACGAGCAAGTATGGAACCCTGACGAACTGGGCCAACGGACTGAACAAGTTTGGCGGCCCGAAACGCGATCCTGAAAAAGATGCCACGGTGCCTGGTTCGCTGGTGTCGCCGAACTCCGACGGCACCATCAACTGGGAGCCGCCGGCCTACTCTCCCGACACCGGCTTATTGTACGTCGCTGAGCACAACTCGTTTTCGATATTTTACCTGCTCGACGTGGACCCGCGAGGATCGATGGGCTTAGGCGGGAAAGAGGAAGCGGAAGTGGGATCGGATGGAACTTACTTGACGGCGATCGACTACAAGACCGGAAAAATCGCCTGGAGGCATCCGTACTACAGCGATGGTGGCGGTGGAGGCGGTCTTTTGACTACTGCGGGTGGGCTGCTTTTTGCAGGCGACGGAGTCGAGAGCCTGGTCGCACACGATGCGAGGGACGGGAAGCCTTTGTGGAACACGCGCATCGGCCGCGTCAGCAACCCGCCGCAGACGTACCTGCTGGACGGACACCAGTATGTGATCGCGGCGACTGGCGATACACTGTGGTGCTTCGTGCTTTACTAATCGATTGGCGACCTTCATCGCACTCTTGCGTGCAGTCAATGTCGGCGGGACAGGACTGTTGCCGATGAAGGAACTGTCTCGGGTGTGTACCGAGCTGGGGTTCGCGAAAGTTCAGACGTACATTCAAAGCGGCAACGTCGTCTTTGAGAGCAAGCTTTCTGAGAAGAGTGTTCGGGCCAAGCTCGAAGACGTGCTAACGAAGGAACTGGGGAAGAAGGCGGACGTGCTCGTGCGAACGCCTTCCGAACTGCGTTCCATCCTGGAAGGCAACCCTTTTCCCGAAGCTCACCCCTCAAGGGTTAGTATCGTGTTCCTATCCAATCCCGTGCCAAGGGATTTGCTCGATACGGTAGTCGCACCGGGAGGAGAAGAAGTTCGACTGGGACATCGGGAGGTCTACATCCACTATCCCGAGGGTATGGGCCGGTCGAAATTGAAGCTTCACTTTCCGGGAGACGCAGGCACTGCACGAAACATCAACACGATCACCAAGCTGGTCGCAATGGCGACGGATTAAGCCGGCCGCCTTACAGAAGCGGTCGTCATTCGTGGTTGGTACACCTGGTGAGCGCGGGGGGTTTTTACCGTCTATAAAAGGGGGCGGCGGTAGTAACTCGGGCACGCTGAATGAGGTGGTTGAACGGGTTGAATTTTTGCATCGAAAAGCGAGGAATGTTTCACGTGAAACACTCGAAAACAGAAGCTTTTCGCGGTTGGGGTTCAAGGCACTGTTAAAGAGCCGGCGCTAAAGTGCTGCGCCTGCGAGTATTAAAAAATGTGCTCGGTCTTGACTGCTTTTGGGTCCGATGGCGGGATTTATTCGCGTAGCCTCAGATAGTCAGAGCTCGATCCGGAATTTCAGAACAGATTGAAGCTGCTCGATTGGTGCGGAATTGAGTCAGTACGCCGAACGGGTCAAAACGGTAAAAACCGCTGGATTGTGCCCGTCCGTGGCCGGACAAAGAACGATCCCGGTGGTTCGGCCCTCGGTATGATCCGGAGTTCGGCATGGGTTCTTTCCCATTGATGGCTGGGCAGGATGCAGATTGCCCAGCCATGCCGCTTCATTGCGCAAGGAAGGTTTATGCAAGGCAGACAGCGTTGCCTCGAGCCGAAGCGCGCCGGCGGAAGTCCTAACCTCTGCAGCGCATTCGTTTTGATTCAGCAGGTTTCCGAAAACCCCACTTGAACGAAGCGCTTCGCGCAGTATTTGTAGCTTGAGGCAGCCGGGCCGTAATCGGCATGATTCAGAAACGACCGAGAGGAGGTCGTTCCATGACACCACTACGACAGCGAATGACAGAGGAGTTGCAACTCCGCAACTCTTCGGAGCAAACGATTCGAACTTACATTGCATCCGTTGAACGGTTTGCCCGGTACTACGATGAAAGCCCTGGACAGTTAAGTGCTGAGCAGGTGCGATCTTATTTGCTGCACTTATTGCAAGAGCGCAAGCTCAGCTGGTCGGCCATTCATGTCAACCGGGCAGCACTGCGTTTTCTGTACGTCCGGGTTTTGAAGCAGCGCTGGTTTGACGAAGAGATCGTCGCGCCCAAGCGGCACCCGCAGTTGCCGACCGTGCTCAGCAAGGAAGAGATTACCAAGATTCTGGATGCGACCCGAAACCTGAAGCACTGGACCATCATGGCTACTCTCTATGCCACCGGCATGCGATGCAATGAAATCCGCCTGCTGAAGATCGAAGACATCGACAGTAAGCGCATGCTAATCCAGATCCGGAATGGCAAAGGACAGACACCACGAAACGTACCTCTTTCGCCGGCGCTGCTAGAGCGCTTACGCATTTATTGGCGCTGGCGCAAACCGAAGGACTGGCTGTTTCCGTCTAAGCAGCGCCCCCAATGTCCGATGGACGGCAAGAGCATCCGGCACCTGTGTGCGAATGCGGGGCGCCGTGCCGCGATCAAGCATCATGTGCATCCGCATGTTTTTCGGCACAGCTTCGCGACGCATCTGCTGGACCAAGGCGCTGATCTGCGCACGATACAAGTGCTACTGGGACATGCCGATATTCAGACCACGGCTCGTTATCTGCGCGTGTCCATGCGCCGCATTCAGGCGGTCGCCAGCCCCTTCGATGCCCTCATCGTTCAGCCCATCGATCAGTCCGAGGACAACGCTCGACAGAGGTGAAAGAGCATCGGCCTGAAGTCGCCGATATCTTTCGTCAACACGAGAAGGAGTTTCTGGAGGGCTGGCGGCCTGCCTTATCGGACCGCCAGTTGCAGACGCTCCGCGACATCGGCGCGTGTCGAACCGCGGCGCTGGGCGCTCATCTTTATGAATGCGATCGTTGCCACCGCGAGACGATCGTGCCAAATTCCTGCTTGAACCGGCACTGCCCAAAGTGCGGCAGCGCGGCGCGTGACCGCTGGCTAGAGAAACATTCGGAAGAGTTACTGCCAGTCGCTTACTCGCACGTGGTCTTTACGCTGCCGCACGAACTTATTCCGCTGGCGCTGCAGAACCCGACCGTCATTTACAACCTATTCTTCCGAGCCGTTTCGCAAGCACTGCTCACCATCGCCGCCGATCCGCTCCATCTGGGAGCACGCCTGGGTTTTTTGGCGGTCCTACATACTTGGAATCAGAAATTGCTGGCTCATCCGCACTTGCATTGCCTGGTGCCCGCCGGCGGCATCGCCTTCGATCAGACACGCTGGATTTCGTGTCGGCATGCAAAGTTCTTCCTTCCCGCAAAAGCGTTAGCTGCTAAGTTCCGAGGAAAATTTCTCTCTCTCCTGCGCCGTGCATTTCGTCGAGGCAAGCTGCAACTCCACGGAACCATGGCCCCGCTTCAGGTGCGCAAGGCCTTCGATCAATTCACCTGGTTGCTCAAAAACAAAGACTGGGTCGTCTACGCCAAGAAGCCCTTTGCCGGGCCGACGCACGTGATTCGGTATCTGGCTCACTACACACATCGCGTAGCGATCGCCAATGGCCGGCTTCTTGATTTCGAAAATGGGCGCGTAACTTTTCGCTGGCGTGATTCGGCGCATGGCAACCAGCAGAAAATCATGACACTGGATGCCATAGAGTTTATGCGCCGCTTCTTACTGCACGTGCTCCCACGCGGGTTCGTCAAGATCCGCCATTTCGGCTTTCTGGCCAATCGGGAAAGAAAGCATGCTCTGCCGCTGTGTTTCACTCTTCTTTCCTCCTCGCAGCCTGTGACTGAAAGTGTGCGCGCCGAGAACTCCTCTCGCGAAGTACGGGCTTGTCCTTACTGCCAGGGAACACTCCTGCCAGTGGCACGGCTCACCTTGGTTCAACTCCTGGCTCGCCATCTAATTCCGGCACTGGACACCTCATGATCGCCCAACGGCTGACTATTTTCCTCCCGCCTGCCCACCGCCTCGGAGCGGTCTCGTTCGAGGTGTGCCCGAAATCCTTCCCAACCATTAGGAGCAGCATTTTCCCCTTCCTCGCTCGCTTTATCCTTCTTCTGAGCACTACCCCAAGCGTCCAATTTTCTGTTTTCCGTCCCCTTCAAAAATCCCCAAAACGAGATTCAAAACTCAGCGGCATTTCGGACCCGGCTTCGTTCAAGTAGCCTTATCCGAACTCCCTCGGCGCTCAGCATCGCAGCGCGCCTCAACTTCCGCGCGCCTCAGGAGTTCCGATCAACGCTTAGGACTTTTTCCCCACTGGATGGTTCTCTGGGGCTACTCGGGGTAATCACGGGGCTCTGAGGTGGTGGAGGATGTGTCCGCGCGTTCATCCGCGGAGACGCCGGGGAGATCACTGAGAGTAAAGTCCAAGCGCTCTCAGATCGCGGCTCTCAAGCGGCTGGGCACGCGCTTAACCCCAACTGCAGTTGTGACCGCGCAGAGTTCGACGCGTATCGCCACACACCACACCGCCAGCCCGTCGTTTTGGAAAATGAGTCGTGAGCAGTCGAACATCAACTCAAACTTCTGGCCGATTGCACGAGCAATTCGTTGACATATACTGACCGGAGAAGCTTTCAGGGCAAAGCAGCCTAACTTCGGCGAGGCGATGTTAGTTATGGCTGGGCGGGTCAGTGACGCCAAGAACAACCGGTACTCGTGTCGTGCGAGGTCGGCAGCATACACCTGCGCAAGAAGCTCCCGCTGTAACTGCTCACTTCCTGAAAGGCATTCATCCGCATCTTTTCGCCGACCCTTGGGGGGCAAAGGCCGGTCAAACCAAAGCTTCCTACTATTCGGTCCACAACGTGGACCAGGTCCGACCAAGGAGTTCGCATAATGAGCTTATGTTCGATTGGCGTCCGCGGGACGCTTCTCAGTGTTCTTCTTCTGTGCTCACTGGCGGTTGTAGATTCAAGGCATATGTCCGGTCAGGCGGTGACCGGAACCGTCGTGGGTACTGTGCGCGATTCAACGGGCGCGGTAGTCCCAGGCGCAAACATCACGGCGACCAACAATCAGACGGGCATTTCACAATCGGCCGTTTCGGGATCGACGGGCGATTATACGATCCCGAACGTGGCACCCGGATCATACAAAATCACGGCGGAATCAAAGGGCTTCGCTACTGCGGTTGTCGCAAATAGTGCTGTCCAGGTGGAGCAAACGACCAGGGTAGATTTTACGCTGTCACCGGGCCAGACCACGCAGGAGATTGTCGTAACCGGGCAAGCGCCTCTGGTCCAGAGCACGACTTCTGACCTGGGCCATGTCATCGAATCGCGGCAGATCGAACAGCTGCCGCTCAACGGGCGGTTGTTCGAGCAACTCGTTACCATCGTGCCCGGAACGATTCAGGCCGGTTGGAGCGACTTCGCCGAGAATCCCTCGGCTGCCGGAGCTCTGACGCCGACGCAGGCCGTGGTCAACGGGCTTCCCTGGTCCGGAAACTACTACATGATCGACGGCGTTCACAACGTCGAACCGTTGAACGCGTTCATCAGCATTACGCCGCCACTCGATTCCGTGGAGTCATTCAAGGTCGAAACAAGCAATCCGAACGCGGAATACGGCTCGTTCGGGGGCGCCATTGTAAATCTCGCGATTAAGTCAGGCACCAATTCGTTCCATGGCGAGGTCTTTGATTTCCTGCGGAATGACGCACTCGATGCACGCGATTTTTTCGCTCTCACGCGCGCGCCGTACAAATCGAATCAGTTCGGCGGTTTCCTGGGCGGTCCTATTATCAAGAACAAGCTCTTCTTTTTTGTGGATTATCAGCAGTTGATCGCGCATCAAGGCCAGACCAACATTCTCACGGTTCCGACTGCTTTGCAGCGTCAGGGTGTCCTGACGGAAGGCGGCCAGGGACCAATCTACAATCCGACTAGCGGCGCGGCGTTTGCGAATAACACAATTCCATTGAGCCTGATGGATCCTGTAGCTCTAAAAGTGCAAGCGCTGTTTCCGCAGCCAAATTTGCCGGGACTCGCCAACAATTACGTGGATAACACCGTGAACACTGAGAATGTACCGCAGGGCGACGTCAAGGTGGATTGGCAGGCTACTGAACGCGACCACATCTTCGGACGGGAGTCGGCAGCGCATAAAAACTATACCAATCCTTCTCCCGCGAACATTTTTATGTACGGCGGCCCGAACTCCGTTGCGTTCAATCAGAACGCGGTTCTCGGGTGGGATCGCACGTTCTCGCCTACGGTCGTCAACACCCTGCGTATCGGCTTCAACCGCTTCAATGTCGTGGATACGGCGAATTCGTATGGAGTGGACGAAAATAACGCGCTCGGCATTCCGAACGGGAACATTCCAGGGCTGCTGTACACGAGCGGCATCGCGCAATTCAACATCGCCGGCTACGCCGTATCTGGAGGCAACGGAGGACCCGGGCTAACGGGCGACCCCGGATGGACCGATGCCAAGCGCATTGCGAATATTTTCGACTACAACGACAACGTTACCTGGGTGAAAGGCAAACACACCCTGAAATTCGGCGGAGACATCCAGCGAATCCAGTCCACGTTGACGAACTCGCAGGATGATCCGCGCGGTATCTTCAACTTCAATGGAAATTACACAAGTAACCCGGCCGTGGCGAACAGCGGCAATGCCTATGCAAGTTTCTTACTGGGTGATCCTTACCAGGTAATCCGTGATTTCGTAAACACGGTTCCAGCTGTGCGCATCACGTTCGCGGGATTTTTCGTGCAGGATGATTATCGGATTACCCACTCGTTGACCGTCAACGTCGGATTGCGCTGGGACCTGTACACTCCGCCCGTAGAGAAGTTCAACCGGCAATCCAATTTCGACCCGGGGACCGGCTTGATCGATGTGGCCTCCTCTAGCAACCGCGGACCTAACGTTGACACCAATGATCGCAATTGGGGCCCAAGGCTCGGGATCGCTTATTCGCCCGATAACGGAAAAACTGCCATCCGGGCTGCCGCCGGCCTTAGCTACTTTCCGGACAACTTCGGAGCAGACGGAGGTACGCTGGAGCGTAATTATCCTTTCTTCACTATTTCTCAGCTCACGAGTCCTACCCTGTACACGCCTTTCTGGAGTTTGAGCGGCAAAGGGCTGATCGCGCCCATCAACGTTCCCTACACCGCCGGAGGAACACTGGCGCCTCCGCCCGGATTTGGCGTATTCTACGTAGCGCGGAATTTCAAGCAGGACGAGGCTCAGGTCTGGAATTTCAGCATTCAGCGGCAATTGCCGGGCCAGATGGGTTTGACGGTGGCGTACGTAGGAACACATGGTGTCCACCTGTATCGTGACCTGCAACTGAACCAGAGCCTGCCCGGGCCCGGCAATTTCGTTCCCCGCTTGCCTTTCTATGGCGTGGCGCCGAATATCCCGACAGTTGACCAGCGCAACGGTGACGGAACATCGCACTACAACGCCCTTCAGGTCAAACTGGAGAAGCGATTCAGTTCCGGCTTCAGCGTGCTTGCTTCTTACACGTGGTCCAAGATGATGGACAACACGGATTACATCTTGTACCCGTATTCCGACAAGCTGAATTACATGTTGGCGAATGGGTTCACAACTGCGGACGTTCCGCAGACGCTTGTCATCAGTTATAACTATGAATTGCCGTTTGGGAAAGGAAAGCCTCTGCTGAGTGGAGCTTCCGGGCTCGTAGGAAAGCTTGTGACAGGTTGGTCGATCAATGGGATTACCACATTTCAGTCGGGCGAACCGTTTACAGTTGGCGTTGCTAATAACCAGTTGAACAACAACTCGGGCTCGAATTTGGCGAATATCACTTGCCACACCGTCTCGACTCCAAAAACCGTCGCCGAGTGGTTCGATACCGGTTGCTATACGGGGCCTGCTCCCTACACCTTTGGCGATGCTGTCGCCGGCGCAGGTGGTCTGTACGGCCCCGGACTCAACAATTGGGACTTCTCTCTTGCAAAAGACACAAGTTTGGGAAGTGAAAACCGGCGCTTGCGCATCGAGGCGGATTTCTTCAACCTCTTTAACAACCCGCATTTCAGTAACCCGAATGCGACATATGGCAACTCGAATTTCGGAACCATCAGTTCCGACAGACTTCCGCCGCGGCTGATTCAATTAGGTGCGAAATTTTCGTTCTAAACAATCAGCCCACGTTCTGGCGAGCGGTTGGGCCTGCCTCCTGACTGTAAGCAGCCTGGGGGCTGGCCCAATCACGTTTAGAACATCTGATTCCCGGCTTGCTGCCTCTTTTGAGTGGGCCCGCCAGCAAGCACTCGCTTATGCGTTCACGGGCGATCCGGTCGGCGACTGGTATGAAGCAGCGCTGCCCGGTCGGCAAGCATTTTGTATGCGCGACACTGCTCATCAAAGCACTGGAGCGCATTTCCTCGGTCTGGACCGGCAAACCCGCAACATGTTGCAGAAATTTGCCGAAAACATCTCGGATTCAAAAGACTGGTGCAGCTATTGGGAAATTGACCGGTACAATCGCCCTGCGGCTGTCGATTACAAAGACAGCGTGCAGTTCTGGTATAACCTGCCGGCCAACTTCGACATTGTAGACGCGTGCTACCGCATGTACCGCTGGAGCGGCGACTCAACTTACATTACGGATCCGGTCTTTCAGAATTTCTACAAGCGTACAGTTCACGATTTTGTTGAGCGCTGGGATCTTTCAGTTGATCGGATCATGGCACGTCCGCGAATCATGAATATCCGCGGACATAACGACCCTGCTAACCGGTTTCAGACGAACCGGGGTATCCCCAGCTACGACGAAGGTGACCCGAAATTTACGGTAGCGATCGATCAGCTCGCGGTGCAGTACGCCGGTTATGTCGCATACGCCCGGATTGCAGAACTGAGCGGTGACGAACGTGAAGCTAATGAATTCCTGGCGCGCGCGAACGCGGTGAAGAAGCTGGTCAATGAAAAATGGTGGAACAAGAATTCCGATACCTACTACTCGCGTGTCAATCTGGATCACCAGCTGGAAGGCCAGGGATTGGATTCCTCGCTGCTCTATTACGGGATTGCTGCCGACGGACAACAAATGAGACAGGTGCTGAAGTCGATCCGGGCGACCATCGAACAGAAGCAGCCGGTTGGCATCGAGCTTGAATCGTACTTGCCTGAGATCCTTTACCGCTACGATCAGCCCGACACTGCCTATGATACGATTCTCGACTTAACCCGCGAAGACAAGCCGAGGCGCGAATACCCGGAGGTTTCTTTTTCTGTCGTGGGTGCGATTGTCGATGGCCTGATGGGGATCGAGGTGGAAGCCGCCGACCCGGGCCAGGCGGTGGAGAATGGCGCGTATGTAGAAGGACCGATTGTCACAACCCCTCGGCTATCGTCACAAGTACAGTGGGCCGAGGTGGAGCACGTACCTATAGGAGCGAATGAGATCCGGGTCCGGCACGATGGCATTGAGAAATCGACGTTCGAGAATACGAGCGGCCCGTCGGTGATCTGGAAAGCATGTTTTCCAGGCTCAGCTTCAAAGTTGCTCGTCGGCGGTAAGCCGGTCTCAGCAGAAACTATTCAACGACATGGCCAGCTGTTTTCTTGTGCGACGACCGAGGTTGGATCACATGCAAACTTGACGGTAGGCAAAGGCACGCCTTCACTGCAATAGCCAACTCGCCAACTGAGCTGCTTACTTCTTCAGAAACTTCCTTGTTGCTTCGGAAGGCGTCTGGATCTCCCTGTCCATTGACATCCGCCGCTACAACCAACTCCTGACCGTTCGAAATCCCAAAGATCTCGGGCCCTTGCCTAGCGCGAGCTTTGCCCATTTTGAGAGCTTGTCTGCACTCTGCTCCAAGCACAAATGTATGGGTATGCTAATGCTACTTGCGGAGAGAATTGCGTCATCGGATATTGTGCACTACCAATGCTTATGGCCGCCGGGATTCATGGTTCCGGTTCGCTGCAGAGACTTTTTCAACAGCATCGAAATTCTGTGCAACGCTCGACAAAGGTCGCTCCTTCCCCGATCCCGTGTTGTCGGCAAGAGCGTGAAGGGTACTTTACGCCTGAAGAACGGTCAAAACGCTCTCCGCGCTTGGCTCGGATAACGTGATATCGAAATTGCTAGCGCCCACTAATCGGTTTCGGGCGTTTGAAAGAGTCCCGAGCAACCGTTGACCCAGGCGCGCTCAGTCAAGCGGAAAGATCTGTATGTCGAGACTCGCGGTTCCGTTAGGGTGTCGAAGTACGGCGGTGAATGCGATCAAGACACCGGTCACTTCGCTCGCGGCTTCGAATGGAAATATCCTTGGTTGGCACTGGCGCGGGATAATGTGGCACCTACGGCGATTTCAAGCATCCACGTGCTTGCTGAAGAACAAGTCCAAAGCTTCTTTGTTGGCTTGGGAGAGTCGCCCCGAAAGATCCTGCATCTCTGATTTTGGAAGCGGCCGAAATGCTTTTGCGAGCTGAACATTTTTTTCGATGTACTCGAGTTTCGGCATTCCGACAACGACAGCGGTTACCGGCAGAGAGAGCGAATAGTAGAGCAGCTTTTCCGGAGCTGCCTGCTTTATGAGAGCATCCTGGGCGAAGACTTTCATGGCGAGAACGCCCACTTGTTTCCGTTTCGCAACTGGCAGCGCCACTGTTTCGAAGCTCGTTTTCATCGCCTCATTCGGCACCATGCCGCCCGTTCCGCTTTTCATTCCGACCATGGCCCCGTTCAGAGCCATCTGAGTGCAATCGAAGTCGTGGCGCTCGAGAGCCGTTTTGAGCACCGTAGGATCGGTGTGACTCGTGATGCCGATGAAGCGGGTGAGCTTTTCGTCCTTCAGCTTCGTCAACTGCTCCAGTACGCCGCCTTTGGCCTCGATCCGGGCCAGATCCTCTTCAGAAGTCAGCGAATGTATGTGGATGAGGTCCACCTGGTCTACCTGGAGCGCTTTTAAGCTCTCTTCCACAACGCTTCTGGTTTCCGCGCCGTTGCGATTACTGAGTTTCGTCGCAAGAAACACGCCGCCGCGACGGCCCTTTAGAGCTTTTCCGATGCGCTGCTCGCTGAGGTGGTTTTTACCATAGTCATCCGCAGTATCGATGTATGTGATCCCCAGATCCAATGCTTTCTGAGCCGCCTCAATCGCCTGATCTTCTTCCGTGTACATCAGGAAGCGGCTGCCTGCGCCCATGGCAAGAATCGATACGCGAGCTCCCGTTTTGCCGAGCGTGCGGGCGGGCAGCTTTGTTTCAGCTAATAGAGGACTGGCGGCTATGCTGCCAAGAGCAGAGGCTTCGAGGAATGTACGTCGAGAAATGTCCATATCCGGCTCCTTGTCTCTTACCGTAATACCTTATTGGTAGAGGTGGGCAGGCAAATGTGGGGATTCACATGGATCGAACGGTTCCTGCAAGACCTTCGCATTGCGGCGCGCTCGCTGCGGAGAAATGCACTGTTCAGCGCTGTCGCGATCGCGACGTTCGCACTTGGCATCGGAGCAAATACGGCCATTTTCAGCGTTGTAAATGCAGTGCTGCTTCGTCCCCTGCCTTACCCAGAACCACAAGCCATCGTTCAGATGAGCTTAGCCTCGAAGAGTGGGGACTTGAACGACGCTTTGACCGTGCCCGAGTTCGAGGTCTACCGCGACCACAGTGCTGCCGCATTCCAAGCTATTGCCGGATTCAGGGGCGGCTCTACGGTTGCGATGAAACGGGGGGATGTACCTGAATGGATTACGTCTCTTAGCGTGACCGATGGTCTGTTTGCCGTGCTGGGCGTCCGTCCGATATTGGGCCGCGCTATCCAGCGCGGGGATACTCGCCCTGGCAGTCCCCGAGTCGCCGTTTTGAGTAATTCTCTCTGGCGAAGTGCTTTCGGCGGAGATCCTTCCCTGATTGGCCGCCAGATAGAACTCAACGATGTCAGTTACACGGTCGTTGGAGTGATGCCATCAGGGTTTACCTTCGTAGAACAGCCTGCGGCCATCTTCGTGTCCCTGCAACTAGGGCGCAGTATTGCCGATACCGGAATGAACACTCGTGTGATCGCGCGGCTGAGATCTGGAACAACAATCGCCCGGGCACAAGCCAACATGAACGTCGTCTTCGAAACTCTTCGCCAACAAGGCTTGGCTCAGTCCGGGCAAAGAGGCGTTCAGCTCAAGAACTACCAAAAGTGGCTGGTCGGCGATTTCCAAACAAGCGTGTTGATGTTGTTCGGAGCCGTTAGCCTTTTGCTGTTGATCGCGTGCGCCAATGTCGCGAGTTTGCTAATGGCTCGCGCCAGTTCTCGTGAGCGAGAGATTGCGATTCGGCTAGCCATAGGATCAGGACGCTTACACCTGCTTCAGCAGTTTTTGGCCGAAAGCATGCTGATCGCGTTTGCGGGCGATGTGGCGGGAATACTTGCATCCACCTGGGCATTGAAAGGCTTGATGTCTTCGATTCCCTGGAATATCCCGCTCACAAGTCATATTGGTCTCGATCATCGCGTCCTGATCTTTACTCTGCTGATAACTGCCGGAACGAGTCTCGTTTTTGGCTTCACTTCGTTTTGGCAGGCTTCAAGGTTGGATCTGAACACCTCGCTCAAAGAGAGTAACGCAAGTGGCTGGCGGAATGTCGTCCGAAACCGGGCGCGTGGCTTGTTGGTAGTTGGTGAAATCGCGGTGTCCGTCACCATGTTGATAGTTGCAGGACTGCTGATAGAGAGTCTTTACAGGCTGCACCAACAAAGGTTGGGTTTCATCCCGGACCATGTCTCCACGCTTACGACTCCGTTTGCCGCAACGGAAAAACTCAATGCGATGGAGATATGGGAATTCGAGCAAGGCGTTCTTCGCCGGGTCCAGGCGACGCCGGGAATCGCCTCAGCCGCTGTCGTTAGTGACTTGCCGCTGACTGGTCCGGACAACCTTCCGACTCAACACCAAGGGCACCCCGAGCACAGCATCGGCGGAATGGAATATCGCGCGGTCAGTTCACAGTACTTCAAGACAATGCAAATCCCGCTTATCGGGGGCCGTGCTTTTCGCGACGCCGACACCGTTTCCTCGACGCCGGTCGCGATTGTGAGTGCGAGCGTAGCGCGTGCCTGGTGGCATGGGAAGAGCCCGATTGGGGATCAGATCGTGGTAGGCGAATACAAAGGGCGCCAGTTCCCCGAGATCCTGGAACAGCCGAGGCAAGTCGTGGGTGTGGTGGCAGACGTGAAGAATTTAGCGATTGACGAGGCAGTTCCGACTACAGTGTACGTACCGGCTTCGCAGCTACCGAGAGCAGCGAACTCCACATCGTGGGTAGTTCGGCCAGAGGGCAACTTTGCTGCCGGTGCTGTGCTTCTCAAGGCCATAAAGGCGGCAAAACCGAACCAGCGCATTTTGGATTTTCAGCCGATGGCTGACATAGTGGCGCATTCGATCGCACGGCCGAGTTTCGATGCATCGCTGATGAGTACATTCGCAGCTCTCGCTCTCGCTCTGACCTCAGTTGGGATTTATGGTCTGCTCAGCTTTCAGGTGGCGCGACGCATACGGGAGATCGGTATCCGGATGGCGCTCGGGGCAAAGCGAGCGAGCGTTCTTATGATGATCGTGAGACAAGGAGCATTGCTCGCTCTTTTCGGCATTGGCCTGGGTGTAATCGGCGCCCTCGTTCTTACCCGCTTTGTGTCGAATCTAATCGCCGGCGTTCGCACAACTAATCTTCTCGTCTACGCACTCGTCTGCTTGCTGCTATTGATCGTCGCGCTGTTTGCAAGCTTTCTGCCTGCTCGCCGGGCAAGCAAGGTCGATCCGTTGATAGCTCTGCGATATGAATGAGCCTCGCGGCAATTGCTAATCCTCATCTAACCGGTAACCAAAACTCCTCGATTTCCTCAAGCGATTTTCCTTTGGTCTCCGGCAGAAAGCGCCAGGTAAAAACCGCCTGCAGCAAAGACATGATTGCCAGAAAAGCGAAGGTAAATGATTTTCCGATCTGGTTGAAGGCTAGCGGAAAAAAGAGGACGACTACCGCGTTGGCGATCCATTGCGTCAGCACGGGAACCGTCATGGCCGTTCCGCGGATGTGATTCGGGAAAATCTCGGGGACCAGTGTCCAGAATACCGGGCCAATTGCTGCAGCAAAACAAGCCAAATAGGTAAGGATCAGCACCAACACGATACCTCCACGGAAGTGACCACTCCACGAGATGGCGGTGAGCGCAACGAGCGCGCCGGCCATTCCAAGCGAGCCGAGGATATACAAAGGCTTACGTCCGAAGCGATCGATCATCCAAAACGAGAGAACCGTAAACACGAAGTTCGTTACACCAACAATGAAGGTGGAGAACAGTGCCGCATCGATCTTCCAACCGGCCGACTTAAAGATAGTCGGTGCATAATCGATGACTGTATTGATGCCGGAAGCGTGGACCAGAATAGCGAGAACAAAGCTGACCAAGACTGCGCGTCTTATGCCAGGCTGCAAAAGGTCGCGCCATGCATTGCGTCTGTCACTTAAACTCGCGCGTATCTCTGAAAGCTGAGACTCCGCGCGCTCTGCCCCGCCTATCTTTGTCAGGACGCGGAGTGCATCCTTGTCGCGCCGCGCTATCGCCAGAAAGCGAGGAGTTTCGGGAGCCCGTACCAAAAGAAGAAAGAAGACCAGCGCCGGCAGCGCGCCGGTCAAGAACATCCAGCGCCAATTTGCCGGACCCGCGTTGCGCAGCAGGTAATTGATCGCGTACGACATCAGAATCCCGAGAATGATTGAAAACTGATACAGGGCCCCCATGCGCCCGCGAATGGCCGGCGGAGAGATTTCAGCAACGTACATGGGAGACAAAATCGAGGCGCCTCCAACCGCGATACCGCCCAGGAATCGTGCAACCAGGAACATCGAGAAATTACCGGCAAGCGAGGTCTGGATCGATGTCAGCGCGAATACCAGCGCAACCCACAGCAGAATCTTGCGGCGGCCGAAGCGGTCCGTGATCCTGCCCGCTGCTGCCGAGCCCAATACGCAGCCAAACAGTAAGGAACTGAAAGCGACGCCGAGACTAAGATCGTTCAATCCGAAGTGTTCGATCAGAAAAGGGCCGGCACCCGTTATGATCGCGATGTCGAATCCGAATAGCAGCCCGCCCAATGCCGCCGTCGCCGCGAGGAATAAAACGTATGCAAGGTGGATATCGCGGGTAGCTGGCGTTGGCTTTTCGATCATGTAAAGCTGTTACGTTATCAGACGTGCAATCCGCTGATTGTGATACTCTCCATCGTTTGTGATGAAAATCGGGCTTCTACTTTTTACTTCTGCATTCTTGCTGCAGAGCGATGCGCTCTGTGCTCCGTCATACGTACGAACCATGGTTCCAGACCATCGCTGGTCGATAGGAAACGATTGGGTGGAACGCGATGTTTCGTTTTCATCCGAGCAGGGACTTCGCACAGATGCGCTGATTTACAAAGTCACCGGGCGCGATTTCCTGGAGTTCAGCCGAAGCCAAAAACAGTACGGCGAAGAGATTGCTGTGCGAGCGAATCAAAAACAAATCACTGGCAAATCGCTGCGCTTTTTGAGCGCCGATACGGTTGACATCGCCGGCGGAAGAATGCTGCGACTGCGCACCGCCACGGAGGACGGTCTGCTTGCTATCTCGGTGAACTATGCGGTTTACGATGATGCTCCCGCGATTCGCAAGTGGATCGGCGTCACAAATCAGAGTACGCAAGCGATTTCTCTGAGCAATGTCAGTTTTGAATCCGTAGCGGCGGCACCCGGCACACCAGCGGACCTTGAAGTGAATGGCGGGTACGGAACCGTGCCGCGCGAACTATTCTTTACGGGCCGGGTCTCCGATCCCGCCGTCGTTTTGCGCAATGCATTCACCGGTGAGGGGCTGGCCATTATCAACGAAGCGCCGGGCTACCTCAAGCGCACGGAGATCGGAGAGGGCTGGGGTGAGCGCTTCCGCGTGATGTACGATACCGACCTGTTTCCGTTCCGGCGAACGCTTGGAGCGCGCGAGACATTTGAAAGCGCCAAATGTTCTCTCGTCTTTTTCGCCGACGGTCACGGGTTCCAGGATTCCCACTGGGCAGTGCCCGGATATGTTTCGCGCCATGTCATGAGACGTCCCGGGCAGTCTGGCCCTCCGTGGATTTTCAACACTTGGGAACCTTTCTTGAGGGGCATAAACGCCAATACCGTAGAGGAACTGGCGCCGGTGGCCAAACAGATGGGCCTCGACATCTTCACGATCGATGATGGTTGGCAGGCCGAATACGGCTCCAACGATGTCGACTCGAAGAATTTCCCAGGCGGATTCGCTCAGATCCATTCGATCCTCGAGAAAAACCATCTCAAGCTCGGGCTCTGGGTTCCGCTCGCCGCGATCAGCACGAAGAATGCTGATTATCAGGCGCATCCCGAATGGGCATGCCGGGACCAAAATGGCAATCCAAAATTTACGAGCACGGCATCGGGCACGAGCGCCGTCATGTGTCTCGCGAGCGGCTATCGGGATTCGGCACTCAAGCGTCTGGAAGATCTGATCACGCGCTATCGCCCAGCCTATATCAAAGTTGATCTGACCACTGTATTCAACGCCTATGGCGAGGCGCCCGGCTGCTACGCAAAGAATCATTCTCACAGGGACTGGGCAGAATCGCTCACCCTCATTTACCAGGGACTGGAATACATTGGACAGCAGCTCTATCGCGATCATCCCGAAGTGCTGGTCGATTACACGTTTGAACTCTGGGGCGAGAAGCACGTGATCGACCCCGCTTTGCTTGAATGCGCGGATCTCGATTGGTTGAGTAACGTCGACGACCAGCAGCCGGAATACGGCGGTCCTCTGCACGCGCGTACCCTGCTTTACCAGCGCGCGCTTTCCATTCCGGCCGAGACCATGCTGATCGGAAATATGCGTGCTCCGACAGGCTCCATCGAAGAACACTTCGCAACTGCCATTGGCTCGGCCCCCTTATTTCTCGGCGACCTGAGAAAGTTGTCCGATGCGGACCGGCATTGGTACGGGGAGAAAATTCGCTGGTATCAGCAGCTGCGCAGCCGGGCATCTCTCTCGGACTCCTTCTTCCCGCTCGGAAACTGGCAGCAACCTGAAGCTTCCGCCTGGGACGGCTTCGCCCGCCTCAGCCGCGAGTCAGACGGAGTGGTCGCTCTCTTCAAGAACAAGAGCGACGCCACTGCCGGTAAGCTCCGCATCGAAGCGCCAGCAGATGCGACTTATGAAGTTCGCTCCGTCATTACCGGATCTTCTCTAGGAAAGGTCTCCGCTGCGGAGCTTGCGAAAGGCTGGCAGGTCTCGTTTCCAGCGGATCATTCTGTGGAAGTTCTCGAGTTGCGGCGCCAGGCGCGCTAACGCTACCAGACATAAGTTCCGACAGCACCTGCGTTCAGAGTCGCAGTGGCGGTCTCGCCGTGGTCAGCAAGAGCGAAGATCTGAGTCGAGCCGGTTTCGTTCGCAACTACCACCACCCTGTTGCCTTCGGGTGTTTCGAAAGCAACGTTCGGCAGTGTTTCGGGCGAGGTCGAGGAAATTCGCACCGAACCCGGCCTGACCAGTTTTGAAAAATGAGCGATCACATAGAAGGCCAGGTTTCGCGTAACGTTATCGCCATCAATCGTGATGGCTCCCTGACAGATCGGACAGCCACCATTGCCTGTGTGCGGGCCGAAATGAGGATCAGCGGCCAGGTTCCACAAGAGGACGTTCCGGCTCCAGTTGCGTAGGGCACCGATGACCGTTCCATGAACATGCGGAGCCAGCGCCATGCGGTCCGGATGCTCCAAATCTTCCGCCATGAACTCGGTGAAGTACAGATTCTTGTTCGGAAAAGCGTCGTGCACCTGCGACATGGCCTCGATCTTCCCTGCGTATAGGTGAAAGGCCGATCCGTCAACGTACTGATTAGCATCCGGGTCTCTCAGAATGGAAAGAGCGTATTCCGGGATATCGCAGTTGTGATCGTAGACCCAGATCTTGGGGCTGAGATTCGCCTTTTTAAAAGCCGGGCCGAGACTCTTCTTGATGAAAGCAGCTTCTTCGGTTGCCTCCATCAGCATGCTTGGCGTATTGTTCGCGTTGAGGGGCTCGTTCTGGATCGTGATGGCATCAATTGTGATTCCGTGGGCTCTCATTCCCTGTATGTAGCGGACGAAATACTGCGCATAGACCGGATAGTACTCTTCTTTCAAGCGGCCGCCCTTCACGTCTCCATTGGTCTTCATCCAGGCGGGAGCAGACCATGGGCTGCCCAGAATCCGGAGCTTCGGGTTGATCGCAAGGGCTTCTTTTAGAACCGGAATCACGTCCGCTTCATCGTGCGCCAGTGTAAAATGCGCGAGACTCAAATCGGTTTGACCAGCGGGGAGATCGTCATAGGAGAAGACACGATCATTCATGTCCGAAGCGCCTATGCTGACCCGCAGATAACTAATGCCGATGTTTGTGCCATCATCCGCGAAAAGCTCTTTGAGGATGGCGGCTCTGCTTTCGCGGCTCATGCGAGACAAAAGCTGAGCACTGCCGCCGGTCAGGGCGAAACCGAAGCCAACAATCGACTGAAATTTCTGCTGTTCGTCGATGTTGATCGTTGGGAGAGATCCACCCGGCTTCGAAAACCGAAGCTCCGAAGGCTGCAGCGCGAACAGCGCTGACTTGTCAGGATTGGTCAACCAAACAGATACGCTTCCCGATTGGGCAAGAAGTCCAAAAGGGAGAAGCGGCAGGAGGGCAAGAAAATAAGTCAGTGATGCCCTTTTGCGGGATTCAGCGCGTCCCATCGGGGATCTCCAACATTGGTGTAGTTCGGTGGCAGTGTTTTCCAGTCGGGACGGCTGATACCGTTGAGGTCGTAAACGAATTTTCCGCCCTTCACAGTCGCCTCGCATTCGAACTTTTTGTTGCCGTTCATGCGCGCGCCATACATATCGGTAAAGCCGAACTCGCCGTTCGCGACGCGCAGGATGCTGATATCTGCCGTCGAACCGACGGACAGATTCCCCAGTTCTTCATGATGAATTTCGCGGGCCGGGTTCCAAGTAGAGCGAGCGATGATTTGATCCACTGACAAACCTAGTGCCAGGAATTTGCTCATCACATTGAGCATGTCTTTCATACCGCCGTTCATGCTGCTGATGTGCAGATCGGTCGAGATCGAATCGGGCAGAAAGCCTTGCTGAATGGCAGGGACGGCAACCCGCCAGGCAAAGCTGCCTCCTCCGTGTCCCACGTCGAAAATCACGCCGCGCTTTCGGCCTTCCCACATACCGGGGTTGAGCTTCCCATCCGGTTCGAGCTCATTCCTCAATCCCGAGTAGCAGTGCGTGTAGATGTCGCCGGGGCGCAATTTCTTCGTCAGCAAGACCTCGATCGGGCGTTCGGGTTTATTCGCTCCGAAATCCACCATGACCGGAATCCCGGCGATTGTGCCGGCTTCAACAGCGTGTTCGACCGGGGTCCATTCAGGGCCGGCGTAATGCGCGGTTTTGATGCCCACGATGAGCCCCGGATAGCGTTTGGCTATTTCGGCTGCAACGTTCGGATCCATATCGGCGAGGTTATTTTCAAACCTTGGGCCTCGCATGCCGGCACCGACAATATTCAGAAAAGCCAGGACACGGGTCTCGGAGCGGTCGATGATGTGCTCCTTGAAATCTGCGAAATTGCGCGCTCCGGAAGAGCCTGCGTCGGCAACGGTGGTTACACCAGTGCGCAGGGTAAAGCCGTCCGGGAAGACGCTGTTATCGCCCGCGTACGAATTGCGCTCACCAGTGCTCGCGTAAACATGAACATGGATGTCAACCAACCCAGGCGTGACATACAGGCCTTTGACATCGACCGTCTTGAGCGCCTTCGAGGGATCAATATGTTCCTGGACAGCGGCAATCTTACCGTCGCGAATGGCCACGTCACGGACGGAACTGATGCCATTCTTCGCATCGACGACATGCCCGCCGCGCAGCAGCAGATCGTACTCAGTCTGAGACACAGCCGGAACCAATCCAAAGGAGATCGCCAGAAACAAGCCGGCGCATACCCACACAAACCTTCTCATCGCGTTTGAAAGCAGAATCATGATATCGAAAGAGCCCTCAAACAGCGGAGATAAACTGGGTGCAGGCAAGAGCTTACAACGGAGGAGGAGCATGCACACAGGCAGAAGGCAGTTCATGGAATCGGCGTTTTTCGGCGCGGCAGCAGCTGTGACGCAGTCCCAAAGCAGAGCCGAAGAGTCTCGAAATGCAGGTATGCCTGGTCCGTATCCGGGCCGCGTGATCGCTGTTGAACACGCCGGCTGCATAGTCTCCGGAGACTACCAGCCCGAGACCGTTCACCAGATGATGGACCGCGGCATGAAGGAGCTCACTGGAGCCCCGACGGCTCAGGATGCGTGGCGCGCTCTGTTTCAGAAGGGCGACGTAGTAGGCATCAAAGTGAGCCCTGTAGGTGGGCCGAAGCTTTGTTCGGACGTATCTGTGATCCATTCGATCTTCGATGGTCTTAATCAAGCCGGTGTCTCCGACGAAAACATTGTTGTGTTTAACAGATACCGGGAAGAAGCGGTTGACTGTGGAATGGACAAGTGGGTGCGGCCTGGAATGCGTTTTACCGCGGCTTCTCCCGCTTACAACGATGTGCAGCTTGACATGGACGGCTACGACGCGAACCACTTCATGGAAATGGCGATCGTCAAACCGGGCGATGATCCGAACAATCCGCGATCGCGGCGCTCGTATGTGGCAAAGGTCGTTACGACGCAAGTCAACAAGATCATCAACCTGCCGGTTCTGAAGCACCATCAATCGGCGGGCGTGACTATCACACTCAAGAACATGTCGCACGGATTCGTGAATAACGTTAACCGGAGCCACATGACTCCGACTGCAAACGCCTGCGGGATGTTCATTCCATCGGTAGTCAGTTTGCCGATCATACGGCAAAAGGTTGTGCTGCACGTAGTGGATGCGGTCCGCGCCAGTTATCATGGCGGCCCCTCGGGCAAGCCGCAGTTCATATGGGAACCAAAAACTCTTTATTTCGGGACCGATCCGGTTGCGCTGGACAAGACGGGTTGGAAAGTGATAGATGCGAAGCGGCAGGAGGTTGGCATGCAGCCGATCGCGTTATCGAAACCGGACCGCGCCAGTCACTTCCTGAATTGCCAGGTAGAGCACATCGAGATAGCGGGGATGATGGGCCTTGGGCAGTTCAGTGACGACAAAATCAACGTTCGCCGAATTCGCCTCGCGTAGACCATAGGCGGATCGCCACGGTTTGCCGCTTTAGGCGCAGGAGAAGCGCCAACAGTTTCTAGCAATTGCAGCGTTATATTCCTTTGATGTACGATTGAGCCTTGACAAGCCTGTAAACTCGCCGATACTTCTATGTATCGGCAACCCCGATATTTATAGAAGAGGGGCATTCCCATGAATAAGATGTTGCTTTTGTCCGGGCTGGCAGCTCTCCAGGTATTCGCTCAATCGAGTACATCCAGTCCCGCGGCACCGAACCCGAATCCGCTCAGCGCTGGAACAAAGTACATGTACGGCATGAGCAAGACTGACTTGTTGAAATCAGCGGAAGAGATGCCGGAAGAGAACTATTCGTTCAAGCCGGTTTCAACGGTTAGAAGCTTTGGCCAACTGGTAGGACATGTTGCAGATGCTCAATATGAGTTTTGCTCGGCGCTCGTTGGCGATGGCAAACAACCGCCTGGAATCGAGAAGAGCAAGACCAGCAAGGCTGACCTCATCCAAGCTCTGAAAGATGGTTTCGCGTATTGCGATCAAGCCTACAGCGGCATGACCGACGCGCATGCTGCCGAGATGACGAAGTTTTTCGGACACGATGCACCGAAACTGACTATTCTCACCATCAACATCGGTCACAACATGGAGCATTACGGAAATATGGTGACGTATCTCAGGATCAAGGGTTTGGTGCCGCCCTCGAGTCAACAGCAGTCAATGCCGTAGCAGGTCCGGTCTCAGAGACGGATCACGGCAGCGCCGTCGATAGAGTCGCGTTTGACTGCTAACAGCGCCTCGTTCACTTCGTCCAGACTAAACAAGGTTACCTTTGGCTGAAGCTTGATGGCCGCAGCGATCTCTAGAAAGTCACGAGCATCGGCGCGAGTCATGTTGGCAACACTGCGTAATTGACGCTCTCCCCAAAGGAGACTGTCGTAGTCGAACTCGGGAACGCGGTCCAGGTGAATGGCATTAATCGCGACGACACCTCCCTTTCGGAGACTGCGAAGAGCGCTGATAACGACATTACCGCTGGGCGCGAAGGTGATGGCGCGATCCAGCGGGACAGGCGGAAGTTGATCCTCGGAACCCACCCAATGCGCCCCTAGCGAGGCGGCGAGTTTACGATGAGACGATCCCCTGGTTGAGACGTAGACCTCGCAGTTCCAGGAATGAAGGACCGCGATCGCGAGGTGAGCGGATGCTCCAAAGCCAAACAGGCCCACGCGTTCACCTTGCTGGACGCCAGCCACACGAAGACTGCGGAAGCCGATGATACCGGCGCACAAAAGGGGCGCGGCATGCAGATCATCGAGAGCTTCCGGCAGCGGGAAAACAAAATCGGATCGGGCGATCGTGTACTCTGCGTAGCCGCCCGCAACTGTATAGCCGGTAAAGGTAGGGGAATCGCAGAGGTTTTCGAGGCCTCTTTCGCAATAGGAACAGCAGCCATCGACTCCGCCGATCCAGGAAACGCCCACACGCGTGCCGACAGGAAAATTCGCGGTTGCAGGGTCGGCAGAAGCAATGGTCGCAACGATTTGGTGGCCAGGGACCACATTGGGCGCACGAACCGGCAATTCTCCTTCAACGATATGCAGATCAGTGCGGCACACTCCACATGCGTGAATCTGCAAGAGAACGAAACCCGGCTTCACTTCAGGTACGGATATCTCCTGAATCTCGAGCGGACGAAGAGAAACATCGCGCGGGGAGAGTAACCGAGCCGCTTTCACATCCTCAATTATCGGATTAGCGACGTATCGAGAAGGACGACTTTAGCAGCCTATTAAGGTTCCGTTACTCGTAACGCAAAGCGATCATGGGATCGATTCTCGATGCTCGATTTGCCGGCAGGTAAGCTGCGACGACAGCAGCCGTCAACAGAATTGCCGCCGAGACGGCGAGCGCCACGGGATCTCCAGGGCTCAAGCCGTAAAGCAACGAACCAACAGAGTGTGCCGCGGCGAATGCCATGACAAGGCCGAAGGCAATGCCGTAGACCGTTAGTAGCACTGTCTGGCGCAGAAGCGATCGGACGACCTGCCCGCGTTCAGCACCAAGAGCCATGCGAATACCAATTTCCCGCGTTCGTATGGAAACCCGATAGCTGACGACACCATATAAACCGGTCGCGGCCAACACGAGAGCAAAAAGACCGAAGAAACTGGAGAGCCAGGCAATCAGCCGCTCCTGGGATATCGATTCATCGATTTGATCGGCGAGTGTCTTGACGTCATAAACAACCACATCCTTGTCGAGGTCACCGGCAATTTTTCGAATGGATCCGACCAGAGTCAATGGGGCGACACCAGCCTGCACGTATAATGTGGCCTGTCCAAATCCCACTTGCGCAAATGGAAAATAGACGATGCGCGGCGATTCATCACGCATGGTGCGGTATTTTGTCGAGCGCACGACTCCTACGATCTGCATATCGGGCTTGCCGCCGACGCCAATATGTTGTCCGATTGGGTCTCGCGTTCCGAAGAAGTGACGCGCATAAGGTTCGTTGACGATGGCGACATTGGGTGCAGCTTGATTGTCCCGCGCGTCAAAGTCGCGGCCCTGAAGCCGAGCGATGCCGAGAGTCTTAAAAAAGCCGGGAGCGATGGCGTTGAATTCCGAGAATACGTCCTCGTCCGGGCGGGGCCGGTACCAGGGCGGGTAGAGATCTTCAGTCTGGTTGTTCCCACTCATAAGTCCGGAATCGATGATGCTCGCCGCGTGCACGCCGGGTAACGCACGCACTCGCTCCAGCAGTTGATCATAGAAACTGTGCATCTGAGCCGCCGTGTAGCCTACTTGACGCGGGTTAAGAGAGAGTTGCAGAACGTCGTCGCTACGGAATCCAGAATCAGCCGAGCCCAGGTTCCGCAAAGTACCCACGAACAGGGTGGCGCCCACGAGCAAAACTATGGCAAGAGCAACCTGGCCGGTGAGTAAGATATCGCGGGCTCCTAACCGGCGCACGCCGTTAAGCTGGGCGGAATCATTCTTGATCGCAGAGGTAAGCTCACCTTTCGTGGTTTGCCAGGCCGGGGCCAACCCGAAAAGAATTCCTGCGATGATTGAAGTCGCGAAGCAGAACATGAGCACGCGCAAGTCCACCCGCGGCAGCAGAGCTTGAGTGGCGGGAAGGACCTTTACAAGTAGTCTCGTGCTTTCGAAAGCCATAACGATGCCAAGGACGCCGCCAGCAAGGGCCACGACTGTACTCTCGGTGAGCACCTGGCGAATAATGCGCCCCCGACTCGCTCCGATCGCGAGACGCAATGCGACTTCTTTTTGCCGCCGCATCGCTCGCGCAAGCAAAAGGCTCGCGACGTTCGCGCAAGTAATCAGCAGCAGGAGCGTAACCAGGACCATGAGCGCGAGTAGTGGTTCAGAAAATTGCTGTTGCAATTTCGAAAGCCCGCGGCTCCCGGGCAGTAACACGAGGTGCAGGGGCAAGGCAGATGCACTTACACCGTACGTTTCGGCAAGCATGCGACGAAGCCGGGTATCCACCTCCGCCTCCGCACGCTCACGGCTCACACCTGGATTGAGGCGCGCCATTGCAGGCAGCCACGTCGCATCACGATTCTCCAGCATTATCCCGGGCAGAGACAGACGATCCATCAGCTGAATGGGAACCCAGATATCCGGTGAGACGCCAACTTGTGTGCCGAAGAATTCGGCTCTCATTATGCCGATAATCGTGACCGGGTAACCGTTGAGCCGGACCGCTCTACCAATCACGCCGGCGTCACCCGCGAAACGTTGCCGCCAGAGCCTATGACTGATGACGGCAACGGGATGCGGGTCGCCTTTGAGATCGTCGGCTTCCGAAAAGGTTCGGCCGCGCTCCGCAGATACTTCAAGCGCAGGAAAATAATTGCCCGATACCAAATCGGTTCTGATGGGTTTGGGCTCTCCGCCGGTACTCATCTTGAGGAGATCCGAAACATATGTGAAGGGCCCGGCAAAGACTTTATTCAGATTTTTCAGAGCCTCGAGAGAAGGATAGGAGGAGCGAGTTTGCAGTTCTTTCGGATGTCGGGAATCGCGCAGGGCCAGCACGACCAATTGTTCTGGATTCGGTACCGGCAGGGGTCTTAGCAAGACTGTGTAAAGTAGCGTGAAAATAGCGGTATTTGCTCCGATGCCGAGCCCGAGCGACAATAAGGCCGTACCCGTGAATATCGGCGCCTTACGCAAGGTTCGCAGCGCGTAGCGAACGTCTTGCCAGACTTGCTCGATTGTGGTCCAACTCCACACTTTGCGCACTTCCTCCGTGATCAAAGTTGTGTTGCCGAAAGCACGGCGGGCAGCATAGCCGGCATCTTCTTCGGACAAGCCGGCCTGACGTTGTTCGGCGGCCTCGAGATCAAGATGAGTTCGAAGCTCGCGTTCGAGATCTTTATCACTCGACTTCCTGTCAGGCCACTTGCGGTCACTCAGCTTCCGCCGCCAACGCATATCAGCCTTCCTGGGCGGGCCACATCACGCGAGCGATCGCGCCCGCCATCTGTTTCCACTTCGACTCCTCCGCAGCAAGCTGTTTTTTTCCGGCGGCGGTCAGCCGGTAATATTTGAACTCGCGCTTCTGGTCCTTGGCGGCAGGTTCCCATTTTGCGACGAGCCAGCCCTTGCGTTCGAGGCGATGGAGTGCCGGGTAGAGAGAGCCGTGCTCAATCTGCAACAGGTCATCCGTCGTCCTTTGAATGTGTTTGGCGATTTGATGACCGTGGGCGGGCCCAAAGAGGAGGGTCCGCAGGATCAGCATGTCCAATGTTCCCTGCAGTAATTCGATCCGATCTAAAGAATCTTTTGGCATGGGGTTAGAAGATATTCTACCCTAATCTAGAGGGTGCTGGGTAGACTATCTTCCAACCGCTGCGAATTCTCCGAAACGGACCGAGTGGTCTACGATCTGAGCGCGCGCTCAGCCTTTTGGCGAACACACATGGCCGAGGAGACGGCAATGGACACTTGCACGCGGCGTGATCTGTGGCGGACAGCGCGTCAGACCGTCGGCCGTCTCCGCACGAAATGGAGGATCAGGAACACCACCGCGAGCACGATCAGGATGTGAACGAAGCCTACAGTGATGTGAGCCACCAGCCAAAAGATCAGCCACAGAACTACGAAAACAAAGAATAGGATCAGGAACAGGAAATCTCGCAACATGCGTCTTTATCAAACCCCATTAACACGACGCCAATTCCGTAACAGGTGTTTCGGAGAGCTACTTAGCGTCCCATTTCCGGAACAACGCAGAGGCAGAATAGGCAGGTAAGTTATTGAACATGCTGGGTTGCTGAGTGGCCGGGACATTGCTCTACCCTGCCGCGTCAGATAAGGGGAAGTGTGCCTGTGCTCAAAGACGTAAAGTATGCCGCCAGAATGCTGGCTAAAAACCCGGGATTCACGGCGATTGCTGTTTGTTCTCTCGCCATCGGTATCGGAGCAAATTCGGCAATCTTCAGTCTTGCCGATGCGCTGCTGCTGCGTCCTTTGCCAGTGATGAAGCCGAGCGGAATTGTCACGGTGAATCCGGGTTCGGCCACGTTCACCGGGAATAGTGCGGTATCGTATCCCGACTACCGTGATTATCGCGATCGGAACCGATCTTTCGACGGCTTGATCGCCTTCCAGTACGGGCAGTTCGGATACGCACCGAATCCAACGGTGCAGCCCGAGATGCAGTTTGGCGTATTTGTGTCTGGTAATTTCTTCCGGGTTCTCGGAGTCGACCCGGCGATCGGGAGGGGATTCCGGATCGATGAAGATAAAGCCGGCAGCCGCGACGCGGTCGCTGTTCTAAGCCACGATTTCTGGCTCGGGCACTTCAATGGCGCCGCTTCGGCCATCGGTTCGAAAATCCGTCTGAATGGAGTCGATTTCACAGTGATCGGCGTTGCGCCTGCAGCTTTCACTGGAGTCGATCAATTCGTGAAGCCTTCCTTCTTTGTTCCAATCGCAATGTCGCCCGCGCTCTCCGGTACGGACAATCTGAATAAGCGCGACGCTCGATGGTTGAACGTCAAAGGACGCCTTAAAACCGGCATGACAAATGCCAGAGCGGAAGCCGATCTGAACGCCATCGCCAAAGTGTTGCAACAGACGTATCCAGCGGAGCCGCGCGCCCAGAAGATTCGGGTTGAGACGGAACTCGCCCTTCGTATGGAACAGTCTCCGCCCGACACAGCCCTTATAGAGATGCTGATCCTGCTTGCCCTCTGTGTTTTACTGGTGGCCTGCGCGAATGTCGCCGGCCTGCTGCTCAGCCGCGCTAGAGCGCGCGGCCGGGAAATCGCGGTCCGACTGGCGGTTGGCGCAGCGCGCTGGCAATTGATCCGGCAGCTTTTTCTCGAAAACCTCCTGCTCGCGATCGGCGGTGGCGCCCTGGGCTTGGGGATTGCCCTCGCAGGGGTCCGACTGTTCGCAACCATACCCACACCTGCAGATGTGCCTGTTTCGTTCGCCGTGAGCCTCGACCGCCGTGTGCTGGTGTTCACCTTGGTTGTCGCGGTGGCAAGCACGTTCATCTTCGGGCTGCTGCCGGCGTGGCGCAGTTCGCGTGCCGACGTGGTCTCCGCGCTCAAAGCTCGGGATGCCGACGGGACACGCAGAAGCCGGCTGTGGGGCCGCAATGTTCTGGTCTCGTCGCAGTTGGCGATTTCAGCCGTTCTTCTGATCGTCTCGGCGATAATCTTTACCGGCTTTCGAAGCTTACTTGCACAAGGCCCGGGATTCCAAACCGATCATCTTTTCCTGATGAGCTTCGATTCGCAGATGGCTCACTACAACACCGCGCAGAACGAACAGTTCTACAAGCAGCTTCTGCAGAAGACGCGTTTGACGCCGGGTGTGCGATCTGCCGCTCTTATGTCCATCGTGCCTTTCGGTTTTGACGGAGACAGCAAGAGTGTGATTCCGGAGGGCCGCACTTTAGGGCGAGGCGAAGAACCGCCTAATGCCTTCGATTCCGTGGTTAGTGACGGCTATTTCCAAACCATGCATATCCCGATCCTGCAGGGCAGAGGCTTCCTCGAAAGCGATACCATGCATTCGCCACATGTGGCGGTGGTCAATCAGCACTTTGCGAACCGCTTCTGGCCACATCAGAACGCGATCGGCAAACGTTTTCATCTCCAGGATGCTCATGGGCCGCTGGTACAGATTGTGGGCATCGCCAAACAGGGTAAGTATCTCTGGATCGGAGAGCCGCCGGCCGATTTTCTTTACCTGCCGTTCTCCCAAGATCAGCAGAGCACTATGACACTGGCGGCGGAATCGCCCGCAAGCGACGCCTCCACCCTCGCCCCTGTCCTGCGCCGGATCGTGCACAGTATTGAGCCAAACATGGCCGTCTTCGGCGCGCGTACTATGCAGGATTTATTTACAAAACGCGCCATTCAGACGCCCGATATCATCGTTGAGGCAGTCGCGGCGATGGGCATTATGGCGCTCGTTCTCGCGGTGATTGGACTTTACGGGCTTATCGCCTATTCGGTCGGGCGCCGAACACGCGAGATCGGCATTCGCATGGCCGTCGGGGCCGACCGCCGGGGAGTATTGCAGATGATCTTACGACAGGGCCTTGTATTGGCCGTCGCGGGAAGCGCAGCCGGGTTGGCGCTAGGAATCGTTGCCGCGCGCCTGGTGGGTTCGATGTTTATTCTTTCCTTCGGGGGCACGAATCCGGTTTTCTTTGTGCTGATTACGTTGCCGCTCCTGCTCGTAGCGCTGGTCGCGGCCTATATGCCAGCCCGACGCGCGTCGTTAATCGATCCGATGAGGGCGTTGCGCGAAGAATAGCGAAGCGCGACTCCTCTGAGCTACATATTTATCTGCTGTTCCTTGTGGCTTCGCAGATACCAGCAAGGAGAATTGCCCATGTGCGGAAAAAGTGAGTTGACACACGTTTGATCCTGGGGATCGCCTAGCAAAAATTCGGTACTCCGATTCTTCTGGGGCACGGCATACACGGGACGCACGGTAACCGTCGCAGTAGCACTTCGGTTGGTCGCTACGCGAAAGCGAAGGACAGCGTAATCCACCAAAAAAGCGGCTGCGAGCAAAATGACCGCGCTGCCGAGGGTATTGCGGATCGCGAGAAGAATGATCTGGCGGCCCGTCCGAGCCGATTTAGCCATTCAGGATGGTAGCCGCGAGCTCGGGCGAGTACAGATGAATGATGCCTCGCCGCAGCGCTATGGTCACTGCGTGGGTACGGTCCTTGGCTCCGAGTTTCGCCAGAATGCTCTGCACGTGCGCTTTGACTGTTCCCGGCGCAGTTCCCAGAACATCGCCGACTTCTTTGTTGCCGAAGCCGCGGGCCACCAATGAGAGTACCTCTACTTCGCGGCGCGTGAGCGCCATTTCCGGGAAAAATCCGTTCAACTGTTGGGTTACTTCGTTTGGAATAAATCGCTTTCCGGAAAACACGATCCGAATCGCCCGAACGATTTCGGCGTGAACCATTTCCTTCAGCAGATATCCGCGCACGCCGGCTTCGAGCGCCCGGTAAATGTCTTGGTCGCCGTCATAGGAGGTCAGCGCAATGATTTTGGCCTCTGGAAATTCGCTCCGGATCTCGCGAGTGGCCTCGATACCGCCGCACTCCGGGAGCCGGAGATCCATTAAGGTGACGTCAGGAACATGCTGTCGGAAGAGGCGAATGGCTTCCCTGCCCTCGCTTGCCTGACCGATCAGTTGCAGATCCGGCTCAGTTGCGAGAATAGCGGCAATTCCCTTGCGGACGAGGTCATGATCGTCGACCGAGAGGATGCGAATTGTCGCCGTGGATGCCAACTGGGCCTATTGTAGTTGATGCGCGGCGACCGTCTCCCGGTTACTCGGCGGCCGAAAATCGTCCGGCAAGCGAAGCGAAATCTCTATCCGGGTACCACTTTCAGGTGAACTCTCAACGGATATTTCCGCTCCGATCTCAGCCGCGCGTTCACGCATTCCTTGCAGACCGAAATGTTCAGGGGCCGGTTTCGCGAAGGTTGAGAATCCGATGCCATCGTCCTCGATCGCGAGCGCCAGGACTCCCTCGATCACATGCAGATTTATGCTCAGCTGCGTCGCGCCGGAATGTTTGAGCGTGTTTGCGATCGCTTCGCCCGCGATACGAAGCAGTTGATATTCCGTATCCGGATAATCTCTGAGCGAGACCGGCTCCACTCTCAAAGAAAGCGCCATGTTTTTGTCGCTGACCGCCTGACGCGCTAAATTGACGAGCTTATTCGCGAACTCCAGAGCTCCCGTGCTGTTGTTCCGCAGGCCCCAAAGCGATCGGCGAGCTTCCGCAGAACACTGCCCGGCGTCGCTGATGATGTCGGCCAGAGCTCTTTTCTCCGAAGAAGGCGGCATTCTTGTCCAAAGAGCTTGCAATTGCATAGTCACCCCGGCGAGACCTTGCAGTAGAGTGTCATGCAGTTCCCGCGCTATGCGGTTTCGCTCGGCAAGGACGTGATTGAAACGGGTTCTTAACTGCCGGATACGCACTCGCCAGCCGGCAGTAATAGCTAAAGCCAGTAACAGAAGAAGCAGCGGAAAGAACCAACGCCGCTGATAGAGTTTTGGCTCAACAATAAACTTGAGCACCGCCGGCTGTGCGCTCCAGACTCCATCCGCGTTGCGCGCTTCAACTCGAAACTCGAAATTCCGGGGCGGCAGGTTTGTATAAAACGCTTCCCGGCGCGTACCCGCATCCAGCCATGCTTTGTCGTATCCAACCAGCTGGTATCGGAACGTCACCTTCTCGGGGGAGATGAAACTCAAGCCGGCGTAGCGGATCTCGACGTTGTTCGTCTCACGGGGCTTTAGACGCAGATCCTGGTAAAGAGGAAGGCGGGTTCCATTGATCAGCATCGCGGAAATGCTAACGGGAGGCGCTACGCGGTTCGCCTCCAAGTGATTCGGATCGACTACTACCAACCCGCTCGTGGTGGAAAACCAGAGGCGGCCGTCCACTGTGCGGCAGGCTGCCGGTTGAACGCCGGATTTGCACTCAAAGCGCAACTGTCCGGTGGTAAAGGGAATGCTTGTTACGTTCTTGACCTTACCGTCAGCAAAGCGGTCGAGTTCGTCGCGGCTGACCCGAAAGATTCCTTTGCTCGACGCGAGCCAGAGATTGGAATTGGCGTCCTGCAGAATGCTATAGATGCGATTGTCGTAGAGGCCGTCTTTCACGTAGACGTGCACAAGGGAGTTATTCTTCCAGCGCAGCAGACCGGAGCCAAGCGTTCCCATCCACATCGTGTGATGAAGATGATCGATGAAGAAACAATCGATGGCATGCGTCGTGGGCAGCGCCTCGAGTGAGAGCTTGCCGCTACGGAGTTGGTAGAGACCTGGTCCATCTAAGCTCGCAAAGAGGGGAACAGTGTGGCTCCCGCTGAGAGCGATGACCGCGCTCTCATAATTCGGCCGGGGATCGAGCAGACTCGCCACTAGCTTTTTACCCTTGACTTGCTGCAAAGCGGTTTCAGTGCCCACCCACAACGTCCCCTGAACGTCCGCGAAAAGGCTGCGCACCTCGCTACCACGGAGACCCTGCGCTGCCCCAAAAGACTCGACAACGCTGGCGCCGCGAACCCGATCCAGTCCCTTCGCCGTTCCCACCCAGAGGTCACCCGAGCCATCGAGCGCGAGGCTGAGTATGGTATCGCTACTCAAGCCATTGCGACTTGTGAGGTTGTGAAAACGCCGGCCGTCAAAGAAATCCAGCCCGTGCCCCAGGGTCCCGATCCAGAGACGACCTGCACGATCTTCGAGCAGAGGTCCGACGTTGTTGCTCGACAGGCCCTCATTCGTTGTATAAGGAGTGACCTTGCCGTCTGTGAATTGATCTAGACCGTTCTTCGTACCCGCCCACAGTGTTCCTTCCCGGTCGAGACAAAGAGCCAGAACCTGGCTATGAGAAAGTCCATCGCGCGTTCGGTAGACGCTGATTTCTCCATTGAGCAGGCGGCTGACGCCATCATTCGTACCGATCCAGAGCGTGCCATTTTCGTCCTGAGTGAGCGCAGAGACTTCATCGTCGGGCAAGCCATCGCGGGTGGTAAAGATGCGAGACGCTGAACCTGAAATGTGGACGAGACCGTCCGGAGTGCCAGCCCACACGCTTCCATCCGACGAACATTCGAGTGCAGTTACGCTTTGACCCCGTGGGAGGAGCTTGTCCACAAAAGGGACAAAGTGGGAATCGGAATCGGAACGGCTGATGCCATTGTCGAGAGCTGCTACCCACCTGGTTCCATCGGTCGCCTGGCACGTGCTTCGAACTCTTCTAGAAACCAGGCCATCCGCTTCGGTGAAGACGCGCACGTGTCCTTGGTAAAGGCGTGCCAAACCTTTCTCTGTACAAACCCAGACGGAGCCGTCTTTCGCCGGCGCTAAACAAAAAATGGTATTGCTGGGCAAACCCGCCTTCATCGAGTACTGCTTCGCCTGACCATCGGGAGCGATGCGGACTGCGCCGCTGCCCAGAGAGCCCACCCACAGATTGCCTTGCTTATCTTCCTTGAGGCTTCTAATCAGGCTTCCGTGCAGCACGGAAGCACCTTCGGCATATTCACGAAAATGAATGCCGTCAAAGCGAATGAGACTGTCTTGTGTTCCCAACCAGAGGAAACCGTCGCTGGTTTGAGCGATGGAATAAACAGTCGGCTGAAAAAGCCCTTCCTCCTGACCCCAGATGCGATGCGCGTATTGCGTCATCGATTTGCCGAGATCCAGCGGAACCGCCGCCAGCGAGCAGGTTAAGAGTAGGACTAATGCGCGGAACAAGCTTAATAATTCAAGTGTAACGAAGAAGCACGCTTAACCCCTTAGTGGGAGTTGTGATGTATCGGTGGCGGGAGCAAACCATAAACATCTACTTGGCCGCTGACCGCGACGTAGACACGCCCACCCGCCACCATCGGTACAACGAAGCGGCGCGCGATCCCGGCGCGGTCCCGAACCTGGTTCTGTTCGCTATCGTAGATCTCGTTCGCAACGTTCCTGGCATCGTATGCCGTAAGAACTGCCGGGCGATCCATCGACTGCCAGCCCTTCGTTTCGAGCACCCAGACGATTCCATCTTTCGTGCCATTGGCGGAGATGGAAGGTGTCGCTCCCGGGTCGACGATCTTGTTCCTGCCGCGAGCGACCGGCTCGCTCGATAGACGGCCATTCTGGATCGCAAAGTCTTTCAGCAATCGTTGCTCGGGAAATAATACAGATGCCCATTCCAGTACGCGGGCGCACCCATTATGCCGCCGCCCACTCTGATGGTCTGGATCGCATGACGGTTACTGCCGGGTACAAATTTACCCATGCTGTCTCGATTGACAACATAGATGACAGCTCCCTTGCCTCCAATTACGACGAGATGAGCGCGTGAACCGGGCTGCTCAGGAATGAGGAGGGGCCCTCCCGAGCCAAGGTCGCCATCGGTAGCATTCAGATCAGCCTGTTCGGACGGCGTAAAGTAATCCGTTACGGTCAGCCCCGTGCGGCGGGTCGCGATCTTTAACAAGCTGTCGCCGTAGTCATGCCCACCTGAATTCACGTCGAACTTGCCGTTACCGGTCGAGACGAGAAGATTTCCGAACTCATCCACTGCCGGGCCGGTATCGCTCTGCCAGATGCCACTCTCTATCGAATCAGGCGAGGTGTTCAAGGCGCCAATCTGCTTTAGCGTATGGCTATCGTATGCCATGACCCAGCCGTGATAAGGCCCCACATCGCAGGATGATGCCCATGTCAGGTAAACACTGTGGTTTGCCAGCGTCAAAGCCGCTCGCGGATTTTCGTGCAGCGCCGCGAAATCGATCGATCCCGAAAACAATCCAAAAGCTCCGGCAGTCCCGCTCTTCACGGAAGCCCTGATCACCACTGGGCCGCCAAACTTCTCATCACCAGTGCGCACATCGAGGGCATGCAGACGCTGCCAGAAGCGCCGAGTCCCGCTGGCATCCGTTTCTTCCGTGCGCGCCAAAACATACAAGGTTCCGCTCTGGGAATCAATCACCGGAGTAGAGGTAATCCCGATTTCCGGGCTGATGAACGGGCACCCTACACTCTCAGCCGCGACAGGCGATATACCGCGTGAGCTGTCTACAAAGCTCCTTCTCCACAACGGGGTTGCCGGTTTGCCTCCGGCATCGAACGCGTATACAATGTCATGCTCGGTTGCCACGAAAAGAACGTCATGTTCGCCTTTCCGAGGTATTAAGACGTGAGGCAGCAAAAGCGGCTGGGCATAAACGTCCCCGCTCACGTCCAGCGTGAAGAGCTTTCCAAAATCATTCGTGTTTACATTTTTGGTCGTGAGCGCCGTTTCGTTGAGGTTGGCGCCCGTGCGGGCGTTGTCATATTGAGACGTGGTGACCTGTCCGGAGGCCAGGGCGGCACCCGCGATGGTCATTAAGAGTAAGCTACGCACCGCCATCCTATGTAGCATTCTATACTAAGCGCCTGACGTTCTTTTGACGTCTTCTCGCGGTGGCCGCCTAATCACCTCATCGTGGCTCTATGCCGAATGGCATACGGTCCGGTAGCTCTTTCGGCAGTCGCGCAGGAACCCGCAGATCTCGATCCTAGAAGAAGCGCATGGAACCTGATCCTAAGACTTCTATTCCTTCTGAGAATTCTACTGGTTCTCAGGCAGCCGAAACATCATCGGACGGCCACACAGCCGATCATCCTAAACCCAAGCGGGTGTTGCGCTGGCTCATCTGGCTCGTTGCGGCGTCGATTCTACTGGGCGGTGGACTCCTCCTTTCGCAACGACAGTCTGGGTCTGGCTCTGGTGCAGGAGCAAGCGGACGGCGCGGCGGTGGCGGCGCTATTCCCGTCTCCGTCGCCAGTGTTCAGAAGGGCAACATGGGCGATTACATCACTGCGATCGGTACCGTCACGTCGGTCTACACGGTCACGGTGGCCAGCCGAGTGGTCGGCTCACTGACCAGCGTCAACTATCGCGAAGGCCAGATTGTGCATAAAGGCGATCTGCTGGCGGTGATCGATCCGCGTCCCTACCAAGCCGCTTATTTGCAGGCGCAAGGGCAACTGGAGCGCGATCAAGCTGTTCTCGCCAACGCTCGCATCGATCTCACCCGTTATCGCATGGCGTTGAACCAACACGCTGTTCCCGAACAGACGTTCGCTACTCAACAGGCCACCGTAAATCAGGACGAAGGCACGGTCAAAGTCGATCAGGGTAGTCTCGACGCGGCCAAGGTGAATGTCGATTACGCGGAAATCCGTTCGCCCATAGACGGTCGCGTCGGCTTGCGTACGGTAGATCCCGGCAATATCGTTCCCGCCAATGGCACTACAGGAATTGTCACCATCACACAGCTTCAGCCGATCACCGTAATCTTTACCATTCCTGAAGACTATATCTCGAGAGTTGTTCCAGGAATGCAAAAAGGTCACAAAATGCGCGTCGACGCTCTGGACCGGGATAACCAAACCGAACTAGCCCAAGGAACTCTCCTGACGCTCGATAACCAAGTGGACACGACCACCGGAACGGTTCGAGCTCGGGCCACCTTCGCCAACAAGGACTACAAGCTCTTTCCCAACGAATTCGTGAATGCCAAGCTGCTGGTTCGCACGCTGATGGGCGTCAATATCATTCCCAACGCCGCTATCCAGCACAACAACGATGTCGCTTTTGTCTACGTGGTCAAGCCCGACAAAACCGTCCAGTCGCGCAATATCCAGGTGGGCACCACGGACGGAGATAACTCTGCCGTGACCGGTGTAGTGCCTGGAGAGACCGTTGCAACCGACGGATTCGACCGGCTCCAGGATGGCGCAAAAGTTTCGGTTCGCCGGACACCGTCTATGCCATCGTCCAACAAATCCGGCCAGAAGGCCGGAAATACCGCCCCTTCGCAGCAAGGTGCTGCCGATGCCCAGATCAACACCGCCCAGAAAAACCCACAGCCCCCGCCGCGAGGCCAGAAGAAGTGAATCCATCCAGACCCTTCATTCTCCGGCCGATCGCCACCTCTTTGCTGATGGCGGCTATTTTGCTGGTGGGCGTGGTTGCCTATAAGCAGCTGCCTGTCTCGGCTCTTCCCGAGGTCGATTACCCGACGATGCAGGTGGTGACTTTCTACCCCGGAGCGAGTCCTGAAGTCTCTGCTTCCGCTATCACCGCGCCGCTGGAACGCCAGCTTGGTGAAGTCCCTGGGCTCAACCAGATGCTCTCTACCAGTTCCGACGGGGCCTCCGTTATCACGCTCCAGTTCGCCTTGAGCCTCAATATCGATGTCGCTGAACAGGAAGTGCAGGCAGCCATCAACGCGGCGCAGACTTACCTTCCGGCTGATCTTCCTATGCCGCCCGTCTACAGCAAGACGAATCCCGCCGACGCTCCCATCATGACGCTCGCCCTAACGTCGAAAAATATGGCTCTGCAAGACGTACAAGACTACGCCGACACGCGTCTTGCGCAGAAAATTTCCCAGCTCTCCGGAGTCGGAGCTGTCACGATCAGCGGCGGGCAGAAAAAAGCCGTTCGTATTCAGGCCAACCCCACCCAGCTCGCTTCTTACGGCATCAATCTCGAAGACGTGCGTACTGCTCTTACCGCCACCAGTCTCGATTCCGCGAAAGGGAGCTTCGACGGCAAGTCTCAGGGGTATCAGATCAATGCAAACGATCAGTTAACCGACGCCAAAGAATACAACCAGGTCATCGTCGCCTATAAGAATGGTGCTCCTGTTCACCTCCAGGATGTAGCGAACATAATTGATGGGGTCGAGAACTCCAGGCAGGCGGCCTGGATGAACTCGACACCCGCGGTCATCGTCAACATCCAACGCCAGCCCGGCGCAAATATTATTCAGGTCGTCGATCGTGTGAAGGCGCTGCTTCCTAAGCTCCGTGCCACCATCCCGTCTTCTATAGCCATCGCCACTCTTACTGATCGCACCATCACCGTGCGCGCTTCCGTTGCGGATGTCGAGTTTGAGTTGCTGGTTTGCATCGGCTTGGTAGTCGCCGTGATCTTCGTGTTCCTGCGCAACTTGGCCGCTACTTTCATCCCTAGCGTTGCGGTCCCGTTGTCTTTAGTCGGCACCTTTGCCGTTATGTACCTGCTCGGATACAGTCTCAACAATCTCACCCTCATGGCGCTCACCATCTCGACGGGGTTCGTCGTTGATGACGCGATCGTAATGATCGAGAACATCATGCGTTACGTGGAAGAGGGTGAGCGGCCCCTGGACGCTGCTCTGAAAGGCGCGGAACAGATCGGATTCACGATCGTCTCTTTAACTATCTCTCTGATTGCGGTGCTCATCCCACTGCTCTTTATGGGTGATATCACCGGCCGTCTATTCCGCGAATTCGCCGTCACGCTGGCCGTAACGATTATCATTTCCGCCGTTGTCTCGTTGACCCTGACGCCAATGCTGTGCGCAAAACTACTCCGTCACAAGAAGGACGCGGAGGAGGGACGATTCTATAAGGCCTCGGAAGCAGTGTTCGAGAAAACCATAGATTTCTATGGCAAGACCTTGCGTTGGGTTCTCGATCACAGTACGCTTACTCTGCTCGTAGCCGCGGCCACTTTGGTTCTCACCATCTTCCTTTATGTCGTCATTCCAAAGGGTTTTTTCCCCGTCCAGGACACCGGCGAAATTCAGGGCGTTTCCGAAGCCGATCAGAGCATCTCGTTTACCGAGATGACCCAGCTTCAGCAGCGACTCGCTGGGGTCATTCTGAAGGACCCGGCCGTCGAAAGCCTCTCTTCGTTCATTGGTGTCGACGGTACCAATACAACTCTCAATGCCGGGCGTATTCAGATCAACCTGAAACCCCTCGCGGATCGCAAAATCAGCGCATCTGACGTTATCCGGCGCCTCCAACCCAATCTCGCTAAGGTCGACGGGATTGCGCTTTACATGCAGCCGGTACAGGATCTCACGGTCGAGGACATCGTCAGCCGTACCGAATATCAGTACACCTTGGAAGATCCTAACCCGGACGAGCTTTCGAGCTATGCCTCCCGGTTCGTTAAGCGCCTCGATCAGCTTCCTGAACTTGCCGATGTTGCGAGCGACCTGCAAACACACGGGCTCGAAGCCGGCATAAACTTCGATCGGCAGACGGCCATGCGCCTCGGCATCAACGCATCTACGATCGATCAAACACTCTACGACGCCTTCGGCCAGCGCCTAGTATCAATTCTCTTCACACAGCTCAATCAGTACCACGTTGTACTCGAAGTTCTGCCGCAATTCCGCACCCGCCCGCACAACCTGCACGATATCTTCTTGAAGGCCACCAACGGCGCACCCGTGCCGCTTAGCGCCTTTACTTCCTTTTCCAACTCCAGCATGCCGATCCTGATCAGTCACGTCGGCCAGTTCCCGGCAACCACCATCTCCTTCAATCTTGCGCCCCACGCTGCTCTTGGAGAAGCGATCGACGCCATCCGCAAGGTTGAGAAACAAATGCCGACGCCCGCTGCGATGCAGGCCTCCTTCCAGGGCACAGCTGAGGCGTTCGTCGCTTCTCTCACTAACGAGCCGATACTCATCCTCGCCGCTCTCGTAACCGTTTACATTGTGCTCGGCGTTCTCTACGAAAGTTATATCCACCCGATCACAATTTTGTCGACGCTGCCTTCTGCCGGCGTCGGCGCACTGCTCGCGCTAATGATCTGCCGCCAGGAATTGACGGTCGTAGCAATCATTGGCATCGTCCTGTTGATCGGGATTGTAAAGAAGAACGCCATCATGATGATCGATTTTGCTCTGGAAGCCGAACGCAAAGAGGGGAAATCGCCTTACGATTCAATCTTTCAGGCTTCGCTGCTTCGCTTTCGGCCGATCATGATGACAACTATGGCGGCTCTGTTAGGCGCGGTTCCGCTGGCCTTCGGCACAGGTGTGGGCTCAGAGTTGCGACGACCACTCGGTATCACAATCATCGGTGGCTTGCTCTTAAGTCAACTGCTCACCCTCTACACGACTCCGGTCATTTATTTATTCTTCGACAAGATCGCCCAGCGATTTCTGAGCTTCCGCCAACGTCACGGATTTGCCGAAACGCAAGAACAGAAGGATCCTGGTCTTACGCCCGAGGTGCAGCCATGAATATGTCTTCCATGTTCATCAGGCGCCCGGTGGCGACGGCGCTTGTGACTGTGGCAATTGGCTTGGCCGGAAGCGTCGCCTTTCGTCTGCTTCCCGTATCGCCCTTGCCTCAGGTTGATTTTCCGACGGTTTCGGTTTCTGCTTCCCTCCCCGGCGCCAGTCCGGAGATTATGGCATCCGCGGTTGCCACTCCTCTCGAGCGGCAGTTCGGCAGAATCTCTGCCGTCACGGAGATGACTTCCTCTAGTTCAATAGGGCAGACCGGCATCACCTTACAATTTGATCTCAATCGCAATATCGATGCTGCTGCGCGTGATGTAGAGGCCGCCATTAACGCAGCACGCAGCTATCTCCCTGCCGACCTGCCTTCGAATCCGACCTATCGCAAGGTCAATCCCTCAGACGCCCCAATTATGATCCTGGCGCTCACGTCCAACAAACTGCCCCAGCCCGAGCTTTATGACGCCGCCTCCTCGGTCCTGATGCAGCGCATCTCGCAGATACCCGGTGTGGGACAAGTCGTGGTCGGCGGCAGCTCCGCTCCGGCGGTCCGTATCGACGTTAATCCAACTGAACTGCATCATTACGGGCTCGACTTGGAGAGTCTTCGCGCCTCTATCAGCGGCCAAACGGCCAACATTGCCAAGGGCAGTTTTTCAGACGGGCGCAGAACGTGGCTCATCAACGCCGACGATCAGTTGATGCATGCCGTCAACTATCAGCCTTTGCTGTTGCGAGCCGGCTCCAACTTGAAGCTCAATGACATCGCTACCGTCACAGATTCTGTACAGACCGTTCGCTCCCTAGGTCTGGCGAATGGCAAGCGCGCCGCACTGGTCATCATTTTCCGTCAGCCGGGCGCCAACATCATTCAAACCGTCGATGGAGTAAAAGCCGCTCTTCCGCAACTGCACGCCTCTATCAACAGCGCTATTGATCTGACCGTAACTCTCGACCGCACCACTACCGTTCGCGCTTCGGTCACGGATATCGAACGAACGCTGGCCATCTCTGTCGGACTCGTTATTCTGGTGGTCTTTCTGTTCCTTCGCGACCCGAGAGCTACCTTCATTCCGAGTATTGCCGTTCCGGTCTCGCTCATAGGCACTTGCGGCATCATGTACCTGCTCGGCTATAGCATTGACAATCTCTCGCTGATGGCCCTGACCATCTCGACCGGCTTCGTCGTCGATGACGCCATCGTCGTGCTTGAAAATATCACCCGCTATCGCGAGCACGGTATGGGAGGTGTTGAGGCTGCACTCAAAGGCTCTTCTGAGATCAGTTCCACCGTCTTCTCTATTAGCATCTCGCTGGTCGCCGTCTTCATTCCTATTCTCATGATGGGCGGCATAGTCGGTCGCCTCTTTCGAGAATTCGCCGTCACTCTTTCTCTCACCATTCTTGTCTCCATGGTCATCTCCCTGACCACCACGCCTGCCATGTGTGCCCGTCTTTTGAGCCCGCGCAAAGGGCATGGGCGCCTTTACCGGGCAAACGAAAAGGCTTTCAATTTCATCCTCAAGGTCTATGAGGTGAGTCTGGCCTGGGTACTCCGCCATTCCGCGCTGATGCTGCTCGTCACCATTGCTACTCTCGGCTTTAACATTTATCTCTACGTCATCGTGCCCAAAGGCTTCTTTCCGGAGCAGGACACAGGTAGGTTGAGCGGCAACTTCATGGGGGATCAGTCGATCTCTTTTCAGGCCATGCAGGCCAAGATCAGAAGGCTCTCCGACATAGTCAAGCAGGATCCAGCCGTCGAGGACGTCGAGGCTTTCACTGGCGGCGGTGGGGGCACGACAACAAACACCGGGCGCGCCTTTATTGCTTTAAAACCGCTGAATGAACGCGGTGTCAACGCCACGCAGATCATCAACCGACTGCGTCCGAAGCTCGGCGCCGTGCCGGGCGTGACTTTGTTTCTTCAAGCCGTTCAGGACGTCCGCGTAGGCGGCCGCCGCACTTCGGCCGAGTACCAATACACCTTACAGAGCGACAACCTCGGCGAACTCACTCACTGGGCGCCCGAGTTGCTCAAACGCATGCAGAAGCTTCATGAACTGACCGACGTAAACAGCGATCAGCAGAATAACGGCCTCTCCGCAAATCTCGTCATTGACCGGCCTACTGCGTCGCGTCTCGGCATCACCCCGGAAACACTCGACAACGTTCTTTACGACGCTTTTGGCGAACGTGAAATCGCCAAAACCTACACGTCCATAAACCAATATTTCGTCGTGATGGAGGTCGATCCGATTTTCTGGCAGAATCCAACGGGGCTCAAAGATATTTACGTGCCGTCAAGCACAGGGGGCGCCGTTCCTCTCGACGTCTTTACGCATTATGCTTCTTCAACCGCGGCCTTGACCGTCAATCACTCGGGCGTCTTCCCCTCTGTAACCATCTCTTTCAATCTCGCCCCAGGTGTCTCGCTGGGCCAAGCCGTCGATGCAATCAATCAGATGGAACAGACCGCCGGCATGCCTACTACTATCAACACCAGTTTCAGTGGAACGGCCGAAGCCTTTCAGGAATCGCTGGCTAACGAGCCCTACTTGATCGCCGCTGCGCTCCTGGCCGTCTACATTGTGCTCGGCATCCTATACGAGAGTTTGATTCATCCGATCACGATTCTCTCAACACTTCCCTCCGCCGGAGTAGGCGCGCTTTTAGCTCTGCTGCTCACCCACACCGAACTCAGCGTTATCGCCTTGATCGGAATCATTCTGCTGATCGGCATCGTCAAGAAGAACGCGATCATGATGATCGATTTCGCTCTCGAAGTGGAACGTCGTGACCGCAAGCCTCCGAAAGAAGCCGTATTCGAGGCTTGTTTGTTGCGCTTCCGTCCGATCATGATGACAACGATGGCTGCCATGCTCGGCGGTTTACCGCTCGCGCTGGGTACTGGAACGGGGTCTGAATTGCGCCGCCCCCTCGGCATCACGATAGTGGGCGGTCTTATCGTAAGCCAGGCGCTTACGCTTTATACGACTCCCGTTATTTATCTCTACATGGACCGCTTCAGCTTGTGGTTGCAAGGCTTGCGTCAGGGCAAGTTACCAGAGGCTCCGGCAGAAGCTCACGGGTAACAGCGGAAACCGGTCAAGGAAAGAAATCCTGATGGATACGCAGTACGAGATCAAAACCCAAAGGCACCCCGCCGAGGAGGCCGTGACGCTTCTATTGAACGGCAAGTTCAGCGAAGATGCATTGCCAGACTTGGATCAATTCATTTCGCAAGCCCGGGGATGCTGCCGAAGGGTGTATATCGATTTGAGTGAAGTGACGCTGGTCGATCGCAAGACAGTTCGGTACTTTTCCACTCAGGCGCGGCGCGATGTCAAATTGGTGAATTGTCCGATTTATCTGCGCCGCTGGATAACGCAAGGCAGCGAAGAGGTGGAGAGCTGAGATGAAAGGGATTTTGTTCGTATCTGGAGCACTCTTGCTCCTGGCCGCCTGCAATCCAGGACCAAGGTATGTCCGGCCAAGCGCGCCCGCGCCGGTGGCCTACAAGGAATCGGCGCCACAAGATTTCAAGGAGGGGCAAGGCTGGAAAGTAGCACAACCCGGAGATGACAAGGTTCGAGCCAAATGGTGGGAGTTGTATAACGATCCGCAGCTCAACGCGCTTGAAGAGCAAGTGCCGAGGGCCAATCAGAGCCTTGCGGCATCGGAAGCGAACTTCAGAGCGGCAAGAGCACTCGTTGTTTCCGCGCGATCGGCGCTGTTTCCAACTGTTGGAACCTCTCCGGGGTATACGAATGCCCGTATCTCCTCCACAAGAGGCGCACGTGTCCTGACTCCGGGCAGCGGCGGAAACACTTCGGCTTTGGGGGCGTACAACGATTTTTCTCTGCCCATCGACATCTCTTACACATTCGATTTCTGGCACAGGATACGCAACACCATCGCCGCTAACGCATTTTCTGCACAGGCGAGCGCGGCGGATGTGGCAACCTCGCTGCTTAGCCTGCAAGCCTCGGTGGCTGAAGATTACTTCGAAGTGCGCGCACTCGACATGCAAGAGGCCGTTCTGCAGGATACGTTGAGGAATTACCGCAGCGCTCTCGCTCTGACACAAACGTTATTCAAGGCCGGCATCGACTCGGAGGAAGATGTCTCTCTGGCACAGACTCAATTGAATACGGCTACAGCTCAGGCGACGGATCTCGGAGTGGCGCGAGCTCAATTTGAGCATGCGATTGCGACTCTGATCGGAAAAGCGCCGGCCGATTTCTCGCTTCCGGTGGCCCCCTTCAATCCCCAGCCGCCTCCGGTCCCGATAGCGGTGCCTTCGACTTTGCTTGAGCGGCGTCCTGACATCGCCGCGGCCGAGCGCCAGGTGGCCTCAGCCAACGCGCAAATCGGTGTTGCCAGAGCCGCCTATTATCCAAATGTCAGCTTGAGCGCCTCGGGAGGGCTCGAGAGTTCCAGCATTACGCAGTGGTTTACCTGGCCGAGCCGCTTCTGGTCCCTGGGGCCCTCAGCCTCGGAAACGATATTCGATGCGGGCGCGCGCCGGGCGCAGAACGAACAGGCACAGGCAAGCTACGATGCCGCTGTAGCAAACTACCGGCAGAGCGTGCTGAGTGCGTTTCAGGCGGTGGAAGACAACCTTTCCTCGCTGCGAATCTTGTCCAAAGAGATCGGCGAGGAACAGACCGCGATCGAGTCTGCAGCGCATTATCTCGATCTGGCTCTGACACGGTATAGGACGGGCGTGGACAGTTACCTGAATGTGATTACCGCACAGAACTCCGTTCTATCGAACCGGGAGACGCAGGTAGAGGCACAACTTCGACAGATGACGGCCAGCGTTTCCTTGATAATGGCGCTCGGCGGCGGATGGGATCCCTCGCAGTTGCCAAAGATGAAAGACATGCTCGAGAAGCAGCGGAACTGGCGGCCGGGCGGCGCTCCATTGCCAAACACTCCGAGCGAAGTAGCGCCGGCCAATCCTCCGGCCGTACAGCCGCTGCCGCTCAATTTACCCCCGTATCAGGCACCGGCGCAACGCTGATTCATGCATCGTTGAATACTCATTTCGCGATCGACCCGAAGTCGAACTTTGCAAGCAGGAATGGTTTAGAAACGGGAACGCTGGGCGATCCCAGGCGTGCAACGCTCATTGCCGTTGGGTAGGAGGCGCTGCTGTAAGTGGGAAAGCCCCACACGTTCCCGGTTGTCAGATCGATCACGACTTTCCCCATCACGTTCTGGCTTCCGCTCGGGTCCAACAGCATCTGGGTTCCCGGCTCGATAAACAGATTCAACTGCGAAGCCGTGGACTGCGCGTGGACAGTTCGCGGATGGTTCACCAAGAAAGAAATCAGCAGTGCGGTCTGAACGGCAATGACCCAGTAAAGGAACTGCGCTTTGACTGTTTTCATATTCAGTAAAGCTAGCACTTCACGAGCATACGGCGGAACTATCGCAAATGCCGACTCGCCTATGGACTTAAGGCCGGGGACTGGTCACCAGTGCGTCCGGTAGAGAGAAAGCAAACAGCACTCCGTGCGCTCCAACAACGAGATACTGGCGGCCGTCCAACATATAGGTGATAGGCGGCCCTTGCGCCGGACCGCCGCCGTACTTGTGCCACAACGTTTTTCCCGTTTCCGCGTCAAGGCCGAGAATGTTTCCGTGAACATCAGCCGTGAACACGAGGCCGCCGGCTGTGCTCAGCACTCCTGCCCAATCCCAACCTGATCCCAGCTCATGTTTCCATCGGCTCTGGCCTGTTTGGTAGTCAATCGCCCGAAGGTAACACTTCGACCAGACGCTGAGATCGCGTCCGCCGAACCCTTCTGGTTTGCCCGTCGAGAAGGCGTAATACAAGCTATAGGAATCGTGAGTATCTACATAGAGCAGCCCGGTGTCCGGGTCGAAACTCGGAGACATCCAGTTTGTAGCGCCGATGGCGTCTGGCTCGACCAGAGTTCCTGCCGGGCTCGGATATTTTTCTAGTTTGCCGATCGGGCGACCCTTCGCATCTACACCCGAGCTCCAGTCAATCTCTTCGTACGGCGCCGAGAGTAGCGGTTTGCCGTCCGTCCGATCAAGCACGAACAAATATCCGTTGCGAGAGGCCTGGAGTAGAAGCTTTCGTTTCTCTCCGCGGAAGTTGCCGTCGAAAATGACCGGCGTTTGTACCGCATCCCAGTCGTGAACATCATGAGGCGAAGCCTGGAAATACCAGACCAGCTTGCCGGTATCTGGATTGAGGGCAACGATGGAGCAGGTATAGAGATTGTCGCCCGGACGCACGGACCCGTCCAGCACGGGATTCGGATTGGCCGTACCCCAATACAGAAGGTTCAAGTCGGGATCATAAGTTCCTGTCAGCCATGTCATTCCCCCGCCATGCTGAATCGCATCGCTGTTGCGAGGCCAGGTCTCGGAACCAGGCGCTCCCGGCTTAGGCAGCGCGTCCCACCGCCACTGCAACTTCCCGGTCTCCGGATCGAACGAGTCAATAAACCCGTGAAGGTCGTTGAAATCACCAGATACGCCAGCTAAAACGTGGTTACGAATGACCAGTGGCGCCATAGTCGTCCAATACCCGAGCTTTACGTCTGCAAGTACAACGTTCCATTGTACTTCGCCGCTGCGGGCATCCAGGCAAAGCAGGTGCGCATCGGGACTTTCAAAGTAGAGCCGGCCCTTGTACATGCCTAACCCACGCTGGCCAATGTGCAGGCCCTCGTTGTTGTGGTAACGGTAGTGCCATCGTTGCTGGCCCGACCGCGCATCCACAGCCCAAACGTCGTCCGGTTCCGTGAAGTACAGAGTGCCATTCACAAGGAGAGGAGTCGATTTCAGGCCAGGGCCGGTATTCACATCGGTCTGGAACGCCCAAACCATGCCCAGCATTCCGATATTGTCTTTGTCGATCTGGTGAAGAGAGCTGAAGCGCTTACCTGAGTAGTCTCCGTTGAAAGTTGGCCAGCTATCCGCTGGCGGTTGCGCCAGCGAATTGGGGTCGAGTTCCTGAGCATGCACGGCCATCGCAGCCACCAGAACAGTTAGCAGCGCTTTGATCATTTGAGCGTTTCGAGATATGCGAAAAGATCGTGTACGTTCTTGTCTGTATAGATTTTCAAGAGCTTCTCGTGGGCAGCTAGCGGGTCCCGGATCTCTATTTGGGTGTTGTCGCGCTTCCAGGTGTAGACCCATCCGTTTTTGTCTCGAAGAGAAACCAGAAACTCGTCGGCATAAACTTGTTCACCCATGAACGTGCGGCCTGAAGAATCACGCACCGTAACTGAGGGATGCAAGCCGGACGGATACACGATCCGGGTTTGCAAATCGAACGGTTTGTATTTGGAAGCCACGTGAGCCAGGTCGCCCGATGGAGAATGGCACGATTTGCAGTTCCCTTTTCCGTCGAAAAAAGCCTTGCCCTGGTCCGCGCTGCCGACCAGTAACTTCTCAACCGGGTACTCGGATGGAATCCGTTGCGATACAGACGCGGCAATTTTCGCTTGAGAGTGCAGGAATTGCGCGATATTGTTGATTTCGGCATCGGAAAGCTGGAATGCGGGCATGCCTTTTTCGGGCCGGCCATTCCGGACAACTTGCCCGATGAGATTTCCATTCACGTCGTGGCTGACCAGTGAAGATCGGATCAGGTCAGGACCGCTCGCGCCGCGCCCATCGGGACCGTGACAGAAGCCACAGGTCTGCTGGAACTGGGTCTTGCCCGCCGAAACGCTCGTCGAATCGGCTCGTGCTCGCGCAATGTCGTCCGGATCCTGCGCGAAGACAATCAGCGGAACAAGAAACCAGAGGAATATCGGCAATACCCTCAACGGAGGCGATAGTAGCATAGGCGTCCATTGACATCATGAAATTTTAGTGCAAACTTCATAAGCGGAGATGCCGCGCCGATCTTCTTCTCCGACCATGAAGGACATCGCGAGACACGCGAATGTCTCGGTTGGAACTGTCTCGCGAGTGCTCAATCGCCATGAGGACGTTGACGACGGGCTTCGAGAGCGCGTGGAAGCCGTGGCCCGCAAGGTGGGTTACCGGCTCAGCGAGAGAACTCGCACCGTTGTACATACCAGGTCGCGCATCATCGGATTGATCCTGTTGAATGACTTCGGTCTGAGCTCGGCGCACTCTCTGTTGCTGCTGGGAGTCGAAGAGTACTGCTCCAGCGGCGGCTACTATCTGCTGTTCGCCCGGCACCGTTCGCCGGCGGATGCTCCGCCGCTAAACTTGGAGATTCCGAATGTAGTCCAAACTCCCGGCCTTGCTGACTGCGTGATTGTAGCTGGCGCAGTGCACGACAATATCCTCAAGGCTTTCGAAAGTCACGGCCTGCGGTACGTGCTGCTAAGTAACCATCTGATGGATACCGGCGGAAAAGCTGCTCGCGCCAATCTGGTGCAATACGATGACCTCGGCGGCTGCTATCAGGCGACACGGTATCTGGCCCAGCTCGGGCACACGCACATCTGGTACATCGGCGATGCATCGCGGCCCTGGCACAGGAATCGCTTCAAGGGTTACGCCCAGGCAATGACAGAGCTTGCCCTTGAACACCATGCGCACACGATTCCTTTGTCGGACGATGAGTTTGAGAGCGGGCAGGCCGCGGTCTCCTACATTCTGGAGCAGGGATGGCCGATGACAGCTATTTTGTGCGGTTCTGACGACTTGGCTTTCGGCGCTCGCGAAGGACTGCGCCAGCATCGGCTCGAAGTGCCAAAGGATGTCAGTCTGATCGGTTTCGAGCATGAACTGGGCCGTGCGCGCGCTTCCAATCTGACCACCGTATCCGTCGATATGGTGGAAGTCGGACGGCAACTTGCGAGGGCTGCTATCGCTCAAATAGAGAAGAATGAGCGGGAGACGCATGAAGTCACCGTACCGGCTCATCTGGTGAAACGTAGTACCTGCCGCCCGCTGCGCAAAGAGGAGCACATGATGCTCTAGCATCAAGGCGAGGCTCCCCGGTCCAATACCCCGTTCTGAAAATTGATTGTGTATGAATTCTAAGTCGCTGCTCCTCGCGCTTTGCACGTTTGGCTCGCTCCTGAATGGAGCCGGTATTACCTACACAGGGCAAGCCGGACCGGGTCATGGAAAGCATATTGTTTTAATCGCGGGTGATGATGCCGAGTACCATTCAGAAGAAGCCCTGCCCGCGATAGCAAAGATTTTGGCCGTGCATCATGGATTCACCTGCACGGTTCTGTTCTCCATCAATCCTGATGACGGCACAATCGATCCTCGGGCGAAACGGAACATTCCGGGGCTTGAAGCACTCAAGACCGCGGATCTTGTGATCGAATTTATGCGCTGGCGCGACCTGCCGGACGATCAGATGAAAGATCTTGTCGATTACTTTGAATCCGGTCGGCCGATAATCGCCCTTCGCACTGGAACCCATCCGTTCGAATTGAAAACCAGCCACACCTATGAGAAATGGTCTTGGGACAGCAAAATTCCGGGTTGGGAAGGAGGCTTTGGCAGAAAGGTTTTAGGCGAGACCTGGATCGCTCATCACGGCGATCACGGACATCAGAGTACGCGCGGCTGGTTCGCTCCCGGAGCAGCGCAAAGTCCCATACTGCGCGGCATCAAAGATGGCGAAATTTGGGGACCAACGGACACCTACGAAGTGCGCCTGCCCATGCTGCCCACCTGTCGCCCGCTGCTTTTAGGACAGGTGTTGTCGTGGTTGAGTCCTGAGGGATCGCCGGTCGTGGGCAAGAACGATCCGATGATGCCGATCGCGTGGACCAACGCCTTCACTACTGATAGCGGCAAAACGGCCCGGGTGTTTACTTCAACCATTGGCGCGGCTGACGATATTGAAAACGAAGCTCTGCGCCGCATGATCGTGAATGCTACATATTGGGCGATGGGTATGGACGCCGCGATTTCTGAAAAAGCGGATGTGGCTTTCGTGGGCAAATACGACCCACACTCTTTCCTGAATGAGATCTACACCGCCGGTCTCAAGCCTTCCGATCTAGCCCTGACAGCCCATTAAGCGATATGTGGGACGAAGTCCTATTCCGTTGAGTACTCGTGCTTCTACGCAACCCCATGAAAAGTTCTTGAACGGTTCATTGCGGTCTGCTATCTTTATCGGCAGTATCTCTTCAGGAAAGGTCTTTACCAGGAGGCATGCGTGCGTTTAGTTTCCAATAGAAATAATGCACGGCGCCGACAATTCTCCCCTTTGGGCGCCTTGTTCGCGCTAGCTTTATTCGTCAGCTTCGGTCAAGTTGCAAAAAGCCAGAGCTTTACGTCTTCCATATCGGGCATCGTCACCGACCCGACCGGCGCGTCTGTCAAGGCGGCCCAGGTCGAACTCAAGAACATGGGAACCAACGATGTTCGATCGGTTCAGACCCAAGAAAACGGAAGCTTTCAGTTCAATAATCTCAATCCGGGAACTTATCAGATCACAGTCACGGCAGCGGGGTTCAACACCTTCATCAAAAGCAATCTGATTCTGCAAGCCCAGATCGCAAGTACCGTAAATGTTGCGCTACAGGTTGGCGACACGCAGCAAAAGATAGAGGTTTCGGCCGCCGCTGTTCTGGTGGATACTCAGACGGCGAACAACTCGGTCACGATGGATAACCACCTGATTGAGGCTCTCCCGAACAGTACTCGCAATCCGTTGAATTTCGTTTTCGCTGTGGCGGGGACAACTGAGGCGCCCGGCGGCCAGACGCAGAGAAGTGGAACGCTCGATCAGATGTCCAGCAACTTCGGATTGAACGGCGGCCGGACCGGTGACGAATCCGTTCTCATCGACGGAGCCCCGTCTCAAGCGGTCGATTGGGGCGGCCTCGTGGTTTCACCCCTGCAGGACTCTGTCCAGGAGCAACAGGTCGTTCAGAATACCTACGACGCGCAATACGAACGCTCGGGTGCCGGAATCGTTACCCTCATCACCAAGGGCGGGACGAATCAGTTCCACGGCGAGGTGTACGACTATCTTCAGAATTCTGCCTTAAACGCAAACAGCTGGACGAACAATCGTAACGGAGCGCCGAAGGGGCAATTCAAGCAAAACCAATTCGGCGGAAATTTCAGCGGCCCACTTTTGAAGCGCTGGAATCTTTTCTTCTTCGGCGGATATGAAGGACTGCGGCAACCGAATACCCAGAATTCGGGTCTTCTGACTGTTCCCACTCAGGCAGAACGCGCCGGAAATTTCGGGGGCATTCTCAATGCTGACGGAACGCCCGATCTGATCTATAATCCGTTTTCGACTACGGCTCTCGACAACACGGGCAATAATTTCACTCGAACACAGTTTCCAAACAACCAGATCCCTTCCAACCTGATCAATCCGGTTGGACAAAAAATTGTAAACCTTTATCCGTTACCCAATCGCCCGGGTCAGGGCCCGAACAATCTTTTCAACTACTACGCGCAAGGCGCCGGCAATACGTTCAATGACAAGATGGATACCCGCTTCGATTGGGATCAGAACACGATCCACCGGCTGTTCGTTCGCTGGTCAGATCGGTTCCGGCAGGATCAGTTTGTTCCCTGCTACTTCTGCAATGGAGCAGATACCGGTAACAACCAGGTAAACACCGGGTTCCAGGTCGTTCTGAATGATACCGTCACGCCGAGTCCGAGTTGGGTGATCGACACCTACGCAAGCTATAGCCGCTGGAGAGAAGAACACACTGCGCAAGGTTACGGCGTAGCTGACGCCTCGACAATCGGACTGTCCCCGTCACTTTTCCAGGCTCCGCTTCTGCCGACCATTTACCCAGACGGACCGTATTCGTCGCTCGGCAACGGAAGCTACGAACGGTACACACGCTATTCCGACACTGCCATGATCAATGTGACAAAGCAGCTTGCGAAACATACGCTGAAGTTCGGATTCAATTTCGACGTGCAACAGATCAATAGCATCAGCGAAGCACCTGGATCTTTTAATTTCAGCAGTGCGCAGACTTCCTGCGATCCAGACCCGAACGGCGGCCCCTGCACAGCGTTGAACTATACCTCGACTGCCAGCGGGAACGCAATCGCTTCCACGCTGCTCGGCGTAGGCAGCGGCGGCGGGCAATCGATCAATATCGATCCGGCTATGTCATTGCATACTTACGGTACGTACATCCAGGACCAGTGGCGTGTGAGTCAACGGCTGACGGCAAACTTCGGCCTCCGTTATGAAAACCAACGGCCCGCGACAGAACGCTTTAACCGGCTTGAGTATTTCAATACGACCGCTGTGAACCCGATCAGCTCTCAAATCGGGAGTACGGTTCTCGGAGAATTTCAATATGCGGGTGTCAACGGGAATGGACGTTACGCCTGGGCGCCGGATAATCTGAACTTTGCCCCACGCGCTGGTCTTGCATATAGAATTACGGATCGCCTCGTGGCGCGCGTCGGAGCGGGTATCTTCTTCCTGCCGGCATCGGCGATGATTACCTTCGATAATCCAGGTCAGTTTTATGGATTCAGTTCCTCGACGTCCTATTTGGGCACAACAAATAACGGCTACACTCCTCTGGCTCTGATCAACAACCCATTTCCCTACGGGATTACCCAGCCGCAAGGCAGTTCTCAAGGTGGCCTGACCCTGGTGGGGAATGGCTTGGGACAGATCTGGCCTAAAGGTTCGCATCCTACACCTTATAGCGAAAACTGGAGCTTTGATCTGCAATATCAACTGAGCTCGCACTCAGTCCTCGAGGTCGGCTACACAGGTAACCGAGGACGTAAATTGCTATACGGCAATCCCAATCTCGATGCAGATCAGATGCCGGACCAGTATCTCAGCTTGGGGCCGCAGTTAGACAGTCAAGTGCCGAATCCCTTCTATAACATCGCTCCTGCCGGTACCTATCTGGGTTCTCAGCCGACGATCGCTTACAACGAATTGCTTCGTCCCTATCCGGAATTTACTTATCTGCAGTGGACCCGTTCTTTGCCCGGCGCGAGGTCTTCCTATAACGCGCTGAACGTCAAATACAACCATTCCTTCAGTTCGGGATTGAGTCTGCTGACGACGTATGTCTGGTCGAAAGCCCTCGACAACGGGCCGGAAGACTATTTCGGCTGGGCCACGGGAAATCAGTGGCGCGATTCGTATAATACGATGCTGGATTACAACATCAGCACCCATGACGTGCCGCAAAGCTTCGCAACAGCCCTGGTTTATGAACTACCATATGGCCGAGGTAAGAGGTGGGGCGGAAGTGCTCCAGCGGTAGTGAAAGGAGCGCTCGGAAACTGGCAGGTCTCTTCGACGATCAGGCTAGCGAGCGGTCTGCCGCTCTACGGGTTGCAGGAGAGCTCGAGCAATCAGTTGAACAACTACGGTTACCCCGGTCCGCAACTGCCGGACCTGATTAGTAAGAATGTAGTTCCGGCGAACCAGACTCCGGATAACTGGGTTAATCCCAACGCCTATGCAGCGCCCGCTTCGATCTACATGCTCGGGAATGCGCCTCAGCGAATGACGCAATTACGCGAGCGCGCCGCCCGAAACGTCGACTTGGCGGTGGCTAAGAATTTCGGGACAGAACATTATCAAGCGTGGCTTCGTGCCGAGTTTCTGAACGCCTTCAACTACGCTCAATACAACAACGTATGTCTTGATCTTTCAGAGTCGAATTGTGCGCCATTCGGGACTGCGTACGGAACGGAAAACCTGCCGCGCACGATTCAGGTCAGTCTCAAGCTTACGTTTTGAAGTACTAGGCTTCCGCGATGCACAAACACGGCCGTCTAGTGGCTCTGATCATAATTGGTTGTTCAGTGGCCGCGGGCAGTTGGTTAACTTTTGGCGGTGATCCTCAGCGGAACGGTTGGGCGCAGGATGAAACAACCATTTCCGCGGATAGTGTCAAAGGTCTGCAACTGCTCTGGAAGCTCAAGCTTGATAACGAGCCCAAACAGTTGAACTCACTGACCACGCCGGTAGTAGTGAATCCGGTCTATACCAACAAAGGCGCTGAGACTTACTTGGTGCTGGGCGGCAGCTCCGACAGTCTCTACGTGATCGATGCCGACACGGGCAAAGTAGCGTGGCAAAAGCACTTTACAAACGATGCCCCGCCACCGAGCGGCAATCAAGGCACCGGCTCTTATTTCTGTCCGAATGCTTTGAACGACACACCGCTCATCATGCCCGGTCACGAGGGCGTGACCGTGTACGTAATCTCGATTGACGGCAAGCTGCATGCATTGAATATCGTCAACGGGGAAGACCGGTTTCCGCCGAAACAGTTCGTGCCGGCATACTCGAAGAACTGGAGTCTGAATCACCACGGCAGTATTATCTACACGACCACCTCTCAAGGGTGTGCGCAAGCAAAGTCCGCCGTTTGGGGTATGGACATCACAAGCCCCGATAAACCGGTGATTTCGTTTCAATCGGATCCGTACGGCGGTGGCATCTGGGGAAGAGGCGGCGCCTCCATCGGCTCTAATGGCACTCTGTACGCTGAAACGGGCGACGGCGCTTTCGATCCCGGTACAGGGAAGTATGGAAATACGCTGCTTGCGCTCTCACAAGACCTGAAGCTGCTTGACTTTTATACGCCTGCCAACGTTGCGTACCTGACGCGCAAAGATCTCGATATGGGCAACACGACTCCTGTAGTATTCCCATACAAAGGGACAGAGCTGATCGTGGGCTCAGGAAAAGAAGGGGCGCTCTTTCTCGCCGACGCGAAGTCCCTCGGAGGCCAAACGCATCGCAAGCCGCTCTACCAGAGTCCACTCTACGCTAACGAGGGCGCCGATATCGCTGGAAAGGGCTTCTGGGGTGCTTTCGCAAGCTGGGAAGATTCAAAAAGCACTCGCTGGCTGTATGCTCCGGCTTGGGGTCCGACATCGGCACAGGCCCAATTCCCTGTGTCAAACGGTCCGACACCGGACGGCAGCATCATGGCATTCAAAGTGGAAGACAAAGATGGGCACCCTGTTCTTACACCGGCCTGGATTTCGCACAACATGGCTGTGCCGGAGCCACCGGTTATCGCCAATGGGGTCGTGTTCTCCATTTCGAGCGGTGAGTTTACCCGTCAAATAAAGGAGAACGGCGAACTCTATACCGCTGCTGAGCGCATCGCGCTAAGCAAAGGAAACGCGACTCTCTACGCTTTCGATGCGCAGACCGGGAAAGAGCTGTTCACGAGCGGCAGCACAATGCCATCCTTTACTCATCTAGGTGCGCTGGCGGTGAGTGATGGGCGGGTATTTACCTCCACACACGATTCCACTGTCTACGCCTTCGGGTTGAAAGATCAGTAAGGCCCGGGTCAGGCAGTCACTTTGACGGCTTCTTCCGAATGCAGCTCCTGTAAACTCCAAACGCGCACGGGGTCTTTTCTCCGCGCCGCAACGGCTTCGGCGGATGCCTTCGCTCCGCTCATGGTCGTGATGCACGGTATCCGGTAGGTCACGGAATTCCGCCTGATGGTTTGTTCGTCCGGAAACGAATGGCTGCCCGTTGTGGTGTAAATGATGAGGTTTAGCTTGCCGGCCTTCAGCAGGTCTACTGCGTTAGGCCGTCCTTCATTCACCTTGAACACGGTCTTCGCCGTTAGACCCGCCGCCCGCAAGGCAGCAGCCGTCCCTCGTGTTGCAAACAGCTCGAACCCAAGATCGTGGAATTTCTTCGCAACCTGGACTGCCACTGGTTTGTCCCGATCATTGACGCTGATGAACAGCGCGCCCTTATCAGGAATCGGCGTGCCGGCCCCCAGCTGAGCCTTGGCAAACGCTTCTCCGAAACTCTGTCCAACTCCCATCACTTCGCCCGTGGAGCGCATCTCCGGTCCGAGCGCCGGGTCTACACCGGGAAACTTGCCGAACGGAAACACGGGACTCTTCACGAAGAAATTCGGTACCGGTAAAGTGCCGTGCACTACACCCTTTGTGAGAGACCCGAAATCTTTGAGCTTTTTGCCGAGCATCAAACCCACAGCGATTTTCGGCAGCGGCACCCCTGTCGCCTTACTAACAAAAGGCACGGTGCGCGACGCTCGCGGATTCACCTCAAGCACATAGACCTTACCATTCTGCACGGCGTATTGGATATTCATCAAGCCGATCACATTCAAGGACCGCGCCAGTTTGCCGGTGTACTCCTCGATTGTGCGGATTGTCTCCTTTGATAGCGAAATGGCCGGCAGCACGCATGAGCTGTCGCCCGAATGCACGCCCGCTTCTTCAATATGCTCCATGATGCCGGCGATGAGTATGTTCTCCCCGTCGCACAGCGCATCCACGTCAACTTCGGTCGCGTCTTCGAGAAACCGGTCAATCAGGACGGGGCGTTTGACCGAAAAATGAGAAGCCTCCTGCATGTAGCGGCGCACGGTTTCTTCGTTGTAGGCGATAACCATCGCGCGGCCGCCCAGAACGTAACTTGGCCGCACCAAGACCGGAAATCCGAGACCGCGTGCAATTTCGCACGCTTCTTCGACGCTGGTCGCCGAACCGTGCGCAGGCGCCGGAATTTCCAGTTCACTGAGGAGTTTCCCGAACAACTTGCGGTCTTCGGCCAAGTCGATATCACTCGGGTCCGTGCCGATAATCGGAAGGCCGGCTTCTTTGAGAGGCATTGCCAGGTTAAGCGGCGTCTGTCCGCCAAACTGCACAATCAATCCATCCGGCCGCTCGATGTCGTAGATATTGAGAACTTCTTCTTGCGTTAACGGCTCGAAGTAGAGGCGATCGCTGGTATCGTAATCGGTGGATACCGTCTCGGGATTGCAGTTGACCATGATCGATTCATAGCCAAAATCCTGCAGCGCGAAGGAAGCGTGGCAGCAGGCGTAATCGAACTCGATTCCCTGTCCTATGCGGTTAGGGCCGCTTCCCAGAATCATCACCTTCTTGCGATCGGTAGGGGCGGCTTCATCCTCCGATTCATAGCTCGAATACATGTACGGGGTGAAGCTTTCAAATTCGGCCGCGCATGTATCGACCCGATTGAACACCGCGCTCACACCCATTCGCTTACGCGTCTCGCGAACCTCAAGCGGCTCGACGCCGATTGTTTCCGCGATTTGGCGATCGCTCAGTCCATCTCGTTTCAGTTTGCGAAATTCCTTTGCGGTGATGGAACCCAATGCCCTGCCCTGCAGAGAACGCTCGGTTGCAACCAGTTCCCAGACCTGTTGCAGGAACCACCGATCAATGCTGGTCATCTCAAACACTTCATCAACGCTATGGCTTTGCGCAAAGGCGAATCGAATGTAATCGAGGCGCTCCGGATTCGGTGTGATGAGCCGTTTTGCGATCAGCGCCGGATCGAGCTTCTGACCGCTCGAGGACTTGCCGGTTTCGAGGCTGCGCATTCCCTTGCCCAGCGCCTGTTTGAAGGTGCGCCCGATGGCCATCACCTCACCTACGGATTTCATTTGCGTACCTAGGACGGGCTCGGCTCCCGGAAATTTCTCGAACTGCCAGCGCGGAATCTTTACTACCACGTAGTCGAGGGTCGGCTCGAAGCAGGCAGGCGTCGCGCGAGTGATGTCGTTCTGGATTTCGTCCAGACGATATCCCACAGCCAGCTTGGCCGCTATTTTGGCTATCGGGAAACCGGTGGCTTTCGATGCCAAGGCAGAGCTGCGCGAAACTCGGGGATTCATCTCGACGATGACCATGCGCCCGTTCTCGGGGTTTATTGCGAACTGCACGTTCGAGCCGCCGGTATCGACGCCGATCTCGTTCAGGCAGCGAAGGGCAGCATCGCGCATCATCTGATATTCGCGATCTGTCAGGGTTTGGGCCGGAGCGACAGTGATCGAGTCGCCAGTGTGCACACCCATCGGGTCGAAGTTTTCAATCGAACAGACGATGATGCCGTTGCCCGCCAAGTCGCGCATGACTTCGAGTTCGAATTCTTTCCAGCCAAGGACACTTTCTTCGATCAGCACCTCGTGTACCGGGGAGAGATCGATGCCCCGCGCCAGAGTCTCTACAAGTTCCTCGCGGTTGTACGCGATACCGCCGCCCGTTCCGCCCAGTGTGAAGCTAGGTCGAAGAATGATGGGGTAGCCGATACGCTCGCCGAAATCGAGCCCATCTTCGATGTTGTTCACCAACTGCGATTGGGTCATATCGAGTCCAATCTTCCGCATGGCATCCTTGAACAACAATCGGTCTTCGGCCTTCTTGATTGCCGCGATATCCGCGCCGATGAGCTCAACTCCATACTCTTCGAGCACACCCGATTCGGCCAACTCCACGGCCAGGTTCAACGCCGTTTGGCCACCCACCGTAGAAAGCACCGCGTCAGGGCGTTCCTTGCGGATCACTTCGGTGGCGAAAGCGAGACTGAGCGGCTCGACATAGGTACGAGTCGCCAGCTCCGGGTCGGTCATGATCGTGGCCGGATTCGAATTGATCAGAATAACCTCGTATCCCTCTTGGCGCAGCACTTTGCACGCCTGCACACCGGAGTAGTCGAACTCGCAGGCCTGCCCGATTACGATCGGCCCCGAGCCGATGATCAGGATGCGCTTGAGATCGGTTCGCTTCGGCATCTCAGCCCTGCCGCTCCTTCATCGCGTTCGCGAATTCTTCAAAGAGATAGTGCGAATCGTGCGGACCGGGTGCTGCCTCAGGATGATACTGGACGCAGAATACGGGTTCGTTCCTATGCTTGAAACCTTCAAGTGTCTGGTCGTTCAGATTCAGGTGTGTGATCTCTACATCTGAATCGCGGAGCGTGTCGGGGTCCACGCAAAAGCCATGATTTTGGGATGTGATCTCGACTTTGCCGGTTTGCTTATTAAGCACGGGATGATTGGCGCCGTGATGTCCGAACTTCAGCTTGTAAGTCTTCCCGCCGAGCGCCAATCCGAGGACCTGATGACCGAGGCAGATGCCGAAGACCGGAACCTTGCCAATCAGACTCTTGACTTCCAGTGCCTGCCGCTCGAGCGGCTCGGGATCACCGGGTCCATTTGAAAGAAAGACGCCGTCTGGGTTGAGCGAGAGGACATCCTGAGCAGAAGTATCAGCAGGCACTACCGTCAGCCTCGCGCCGATGTGCACGAGGTGCCGCAGTATGTTGCGCTTGATGCCGTAGTCATAGGCGACTACGTGAAAGCGGGTTTTTTCGGCTGCCCGTGGTTTGTCGGAAGATGAGACTGGCCTGATGCCTTCGGTCCAGTGGTAGGTGTTTGCGGTAGAGACTCGTGCCACGAGATTCTGTCCGGTCATCGAGGGCGCGTTCAGCGCTGCGCGTACAAGTGCCGCGTGATCGTGCTCGCCGACACCGATGATTCCGCGTAAAGCACCACGCTCGCGCAGAATCCGCACGAGTTTACGCGTGTCGACATCCGCAATGACCGGAATGCCATATCGTGCAAGAAAAGTTTCCGCTTTGTCGGCAGAGCGCCAATTGCTTGCGACCGGGGAAATCTCACGGACGACTAAACCCTCGATATGCGGTGCACCGGCTTCACAATCGGCTTGATTTGCACCGTAGTTCCCGATCTGCGGGTTTGTGAGAACAACGATTTGCCCGCAGTATGACGGATCGGTGAAGATCTCCTGATATCCAGTAATCGCGGTATTAAAAACGACTTCGCCAGTACGTTCGACGGGCGCACCAAAACTAGTGCCCTCGAAGACTGTTCCGTCCTCCAGGGCGAGAACTGCTTGCTCCAACCAGTTGGCTCCTATTTGCTGTTGTGAGGCGCCGCAGAACTTCGCGGCCGATCGGAGGGCCGATCACTTTATTGAAACACGTTTGAGAGAACGGATTCGACGACGAACGGTCACACAAATAGTGAAAATTCTTTCTCTTTTGTTTTCAGATGCTTACAAGCATCCACTCCGGCCGGACAGCACTCCGCCCCGGCTACCGTCGTGTGCGAAAGGAACTTCCAACGCACATGCACCCGCCCGTAATCGTCTACTAAACTCCGTTCTTCAATGATCTAAAAGGTGACGTTGAATGCGGGAAGGCGGGCGGTCGCTTTCCCTCCCTCACCTCTCTTCCAGCCTCTTTTCACTTCCCTCTCAGTTCCAGCAAATATCAACTTCTTCTTCCAGGTAAATCGTTCTATGTCTCAACGCTCCAAATCCAAAAAGAGCCGCGCCGCTGTCAGTCGCACCGCCGCCAATCGCGTGAACGCCCAGAAATCCACCGGTCCGAAGACCGAACAGGGGAAAGCTGTTTCTTCTCAGAACTCCTTCAAGCACGGTCTCTATTCGAAAGCCATCATCATCCCGGGCGAAGATCCTGCCAAGTTCGAGGCCCTGCGCTCCGATCTCGCCGCTGAGCATCGTCCCGTCGGACTCACCGAAGAACTGCTCGTCGATGAAATCGCCCAGCACTACTGGCGCATGAAGCGTTTCCGCGCCCTCGACGCCCAGATGTACAAATCCAACGGCCGCAATGAAGCTGGCGGCACGGCCATCGATACCGGCAACTGGGTGCAATGCATTGACCTCGGACTATTCAGCTCCATTCAGCGTGCTTTGAACTCAGCCGAGCGCAGTTTCTACAAAGCTCTCAACACCTTACGCGAGCTCCAGAAGGTCCGTGGCTTCGTTCCTGCAAGGGCTCAAACCACCGCTGTCGCAACCACCACTTCTCCCGTGAAACAGCGCAGTGCCGCCCAGGAATGGGCCGAAATTGAGGCCGCTACCGGCATGAACGAAGCCCAATTGATGAACTTCTTCCGCGGAGCAGCCTGAACGGCGCCATCTCCGCTCATTTTTAGATCTGTTCGGCCCGCCTCGCACTTCAGGTGGCTATTCACTGTTCGTTAGAACCTCGCTATCAACGCGATGCCCGCGACCATCAGGGCGGCTCCTAAAATGCGCCAGATATTGATGGCATGTACCGGCATATGAAGAAGGCCGAAGTGATCGACGGCGAGCGAGGCAATCAACGCCGCTGTAACGGTAAATCCTACAAAAGGTCCAGCGCCCACTTTATTGACCAGCGTCAATCCGGCATAGACCTGAACCGCTCCTACCAAGCCGCCGAGAGGCGCCCACCACGGCATCGAAGAAAGCCCTTCAAGGCTCGGCAGCGGAGTGGGAAAGATAGCAAACACACAAATGAAGAAAGCGGTGATAAGTCCAAAGGAAACGGTGCTTGCGAGCCATCGATTAGATAAGGAGGTATTGAGCTGCGCATTCATAGCGGCTCCGAAAGTCTGCAGAACGCCGCCCAAAATTATAAACGGGTAAACCCATCCGGCTTTCATCTCATTCTCCTGTCTTCACTCAAGAACTTGTTCGCTCAATTCGATGGAGAGCTCATCAAGCCGGCGGCGCGCACACGGCGATCATAGTCGCGGAGTTTTCTCGTGTGTTCGGGACGAAGCTAACCAAGAACAAAAGCGCGATCACTGCGATTCCGGCCAGAACCAGAAAGCTGACCTGAAATCCGGCTCGCTGCGCGATAAAGCCGGCGACGATGTTGCTCGTAGCGGCGCCGACTCCAAGCACGGTGTTGACCGCTCCCATCGCGAGATTGAAGTGGCCGGAACCTCGTGTTCGGTCCGCCACCAGGACAGCGGAAGCAACACCGAATATGGAGTTTGCCACGCCATCGAGTATCTGGATGGCCACCAGCAGAGGAATCGAACTGGTCAGAGTATAGAGTACGCCGCGAACAGGCAGCACCGCGAAGCCCAGTAGTAAGAGCGGCCTCGGTCCACGGCGCGCGCTCCAGCGACCGACGGTCGATGCGGTCAGCGCAATCACAAACTGAGTAACGGTAACCGCCGCCGCCATAAACGGTGCTGCCGAACGGATCCGGTTTCGGCTGAGGAGCTCTCCCAATTGAGGGAGCATCGCGGCATTCGCAAAGTGGAAAAGAAACGTCGCTATTAGAAAGGCCAGCAGTACGCGATCCTGCGCGAAAATGGCTTTCACCGAAGAGCTGGCCTTTTCGCCGGCATCCTCGGCGGCCCCCCGGGCTCGCCAATAGTTGATTTGGTCGGCAGGGATAGCCGCAAGAGCTACGAATGCTGGAATGGAGAGTAGCGGAACAATCAGAAAGATGAACCTTGTTCCGAATTGCCACCCCACCCAACCCATCAGCAGGGCGGCGCAGACATTTCCGGCGGCATCGAAGCTCCGATTCCGGCCAACGCGTGCATCGAATAGCTTTTTCCCGACCAGGCCCAAGGTGATTGCCATCACCGCCGGTCCTATAAATGGCCCGACCGCCCCCAGGATGGTCTGCGCGAGAGCGACTGACCACCAGCCCCGCCCAAAGGCGAGCAGCAGGGAAGCGGTAACGATCGCGAGAACACCTGCCGCAATCAGACCACGTTTGCGACGCGTACCATCGACAACAGCGCCCGCGGGAGTCTGCAACGCGATACCAAGCAAGCCGCCGAAGGTCAACAGGGTTCCGATCTGGGCCGGATTCCAGCCTCTGGCCGTCAACGCTGCAGCCAGAAAAGGACCGACGCCCGTCTGAACGTCGGCCAGTGAGAAATTCAGCCAATCGAGCGCTCGCGAACCGGGATGTCCGGCGAGTTCGTCAGGAGCCGTTTCCGGGTGCGCCATATGTGCTACGTCCTGTGACATGTCCGCAACCCCGATAGATGCACGACGTAAACCAAAGCAGACGATCCATGCTTTCTGAGTCTTGCTTTCATCAAGGAAACGAGAGCGTCCGGAATATGAACAAGAGTTGTTCGCTGAGAGGACAGTGAATTTGGTGGTTGAGTATATTTGCGATTGACTGGATTGAGAAAGGACGTGGCCCTCGGGATGCCCCTGTTCCTCCGCGGCCACTGCCCCATGAACCGCTTACTTCGAAATAGGCTTCTCCTGCAGCTCTCGTTCACGTTAGCCGCCGCGGTCTCGGTGGCGATAGTGAGCGTAGTTCTCATCACCGAGGCAATTGGCACCGCCGAAGGCGTGGTCCTAGGAGAAGCCCACAGAACACTAGCATCTGCGATCAGCGAATTGAAACAGCAATACCAACAGCGAGCATCATCGGATACCTCATCGAGCAGTCTTCCGACTCAAGCCCGCGACACCTCTTTGCGGGGCATCACCCAAATCGTGCTCCGTTCCTATCCCGGAGTTGAGGGTGGTTTCTATACCGGCTCCGAATTTCTCGGCTACGCTTATCCGACGCATGACACGGGAACGGCAAAGATCGACGTTCCGAGCGCCGAGCGCGGTCTCATCATCGCGGTGGCCGAACAGAGTCTCCGGACAAATCACATGGTTCAGCAGGTCGTGCGCGGCAGGAGGGATTTGCTGGTGCTCGGAGCACTGCCGGATCGGAATCGGCACACCGTTACATGGGCTATGAAGAGGCTGGAGGGGCGGGAAGCCGGGGCTACCCAGCGCGAAGTTCTGCTGATCGTGGTCGTGTTGTTGGCGCTGATCAGCATTGGCGGAACACTTGCAACCGGTCTTGACCTGGCTCGTGGAATCGCGCAGATCAAGACTGGACTTTCTCGCTTGGAGCAGGACTTTGATTTCCGGCTTCCGGAGCGCTCTGACGAGTTGGGAGGAATTAGTAGATCAATCAACCAAATGGCTTCGGTGCGCAGAAAACTCGAGACCGAGATACGACGGGAAGACCGGCTGCGAGCTCTTGGTCGGCTGGCGGCGGCACTGGCTCATGAAATCAGAAATCCGCTCAACAGCATTCGGCTTACCGTGCAACTGCTCGAGCGTAGATTAAAAAGCAACTCGATCCGGCGAGAAGATCTGAGGACAGTCCGAACCGAAGTTGACCGGCTGAGCAACCTGTTGAATGATCTGCTCGATCTTCAACGATCACGGCAGCCGCATCCTGAGATGCAACCTGTTTTTCCGATCCTGGAACATTGCATCAGTCTGGTCGAGCGGCAAGCAGAAATGCAGAACACGAGTATTCGTCTGGAAGGGGCACAGGGCGAGCTGCGCGCCTTTTTCGATACGCAGCAGCTAACGCAAACGGTAGTGAACCTATTGCTCAACGCGCTCGAAGCCTCCACCGGCGGCTTGGTGTGCGTGCGCGTGCGCGGGGAGGACAAGACCTTGAGAGTGGAAGTACAAGACGATGGACCTGGGTTGGACATCGAGCAGCGAGAGCATCTGTTTGAACCCTTTTACACGACTAAAGCCACCGGGACCGGCTTGGGATTAGCAGTCTCTCGCGAGTTGATGCGCAGCCAGGGCGGAAATCTCATTTACGCTCCGAATGGAACTGGTGCGTGCTTCGTCGTGGAACTGCCGCGTGGTTGATATGCCGATTCCAACAGTATTGGTGGCCGAAGACGAAGACGCCGCACGAACCTCGCTGGTTGCACTACTCGAGACTGAGGGCTTCCATACGATCCCCGCGAGTGATGGCGCTCAGGCGCTTTCTCTCATCTTGCATCAGGAGCCCGATGCCGTACTGCTCGACATTCGGATGCCGGTGCTCGACGGGCTGGCTATTCTGCGCCAGGCACTCGCGGGGGGGTCCACTTCCGCTTTTCTTGTGATGACGGCGTTCGGGGACAGCCGTACGGCCATCGAAGCAATGAGGCTCGGCGCGTTTGATTATCTTTCGAAGCCGCTGGATTTTGAGCAAGTGCTCGCCCGGCTCCGGCGCGCCACCGAGCATAGGAAGCTTTCGCGGGAGGCAAGGGCGAGGGATGTCGAAGAGAAGACGCGCAGTAGTCTCGCCATGGTCGGTCATAGCCCGCCAATGCAGCGTGTCTACAAGCTGATCGGCCAGGTAGCCGCGTCCGATGCCACTGTTCTGATCCGAGGTGAGAGTGGAACCGGAAAAGAACTGGTCGTCAACGCCATTCACGAGAACAGCTCCCGCGCTCGGGGCCCGCTGTTGAAGATAAACTGCGCGGCGATCCCGGAGTCGCTACTCGAAGCGGAGTTATTCGGACACGAGAAGGGCGCCTTCACCAATGCGTTGTATCGGCGCATTGGACGATTCGAAGAGGCGCACGGCGGAACCCTCTTCCTGGATGAAATAGCGGAGCTTGCACCTGCTTTGCAGGCTAAGCTGTTGCGGGCCGCACAGGAACGATCTATCGAGCGCCTCGGGACAAACACACCCATACCAGTAGATATCCGGCTGATCACCGCTACCTCGAAAAACCTCGAACAGGCCATGGTTCAAGGAGCGTTTCGGGAAGATCTCTACTACCGCCTCAACGTAGTTACCATCGGGTTGCCTGCGTTGAGAGAGCGAAAGCAGGATATACCTGCGCTGGTGCAGCATTTTCTTCAGCGTAGCGGACAGTCGGTTTCGATAACACCCGCGGCTTTAGCGATACTTTGTGAACACCGCTGGCCGGGCAATGTCCGGGAACTGGAGAACACCATCGCGCGAGCACTGGTCCTGGCACGCGGCGGCATCATCGATCGAGACGACATTGTGCTTCTCGATGACAAGCCAGACAGCACGACCGAACGCTGGACCGCATTAGTACCGCTCGAAAACGGTTGGAAAGAGAACATTGAGCTGCTCGAACGAACGCTGATCGAACGCGCTTTAGCAGCAGCACAAAAGAACAAATCGAAGGCGGCCGAGATTCTCGGTATTCATCGCCGGCTGTTGTACGAAAAGCTTCGGCAGTACGGCCTCGATACACAAGAAACCCGGGCACCCGGAGAGTGATGGAACGGACAGTCTCTGTCCCGCCACTTCTTGTTTAGACAATGACGGTTTTTCTTTCTCATTGGCAGACGTCTGCCATTTGGCTGATTTCGCTGACCTCGATTGCGTTGGTCTTGATACGACCCAGAGGCTTGGCGGAAGCATGGTGGGCAGCTGCCGGCGCTTGTTTGCTCGTACTGTGCCGGTTGATATCGCCGATAGCGGCCGCACACGCGGTCGGCAAAGGACTCGACGTGTATCTGTTCCTGACCGGAATGATGATCATGTCGGAACTGGCGCGCCGAGAGGGAGTATTCGACTGGGTGGCCGGACATGCCATTCGTGCATCGAAAGGGTCTCGCGGGCGGCTGTTCCTGTTGATTTACGGCGTGGGCATCGTCGTAACCGTCTTTCTCTCGAACGATGCCACGGCTGTCGTGTTGACTCCGGCGGTCTTGGCCGCCGTACGGGCCGCCGAGGCAGAACCGTTGCCGTACCTGTTCATCTGCGCGTTCATCGCGAATGCGGCGAGTTTCGTGCTGCCGATCTCCAATCCCGCCAATCTGGTTGTCTACAACGGCACAATGCCGCCACTTGGAAGATGGCTCGTTATCTTCGGCCTGCCCTCAGCGGTGTCTATTCTCGCGACTTTTCTTGCATTGCGCTGGCTATCGAACAAGCTGCTGCAAGGAGGCGTGAACACGAGGGTGCCAGGGGAGCCGCTTTCGACCTCCGGGAGGGTAACGCTCTATGGAATCGGCTTCCTGGGCCTAGTATTGATGACCGCATCGGCTGCGAATGCCGATCTTGGCGCTCCGGCTTGCGCGGCGGGGTTGCTGGTGGCGGCCGGCGTTTCCCTGCGCGATCGGCGGACGCCAAAAGACATCGCGAAAGACATCTCCTGGAGCGTCCTGCCGTTGGTAGCGGGACTTTTCGTGATTGTGGAAGCAATGAATGGAGCCGGCGCGCTCGCGGCCGCCGTTCGGGCCTTGCATGAGATGAAGAACTGGCCTCCGCTGGAGGCAGCGCTCAGTTCGGGTTTCGGCATCGCGCTGATCTCAAATCTCATGAACAATCTGCCGAGCGGATTGATCAGCGGGTCGGCGGTACGCGCAGCGGGTGTTACGGGTGTGCTCCGAAACGCGGTTCTCATAGGGGTCGATCTCGGGCCAAATCTCTCCGTGACCGGATCGCTGGCGACGATCCTGTGGCTGATCGCTATTCGGCGAGAAAGGCAGGAGGTCGGATTCTGGAGGTTTCTAAAATGGGGCGCGCTGGTGATGCCTCCCGCACTTGCGCTAGCTATTCTGGCTTCCCTGCTAAACAGGTAGTCCAATAAAAAAAGGCCGCCAGTCTTTTGAACTGGCGGCTGCCTGATTGACCTTTGCTGCAGCGAATTAATCGCCCATCGCTCCCACTTCTTCGCGAGTTTCCGCCTCGACCGGTTTCGGCTTGGGAGCCGTCCCGAGTAAGCCATCGAGCGGAACAAATCCTTCCACTTTCTTTTCGCCGAGAATATGCTCGCGATACAGCCGAGCCATTTTCTCGTCCTCAAGTTTTTTCTTAAGTGCTTCATCGCGAGCGCGCGCTTTCTCTTCACGCGCCGTCTTCGCAATGCCCTTTTCGTCGAGATCGTGCTGGCGTCCCGCTTTGACGTGCTCTTCAACCAGAACCAGACTGTGATCCTTACTGGAGAGCGGAACGCTCTTGTTTCCGGCGAAGATTTCGTGGCGGCCTTTTTCCTCGTACCATTTGGTCAGAGTGGCCGTCATGTGCATCTTCTCGATGATGTTGCGCCAGCCTACGCCGGTGTTATAAGCACAGAAGGAAATTTCACCTTCCTGGGTGGCGTAAGGAATGATGCACTGTTCGGTACGGCGGAAATCGTAGTTGAAGAGATCCTGGAACCACATGCCGGCAATAAAGAGGAAGTTCCAGCGGTCTGCGCGACGCTTCTGAATATCCTCTATCGTCCGGTCTCCCGTTACCTTGCCGTAAACCTTGCCGTGATCCTTCTTCGACATGCCGAAGCACTTATCGAACTTCGCGATCAGATCGGTAAGCCGAAAATGCGTGGGGGACTTGAACGGATTATAGTTTCTGAGCAGGGAGAGCGTGACACCCGCTACCGAGAGGAAACGCCCGCGGGCCGCATCATTGACCCGAGCGATGTCTTTCGCCAACTGATCGGCGTGCAAGAACGCCGTGACGGGGACATATTCCTTCGTGTCCTTATCGCACATCACCGCCATTCCGATACCGCAGTTCGGATGGCATCCGCAGCTCAACTGACCCCAATCGGCATTCGGTCCATGAACCAAGTCCGCGAAATCGGAGAAGGTGCTCATGAAGCTGATCGGGAACCAGTCACGCACCGGTTCGCCGATCCCTACTTGACTCTTCACATCGTGCGCCAAGTGGGAAAGCGTATAGCGTTGCGCCTGGCGACGCTCTTCTGTTACCGCTTCGTCGCGTCCTGTGAAAGAAACCGGCTGAAAGGAAAGGAACGGAATCTTTTTCGGATTATCGAGGGCAAATTGCACCACGTGGCCGACCTGCTCGTTATTGATGCCGTTCACGATCGTGATAACCGGAACAATATCGACGCCAGCCGTCCAGAGATTTTCGATTGCCCTAAGTTTTACATCGAAGAGATTGCCAACTGCGCGATGCGAGTTCGCGGCATTCCCGATTCCGTCGAACTGCAGATACGCGTAGCGCAGACCCGCTTCCGCTGCTTGCCTGGCAAAGTCCGGACGTTTCGCAAACTCGATGCCATTGGTTGCCGCCTGCACGCTGTTGTAGCCGACTTTGCGCGAGTAACGCACGGCATCCAGAAAATAGGGGGAAAGTGTAGGTTCGCCGCCCGAGAACTGCACCGACATTTGACGGCGCGGCTTTATCGAGATGGCGTTATCGAGAAGTGTCTTGATGTCATCCCAACTCAGCTCGTGTACGAAGCCGACCTGGTTGGCGTCCATGAAGCACGGGTCGCACATCATGTTGCAGCGGTTCGTCAGATCGATTGTCAGAACCGACCCGCGGCCGTGGGTGATCGTGCTCGAGCCATGCGCATGGAGCTTGTCGTCGTTGTGTGCCCGGATGTCCCGGCCTGGAAACACATCTTCCAGGTGTTTGCTGAACGCCGGGTCGATGGACATCAAGTCCTCAAAGTGCCCGTGTTTCGGACAATCTTTGACCATCAGAATTTTTCCGTCGCGCTCAATAATCTTCGCTTTGATTTCGCCGACCGGCTCGTTAAGAAGGATCTTATAATCGACTTCGCCGTCTACAATCCGCTGGCGGATGTCGGGAATACACTTGGGGCAAAGAGAATCGGTTTCGCGCGGCCAGCCGAGTGGCGGCTTCATCTTCTGGTGGCTCTTGAGTAGAGGTTTGTCAGACCATTTCGGAGTGAAAGATTCTTGCTGGTTGATCTGGTTGAGGCGGTCAAAGACCTGCCAAGCCGCATTTGCGCCGACCGTCACGACCTTTTCGAAGTACTTGACTGGTTTATGCATGTTCAGTAAACCGTGAAACTCGACAATCTCCCATCATTTTAGGGGGATATACCCCCCACCTACGGGAAGTATATGGCACTCGCAAACGGTTGAATAGCCGATAAAAGCGAACTGCGCTAATCCGGGGTTGTATGGGGTATATCAGGAGTCGAATAGAGTGGGAATCTCAACCCCAAGTTGTTACTTTTCAGCAGTTTAACTCCTGATCGTTCTACCAGGCATGATAGAAGCCGGCCCGTTCGAAGACTTCAACGGGCGTCCTGAAGGCGTCCGAAAGGCGTTGGGAGGTGAGAACCTGCTGTTTCGGGCCATCGCACTGGACCGAGCCGTCCCTGAGCAGGACTACGCGATCGATCTCCGGAATGATGTCGTCCAGGTGATGAGTTACAAGAAGCAAGCCGACTCCGGCGGCGGCAAGCGATCGCAGGTGGGCACGGACTTCGCGAAGGGATGGCAGATCGAGGCTCGTCGTAGGTTCATCCAGGAGCAAGGTCGACGGATGGTGGATCAGGGCGCGGGCAATCAGCAGGCGACGCGCTTCGCCCGAGGAAAGCTCATCAAGCCAACGGTTAGCCAGATGGCCTACTTCCAACCGCTCTATCGCGTGTTGGGCCGAGGCTTCCATTTCGGGCGAGACCTGGTGGTTAGGCCAGATGCCGATGGATCCGAAGAATCCTGAGAGCACCAGTTCACGGCCGGTGATATCTCGCGTGCAGCGCGCCATCAAGTCGTTACTAACCACGCCCAGGTGCGTGCGGAGATCGAAGATATTCCAACTCTCCTGGCCCATGATGCGCATTACGGTGCCGGGTTGGATAAGCGGATAGCACTCGCGAGTTATGGTTTTGATCAGGGTAGACTTTCCGCTGCCATTGGGACCGAGTATGGCGACGTGCTCACCAGTGTCGATCCGAATATTCAGGCCGTTCAGGGCGAGCAGGCTGCCGCGGCGTACGAAGACGTTTTCAAATTCAATCAGAGGAGAAGACAAAATAAAGACAGAGGTTAGCAGAGGCGCGGAAGTGAGCATCGATAGCCGGACTATAAAGGAGCTCGCCTTCAGCTGTGGATTTGAACTGGCGGGCATTGCTGCTGCCGCGCCATTGCACGATTTCGCACGTTTCGAGGAGTGGCGGGCACTCGGTAGGGCCGGCGAGATGAGCTATTTGACAGATCGACGCGGGGATGTGCGAAGCGATCCAAGGAATCTGCTACCCACCGCGAAGAGCGTTGTTTGCCTGGGGAAACTCTACAACATTACGGCCCCGCACTCGATCGAATCCTCAGCCGAAGGCCGCGGATGGATCTCACGTTATGCGTGGGGCGCTGATTATCACGATTTGCTGCGCGCAAATATGGAGCGCCTGGTAGACGAGATCGCCCGCCACCATGACCAACCGTTCGATTCAAGAATCTGCGTAGACACCGCGCCGCTCCTCGAACGTTCCCTGGCGCGGCAAGCAGGACTCGGTTGGATCGGCAAGAATACCTGCCTGATCAACCAGGACAGCGGGTCGTGGTTCTTTCTCGGGGAGATTCTTCTATCGATAGATTTGGGTCTCGACGCTCCTCCGCCAGACCGTTGCGGGACCTGCACGCGGTGCATTGATGCATGCCCGACGGCTGCATTTGTCGCGGAGAGGGACGGAACGTGGTCACTCGATTCGCGCCTGTGTATTTCATATCTAACAATCGAAAAACGGGGTGCGATAGCGAGCGAACTAGCGGAGAAAATCGGGAATCATTTGTTCGGCTGTGACATCTGTCAGGATGTATGCCCCTGGAATCGGCGTGCTCCCGCGACCACGGATGAAGCCTTTTCAGCGAGCGAAGCCTCTCTGCCGCTCGAGCCTCTGGCTTCGCTGACCGAGGAAGAGTTCCGTTCAATGTTCCGCCGGTCTCCCGTCTGGCGAGCCAAGTATTCAGGGTTTCTCAGGAATGTCGCGATTGCAATGGGAAATTCCGGCAGGCCAGAAATGGAAGAGCCGTTACAGAAATTGGCGAAGCACCCGAACGAAACGATCTCTTCAGCCGCGGCCGCCGCACTGGTCAAGCTGAAAAGGAAATTATCAAACCCGGAATTCAGAGCATGCGAATCCGAAGGTTCATTCCGTTCTTTGTAGCCTACGTGTGTCTGGGGCCGCTGATTGCGTTCAGTGCAGTAGCTGCGAGCGCTCCTAGCAATCCGCTCGAAGACGCCGGTTTCGTTCACTTCTACAACAACGAATACGATCAGGCACTCGAAATCTTCGAGCAGCAGGTGAAGATTAACTCGGAAGACGCGAGCGGTTACAATGCCGTGGCTCAAGCGATTCTCTATCGCGAGATGTATCGCGACGGAGCTCTAGAGAGCCAGCTGGTTACCGGCAGCAATGCGTTTCTGCGCAGGTCTAAGATGAACGTCAGCCTGCAGGACAAGCTGCGCTTTAACGAAGTGATACATCGGGCGATTTCGTTGAGCGAAGCCAGACTAGAGCGGAATCAACAGGATGTCTACGCTCTTTACGCGATAGCTGTAGCGCACGGCTTGAGAGCAAATTTCCTTTTCCTGGTCGACAAAGCATGGATGCAGGCGCTGCGCGAGTCAACCGCTTCCAGAAAAGCGAATGATCGCATCCTCGAGTTGGCCCCAGATTTCGTGGATGCTCACCTCATCCATGGCGTCAGTGAATACGTTGTGAGCTGCCTGCCCGTTTACCTTCGGATGTTAGGCGCTGTGAACGGCTTTCATGCGGATAAAGAAGACGGAATTCGGCAACTGCAGCTGGTCTCCACTTCAGGAACCAGAAATCGATATGACGCCGATATCCTTCTGGCAGCCATTTACCGGCGGGAGCGACGTCCGAGCGCCGCACTTCCGCTTCTGAAGATGTTAGCCGGAACTTTCCCCCGGAATTATCTGTTTCGCTTAGAAGAAGTGCAGATGTTCAGTGATCTCGGAGACAAAGCCTCTGCTCTGGAAGTACTGGCAGAAATTGAGAACGCGCGCCGGCGCGGCGATCCGGGTTATGCGAGGCTACCGCAAGAACGAGTGCAGTATGCGCGGGGCAATCTACTGTTCTGGTACAACGACCTGGGTCAGTCTCTGGCGGATTTAAAGCAGGCAACTCGACGGACAGATGAGTTGGATCTGAGCACCGCAACGATGGCCTGGCTGCGCTTAGGCCAGGTTTATGATCTTTTAGGCGACCGCCAGCCGGCGCTCGAAGCCTACCGCAAAACGGTCGCGACGGCGCCGAACTCAGAAGTAGCAAAAGAGGCGACGGACTATATAGACAAGCCCTATAAGCGCAAGTTAAAGTAAATCGCAATACGTGCAGAAATGACTGTGCTGCACCGCTTGATAAGGAGTGAGAGGAGTTACACTAACGTACAAAATGCAATCTCCAGCGCACGCCGATTCGGCTAATACGAAGGCGGTGTTTTACCAGCAGATGTGCGAGCAGTTGGACGGACTGCTACGAGGCGAAGGCAATTTCATCGCTAACGCGGCTAACACCTCGGCTTTGCTCTTTCAACTTCTTCCAGATGTCAGCTGGGTGGGCTTTTACATCGCCTCAGGCGAAGAGTTAATCTTGGGCCCATTTCAGGGCAAACCCGCTTGTACTCGAATCCCTTTCGGTACGGGAGTATGTGGAGAAGCAGCAGCTGAAGCCCGCAGCATCCTGGTGGATGACGTGGATAAGTTCCCGGGCCATATCGTGTGCGATGACCGCTCCCGTTCCGAGATCGTCGTGCCGTTGTTGAACTGGGGGAAACTGATCGGCGTCCTGGATGTCGACAGCTCGAGTCTGAATCGCTTTGACGAAGAGGATCGCGAAGGCTTGGAATCGGTTGCTGCCGTTTTTCTTGCCGGACAAGCTATTGGCGATCTGCCGGATCTGGGCGAATACAGCGCTTTCGCCTAAGTACTCCCAGTAAACTATAGATAAGTTGGTAACCGAACAAGTAGAACAGCTCGCCGGCCGGGCTCGTCAACTCGCTGCGATTGGGCAGCTACAGGCGGCACGCGAGCATTGGCTGGCCGTTCTCAACCTGCTTCCCATCGATACCGCTGAGCGCCGGGGAGTCTTGCGAGAGATCGAGAAAATCGATGCTCGCCTCAACCCCAAGCCGAAAATCGATTGGAAAAAACGGCTCGGGCCGCTAGGCGTGCTGATCGCTTTCCTGGCGAAATTCAAGACCGTTTCGCTGCTCTTGCTCACAAAGGGCAAGTTTCTCTTCAGCATCCTCGCTTTTGTCGGCCTTTACTGGGCCATGTTCGGATGGTGGTTCGCCGTTGGGCTTGCCGGTTCGGTTCTGCTACACGAATTGGGCCACTACGTAGTCGTGCGGCTCTTCGGTTTCAAGGCAGAGCTGCCCATGTTTATCCCCGGTGTGGGCGCCTACGTGAAGTGGCAGGGCGCCAATGTCGATCCTGGAATTCGCGCAACGATTTCGCTCGCAGGACCCCTATTCGGCTTTCTGTCGGGCCTCATCGCGTATGGCATCTTTCTGTCAACTCATCAAGGCGTGTGGCTGGCTGTTGCGCAGTTTGCCGGCTGGCTCAATCTGATTAATCTGATTCCGGTCTCGATCTTCGACGGTGGCTCCGCCATGAATGCGTTGGGAAGACAGCACCGGCTAGCAGTAATGCTTATCTGTGTGGCGCTAGCGTTTGTGCTGCGAGAATATTCGTTTCTGTTCGTTGCGGCCGGGGCGGGTTATCGCTTATACAAGCGCGATTTCCCGGCGGTCCCGCGACAAGGAGTGGCTTACGCGTTTATAGCGCTCGCGGTGGCTAATGGTTTCCTTAGTTGGTTCTGTGCAAACCAGGCGCGCATGGCATTCGCGCAGCACGCATCGTTTCGGATGCTTTGAGATAGTTCGAGATTCGAATCGCGTTCTCCGTTGGAGCGATCTTTTCTGGTACTGTGATCCTGGAGATTGAGTCGGGAAGCTCTTTGCGCCGGCGATCGCGTCCGTATTTTAGCGGTCAAGCAGGTTGGTAGCGCCAGACTACTGAACGGTTTAAAAGGAGAGATCATGGCGCCACACGCCTTCGCGAAAGGCTGGTACAAGGTTCGCCTCGAGCCCAACGATGTTACTCCTCACCAAGACTGGTCGGTGCCCGGCGATCGGCTCGTTCGGTGCAAAGACGGCGAACTCTGAGTAACTCGGCCCTGAGCTTCTATGGCTGACTGGCAAATCGATAATACAGATCGTTCCACCTGAGTTCTTTCTTAAATTCGCGAATCCTTGTGTTGCGATCAATCAAGACGAACTCGATACCTGCCATCTCGGCAAAATCCTCAAGGTGCTCTACAGTGAGGGCGCGGCTGAAACCGGTATGGTGCGCACCGCCAGCTAAGATCCACGCAGTCGCCGCGGTTGCAAGATCGGGCTCGGGTGTCCACAGAGCTCGAGCGACGGGCAGTTTGGGCAGCGATTGGTCGGGCGTAACAACGTTGACCCGATTGACCACCATGCGGAAGTGATCTCCCATATCGACTACCGATGCATTCACAGCGGACCCCGGGCCGGAGGTAAACACGAGGCGTACGGGATCACCCTTGCCCCCTATCGAAAGCGGATGGATCTCGGCGGTAGGTTTGTTGGCGGCGATTGAAGGACAGACTTCCAGCATGTGAGCGCCGAGCACTTGGCCGCCGTCGTTGAGATGGTACGTGTAATCTTCCATAAAGGACGTACCGCCGTCGAGGCCGGCTGCCATGACTTTCATTGACCGGACCAGAGCAGCCGTTTTCCAGTCCCCTTCCCCCCCGAAACCGTATCCATCAGCCATCAGCCGCTGCACCGCGATACCGGGCAGCTGGGCCATGCCATGCAGATCTTCGAAGGTATCGGTGAACGCTTTGAATCCGCCTTCCTCGAGGAAGCCGCGAAGGGCCAACTCGATGCGCGCAGCCTCTTTCAGTGCCTCGCGGCAAGCGCCACCGGGGCGAAGAGGTGTATCCAGCAAATAGGCTTCGTCGTATTCTTTTGTGAGCTGGTCGATAGCAGCTTCCGTTATTTCTGCAAACCGGTCGGTCAGATCACCGATTCCGAACCCGCGCACCGTGTAGCGCAGGCGGATTTCTGCCTCCACCTTGTCACCTTCAGTAACGGCGACATTCCGCATGTTGTCGCCGAAACGCGCGACCCTGAGATTCTGGGCATCGTTCCAGGCACAAGCCGCGCGTGCCCAGGTGGCCAAATCGCTGCGCACGGCTTCGTCCTGCCAGAAGCCGACCACCACTTTACGGTTAAGGCGCAGACGGGAACCGATAAACCCGAACTCGCGGTCGCCGTGAGCGGACTGGTTCAGGTTCATGAAATCCATGTCAACCGTCGACCAGGGCAGCTCGCGGTTGTATTGAGTGTGGAGATGAGCGAATGGTTTCTGCAGCACCTTCAAGCCGGCGATCCACATCTTGGCGGGCGAAAAGGTGTGCATCCACGCAATCACACCCACGCAATTCCGTGTGCTGTTGGCGGCGAGACACAGTTCGAAGATCGATTCAGGCGTGGTCATCACCGGTTTGAAGATGACGCTCACAGGAGTTCGCGGCAGGTCCACTAAACCGCGCACAATCTCGTGTGAGTGACGGGCTACCTCTTTGAGCGTTTCCTGTCCATAGAGATGTTGGCTCCCGGTAACAAACCAGACTTCGAGGTTTTTGAAGTCGATCATGAACAGTTCGATTTTCTCAATTTGACGGGTACAGGCTCACGCGAGATTTCCCTTGAGCATGGTAAAGGAGTGTGGCGGGAATTCGTAACGAAGCCGCCCACCAGAAGCATCGACGTGTTTGTGAGTGGTTTTGACGAGTGTAGATCCAAAAGTATTTTCGGACTTGATATCGGGGCCGTTTACTTCGGCTACTTCAAAGCTTCCGGCGAAGTGTTTATCCTCGAGTTCGAAGACAGCCGGCAGAGTCTCGTCACGGCTGCGGTTAACGACGTTTACGACGAGCGTGCCTTGGCGGCGGGCGGCCGAAATGTCCAGCAGTGGCGTCGCGGGCGACTGCTTACTGGCGTAGGTCGGAGCATCTACAAAGAGTTCGAGCGAATCGCCGAAAGAGTTGGCAGCGAACAACTGCAGCGGGTAGTAAATCGTCTGCAGGAAAAGGCCGCTTTTGCTGGTGAAGATCGGGGCAATCACGTTGACCAACTGGGCCATGTTGGCGATCTTGACGATATGAGCGTTGTTGACGAACGTATTCAGGAACGTTGCAACCACCAGCGCGTCTTCCAGATTGTAGCGTTCCTCGAGAATCTCGCGACCTCGCTCTTTGGACCCTCGGGCGCGATACCAGACATTCCATTCGTCCCAGGCGATGTACATCTTCCGGTTCTCGGTAGTTGACATCGCAGCCCGAATCGTTCCCTCGGCGATTTTGATGCGATCGTTCAATTCGAGTGAACTGGCCATAAATTCGGGAAAGTCGTTCGCTGCGTTACCTACGTAGAGGTGAAGCGACAAGTAATCGGCGTGGTTTTTGAGGTGTTCAAGAACTGTGCGGTTCCAGCCGATCCAATCCGCATTGGGACCGAAATTCGAAGATCCGGCGGCGACCAGTTTGATATTCGGATCCGTCCACTTCATCAGCTTCGCGCCTTCGAGAGCAAACTTGCCGTAGTCGTCGGCCGTCCGATGGCCCATCTGCCAAGGACCATCCATCTCGTTGCCCAGACTCCAATATTTGACTTTCCACGGTTCCTGGCGGCCGTTCTTCTGACGGAGTTTGGAAGTGGCTGTACCGCCGGGCAAGTTGCAATATTCGACCCACTGCTGCGCTTCGTCCCAGGATCCCGTTCCGAAATTGGCGCAGAAATAAGGTTCGGCCTTGGTCGCTTCGCAATAATCGAGAAATTCGTGGGTGCCGAAACGATTGTCTTCGACGGTTCCCCAGGCCATTTCGAGACGGGCCGGACGTTCATCCCGCGGACCGATACCGTCGCGCCAGTTGTAATTAGAAGAGAAATTGCCGCCCGGCCAGCGAAGCAGCGTGACGTGAAGATCTTCGACTGCCTTCAGGACATCTTTGCGGAAGCCATTCTTATCGGAAAGAGGAGAATTCTCTTCGAAAATGCCTCCCTCGATGCAGCGGCCGAGGTGCTCTGTGAAGTTGCCGTAGATCTTTGGATCGATTTGGCCGATGACGCGTTCGGTGTCGATCTTGACGCGCGCCTCGCGAGACGAGGGTTTAGCACGCAGGATAAGAGGGGCGGAGAGCAGCGCCGACTGAAAAGCCCTGCGGGAAATAGAGAGCTTGGACATGGATATGTAGAGGAACGGCGACGCCTTTTTATATACCGTGCAAAGGGGGTGAAAGTCAACGGAAATGGAATCGCTTGCAGCGCTTCCGGAACTAGAACACAAAGAACATCAGCCGATTGGCAGAAGACAACGCGCTACTGGTCGGGCGATAATGTTGCAGCAATCCCCGGAATGGAATGAGTCTAGAGGAAGTCGCCAAACAAGCAAGAGTTTCAACAGCAACGGTGTCGCGGGTCCTTAATAACATCGGGCCTGTCAGGGCGTCAACGCGTGCGCGCGTAATCAAGGCAATCGAAGAACTCAAGTATCATCCGAACCTGCACGCGCGGAATCTTGCCGGCGGCAAGAGCCGAACCTTCGGGATGATCGTCTCAAACCTTGAGAACCCTTTCTTTTTCGATGTGTTCAAGGCGGCCGAGGAAGGGGCGAGGGAAAACGGATTCGAAATTTTCCTAGCCAACACCGACTACAATCCCGAGCAGCTCGTGCAGAGCATGCGTTTGATGCTGGGGCGCAGAGTGGCCGGGCTGGCGCTCGTCATCTCCGAGATGGACCCGACGCTGATTCAGGAGCTTTCCGATCTCGATATCCCTGCCGTTTTCTACGACGTTGGCTCGCCAAAACACAATATCACCAACATTACTGTCAATTACGGCAAAGGCATCGAGCGGGTGGTTCACTACCTACATGAGCTCGGCCACAAGCGGATGGCTTTTGTCAGCCATCACTCGAGCCTGGGACCGCTTGGCATACGCGAACGTGTCTTCCGTGAAACGGTCGCCGAATTCGCATCTAACATCGATTGGAAAATCGTTGCAAGTACCGACGGCATCGAGGGAGGTAGGCAGGCGACGCGCGAGATTCTGGCTTCCGATCTGCATCCGACCGCCATCCTTTGCGTGAACGATTTCATGGCACTAGGTGTACTACACGAGCTTCGTGAATCCGGTATTCGGATTCCGGAGGACGTTTCAGTAACAGGCTTCGACAACATCAAACTGGCCGAAGTCTCCTGCCCATCTCTAACGACGCTGCACATACCGCGTGACCGGATTGGGCAGCTGATGATGCAGGTCTTGACGCGGCCCTCGACGGCACGGGAAGCATGCGGACGCAAGATCCTCATTGATCCGGAGTTCGTAGTACGCGGATCGACCGGCGTGGCGCGGCGAACGAAATGACGCTCTGATACCATCTCCGCTGAAAGCGATTACAGTCAGCTTTCCCGGTAATCCGGCGACTGGTCGTTTTCGTGAATCGATATAATCTGGCCCGTACTGACTCTCCGCCCTGAGGAGCCCATGTCGCCACTCTTTGCCCTTCTTTTCCAAGCCACGCCCGCAAAGCTCTTATCGCTGAGTCCGGTCGATCTGATCGTGATCGCGCTTTATTTCGTGATGTGCTTGGGCATCGGCTTCTATTTGAAGCGCTACACCAACACAGGAGAGGAGTTTTTCCTGGCCGGGCGAGACATGACTGCCTGGGTGGCCGGACTTAGTTTTGTCGCCGCGAACCTGGGCTCGCTCGAACTCATGGGATGGGCTGCCTCGGCCTATCAGTACGGTATTCTGGCAGCCCACTGGTATTGGATTGGTGCAATCCCCGCGATGCTCTTTCTTGGGATTGTCATGATGCCGTTCTATTACATCTCCCGCACTCATTCCGTACCTGGCTACTTGAAACTACGTTTCGGAGAACCGGCTCGAGCGCTCTCCGCAATCACATTCGGCTTCATGACGGTACTGATGAGCGGCATCAACATGTATTCGATGGCGCTCGTCATGAAAATCGTTCTGGGTTGGGATATTTCTTTTAGCATCTGGGTATCCTCATTGACCGTGGCCGCGTACGTTTTTCTCGGCGGGCTGCTCTCGGCGATCTTCAACGAGGTGCTGCAGTTTTTCCTAATCTGGCTGGGAGCGATTCTCATTTCGATTCTGGGACTGGTGGAAGCCGGCGGATGGAGCGGAATGGTTCAGCGTATCCACACCAATTTTCCACATCAGGACTTCACTCACATGTGGAAGACCCTTGGATCCTTTAGCGACAATCCGATGGGGATTCACTGGACGGGTATCGTCTTCGGGCTGGGATTCGTTATATCTTTCGGCTACTGGACCACTGACTTCCTTGTCGTGCAGCGGGTGTTGACGGCGAAAGACCTACGCAGCGCCAAGATGGCTCCTGTCATTGGAGCGGCTTTCAAAATGGCGGTTCCGTTTATCGTCATCCTGCCCGGATTGCTGGCTCTGGCAGTTCTGCCGGAGCATCTGGTGGGAGAGTCCCAGGCTTTGGCGACGGGCGGCCACAGCTACAACGAAGTGCTTCCTATCATGCTCGCCCGTTACTGTGGTCCCGGTCTGCTGGGTCTCGGCATAACGGCTTTGATCGCCGGATTTATGTCAGGAATGGCGGGCAACGTGAGCGCGTTCGCCACTGTTTGGACATACGACATTTATCGCGCTCTCATTCGCAAGGAGGCGCCAGATGCGCATTACGTGTCTATGGGAAGGTGGTGCACGGTAATCGGAGTGTTGATCAGCATAGGTACGGCGTATTTCGTAATGCAGTTCCAAAGCATTATGGATTATGTGCAGGGACTGTTTGCGACCTTCATCGCACCCTTATTCGGAACAGTTTTGCTCGGGATGCTATGGAAGCGGGCGACGCCCGCCGCTGGCTTCTGGGGTCTGCTCGCGGGTACGGTCTCTTCACTCGTCATGTGGCTATGGGTCTATTTCGAGCCATATGCGCTGCGTTATGTGGCGCTCTCACCGGCAGCGAAGCCGATGGCGGAGGATATGTACCGCGCTCTGTGGGCCTGGCTGATCTGCGTGGTGGTGACAGTCATGGTCAGCATGGCGGGCAAACCGAAGCCCGATTCCGAACTGGTGGGCTTGGTTTATGGTGCAACCGAGATACCGCGCGAGACAGGTCTGGCTATTTATCGAAAGCCGTTCTTCTGGGCCGCGGTGGTGCTGGCCGTTTTCTTGATTCTGCAAGTTATCTTCTGGTAGAGGTCACTGCGATGCATGGCGAAGGTTTCATCTCGATCTGGTTTTTCATTGGAGTACTGTTGACGGCTTACGGCATCCTGATTACGGGGAGCGGCATTTACGAGCTGTTTTCACCGCCGGAACATCCGGTTGTCCTCGCGAACTTGCATGCCGGCATCTGGTGGGGCGCTGTGCTGCTGATCATCGGATTGTTCTACAGCATCAAATTCGCTCCAAAGAGACGTTAGCTATGGGCCTAGTCGTAGCGGGAGTGGATTTCGGAACATTAAGCGTTCGTGTTTCCATTTTTGACGGTGAGAAGGGCCGTCTGGGTGCGGCGGTAGGGGAATATCCCCTACGTCGCAAAAAGAACGATCCGGATCATGCGACCGAAAGCCACGCCGATCATGTCAACGCTTTGATCAAAGCGATGCACAAAGCGCTTCAAGACTCGAACGTCCAGGGTTCGGAGCTGAAAGCACTCGCAATCGACACCACCGGATCGAGCGTGATCCCTGTAGACGAGCAGATGCGGCCACTTGACGAGTACTATCTGTGGTGCGATCACCGGGCCTGGCGAGAAGCGGCCGAGATCACGGGCAAAGCCCATGAATCCGGCTTGAAAGCCATCGAGTGGTGCGGTGGAGTCTACTCGTCAGAATGGGGCTTCTCAAAACTGCTGCACTGGCTGCGGCACAATCCAGATAAGCGCGCCAACTTCGGCTCAGCCTTCGAACACTGCGATTATATCGCCGCAGTTCTGTGCGGTATCGATCACCCCTCGAAGGTAAAACGCAGCATCTGCGCCATGGGTCACAAGTGGATGTGGAATGCATCGCTCGGCGGACTCCCTTCCGAAGAGTTTCTGGTATCGGTAGACCCGATCTTCCAAGGCATACGCGAGAAGTTGGCCGGGGAGTACGCAACATCCGACGTTCTAGCTGGGAGACTTGCGCCCGAGTGGGCGGAGCGCCTCGGACTGACACCGGGAATTCCGATTCCGGTTGGAGCTTTCGACGCGCATTGGGACGCTATTGCGGCGGGCGGCCAGTTGGGGGACATGGTCAACGTGATCGGCACCTCGACCTGCATTATTGGACTCTCCGATTCCACGACACTGGTGCCGGGCCTGTGTGGGGTGGTGCCCGGTTCGGTTGATCCCAAGCTAACCGGCATCGAAGCGGGCCTTTCGGCCGTGGGCGACATCTTCGACGCGATTGCGCGCCGCGCCGGATCGAGCGTGAGCAAACTATCTGAAGAAATCGCCGGCTACCGCGCCGGTCAGACGGGTTTGCTGCGGTTTACCTGGGATAACGGCGACCGTACGGTGCTGGTCAATCCGGAGTTGGGCGGCATCACACTCAACTGGCACCTCACGAATACCGCATCGGATGAGCTGTTTGCCGCGATAGAAGGGACCGCTCTACACACACGCGTCATCCTGGATCGCATGGGGGAGCACCAAATCGATATCAGGCGAGTGATCAATGGCGGTGGAATTCCCAAAAAAAATGAAATCCTCAATCAGGTCTATGCGGATGCTCTGAGGAAGCCGATCCTGGTGCCGCAAGGAGATGTCACCAGCCTCGGTTCGGCGATTTTTGCTTTCCTGGCCGCCGGAGCGTTCGCGAACATCGCCGAGGCACAGCGCGTCCTCTGTCCGCCCTTCAAGACTTATCAGCCGCAAGCGGAAGCGGCGGCAGTATACGACCGGCTCTATGGAATGTATAAGCAACTGTACTTCGGTTTCGGGCAGCGCGGCTCGCAACCGGTGCCGCTTGGGGACATACTTCCCGATCTGCGAAGCATAGCGGCGGAAAGGAGGCAATAATCATGCTTCTAAAGACACTACGGGAGGAAGTTCTGGAGGCGAATCTGGAGCTGGTCCGCCGCGGACTCGTTATTTTTACCTTCGGAAATGCCAGCGGATTCGATCGCGCGAGTAATCTGGCGGTGATCAAACCGAGCGGCGTGCCTTACGAACAGCTCGCGCCGCAAGATCTCGTCGTCACCGATCTAGAGGGTAGGATCGTGGACGGCTCTCTGAGGCCGTCCTCCGACCTGCCGACGCATCTGGCCCTGTATCGTGCCTGGGACGGGGTGAATGGCGTCGTTCACACGCATTCGCGATATGCGACTGCCTGGGCACAGGCAAATCAGGAGATTCCATGCCTGGGAACCACTCATGCGGATTACTTTCGCGGCTCATTGCCCGTGACGAGACCAATGCAGCCTGAGGAGATCGAGTCTGCGTACGAATTGAATACCGGTCACGTGATAATCGAGCGGTTCGGAAATCTCGATCCCCTGCTAACGCCGGCAGTGCTGGTTTCAGGGCATGCTCCATTTTGTTGGGGACCTACTGTTACGGAGGCCGCCCATACCGCCGCAATCGTCGAAGAACTCGCTCATATGGCATTGCTGACCATCACGGTTAACGCTGAGGCCAAGCCAATATCGCAAGCTCAGCACCATAAGCATTTCTTTCGTAAGCACGGAGCAACGGCGTACTATGGGCAGACAAAGACCGCCGTGAAGGCCGACGGGTAATCACATGCCAGAAATGCTGAGAAGAAACTTTCTGCTTTCAAGTCTCGCCTTGTTCGCGCCGCGGACCTCCTCGGCAGCTTCCGCGCGCATCGACGTTCTGCCCGACGAACCAATTGCAACCATCTCGCCAGACATCTATGGACACTTCACCGAACACATCGGCGGGGTTATTTACGGCGGGGTCTGGGTTGGAGAGAGTTCAAAAATTCCTAATGTGGGGGGTATACGCAAGGAGCTGATCGACAATCTTAAGCGTCTCAAACCGCCGGTCATTCGATGGCCGGGCGGATGCTTTGCGGACAGCTACAACTGGCGGGATGGCATTGGACCTCGGACCGAACGCCCGACCCGTACCAACTTCTGGGCAAATACTCCTTATCTAAAGGCAGCTCCGAACGGTCCGCAAAAGTATGATCCGAATGAATTCGGGACGAACGAATTCGTGCATTTCTGCAAAGCAGTCGGAGCACAGCCCTACTTTGCCGGGAATGTGCGAAGCCTGAATCCCTACGATTTTTACGAGTGGATCGAGTTTTGCAATTCTCCCGCCGGCACCACGTCGCTCGCCAAAGTGCGCGCTAAAGGCGGCGATTCCGATCCGTTTCAAGTAAAGCTTTGGGGTGTCGGAAACGAGAGCTGGGGCTGTGGGGGCAGCTTCACTGGGGATGAATACGCAGTGGAATTTCGCCGCTTCACCGAGTGGCTCCCCGAATTTGGACTGGACTTGCGCTTGATCGCTTCCGGCCCGAATGTAGCAGACTATGCCTGGACCCAGAGCTTCTTTCAGAAGCTCACTGAAAAGGACAAGGGTCAGTTGAAGAAAGTCTTCGGCACAGCCTTGCACTACTACTGCGGAACAACCGGCAATGGCGAATCAACTAACTTTGACGATGCAGGCTGGTATGAACTCCTTCACAAGGCAAGCTACCTGGAAGAGCTGATCATCAATCATTGGGCGATTATGGGTCAGGTCGATAAGCAGCACCAGGTTAAGCTAGTCGTCGACGAATGGGGCGCATGGCACCACACCGATCCGAGTATCGATCCCAGCTACTTGTTCTGCTACTATCCGACGCTTCGTGACGCCCTGGTTTCTGGCATTACGCTTAATATTTTCAACCGGCACTCCGACAAGGTGACGCTGGCGAGCGCTGCACAACTCATCAACAACATCCACACCTCCTTCATCGCAGTCGGAGATCGTTTTACGGTAACGCCGGTATTTCAAGTCTTCGAGATGTACGCGGGTCATCAGGGCGGGAGATCGGTCCGGACTCTGATCTCCGCCGGCCCGCTCGGCAAGCTAGCTGTAAGGTCCGCAGGTGACAGTAGGGAGGCGGAAGCCGTCTCTGCTCCGCTTGCGAGTTTGTCAGGATCGTGTTCGATCCAAGGCAAAAAAGCGGTTCTGACGGTTGTCAACCCACATTTGAAGAACGCACAGGATACCGAGATTTCTTTCCGCGGAGCGCGGATCGAAAATGTGAGCGCGACAGTTCTAACATCATCAGATCCGCGGGCTCACAACACACTCGATCAACCACATGCGCTGGAACCGAAGAAAGAGGTAGCGCGACCAGGAGAGACACCCCTGATTTACACCTTTGCCCCCGCTTCGGTAACTTGTCTGGAAGTGACGATGGCCTGATCTACAGCTTCTTCACAAAAACGCCGATAGAACTCGCGGACAGACAGTTCTATGAAGCGTAGGTACAGAATTCGTGCTCATGAAAGCGGAGATCGGGATGGTAGAACGGACACGGGCACAATCGTTATGCATATTGGCGGCAGCGCGGCCATTGATGCCGCGAGCATAGATGAGGCTGACGCCACAATCCGCAAGAAAGTAACAGAGAACAACCTTCCACGCGGTTGCTTCTATCAGATTTGTCCGCCTTCAGG
>CAWJEH010000061.1:0-147089 GCA_963841675.1 Terriglobia bacterium
ATTCTGTCGTTGCCTTTGGCCAAAGCTTTGAAGCACTCGCATCTCGCCTGATGAAAGGCGCACATGTCTTTGTGCAGGGCGAACTGACGACTCGGGAATACGACCGTACCGTTCACGTGCCGAACGGCAATCAGTTGGTCGAGCATGTGCTGCAGCAACTCGTTGTCGAGCTGAAAGCCGACACCATTCGCGTACTCGACCGCCAGTCCGAGAGCGATGCGATCGAATCTCCTGTCGAGGAACAGGTCCCCTCCTGAGGGGACCTTCTTCACACGAGACCCGGCGCTCTGTGACCGAAACCGAGTCTCGAATTTCACCGAGGAGAGCAACGGAAAGGCCGCTGTTCATTCCGCAGTAGGTGAACCGGCCTTCGCCGTGGGAAATCCGAACCGCTTCTTCCCGTCTTCTGACGGCTCTTCGATTAAATGCTGAATAGTCTCGAACACAGCCTCAATCTGTTGCCCTTGTTCACTCTGGCGCCAGCGCAGTTCTTCCATTCGCGGGCCAGCTCTTCGTGCGTGGCTAGGATTTGGCGAAGACGCACTAAGGTCCGAATGATGGCGATATTGACTCGGATTGCCCGCTCGCTATTCAGGACCGAAGACAACATCGCAATACCCTGTTCGGTGAACACGAAAGGGGTGGGGTACTTCCGATGCATGGCCTCGCGTCCTTCTTAAGAGTCAACCGGAACATGAAGTCGTCTGGAAAACGTCGCCGATTTCGTTTCACGGCCTGATTGAACACTTTCTTCGGAAACGCCATAAAGGCTCCGCCAGGTCGGAGTCAGCAACACCTTCTCGCCTCGAATGAGCAGAATTCGGCTTTCGATCAGCGGAACAGGGAGCGGTTTCGGACCTAGACATTGTGATGTCTGAAAACAGTGTACGGCGACGGGGTGTTGGGCTTCGCCCAAAGACTTTACTCGACGCGGATCTTCACGCGGTCGTTGACGGCCTGGACAAGGTCCTGCTTCGTTCCTAGATACCTTTCTGTTGTTTGGATGAGGCGTGTCCGAGCAGCAACTGAATTTGCTCCAAATCCCCTCCCGCTTTTCTGCACAATTTCGCGCAAGTTCTTCGCAGATCATGGGGCGTCAATTCCGGATGGCCGATGGCGTGACCCGTGTTTCGGACCAGGGTGTAGATTAAGTCCTCACTGATCGCTGCCGGGGCGCAAGCCCCCCGCCTTTGCGTAGCGGACGGAACAACGGCCCCTCCCGGATCCCGCTCTCCGCCAGCCAGCGATCGAGCAACCGTTTCACCCAGAGCGGAACGGGCACCGTGCGAAGGCGTCTTCCCTTCCCCTGGATGTCGAGCAGCACCCAGCGCTCGTCCCGCAGTTGCAGGTGCCGGACCTCTAAGCGGACGAGCTCGTCGCGGCGCAGCCCGCAGGCGACCAAGAAAGCCAAGATGGCGCGATCGCGAATTCCTAAGCGGGTATGCGCATCCGGAACGGAAAGCAATTTGCCGGCTTCGCCTTCGGTCAACCATTTTCCCAGCCGTTGTCCCGATTGTTTTACGTTTGCGACGGACGCGAGCCGCAGCGCTTCTTCGGCCGAGAGCGCGCCGCGCTCGGCGGCCTGCCGGAACAGCAGCCGCACGGCGCTCAAGCGCTGATTGACAGAGGAAACGGAGAGGCCGCGGGCGAGCAAGGCTGCGCGCCAGGCTTCGACCAATGGTTTCGAAAACGGCTCGCCCCGTTCGGCGGTCCAGGCCAAAAACTCCGCGAGCGCGGTTGCGTAGGCTTGCTTGGTCTTTTCCGAGGAGAGCGTGGCGAGCACGCTCCCGATCAGGAGTTTCGTTGTCTCGGCGGCGGAGAAAGGATCAGCAAAGAAAGATCAGGCACGAAAGTGCCTTAGGCGGCGAGCGGCAGACACAATTGCGCCGGCGCGCGCGGATGGAGCTCGCGCCAGAGCCGGAAGAAGAGCGCGCCATAGATGCCGGGCAACTGCCGGCGGCGGTGCAGCCGCGGATGGCAGCGCACACAGAGAGTGATCTGCCGGGCCGGTTTTTCGCTGCCGGGAACCCGATGATGGACCAGTAAATCTTGCTCGGCGAGACAGAGCTGGCAGACACCGTCGCGGGTGAGCACGGCTTCCCGCTGTCCTCCAAAGAAACGTAACGAACGGCGGCGCCGGTCATAGCACGGCCGGCAGAGTCCCCGCGCCACCAGCTGCGGGCTGCCGCAGGCCCGGCACCACCAGGCCGGCTGTCTCACGCGTCGGCTTCCCTGCCCTGCCCCTCTCCCGCGAGGACCCGGATCCAGGCGAGCGGCAAACCCGGGCAACGGCGGCATCAAGCAGTCTTCGCTCGAGCCAAGCCGCACCGACGGAGGAGTTCGCTGGCCGCACCCAGAGGCCCGGGAAAGTCGAGGGCCAGATCGGCGCTCGCGACCAGATCGGCCAGTTCCGGCCGGTGAGCGTCATAGAAGGAGCCGATCAAGGCCTGGCGGATGGCGTCGGCTGGGGAAGAAGCAGGAGGAACGACGAGGGAGAGGGGCATAATCGAGGGTAGCACAATAGCATCGTTCTAATCTACATTAGCACGATATATAATGTGAATATTGTGCCGGAACCAGTCCTGGCGTAGGGTCGTGGCAGGGATCCGCCATTACTGGAGATCTCGTTAACGCAGCTCGGAGAAATGTCGGGGCCGACAAACCGGAGAGGTAACTGTTTCTCGGAATAATATTCGCCTGCTTTGCTGGCTGTACTGACAACCGGGGGTTCGGATGCCACAGATGGCCACAGTCGGTCCCATTCGCGCCGATCATTTGCGAGTTGGCAGTCGGGTCGCGTCGCCTGCCGGCGCGACTCTGATCGTGAGACCTCCCGTCAGCACCGAGTTTTGCAGGTTCCAAGGACTACTCTGTTCCGGCTACGGAAAAGCTAACGATTTTTTCTACCCTCCTGCAATTACGAATTACGCTGCTGCCATGACTTTCCTGCAAGTTTTAGCGTTATCGGTGCTGATGCTTCAAAATGGGAGCGCCTATGCCTCGCAACCGGCGCAGTCGGAGACTATCTCAGTCGTCCCGAACGACAACCCGTTCCCATGCCCGGGTTGCACGATCGGCAAGGCAAATCCTGATAAACTTTCGGTTAAGTGAGTCTTCGGCCATTCACTGAGCTATTCCGCTATGGATCCCAAGCGGGGCAGGTAATTCTCTTGGTGTGTCTGCTGCGCAGGCATCTCACTGGACGGTACCGGTTTTTCTGCGGTTTTCTTTGTGCTCAGTTGTTGGAATCGATCGCACTGTTCGGTGTCGACAGCCACTCGACCCGCTATGCATCGATATGGTCCATCGCTCAAGTGCCAATCTGGATCTTTCAACTGCTGGCGATTCTCGAGCTCATGTCCTTCGTTCTGGAGCATTACCCCAAGATCGGACAATTCGCCAACGTAATAGTCAGTTCCAGCTTTATCGTTGGAGCCATTTTGGCTGCTTGCGTTGCGGTGATTGAAATTCCCGGCTCAGCATCAATGCAGCTTTCACTCCTCCTCTCCTGGGAGGTGACCAAGTATATGGCCTGGATTTCGTTTACCGTACTTGGCGCCCAAGCTGTATGGTTTATCTTGTTCCCAGTACCGATGCGGCCGAACGTTAAGCTGCATCGACTGCTCTTTACTTGGTATGCAGGACTAAGTCCGGGAATTTTAATCCTTCTCGCCGGTTCACGTAAGGTATTATTCAACGATATTGCGAACGTGTGTCTGCTCGGTTCAGCTGCGATCTGCCTATGCTTGTGGACAATTAGAATGCAACCTGATGGAGAAAGAGAGCCGAGCATTCCAGCCATTTCGCCTATGGAAATCTCCCGATTCGAGGCAGATTTTGAAGCTGGAACGGAAGCTCTCGCCCGAATCAGCTGGAGAGGCCTGTTCGGCTAGGCTCGGCCAAGGACGTGGGTGTTAATCAAAGCTGAAGATACAGACCTTCGAGCTATCGCCTCGAACCCAAACCGAAGTGCATAGCCACCAGCAGAAAGAAGAAAGGCCATCTGTTTGATTCTGCTCCACTGCCGCAACAGATCGGGGAACTTAGTCCAGTCTCGCTGGACTTGTGCTACGTCGCATTTTTGCCGCCAAAGAGCCCAGGCATTCGCGATGAGGCGCTGAGAGGCACGCTCAAACTCCGTTCGAGCGCTGAGACGAAGATCCACTAAAACCTCGGGAGACAGTCCTTCCAGATATTGTCCTCGATCAATGGCTCTCAGCAGCGCCCTGTGGCTTTCGAGAATCCGGTGCGTAATGGCCAAAGGGTCGCGGGCGCTCCTGAGGATTACAAGCGGCCCATCATCGAAAACTGGTTTGTGAATAGTGAGGGGGCCAGGATCGATCTCTGCGCCATTTTGCACAGCTCGAATGATTTTGGAACGCCAGGGATGCGTAGAATTCTCCAGTATCATCAAGTGCTCTAAATCGAGCTGAGTTATTCGTACAGGTAAATCGTCCGGAATATGCCACATTGAACGAAAACCTCAAAATTACTTACGATCCTATTCAAAAACCAGCGTCAATGTCAAGAACGTTCCCGCATACTCTTGCGAGTGGCTGCAGGTTTCCGTTTGCCGGGATCTTTTTCACGTTCGGCCAGGTTTCGAAGACCTTGCAGGATACGGATTGCAGCTTCTTCCAGATCATTCCGCTGATTTTTTCGGTATGTGCGCACCACTAAGTCGGCCAGCTCCTCTTCATCGCTGGCCAGTTGATCCCAATCGATATCGCTACGATTTCGCTCCCACTCCATACTACGCAGACCCCTGTCCAGTAGCTCTTCGAGAAATTGTTGGAGCGAAACTCCCCTATTTCGCCGAATACGGTCCAAGCGTTCCTTCTGCTCTGAATCCACTCGCACCTGGATATGTCTGGTTGTAGTAGGCATACATTCAGCTTTTGGACTTGACATGCATGCGTGCGGCATGCATAATCTATTTGTGACCGGGAATGACAAGTCAGAGCTGGTCTTTCAACGTAAGAACGCCTTCGTCAACGTAACACAAGGTGAGCCTCTTCGCCAGTTAGTCCGTCAAACGTGCAACAAATCGGGATATCTTGGCCACCGGTGCGCGTCCGATGTAGTGCTGACCACGCCGATATGTATTTTGTTCAACTGGAAGGTATTATTGCGCAACTCGAAACAGACTGGTGCAATTCGCGTGCATCCCATTGGAAACGTGGAAAATGAGTTGAATTGTGTAGCCTCCGAGTGATATGCAGAGAACCCGATTTCTATCAACGTCGCAACATTCGAAGAAGAGAAGCAAAACTAAGCGAGATCCAGATTGCGTCCTGCTTGATGAACCCCAATATCGACACGAAAGGACTGGGAACGTGTAGGAAACTGCGCGAAGGTGTAATGGTCCATAGATCAAATATTGACAGGCCATCGGAAGCGAAACAGCCGCAGGCGGTGTATGTAATATCCATCATTGGCGACCACAATAATCGTTGGCGACAGGTTTTCAGAATTCTAGACGGAATTCTTACGAAGGGAGGTCACGAGCAACTCAGTGAAACAATGCGTCCTCTACGCTCGAGTCTCGCTAGAAGAGCAAGCTGAGCGGTTCGGCCTATCGTCTCAGCAGGCGGAACTCCGGACTTACGCGCAGAAATGCGATTACGAAGTACTACGCGAGTTCGTAGATGACGGCTACTCTGGCGGCGATCTAGGACGGCCAGCGCTTCAGCAAGTCAGGGATCTCGTCCGTAATCGAAGTGTCAGTTTGATCGTGGTTCACGATCCAGACCGGCTAGCCCGAAAGCTCGCTCACCAACTCCTCCTCACCGAAGAGTTTGAGAAGTCTGGGGTCCGCCTTGAGTTCGTTACCACTCCCAATACCGACAATATGGAAGGTAGATTACTCCTCAATGTCCGCGGCGTCATTGCAGAGTATGAGCGGGAGAAAATTCGAGAGCGCACAATGCGCGGGCGTCGCGAGAAAGCCCGTCAAGGGTTGGTAGTGGGCGGCCGATGCCCTTACGGCTACGAGTCGATAGGAGGGATTTATCAGATCGAAGAGGATCAAGCGTCCGTTGTCCGGTTTATTTTCCGGTCGCTCGTTGAAGAGCACCTTTCTATACGCAAGATCATTGAACGACTGAATGAGGGCGATTACAAACCTCACACTTCAACACGTTGGGCGAAGTCAAGTGTCGGGCGGATCTTACGGAACGAACTCTATACGGGTAAGGCTTATTACAACCGAAGGCAGCGAGTAGAACCACAGAGAGGAACCTCCGCAGACCTTCAGGCGCAACAAAAAGACCGTTCATCAGTGGCGAACGGTGACGGATTGGATTCCGATATCCGTGCCCGCCATCGTCGATACAGACCTTTTCGAGGCTGCACAGATCAGGTTGCGGCAAAACAGCGAGCACTGTTCAGGACGCCCGGCAACGACGGTTTACCTCCTACGAGGAATTCTCCGATGTTCTGCTTGCGGCAGAAAATACGTCGGCGTACCGGTTTTCAAAGACAAGTACTATCGTTGCGCAGGGCACGAACGCCTGGCTCAACCCTATTGTGATGCGCCGCTAATTGCGGCCCCTCGAATCGAATCATTCATTTGGGAATACATCATTCGATTCTTGACGAATCCCGTTATGCTGCTCTCCAGATTGAAGCAGCAGCAGACAAGTAACGAGCCAAGTCTTCAGGAAGAGATCACGCGGCTCGAGAATCAGATCCGAGAGACCCAGCGTAAAGAGGCACGACTGATGGATGCTTTGCTCGACGGGAGCGTGGAGTTGCCGGGTCTACGCGAGAAGGCCAAGGAACTGGCAGAAACCAGAAACCGGCTGCAGCTCAATAGAGACGGAGTACTTTCCAGACTCACCGCTAAGCAGGATGAGAACTCCTTAAAAGAGAGGGTGATTCGCTATTGCAGGTTACTGAGCGGCAAGGCGGAGGACGTCGAACTAACCTCACGACAGGCGCTTGTCAGGGCGCTAGTTGACGAGGTGGTCCTGGAGAACGGGAAGTTGACGATTCGTACAATCTTGCCGGTTTCTGACCCTTTTGGATACCGTCCACAACGTCAGCACGTTGTGGCTTCCGGCGGCCGCGACCTCTAATGCGCGCTTCGCCATGACCTGGCCGCGCACTTCGCTGAAATCTGGCAGGTCGGCGGAGTTGGCGCTCCATTCGCTCGAACCGGCAACTGTTGGAGTGAACGCCTCCGGAGTATTGAGGAATTGTACGACGTCCGCCAGGTGCCGCAGCCCGAAGACGCGGACACCCTCGGCGACAGCCGCTTCCGCCGCATTGTCAATAGGAACAAGCAGGTTGCGGATTCCCCGGCGCGCGGCGCAAACTGCAATCGAGAGAGCGCCTCTTACAGGCCGGAGACTGCCATCGAGAGAGAGTTCCCCGATAAGGAGATGACCTTCCGTACTCGCAACCGTTCCCATCGCGCCCAAAATGGCGGTAGCCATCGGCAGGTCAAAACCGGCACCTTCTTTGCGCAGGTTTGCCGGAGCGAGATTGATCGTCACGGACTTGCTCGGATAGCCGAAGCCCGAGTTCAAGAGCGCCGACTTGATGCGCTCACGGCTCTCTTTCACTGCCGCGTCCGGCATGCCCACGGTGACGAAATCCCGATTGGTACCGGCAGGGTACATATCGACTTCCACGTCGATCAGATGAGCGTCGATACCCTGTAACGCCGCGCTGTAAGTGCGGAACAATGCCACACAAGGTAGTAGGCAGCCGTTCGATTCCGTCTCAGGCTACCGGGCCGAGGGCGGAGGATTCACAATACCGGGTTGGGTCTGGCCAGTAAGCCACTTGGCGTTTTCCTGTGAGACGAGCAGTTCGACACGCTCTGCCAAGAGAGAACACGGGTTAGCGGATCTGGAATATACTCCCGCGGCCCGCCAGGTAGAGATACTTCTCATGCTTGAGCGACTCAGCCGTTGCGCGATAAGCAATCCAGTTCGCCTGGTAATGATTCATCTGCTGGATGGATTCAAGAACAGTAATTAACACGCCAAGAGCGGCCGCAAATTGATTACCGTGCGCTACGGTTGAAGTCGTGAGAACGGGAATAACGGCGGCCGCGACAAGCGTGACGGTTTTGAGCGATTTGTATAAACGCTTGTTGATTCCGCTGGTGCAGTCGTACCAGTCAATTTGGGTGCTGAGCCGGTCGAGCGTTACTTGCTCTGAGCGCGCCCGGGCGTTCTCGGACGGTTCCGGCTGTGCATTAGAAAGTGATGAAGTTGTTTCAGACGGGCTGGGCACGGCACGAGATCCTCCGCCGCGAGTGTCACGCCATGCGCAAGGCAATCCCGATGCGACGCGGGCCTAAAACGTTGATTTCAGGAGAAAAGCAGAAAACTCGAGAAACGTGATGACTCAGGTCGCGACGCTATCTCCGCCGCACTCCTCCGCCGACTAGACCCAGGTCCAATACGACGGCAACAAAGAGAATAACCAGCTGCGTGCTCCCGAGGTGGCCGGCATACGCGCCCAGCATGTAGGTGTAGACGATCAGCGTGAGCGGCAAAAAGATGAAGCCGAGAACGGGAATGAGGATGTTGTTGTGCAACACGCTAAAGAAATTCGTGAACAACCAAAGAAGAACGATCGCGACGCGCGGAAAAGCGACAGCGAGTATCGCAAGTAGACAAGGCATGATCTGTTGGAGCTATTCTCCTGCTAATGGACCGCTGGTAGCAAAAAGGATTTCGTTACTTCTCTATGAGTTACTGCCAGTACTGCCACTGAGCGGCGGCAATCACATAGCCGCTCAGGAGAGCATTTGTGATGGCGTGCATCAGAATGCAGTTCGCAACCGATTTGGTTCGAACCATCCAGAAGTTATAAATTATTCCAGTCAGAAGACCGACATCCCAGTATGGTCCATGCTCGGCCCCAAAAAGAATTGCTGTAATCCAGAAGGCGAAAGGGGCGTAGGTACCCAGCGGCACCTTGTGAAAATCGTTATGAATGAGCCAACGCATGAGCCAAGCGCGCCAAAAGAGTTCTTCGGCAACAGGAACGATTAGCGCCGCGCGTATGCTCCGCCAGGCGAGTATCCAAGAACTATGCAGGGCTGACTGCTGCAGAGAAGAGTGCGCGTGACCGATCAATGAATTCGAGAAGAGCCAATGCTCGCGGTAATTCGGGGAAAAGACGTCGGGAGCAATCCACAACAGAAAGACCAAGGTCCCAAGAGCGATACTCGACAAGGGTTTGGTTGGTCTAAGTGGCAGTTCGCGCGGCCAGCAGATCACACAAATCGCACCGAGCAGGACAACGCGGATCGGGGCTCCCCAGGGAGAATCGAGCGGAACCCGGGCGTTAATGACGAGGAAGACAAGAAAGGCGAGAAAAGGAGTGATGTACCGGAGCGAGGAAGCCTCCTCGCTCCGGTTAACGACTTGAGTTTCCAAGTGTACCCAGTGTTCAGCCGATCTGATTTACGAAGGTGCGAATCTGGTTCTGCTGCTCCGGAGGGGCCGTTTTCATTGCTTTCTGGGCCTCCTCACGCGCTCCTCGCTTATCGCCTTGCTTCAGCAGAGCCATGGCGAGATGAAAACGGAAGGTTGCGTTTTGAGGAGCATCCTGGACCACTCTCTTGAAGATCTGGAGAGCTTCCGTATTCAAGTTCTTTTGGTAGTAAACATAGCCGAGCGTATCTGAAACATCCGGGCTATTCGGGACCTGCCTCTGTGCCTGTGTGGCCAAAGTCATGGCGCGATCCAGATTCGTTCCCGCCTCAGCATTCAGAAAGGCCAGATTATTCAGGGCCAGAGCATTTTGCGAATCTATACCGAGCACCCGATTGTAAGCATCTTCAGCCTCTTTCTTCTTCCCCTCCGATTCGAGAAGCACCGCCTGGTTCAAGAAGGCCGAGACACTCCTCGGGTTAAGGGACGCCGCCTGTTGGAACGAAGCCATCGCCGCATCATTCTGCTGCTGGCTTCGCTGAAGAATGCCTAAACGAAGCCACGCGTCCTCAGCTTTGGGTGACGTCTTCAAGATTTGTTTTAGATCAGCAATTGCAGCTTCGACGAACTGTTTAGCTTGTGCCGGGTTCGACTTGCCTTCCACACCGGCCGCACTCGCTTCGAAGTTTGCAAGCTCCGATCGGAGTGCATCATTCGCCGGATTTTTCTGCACCAGATCCTGCATAGCCTTGACAGCTTCGTCCGTCTTACCCTGCGACATCTTGATCGTCTGAAGACCTACGAACCCGCGATAATCCGGCGGTGTTGACTGCCAGACTTTCTGATACTGTTCACTGGCTTTGTCGAATTGTTTCTGCTGCATGTAGAGCGCTCCCAATTGGATTCGCGCGTCATTCATCTTCGGAACTTCAGCGACCAGAGTTTCGAGCTCGGTCTGGCCCTTTGCGGTTTGCCCCGACCCGATCAAGGCGCGAGCATGAATGAAGCGACCTTCGGGATTCTGAGGCTCGGACAGAAACACAGCTTCGGTCTGTTCAATGGCTTTGCCATTATCTCCGCGATCACCATAAATCTTCGCTGCAAGAAGATGCGCCGGCACCAACTTAGAGTTTTGCCGTAAGGCCTCCAGGGATTCACTCAAGGAGCTATCGACATCATGCAGGCCGTAGTAAGCTTTGGCCAGATCGAGATGCAGCACTCCGTTTGTCGGATTTCTCTGAACCAAACTCTTCAGCTCCTGGACCGACTTGGTCAAATCTTCTTTGGTGCCTCGCTGAAGGAGAAGAGATGCGTAAACCTCATTAGCGGTGGTGTCTTTCGGATTCTTCGCAGCCACCTCTTTTGCCAGGCGCAAAGCTTCCTCTGTATGCCCCATTAATTGGTTAACAGCGACTACTCGCTCCTGATAAGCGACGGACTGCTTGGGGCTCTCGTCGAGACCGATTTTGTACTCCTGAAGCGCCTTCTCGTATTTCTTAGAACGAACATAGAAATCGCCGACCAGTTGATGTCCGTTCGGAAAATCCTTTTTGTCGTTGAGAACCTTTCGCATTACCGGTTCAGCCTCATTGAAACGGTTAGTGGCTACCAGATAATTCGCCAGGTTGATGTAACCAGCTGCCGTGGTGGGATCGTTGGCGACCCGGTCGCGGAGAATCGCCTCGGCTTTGGCGGATTCACCGGCGCGGCTGTATTGCATGAACAGGAAGTCGTAACCCGCACCCCAGGTCTTATTCTGCGCAAGCGTGTCCTCCACGAGTTTCATGGCCTTATCTCGCTGTTGGGTTGCGACGAGCGTCTCCGCGTACCACCCCACCAGGTCGGGCGAATGGGGATTCAACTGGTTGGCATTGGCGAAGAGGTCGAGCGCTTTTTCGGTATTGTGGTCCGCCAAGGCTAGCAATCCTTGAATGCGGTAACTCTGGTACGATTTCGGAGCGTGCGCCGAGATCTTGTCGCTAAGATCACGCACATCGTCGAGCATCGACCGGTATTTTCGGATGTCGGAGGCGTAAACCGCCAGGTAGATCTCGGCGAGTTTGACAGCAGCATCCGTGTTGTCGGGCTTGAGATCGACGGCCCGGCGCAAGAAACCCATCGACTGAAACGGCTGATGGTCATCAAGGAGATTCAACCCCTCGCGATAGTAGGCCTCCTCATTCGTCTTATCCTCCGCTATGGCCTTCTGGTACAGAATGGAAGCTTCTTTGTATTTCTTGCCTTGGTGATACCTGTTGGCGGTCGAAATTAGCTTCTGCGGGCTCTGGGTACAAGCGCCTGTAAACAGCAGCACGCCGCAAAGCGAAGCTAAGGCGAATACGAACTTCATAATAAGATTAGGTACTCACTAGAATTGTAGGAGAAACAGGCAGGCTGTTCAATTAACCAGGTGGACTTCTATGGAACATCCTCTACGGATATCGGCAGCCTAGAAGCTACAATCGGCGATAAGTGCGCACTTCGTTATGCACCGGTTTATTCATTCTAATGACGCTTCCCTGCCTGGGCCTCAGCCCGCAGGCAACTAGGGGCAGTTCTCATAGCTCAGCCAAAACTGCGCAGCCGATTCTGCCTCCGGTGACTCTGCCGACCGATCCAGGGGAATACGCAGTCATCTATACCTCGATGGGCACGATTGTTTGCCGTCTGTTCCCGGCGGAGGCGCCGAAGACGGTGGCGAACTTTGTCGGGCTGGCAAAGGGCACTAAAACGTGGACCAACCCCGCCACCGGCAGGATCATGCACACTCCGCTGTATTCCGGCACGACATTTCATCGGGTCATTCCCGGCTTCATGATTCAAGGGGGCGACCCGAAAGGCACCGGAGAGGGCAGTCCGGGTTACAAGTTCGATGACGAAATCGCGCCCAATCGTCATTTCGACAAGCCAGGAGTCTTGGCGATGGCCAACTCAGGTCCGAACACAAACGGTTCTCAGTTCTTCATCACCGTGGCGCCTGCGGAGCACCTCGAAGGCCACTATTCGATTTTCGGCGAGGTCGTTTCCGGGCAGGATGTAGCGGACGCAATTTCGCAGGTTCCGCGAGATGAGAACGACAAACCAAATAAGCCCGTCAAAATCATCAAAATTGCGATCAGGCAGGTGACTGCCGGTTCAGCGAAAACAGCTGCGGCGACCGCCGGCAATCACCCCCGCTGACGAGCTGGATCAGACGGCGTCAGACGGTTATCCAAGCCTGCTTCTCGGCGCTCTCTCCGACTTTCTCCAGCAGGATCATTCCGTGCAACCCATCCTCGAAGGTCGGATAGTCCACGGGAACGGAAGGATCGGCGATTTTAGCGTAGAAGTTCTTGAAGACTTGTTTATGGGAATCGTCGTAACCCTCGCTGTGGCCGCCTGGGAGATCGGCGAACTTGGCAGCCTGGGGATAGAACAACGATCCATCTTTGATAATGACCTGGTTCGGTTCGTTCCGATGGCCAATCCAAAGCGTGTCCGGCTGCTCCTGATCCCAGGCGATACCCGCTTTCGTTCCGAAGATCTCGAAAGCGAACCTGTTCTTGCGGCCCGCCGACATCTGGCTGACGGTGAAAGCGCCCCGTGCCCGGTCGCCGAGATGCAGCATGACCATGCCGAAGTCTTCGGTCGTAATAGGAAACGATTCGTAGTCTCCTGTGATTCCTTTCTTGCCTGAAAACGTCTCGACCGAGCCTTTGGGTCGTTTCCTTGTTTTGTGGAAGATCGCCAAATCGGCGCAGACGGCGGTGATCGAAAGCCCTGTCAGGTGCTGGATCATGTCCATCCAATGGGAACCAATATCGCCCATCACGCGCAACTTGCCATTTGACTTGGCATCAAGCCGCCAGTTCCAATCCGTGTCATAGAGGAGCCAATCCTGTGAGTACGTCCCTTGCACAATCAGGATGTCGCCCAGATCGCCATGCGCGATCATTTGCCGGACTTGCTGCAACACGGGGTAGTAGCGAAGATTGTGCTGCACGCAGTTGAGGACTTTCTTCGCTTTAGCTGCCTCCACCAAGCGACGCGCCTCTTCGACATTCATCGTCATGGGCTTTTCACAAAGCACTGCCTTACCGGCCTCAACGGCTGCCAAGGACATCGGGTAGTGATCGACGTTAGGAGTGCAGATGTGAACAACCGCGATCTCTTTGTCGTTCAGCACGTCCTGCAAGTTGCTGGTAGCGAGAGGAATTCCCATCGTCTCGGCAAACTTCTCAGCCGTTTCGGGACGACTACCAACCACAGCGGCAATTTCCACATTTCCCAATCGCCGTACATTTTCGGCATGCACCTTCCCCATGAAACCGGTGCCAACAATAGCCGTCTTGATCTTCTTCATATGATCTGGTCCATCTCCGGAAGAAAGTATAAGCCACGATCAGCGGCACCCGATTTTTTCACGCCATAGAGATATTCTCCTGAGATTATTCCGGTGGCACAGCACTTGTTTACCGGTGGACACAGTGCTATTTTTCATCTGGGGCCGGAGCGCCTACAAATTCCCATATCGCCGGGATCTGTCCAGAACCGACAAAACCCGCAGAAAGCCGCCGATTCCTGGTTCAGGAACTTTCGGCCAATGACGTGCATCAAAGTTGGCGAAGGCTGAGAAGATGCCCGAAACTAGAACGACAGCAATCGCAATAAGGACCGGAACGCAGCGCGCGGCGGGCCTTTTGCAGGCCAGCAACACGATTTTCTCCCGCGCCGGCGCTTGGGCGACAGGTACGGCCCAAGAGTTTGGCGCTCTGGTCGCCGCTTTGATGGGACCAGCGGTGTTTTCGGGCTACGCCCTCGCTGCGTGGAGCTTAGCTTCCAACTTTGGATGGACGAGCAGTTTCCTTTTCACTTCGGGTCCGTTATCTAACTGGTTAGTTTGGCTAACGATTGCGATTCTGGTGAATACTGCCGCCAGCATACTCCGCCGACGCACCCGCCAGGCAGAGTCACTCTAATCACTGCAAAGTACCCCAGTTAACAGGCTGGCGCGGGCCATTCCTTCTGTTATTCTCGATTTGAGGAATCACCGCAGCCGATGGCTTTCAGTTCGCGTTCCTACGTGAATCGGTACGTACCTTCGAACAGGTTCCCCACCGGGGTTAAATGGCTGCTGATCTCAACGATCGGCATCTCTGTTTTTGAATTCATTTTGCGGGCTAATAAGCCGGAAGCCTCACTGCTTCAGTATTTTGCCCTCATTCCTGCCCAGTTCGTCAAAGCCTTTGCGTTCTGGCAGGTGGTTACTTACCTGTTCCTGCATGCCGGAATCGGCCAGGTATTGTGGAACATGCTCGCTCTTTGGATGTTCGGCGTCGAGCTGGAAAGGGCATGGGGAACGCGCCGCTTCGTCGGATTTTATCTCGCGTGCGGAGCTTCGGCCGGTTTGGCTGCTGTAATTGCTGCTTACCTTTTCGGCGGGACAAACGTCCCAATTGTTGGCTCTTCGGGCGCCATATATGGTGTTCTGGTTGCCTACGCCGTGCTGTTCCCTAACCAGACAATTTTGTTCGGTTTTTTAATTCCGATGAAGACGAAGTACTTCGTCATGATCATCGGTGCGGTAGTTTTTCTCGAGTCTTACTTAGCGCTGGTAGCTGGACAGGGTGCGGCTGGAGTCATCGCGAGCCTGGCCGGTTTTGTGGCCGGTTATCTGATTTTGCGCGGCGGAAAGCTGCAGCTCCGGGTGAGTCAGCCTTTAGTGGCGGGCTACCGGGATTGGAAACTGCGGCGGGCCAAGAAGAAGTTTGAAGTTTATCTTCGAAAGAAAGACTCGAATCGTGATCGCTGGGTGCACTGACGTCCCGTTGTGCTGCCCGGCAAAGGTGGTAACTGATGAAACACTCTATCCTGCTGGCCGCTTTCGCCGGCCTGCTGCTCACCCCGCTCGGCTCGCTTCCGCTTTATGCTCAGGAAGCTCCTCAGTCGGAAAGCAGCGACTCGGTAGCTAAGCCTAAGAAACCCGCCGAGACGGCTCCGGCTCCCGCCGAGGCTCCGATTCCTTCTGAGTACAAAAAGCCCAAAGATGTTCCGGCCGACACGCCGACCTTCCGAACGAATGCGACAACCGTCAATGTTGACGTCTCGGTTTTGGATAACCAGAACCACTTCATCTCGCACCTGGAACCGAATAAGTTCCGGATCCTGGAAGACGGGGTGCCGCAACAGATCACGCAGGCAAATCAAAGCGAGGCTCCCATGACGATCTGCCTGCTGATCGAGTTCAGCGGGAGGTTCCAGCAGTTCTGGAGCTACGGTTGGTACGAAACGCTCCAAGCTTCGTATGGATTTCTTTCAACGCTGAAGCCTGACGACAATGTCGCAGTAGTGGCTTATGATCTTCGACCGACAATCTTGTCGGACTTCTCGCCGGACAAGAGCAAAGCGGAAGAGGCAATGTCCCGCTTGCGAATTCCCGGGTTCAGTGAATCGAACGTGTTTGATGCCCTGACCGATATGGCAGATCGCATGTCGGCCATCGAAGGGCGCAAAGCGATTCTGCTGATCGGCACCGGTCTGGACACGTTCAGCAAAATCACGTTCGATACGGCCCGCAAATCTCTGCAGGAATCGGGAGTCCCGATCTATACGGTCAGCATTCTTCAGATCGCGCGCATGTCTCTAGAGGGGCGTGGGGGAATGGGTGCTCAGATCGAGAACATGGACTTCCTGCAAGCGGACAACGAAATGAAAACCTTTTCGAAAGAGAGCGGCGGCCTGAGCTTCTTTCCTCGTTTCACAGGCGAATACCCGCAGGTTTTTCACCAGATCGAACAGGCCCTGAGGGATCAGTACAGCTTCGCGTACCATCCGACTAACGTTGCGCGGGATGGGAAGTTCCGGCACATCAAGGTGGAGTTGGTAAATCCGTCCACTAACGAGCCCTTACGCATCGTGAATGAAAAGGGCAAGCCGGTCAAGTACCAGATCGTAGCCAAAGCTGGTTACAAGGCACCGCGCGAAGTAGACTAGGCAAGCAGTTCGAAGTTTGTCAAGCGCTAGATCTTGCGCGATTGTAACGAAGTAGCCGCAGGTTGACAGATCGCCGCCGCCTCTGCTAACTTCGCTGAGGCTTAATGCGATCTGCCTCTCCTTATCGCGCAGCAGTTCAAGCGACGATTCTCCTGGTCGATGACAACAGCGATGGCATCCTAGCTCGTCGCTCCGTGCTCGAAGAATTAGGGTACAGAGTGGTTTCGGCGAAGTGCGGCTCGGAAGCGCTGAGGCTTGCCGAAAAGGAAGCCTTCGATCTCGTCGTAACCGATTACCGTATGTCGCCTATCGACGGACTCGAGCTGATCACTCGCCTGCGTGAAAGGAACTTTGAGAAGCCAATCATTCTTCTAACCGGCTTCGCTGAAAATCTTGGACTTCGTCCCGATGCCACGGGAGCGGACGTGGTGATTCAGAAGAGCGCCAACGAGATCGTTACGCTCGTTCGCCACGCGAAGCGGTTGCTTGCTTCGCCTCGGAAGCCTGCCGGTTCACAATCGACAAAGGCGCGGTCGCGCAGTCACTCTAAATAGTCCGACGACAAATGGTCCGGATGTACTGGTCTGACACAAGACCGCATCTAACGCTTCGGAATGATGCAAATCAATTGGCTTGGCCACGCCACTTTTGAGCTTCGCTTCGACGGAGGAGAGGTTCTACTGCTGGACCCCTGGATTGAAGGCAATCCGGCGTACCCAAAGGGCTATAAAGTTTCCCAGGTGGACGCGATTGCGCTTTCACACGCGCATTCCGACCATATGAATGACGCCTTACCGTTGGCCAAGCAATTTACACCGAAGCTTGTCGCGATCTTCGAGACGGCTTCCTGGCTCGAACGAAAAGGCGCCAAAAACACGGTCGGCATGAACAAAGGCGGTACTTTCGATCTCGGATTCGTGAAGCTCACGATGACGCACGCCTTGCACAGTTGCTCGATCAAAGACGGCGATAATCTGATCTACGGCGGGGAAGCCGCAGGTTATATCCTGACGCTGAAAAACGGACGGACTGCTTATTTCGCGGGTGACACGACAGTCTTCTCCGATATGAAGTTAATCCAGGAGCTCTACCGTCCGGAGCTGGCCTTTCTTCCGATCGGAGACTTCTACACGATGGGTCCGCACGCCGCCGCACAAGCTGCTCGCCTGGTCGGGGCCAAAAAAGTCATTCCTATGCATTACGGCACCTTTCCGGCTTTGACGGGACGCCCGGAGGACCTTGCGCGAGAACTGAGCAAGGACGGGATTGAAGTATGGCCGTTGAAACAGGGCGAACCTGTGCAGTGGGAGTAAAAACTCGTGCCTACTCTTGATAGTGCTGCACGATTACCTGGCTGAAACCAGTCTTACGCAAAGCATCGCGGGTGCTAGAAAGCTCTCCGGCATCGTGAATCGGTCCCACGACGACGCGATAGAGATTTCCTGCACCAGGTTTTGGTACAGCGTGGGCGTGAAAACCCTTCTTGCGCAGAACCGCCGCAACAGCCAAGGCGTGGTCGTGCGGGACGGCAGTTACTTGCAGAAATTCTTGTCCGTTCTGCGGTGCGAACGTGTCCGCGCGGGCAGAAACAGCAGCCGGTTCAGAAGTTGAAGCTTCCGTTTTCGCAAGCCTCTTCTTACGGGCGCCCAAGAGCTCTCCGGTACCTTTTTGACTAGCGGCAGAAGATGTGGCGTCGGTGTTCAGTATCCCGCCGTCACCCGGAGAAACCGAGTGCGTTTCGCCACCCGGTTGAGCAACACCCGAGTTTTGTGCCGCAGTATCGGAGGGTGAACTCGAGACGGTAGCGGCCGCCTTCCTGGTAATCGAGGCTTGACCTACCTTGTAGCCCCCGACAAAGGCGATCCCAAGCAGGGCCGCCACGACAAAGAAAATACCGAGAAGCTGCTTATTACCCAGCAGGATCTCCGTTTCGCGTTCGCTGCTCTGCAACATTTCTATTTCGAATTGTACTGAAGATTCTTTACTGCCGGGAAAGCAGTTCGTCAGGTTAACCTACTTATAAGCTCAGCTATGCAATTTTTCAAGAGGTCTTTTGTGGTCGGCGGCATGGTAGTGGCATCGGCCGTGTGCCTCCATGTTCGGGCCGTCGGGCGCGACCCACGGTTGACGCAATGGATCCCCTTCCAGGCATGCCGCCGGTACTGAACAGCAGCAATGTCTATTCGGCCGCCGGCCCCGGAATGCTAAGCGTAACAGTGAAAGCTTTTCCGTATCGCGTCTACGTGCCCAACTCGAAGAGCGACACGGTCGACATCATCGACCCGGAGACCTACAAGATCATCGGGCACTTCGCCCTGCCCAAGCACGGGAAGGGTCCTCTCGAACCACAACACGTGGTCCCGTCATGGGACTTGAAAAAGCTTTGGGTGGCACAGGATCTGGGCGATCAGTTGACGATGATCGATCCGGCAACCGCGAAAGAAGGCCCGACCGTTCACGTTGACGATCCCTACAACATGTATTACACGCCAGATGGTAAATACGCTGTTGTTATGGCGGAGCGCGAGAAACGCATAGACTTCCGCGACGCTCAGACGATGAAGGTTGTCAACAAGCTTTCGGTTGGGTGTGAGGGGGTGAATCATGCGGATTTCTCACCCGATGGACGCTACATGATCGCGACCTGTGAATTTTCGAGTGAATTGCTGAAGATTGACGTGCCAGCGCAAAAAGTTATTGGCCGTCTCAAGCTGCAGCCGAAGGGAATGCCTCAGGACTGTCGCCTATCGCCCGACGGCAAAGTATTCTATGTCGCGAACATGGATTCGAACGGAGTTCATGTGATCGACGGCAACGCGTTCAAACAGATCGAGTTCATCAAAACAGGCAAGGGCACTCACGGCGAATACTTCAGCCGGGATGGGAAAGACATGTATATTTCGAATCGCGGAGAAGGTACGATCTCGATTCTCGATTGTGCGAGTCGGAAACTGGTCGGGAAATGGGTAATTCCGGGCGGCGGCAGTCCCGACATGGGCGGCGTTTCACCCGATGGACGGGCCTTGTGGCTCTCAGGGCGCTATAACAGCGAAGTTTACGTGTTCAACACGGCCAACGGCAAACTGCTCGCCAGAATCAACGTGGGCAGGGGACCGCATGGCCTCTGTGTCTACCCGCAACCCGGCCGTTATTCGCTCGGGCACACCGGAAACATGCGGTAATGTTAGTCAAGAAATGTTATTGAGCAGCAATCCGGAACCATGGCTGCGCGGGCCCATTGAGGGCGTTCATCCGTTGACCGCGCCCGTTTTCTTCAGTTTCATCATGGTTCGCGAAGATCTTGCGAAATACACCGCCGGTCTTTCCGACGAAGCAATCTGGCGTGACATTGATGGCGCTTCGTTGGGTTTTCACTTGAAACATCTAGCCGGAAGCGTCGATCGACTCACAACCTATCTATTCGATAAGCAACTCAGCCAACAACAACTTGATGCGCTGAAGCGCGAAGCAGAACCGGCAGGCGATTTGAGAGAGCTCTTGGCTCTGGTAGATGAGAGCCTGACGAATTCTGAAAACCGACTCTCGAAATTGGATCCAACCACGTTATATGACCACCGATCGGTAGGCCGCCGCGCTTTGCCGACGACAGTGATCGGACTGATCGTCCATTTATGCGAGCACACGCAGCGCCATCTCGGCCAAGCCATCACGCTCGCGAAGATGCTCAAGTAATTTCAGCCGATGTCGGATTTCACCCGGCTGCTGGCGCGCAATCGAAACTATCGCTGGACATGGATGGGGCAGATTGTCAGCGAGATTGGCGACCACTTCAATAACGTCGCCGTGTTGAGCCTCGCGATGGACGAGACACACAACGGAGCCGCCATCGCAGCTCTGATGCTCTCGCGGGCCATCCCCGCAATCATCGTGGGACCGTTTGCCGGAGTCTTGCTCGACCGGTTTGACCGGCGCCGGATCATGATCGCCAGCGACTTAGTTCGCGGAGTACTCGCTCTTGGCTTCATTCTGGCGATAAGCTTCAGCCAGACCTGGTTGCTGTATCTGCTCAGTGCCCTGCTCATGATCGCGTCCCCTTTCTTCACCAGTGGACGCTCGGCGATTTTGCCTACCATCGCTACGGATGCGGAACTTCACACTGCCAATTCGCTCACCCAGACAACCGGCTGGATGACGCTAGCCATAGGCGCCTATTTCGGCGGCACGACAGCGGCGAGATTCGGCTACCAAATCGCATTCATCTTCAATTCGTTTTCTTTCTTTTTCTCCGCTTTCTGTATCACAAACCTTCAGTCGGAGAAGGGGCACTTTCGCGCCGCTGACCGCAATCTGAACGAGACCAAAGTGGCACGGCCATGGCATGAATACCGGGAGGGCCTTGGCTACATGCTGAAGTCGCCTCTGATTCTCGGTATCGGGCTGATTGCGGTTGGCTGGGCTAGTGGTGGCGGGGCGGCACAAGTGCTCTTTACTCTCTTCAGCGAAATGGTTTTCAAACGAGGACCGGAGGGTTTGGGCGAACTCTGGGGAATTGCCGGGGTCGGCTTACTGATCGGCGGCATCATCGGAAATCGGATAGGCAAGCGCATCGGCTTCGAGTCTTATAAGCGGGTCGTTTTCGTGTGTTATCTCCTGCACGGAGCCGCATACGTCGTGTTCAGCCAAATGCGAAGCTGGCCGATGGCGCTTTTGTTCATGGCCATTTCGCGCGGCAGCGTAGCAATCAGTTCTGTTTTGAATTGGTCGAAGCTCCTTAAACACGTCGAAGATCGCTTTCGCGGCCGCGTATTCTCGACCATCGAGACCTTGAACTGGTCCACCATGATGCTGTCTATGATGGGTGCCGGAATGGCATCGCAGTATTTCAGCGTGCGCCTGATCGGTGCTTGTTCGGGATTGTTGAGCTCGTCAACCGCTATCTTTTGGGGATGGGCGAACTGGACCGGCAGATTACCTGAACCCTCGGTCACAGAGGATGAAGAAGATATCGAAATTCACACAAGTTCCACCGCCTGAGGCGCTTACGATCTAATTCCTCGCCCCGCTCTGACTCTGCGCCCTGCTGGCACGTTCGCGGCGCAGGCTACTTTCGGACCAGCAAATCTCGTCCTTCCCAACGCCCAATGAGTCAGGAACGCATCAACAAATTTCAACCGGATCGAACGCTGTACCTGCGTGGATTTACCGGATTCGGAGCAGCGGCGTCGCTGTGCGGGGCGAGCCCGTCTGGCTTTACCGTCTACGGAGTCTTTCGCGACCAAGCCGATTTTTGCGTACTGGTCGTCTATGATGCCGATAATCTCTTCGAACACTACTCGGTGAAATACTTACCGGATTTCAACCTCTCCGGTATGGTACTGAACTTCAACCTCGCTTACGAGAATCTACAGCCTATCGACTCAGCTAAATATAGCTGGATCGATTGGTCGCAGCTCGACGTCGTCAAGACGAATGGCGAGCCGGTTCGAATACCCCTTTGGGACCATGCGACCCTGGTTTCCGGATCTTACTCGGTCGCGCAGGGCACATATGCCCTGGCTGCTCCCGGAGGTTGCACGATATACGACCGGCTTACTTTATTCATTAATAATGTGAGCTTCGACTTTGTGGCGGGAGGCGGCGAGTCGGCGGCATACGTCGCGCAGACACTTGCTAACGGAATCAATGCTTACAATTGGTCTACTTTTGCCAACAGCAGCATTTCCGTAATCGCGTCCGCCGATACCACCGGAAATCTCACTTTAAAGAATGCCCGCACAGGGCTGGTGAACGTCGCTGGGACGGCGGTCACCTGGGCACAGGGGATAAAGTTTCCGGGAATCGCGGTGGGCTCGACAATCTATCTCAATGGCACCGGCTACGCGGTCGCTTCTGTCGACAGTCCCACCGCTCTCACCCTGACGTCTCCGGCGGGACCGGGCACAAACGTCGTCTATCTCGCCGAATACGGGGGGGTCGACGGGAACAGCGTCCAGGTCTACATCGTCGTTCGTCCTGGAAATCAGAGCCTCGCGGTCGATAATCCCGTACTGCAGCTGGCCGGCGGCAATTCGGATAATGTGACCTGGAACATCACGCTCGATTTCACGGCATTGGGAGCCGACCAGATTCGTCAAGCCTGGCTGACGTTTGCTCCACGGCTAGCAGCCGGTGCGATCTACGCGGATAGCCAGTGGACGGCCACTTTCAGCAATTGGTCTGTCGCGGATCCGAACAAAGTGCAGGCCCTGCAGTGCGCCGGGCCCGGGAGCGTGCGGGTAGGGAATGGCGATCCGGGTTCCATGTACTCGGGTGCTGGATGGACGATGATCCCAGCCAACAACTACTGGCGCGGGTATGGCCGCAGAACGGCACAACAGGGCGATTCAGTGACTGTGGCTTATAGATGTTCGAGCAGCCACGATCTTTATTTGGGAACTTCTCTCTTAAACAATCGGGGAGTCGTGAGTGTAACTCTGGATGGACAGCCCTTACCAAATGTGGACTGCTTCTTGAACGTCACCACTGAAGTGGTTACACGCCGGCTTCTGAGTGCCTCAGTTCCGGCGGGCAGCCACACGGTAACTCTGACCGTTCTGGCAAACAATCATCAAGCTATAGACACGAGCTGGGACACCACCTCGCTCGGTTATCAATTTCTGTTCGACTACATCGAAGCAGCAGTGCCGTCGGATATACCGGAGGCCATGATCGTTTACGGCAATGTGAGCACGGCGCTGGATTTCGATACCGACGCCACTTACAAGGTCAGCCCCCAGCGTTTGGTCTGGCACATGAACAAATTAGGTTTTGCCGGCCAGCTCAACGAATATCTAGGCGTGTACTGGTGGAATCAGCGCAAAAGAGTTGGTGGTTCATCGAATTCGGCGGTGATCGCGGTGAGCGGCACGTGGGTTCCCGGTGATGCGGCCTCGATAGATATCGGTGGCTTCATTCTTCAAAAAGCCGTAACGCAATGGGACACTTTGGACACCATCGCGGCGCACTTCGTTTATTACATCAACGCGGCGAGCGTCTCGATGTGCGCGCAGACCACAGGTCCGGGCCAATTAACTGTCTTCACGAGGACCCCTAACTGGGCGAACACGCTGACTGCCACCGCCACTTCCGCATCCGGACAGATCGCCATAATTTCCGGGAATCTGAATGCGGGTACGGACGGCACTTGGATGATCGATACGACAGCCGCGGAGCCGATCAATTTTCCCGTCGCGCGGTGGCATGCAGATCTGTTTGACGCGGTGAAGGCCGCAGGGCTGCTGATTACGACTTCCTTTTCGATGGAGCTAGTCTTTCCGCCGACGGACGACGGCACGATAACGAACACGTGGAAAGCGCGCTTTTACGATCAGACACCGGTCGATACAGCTACCGATTTCGCGGGTATTCTCTCCTCCCAGTGCGCTCCGGTTGCCAACCTGACCAATTTTCAGAAGAGCGTCTATATACAGATGGCCGGCTTACAGAATGAAGCCGGTTTGACGCCCTGGCTGCAGTTCGGCGAATTCTTGTGGTGGTATTTCAGCTCAAAGCAAAACGTACCGGTCGGATACGCTGCGTACACCAGCCCCATTTCCGTTGGGCTTGCGGGCGCACACGGATTTGTAACGGGTGACCGAGTAATCGTCTCGGGTGTGCAAGGGATGACCAGCGCCAATGGCACCTGGGCTATCACTGTTACTGACGATACGCATTTCACACTGAACGGCTCAGCAGCGAACGGAGCGTGGATACCCGGAACCGGAACCATATCGGGCGGATCGATGGGTTATTATGATGCGGCCACGACAGCTGCTGCAAACACGGCTCTTGGACGACCTCTATACAAATTCACTTGTCAGGACGATGATCCCACGTCTAACAGCGGAGCCGACGCAGATTTTCTGGCCGCGCAATTGAAAGCGCATGTAGATACGATTCGGGAGGCGGTGCTTTCCTCATATCCGAATGCAAAGTTCGAACTGCTCTATCCGAACGACGTCAACAATCCGGTCTGCTACGCCAACGCCCAGAATCCGTATCCACAGGGCGGCAGACTCAACGCGGCAGTAAATTTGCCTTCCGCGTGGCAGACCCAGGCGGGTAGTGGCCTGGATCGTCTGAAGGTCGAGGCGCTTAGTTGGGGATCGACTTATAGAAATCTCGACCTTGCGCTACACGCAATCACTTTTGCCTATACGGGATCATTATCGTGGCCGAAGACGGATGTGGCCTATCTGATTCCATGGTTCAACGGAGCTTGCCCCTGGCCTTCGGAGTTCCAGCTTGCGGCTACCTCCGGAATCGCGCTCATTAACTTCTGGGCTTACGACCATGTTGGTCTTATGTCATGGCCGGTCCCGTTCCCCAGTCCGATCCGTCGCTCGCTCTTTCTCGGATAGCAACTCACAGTTCGCTTATATTAACCACCTTCATGGCTTCGCCCTGAATGTCACCTGTGACGACAACCTTCAAGTTGTCTTTGTCGGGCGTATCTTTCAGGAGCTGCCGGATTTTGTTGTTACCGGGATCGTCGAGCCGGTAGAACTTCTTATCGTCCGTTATGAGACCGTAGGCGGCCCGCTCGTATTTTCTCATCAACGAACATGAATGATTGTTTTTCAAGGTATTCGCGCGCCCGTCCTGAACCATGGGCCTCACGCAGTTCCAGTCGGCTATGACGCCTTGCAGTTCCGCTGCGCTCACGATACCGGTTGCCGCCAGAATCAGCCAGGCTATCAATACTGTTCTATGCAAGTGCTTCTTCCTTTCTGCCGCTTCGCCCCGTAACAACTTAGATTACCGACGCGCATTCCGAGAATCGAAAAAGATGAGTCCCTTGTTGCCGTGCATGGGTGGGTTATCGCCAATGAGACAATAATCAGGAACCTACCTATTTGAATCGAATTCCGTACTAGAGGACCAGCAAGTAGACAACAGAGGACATGGCGGACGACCATCAACAACGTGGCCGGGACAGTGCTTCGGGCGTGGCAGAAGACCAGAACGGCGAAAATCAGAGTAAGGGCGGAGATGCCCCTCAGAAGGCGCCCGACAGGAGACGGACTCAACGCGACCCACGCCGCAAGAGAACCGCTCGCCTGGTTGTTCTGGCCGTCATCGTCGTAGCTCTTATCGCCGCCATTCCAATTTGGGCTTATTATTCAGTACGCGAATCGACCGACGACGCACAAGTGGATGGTCACGTGGTGCCCATCAGCCCACGAATTTCCGGAACGATTGTGACTGTTTTGGTGAACGACAACCAACCGGTGAAGGCTGGTCAGGAACTCGTGCGACTCGACCCGGCAGATTACCAGGTGGCCGAGGCACAGGCAGAAGCCAATTTGGCGAACACTCAAGCAAGCACCACTGAATCCGAAGTGAACGTTCCGGTGACCAATATCAACACGCGGTCCCTGGTGAGTACGAGCGGCGCTCAAGTAGAGGAAGGCCGCGCCGGAGTTGCTGCCGCCCAACAAGCGGTGAACGTAGCGCGAACCCGGATAGACTCGGCCAATTTTGCGCTTGCCCAAGCGCAGGCGAATAATTTGAAGTCGCAAAAAGATTTGGCACGCTATCAGGACCTGGTCAGGAAGGATGAGATTTCGAAGCAGGATTACGACGCTGCGGTAGCGGCGGCAACTGCTAATGGGGCTCAGGTCGATTCAGCCAAGTCCGCCGTTACGGAAGCGCGGCAAAGCCTGGACCAGTCCATGGCGCAGTTGAATCAAGCGAAAGCCCGCCTGTCTACGGCTCTCGTTCAGCAACGCCAAAGCCAGGAAGTGCGACCCAAGCAGGTTGCGGTGAGCCAAGCCCGGTTCAAGTCAGCCCAGGCACAGGTTAGGCAGCGCCAGGCCGACCTTGATCAAGCCAAGCTCAATCTGGGCTATACAGTGATTCGCGCACCTGTCGATGGCATTGTGAGCCGAAAGAACGCCGAGCCGGGAATGCAAGTTGCTCCCGGACAGCAGATCATGGCACTCGTACCGCTCGACGACATCTGGGTCACGGCCAATTTCAAGGAAACCCAATTGAGAAAAATGCGCGTCGGCCAGAAGGTAGAAATCGAAGTCGATACGTATGGCAGCAGCCGTAAGTTCAGGGGCCACGTAGATAGTATTGCGGCCGCCTCAGGCGCCAGATTCAGCTTGCTTCCGCCAGAAAATGCAACGGGAAATTTCGTTAAAGTTGTGCAGCGAGTGCCGGTGAAATTAGTTCTCGAACCTGGAGAAGACCGCAGCCACCTCTTGCTCCCGGGGATGTCCGTGGTTCCGACAGTTCTGCTGAACAGCGGAACGACGAATGCTTATTGAGATCTATCTGCGATGGATCTCCAGATAGACGTTCAAGCCAGAGGCATCGCGGAAGATAGCTTGACCTGCGAGCATGTCATCCGGCAGTCCTCTTACTAAATCAGCCATATCGTACTCGCTACGGTAGATCCATCTCCGGCATGCATGCGCGAAGCAGGCAGGCGCTCCAGGATTGAAACTGATATTTCCAAAAAGCAGGCGGCCACTCGCCTTGAGACAGGATGTGGCTTTTCTCACTACCTGCTTCGCTGCTATTTGCGGCAGAGTATTCAGCAAATGGCTTGAATAGATGTAATCCCACTGCTCACCGCGCTTCCTACTTCTATGGAAGAAGCCTTTCTGGAGATCTTCTATGCGAAGAATGTGTCTATGGCGAGGCTCGGTCTCTAGATCAGCCAGCTCTCTTGAAAAGAATTCTTCTCTCGCCCCTGCAGCACCGCAGTAACACTGCCGACGTAATTCCCCGTTCTGCTGGTAGTTCTTGATTTGATAGATGCGTCCCAAAGTGCCCCCCGGGCAACTATCGGCGGCGAATCCGCTCGGCTTTAGTCCCGGACCCACAAGGCAGAAGGCGACCGGACAATGGATCGGCTACTTTGTCTGTGTCACTTCGTTTTGGACAGTCGGTTCCGCACGTTCGCGAGGCCCTTCGAGCGTGGCGGGCAAACTGAAGAAGAAGGTTGAGCCGACTCCTTCGTGTGACTTCGCCCACATTCGCCCCCCGTGTCGTTCGACGATCTTGCGGGAGATCGAGAGACCCATGCCGGTTCCCTCGATTTCACGATTCTGCAGCCGTTGAAAAAGGCCGAAGATGCGCTCCGCGAACTGGGGGTCAAAACCGCGACCGTTGTCTTTCACTGAAAAAATCCAATTGCTTGAATCTTTCTCCGCGTCTACTCGGATCACGGGCGGTTCGTCACGACGATACTTGATTGCGTTCGAGATCAAATTTTGCAGCACCTGCGAGAATTGAACGGAATCGACCACGAGCGAAGGCAGTGGTCCGTGTTCGATCACCGCCTGATTCTCTCGAATGGCCGCCTGCAGGCTGATTTCTGCCTGCGCAAGCAGGTTCTCAAACGACACCGGAGCAGTGGATTGCCCCGACTTCCGCAGACGTACAAGCGCTAACAAGCCATTGATGAGATCGGTCATGCGGCGCGAAGAACTTACGATGTAGCCGATGAACTCGTCCGCGTCCTCGTCAAGTCGTCCCTTGTAGCGAACCGCCAGGAGCTGGGAAAAGCTGGTGATCGTACGTAAGGGCTCCTGAAGGTCGTGACTCGCTACGTACGCGAACTGCTGCAATTCCTCGTTCGCGTGAGTGAGGTCTCGGGTGCGCTCCTCTATGCGAGCTTCCAGGTGGGTGTTCGCGGTCTTCAGATTTTCGTTCGCAACATCGCGTTCATAAAGATATTGCAGGAGCGTATTGTAGAGCCAAATGATCACGATGATCATGATCAGGGAGCCAATCGAGAAGAACACGAAGCTCCAGTGCGAGAAAGCGTGCTGGCTATCCAGCAGACCTATCTCTTCGCGCTCGAGTTGCTGCAGGAGAGCACTGGTTTCGATTCGGATCTCATCCATTTCGTCCTGACCCTTAATGACATAGGCCGACAATTGAGCGTCATCTAGTTTCCCCTGACGCTTGAGTTCTACTGTTTGTACGGCGTTGGCTACACGCTTACGGACCAGCTCAATAATCTGTTCTACTTTGGCTTGGTCGCGCTGCCGGTCCCTTGTGTTATCGCGGGTCTGGCGGATCAGCGGTTCAAGAGTCTCTTGTGCCTGCTTGAGCGGGGAAAGGTATCGCTGCTGACCCGTAAGGTAGTAGCCACGCTCACCGGCTTCCGCGTCGCTTGCATGCGCCCGCAACTGAATCACGGAACCACTCAGATTCTGTACGTCGAGCAGGCCTGTTTCCCTGTGCTCTGCCGTTTGGTTTACGAAAAAAAACACCAGGCTGAACGCCAACGGAACGGAAAACAGAAGAGCCAGACGCTGCCGCGTCTTCTGATGCGCTGGCAAGGTCATTGAAATACTCTCTCACAATCACGGCTGCAGAACCTGACTGCAGCCGGAAGTTCTCAGAAGAGGGCGGAACTCAAATTGTAATTTGAAGGTCGACAGGTGGACCGAGCTCTGCTCGGATCGCGTCCGCTATTCGGCCCGTCCACTTCTCTACATCCTCTTCGGATTCGGCCTCAATCATCACTCGTGCCAAGGGCTCTGTACCCGAGAATCGAACAACTACGCGACCGCTGGTTGCAAACTCGCGTTCGGCGGCTGCAATTTCACTCTGGACGGTGTGAAGCTCGGCCAGCGGGCGCTTGTTTCTCACCCGCACGTTGACCAGTTTCTGCGGAAAATTTTTTATCGTGCGGATCAAATCATCGAGAGACTGCCCGGTGTCGCGGACGATCTCAAGAACGCGCAACGCAGTTAATAGTCCATCTCCAGTAGTTGCATATTCGGAGAAGATGACGTGACCCGATTGTTCTCCCCCAAGGGCCGCACCCCGCTTCAGCATCTCTTCGAGCACGTACTTGTCTCCGACCGGGGTTCGCAACATCTGGATGCCGTGTCCCGCGAGCGCTTTTTCCAAGCCCAGATTGGACATGACCGTCGCTACTACAACATTACCCGGTAACTTTCCCGCTTTCTTAAGCGAGGAACCCGCAAGGAAGAGAACGGCGTCCCCATCAACGATCTTCCCGGAAGGCGAGACGAAGAGCGCCCGATCGGCATCTCCATCAAAGGCAATACCGAGATCTACATTCCCTTCTCTAACCCGCTGCTGAACAGCCTCCAGGTGAAGAGAGCCGCAGTTTAGATTGATATTGCGGCCGTCCGGGGAATCACCGATCCAACTCACGGTCGAGCCGAGGCGCTGAAACAATTTGGGTGCGATTTCCGTGGCGGAGCCGTTTGCGCAATCGATCGCCAGGCGGAGATCGAACTTGCCGCTGACAGTTCCTGCCAGGTAATCCGTGTATAGATTCTCAAGCGACGGATCGACGCGAATGTCCTTCATGGTGGCTTCCTTCCCGCTGCCCAGCCATTCGCCTATTAGTTGTTCCAATTCCAGTTCGACTTGATCCGGCAATTTGTAACCGGAGTGGCCGATCACTTTGAGACCGTTGTCGTGATAAGGATTGTGGGACGCGGAAATCATCACGCCGGCGACAAAGGGACCGGTTCTGGTGAGGTAAGCGACTCCGGGCGTGGTGATGACGCCGGCGAATCGCGCCGAGACACCCGCACGCCCGAGACCTCCCGCCACCTGGGCAGCCAGCCATGGACCGCTCTCACGAGTGTCCATACCGATGATGACTTCGGCGCCCGAGCCGTTGGATTGCTTGTAGGAAGCCTTACGCGCCCAAGTACCGAGCGCAAACCCAAGAGCGTGTGCCGTTCTGGTGTCGAGAGGCGGCTCGCCGGCAATGCCGCGAATACCATCGGTTCCGAAAAGCTGTCGTGCTAAAGTTCCGGCGGAAATACCCATGTAAGTCTCTATATTAGCCGCTAGAGAAGTGTTCAGGCGGGTTTCATTTTCTCGCTGTACGGCATGTACGGCATCGACTATCGGCATTAGGGAGATTACACTTGAGAGTGGAAAGAGATGAACATCTCGGTCAAGAGCGAGTACGCACTTAAGGCTGTTTTCGACCTGTCGGCTCAGTACCTGGCCACATCACGCAGCACGCCTATGTCTCCGGTGAAGATCGCGGACATAGCAAAGCGGCAGAAGATTCCTCAGAAATTTCTGGAACTCATCCTGGCTGGTCTCAAGCAGAACGGCTTTGTCGATTCGAGACGGGGCGCCGAAGGCGGTTACCTCCTTGCTCGCTCTCCCGATTCGATTACGGTGGGTGATGTTCTTCGAGCAGTGGAAAACTTCCGAACTACCGCGCAGCGCTCGAACGACAATCCTTTTGGCGAGATCTGGAATCGCGTTGATGTGGCGATGTCGGATGTGCTGGACAAAACGAGCTTTGGTGAGATCGCCCGTAACTGGCAGGAGAAGCACGCGAAGTATATTCCCAACTGGGAAATTTGAGAGGCATTTTGATCTATCAAGATAATTCATTTAGTATCGGCCGAACGCCTTTAGTGAAGCTGAATCGGGTAGTTGACGGCGCGAAAGCGACGATCCTCGCCAAAATCGAGGGAAGGAACCCCGCGTGTTCGGTCAAGTGCCGCATAGGAGCGTCGATGATCTGGGACGCCGAGGAGCGGGGAGTACTTAAACCCGGAAAGGAAATTGTGGAGCCGACCAGCGGGAACACCGGTATTGCGCTGGCCTTCGTTGCGGCTGCCCGAGGTTACCCGATTACTCTGACTATGCCGGATACGATGTCGCTCGAGCGCCGGAAAGTCCTAAAGGTATTGGGAGCGAATCTAATTTTGACCGAAGGTGCTAAAGGCATGAAGGGTGCGATGGCCAAGGCTGAAGAGATTCGCGCATCCGACCCGGAACGTTACTTCCTGCCTCAGCAATTTAGTAATCCTGCTAACCCTCGCATTCATTTCGAGACGACAGGACCGGAGATTTGGGAAGACACGGATGGTGCTGTGGACGTGTTGGTCTCTGGCGTAGGAACAGGCGGGAGTATCACCGGCATTTCGCGTTACATCAAGCAAGAGAAAAAGTGGCCTCTTCTCTCGATTGCCGTCGAACCGACCGCCAGTCCCGTCATCACGCAGGTTCGCAACGGCGAGGAAGTCAAACCAGGACCTCACAAATTGCAAGGTTTGGGCGCCGGGTTCATTCCCGAAAATCTCGACCTCTCGATGGTGGATCGCGTCGAACAGGTAACAAATGAGGAATCGATTGAAATGGCGCGTCGCTTGGCGAAGGAAGAGGGCATTATGTCTGGAATTTCCTGCGGGGCGGCTGTAGCAGCTGCCGTTCGAGTCGGACGTGAGCCGGAGATGGCCAACAAAAAGATAGTCGTCATCCTTCCCGACGCCGCCGAACGTTATCTAAGTTCCGCACTGTTCGAGGGGATGTTCGAATAAATGGTGTCGCCGCTTATTGCTGAATAACAACGACATATGGCCGAAAAAATCTTCTGCTAAAAAGCAACCTCGCCGCAGATTTCTGCGTTCTAATAGGTACATCCCCATAACAGGAACGGGTGCTTGCACCACCACCCAACCCAAGCACCCGTTCTTACTCCAAAGTCAACAAAACTAACTTACGAGACTTAAGCCGGCTGTACTACGAGGTGACCTTTAGGCGTCTGCGGTTCAGTGTCTCTTGCGAGCTTTATGTTTCGGCACTTTCGGGTGACTAGCGTGTTTGGACGCTTTCGGAGGATGCGTTTTAGGAGACGCACACAACGGCGTAAGGGTCAGAGCCGAAACGCAAACAGTCAAAAAGAGGCGTTTCATCCGTTTGAGGAGTGCGGCCGAGGAGGAAATAATCTCGCCATAATGCCGAGGACTCATTCCGCCGATGGGTAGTTTATGAAAGCGATCTCCGATCATCCCGAAATCGACGTCGTCGAACTGCATCTGCTCAATCGATTAATAGCACGAGAAAATGAGCTTGTCGAAGAACATCTTCTTGTCTGCCAGGACTGTAGGCGCAACGCCGAAGTACTTCTCGAGGATATTCAAATGATCATAGCCTGCAAGTTCTAGCGTGGTAAATCCGGTCCCGCCAGAGGACTAACAATCAACTCGAATAATCCCGCAATGAGGTTTGCTTTCCACATGACTGAAAATGACATAGGGCGGGGCCTCGTGAACTGGTCGCTTCTGGATTCCAGCGTCTTTGCTGCAGCCGCATACCGTCCTTCCAAGCGTACGCTCTACTTGCGTTTTCGTAGCGGCGAACTCTACCGCTACTTCGACGTCCCGCAAGAAGACTATCGCGATTTCTTGGCGGCAGATTCCAAAGGCCAATACTTCTCGAGCAAGATCCGCGACCGCTTCCCGTACCAACATCTCCGCCTTCGCAATCGTCGCTAAGGTGCGGGAATCAGCTCCTGCTCGCCACCAATTCTCCCCGGGCGTCGTATCAAAACCGTTGGCAGACCGAGTCTGAACAATGACGGTCGGGAATAACGTTTTCATTGGTGCTGCCGTTCTTGGCGCGGCAAAACCTTCTGGATTTGATTGGTGGAGGCGCGGGGCGGGATCAAACCGCCGAATAAAGGTTCTGCAGGGGTGTTATAGGTTTGGGAGTAATGTAGTCGCTGATTAGAGTTGCGCGTCTCGAAGTTTGCTTTGTTCAATTTTGTGCAAGGTGGAAGCGTGATCGGATTCACGACCTTGCACTCTGTCAACGATGTTCCCTGTCGATTGCAGGCGTGATGCCGAGTTAAGCTCTAGTGATGCAATATGCAATCACAAACTAATGAGGCCATCGCATTCTTCAAGGCGACAGCGGTAGACAATCTTTTCGTTAGCAGTTGGTTTAACGAAAGCATAAACCGTTTTACTTTCGTTAGCCGAAATATTCGTCGAGTGGGCCGGATGCGAACGACTTGCGCGCTCACGCCGGCGTGTCCCTCGCAAATCCACTTCGCCTTCTGGAACAGCGGGTTTTCGCGTAGCCGGGCTCGTGTCAAGGCCGGCGAAGCCGCCCGTGGGCTTGGCCTTTGTCACGAGCCTTCGGCGAAGCGGTATGCGTCAGAATTTGGAAGGTGAAGTGGTGGTTGCCGCCCTGGAAAGTAAAGTCCGAAAACCAACGAGTCAAACGGTGAGCCACTGGCCGGCCTTGCTCGCTTCCGGCAGGCGCTTGAGTCGATTGCTTCAGCACTCCTCCTTGCTTGTCTAGCAGCTCTTTGTCAATATCCGACGGCTCCGAGTGTGCTAGCAGGTGGCGCGAGATCACGACGGCCGAGACATATGCCAGGATGGCCCAGAGGAACGTCGTCATCACTCTCAAGCTACCCGCCAGCTGCTCGGAGTCGCTTCATCGACGTGTCAAAACTATTCATTCGCCGCAAAACCACGATTTTTGATGACGAACAGCCGACTCCACCCCAGGCGGGAAGCCCAATCCGGAACAGGCGGTCAGCGCTGTTCAATACCAGGCGTTTCTTTGCGGATCGTTGCAGGACTCCGATTTGATGCCGGAGCGCGATGTTTTCTAACTGCAGCGCAGCACGGCTTTTCAGCACTGGACGAGAGCGCGACCAACGCCATCAAGACCCAGTCTCCTAAATAACAAAACAGCTGGTCGAATATATGCAACGCTCATCATCGCAGCCGGTTCGACACTTACGAGAGGCACAGCAGCCCGTTACTTGCCGGGCCGCCGCGCTTTCGCGGATCGACCCAATGATTGCTCTAGGCACGGACCAGCCGCCCGGAAGGTGCGATTCCCGTAGAACGGTTCGCAAGCTGCTTCAGCCGCTCTGCCAATCTCAGCGTGAGAGCGATCAAAGTAAAAGTCGGATTCGAACTGCCGCCGGACGGATAAGTGGAGCAGCTGGCGATATGAATATTCGAAATTCCGTGTACTTTCAGATTGCTGTCCACCACCGAAGTAGCGGGATGAAGTCCCATGACCGTTCCGCCCATTGGATGATTGGTATCCCTGATCGGAGGGAAACGTCCGGCCGCAGTCTGGATCACATCCGCATTCCAATCGATCGCCCCCGCTTGCAGCCGGTCCAGTTCCGCGCGCAGCCATAGGGCATAACATCGCAGTGTTCGGATTTCTTCCGCGGAGACCCTCCAGTCCACAATCGCCTTCAGAACGCCCAGCGAATCCCGCGCCCTCTCAGCTAACCGTATACGGTTCTGGGAGCAAGGCCGTTGTTCGCATGCGATTCTCAGCTCCACCAGCGCATTCGGGGAAATCGCTCGCCGTCTCCTGAGTCCGGCGTTGTAAACAAGCCGTCCCATACCCAGCGCGGCCGCGGGGAGCCGCCGATAATTGTTCCGAATGGCCGATCTCAAATCGCAGCGTTGCATCGATCGAAGAAGATCGCGAGCTGCAAACTCTGCCGAACCTTCCGGCTCTTCAATCGTGATGTGTGCGTTAACCGCAAGCAGGTCGCAGCGCCTCCGAAGGGATGCGCTCGCTTCGAGCCTTGCAGTGTGAGTCGTTCCTCTCGAAAAGAATGGACCAAGCCACGACAGCAGCTTATTCCGGGCCGAGCCATTCAATTCAGCTACCGGCGCAGTGACATGGTCGTGGAAACCGAAGCCCACACGGCCATGATCGTTACCTACCCCTTGGACGCAGACACTGCGCGACGCCAACAGCAGCCGTGAGGTCTCAATCGTTCCCGTCGACATCACGTAATGCTGCGCCTCGAAACGGAATCGGTCCCCCCGATAGTTCCGCACCAGGAACGCCTCTACCCTCGATCCGTCCGGAGCAAGCAGGCATTCCGTCAGATTGGCATGGAGAAAGACTCTGATTCTGGTGGACTCAATAGCCTTCTTGCCCAGTGTTCGGGCTAGATTGCGGCGCGGAAAGGGAGCCCACTTAGAAACTCGCACGGAGAGGTCCGGATTCTCAGCAAAGCCGGCCGGAACCGGCATTCCGAGCGCTTTGTATAAATCCGTGCTGAACGGCAGATGATCCGCCCCCAGAATGTCTTCGATTCGTCTATAAAACGGTTCTAATTCCGAAGGTGAAACGGGCCACTCCGTCGACAATAACTCGCGGTCCGGAGAAAAAACGTCTGCCGTGTAAGGGAGCAACTGGCCGCCCCATCTTGTGGACGATCCTCCGAATACCCGGAATCGACCAACAGTAGTCCCGGCGTGCTTGGTTCCCGCCATATCTGCGTCATAGATTTCCTGGCTTCGATCCTCGCCGTGTCGGCCTCCAGCTTCCAGCAGCACGACGTCGAGGCCGGCATCGGCAACAGCTGTGGCGAGCACTAATCCCGCTACGCCGGCACCCGCGATGCAGATCGCTGATCTCTGGCAAGAATGGCGAGTAAAGGATGTTTCAAACTTCTCTAGATCGATGATCATCGGGCATCAAGTAACGTCGCATGCGCGAGTATCTCAGTATGTCATGCGAAAGTAAGTAATTCCTACTGACTAATGTTCAATTGCGGTTGGTAGAGTACTGCCAAGAAAGCGAGTGTATCCTGAACAGATTTAGTACTGACTAGACCAGGAGTAGATAGACGCTTTACTGCAAGCAATGGAAGACTGCCGCGACAAACTGGTGGCTATCGTAGCGGGATTATCCAGGGCTTATCGAGGATTTCTTTCATCAAATCCGGGTTTGCGATCGCGTTTCAGCCGAGTGATAACGTTCGAGGATTACTCGCTGGGGGAACTTGAGGCGATCTACTTGAGTTTTGATTACCGAGGCTGGATATAAGTTGGCCGACGATGCACTGCACATTCTCCGGTTAACGCTAGCTCAAGCACTGTAGTCGGTTCGTCAACTTCTTGGCAATGCACGCGGAGTTCGCAACCTCCTTGAACTGACTCAAATCAAGCAGGCGAACAGGCTGGCGCGTCTGACCAAAGTGTCGGAGCAAGACTTAACCCTTCTCAATTCAGTTGACATTCCGGTATTCGGCGACAGCTAGCTCCAGACTTGCTCGAAAGACTTGATGCCTAAACTGTTTCTGCCAAGCACGGAAAGGCGATTCTTCCTATTCACAAACTCAGGGAAATGAGCGAAGATCATTGGCAAAGCGCTTGGTTCCGATCCCGAGTTGTTCAACGCCAATACATATCCCATCAACGTAGAGGAATGATGGCGAGGCAACCACAAATGAAGCCGTGCTTCGAAAATCAGGTCGCGTTCGTAACCGGGGCGGCGTCCGGCATCGGCTGGCAACGGCCCGAGCCTTTGCTGGGGCTGGAGCCCTGAGAATACCGTCGGCGTCACGGCGGCGAAGCTTGTAGCTGCCGGGCGAACGGCGGTCGCAATAGCTGCAATGTTGCGGAGGAAGACTCCGTCGCTGCTGCCGCACAGCAAACAATTTCCAGCTTCGGCGAACTGAACATCGCCTTCAACAACGCCGGAGTTCACGCCCCTGTCGCTGAGACGGCAGCAGCTCTGGCTGATGACTTCGACCGTGTGATCGCGATTGATCTTCGGGGCATCTGGAACTGCACGAAACACGAGCTTCGCGACATGTGCGAGCGAGGAAGCGGCGTGATCGTCAACTGCTCATCACAAGGCGGACTCGTTGGCACCGCCGGCCTTGGCGCTTACACCGCGTCCAAACACGGCGTCATCAGCCTGACGAGGGGCGCGGCTCTCGAATATGCGGCTAAAGGCATTCGCATCAACCCAGTGTGTCCGGGCAGCACTGACACGACAATGGTTGCGAACGCGTTAGCCCACCAGCCGGAGACGATGAAGGCCGTGATGAAAGAGATCCCGATCGGACGCCTAGGCAAAGCCGAAGAGATCGCGTCAGCCGTTCTCTGGTTGTGCAGTCCTGGTGCGGGTTTCATCTATCGGCAAGCCATTGCTCCCGACGGCGGATATGCAGCGCGGTAGCTCATCAGAATGTAATAGAACGAAGAGATCCCGCAATTTCTTATTGTTTCCGGCAATACAAACATGACGAACTTATCAATCGCTCTCTTCGTGGCGAACGTCTCCTTTCGCTGGCCGGTTGCGTGGCAAATCGAAAAAGGAGACAGCGCCTTGAGGGCGAAAAGCTCGAGTTCCGATGCTGATTGGAAGCGCGAGTCAACGCACCTGGCAAATCAGCGCTTCTTCCCCCTTATCTATGTCAGCCCTTTCCCGAATTTCTATTTGGGGCTGCCTGGAAGATTCATTTGTCCGGATCCAATGCGAAACGAATGCAGTTGCGCCCCCGAACCGGTAGATAACTGGTTCCAGCAAATGCATTCCTCGCACGCTCATGCGTCGATGGACGCGAAAACGCGCCAAGCGCTGGTCGTGGCTAATGATTCATCAGGATCTTGCGACTCAATTGGCACTGTATGACTCGCCGACTCTACGGACAAGTGGATCGCGGGACGGTGCGGCGTTTGACGGTACTTAACCGTAACGGACCGTCCAACCTCCTTACAATCGATCGACTTACGAGACTTGTGAGGCAATAGCGCCTCCTCTCCGACTGTTCTCTGGGAACTCCTCCGGCCAAAAGAGGTTTTTCCCCGCGATAGGCGCACGCCGCGCGAACTACGAAACGGCATGCGCAGAATTCGCGTGCCCGATAGTCAAAACGCAGCACGAAGCTACGCAGTTCGACGAAGCGCCGGGTGGAGGCTCTGCTGTATTGAGGGCGTGATTGCTACTCGGTGCGTAGCGCGACCATAGGCTCGACGCTCGCGGCGCGCGCAGCGGGAATCCAGGATGCCAGGAGCGCGGCGGCGCAGAGCAGTAATGTAGCGATGGTCAGCATGCGCGGATCCCCCGGAGAGACGCCGAAGAGTTGACGCGTCATGAGCCGACCGGCGACGATGGCGAGCGGGATACCGAGGCCGAGTCCGATGCTGACCTGGGAAAACGCGCCGCGAAGGACCATGCGGACCACGCTAGCGCGATCGGCCCCGAGCGCCATACGCACGCCGATCTCGTTCGTACGCTGTTCGACGGTGTAGGCCATCACTCCGTACAAGCCCACCGCGGCGAGAACTAGGCCGAGCACGCCGAAAAGCATGGTGAGGGTGGCTATCATGTTCTCCTGTTGAAAATCGCCGGCCAGAATTTTCGAGTACGGATCCACGCCGTAGACCACCAGGTTGGGATCGATGCTGGCGAGCGCTTTACGCACTTCGGCTTCGATACCGGGCGGATGGCCGGGAGCCCAGATGGCGATGTTGTAGAGGAAGTGGGATAAGAGGTCGAAGGTGTTGAATTGCGGATCGTCGTATTTGACGCTTTGCGCTTCAGGCAGCCAGAACATCGGGCGGATAGGATCCTTATAACCCCAGGTCATGTAGCGGATGTCGCGCACAACGCCGACAATTTCGAATTTGCCGGCGTACTGAATACGGTCGATGCCGAAGTGCTGCCCCATCGGATTCTGGTGTTTGAAGAAGCGTCGAACGAAGGCTTCGTTTACGACAGCGATCGGGCGAGTAGTGGCGCTGTCCTGCTCTTCGATCGAGCGGCCCTGCACGATTCTCGCGCCGACAGTTTCAAAGAAGCCGGGCATGACGCGTGCCCAGCCGGCACTACTGTCTTCCTTGGGCCCGGGTTCGGGGCGGCCTGCGATACGAATGCCCTCGTTCCAGCTATCACCGCTCATGGGCGCGTAGAGAACGGGAGCGACCATGCGCACTCCGGGCACGCGCAGGAGGCGCTCGTCGATACGGCGGAAGAAGGGCTCCATTTGTTCCGGCTTGTAGTTGCCGAGCGTCGGGTTGATGGAGACGAGATAGCGGTCCTTCGCTTGGAAACCAAAATTCTGGTGCTCGAGATTGCGCAGGCTCTGGCCGAGCAGAGCAGCGGCGGACAGCAGAACGAGCGACATCGTGGCTTGCGCGATCACCAGCGATCTTTGCGCGATCGAGCCGCCGCCGCGCACGGAACGGTTGCTGCCGCGCAGAGCTTCGACCGGATCGACATGCGAAGTCATCCAGCCGGGAGCGATACCGAAAAGTATTCCTGTGAGCACCGAGACCGCGAGCGTAAAGAGCAGAACGGGCCAGGAGGGCGAGGCATCGACCGGGACGTAGTTCGCAGGACCGCCGCCGTTGTGGAACGCGAGATAGAGAATCAGTTTGCTGCCCCCGTAGGCGATTCCGATTCCGAGAATGCCGCCGATGATGGCGAGCAAGGTGGACTCACCAAGCGCTTTGCGCACCAGCCGGCCGCGCGACGCACCGAGAGCGACGCGCAGAGACGTTTGCGAGCGCTCCTTTAAGCCGCGGGCGAGCATGAGATTGGCAAGATTGCCGCAGGCGACAAGCAGCACACAGCCGGCTGCGATAAGCAGCAGCCTCAATCCAAACTCGTATTGATCGCGCATGGCTGCGACACCTGCGCCGCCGGGAACGACATGCAGGGTCTGCTGACGCCAGGTCTGCTTTTCGCCGGGCTCCATATCGGGCACATGGCTCGCAAGCCAGTCATGGAACTCGACGCGCAGCTTGGCTTCGAGCGATTTGGGATTTACCCCGGGGCGCACGCGGCCGACGAGGTCAAGCCAGTTCGCATTGGGGCGTTTGAGGCGCTGGCCTTCGCCATCGAGCAGAGGTTCGGTATTGATCGGGATCCAGATATCGGGCATGCCCCAGCCGTCGAGCTTGGCGCCGTAGAAGCCGGGCGGAGCGACGCCGATCACGGTAAAGAGATGGCCGTTGATCTGATAACTCGCACCCAGAATGGAAGGATCGGAGCTGTATTTATCGCTCCAGACGTGATAGCTCATGACGGCGACGGGAGGTGCACCGGGCTGATCGTCGGCGTTGGCCATCAAGCGGCCGATCCAGGGATGGACGCCGAGGGTGCGGAAGAAATTGCCGGAGACGAATTCACCATTGCGCGTGTCGACCGGGCCTTGCGACCCTGCGCGGCGGATGCCGAGTGGCGCATTACCGGCTTGCAGTGCGGCAAAGTCGACGAACTCGGGCGTGTGTTCGCGCAAATTCTTGTAGGCTTCGTAGGAGAAGAGCGAAAAGTTTCCATCGCTATCCTGCGTGTACCCGCCCCAGTTGCAGCAACGGATTTTGTCGCCAACGCGCCAGAGTTCTTCGGGCTTGGTGACCGGCAGAGACTTGAGCATCACCTGATGAACGAGGGTGAAGATCGCGGTCGTGGCGCCAATACCCAAGGCGAGTGTGATCACCGCGGTGGTGGTGAATCCGGGTGCTTTTCTGAGTTGCCGAAGCGCTTCCTGCAAATCCGCCATTTCGTTTCCTTGACTGTATTGGTGCCGCCACCAATCGCTCACGCTCTAGTGCTCGTTTCAAAATACGGATGAACCGGCGTGTGGTTAGCAAATCGGTCGCGGCACTCCTCAGTTGCAATACTCAGCAGAATCGGTTTGGTTACAAGCCAACCTCAATTCTTGTGACTCACAGAGCGGAATACGCAAAGGCTGGTCTAATAAGATCCAAAAATGTTCCGACAAAGTTGAAGCTGTTATGTCAAACGAGAGACATAAGTGTGAGTGATCTTCGATGATGTCTGCGCCGCGCTCGCCTCGGATTACGACGGAACACTTGCTGGATCGCAAAACGCTGCCCGCGCACAAGCATGCAACGAGGCGGCATCCCGATGACGCCCGCCAGGAATCCGGCATCCCAGCCGGTCAGGACTATGCGCCATCCTCGAATAGAAAAGGGCTCATCATTATTGGGTCGTAAGCCGTCCACCTATCGGCCAAATCGTCGTTTCTCGGTCCTAATTCGGCCCAGTCGCCAGAACCCGCTCTGATTCGTCAAACTTATGTGCAGCGCCATGAAAGAACTTGGCAAACGTTGTGGCGAAATTACTACTGTTTCTTTGCTGACCTCGCGGCGGTGCCTCGCTCCGATTTGGCGTTGCTTTAAATTTCTGAAAAGGAGACCCTTCCCGCTTCCGAATTCACTGTCATCGATGGACCACAACGACTGCCATCTCCATTACGTTCTTCCCCCGTGCGCGAAGCCGGGCCCGTCTCTTGCTCGTTCTTCTGCGGCTGCTTGGGCCTGATCGAGTTTTCGAGCGATGGGTTGTGTGGTTTCACGTCTGTACTCCTCCCGTGACGCAGAATCCTTCGCCCCAGCGGGGTCATTCGCTCTCGACCGTCCGTAGCGGCTCCGGCTCTTCGATCGGCACTCTTATATGTTCGCGCTCTCGACCCGGCTGCAAAAAGTACGGCCGGTGCTAAAGGAAAGCCGCTGCGCCAGATCCTGTACGAACGCAACGCTTGCAGATGGCGTGCCGGAGCCCTTCAACAAGCACATCCTGCCCGGCAGGCGCATGGCAAACATCTGGACTGAGAACCGGCTGGGGGAGTTTCGATGTCGAGGTTTTGCTCTCGCTCTACAAGCGGTTCTTCTTCAGCAGGGGACCCAGATCCTCACCCCAGGACCGTGAGCTAACATCAGGCGCTTGCGGCGCTGTAGCGGGAATTACTTGTCTTCCGAGGGCATCTCGCGTTCGATTCCTATAAGCGCAACGCACACCTCAGAACGAAGTAGAGTGTGGCCACGCTTTGACAGACCGTTCGTACCCACTCTTGGTGCCGAGGGTGAAATGCAGATTGCTGCCTTCGTTTTTGCCCTCGCCAACGTTCATTTTCGCCCACCTTTCGCCCATTCTGGGCCTTTGAGGCCCATGCCAAAACGTGATTAGATCGTGTAAGTTATGGAGGCGCGGGGCGGGATCGAACCGCCGAATAAAGGTTTTGCAGGACGTGCACGTGGTGGGGCAAAAGCTCTCGCCTCAACAACTTGGATTCCGCCTTGTCCGACCTCGGTTCCGATCATTTTGCAACCTTGAGCGGAGCGCGAAGCATTTTGTCGTACCGTTTCATGGCTTCCGATTTCGACTTTGCTCGCGGATGAATGTACTTGGCGACTACACGAAGACCCGAATGGCCCAGGAGATCAGCGACCGTCCCGAGATCGGTGCTGACTTCAGTGAGTTGACGAGTCGCGAATGTGTGCCGGAGATCATAGGGTACGAACGACACGCGGGCCTCAATGCAAGCTTGGATGCGTGCACCGTTCAACTTCACAATATGTCTTCCGGGCTTCCGTGGCGAAGGGAACAACCACTTGTCAGCCTTTTCTACTCGGCGGCGGAGAATTACCGCTGCTTCTGAAGTCATCTCCAGCTCGCGACGCCCAGCTCGCGATTTCCCACTGACTCGCATCACATTACGTTCGAAGTCCACATCATCGGGGCGCATCGAAAGTATTTCTTCGGGCCGGCATCCCTGCAGAAGCATTAATCGTGTCAAATCATAGAGGTTTTGGCTCTTCGCAGCTTCTGCGAAGTAAAGGGCCTCCTCTTCCGGTGTGATCACGTGCATCCGGACCGAATCTTCATCCGAGGGCTTTTCAACATCGTTAACCGGATTCTCACTTGCCCATCCACGCTTTAGCGCAAATTTTCGGAAGAACAGGCTCAGCGCATATAAGTCGTGGCGAATCGTAATGTCTTTGACGTGATGCTCAGAGGCCCGCCAAGTCTTGTAGTCCTCAATGTGTAGCGACTGCAACTCGTGTACCTGGTGTTTGCCTAAATATTCCACAGCAGACGCAAGTGAGGTTCTTAGTCTCAGAAAGGTATTTCGCTTCCTTCGATACTCCACGCATTCACACCAATTCAAAAACTGTGCGACCGCTGAATCAAATGGCACCTTCTGATTCACCTTGGTTTTGCTCGCCCGGCCGTAGTATTCTGGCCCCCATCAGCGTGCGCTAAGTCCTCACCGACACTACGGGCGAACATGCTGCTGATTCTAGACTCGCATTGCGCGTTCTGCCGCGCGCGGCGGCTCCCGAATCCATTGCATCATCGGGGCGAGGACGCCTTGCAACAGGCTACACTGCAAGCAATTCGAAGAATTTCTTGATGCTCATACGTCCGGCCAGGGCCGTCCGTTCATTAATGGGCCATCGCGGGCGTAAGTGGCCCGTTAGATGGAATCGAAAGCGTTCTAGTCCCGCCCTTGCGTCAATGCCCTCGCTCGTCGGCGCACTTCCACTGCTGCTTCAGGAAATCCAAGTACAAGCCTGCGATCATTGTCGGTGCAGACCAGCTCTCGCGTTTGTTCTCGTCACTCAGTTCCGGGAAGTCTTCCAAGAGCCGGTTCAGAAACTCTTTTTTCTCGGATTGTTTCAACACCATTCCACTTGCATGTCCTTGCGTATCCGTATAACTCGCATCTACCAGTCCGGGCTGTTGACTGCTCTGCAAGAATGCCCAGATCGAGCCATAACTTTTGCTTCTCAGCCGCTATCGTGGACAGGCGATCCGCAGCCGCAGGTATTCCACCAGAGATGTCTGGGGCACGAAGCTGGTTCAGGTATTCATCATTCAGGGCAACGTGCCTCTGGTAGGTTACGACACCATACTTCGCAGCCGAGGCGATTTTTCGAGTTGAACTCTGCTCGAACGGTGAAAGCGTTTTGATCGCGCACTCGTAATCCTCTGACGCCGTCTTCGTGATCTGCATTGCAGCGACCAAGTCCTTGAAACTCGGGTGCTCCCAATCGACGCTGCTGTCCTCATATTCCTGGACGGCCTTCCTGGCATACCATAAGGCGACCTCACCAGCTTCAGCGAATGCGTATTGGCTGTTATGTAACCGAGGTACACGTTAATGCAGGTCGGCGGACTTGGTCGCGTCTTTGTTTGCGCGTGAACAACACCCATCAGTAGAGCGAATGCCGAAAGTAGCCTTAATCCAGGGGTTAGGTACACCATTCTCAGTTAGGTAGAGAGGCGGCGACACTAAAACTCTCCATTAGCAGCGTAGTGGAAGGGGCTTCCATCGTTGGCTCTCGTCTGAAACCTGGTGGCCGCAGCTCAACAATCGGCTGCAGCAGGTTGCCGATTCTTCGTCGGAGTCGATCTAAGCAGGCGGCGTGACCACGGCAACTACTTGCTACAGTAGTTCGCCTTATCATCGATGATCCAGCGATACCGCCGCGCGGATCGGCAACATCGCCGTTCCATCGGGGAATGATGTGAACATGAGCGTGCTCGACCCTCTGCCCGGCAGCAGCACCGTCGTTGACCCCGATATTGACGGCATCTGGTTTCAAACCCGTCAGAAGCCGCTCGCGTACTTCCGCCACCAGTTCTCAGACAGCAGACTGTTCATCTGCCGAGAGTTCGTAGATGCTCGCGACATGCTTGCGGGGCGTAACCAGCGTATGGCCGTCTGCAACAGGGTAGGCGTCCACGAAAGCAATCGCGTGCTCGTGCTCGATCCATTTGCGGCTGGCGTCAAGAGAGCAGAAGGGGCAGGAAGACATCCGCTGCTCCACATTCTATGATTCGCATCGGTCGTGGCCGCCTCTGGCGACCAGATCGATAGCGCGGCTGTTCGCAATTTCCCCCGGCTGAATCGCTCGACCAGCGACGATAGCGGCGCTTACCTTATGCGTGCCGCCTGGCTGAAACTCATTGCTTCTCGCCCCCCAAACTTTTTGTTCAGCTCGCACAAGATCAACTTGGCCGGGCTTATCCGGCGGCCCTGCCAGCAACAAAGAACCCGAGTACTCCAGTTGGCTTTCTGAAATACGCTTAATGTCTAGTCACTATCTTTCGTCACAACCGGGCATTTTCCGTCGCGTCCTTATGATCAGGAAGAGAAGAAAAGCTTCCAAGAAAGAGGCACCGTTATGTTGAGAAGAATGGGGATGTTTGCTTTGATGCTCTCGGCTAGTGGCTTAGCACTCATACCGAAGGTCGCATCTGCTCAGGACGGCTACTATGCTCGTGGCGGCAGTTACTATCGGTCAGATCGCAAAGCGGACCGCCACGAAAGGCGCGAATGGAAAGAAGCAGAGCGCAGAAATCGCCATGCCGAAGAGTGGCGCGACCGCGCAGTACGCGACCGAGAGTGGCGTAGAGGAGATCGTTGGGCCTATCCCTACCGCCAGGACCCTTACTGCGGTTCTTATTCTTGGCGCTAGAGTTCCGCACCATCTCGGCGGTCCGCCGTTTCGTCCTAAAGGCGCTCGGCATTCAGTCCGATGAGATATGCGCTCGCGAGACTGAACTTCTTTGCGACCGCCTAACGATTCGAACGCCGGACCCAACCTCGAATCACTGCTTGCGATCTCGTGATGGTTGGTTGGCACGACGGAATCGGCAAGCTCAGCCAGCTCGGGAACGTCGAAGACCTCTCGCTCGGCGGCATGGGCATTCTGGTTCACGATGAGCTTCAGGTTGGAACGCCAGTGACCGTGACTTACGGCTACGGTGAATTAAGCGGGACCATCAGGCATTCCTCTGCGAGAAACCACGGCGTATTCATCGGCATCGAATTCGATGAAGTCAGCCGGAACTCGATACTGCATTTTCAGCCCGAGCTGTTGATCCGCGAGCTGTAATCGGCCTGGCATTGGCTAGACCTGCGAAGCAGGTCCTCTGGCGCATGTCACCTCATTTCGCCTTCTCGGACCACGGCGGCACGATCCCATTCATGCGTGCATAGGCGCGGGAAAGCCACAGGAAACGATCTATCCGGCCCGGCTCTTGTGGGTTCTAGGCAATTTCAGCCGTTTTGTGCGGCCCGGTATGCAACGTGTCGAGATCGAAGGTGCGAATCACGACATTCGCGGCCTCATGGGGTCGGCGTTCAAGGATGAGCGGGGCCGGCGCGTTGTTACCGTGTACATCAATGTCGGAGACGCCCACCGACAGATTACCCTCGATTTCGTTACCGCCGGAGGTCAGAGGATGCCGAAATCCACCACACCATACATCGCCTCAGAGCGAAGTGGCGATGAACTGAAACGCTACCCCGAACTGGGGGCTGACGCGGCTGTGAACATCCCGGCGAAATCGGTAGTGACCTTGATTTCTGATTTTGATTGATGCGCAATTAATCTAATCAGCGCGCCGTTATTGTCCTGACTCGATGCCACTTGGGCCGTTCGGCGGTGTCGAGGCAAGGGAACTCATCACCTGGAACGTAAAGCCTCATCCAGCCAGTCGAACACTCTCTGGTGGTACAAGCCGCGAGCGAGCGCTTCGCAATGGCCACCACTGCCTTCGGCGAGCTTAAATTCAACAAGAGTCTTCGGGCAGAAAAGTGCGTCGTACAATGTGCGCGATCCTCTGGCAATTGGATCGCCTTCTGCGGCGGTGAGCAAAGTGGGACAGCTAATATTCTGAACAACCGTGCTGATCTCAAACCTTGTTATCTCTTTCGCAAGATCGTAGAGATTGTCCACGCCGTGAACCCAGAAGAGACGTTGGATAATTCGCCATCGGAGCATAGGGTCTGCTTCGGGAGAGCGCAGCATCTGCTCGATTGGCACGAATAGTTCCGGATTTGCGTGTTCCAGATCGGCGAGGGCTTCCGGAGATACGGGCAATGTTTTCAATCCTGCGCTTTGGTCCCATTGCCCCTGGATCAGCAATCAGTGCAGTGATGCGTTTCTCGAAAGCGGCCGCGCGCGGCGCCAGGAAGCCCCCGAAGCTCCACCCTGCCAGCACGACGCGCCGTGGATCTGCTTCAGGACGGGTCAGAACATAATCAATGACTGCGCCCACGACGGTCTCCCAGTCGGGTCGTAATCGAACACCATCTCGTATCAGGTTCGACCTTGCCCAGGACCGTCAAACAAGATGCAGTGATAGCCCCGCCGGGCGGCCGCCGGACCGTGAGCGAAGTACATCTCCTGGATGTTCGAATCGTAACCATTTACGTGAACAATGACGGGTCCAGGTGCTCTCGAGCCCGACGCGCGAACGAAATAGGCAGGTAACGATCGGCCCGCAAAGGGTATTTCAAGGGGCTCGACAGGTGGATCAAGCAGGGCAGCCGCCCTTTGGAAGGCCGAAACCTCTGCCTCGAAGGCCTGAATCAACCTAGGATCGACGGGAAATCCAAAAAGGGGAAAGTACGAAACGTGAAAATAAGTAGCTGCCCGGAGATAGGCTTCGCGTGCGCTGACCAAGTGCCCGCGGTGTTCACTTTCCGTTGCGATCTGCAGGATTCGATCCGCTGTTGAAGTCCATTTCACGGTACCAGTCGGCGGCTGTACCGTCGCCGATTCGCTCGACCGTGGTCACACACTCGCCCAGGTCAGCGCCCCCGTAGAGGCTATACGGCAGCGCACGCAAGCCGAATGCTTCCCACATGGGATTACTGCTGAGAATGGGCATGACCGTGGCCAATCGTCAGTGCGCAGGACATGCGGCACCTTTCGTCGTCCATTCTTTAACCCTGGCCAGGAACTCAGGATGAGGCAGTGAAACCGGCCTTCGGCCCTCGCCCGGATACCAGCCCCAAAGCACTAGCGGCGACGACATGTGCTGGACAATCTGCTCCAGCGTGCGATGACCGTTCTGATTGGGGTCCTTCAGCAGTTCACAAAGTTGCCGGTCGGTCAATCCCTCCCAAATCATCGGCATGTCAGAAGGAGGCAGTTCCCATTCTGGCGCGCCCGGTGGTGTATGTAACCCGGGAACATTGTGGTCCTGGTGGCACGTACTGCATTTCACCGCATTGATTCCATCACCGTGAGGCCCGCGGCGAACGTCCATCGTGTGGCGGTGGCTGTCGTCGCCCTGACGAGGGAAGTCTCCGGTCGAGTGGCAATTCATGCAACGAGGATTGTGGAGCACGGGAACGATCGCCTCGAAAGCCGCGGCCCCGCTCTCGCCCGCGACCTGCGCGCTTCCTGAACGGACAAATGCCGCGAGCAAACAAATCAGGACTCCACATGCGACGTTCCGAATCGCGGCTTTCATGACTTCACGCTGCCGTTCCTCGGCGCTAGTAACGCCGCCTTCACCCGTTGTGGAGTGAATGGCACTTCCCGTATTCGAGCGCCGGTGGCGTCGAAGATGGCGTTTCCGATGGCACTGGGCACCACTGTGATCGCCGTCTCTCCCGCACCCGTTGCACGCACATCGGGCGGGGTTACGAAGACACAATCGATCGCAGGGATGTCGTAATCCAGGTGGATGCTCTTATATGTCTCCCAATCGACGGACGTGATCCGGTGCTGGTCCCAAGTGACCTCTTCCACGAGTGCCCGGCTCATTCCTTGCAGAATGCCGCCTTCGATCTGGTTCCGCAAACCGTCCGGATTCGAGATGGGCCCGCAATCGACGGCCACAAAGAACCGGCGCGGATGAACGGCTCCCGTTTCCAGATTCACTATCAGTTCCGCAACCAGCGCAGCGTAACCATTCCCGCCCTCATATGCCACACAAGCGATGCCCCGGCCGCTAACCTCTCTTGCACCCTCTTGTCGAGACGTTGGACGGGCGTGCCAGTTCGCGGCTTTGGAGGCAGCTTTGAGCACATTGATAAGTCGAGTATCTTGCAGATGCTGTAATCTGAACGCCAGCGGGTCCGCCCTGACCTCCTCACTGAGCTCGTCCATGAAGCACTCGTTTGCAAATGTGTTCTGGATGCGCAACGGCGAACGCAAGGGTCCTGTAAAGAACGGCGACCGAACGGTATGGGTTAGCACGCGTTCGCTTCGAATGTTTCCGTTGCCGCCGCATGTTTCTCCAATGCATCCGGCAAGGTAGGGTGGAACGGTATTGCTCTGATTTCGAAGTTTGCCCGACGGCGGCTTTGCCGGGCCGGGATTTAGCGGCTCTGGCTCATAGCCCAGCAACATGCCCGTGATCACGTTGCCGGGCTGATCATATCCTGGTCGATTCCCAAGTGATGCGACCCAGTTCTCGCGGTCCCATACCTCAACGCGACCGTCAGCTGCGATGGCCGCACGGTGCTCTGTTACACAAGCCGCCCCTAAGTTCTCCCACATCATTTCGTCCTGACGCGAGAACTGCACACGCACCGGCTCGCCGACCGCTTGCGACAAGACGGCTGCATCGAATGAGACCGCATCTGCGCCGTTCAGACCATAACATCCCGATCCGCGCACATAGATGACCCGCACCCGATCAAGCGGCATCCGCAATAATTTGGCAATTACGCTTCGCGTAGGGTAAGCGGATTGCGTGGATGACCAGACGGTTGCATGTTCGGACTTCACATCCGCAACGGCACATGAGGTCCCTAGAGAACCATGCATTTGATAAGGGAACGTATACCTGGCTCGAACCACTTTACCGGCTGCGGCAAGCTTGCCTTCCACATCGCCGGAATCAACGCTTAGAGCATCATGCGAGCGCTGCTCTTGCAGATATTTATAGAAGGTCGTTTGAGCCGGAACCGGCGGCCCCGGATTCCAGCGAGCCACCAATTGCCGTGCGGCGAGTATAGCTGCGTATTGCGTTTCCGCCACCACGCCCAGAAAATCCTTGCGAACCACGACCTTGATGAATCCGGGAAGGTGCCGCACCGAGCTCTCGTCTACCCCGGCCAACGTGGCTCCCATCTGCGGCGGCCGAACCACGCGGCCATGAAGCATACCGGGTACTCGAACGTGATGTAGGAACTCGAACCGGCCGGTCATCAGCGCCACCCGGTCCAGGGAGGGAACTGGCGTGCCGAGGACCGTCCACTGGGACGCAGAGCGCCGTTTTGCCGTCTTGCTCAGCGGAATGTTGAAGTGCCCGGTCTCGACAAGCTCCTGGTAAGAAATTCGGCGGCCTGAGTTGGACGTGATGACGCCTAGTGCCGTACTGAGCTTTCCGACGGGCTCACCCCACTTGGCGGCAGCCATGTTCAGCAGGGCCTCACGCGCGGTGGCCGCGGCAAGAGCGAGGTTTTGATCATTGAAGTTCGTCGGTGTTGACTGGCTACCCGACGTGGTCCCCTGGTCCGGAGTCAGCTCGGTATCGCATTGGATCAGCTTTACCCGGTCGATGGGCACGCACAATTCTTCCGCGACAAGCTGCGTTTGAGCCGTGAAAATGCCTTGGCCGAAATCACATTTGCCTGTGCAGGCCGTAATGATTCCGTCCGCTCGCACGGCCAGCCACGAGTCAAGCTGGCGGGGATCTATATGTGAGGGATGCGTCCCGAACTCGCCTTGACCTTTCAACAACGCGGCCGGAGAGAATGCGCTGAAGCTGACGATCAAAGCGCCTGAGCTTTTCAAAAAATTACGACGGGACTGCACGGTGCTTCCTGGCCTCAGCGTATTTTTGAATCGCTCGCAACATGCGGGTGTGTGTGAAACAGCGGCAGAGGACACCCCCAAGTGCATCGCGAATATCCTGATCCGACGCGCCAGGATTCACATCCAAGACGGCTTTCGCGGTCAAAATGACACCGCTGAGGCAAAAACCGCATTGCGCTGCGCCTTCTTCGATGAAGGCCTTCTGGATGGGGTGGGGATGTTCCGGTGTACCTAAACCTTCGAGGGTTGTGATTTCATCGCTGCCCACTGCGCCGACCGGTTTAACGCAAGAGCGGATGACTTGTCCGCGAATGAGTACGGTGCAAGCGCCGCATTGTGCCATTCCGCAGCCGAACCGCGGCCCCCTCAAATCCAGATCGTCGTTCAAAACAAAGAGCAGGGGAGTGTCTGGATCCACGTTTACCGTCTGTTGACGGCCGTTGACCTTCAGGGTGATTTCCTTCATAGCAAACAGCAGTACATCGCGGTATGACTGCCTCAGCGGGCATCCCGCACAGCGATGTTAGCACCGTGGGGCTCCTTTCATGCCAGGAGGAGAGCTTGCTGGAGGAGCGGAAGAGATATCACGCGAAGGTAGCGCGTTCACTGCTGGGTTTAGCCCGTCGTCTTGCGGTTCCCGTGGTGAAAGGGCGGGCGGGATCATTATGTACAAGAACCATCGACCTACAATGAAACCTGGTTCAGGTGCAGCGTGCATAGGCCTGTGAAACGAACCCGCTCCGTCCGGTACGACAACTCGAGTGGCGCGATGCTTCGCTTTCTGGCTGGGTGGCAACAGGTGCAAGAAGGCGATATCAAGAAGTCGGCCAACCTTGTCATCGAATATGACCCTGCGCGCCTTGAGACATGCCACACAAACTGGCGCGGAGCCGACATCTGGGATATAGCGGCATACGCGTTTTTCAACCCAGGCGGGCAACTGTACCAGGGCTCAGTTCTTCGGGAGATAAGAGAAGGCGGAATGGTTGTCGCTCATATGCCGCAGTCCTTTGAAGTATCCGTTCCAGACGACGCAACTCAGGTACAGCTTTGGTTTCGGAGTTGGTACCAGCTAAGCAGCTTTTGCGAGGCATGGGACAGCCGATATGGGCAGAACTATGTCTTCAACGTGACATAAGCTGCAGCAGTCGCAACTTGACCCGACATTTCTGATGGACTGCGCGGAAGGCGAGAGCAGGAACACGTCGCTTCGGATTTCGTCTAGGGTTCTCGATTCCGGTTACGGGAGCTACCATCACCAGAGGCTTTGGCAGTGATCTCCGGATATGCTGCAAAAAGCATGATCCGAATACGGTTGACTCTGGTATCTGTGGCTTTAATCGCAGTTGGCACCCTTCCGGCGGCGATTGAACAACCGGTTCACGTCGACGGAGGTCTCATTGCCGGCGTACCCGGGCGCGACCCTTCCATTCTGGCCTTCAAGGGCATTCCGTTTGCCGCACCCCCGGTGGGTGATCTCCGTTGGCGCGAACCGAAGCCGGTGATTGCCTGGCGCGGCGTACGCAAGACCGCCGAGTTCTCATCCAGCTGTATTCAAAAGATCCGTGACGAACTGAAGCCATGGACATACGAGTTCATGACTCATAACAGCATCAGTGAAAACTGCCTTTACCTGAATGTTTGGACACCTGCGCGATCGGCGAGGGAGAAGCGGCCTGTAATCGTCTTCATCCATGGCGGAGCATTCAACTCGGGATCGGCTGCGGTCCCCATCTATGACGGAGAGGGACTCGCGAAGAAGGGCCTGGTTGTGGTCACGATCAATTACCGGTTGGGCGGCCTGGGGTATCTGGCACTGGCCGAACTCACGCGCGAATCGCCCCATCATGCCTCAGGAAATTACGGCATGTTGGACCAGCTTGCAGCATTGCGATGGGTGCAAACCAACATCGGCCAGTTTGGCGGGGACCCTACTCGCGTTGCGGTCGCGGGCCAGTCGGCCGGCAGCATAGCCGTGCACCAACTCACGGCCTCTCCACTGGGCAAAGGGCTATTTCAGCGAGCGATCATGGAGAGCGGCGGCTCGACAATCGGCCAAGTAGGTATTCGGATTGCACCCAAGACGCTTGCGGGGGCAGAAGCGGAAGGCGAAAAGTACATGCATGCTGCAGGAGCCACGACACTGTCGCAGCTTCGAGCCATGTCATGGCAGAAGCTGATGAACATCGAACAAGCGATGCGTTTTGCGCCCATTGTGGACGGTTATTCCTTGCCTGCGCCCGTGGCCACTGCGTTTTCGCAAGGCAAGCAGAACGACGTGGCCAGCCTGACTGGCGTCAACGCCGGCGAGCTTCAGGGCCTCACCGGACCGCAAGCGGAAGCTACGACCTTAGATGCTTACCGGCAGCATGCGAGAGATCATTTTGGAGATCATGCGGACGAGTTTCTGAAGCTCTATCCAGCGGAGAACCAGGGGCAGGTGAAATCCGTCCTCGAAGAGAGCTCGCGAGACGCAAATTTGACGGCCATGTACTTGTGGGCCCGCTTACGTGCAAAGACCTCCAACACCGCCGTCTATGAATATTTTTGGAATCACGCACTGCCCGGGCCGGACGCGGAGCGATTTGGCGCGTTTCACAGTTCTGAATTGCCGTACGTATTGAACACGCTGTCCACGTCGGACCGCCCATTTACGGTAGAAGACCGTCGGATCGCCGAGGAGATGTCGTCTTACTGGGCCAACTTCACGCTGAAGGGGGATCCGAACGGGGAAGGGCTTGCGCAATGGAAGCCGGTCGGTACGATGCCTCGTGTGATGGAAGTCGGCGACGATTTCAAAGAAGTACCGACAGCCGGAAATGAGGCGAAGTTCGCATTTTGGAAGAGCGTACTGCTGACCCAGCCGTAGCGTTATTCATCAGGGTCGCCTCCGCTGAGCAAGCAGGCGACGACGTGACACCGCGGCAGGAAATTTCTTCCAATCCAATGGAAAGGACCAAGAACGACGACCGTCCTGGTAGCGTTTTTTGGGATTTCGGCGCTATTGCGGTTGAGGTTTGCGCAAGCGCTTCGACATTGTTCTGCCCTTCCGCTTACCGGAACGGCCAAAGCGCTCGGACGTTATCGATGACCGCTTTGGCCTGGCCGACGGTGATGCCAGGGAAGAGCGGGACGTCCCAGGCCGCCTTCTCCAGAAGCGGCATTTTCTGGGCTTGATCGTGGACGCCTTTCAGCATATATGTTTGTTCTTTATTCGAATAGGGTGAAACCGGCCCGGGTCCTTCTTGATGCGTCAGTCCCAATCGTTTGGCCGTCATGTAGAGGCCAATGGCTTGGGTTTCCGCTTCCGGGCCGTGCTGTTGCGTATCCCAACGCGCTCGCAGGTAATCGGCGGCGAGGGCTAAATTGGTGTCATAGTAGTTGCTGGGCTGATCGCGTTTGTTCCGCAGATAGGCAAATGCCTTTTGGACATTTCCGTGAGCTTGGTTCATCGCTTGGTTAATATCTTTGTTGACCGTTTGGTCGTTCTCAGGCGACCATTTTTTAGGTGATGACTCTACTGCCGTGGACGGAACGACTCCAGAATCAACTGGCACTAAGTACATATTTGGCATTCCTTTCCTGTGAGTTGCTATTCAGGTGGACTGGGTGCATGATCGGTTGTCCATCTGCGTAGTTATCGGTTTGAAGTGGACGCAAGTTGCGGATTCAGGTACAAAAAGGAAAAAGTTTTTTCAGGACACGCGATTGTTGCTGTTGAAAAAGCATGATGCGTGGTTTCGGGTGGTGTCGCGGACTGCTTCAGCTGCGGGATAGCCGTTATGAGGAAAGTTGCTCACCAGGAGCAGGTGCTAGGGCCAAGCGCTATTTCTTTGAGCAATCCGTCCGCCCAGTATCCTCGATACTCGCAATGAACCATTTCCCGTCGGTCCGGATGAGGTCAAACAAATCCGTCCCGCAGTGGTCCACTTTGCCATTTACCAGAAACTCAAACGGCGCCCACACGACCGCGAGGTCACGATCGATTCGCACCATCGGATCATGGATGCGCTCCTCGATTTGCGTGGTTCCCGGCCTTGACACCCGATCCGCGAACGTCTCAAATGTCATGACAGCGGGCTTGCCGTTCCGCATCAGTACCATCCTGTCCGCCAGGTAGCAGCGGTTTCTTGATCGCGGCCGCATCCCGCTTCGCCATGCCGTCAAACATTGCCTTCACAGGGGAAAGAACCGACTGTTCTTCCGGCGTTGCAGCGTTTGCCGAACTGGTGAGTAAACCACAAGAGATTGCTCCGGCCACAGACAATAGCGCACACAGCCGCGGAAAGGACATCATGGTTCCCGATTGTAATCGAGACGAGTACGGCCACTCGTCAGAGAGCCGTGCTCGAAATCAGGGTGTTTCTTGCAAGACGGTCGTGGACAGTATTCCGAGACAAAATAGATGGAGTGCAGCGTCTTCCGACTACCGTTTGGCCGCTTTGGCGAGTGCTCCCATTACCGGTTCGAGGAGCGAGAGCACGAAGCTAGCCTCCCCATTTAATGGGATGAACTGATATCTTTCGTGCACCCCGGTCGACGGTACCGAATCGGGACCGGTGTGGGAAGTGATGATGGCCTCCGTCTCAAACGACTGGTGATCGGAGGTAGCCGTCAGGCTGATGGCAGGAATCAGAACGCTGAGTGAAGTAGATCCTGTGTCCACGGTTACTTGGGTCGTGACGGTAATCAGGGTTCCGACCTCCGACTTTCGCGTGCGGATTTGCGATCCCGCAAAGTGTCGGATCGGACCACCCGATCCCTGAGTAAGATTGAAACTTGGCTGGCCGACGAAATTGGAAGTCTCATAATCGACCTTCGTCGTTCCGTCACTGCTTTGCAAAACGAATCTGTTCGGTTGGATATTTGCCATATGTGCTTTCCTTTCTCTTGGTCGTTGGGCCACACCGTGTAGTGCTAATAGACTACCTGGAATAGTGTAGTCTCACACGGCGGACGGGTCAACCACAAAAGGAGTCATCTCATCGTGATTCGCGCGGAAAATCAGGTGGCATGCGATAGAAGGCGTTCGATGGGCCGCATGGGCGTGAGCGAGGCGGTGGTATCTGAGCGAACCAGCGACTGCTTGCATAGCTCCGCTATTCCAAGCGGAGCGCAACCGTAGGTTCGACTCGGGAAGCGCGCAACACCGGTAACGAACCGGCGGCAATTGTTGCCAGACTCAAAATAGCCGTGGCAGAGCCGATGCTCATGGGATCCGTAGGGTCCAGACCGAATAGGAGCGAACTCACCAACTGCCCGGCTGCGAGCGCGGCTACGATTCCGATCGCCACTCCAATGGCACCAATCAGCAGCAGGTGTCCCATGACGGTTCGCGCTACCACAGAGAGCGGCGCGCCCAGCGCTATGCGTATGCCGATTTCTTTAGTCTGGCGCGCAACGGAATAAGCCAATGTGCCGTAGATGCCGATGATCGCCAGCACGAGGGTGAGGCCGGCGAAGAACCCCGCGAGGTCGGCAACGAGAATTTCACGTGCCAGCTTCTGCTCGATGCGGCGCTCCAAAGTGCCGATTTCCACAATCCTCAAACGAGGATCGATGTCCCGAACGACATCCCGGACGGCGCCAGCAAGGATGAGCGGTGAAGCGGCCGTACGAATTTCGAGGGATTGAATGGGCGAGGCGTTTTGCAGAGCGGCGAAGTATACGAACGGCGTGGCGGATGCACGGAGGTCGTTGTATTTCCCGTCCCTTGCCACACCGACAATTTCATAGGGTTGACTGTTGAACACGAATTGCCGATGGACGGCGCGCTTCTTTCCGAAATAGCGGCTGGCAGCGGCGTGGTTGATGACTACGACGCGTTGCGAGTTGGCATTGTCGGACGGGGAGAACTCGCGACCCTGGAGAAGTGGAATGCCCAATGTTGCGAAGTAGCCGGGCGCCACCCAATTCGCCTGTGCGTGCTGCGCCTCCGGGGTCTGCGGCTGTCCTTCGAAATGGAAGCCGACGATGCCGCCTTCGTTCTCGAGCGTCGGGTTGAAGGAAGCAGTGACTGCTTCGACGCCAGGTATTGCCCGCAGGCGATGTAATAACTCCATCGTCAACAATGGCCAGGCTGGTTGAAGGCCGTGTTCGACGTCGAGCCGGACGGTGAGCACATTGGCGGGTCGAACGCCGAGATCCTGCGCTTTGAGATTGTGCAGCGTTCGGATGAACAGTAACCCGACCACAAGCAGCACCATGGAAAGGGCGACCTGAAAGGCCATGAGCGCATCCCTGAGACCCCAACGCCCAGAGCGCCCCGAAATATGTGATGAGGTGATCTTCAGCGCCTCACCGGCGTTTCCTCTTATGGCGTGCAGGGCGGGGGCTATGCCAAATAGCAGTCCCGTAAGGATCGAGGCTGCCACGGTAAACAGCAATACATGGGGGTCGGGACGAAGATCGATAGATATTGCGCGTCCGACACCCGCCACGAGGTTGAGAAGCACTCGTTGACCCCAAGCGGCAAGCGACAAGCCGAGCAAACCCCCGACAAGCGCCAGAAACGTGCTCTCCGTCATGAGCTGCCGGAACAGACGCCCGCGGCTCGCTCCCATGGCCAGGCGGGTTGCAATCTCCCTCTGACGGCTGGCTGCGCGGGCGAGTAAGAGACCGGCCAGATTGGCACAAGCAATCAACAGGGCCACGATGACCAGAGTCATGAGAGCCTTCAGCGGAAAACTGAATGTGTTGCGCAGGCCTGGACCTCCCAGGCTGCCCGGCTCTACCGCGACTCGCTGGATAAAGCGATTCAGCATAAGGGGCGCAAGCAGACTCAGGTTCAGGCTCGCCTGACGGGCATTGACGCCCGGCTTCAATCGGCCCATCAGATTGAGCCATGTATATCCCGGCGCGTCCCTCGTCGATGCCGGGATCAGCGCGATCGTCGTCCAAAGATCGGCCGACTCGCCAACGGTCTCGCCAAGAAAGCCGGCGGGCGCTACTCCGACGATAGTGAACGGTTTACCGTCCAGATCAATTTGCCTGCCGATGGCCGAAGCAGAACCGCCGAAGCGCTGTTTCCACCAGCGGTAACTGATGACTGCAAGCAGCCGGTTTTCGTCTTCGGCGCGAAGTATCCGTCCGACAGCGGCCTGGATACCGAGGACGGAGAAGTAATCGCCCGAGACGATCTTGGCCTGCACAAGCTCGGATTGGCCGCCGATGCCAGCGTTGACCGGCGATAGCGCGGAAGCTGCCATCAAGCCGGAGAGTGTGCTGGTTCCGCTGCGGAGGGCCAGGTAGTCCGGATAGCCGAAGTCACCGATTTTTTCGTTTTGCGAATACGATGTGAGCACCACCAGGCTCTCTGGATCGCGGACTGGCAACGTTTTCAGAAGGATCGCGTCCATGAGGCTGAACACTGCAGTATTGGCTCCGATGCCGAGCGCAAGTGATAGGAGCGCGATCGCCGTGAACCCGGGATTCTGCTTCATGGTCCGAGCAGCATAGAGGATGTCTGCCGCAAACTGCTCAAGCGAAGCGTACGTCCAAATGGAACGACCCTCTTCGGCCGCTCTCGTCAAGTTTCCCAATTGCGAGCGAGCGCCTTCCGATTCAGCCAGGGCGGCGAGCGCGTCAAGCTCCTCTCGCATATCCTGCTCCAGGGCCCTGCGATGGGCAGGCCACAGCGATCTCAATTTTGCGAAGATACTCACCGCGGCGCCTCGCTCGCCTGCCGGACCCATGATCTGCGACACCGCCGATACGAAGTCGACCCATTTGGAATGCTCGCGCTGAAGCTGCCGGCGTCCGGTCGCCGTCAGCCGGTAGAACTTGGCTTGGCGGTTGTTTTCGGAAACGTCCCATTTGGCTGAAACCCAACCCTTCGCCTCCAGCCGCTTCAAAGCCGGGTAGAGAGAGCCGAACTCAATGTCCAACGCCTCACGGGAATTGCTGCGGATGGACTTGGCTATGCCGTAGCCATGCAGCGGTCCGAAAACCAGAGTGCGCAGTACCAGCATTTCCAGGGTGCCTTGAACCAGGTCCATATAAAGATAGTCTATATGAAGATATTCAGAATATCGCCAGTTGCCAGGTGCCCGGGTCCTTTGTGCGCGAGTGTTGGCGAACCCGCAATTCGATCCTTGCGCGCTCGACAGGCGAACTGTTACGGCCGGACGACGTCGATCATATTGTCATCAGCGTTGCGGTCGATCAGCTTATTGTAGGGATCGATTCCGGCACGAGTTGGAGCGCTCTTGACCACAATCTCGAAGGTCTGGCTGGGTTGCGTGAGCCTTTCTTTTTTCATGTAGAGAGGCTTCTCTTCGTCCTTCTTGCCGGAGAAGACGCCGATGTCCACGAGATCGTTCAACTTCATCGGGGACTCGTTGCCGCTGCCATCCGCTTTAAGCTTGCGTGATTCGACCTTCAGGCTGACTTTGAATTTGTGGTCGGCGGAGGGTTTTACGGTCGCGCTAACGGCCTTATTGTCGTAGAGAACGATATTTTCAAACGCGTCGTCGATGTAATACTGCAGATCGGCTGGCGTTTGTGCGCGCAAGGCGGCAACGAACTGGCGGGTGTCTGGATAAGGACCCGAGTGAGAGTCCGTGGCGTTGGCATAGCGGTACTGCATCAGGAAATTTTGCAGTGCCCGGTCCACCTTGTCCTCACCTATATAGTCTGCGAGCGTGTACATGACCTGACCGCCCTTCTGATACCAGACGTAGGACTCATTTTGAACCAGAACAAGGGGACGCTCACGACGGATCTCGCCGGCGCGGCCACGGAGATAACGGTCCAGTTCGTGTTTCAGGAAGCGGTGCATGTTATCAGGCCCGTACTTCTGCTGCATAACCATGAGCGCGGAATACTCGGCCAGAGTTTCGGACATCATGTTGGAACCTTCAACGGCTCCTCCAACCAATTGATGGCCCCACCACTGGTGACCGAGCTCGTGGGCAGTTACGAAGTAGGTTAAATCGATGTCCTTAGGCTTCTCCACGCGTCCGATGAAGCCGATGCCTTCCGAATAGGGAATGGTGTTGGGAAAGGATTGAGCGAACCCGCGATAACGGGGAAACTCCAGGATCCGATACTGCCGAAACTGGAACGGACTGTAATGTTTTTCGTAGTAGGCCAGGCCCGCTTTCGAGGAGGCGATCATGTCGTCGACATCATAGGGGTGAGCCGGATCGTAATAGACCTCGATCGAAATGGGGCCCTCGCAGCCCTGATAGGCGACGCGTTTGACGGTGTAGCGTGCGGAAACGTAAGCGAAGAAATCCGCCATTTTGACTGAGCCCATGTCGTAGCTAAAGTAATGGCGGCCGTTCGAGCGCCAGTCACGCTGCAGATAGCCGGGGGCGAGTGCGATTTGGTCGCCGGATGTGCTAACAACAGTGTGATAGCTGATCCAGTCGGACTGCGGACTAAATAGATTTGTTTTGGAGCCTAAGGTGTCGCCACGTTTTGGGAGTTCCTCAAGCTCTCCCAGGTGTTCTTCACGCCGCCTGCGAGGATCGTCGAGCTCGAAAGTTCGATCGTAGCCAATGCTTGGGAAATAACTGGCATCGAAGAAAGTGCCATTGTACGCGAGTTCCGGGCGTTCGTTGCCGTCTTTAAAGCCGCGGCTGAGGTATCCAACTTTGAAAGTGAGGTTGAGCTTCTCGCCCGGCACGAGGGGCTGGCCCAGTTGGTAAATCGTATAGAGTGCACGCGGGCTCGAAAAGACTACGCGGAACGGGCGGTCAAACTGAACCTCGCTAACGCTCTCCTTCGTGTTTGTGATGTGGATTAGCGAGATCGGCTGCCCGGTCTTGTTCTGCAAGACGAAGTGACCGGTACCGGAGAAAGAACGGCGCTCGGGATAGATGTCGATGTTGGAATCGACGGCGATGACTTTGGGTTGCGCGATGCGTTCGTACTTTTTGAAGTCGCGTTCGTAACCGGCTTGGATGTCGCGGCGAGCCTTCGCGTTCAAGTACTCGTTCAAGACATGCGCGTTGTAGTAATACCAAGCGCCGCTCAAGATCGCAAGCACGGCAAAAAGGGCAGCAGCCGGGGCGAGGGCGGGCATGTTCTGCCGGAGCAGGCGCAGCCGAGCACGGAGAGAGTCTTCAGCGCCCCGCCTTGCGAGTGCAATTGAGAAGACAGCCAACAAGCTGGCAATAGCCAGCCAGTAGGTGATAGACCAGAAGAGCGAAGGGACGAAATGGCCGTACCCATTCATGTCCGAGTAAGTGTAGGGCGGCGTTATGCCGAAGAGATAAAGCGTGTTCTCCCAACCGAAGTTGAAGAGGATCGGTTGGAGCACAAAGACGGCGATCACGATCGCATGACCGACGAATTTGTTGGACACGATTGTCTGGACGAATAGAGCTAACAGGGCGAAAGTAAGCACCTGCGGAAACGTGATGACATAGAGCTCTTTGGCGTACTGGCCCAGCTCGTAGTGATAGTAGCCGGCAACGGTCTGCATGATGATGCCGCAGAGCCCAGCGACGGTGAGCAGGACGAGTTCGACGAAGCAGAGGGCGAACAACTTCGAAAGCCAATCCGTGCTCTCACGCATCGGAAGCGCGTCGTGTATGCCGGAGAAGCCTGTGTCTCTTTCACGCCAGATGAGCTCGGCCGCATACATGGCCGCAACGATGTATAGGAACAGAACGGCGCCGCCTTCGACGGCCTGGAGCATGAGATAGGTGACGGGCCACACGTTAACTTCGGCCACTTGGCCTGCATAGTGACCGTTATTTAGCGCAAAGGCAACCATCAGGACGAGGATGCCCCAGAAGGGAATTTCATGAAGGATGTTGGAGATGCGAAGGCGGGTGAGAGAAGCGAGTTGCGCAAGGGTTGTGGTTGGGCCGAAAAGCTGCTGGATGCGAGGCAGACGCGAGGAGACGAAGCTGCGGACGGGCGATGGTTCGCTGTCGGTTTCACGCGCGAGCGCGGCACGTTTGCCGCTCAAACGGGAGGTCAGCGCTTCTATGGAGACCGGAAAGAGCGCCCAAACGGCAGCTATCGAAAGTACTCCGATGGTAATCCAAAGCAGGCGATTGTACAGAAAGACGCCGGCAGACCAGGAATACAGCTGCGTGTTCTTTTCGACTACGGTCCAGTAGCGGGTGATCGCGTCGTTATATAAAAACCCGATTGGATCAAGGATTCCAGACCAGAAGTGTTCCAGGCTCCGGGTTGCGCTGAAGATGGTGATGCCGATCAGGTACACCATAAAGAAAGCCGCGCCTTGCAAATAGACGATGAATATTCTGCGCGACAGCGCCGCCACGGCGAAAAAGAGCGACCCGAGAAAGAAGACCTGTACAACGACTATCGAAAAAAATGGCTGGACATACCAGACAAGGTGGTTGGGACCTATACGAGTGTGGTCAGCCCAAGGAGCCATGGTGCCGAGAAACTCGCCCACTAGGCACCCGGAGAACGCAAAGACGGTTGCGAGGAAGGAGCCACTCCAACGGCCGCCCAGGTATGCGAATTTCGAGATCGGTTTCGTGAAGATGATCTGAATGGTGTCGCGCTGGAAGTCACGGAGGGCCGAAGTGCCAAAAATTGCCGCGATGATGATGATGCCGAAAAAGGCGGCTCCAATATCGTTGTAAATATTGGCATAGGGTCCATTCAGCAGGATCTTTCCATTGTTGAAGCCTATAGGCCCGAAGTTTTCCGATGCAATGGAAAGAAAGCTGAAGGTGAACCAGATCAGGAAATAAACATAAGTCGAGATGCTCTTGAAACGGAACTTGAGCTCGAAGCTGAAGAATTCCCAAAACATTGACATGAAGCGATCCTCAACTCAATTCTTTGCGTGGCGCGCGAGGCTGAGGAAATAGACGTCGTCCAGGCCGGAGTCGACGGGCGCAAACCCTTCCCCCGGATCGGTGTCGGAGTAGATACGGGCTTCATGCAGGCCGCCGACCAGATGCGTAGAGAGGACATGAAACCCTGTTTCGAGGGTCTTCAATTCTTCGTCGCTCGCCAGGATCTTGGACCAGATTTTGCCTCTTAAAGCGCCGAGAGCCTCCGCCGGAGCGCCCTCCAGGAGCAGCTGGCCATTGTTAATGATGGCCATGCGAGGGCAGAGCTCCCGGACATCGGCGACGATGTGTGTAGATAGTATGACCGTGACGTTGGAGCCGATCGAGCTGAGCAAATTGAGAAAGCGGTTGCGCTCAGCGGGGTCGAGGCCGGCGGTGGGCTCATCGACAATAATGAGGCGCGGATTTGCCAGGAGGGCTTGAGCGATGCCAAACCGTTGCTTCATGCCGCCTGAATAGGTGCCGAGAGCCTTCTTACGTGAGTCCCAAAGATTGGTTTGCTGCAGCAAAGCGTCAACCATCTGCTTGCGTTCCGTTTTGTTGGTGATTCCCTTCATCACAGCGAGGTGTTCCAGCATGTTCAGGGCGGAGACTTTGGGATAAACGCCGAACTCCTGTGGCAGATAGCCGAGAATTCTCCGGATGTGGTCTTTCTGTGTCAGGACGTTGAGGCCGTCGAGTTCGATAGAGCCCGAGTCCGGGTCCTGCAGCGTGGCGACCGTTCGCATAAGAGTGCTTTTCCCTGCGCCATTCGGGCCGAGCAGGCCGAACATGTGGTTGCCAATCGTGAGGGAGAGATCCTTCAAAGCTTGAACGCCGTTCGGATAAGTCTTCGAGAGATTTCTTACGGTAAGTGCCAACGCAGATACCCTCCATCTTGTGCTGCCAACGTGATTTTGAGTATAGTTACGGTACCATGCTCCACGCGAGGCATGCAGGCTGGCACACCGAATCGTCATACAACGGTGTGTGCGCCATGGGCGTCAGTCTATCAAGGCAAGGTGTTTCGTCCAGCTCAAACTGGCGCTAAAATCATGTCAGTATGCCAAATGCAAGGGTAGAGATCAAACGCTGCTTCTTTTGAAGCGACATCAAGGCGGAGGCCGTGAGCCTCAAAAGTGATGTCGAACGTGAGCTCGGTATTCCAATTCGGCTGCGGGCCGGCGCTCCTGGCGCACTGAATGTTTACTTAGATGGGGAACAAATCTACTCGAAGAAGGAAACCGGTCGTTCGCCGACAGCTGACGAGATCGTCAGGCTGATCCGCAGTAAGCTCTCTGCAGGACAATCCGGTTAACCGGATTCAAAGACAAAGCTGTCGCGGGTTTCTACTGCAATACGGCCTTTCTGCGCCTTCGGAACTCCGCCGATGGCAGGCCAACTCCCAAAAAGCCCTTTTTTGACACTTCGCCACTACTCGGTCACAGAAGTTTAAAAAAAATCGCAAAATTTCTTTCCGGTTTGTCCTGAGCAGCTTAGCGGGATTCCGCGATTCCAAAAACTTTCCGCGATGTTCGTTTTGACGGGGTGAGGGTGCTATGTTCGAGTCGCTCGCGAGAACCTCTCGCGAGCGATTACAGAATCTCAGCCGGGACCTTCCCGGCTTTTTTATTGGGAGGACGACCGTGGGCGAATTAATCGAAATGCCAAAAAGAGAAAACAATGCCGCAGATGCAGCGCAGCAAATCACGGACACGCCGCAGCGCGTAGCTGACAATTCATATGACGCGAACGCACCGGTCGACCTCTCGGTTTGGAAGCGGGCTCCGAAGGAGCGCACCACAGCGTACTTCCCTACGTACTCTTTCGTTTCGAAAGCTATTCAGACAGCTCTGCGCAGCTGGGTGCGCGAGTGGTTCACTGCGAATGCAGAAGTCCTTCAACGACCGCATACGGCCTATCCGATCCTTGTTTACCAATGCACGCATCCGTTCTCGGGCAAACCCACGAACATCTTCACGTACGACATTCAACAGACAGAGGCGCTTAACAAAGCGTTCACTTCAGCGGCTTACCGGTTAGGCAGAGAATTGAAGGCGCTCGACACCAAGCGCCTGGGCTGGTTCACTCGGGAACATTATTTCGCCTACCGCAGCAAAGAGGTGATCAAGTACGTCTCGAAAAATCGCCGCGCCCTCTACAAAATGCTGAATGTTGAGACGGTCCTGATGGACAGCATCCTCAAGTTCGCGATCATCGACATCCCGAAATTCGGTTTGGAAGAAGCCGCCGTTCTTCTCCGTCGCGCTTTTGCCACGCAACTTCGCCGCTTTTCGGATGAGTTCGATTTTACGGGAAGAGTAGACGAGCTGTTGCGAGTCGCAACCGATGCGCTCTTCTCGAAATTGGCAACGGAAAACGTAATGACCATGCCGGTACGTTTCCAAGAAGAAGAAGAACTTCCCTTAGCTGCTTAAAAAAACGCCCTGAGATCAATTAACAAATGAAGATTAAGAACAAATCGGCAATGAGAATGTCGCGGCCCCTGAATGACTTTCAAGTATTCAAAGGCCGCTGTGAAAAGACAATGGACACTCTAGGCGGACCTGTTATGGCCCACCACGAAGCATGCCTCCTGGTACGCGATGACCAGGCAGTCTCTGACCCGAAAACGGCCGCCATCTACGCCATCTACAAGCGTTCGGAAAACCGTATTCTGCAGATCGTGAGGGTGCCGGAGGCGGCCTCCTTGAAGCTGGCCGCCTGAATCCAGCTAAAGTTTTACCGTAACGGTCTTGATCTCGGAGTATTGTTGCAACCCATATTCTCCGAGTTCACGGCCGATGCCGGATTGCTTGAACCCGCCGAACGGAGCAGCGGCATCGAACACGTCGAAACAATTCACCCAAACCGTTCCTGCGCGCACATTGTTCGCCACGTGATGTGCCTTACCGATGTCGCGGGTCCAAACCGCGGCTGCTAACCCGTAGATCGTCTGGTTGGCACGATCGACTAACTCATCCATATCTTTGAACTTGAGGATGCTCATCACCGGGCCGAAGATCTCTTCTTGCGCGATCTTCATGTCATCCTTCACGTCCGCGAATACAGTTGGCGCGACGAAGTAGCCTTTATCGCCTACCCGTTCGCCTCCGCACATGAGCTTGGCGCCGTCCTTCTTGCCCGCTTCCACATAGCTCAGTACTTTGTTGAATTGGTCGTTATCGACTTGCGGGCCTTGCTCGGTCTGGCGGTCAAGAGGATCGCCGACTCGTCTTCGCCGGGCACGTTCCGCGCTGCGCTCGACGAATTCGTCGTAGATCTTTTCTTCCACAAACGTACGTGAACCGGCGCAACAACATTGTCCCTGGTTATAAAAGAGCGCAAAATGAGACCCTTCAACTGCCTGGTCCATCTCGGCGTCCCCGAAGACTATGTTCGGACTCTTACCGCCCAGTTCAAGAGTTACCCGCTTCAAGTTCGATTCGGCGGCTGCTTTCATAATGAGATGGCCGACTTCAGTTGAACCGGTAAAAGCGACCTTGTCGATATCCACATGGCGGGCGATGGCGTCACCGGCCGTGGGTCCGTAGCCGGGAAGAATATTGACGACGCCCTCTGGAAAACCGGCTTCGACAATCAATTCGCCCACACGCAGCGCGCTGAGCGGTGTCTGTTCGGCAACCTTCAAAACGACTGTGTTGCCACAAGCGAGTGCCGGCGCGAGTTTCCAGGCCTGCATCAGCAGGGGAAAGTTCCAAGGTATGATCTGGCCAACAACGCCCACCGGTTCGTGCCGCGTGTAACAGAAATAGTCGCCGGCGATGGGAATGGTCTTGCCTTGGACCTTATCTGCCCAGCCCGCGTAGTAGCGGTAGCAAGCAATTACTCCAGGAAGGTCGCCGGTTCGTGCAACGTGCCTTGGTTTGCCGTTGTCGAGTGACTCCAGCGTTGCCAGCTCATCGATGTTCTTTTCAATCAAATCTGCCAGCCGGTGGATCAGCTTTCCCCGTTCAGAAGCAGACATCTTCCTCCACGCCGCTTTCGCGTGAAAGGCTTTGCGAGCCGCTTTGACCGCCAAATCTACGTCGGCGGCGTCTGCTTCAGCAACCTTCGCCAACACGTCTCCGGTTGCTGGATTGATGGTTTCGAACGTTTTTCCTGAAACGCTATCAACCCATTTGTTGTCGATCAGAATTTTGGTTTGTTTAATCGGCGTTTGCGTCGATTGGGGTTCGGTAAGAACAGTAGCCACAGTACTCTCTCCTAGTTCCATCTGGAACGTTCGATACGGGATTATGATACGCCAGCGCTATCGAGCGCCGCTAGAGGTTTGACGCCAACAGGTCAGCCGGTGTTGACGCGCTTCCACTTCTTTCCGACCCGGATTACTAGAAGGCCGCCGTCGCCGTTGAGCAGCAGATCGCGATGTATATTGCCGTTGATCTCGACTGCTCCCGCTTTGATCTTGCGAGTTGCATCGCTGACACTATCCGCTAGGTTTACGGTGGGGAGGAGCTTGTCTAACCGGATGCCTTTCTCCGTAGCGGCCTGCGGCGGCAACTTAACGGTTTCCGTATCGGTGGGTTCCAAACCGTGCCGTACTTCACGGTCAAAAGCCGTCACGGCGTCATCGGCCTCTTGCGCCGAATGGAAGTCGGCTACGATGCGCCGTCCCAAGTCCATTTTGGCCTCCATCGGATTGTTGTCTCCAGCTGCGATGCGGGCGCGCAGCCGCGCGATCTCAGTGAGTGACATGTCGGTCAGCAGTTCGTAGTAGCGATACATCAGGTCGTCGCTGATCTGCATGACCTTGCGAAACATCACTTTGGGCGGCTCAGTGATACCGATGTAATTGCCCTTCGACTTCGACATCTTCTCGAGGCCGTCCAGCCCTTCTAGAAGAGGCACGGTAGCAATGATCTGCGGCGGGCAACCGTAGTCTCGCTGCAACTCGCGATGTACCAGCAGGTTGAATTTCTGGTCCGTGCCTCCCATCTCGACGTCGTTTCGTAGCACAACCGAGTCATAACCGGTCGCGAGGGGATAGATGAACTCGTGGACCGATATCGGCAAACCTTCTTTGTAGCGCTTGCTGAAGTCATCTCGCTCTAGCAAGCGAGCTACCGTATATTTCGAACCGAGGCGAATGATGTCCTCAAGCTTCAGGGGTTCGAGCCAGGTGCTGTTGAAAACCACCTCCGTTCTCTCGGGGTCGAGAATTTTAAATACCTGCTCCTTGTAGGTTTCGGCGTTCCGGTTGATTTCATCGCGCGTCATCGGAGGACGCGTGATATTGCGTCCGCTGGGGTCGCCAATGAGTCCACTCATATCGCCGATCAGAAAAATGACCGTGTGGCCGAGGTCCTGAAAGTGCTTCATTTTCCGTAATAGAACCGTGTGGCCCAGGTGCAAGTCGGGAGCGGTGGGGTCAAAACCGGCTTTGACACGCAATGGACGGCTTTCTTTGGCCGCCGCAGCCAGGCGATCACGCAACTCCTCTTCGCGAATCACCTCAGCGAGACCTTTTTTTAAGTAAGTGATTTGTTCGTCAACAGGCGCGAAAGACACTGTGCTCTTTTCATTTTAGAAGGTGGTTTCCGCCGACTCTCTATAATGACGGCATGAAATTCGCCGCGCTGCTGCTGGCGAGCGCTAGCCTGATGACCGCTCAATCGTCTTTCGACCGTCTAGTAGATCAATATTTCGATGAATATTTCCATCTCAATCCGAGTGCCGCCACGGCTGCCGGATTCCACCACCCATTCGATGCGCAACTTGAAGATTATTCGCGCGCCGGAATAAAGCGTGAGGTCGCGCTCGACAACAAGTATCTGCCGCTGTTCGAGAGCATGCCGCAATCAGACGATCGGGATCTGGTCATTTCTCATCTGAGGGCGGACATTTTGAACACGCAGGACATTCGCCAATGGGAGAAGAACCCGGACGTCTATTCCAGCGGAGTAACGAGCTCGATATTCGGATTGATCAGTCGAAAGTTTGCGCCTGCCGAGGAGCGCATACGCGACGTTATCGCGCGAGAGCAACAGGTTCCGCGGGTCTTCGCCGCGGCCAAAAACAATTTGAAGAATCCGCCGCAGATTTACTCCGAAGTGGCGCTGGAACAATTGCCTGGAATTGAGAGTTTTTTCGCTAACGATGTGCCGGCGGCGTTCTCAGATGTGAAAGATCCAGGGCTGCTCGATCACTTTCACGAGACGAATCAGGCCACCATCCAGGCTTTGAAAGCTTACGAGCAATGGGTGAAGGCGGATCTCCTGCCGCGCTCGCATGGCGATTTTCGAATCGGAGCGGATAACTATCACAAGAAAGTGATGTACGAGGAGATGGTCGATCTTCCGCTCGACGAGTTGCTCAAGCTCGGGTACGACAACCTGCACGAAAATCAACGCAAGCTGATGGCGCTTTGTAAAACGATCGATCCGAATAAGACGCCGCAACAGATCGCCGAGGGTTATGAAAAGGATCACCCTGCTCCGGATCAACTCCTTCAAGCATTTCGGAACATCTTTTCCAGCTTGATCGAATTCATCAACCAGCACAACGTCATCACAATTCCCTCCACGACCAGGCCGATTCTGGAAGAAACGCCACCATTCATGCGAGCCTTAACCACGGCTTCGATGGATACGCCGGGACCGTACGAAAAAGTAGCTACTGAAGCATTCTTCAATGTGACGCTGCCCGAGAAAAGCTGGCCGCAGCAGCGCATCGAAGAATTCATGACCGCCTTTAACCGCGGAACCATTGCGAGCACCGCGATACATGAGGCGTATCCCGGCCATTTTGTGCAACTGCTTTGGTTCCAGAAAGTGCAGTCGAAAGTCCGTAAGCTCATCGGGTGCGGCTCGAACATCGAAGGCTGGGCACATTACACCGAGCAGATGATGATCGATCAGGGCTACGGGCGGCAACAATCCAGAACTAAAGGTCGGACAGTTGCTTGATGCTCTGCTGCGCAACTGTCGCTACATAGTCGGCATCGAAATGCACACAGGAAAGCGCAGCTACGAGCAGGGAATCGATTTCTTTGTCAAGGAAGGTTTCATGTCACGAGACTACGCCGAGCGCGAGACGAAGCGCGGCACCTCCGATCCGACGTACCTGGTCTATACCTTGGGCAAACTGGAAATATTGAAGCTGCGCGCAGATTACCGCCAAAAGATGGGTGCGAATTACTCGCTCGAGCAGTTCCATAACGAGTTCATGCAGCAGGGCGGCGTTCCTATAAAGCTAATCCGGCACGCCATGCTCGGCAACGATACACCGACTCTGTAACGGTTGGCTGGCTTATACTGGACGAATTCTAAGCAGGGAGGGAACATGGCTCGTCTAGCAAGCCAGACATGTTTTTGTGCATTGGTCTTTTCATGGGCGGCGTGGGCGCAGATAGGAACCACATCGCTTCAGGGCGTGATAGTTGACCGCTCCGGCGGGGCTGTGCCGAATGCGGACGTTGTTCTAAGCAATGCGTCACAGGGTATTCACCGTAGCGCGAAGACTAATCAATCCGGCGAATACCGTTTTGTTTCGCTCGCCCCTGGAACGTACAGTCTCACCGTCGAGAAACAAGGGTTCCAGAAGGCTGAACAGAAGAATGTGCAACTCCTGGTCAATCTTCCGGCAACGAGCAACATCACGCTAGATGTCGGCTCAGTTACCGAACAGGTAGAGGTGTCTTCGCAAGCCGATGCGATAAACACGACTGACGCCTCGCTCGGTAATGCGTTTGGAGAGCACCAGATCAAGCAGTTGCCCCTTGAGAGCCGTAACGTTCCGGATCTACTCAGTCTGCAGGCTGGCGTGGTCTACACAGGCAATCGCTCGGACATCGACACGGATTTGGATACGAGAAGCGGCTCGGTCAACGGCGCTCGTAGCGACCAGAGCAACGTTACCTTGGATGGCATCGCGGTAAATGACAAGGGTGGTCACGCGTTTACTTCAGTAATGCCGGTGACGCTCGATTCGGTGCAGGAGTTCCGCGTCACCACCAGTAACTACGGGGCGGATCAAGGAAGCGCGTCCGGAGCGCAGGTAGCCTTGATCACAAAGAGCGGCACGAATTCCTATCACGGCTCGGCCTACGAGTATAACCGCAACTCTTTTGTCAGCGCGAACGATTACTTCGTTAAGGCGGCAGAGTTGTCGTCGGGTTTGCCGAACGATCCTTCCAAACTGAACCGTAACATATTTGGAGTGAGTTTGGGCGGTCCCATTCTAAAGAACCGGCTTTTCTTCTTTGTGAACTACGAGGGCTATCGCGATGCGGAGGCGATCAGCGCATTGCGAACCGTTCCGAGCGCCACTCTGCGGGACGGGATTATTCAATATGAATGCCAGAATCCGTCCGCTTGCCCCGGGGGTTCGGTAACGGGCATCAGCGGTAAACAGTACCCGGTGGTGGCCGGCAATATGGCGCTGAACGCACAGCAGATTACCGCGATGGATAGTACGAGCGGCGGACCGCACGGGCCCGATCCCGCCGTGCTGAGCTACATGAACTCCACTTACCCGCTTCCGAACGACAGCACTACGGGCGATCTTCTCAATACAGCCGGATACCGCTTTCGTGCTCCCACCTACACCGTCCGGGACTGGTATATAGCTAAGCTCGACTACAACCTGACACAGGACGGGCGGCATCGCTTCTTTGTGAGTGGAGCCCTTGCTAATGAGAGCGAAGCGGGCGCTCCCTTTCTTCCGGGAACACCGCCTGAACAAACCACCGTGAACTATAACAAAGGCATCATCGCGAACTACACGGCGGTGCTCACGCCGGCTCTGCTGAACAACTTTCGTTATGGTTTCATCCGGCAGAGCAACGGTATCGCCGGGGATAGCACCCAACCCTGGATACAGTTTCCGACTATCGACCAGGGGATTTACTACTCTTCGGCGTTTCAACGTCCCATTCACAATTTTAACGATGATCTTTCGTCGGTCCACGGCAAGCACACGCTGCAGTTTGGTTTTCAGATTTCTATTCTGCGCAATCCCGAGACGAACTCGAACCAGTCTTTCAGCAATGGTCAGACAAACCCGGAGTGGCTTTATAACTCTGGTTTCGCGGGCAAAGGTGTAGAGCTTGATCCAGCGAGTAATGGCTATCCGGCAGTGGCGCAGGATTTCAATACGTCCTACGATTATCCGCTCACTGCATTGCTCGGGATGGTCACGCTTGTGAATGCCAACTATAACTACCAGCGAAATGGCGAACCGCTGGCCCAGGGAACGCCGGTCTCGCGCAACTTCGCCCAGGACTCCTACGAAATGTATGCGCAGGATTCCTGGAAGGTGCGGCCCAATCTCACGGTCACATTCGGGCTTCGCTATTCGTTGTTTTCGCCGCCTTGGGAAACGAACGGTTTGGAAGTCACTCCAACACAGAGCCTGAACACGTACTTCAATAATCGCGCAAATGGCATGTGGCACGATGTTCCGTCAAGTGCGCAGCCGCTGGTTGCGTATAACTGGGCCGGACCAGCGAACGGGGGCCAGGGCGGCTATTACGATTGGGACTTCCATAACTTTGCTCCACGGCTGGCGATCGCTTATGCACCGGGTTTTCAGGACGGCATCCTTGGAAAGCTCTTCGGGGGACCTGGAAAAAGCAGCATCCGCGCGGGCGCAGGTATTGTTTACGACCGTCTCGGGGAAAGCATAGTGGACACATTCGACCAGAATGGCTCCTTTGGCCTCTATACGGAATTAACCAATCCATCAGCCATTCAGACATCAATCACTGCTCCTCGCGTGACGAGCATGAATGTTATTCCGAGGACCGATTATTCCGGCAATGCCATTTTCATTCCCGCACCGAAAGCGAATTTCCCGCAGCCTTTTCCGAGTACTTTAGATACCGGCGGCTCGGCGATCACGTGGGGAATCGATAACAAGCTCAAGACCCCGTACTCCTACGCGTTGGATTTCGCGGTCGACCGGGAACTGAAAGGTGGGTTCACGCTGACCATGGCGTATGTTGGCAGGCTTTCGCATCGTTTGCTGGCACAGGAGGATCTGGCGATGCCGTTGGATATGTACGACAACAAAGCCGGAATCGATTACTTCACCGCCGCAACTGCCCTGGCGAAGATCTACCGGTCTGAACTAAAGGCGGGCAACTCGGCGCCCACAGCCTCTTTCAATCCATCGCAACTGCCCTCCAACGTGCGGCAGTTCTGGACGGACATGATTCAGCCGCTTGCGAAGGGCGGGGCGTATTCGATTGGCGCTTGCACAAATCAGACGTCAACGACCAGCCCGGTTGTCGCAGCCTTCGATTTGTTTTGTAGTACGAGCTTGAACGAGTCACTCGCGCTCTATAACCTGGACACTTACGGCATCGCAGACGCGAATAATCCGAACCGGGTCTACTTCCCGACGACTGGCCAATACACTTACTACAGCCCGCAGTATTCATCACTGTTTGCCTGGCGAACGAATACCAATGCCAGTTACAACGCCGGAGAACTGACACTCCGGCACAGGCTCTCGCACGGTGTTCAGTTCGAATTGAACTACACGCTTTCGAAATCGCTCGATTTGGCGTCGGATGCTGAACGCGTAGGGCCCGCGAGTTCCACGAGCAGTCTCAATAACGTCATCATTAACGCCTGGAACCCGAAACAGCAACGAGCGGTTTCTTCGTTCGATGCTACGCATCAGTTCAACGGCAACTGGGTGCTGGAACTGCCCTTCGGCAAAGGCAGGCTGATTGGCAACAATGCCGGTGGTCTGGTCAACGCCCTCATCGGAGGCTGGCAGCTTTCGGGACTGATGCGCGTCACGAGCGGCTTTCCCGTCAATGTCGATAACGGCTACAGCAACTACCCGACGAATTTCCAACAGGAAGGCAACGCAAACCTCGTTGCTCCGGTGCAGACCGGCGCATACACGGTCCAGAGCGGTCCGGATGCGGGCAACATCAGTATATTCAAGAACGGACCTGCCGCAATTAGCTCGTTCGATTATGCATATCCGGGTCAGGCGGGCGGAAGGAATCAGATTCGCGGCGACGGCTATTTCGGTATCGATCTGGGACTTGCAAAGCGCTGGCTGATGCCGTGGAGTGAGGCCCAGAGCGTCCAGCTTCGCTGGGAGGTGTTCAACGTCACCAACTCGGTCCGGTTCGATGTGCAGTCGAGCTTGACATCGTCCGCGCTCACGCTGGGAAGTGGTGAGAGTTTCGGCAACTACTCCGGCCTGCTGACGAATCCGCGCATCATGCAGTTCGCCCTGCGCTACGAATTCTAATCTGCAGCGGGTTACGCTCGGATACGGGTCTCTATGGCGAATTTGGTTGCGGGCGGTGAACTGACGGGCGTTGCCGGAGAGCAGAGAAGGGGCTACAACCGTTTTCTACTCCTGGTCGCCGGTTTGGGCGGCCTGCTTTACGGCGTCGATGTCGGCATCATCGGAGGCGCACTGCCTTATCTTGAAGCGACCTCCGGGCTGAACGCGGGACAGCTTTCGATTATCGTCGCCGCTGTATTGCTTGGCAGTGTCATTTCAACGCTCTTCGCAGGCATGCTGGCGGACTGGATGGGACGCAAGCCGCTCATGCTCATTAGCGGACTCACGTTCGTGTTGAGCATTCCGGTCATTGCTCTTTCACACGGTTATGGGCCACTTTTTCTTGGCCGGCTGCTGCAAGGCGTCAGCGGAGGACTGATCGGAGTGGTGGTTCCTCTCTACCTGGCGGAGTGCCTGGTTGCCTCGGGGCGAGGAAAAGGTACGGGCGTTTTCCAGTGGCTCCTGACGTTGGGAATTGTCTCGGCGGCACTCATAGGCATCTATTACAGCTATCGGGTGGCCGAAGTGACCAGGGTCGCTGACGCTGCAACCGTCTTTGCATTCAAAGATCAGGCGTGGCGACGAATTTTCTGGGTCTCCTTGCCTCCGGGTCTACTGTTCGTGCTCGGAAGTATCTTCGTGGCGGAATCTCCGCGCTGGCTATTCCGCCGGGGAAGGATCGAGGCGGCCCTCTCGGCTCTCCTTCGTTCGCGCAGCAGAGAGCAGGCCGAGATCGAGCTGAAAGAGATGGAAGAAACCGCTGCTGCGAAGGCTTCCTTAGGAGCGAAGGTCAAGGATTCGCTTCTACGCCGCAAATACGTTATCCCGTTTCTACTGGCTTGCGTGATTCTCTTCTGCAACACGGCGTGCGGAATCAACTCGATCATCGGCTACAACACCAACATTCTTTTACAGAGCGGACTCTCCGATGTACAGGCGCATTGGGGCTATGTCGTCTTCACGGTCGTGAACTTCTCGATGACGATCATTGGCCTTCTCTTTGTCGATCGTAAAGGGCGAAGGTTTCTTCTTATAGTCGGCACTTCAGGCATCATCATCTCGCTGGTGGGGACGGCCTTACTCTTCATGCGTACCGAGAAATCAAACCTGGATGTAAAGCCGGCCGTACAGGCTGGCGTGAATCCGGATCAGACCCTTTCCATTCATTTTGATGAAGCGGAAGCCAACCGCCTACTGGCTTCACAAAGCGGCGGCAAAGCCATCGATCCTGCTAAAGCAGCGTTTGTCATTGTGTATTCGTATGGAGATTTTACGGCCGAGACTACGGTCATGCGATCCGATGAGAAACGTGCTTCGCCTGTCGAGCTTTCACGTGAAAGCTGCGTCCCGGCGAATGCGATGGAGGCATTCTTCAAAAATCCTTTTGCCGATGTGAAGAAAGCTCGCACGGCGCCATTGGTGATTCGCAAAGCTCTGATCAGTCCTGTGCCGGATACCACGAACGGCTGGCTGGTCGCGATTAGCCTCTACATATTTATGAGCTTCTACGCAATTGGTCCTGGCGTTTGCGTCTGGATAGCTCTATCCGAACTGATGCCTACACGCATTCGATCAAATGGTATGAGCGTCGCGCTTGTGATTAACCAAATGGTCTCTACCACGCTCGCCGCCATTTTCCTGCCGGTTGTCAGCAACTACGGGTACGCGACTATTTTTTTTGTATTCGCCGGCTTTACCTTGATTTATTTCGTCACCGCGGTGTTCTTCCTTCCTGAAACGAAGGGCAAGACGCTCGAAGAGATCGAAGAGTACTTCGCGGTCGCTTAAGGCTAATAATTCACGATTCTGAGGTCTTCGGGACGTCCGACATCCCGCCAGGGACCTTCGATGGGCGAGATGCGGAGATCAAGACCATCAGTGAGCATCGCCTGGAGGGCATCGGTCAGCTCGTATTCTCCTCGCACCGAGAGTTGGAGGCGTTCCAGATACTCAAATACTGGTCGGCGGAAGGCATATAGCCCGGCATTGTTCCACTGCGTGGTGGAACTGCCCCGGGGAGGCTTTTCGATAATTCGCGTAATACGTCCCTGTTGTTCGTAAACAGCCGCGCCCTGCCAGGGATCATCGACCGCCTTCACAGCAAGGGCAGCGACGATGCCGGGTTCGCGAACCAGAATGGAACTGACGCGGCGGTATTCTGCCCCGTCGCAGAGTATGTCGCCGTATGTCAGCAGGAAGGGATTCTCCGAAACGAAGTCACGAGCCAACAGAGCCCCGGAACCGGTCCCATTTACGGGATTTTGCCAAACGAAATCGACCTGTGGACTCATTGGGTTCGTTTTGACGAAATGCCTCCGAATCGTTTCCCCGTGATAGCCGATAACGATGAGAAAACGTGAAATGCCAGACGAGGCAAGGCGTTCGAGGATGACCTCGAGCATCGGGCGGCCGTGAATCAGGAGCATCGGTTTGGGCATTTCCTGGGTCATGTTGCCCATCCGCGTGCCGCGCCCCGCCGCCAGGATTACGGCATGCGAAACGGGCTGGTCAGGCAGAGAGGGCTCCCGCCGAGGGTTCGGCAACAATCAGATGATTCTGTGGGTCGAACTCGGGATACCGGGCATAGAACCCGGCCATCAGTCCTGCCAAAACATTTTGAAGTTTGGACGTAGCACACAAGATGATGGCACAGCCTCCGAAACCAGCGCCTGTCAGCCGAGCACCGAGTGCACCCGCATCCAGCGCCGAGTTCACCAAATCGTTCAGGGCCGGATTGCTGACGCGTAAACGGTCGCGAAGGCTCGCGTGAGAGGCGGAAAGCACTTCTCCGAACTCTTCGATTTGATTTTTTCGCAGCGCTGCCACAGCGTGTGCCACACGTTTCGCCTCTGAGGTGACGTGGATGAAAGCGTTGCGTTCGTCGGTGGCGAGGCCGCTTAGGTCCGGGTCGCTGTCGAGAGCTGACCGGTAGCTAGGAAGGTTCAGCTTTGCGAGCGCGTTCAGGCCAGCAGTACGGCGCGAGTTGTACTCGGCCCGGACCGGACCTGACTTGTGGGCGACGGTCAGGCTATGCGCAACTATAAAAGTCCAGTCTGGCGGGATGTTTATGGGTTCGAATGCGAAAGGAGCAAAATGCACGAGGAGTGCGCAACCCGCTTGCGACGCCAGGACGGCCGCGTGGTCCATACCGCCGCCGCGAGTGCCGACGAATTGCTCGCCTTCGGGCAGGAGTTCCATCAGTTCGTCGAGTGTAGGATGGATGCCATTCACGCACAAGAGAGCGAGCGCCATACCTGTCATCAACGCCGAGGAAGAGGATAACCCAGCGGCTAAAGGGAGGTTGGAGGTCACCGCTGCATTCATTCCGCGATCCAGCGTCCAACGGCGTTCCAGCAACTGCACAGCCGCTTTGACATAGTTGCCCCAGTCGCCTGCGCAAAATGGCTCGCCGTCATCGATGCTGAAGCTGCGAGGCGCGTAATCCCAGGATTCGGATTGAATTGTGCGATCATGGCGCGGCTCGAAGTCAATAGAGATCCGCCGCTGGATTGCCATCGGCAGAACGGGCAAATTGTGGTAGTCGATATGTTCGCCGATCAGATTGACCCTGCCCGGCACAGATATGGTCATGAAATCCTCAGGATGGCATGTCGCGCGTCAAACGGGGGCGAAATCCGGGGAACCTTTCGCCCATTCTTTGCGTAGTAGCTGGATGCGAATGGCGGGTTCCGAAGTAAGGTCAGGCGAATAGTGCCGGATTTGTGTGAACATGGAATTACCCTGCAAAATACTGGTAGCCAAAGTGTCTCGAAAATTCTGTCAATTTAGGTTTGGTTTCTTCGCTCTTCTTGTCCTGGTGCTTGCTTCCTGCGGCAAGAAGCAACAGGCCATGAACCCGATGGCCATGATGATGATGCAGGCGGTGCCTGTGCGGGCGGTACCTGCGGTTTCAACCGATGTGCCGCTCAACGTAGCGGCTGTAGGGAATGTCGAAGCCATTTCTAGCGTTGATGTTAAATCGCGAGTAGCGGGCCAGATTCTGAGGGTGCTTTTTCAAGAAGGCCAGAACGTAGAAAAGGGACAATTGCTGTTTGAGATAGATCCCGAACCGCTGCAACGGCAGATCGCTCAGATACAAGCCGATCTGGCAAAAGACGAAGCGCTCGAGCGCCAGGCTCGAGCCGACGTAGCTAAAGATGAAGCGAACCTGAAGCAGACGCAGGCGGCCGCCGACCGGGGATTGCAGCTCGCGAAAGAAGGTATTTTCTCGAAGGAGCAAACTGAACAGGTAGTGGCGACGAACGGCGCGGCCCTAGCGTCGCTCGATGCGGATAGAGCCGGAGTAGAAAGCGCTGTTGCGGCTATAAAATCGGACCGCGCGAGACTGGCACAGACGCAGCTTCAGTTGGAATACACCAAAATCACCGCACCGATCTCAGGCAGGGCAGGCGCCATCGCAATGAAGGCAGGAAATTTAGTCAAAGACAATGACGCCACGCTAGTGACGATACTGCAGATTTCCCCGATTTATGTGAGCTTCGGAGTTCCCGAGCAGCTTTTGCCGGAAGTCCGCAAATTCAACGCGAAACAGCCTCTACTTATTACGGCGGATCTTGGCGGCGGCCAGAGTATGACGGGAAAACTAAGGTTCATCGACAATACAGTGGATACCACGACGGGCGCGATCAAGCTCAAAGCTGAATTCCAGAATGCGAATCACGCTCTGTGGCCGGGACAGTTCGTCAATGTTGAGGCCAGGCTGGATCTAGAGCATGGCCGCATCCTGATACCAAGCAGCAGCGTCGAGAACGGCCCGCAGGGTAAATACGTGTGGGTGATGAACACGGAAAGCAAAACAGTGGCTATGCGGCCTGTCAGCGTTCTGCGAAACTACAAGCCCGAAAAGGCAGCGGAACAGGCAGTGGTTGCGAGTGGCCTTGAGGCGGGAGATATGGTGATTTCGGAAGGCCAGATGCGGCTAATGCCCGGAGCGAAAGTGGAACTGCTCAAGAATCCTGGCGCGCAGGTAGGGACGACCAAAAGGGAGAACGAAGGCCAGAGCGGCGCGATCTAGGGAGATTGTATGCACTTTACAGATTTCTTCATTCGTCGCGCGATCACGACTACGTTGATCATGGCCGGCATCCTGGGATTTGGGCTGCTGAGTTACTTTTCGCTTCCGGTCAGTAATCTGCCGACGGTTGAATACCCGACTATCCAGGTACAAGCGTCATTGCCGGGCGCGAATCCGGATGTGATGGCGTCCTCAGTTGCGACTCCGCTCGAAAATCAGTTCTCGACGATCGCGGGAATTAATAGCATGTCTTCATCGAGTTCACTTGGCTCGACGAACGTCACGTTACAGTTCGACCTAAGCCGAAACATCGATGCTGCGGCCCAAGATGTGCAGGCAGCAATCGCCAGAGCTCAGGGATCATTGCCGACCGACATGCCTTCGCCACCTTCTTACTCGAAGGTCAACCCGGCCGAGCAGCCGATCATGTACATCTTCGTCACGTCCGACACCATGGCGCTTTCACAACTCGACCAATACGCCGAGCAGACCATGGCGCGGCGGATCTCGATGGTGAGCGGAGTGGCCCAAGTACAGGTCTATGGCGACAAATACGCGGTCCGCATACAAATGGATCCAGCTAAGCTCGCGGCACACCAGGTGGACCTGGAACAGGTGCGGGGCGCGCTGACCAGCGGCAGCATAAACCTCCCCGCAGGATCGCTGTACGGCTATACCAAAGCATATTCGGTGCAGTCTAACAGCCAACTAACCTCAGCGCAACAATTTGCGCAGCTAATTGTGACGTATAAGAACGGCAGCCCTCTTCGCTTGAACGAACTGGGCAAGGTGTTCGATAGCGTGGCTAATGAAAAGATGCGTTTCTGGCTTAGCGGCAAGCTGGGGATTGTACTGGCTATCAGAAAGCAGCCTGGCTCGAATACGGTACAAGTAGCCGATGCGGTGAAATCGTTATTACCCTCGATGAAGGAATCGATGCCGGCCGGCATCGTGATCGGCCGGGCATTCGATCTTTCGGAGAGCATCCGTGAATCGATCTCAGATGTAAAGTTCACTTTAATTGTGACAATCTGCCTGGTGATCGCTGTTATCTTTTTCTTCCTGCGAAATGTCTCGGCGACGCTGATTCCGAGCCTCGCGGTTCCTTTGTCGCTGCTTGGAACATTTGCCGCCATGAAGCTGCTTGGCTTCACCATCGACATGCTTTCCATGATGGCGATGACGCTCTCGGTCGGATTCGTGGTCGACGACGCGATCGTGATGCTGGAAAACATCGTGCGGCATATGGAAATGGGCAAGAGCCGAATGCAGGCGGCGATCGAAGGCGCACGTGAAGTGGGTTTCACTATCGTTTCAATGACGGTTTCGCTCGTGGCGGTGTTCATTCCGGTACTGTTCATGAGCGGGATCATCGGACGCTTGCTACGTGAGTTTTCGATCACGATCGCGGTTGCCGTGCTGATCTCCGGATTTATCTCGCTGACGCTTACGCCGATGCTGTGCAGCCGCTTTCTCCACCATGAGAGTCATCCGACGGGCTCCTTCTACCGCTGGTCGGAGAAATTCTTCATCGGACTGAATAATTTGTATCGGCGCACGTTACGGGTTGTTTTGCATCACCGCCTAGCAACGCTACTGACGAGCATTGTGCTGACGGTTGCGACCGTTTATCTTTTCGTCATCATGCCGAAAGGCTTCATGCCCACCGTAGACCAGGGTTTTGCGTTCGGTGGCGATGAAGCGGCCCAGGACACCTCCTTCGACAAGATGGCGGCTTTGCAGGAGCAGGTGAATGACGTCCTAAAGAGGAATAAGTGGGTCTCGAGTTTTGGATCGGGTGTTGGATTCATGGGCGGCCAGAATTCAGGGATGGTGTTTTTCGACGTTAAAGAGGATAAGCATCGGCCAAAAATAAACGTGATCATCGGGCAGCTCGAGCAGGAGTTCATGAAGATTCCGGGTCTGATGGTTTTCCTTCAGTCGCCTCCTCTGATCACCCTCGGTCAGGAGGAAGACCGGAGTCAATACTCGGTCGCCTTAGAAGACGCAGACACTGCCGAGTTGTACAAGTGGGCTCCCGTGCTCGAGGCGAAGCTGCGTTCGATTCCGCAATTGACCGATATCTTCAGCGACTTGCGGCTGAGCAGCCCGCGGCTGGATGTTCATATCGACCGCAATCTTGCTCTGGCACTCGGTGTCAATCCCGACGCGATCGCCAACACGCTGTATGACGCTTACGGAAACCGGCGTGTCACCACAATCACGGCCGCTTCTGATCAGTATGACGTCATTCTCGAGGTACTTCCGCAGTACCAACGCGATCCGGCCGCGCTGAGAGATCTTTACATTCGCTCGAGCCAGGGCAAAATGGTTCCGCTCTCGGCTGTGACGGATCTGCAGCAGACGGTAGCGCCATTGAGCGTGAACCATATCGGCCAATTGCCCGCCGTAAACTTTCAATTCAATTTGAAACCGGGAGTGGCGCTCAGCGAAGCGACAAAATTGATCGACCAGGCCGCAGCCCAGGTAGGACTTCCTGACACTATGAGCTTCAGCTATCAAGGGACGGCTGCGGCATTCCAAGATTCCTTGCGTGATCTAGGCATTCTGTTGCTGATCGCCGTGCTGGTGATTTACCTGGTTTTGGGTATCTTGTACGAGAGCTTTATTCACCCGATCACAATTCTTTCCGGTTTGCCGGCGGCTGGACTGGGGGCTCTCCTTACCTTGCTACTCTTTGGAGAGAATTTAAACCTCTATTCATTCGTCGGGATCATCCTACTGATCGGCATCGTGAAGAAAAATGCGATCATGATGATCGATTTTGCACTGGAGGCTGAGCGCAAGGAAGGGAAACCGCCGGAGGAAGCGATCTTCGAAGGTTGTATGCAGCGTTTTCGTCCTATCATGATGACCACTATGGCGGCTCTTTTAGGCACATTGCCGATTGCTTTCGGGACGGGTGCAGGCGGCGAAGCGAGGCGCCCGCTAGGTATTGCCGTCGTAGGCGGATTGGTTGTTTCGCAACTGTTGACTCTCTATATCACTCCGGTGATCTACCTGTATCTGGACCGCTTCAACAAGCGACCCGAGAAAAAGACAACTGCGGATACCCTGAATGTGTGGCCGCGGGAAGAGAGCTTCGCTGAGCAGTAAGAACTCGCAAGCTTTTCTACGCGCTCGCGCCGCGCCTACGCCGTTCTTCCTGTTCCGTCTCGAGCGCTCGTTCGGCTTCTCTGGCCGCTAAGGTAATCTCGGGAAGCTTTATGGCTCGGTAAACACCTGCCGCAACCGCCGCCCCTATAATGGGCGCTACGATGAAGAGCCACAACTGGCTCACCGCCCATCCACCTACGAAGACCGCAGGTCCGATGCTGCGCGCAGGATTAACGGAGGTGTTGGTAACCGGAATGCCGACTAGATGAATAAGAACCAGAACCAGTCCAATCGCGATACCGGCGAATCCAACGGGCGCTTTGACATCCGTTGCTCCAATAACGGTAAAAACTAGAAAGAACGTCAGAACGACCTCGGAGATAAAACCGGCTAACAGACCATAATGGCCTGGCGAATGATCCCCAAATCCATTAGCGGCAAAGCCGGCGACAGCAGGATCGTAGCCATTTGGACCACCTGAGGCAATTGCCAACAGAACGGCCGCTGCAAGTATCGCTCCAACAATCTGGGCGATCACGTAACCGCCAATATCACGACTGGCAAATTTCCCCGAGAAAAACAGGCCCAGTGTTACCGCGGGATTGATGTGACAGCCAGAGATCGGTCCTATCACATAGACCATTACGAGCAGAGAAAGACCGAAAGCAAACGCAACGCCAAGGAAACCGACCTTGTCTCCGGCGAGTACCGCTGTGCCACAGCCTCCTAGAACCAAAACGAACGTTCCGACGAGCTCCGCCAGATAGCGTTTCATAATGCCTCCATTCGATTGCCTCGAAACCGGCCCGAAGCACGGTCATCATACCAGAAGATTTTCGAGTACTGCGGCCGGGATGGGCGAGCAGACGGGTCGGTTTCAAAGAATGTTGATGGCCCGCGCCGCGAGAATCGCTATCGTACCGAGGGAAATGACGCTTTGAATCATCATGAGGGCTTTGGCCCAGCGTGATAGAACCGGAACATCCGTGGGAGAAAATGCCGTGCTCGTGTTGAAGGCTAGAAACAGGTAGTCGATGAAATCCGGTTGCCAAGCCTTGTAGGAGGAAGCCAGATGCGGGGGCAGCGTCATCTGCGGAAAAAGAAATGCTCCGTCAGTATGGAATCTGCGAGCTTCCCGGCGATGCGGACCGCCGGCGTCCAGCCGCCAATACCAGGACGCAAACACCAGTACGTTACTGATCCAAAGAGCGACAGCCGCGCGAAGAAGCTCGGTCGGGGATTCGCGCTTCGCCGGAAGACCGGCTATAAGCATGCCCAAGGACCAGACCATGGCTGAGGTGACAATGGCGGAGAGTAAGAAGCCCAGAGCTGCGTTCAGCTTCGAACGCCCAATTCTTCGTGCCGCAACGGTAGGAACAAGGAGGATGCCAAGGACGCTGAGCAATAGCCAGCTTGGACCGACAGTGAGGCGCTCTGGCAAAGCCACGTAGAGACCTCCTATGGCGAGGAGCGCAATGATCGCCGGCCACCTTGCTGCAGCCAAATTACCCCGTGCGGTAGCATCCTGATTTTGCGATTCAGCCATGTTTACGAGGAGTTTATGACGGCCACCGGTTTAGCTTCCGACCTGCCGATTTAGTCTGCTGAGGATCGTAGATCTTGCGACACATTCAGCTGGTTCACAGTCAGCTCTTCGACCCTCAATTCGCGGATGGTTAGCGAGTCGATGCGGGACCGCCCGATCGTCAACCGCCGAATCGCAAGGGCGCCGACAGCTAAAGCGCCGACCGCGAATGCTCCGACGGCTACGGCACCCAGACTCACGGCGCCTACCGAGGTGGCGACTTTTGAAGACAGCACAAGATTCTTTTTCCTCATGAGTCGAGAATAGCGACGCTCTAGACCGGCTGTACTCGCTGTCGTTTGTGCAGCACGCTCCTGAGCGCAACTGGGAACGCGCCAAAAAAGCTAGGCTGCTCGACACTGGCTGGCCGCACCTGGGGTTTTGAAATGCCGGGAACGAAATATTCACTCTGTAGTTCGTTCATGATCGCCGGTTCGACGATCGACCAGGCTGCCGTAATCTGGCCCCCGATGACAATGATCTCCGGAGCCAGACCGTGGGCCAGGCCCTTGATGCCTCGGCCGATGGCAGACGCGGTTTTCGCCAGCGCACTGCTCGCGCACTTGTCGCCAGAGCGTGCAATCTCGATGAGAGCGTTGAGACTGCCAATGTGCCTGGCTCCTGGACAACACTCCGCATATCTTTTTAGCGTGGCTTCGTCAGAAGCAACGGACTCCCAGCAGCCAACACCGCCGCACGAGCAGAGAGGACCGTTGGGGTCGACCGAGATGTGCCCGAAGCCGCCCATGCCAATGCGCGAACCCGCGTAGACCTCTCCATTCAGTATCAGGCCGGTTCCGACCCCTTCGACAATCAGTACGAACAATATGCTGTGAGCGCTCCACACCTCCATCGGGCCGTACCAGAGTTCGGAGAGCGCAGCCGCGTTGGCATCGTTTTCGACATGAACCGGCAAGTTGAGTTTGCCCTCGAGAATCGGCCGGATCTGCACATCGCGCCAGCATAAGTTGGGTGATGTCACGAGACAGCCGTCAATTCGATCGACCAAGCCTGGAATACTGATCCCTACTCCTGCAAGGCGAGCGCGCCGGAAATTCGTATCTAATAAGCTGGAGATTTCGTCACCCAGCCGGCTGAGAAACTCCTGGGCTCCGGGTTCAGTCCGGATCGTACGCTGATTTAGAATTCGTCCATTGAAATCGCCGATTCCGTATATGGTTTGATGGACGCCGACGCTTATTCCCACAACGTACGCTTTTTCAGCGTTGATTTGAAGGTAGGTAGCAGGCCTTCCTCCGCTGGAAGGAGCAGCCTCTCCTTCGTAGACAACGGCCGCTCGAAGGAGACGATTGACAATTACCGAAACTGTGCCGGCTCGAAGGCCGGTTGCTTTGACCAGATCCGCGCGCGAGATGGGTTGCCTGTCGCGAATCACGTGCAGTAGTTTTAGCTCATTGGCTTCGCGGACATCTTCGACGCCTAGCATCCGCAATTCGCTACGCGTGTTTGCCTTCATCAACTCCCGAGCACAAATATAGCAAGCAGTAATGGGTTCGGGATCTCTGGCTTGACGCCGATCAGCAAGCACCCTAGACTTTGTATAGGCTTTAGACAAAGTGCTCGTAATGACGCGAGCGTTGGCAGTGGATCTCGGTGGCAGTCACGTTGCGTGCGCTGCGGTTGCTGGCAAACGCTGCTTAGAAACGTTAAGCCTTGAGGTCGATAGTAAGGGGCGTTTGGCGAACCTGCTCCCAATGTTGACTGCGGCATTACAAGCTTTGATCGCTCGGCACGGTACTAACTTTGCCGGTATCGCTTTTGGGTTCTGCGGGCTTGTCGATGGCAGAACCGGTCGTGTGGTATCTACGAACCACAAATACTCCGATGCGACGGAAATCGATCTAGCTGCTTGGGCGCGTCAGGAATTCGGACTGCCGCTCATCCTGGAAAATGATGCCCGATTGGCGCTTCTGGGTGAACGGCATTCGGGAGCGGCCCAGGGCTACGATGACGTGGTGATGATGACGCTCGGAACGGGTATAGGCACCGCCGTCGTGATGGGTGCTCGCCTGCTGCGTGGTAAACACTTCCAAGCCGGCTGTCTCGGCGGTCATTTTACGATCATTTCGGGTGGCCGATTATGTTCCTGCGGCGCGCGAGGCTGTTTCGAAGCGGAGGCATCTACTTATGCACTCGCGGATGTGTGCCGCACCTGGCCTGGGTTTGTGGAAAGTAGATTAGCAAAAGCAACAAAACTCGATTTCGCTACTTTGTTCCGTTATGCCGACCAAGGCGACGAAGCGTCGCAAGAGATTCGGGAGCGAAGCGTGGATATCTGGTCGGCGTGCGCGCTGTCGCTGGTTCACGCTTACGATCCCGAGTTGTTGATCGTCGGCGGAGGTGTGACAAGAAGTTCCTACCCTATTGTCGCTAAGATCCAGACACACGTGGAGTCGAATGCTTGGACACCCTGGGGCAAAGTAGAGGTGAGAGCAGCCACTCTTGGCAGCGAGGCGGCACTCATGGGAGCGGTTCCTCTGCTGGAAGAATACACATGAGTTCCAGTTACGATAAGTATCCCGTTATTCCGATAAGTTCAGATTCCGCCGACTGCGATCTTGGCTGGTTTCCGGTGGTGGAAAGAATACGCAGCATCTATCAAAGCGGTAAGCGAATTATCTGCATCGAATGTTATCCCGGAGTTTTTGAGGATGAGATATTAGCGGCACTCAGAAGAACTTTTTCTCACGTCGAGATCTTCTGCGTCGGTGAGGCGCTAGAAGCAACAGACGAAATTGACCAGATGCTGGCAGAGGAATTGTCGAATGATCCAGTATTCGGCCGGCTCAGCTCCTTAGAACCGATCGATTTCTTCGACAAATCGTCGTTGGCCAAGCTTGCCGGAAGAGTGCGGGCCGCCGGTTCGGGAATTGTCGTTGGTACCGGGGCAACTCTTGCGATCAGCAAACCAGACCTACTCATCTATGCCGATCTGGCCCGCCGGGAGATTCAACAGCGGCAGCGACGCGGAGAACTTGGTAACTTCGGAGCGGCGAACCTAGGCGACACTCCGGCAACAAAGTATAAGCGGGCTTTTTTCGTCGATTGGCGAGTAGCGGACCGGCTTAAGAGGACGTTACTAGGACAAGCCGATTTTCTTCTGGACACAAACCGGCCAAATGCGCCGAAAATGATCTCCGGAGAGCTGTTTCGGAGGGCATTGGCGCATGTGACTGAACGGCCGTTCCGGGTGCAACCGTTCTTCGACCCGGGCCCCTGGGGCGGCCAATGGATGCGGAGGGTCTGCGATCTGCCAAGCGGACCGCCTAATTACGCATGGTGTTTCGATTGCGTACCGGAAGAAAATAGCTTGCTCCTCGGTTTTGGCCATCGAGTTCTGGAAATACCTGCGATCGACCTGGTATTCAGACATCCGCAGGAACTGCTTGGCGACGCTGTACACGCCCGATTCGGTACAGAATTTCCGATTCGTTTCGATTTTTTGGACACGATGGGCGGCGGTAACCTATCCCTGCAAGTTCATCCGCTGACCGAGTATATTAAACAGCATTTCGGCATGCACTACACACAGGATGAAAGCTACTACATGTTGGATGCCGAAGCTGACGCCTCTGTGTATCTAGGATTACAGGAAGGAGTGAATCGTACTGCGATGATAGACGATCTTCGCGCGGCCCAGGAGGGAGGACCTGCATTTGGTGCCGACCATTATGTAAATCGCTGGACCGCCAAGAAACACGATCATTTTCTTATACCGGCAGGCACGATTCATTGTTCGGGGCGCAACAGCATGGTACTCGAGATCAGCGCAACACCCTACATCTTCACTTTCAAGCTATGGGACTGGGGGAGACTTGGGTTAGATGGACACCCAAGACCCATACACCTGGAACACGGCATTAGTAATATTCAGTGGGACCGGACGACAAACTGGGTTAAGGACGAGCTAATAGATCGTGTAACTGAAGTAAGTCGTGCTGATGGCTGGAGAGAGGAGCGTACCGGGCTGCACAGGTTGGAGTTTATCGAGACTCGCCGCCACTGGTTTACGGGCACTGTGCCGCATCATACCAAGGGTGGCGTTAATGTTTTGAACCTTGTCGAGGGCGACGAAGTGGTAGTCGAGAGTCCAGGCAACTGCTTCGATGCGTTTACGGTGCATTATGCGGAGACCTTCATTGTGCCCGCTGCTGTCGGTGAGTACACGGTCAGGCCGGTTTCGTCGTCAAACCAGTTTGCGACTGTCAAAGCCTATGTGCGGGCGGACGACTGATACTTAGCCTATTTGAAACGACTATCACTCGGATAGGCTTGTCGTCCACGCTGAATGGCATCAGCCGCACGGTTCGCCATGCCAGTTTGTCGGGCAGCCGCGGCAAAGCCCAGCAGGGCATCCGCATTCAGCGGATCCACCTTTAGCGCGAAAGAAAACTGGGCGAGCGCCCGTTCAGCCTGATTTTGCTCAAGAAGTATCTTCCCAAGCAGCAGCCGGTAGCTGACAATGTTGGGCTCTATCTCAAGTAACTGAGTCATAGCGGCTGCGGCATCGGTTCGATGGCCTGAGCTGAGACAGGCGCCGATCAGCCCGTCGAAAGCATCTCGAAACGTAGGCTCGATCTCTATCGCCTTCCTAAATTGGTCAATGGCTTCCTGATACTGCTTCCCATGTAAGGCGACTTCGCCGGCATGGTACGCCTCGACGGCGCTCTTGATGTGAAGCGAGTCGGATTGAGCTATTAACAAGGCTGGCACAGCGAGGGCTATCCAGGCAGTGTTCATGGCTGTGCGCCCTTCTCGATGAGAGTCTCATTGAGCCGGCGGTCACCCAGTTCTTTAGCCGTGTCCGGCGTCCCAGAACGAAGCTCTCTAAACAGCGCGGCAGCCTCATTATCTTTTCCGAGAGTTCGATAGGCACGCGCCAGATTATAGGCGGCGCTCCGGGATGCTGGATCTTCGTGATGAGCGAATTCCAGATCGGCGACGGCTTCTTTCGTCAGTCCGCGCTCCAGAAGCAACCTGCCTCGCAGAGTCTTGGCGGCAACGGAACCGGGATTCATTTGCAATGCCTGATTCAGTTGTGACAGCACTGCATCTGAATTCGCATGGTCTACTTTGAGAAGACACTCAGCCGTAAGATAGTGCAGGTCGGAGTCATGGAGGCCGTCTCGATCAGATTGTTTCAGAATGGCGATTGCTTGTGAATATTTCCCCTGGTTGTAATTCATGAGCGCGAGAAAGAACCGAGCGTCGGCCCTTTCCGGCGCGAGACGCACGGCGCCTGCGAAATCCTGAACCGCCTGATCAGACCGTCCGAGCACGGTTTCGGCGGCGCCGCGAAGAATGAGAACTTCAGGGGAATCGGGGAAGCGGGTCTCCGCCTGAGAGGCAATCTCCGCGGCTCTCGATACATCACCGCCTTCCGCGCACACTGTAATCAGGTTTAAGTATGTAGGCAGATCGTTCGGGTCCTTCTCAATCTGCTTGCTCAGAACTTCATAGGCTTGTTTATAGAGAGTCAACTTCGAATACGAAACAGCCAGGAGATTGACGGATTTCGTATCCGTTAGGCCGGACGTTCGAAGAGCTTCCAGGGTCGTAATGGCGCCCTGATAATCAGATAACTCGAATTTACTTAGCGCCACAGCGTAGCTATGCGTCAAGCGATCAGGAATATCAGGCGGGACTTGACCGAAGGTTTCGAGAGCCTTGCTGAACTGTCTTGCTCGGCCATATAGCCATCCCATTTGGAACGTTTCCAAGGGCGAGAGATGTGAGCACCCGGGGAGCTGATCTAGAATGGTCGCAGCCTTGTCGTATTGTTTCTCCGAAAGCAGTTGATTGGCCCGATCGAAGAACGTAGCGGGGTTACAGGTGTTTGGCTGAGAATAACAGATGAACGCGAGAAGTGTGTTTAGAAGACAAACCTGTCTAATGAACATAAACCTTGGGTTCATCGAAGCGAAGCCCTTGCTGAGCGTCGGCCTGCAACTGAGTTACTGTGCGGCGCTCTGTTTCCGCTTCTAGCGTTCGGTGAAGCTGACTATAGACTTGAGCGAGTTCCAGGTGAAAGGCAGGTGATTGCTGCATACCCGCCCGAATACCGGTAAGAGTGTTCAGTGCTTCCGCAGGTTGATTCAAATGCAGGTAGGTGCGAGCGAGTTCCAGAGCAATGTTCGTTCTAGAGCGATCTTGCATCCACGCTTTGCACAGATGCTTCTCGGCCGCACTCCATTCTTGGTGCTGCGCTTCAATCGTCCCCAGCTCCCCATTTGCGGCGGCATCATCAGGATTGCGGGAGATTAGCGCGAGTAAATCCGAGCGTGCTTGCGGCTCTTTCCCTCCAGCAACCTCCGCGCTAGCAAGGCCGGTTACGGCGGGCGGGAAGTTCGGGTGCTGAGTAAGGACGGCGCGGTAAGCGCCCACGGCGGCTTCGTTTTCGCCTTTAGCTTTCTTTAAGTCGGCATCAGCCACCATCAAGAGTTCGCTCGGCGAGGCGGCCTGCACGGAACCAGTTAACACCTCTTGAGCAGTTTCAAAGTAATTTAGCTGGATGAGCTGCTCAACGAGGGCATAAGAGATATCCGCACGGTCAGGCGCCCACTGATGAGCGCGGAACAGCCATGGTAAAGATCTTCGGCCGTCACCAGCGGCGGCGTAATCAAGTCCGACCCTGAAATACGCGTCGACATGCTCAGGATGTTTATCGATGGCGAGAAAGTAGTATCTTCGCGCTTCGTCAAACTTCTGCAAATGTGAGTAAGCAAGCCCAAGATTGAAATAAACTGCATCGTCTGCTGCCGTTTCCGGAATTTCCTGCAGGTAAGTGATGGTCTGTTGATAAAGCCGATGTTGAGCGAAGAGAGTGCCGAGAGAAAAAAGTAGGGGCGGCGGCATCCCAGCTCCATCAGGAGGAAGCTCCCGGCTCAGACGGTCTGATTGTCCCGTCTCTAGCCGGGTCTGGGCGAACCAGAGAAGCAAAATAGGATCGGCGCGGGCGGCGCTTTCGCCTCCAATCTGGTCAAACAGTGAGGATGCCTTCGTCCAGGCGCCTGTTTCCACGTAGGCTCCGATCAGATACGTTTTCAGTTTGGAGTTGTTTGGATCGAGAGCGACAGCTTGCTGCAGGACCGCCGCCGCTTGCGCCAGGTTTTTTGTTGCGAAGATATGCGGCGCCAAGCTGTTCGCGATACCGAGCGGATTTCGCATCGAGCGAGACGGCTTTGCGAAATGCGCATTCTCGGCAGCATCGCGGCGACCGGAAAGTTCGTCTGTCACGCCGGCTAATGCATAGAATTCTGCCGATTGGGAGCACTCTGCGGGAACGGCGGCGAGAAGAGAGGACGCCTTCGGCAGATCACTCTGCTGAAGAGCGGCCGTCACTGGCTGCAGAGTCGCGTCACACTGAATCGCGGTGAGCGCTAGAACAATCGGGAGTACAACCATGAAGTAGGAGGGTCTCCGGAAGACGAGAGACCCTCCTAACTATTAAAACAACAGTTTGAGAGAGAACTGAATTTCGCGATTTGAGTTCGGGTTGGCCGTGCTATTGATCAGCGCCAAATTGTGTATCTGTCACCGTGTTATCCGGGAGGCCGAAATTTGGGTGATTCAGAATGTCGAAGAACTCCGAGCGGAACTGCAAGGTAAATCGCTCGGTTAGAGCAAAGTTCTTCAAGGCGTTAAAGTCCAGGTTTTTGAACGCTGGGCCGACCATGTTATTTTTACCTTCGTTACCAAAGGTGTAGGCCGCCGGCAGTGCAAATGCGGCGGTGTTGAACCATTCCTGGACGCTCTGGTTGAATCCGGTATTTGGATTTCCCAGAACCTCGGCTCGCTCACTTCCGCCGCCCACATTGGCGGGATCTCCTCCACTTTGGATACTGAATGGCTGCCCCGAGTTCATAGTTAAAATCCAGCCAACATTCCAGCCACCTGCTAACGCACGCACAAATCCGTTAGAATTCGCGAGAAACGTCTTACCACGGCCAAATGGCAGCTGATATATACCACTAAAAACGAACAAGTGCGTGCGATTAAAATCCGACGGACCCCAATCTTGCCTTAAGTTATAGATGCTCTCAATCGTTCCTGACTGGCCTTCCGATTGAATATCGAGGGATTTCGACCACGTGTAGGAAGCGGTGAAGTTAAGGCCGAAAGAAAGCGCCTTCTGCAACTTAACCTGCAAGGCGTTATAGCTGGAGTTCCCAACGTTTTCGTCGAAGGAGAAGGAGCCTCCATAATTCGGAAAAGGCTGCCGAGCCGCAATCGGTCCGGGTGCGGGATACAGCGCAGTATTTGCGGTTGGTTGAATGAATAGATGGCGTCCTACAGAACCGACATAGTCGAGATCTAACACATAAGAACGTGCGAACTGCTGCTCGATGCCGGCGTTATATTCCATGACGTAGGGTATTTTATTCCGTGGATCAGCGCCGAAGTCCACCAGTGGCTGCAGCGGGTTGAAGTAAGACGAACTCGGTGGAAGATTATTGAAATAAGTCGTCGGCAGACCGCGATTCAGATCGATATTTGAGATACCGACACCTTCCGGCCAGGAAATGCGCGGGTCCTGTGCTTCCTGTACCAACGTGTTATTGTGATCGTCGAACATTGCGAAAGCGCTGCGGAAGACGGTAGTAGGGGTCGCACGGTAAGCCACGCCAAAGCGTGGTTGAAAGCCGTTGTAATGCGGATCGTAATAGGTTTTGCGAACATTCGGGCTCGGATACAGGGGTGGGGCGGGGCCCGATACGAGGAAGTTACCGGTCAGAACGTCCAAACCGGAGACAATCTTGCTTCCATAGCTTGGCGGTTCGACAAAGTCGTAACGCAAGCCATAGGTCACGGTCAGGTTCTTTGAGATCTGCCACTGATCCTGTACGTATCCGCCATACCACCAGCCGCGCTCATTGGCCGAAGTATTGCCGAGAAATCCACTTAGGCTATCAGGCAGACCGAGCATGAAGCTGGCGGCGCCATTACCGGAATTGTTGCTCAACCCACCTTGGGCCGTGGCGTTCTGCTGGAAGCTGGGGCCGGCCCCCCAACCATCGTCGAAGCTATGAATGTGATAGACCATCGTGCCGACTCCGATGGTGTGATTGCCTCGTACGATAGACAGGTCCGCATGACCATCGTGATTGTATTCTGGGCCAAGCGGAATAGCGAACTGACTAACGCCGGTAAAGCCATTCGAGATACCCATGTTTGGACCCAGTGCGAGGCCGTTCTTAGCAGGCGCAAATTCGGCGAAGTTTGTCGCGGTTATGAAGGATTGTCCGGAAGGTTCGTCGAACTGGCCATAATTGGTATTCGTGTAGCCGTAATGAACGTTTAGGATTGTATTGGGTCCGAATAAGTGCGTGTATCCGAGCGCCAGCGTTTGACCATAATTCTGTAACGTCTGTTGATAGGTCGGAAGGCTCTCGGGCCGGAGCAGGTTCGAATTTGTGCGATTGTAACGGCCATATAGCGTATCGTTGTCGCCAAATTTGTGATCGATCCTGATGCCTGTCTGATCGCTCTGCGTGTTGTTTGCCCCTGTGAAGCGGAGATTGTTTGCCGCTACGGGTAAATTCGGAAGAGGATAATACTTTTGCAAAACCGCCAGACTAGTCGAATTTAGGCGATTCGTCGGGATCGTGTTGTTTGGGAATGGATCGCGAATGATGTTGAGTGGATTCCGAGGGTCGGGGCGGCTCGTATTCGGATCAAAGATCTCGTTGGTGTAGATAGGCCTTCCAAGACTATCCGTACCAATTTGCGAACCCAGGATTCCAGAAAAATCACCTGCGCGTTCCGCCGCTGTAGGTACAGTAGCGAAGGAGGTTAGGGTCTGCACCGAGCGAAATCCCTCCCAATATGCATCGAACCAAGTGTTGTTCTTGATGATAGGACCGCCGAAATTCACTCCATACTGATTCTGGCGGTAGGGAGGTTTCTGGGCGTCAAAGAAGTTGCGGGCATCAAGGGCGTCGTTTCGAAGGAACTCCCACACGGCCCCGTGAAATTCGTTGGTACCCGACTTTGTGACGATGTTGATATTTGCCCCGGATGAGATAGAAAATTCGGCATCTGTCATGTGGGATTGAACATTGAATTCCTGCAAAGCATCAGGCGGAGGCGCTATCACCCAGGTGTTCGTATAGATCATATTGTTGAGAACGCCATCCATCGTGAAGTTATTCTGCTGGCCTCGCTGGCCATTCACCGAAGGGCTGATAGATCCCTGGCCCAATTGAACGGTGAAAGCTCCTTGCTGACCGGACTGCTGCGGAGCGGCGCCCGGAGTCATGAGCGTCAATTGCGTGAAGCTGCGGCCATTCAGGGGAAGGTCGACGATTTGCTGGTGCTGAACTACATCGCCCAGGGTCGCGTTAGTCGTGTTTAGCGGAGGAGGAGCTCCGGTCACCTCGACTGTCTGATTAACCGCGGCGACCGATAGTGTGAAATCGATGGTAGCGGCCTGGTTAACAAGCAGCTGAACTCCCTTCCTGTCCTCCGTGGCAAATCCCGTCTTCTGCACGCTCAAGTCGTACAGACCCGGAGGCAGCTGAGGAATATTGTAGGTGCCATTATCGAGCGTGGTGGCGCTGCGGGCCAAGCCGGTATCCTTGCTTGTCGCTGTGACCCCAACGCCGCCAATAGAAGACCCGGAAGGATCAGTGATCGTCCCGCTGATAGAGCCGTTTGTCGTCTGGGCCACTAGTGCGGTAACGCAGACACTCAGAATGGCGCCAAGACAGCCTAGTTTTTTAACAAGTCTCATTGCAAACTCCTAACCTGGGAGCCCGCGCCGCAGTGAGAGACACTTCTACTGCCAAAGCGAAGGACCGTTAGAATTAGGTATAGGCGAGAAGCGGAACGACGTCAAGACTTTTTTAAGGCCAAGGCCAAAGTGCTGCGGCTCTCGAGCTGTCGGGTGTTGAGACGCGAACTTGATGGTGCCGGTGCGCTGGCGCTGCCCACGGGACTGCAGACGCCCTTTACTACTTACTGACTACTCGAACCGTCACTACCTCGAAAGGCTTAAACGAGAGCTGAATGTCTTGGTCATTAGCCGGTAGTTTTCGCAGGTCATCTTCAACTCCGGAGCACTGTTCGGCAGCTTCGATGTTCAAATGTGAGAAATGTAAGACGGCATCGGAGTGCTTGCCGGATAGTTCTTGAAGACGGAGAATCCCGCCGTTGCCATCTTGGGCTTTCTTCCAGGTCACCAGAGCAATTTTAGGATTTGTTATATCGAGAAATCCTTGGCCCTCCGCCGGAAGCGGCCGCTCCGGGTCGCCAACTTTATCCTGGGAGACGACATAGTTCATCTCCATCGGCCTCATCTCTTCCAGGCCCAATTGACTGAGAGCGCCGCCATCTAGCTGGGCGGCGCTGGTAACGGTATATCGAAATTTGAAATCCCCGCCTTGCCCGGCACGGTAGTTCGTGTGCCAATAATTGTTCATCACATATGAGAAAGATCGTCGCGGTTTTGGGGTGGAACTCGCCTGGCCATTTGCCGCGGTTGATATCGCCAAAGCTGGCAAGCGAGGCGTCAAGGGGAACAATTCCGACTGCCAGATTCCGATCGTGGACGGCCATCCATTGTTGGACATTAAACCATTCCAGGCTCCCGCCCTTCATCAGGTCGTGTCCCGGATCGACCCACCCTTGCTGGTTTGCGAAGCTGAATTCGGGGCTGCTCGCGGCGACCGGAAAGGCAAAGTAAACACCTTCCTTAGCCGTCGTGAAGTCCTTGTGGACGTGATACCGGAACTCGATTTTCTTCTCATCGTTGAAGAGTAAAATCTCAGTTTGAATCTCGGGCGTGTTAAGACTCGAACTCGTCAGCAGGATGGATTGCCCCCAAGGCATCTTCTCGACACCCAGGAACTTGCCTTGGCTGGCGGTATGAATGGCAAGTTTGCCAGGAGGTAAGGCGGGAAAGGGATTGATCATTTGAGTGTCCCCGTCTCCACCAGTGACATATAGGTACTCTCCGAACTTATAGGGGCTGCCCGAATCGACTATCTCGCGCTGGAGTTGCTTGTCGTAGATGCTTTTCAAGGCGCCGCTTTCTCTATCAACGCTGAGTCGATAGAAGCCATTTTCGATTGTCGTCTCATTCGACTTGGGAATCGCGGGAGGCCCATCACTTCCGTACATGATGCTGAAGCACTTGTAACCCACGGCCGGCAGATCCTTGGCAAGAAATCGAACGTGCAGGAAGTGCTGTTTCTCATAAAGAACTTCCAACGGAACCTCCTGATGAGTGGTTAGATCGACCAATTTCGGGTGTTCGAAAAGATCAGTTTCCACCACGCCGTCGCGTCGCCAGTTCAGAGAATTAAACACGACCAACGTGTTCGCAGGGATGTGAATCTGATCGGCCAATTGGCTCAACGAGCGATTCGTAACATCTTCAATCTCTAGGGAGGCTGTCTCGGCCCGCCCATCCTTCACCCGAAGTTGCTTGATTGACTCGTCGTGATCGGGCTGCGAAACGGAGTTATACGAAAGCCAGGTGTGTTCTGCGAACAGTACGATGTTGCGCCAGATGTCTGTAAACGCACCGGCAGGAGGGTTCAGGTCAGGATCTACCGAATGGGTTACGGATGCCAGGATTTCCGCCGAGAGAGCACGGTTCTGGTTTTGCCGGTCCTCGGCTTCAAAATACGCGTCGCTTCCTATGCCATCTTCCCAGTAGCCGCCACCATCACCCTTAAAGGTCGGCAGGTCATTGCGGTAGTTCGAATCGATGTAGTGAAAAAAATCCGGGAAAGTAGCGTAGTTTAGCTTGGGATAAGTATATTGTTTGTCCCAATCGTCAGCGAACGTTGCGGTAGAAGGTACCAAGTCTGTGTTCTCGACTTGAGTGCCGTAGAGAAGTGCCACGTTCGGCTTATAACTAGGTTTCGAGTAAGCCTGTAAGTAGATGGGAAGCGACTCTCTTACTGCGTTCAGTTGCGGCGACAAACCGAAGAGAGTTTGTACCTGCTCGTAGTGACGCGAATACCAAAACAAGACCTTCTTGCCGTCCGGGCCTTCCCACCAGAATGGCGACTTTTCATTCCAATGGTCATAAAAGAAGACGGGCGCCCGATCGTTGTTGGACGCTGCCACCCAATATTTCACGCCGCTGCTGGCAAGGATGGATGGATAACTGCCGGAATATGTCGGCACGTCGGTGATGTTGGCGTATTCGAAAGGAATACCATACCTGCGGGCGAATGCTCTCGAACCGTAGAGAGAACGGTACAAAGTTTCGAGCGAGGCATAGCCGGTCAAAAGGTTGCAGTATTGAGCTGGCATTGCCATTTTGCCTGCGCGGATCAGATCCAGAATCTCCTCGCGTTTGGCTTTGGGCCGCGTGTCAAGTAATTGCTGAAGATTCCAGGATCCGTCCATCGAAAAGCGGAAATCGGGATGCTGCTGGATGAGGGCATCCGCTTGGGTCAGAACTCTGGCTTGGGTTTCCGCGACTTTGCCCTGATAATCGGTGTAACCGACATCGAGATGAGTGTGCGGGACGACAAAGATCGTCCACTTCCGCTGGGCAGTCAGGTTCACATCTGTCGCGCGTTTTGAACCGGGACTAATACGAACCTTACCCTGTTGCGTGCCGGACCATTCAGGCACGTCGATCGAAATTCGGCGTTCCCCGAAGTCGCCAGCTGCGAAGTTGCCGCGGTAGTGTTTTCCGCTGATTTCAAGATCCGCCGTACCTGATTGCCAGGGGCGAGCAAAACGAATGAACATGTCGACTACTTCGTTTAGGTCGGTCCCGGTGCCTCGGAAGAAAATCGTCGGTTCCACGTCGACCTCTTCATCGGTGTCAGATTTCGCGCTGGATCGCTCAAGACTCAGAGCATCGTAGCTGATTCCACCGAGTTCTTTTTCGCCAGCTGCTGTAGCCGGCTCATCCGTGCAGGTCACCGTAATCCGGTTTTCCCCCTGCTTTAGAAAGGAAGAGGGAATATCGATGTCTAACGTGCTCTGCGATTCATGCGGGTCAAAAGCGTACGAGAAGTCACTCCGAGAATAACTGAGTTTTGGATGAAGATAAAAATTTCCAGCGTGCCCGTTCACATCGATACGGAGCGCCGGAACGCGAGGCTGATCGACAAGGGCGCCGATCTTAAGCGAATAGTTGCCCGAAACCGCATTTAGAGGGAATAAGATCTGATAAGGCTGCCCTGTCACCTGGCGGCCGGGCCAATCTTTATCGGCGTTGCTCGTTCCTACACGAAAGATAACTGTGCCCGACGGACGAGCCGAGAACTCGACGGGCGATTGATCGAATTTTCCAATCTGCCAAACGTTCTGCGCTTCGGGCTGGGCATTGGCCAGAGGTAAGAGCACTAAGAACACGGACAATTTACTCAACATGGTGATTACCGGAAACTCTGCTGCTAAGAAACGCTAGCCGATGAAGCGAGGAAGGTCGAAGCAGAAGAAAGATGGCTGGCATTTGTACTACGTGGACTATAATGGCCCCGTGCTTCTTTTTCTGAGGCCAAGATAAAGTCTATGAACGGAGCGCCGGTTCTGTCAATAGGCAAACGCGGCCCGCTGCTTGTCTCGACTCTGGTCTTGTCAATCGGCCGATTGACGAACGTGTCATTCGCTCGAGTACATCGGCAGGATGCGGTCACGGGCGAGAGTAAACGACCGGGTGCCGGGCTCAAGATCTGATACCTCGTCGGGGCTATAGCTGGAACGGTACGCATATGAAACTCGGCTTTGGTCTCTATCGGCATATGTTGACCCCGGCTTATTTCGCATTTGCACGCCAGGTGGGTGCTACTCATGTTGTGGTTCACCTCGTGGATTACTTCAAAAAGGGGGGCGCTGCGAATCCGCCGCTAGACCAACCCGTGGGTGAGTTGGCGGGTTGGGGTTATGCCGGAGATCCGAACCAGCTCTGGACAATTGAAGAGCTTCGCGAGATCAAAGCCCAGATTGAAGATGCGGGGCTTAAATGGGAAGCTATCGAGAATTTCGATCCCGCGCACTGGTCGGATGTTCTGCTGGATGGTCCCAAAAAGCAACAGCAACTCGAAGGATTGAAGACCATTATCCAGCGCGTCGGCGAGGCAGGAATTCCGATCATCGGCTATAACTTCAGCATTGCGGGCGTCGCGGGCCGTGTGACCGGACCATTTGCACGCGGCGGCGCGCTCAGTGTGGGAATGAATGGGCCGCTCGATACTCCAGTGCCGAAAGGCATGATCTGGAACATGATCTACGACCCGGATGCGCCCCCGGGCAGCTTGCCTGAAACCACGGTTGAACAGTTATGGAAACGTGTGGGAGATTTTCTCGACGCATGTCTTCCCGTAGCGGAAAGGGCCGGAGTTCGTTTGGCCGCTCACCCGGACGATCCTCCCTTGTCATACGTGCGCGCTCAGCCCAGACTTGTGTATCGGCCCGACTTGTATCAAAAATTGATCGACATCAATCCTAGCCGGTCTAATCAACTCGAGTTCTGTGCGGGAACTATCGCCGAAATGCGCGACGGTGATGTGTACGATGCCGTTGACCGCTACAGCGCTCAGAATCGGATTGCTTACGTGCATCTCCGAAATGTGCAGGGCAAGGTGCCAGATTATAAGGAGGCACACATCGACGATGGCGATATGGACGTGCTCCGCGTCATGCAGATCTTAGGGAAGAACAAATTTTCAGGTGTCGTTATTCCCGACCACGCCCCGCAGTTGACTTGTGATGCACCTTGGCATGCTGGAATGGCATTTGCGATGGGATATCTTCGGGCGTGTCTCAAGATGGTGGAGTCAAAAGGAGACTGATCAGCGATGGCCTCGATCAGCGAACCCGTCTGTGTCGCGCCTACCGGCGATGTGTGCGGCGAAGGACCCGTCTGGCATGCCGGGGAGCAAGCAGTCTATTGGACTGATATCAATCGTTTTCTCATTCATCGGTACGATGCGGCCGACGAAAGCGTAAAGTCGTGGTTTTTCGAAGAGCCCGCGACCGCGCTCGTGCTTACTGACCGAGATGACACCCTCGCGGTCGCACTGGGTTCGCGCATTATTCTATGGGAGCCGCGATCCGACAAACGCCGCGATCACGGATTCCGATTGCCGGGTTGGCCTGCCGTTCGTCTGAACGATGGACGGGCTGATCCGCGCGGCTCACTGTGGGTCGGCTCGATGCGGAATAATGTAAACCCGGACGGTTCCAGCGGAAAAACTGGTGGCAAAGACGGCGTTCTTTATCGTATCGATCCCGACGGAGCGGTGAGCGAATGGAAACGCGACCTCGGTATTTCCAACACTCTGGCGTGGAGTCCGGATTCAAAGATCTTCTACTTCGCGGATACGGCCGAAAACACCATCTGGGCATATAGCTACGACAAACAGACTGGGGACATCAAAAACGAGCGCACGTTTTTCTCTGGTTTCTCGAAAGGTTTTCCGGACGGATCAAATATGGATAGCGCAGGCTACCTTTGGAACTGCCGTTACTACGGTAAGTGCATAGTGCGGGTGGCACCGAATGGTGAAGTTGACCAAGTCTTAGAAATGCCCACCAACAACATTACGAGCTGTACATTTGGCGGAGAGGATTACAGGACGCTGTATGCGACCAGCGCTTCCGGGGGTGCGCCAACGGGAGATCGTCTGGCAGGCAGCCTGTTCGCCATTCGCACTGAAGTGCCCGGTCTGCTGGAAAATCGCTTTCGCGTCTTCGGCTAACCCGAGCGTCACCCTCTGTGCTCCGGATGGTCGCAGCCGGGGAAGCTGGTCAGATAGGTGTTGCCTTGATACTGCAGGTCCTGATGGATCCCGATTGAGGACGTGTAGTAACCATTTACCGTCATCTGCTTTAGCGTTCTGAAGAAGACTTCGAGAACGGTCTGAGGGTCGTCTTCGTGTTGTGCAACCCCATCGAGCCAAGAGTGAACGTCGGAACCGTTTAGCTCTTTCGCAAGCAATTGCAAGCCAGCGCGCCAGTCTTCCTTGACGTAGTCCGGGCCTGTCGAGATCATCAAGTCAGCGAATTCGACGACCTTAGCCTCAACTGCTCCAGGCGAGTGCTCATCCGCTGGAATGATCTGCCCGGCCACTGAGTTAAACAGGGATATCTCATCAGGGCTGAAGAAGTGGAACTGATATGGTCCGGTCGCGCTTCCAGCGGATTTGGGGGTGCCGCAGTGGTCTGATGAATCTGCGCTGGCGTTCTTGGCCAGGAGACTCGCGGGGATCAGCTGTAACAGGGTCCGCCGGCCGAGCTTTAAACGTTCATCCCGCATCAGAGCGCTCCTAAGCGGCGTTGTTCTTTGATGTAATCCGAAGCACGCAGGCTGAGAGCCATGATCGTAAGCGTCGGGTTCTTTTCGCTCGAAGTCGTAAAGGCGCTGCCATCCGTGACGAATAGATTCTTCACGTCATGAGACTGGCAATGTCCGTTAAGGGCCGACGTTCGTGGATCGCGGCCCATGCGAACCGTGCCGACCTCGTGGCTTGCGAAGCCTCCCGGACTTTCGCTGAGAGGCTTTGTCATCTGACCCTTCAATTGACCGCACAGATCGTTCACGGTCTTTTTCATCTCGGCGAACACCGATTTGTCAAAATCTGAATGAGCAAAGTGCAGCACAGGTATGGGAATCCCGTAAACATCTGTCTTCGAGGGATCCACCGTAATACGATTTTCGGCTTCTGCTTTCACTTTTCCGAAACCGCCTAACATCAGAAAGCCCGGCTGCATCTCACGCACGCGGTTCTTGAATGCCGATCCGTACCCCTTTACCGCATAGGCTTGATAGGGAAACATGAAACCGCTGAAATTTACCTGGAAATCAAAGGCGCCGTTAGGCGAACCAATCTTATAGCGCGGAATGAAGGCGTGATCGAGACAGCCGTCGATGTTTGCGGGAGGCTTGCCTGCTAGCTCGTCCAGGTAGATATATACGCTGTCACCGATGTGGCCGCTGAGATAACGCCCTACAACACCGCTCGAATTCGCAACACCGGTTCGAAAGTTTGGTGAGGATTTTGAATTTAGTAGCAGGCGCGCGGTTTCCACAGTCGCACAGCAAACCACAAAAACTCGCGCTTTGATCTCCTGCTCCTGGCGGGTGTCCCGGTCGATGATGGAGACGGCTCGAGCGCGTCCCTCGCCATCCAGCAAAATCTCCCTCGCGAGCGAGTTCTGCTGAAGTGTCAGGTTCCCTGTCTTCCGTGCTTTTGGGAGCATGCTACCGGGCGTTGAATAGATTGCCGAAACATCACATCCATCCATGCAGTGTCCGCAATAATGACACGGCGGCCGATTGTCGTACTGGCGAGTCAAGAGTGCCTTGCGCACGGCAATCACAGGCATGCCGATCTTAGCTGCCGCACGCTTCAGAATCTGCTCCGAGCAGCGGAAAGGAGGTGGCGGCATATAAGAAGAGCCGGCAGGTAGGATATCCAAATGGTCGTCCTCGCCACAGACACCGATCATTCTCTCGATGCGCTCGTAATAGGGAGCCAGTTCCTGATAAGAGATCGGCCAGTCTTCTTCGATTCCGTTGAGAGTCCTCTCCCGAAAATCCGACGCCGCGTAGCGCAGCACCACCGCGTTCCAATGGAGCGTTCTGCCGCCCAAAACGCGAATTCGATCGACTGAGACACCGGCGAGGCTTTCAGACCGGAAAGAATTCTTGAGATCCGGAGGGTAGAAGAGTTCCTGCTTCTCGCCTCGATAGCCGCGGAACTGCAGGTCGTATGGCCAGCAGTGAGACCGAAACTTGCTGGGCGGAACCTCCAGGCCGGCTTCCAGCAGAATTACCTTTGCTCCGCCTTCGCAAAGCTCTTTGGTAACGATACCGCCGGCGGCTCCTGAGCCGATGACGCAAACATCATAGGTCACATTCGGCAAAGCACTCACCTTCCAATCCAACTATATTCAGGTTTTCTGGGCTCGGCTTTTCCCATCCGCCGCAGTGCGTAGAAATTCAAGGCCCTCCCACGCGATCTGTTCAGGCGTACTCGCCAGATCGCGCCAAATGGAGGCCGCTGAACACAAATCGCCCAGCGCAAAACCGAAGCTCTCAATCGTTAACCAGCGCCGATAATTCAGCTCTTTCAGTACCGAGAACACACCACACCAATCGATATGTCCCGTACCTGGAATTCCTCGATCGTTTTCGGATGTGTGGACGTGCTTGAGATGTGGACTGGCAAGGCGCAGTGCGTCTGCCAGATTCTTTTCCTCAATGTTCGAGTGAAACGTGTCCCAAAGAATGCCGATGCTCGAATGGTTCACTTCCGAGCACAGTGCGACGGCGTCTGCGGTAGTGTTCAGGAAGTAGGTCTCAAAACGATTCAGCGGCTCAATGCAGAGATCGACGGAATAGCTCTCGAGGACTGGACCGAGCTCCTGGTAGCCCTCTACCGCCCATTTCCATTCTTCCTTGGTGCGCCTTCGACCAGGCAGATAGCCGACCGGAGAATAAAGCGGACCAGCGATCAGTTCCGCCCCAGCTTCCGCAGCCAATTCGACGCACTGTTTCAAGTGTTCCCGAGCGCGGGTACGTGTCGAGGCGTCTTCGGCTATCAAGCTCAACTCTGAGGGAAAGACCGAACAGATTGTGCATCCCAAACTGTGCTCTGCAAGAGCGCGTCGGATTCCGCTTGCTTCGAATTGCCGAGGATGGATCAACGTAACTTCGACACCGTCAAAGCCGTGAGCTCGTATCGTCGAGAGAAGCCCGAAATCTTTCGAGCCAAAATTTTCCGTCCAGAGAAAAGTGTTTACTCCAAACTTGACGGCGGGTTCTGTCATTCGTCGTCATTCTCTCAAAAGAGAACGAGACTACATTGGAGGAAGTACGAATCATGGCAATTGCATCCATCAATCCCACGAACGGCGAAACGCTTAAAACGTTTGCGCCTCTGACCAGCGACGAAGTCGAGCGCAAAGTGAGCCTCGCGTGGGCGACTTTTCAGGAACATCGTACGACGCCCTATAGCGAAAGAGCTGAAAAGTTGAATCATGCGGCAGCCATTCTGGAGCAAGAAAGCGATCAGCTCGGACGCGTGATGACGTCCGAAATGGGGAAAACACTAAAGTCGGCGATTGCCGAAGCGCAGAAATGCGCTCTCGGCTGTCGCTACTACGCGGAACAGGGAGAGAAGCATCTCGCCGATGAGCTAATTCAAACAAACGCCGCGCGAAGCTTTGTTCGCTATCAGCCTCTGGGGCCGGTGTTGGCGATCATGCCGTGGAATTTCCCGTTTTGGCAGGTATTTCGGTTCGCCGCCCCGGCTCTGATGGCCGGGAATGTCGGCATTCTGAAGCACTCTTCCAATGTTCCGCAGTGTGCCCTGGCGATCGAGGACATCTTTATGCGCGCCGGTTTTGCCCCAGGTACGTTTCAAACGTTGCTCATCGAGTCCGGCCAGGTGGAAGGAGTGCTCGATGACGATCGAGTCGCTGCAGCTACTCTTACGGGCAGCGAACCGGCGGGAAGGGCCGTCGCGGGCAAAGCGGGCAAACAGATCAAGAAGACCGTTCTCGAGCTGGGCGGCAGCGATCCCTTCATCGTGATGCCGAGCACGGATCTACAGTCCACGGTAGCCGCCGCTGTCGGCGCACGCATCATCAACAACGGTCAGTCCTGCATTGCAGCGAAGCGCTTTATCGTAGCCGAACAAATCTATGATGAGTTCGAACGGGAGTTCGTGCGCGGCATGGAGTCGCTGCATGTCGGTGACCCGCTGCTGCCTTCTACCGATGTCGGTCCTCTCGCCACGGCCAGCATCCGAGACGATCTCCACGACCAAGTCATGCGAGCGCAAAAGGCAGGAGCCACGATTCTAACCGGCGGGCGCAAACTCGACGGTGTGGGTTATTTCTACACGCCTACTGTGCTGACTAACATCTCTCCCAAATGGCCCGTTTATCGCGAGGAATTTTTTGGCCCGGTGGCGATGCTCTTTCGCGCCAAAGACGCGAGGGAGGCTATCGAGATTGCAAATGACTCGCCTTTTGGTCTGGGATCGAGCGTCTGGACGAACGATTCCGCAGAGGCCGAGCAATTTATTAATGGCATTGAAGCGGGCCAGGTTTTCGTGAATGCTCCGGTCGCATCCGATCCGCGGCTGCCGTTCGGCGGGGTCAAGCGTTCCGGCTACGGTCGCGAACTGAGCGCCATTGGCATTCGCGAATTCGTCAACGTAAAGACTGTCTGGTGTAAGTGAAGCTCTGTTGCGGCTAGGCCCGGGCCGCGCCTGCCTGTTCGAAAGTTCGTGCGATGAGCGCTTGTGCTTCCTTTTGGATACGGCGTAAATGGTCTTGACCGAGGAAGCTCTCGGCGTAGATCTTGTAAACGTCCTCCGTCCCAGACGGGCGCGCTGCGAACCAGCCGTTTCGGGTGACGACCTTAAGACCACCGATTGCTGCGCCATTCGAAGGAGCCTTCGTGAGCATGGCTTCGATCTTGTCGCCCGCCAGTTCCTCGGCTAATACCTGCTCGGGGGAAAGCTGCTGCAGAAGCGCCTTCTCAGCCGGAGTGGCGGGAGCATCTATCCGCTCATAGACCGGATTGCCGAATTTTTCGGTGAGTTCACGATAGCGTTCGCCCGGATCCTTCCCCAATTTCGCTGTGATCTCAGCCGAGAGCAGTCCAAGAATCAGACCATCTTTATCGGTGCTCCATGCGCCGCCGTTGCGGTTCAAAAACGATGCGCCAGCGCTCTCTTCGCCACCGAATCCGAGCGATCCGTCAAGCAAGCCGTCCACAAACCACTTAAAGCCCACCGGCACTTCATGCACTTTACGCGGGATATCCGCCGCCACGCGATCGATGATGCTGCTGCTTACCAAAGTTTTGCCCACTCCGGCATCCGGCTTCCAGTGCGGCCGATTGCGGAAGAGATAATCGATGGACACCGCCAAGAAATGATTGGGATTGAGCAGGCCTGCACTCGGAGTGACGATTCCGTGCCGGTCGTGATCGGTGTCACAGGCGAAAGCCACATCGAAGCGATCTTTCATAGCGATTAAGCCCGCCATGGCGTACGGAGACGAGCAATCCATCCGGATTTTGCCGTCCCAATCCATGGTCATGAAGCGGAACGTCGGATCTACGATCGGTGTTCACGACCGTCAGCTTCAATCCGTAGCGTTCCCCAATCCTCGGCCAGTAAGCGACGCCGGCGCCACCCAGTGGATCGACCCCCAGATTTAGACCAGCTTTCTTGATCGCGTCGAAATCGATGACAGAGTTGAGGGTGTTGACGTAGTTGGAGACGTAGTCGTAGCGGTGTGTTGTGGCGGCCCGCAAAGCCCGTTCAGCAGGGATGCGGCGGATGCCCGTCAGCTTCTTCTCGAGCAGATCGTTGGCGTAGTTTTCGATCCACTTTGTGGCGGTCGTATCAGCCGGGCCGCCGGACGGCGGGTTGTATTTGAAGCCGCCATCTTCCGGAGGATTGTGAGATGGGGTGATAACGATGCCGTCGGCCAGACCATTTTTGTTCTCGCTGTTATGGGTGAGGATGGCGTGCGAGAGCGCGGGCGTCGGAGTGTAGCCGCCTGCAGAATCGATCATTACGTCGACTTCGTGAGCGGCGAGCACTTCGAGCGCGGTCAAAAAAGCGGGCTCGGAAAGGGCGTGGGTGTCGAGGCCCAAAAACAGCGGACCGGTAATAACCTGCCGTTTGCGATAGGCGCAAATGGCTTCGGTGATGGCAAGGATGTGGTTTTCGTTGAAGCTGGCGACGAAAGAGGAGCCCCGATGGCCGGAGGTTCCGAAGGCAACTCGCTGAGTCTTTTCAATAGGATCCGGCTTGATGGTGTAATAGCTCGCGATCAGACGAGGAATGTTGACCAATTGCGATGCGTTGGCGGGCTTGCCCGCTTGCGGATTGATTGCCATGGAGTTTTTACCGTCCTAAAAAAAGGCGGCGGAAGCGCCCACCCAATCCAGGTTCTTGTTGAAGTCTACTCCCATCATCTTGCCCCGGCCGGTACGCAGCAGGACCGTAACCGGTTTCATTTCACCGTCCCAGACATACATTATCCGAATTTCAACCTTGGTCGGGCCACTCGGAGTTTGGATGGCGGGAACGAATTCAAGCTTGCGTTGCAGGATGAATTCGGCGCGTTTTTCGAGAGTTATTGCGTCTATTTCAGCGGTTGTGGGGCCAATTGTGACGCCTAAACCGGCGAACGAATAGAGTGGCTTGAGGACGTACTGTTCGAGATCGTCGGGCAGGGTCTTGAGCTCGCTCAAAAACCAGGATTCGGGCACGCACGGGTGTTTCAGCCAAGGCAGAGAAAATTTACTGATTAGAAAGAACCAGTTAGGATGCCCTGCCCATTCAACATCGACTTCATCTGTGAAGCGGAACTCGGAGACGATGTTGCGGCGAACGAGCTCATCGGCGATCACGCGGTTGTAGATGCGTTTGATCTCGACATCGTTGAGGTATAGCTTGCTGCCGCGCCGTTTAACCTCGCGAATATCGGCGATCTTCAAGCCGAGAAGATTTTGGGTAATGAGAAAGTCGGGAAGCGTCTTTTGCTCACGAGGGTCGATTTCGAGTAAAACGACTTGCCGCGGGTCATGATCATTGAGGATTGCTCGCTCGAGCAGCCCCTGGTAGCTCAGTTCGTCGAGTCCGCCGAGATAGGGAGTTAAATTCGGCTTGAGCGAGGGGAGATCGTAGGTGCGGTAGTACTCGCGAGCAAGCGCCGCCTGAAATCCGTAGACGGACGGGAAGCCTTGAATTTCGACGAGCTTCGGTTCGAGCGCACCGCCGGTGTTCCGGACCAATCCGAAGTCTGCCTGAAGGAACAACGGTTGCGGAACTTCGTTCGGGACATTGAACCCAGGTGGGATGGCCCTCCGGGCGGCTTTCAAATACTCGGGATTGCCGGCGAGCTGCTGGTAAAGTTCCTGGCCATAGCGAACCATCTTGTCGAGCAAGGGCCGAGGCAGAAAGACCGGCGTCTCACTACAACGGAAGCTGACGTGAGCGCCGGAGGTTTCGTCAATGCGACGTAAAAATTCGGCATAAAGTTCGGGACGCCATCGTCGATTGAATTCCCTGCGCAGTTCTGGTATCAAGCGGGTCTGTTCAAATCAGGAATTTGCCGTTGCTCATGATCTGGCGATCGTCTGCCCAGATATTGAAGTCTCTCCCTACGACGTCAATGTGGGTGGAAGAGGTCCAGGAAGCACCGGTGTGGAGTCCGTAGGGGTCGCCGAAGGCCATGTGAATGCCGGGCATTTTCTCGTCCTGCAGGATGTTGCCGACGACGTGCTTACAGGCGAGATTCGTGCCGATGGCAAACTCGCCGACGCGATCGCTGTTGGCATCGCGATGGGTGTATTCCCAAAACTCCCGTTCGAGCTGCTTGTTTTCACAGTGCGCGGCGGTCAGGCGGTTGGCAGCGACGTGCAGAGTGAGGGGGGTATCTTTCAGATCACCGAATTTTGCGCACAGATAATCGCCGACCACGCCATCGACCACATATGTTCCGTTCACTTCCAAAGGTGTCGTGAAGGTTTCGCCGCCCGGCAGGTTGCCCCATTTTTCGCGACTGATGATGCCGCTGGTTTTAATCCACTTAAATTCAGGAGTGAGCGCGACGGCGATATCGGTTCCAGTAGCAGTGCGTCCGCGGATACACTTGGCGGTCCGGGCGATGTTCATGACGCGCAGAGTCAATTCGTCTACTTTTTCGAAATCGGCGCGCATCCCTTCGAGCATGATTTTCTTCTCGATGTTGACCATATGGGCGTGGCGCATCTGGCGGCGATTGACGACGCTGCACATTTGCATGCGCGTCTTCAGCTCATTCGGCTGGGCATGAACCGCGAAGATGCTGACGTCGCTCGACTCCATGTCGTCGAGAATAGGCTGCGGCATATCGACGAGGGGGCGCGGGGCGAGATCCTCGAGCAAGAAACTGGAATAGCGGCAGCCGGACTTTTCCAGTTCAGCAGCCAGGCTCGCGGCGATTTCCTGGCACGCAACGTCGGTGATTAACGTTACTTTCTCACTCGGCTGGACCTTAAGACACACGAAGACGGCATTGTGGGCTCCGGGCTGTAACTCGGGATCGAATGGAATCCGGGCCAAGCGACTGTTCATCGGGCAGAGCCTGCGCCCGCTTCCATCTCGAGACCGGCCTCGGTTTCGTCCATGATGTAATCCACTACTTTGGTCAGGTCTCCTGTTTCCTGGAAGATGCGCAACTGGCGATCGGCTCCGGTTCCGGTTTCGAGGATTCGATGGATGTAGCTCATCTCTTTCCGGGAGCCCAAGTCGTCTATCGCGTCATCGATCAGGTCCAGATATTCGTAAATGAGATCGCGTACGGGGACTTCTGTTTCCTGCCCGAAATCGATCATTTTGCCATCGATCCCATAGCGGGCCGCGCGCCACTTGTTCTCCATCAGAAGAGCACGGCTGTACAGGCGAAAACTCTGATTAGCCGAGTGCAATTTCCAGAGCTTCATGACAGTTGCCTGGATGAGGGCGGCGATGGCGATACTCTCGTCGGCGCGCAGCGGCATGTCGCAGATGCGAAATTCGAGAGTAGGGAAGTTCGGATGGGGGCGAATATCCCACCAGATCTTCTTGGCATTGTCGATGCACTTGGTTTTGACAAGGAGGTTGACAAAACGCTCGTATTCCCCGTAGCTGGGGAACTGGTCAGGGATGTTGGTGCGCGGAAACTTATCGAAAACTTTACAGCGGTATGACTTCAGGCCCGTATCCATACTCAACCAGAAAGGGGAATTGGTAGAGAGCGCAAGGATGTGGGGCAGGAAGTAGCGGGCCGCATTCATGATATGGATGGCGGTTTCGCGGTCTTCGATACCGACATGAACATGCAAGCCGAAGATGAGGTTCGCGCGGGCGACCATCTTCAGATCGTTGACGATGATTTCGTAGCGTTCGTCAGGGTAGATGTCCTGCTTGCGCCAATCCGCGAAGGGATGGGTGCCCGCGGCAGCAACGCGGAGTCCGTTTCTGGTGGCTAGATCGAGAATATTGGAGCGGAGGCACTTCAGTTCGCGCGCGGCTTCCTGAATATTGCGGCAAATACCGGTTCCCACTTCGACCACCGACTGGTGCATCTCCGCTTTGACGGCTTCCTTGAGCAGTGTTTTGCCTTGCTCGATGATTTCGGAATCGATGTGAGATCGGAGATCGCGCGTCTCGGGGTCGATCGTCTGGTACTCTTCTTCGATACCCAGGGTGAAACTCGGTCTGGTCATCTTGTTCCTTCAGCAGGGAAGCCGCGGCACGAGTGACATGTTATGACGCAGCGGCCTTTTGGGTGCCTCTCAGGAACCGATCCCAGCGATACTCAGGGCGCGGCTCTTCGTTGCCGAGAGCGTTCTGTATAGCCATTTGGGCAACATTTTCGACAACCCACTCGAAATTCTCCTGACCGACGGAATGGACATCGGCATCGGGAGCGGGGTTGAGGAAATCGATTGCATATGGGATACCCTTTTCGACGGCAAACTCGACCGTGTTGAAGTCGTAGCCGAGCGCCTGACAGAGCTTCAGACAGTCGGCGGTGATGCGTTCGTGCAAAGCTTCGGAACTCGGCTTGCCGCCCTGCACGTACCGCAAGTGATGAGGCAAGCTGGGGTCGTATTTCATCACCCGGACCTTCTCCTGATTCACGACGTAGCAGCGAAAGTATTCGTCAAAGTTGACGGCGGACTGTAGAGTCATGCAGAGCGTGCCGGTCTGATCGTAAGCGCCGAAAAACTCATCGGGCGAGTTCACTTTGAAGACATGCTTCCAACCGCCGCCGCTGAACGGCTTGAGGAAGGCGGGGAAGCCGATGTGATCGAAGAGCGCGTCCCAATCGAGAGGGAAACGCAGGTTGCGCATAGACTGAACGGTCGTTCCGGGAGGATGTTGCTTATGGGGCAGAACGACAGTCTTGGGGACGGCAACGCCGATTTTGCCTGCTAATGCGTAGTTGAAGAACTTGTCGTCGGCACTCCACCAGAACGGGTTATTGATTACGATGGTGCCTCCCAGAACGGCATTCTTCAGATAGGCGCGATAGAACTCGACATCGTGCGAGATGCGATCGATGATCACGCTATAGCCGCTTGGTTCCGCCATTTTGACGGGGCCGATGCGGATGTGCTCGGCCTGAACGCCGGGCACATTTTTCTGGTTGATGTGATCGACCAACGCCGACGGGAAGGTGTTCTCCATGCCGTAAAGAATGCCGATTTTTTTCATGTGTTTCTCTTCCTCGATTCCTTGCTAACGGGCGGAACTGCATAAAACGATCCGCTCGTTGACACTCGCGTACAGCAGGGCGCGTAAAATCGCTGCGACGCCACGGCTCGGAACCGCTAGTTCGCAGGTTAGAAGAATTTTACCGCTGTGGACTGCAGGGGCTCTCGACGGTAACCGCGTGGAGTTCATTCCCAGACCTACGTGCATGAGCGGGACAAGTCCACGATGAAGGTACTTGACCGCGAGTGAGCCGGGCATTTGCAAACGCGTCGCCGTTGCCAGCTCTCGGAGAAACCTATTAGAACAAATGAAATCGCCGCCTCTTCGAAAATACGGCAGGCGGCTCTAGAACAGCTCGAAAGCGAGCGCCGGCCTGGCTGACTTCAATAAGCTGAAAAGTGACGCGAAACGGCCGACAACACCCGAGTCGGAGTTTATTTTACGGGCAGCGAGATTCGTCGTTATGCTCGACGGAGTAGATGAGGTCGGGATCGGATTTGAAACACTGGTAACCCGTCTGAGAGAATTCATAGAGCAGTTTTCTTCTGTACCCCTCACGATCAGTTCGCGCCCTGATTGGCCAATTCCAATCTCAGGAATGCGTGCGGTTAACATTACTCCGCCAACTGCAAAGGAGATTTCAGAGTTCAAAATGAGACTCAGGCTTTGAAAGCGAGTGTCATTGGGCTGAGGCGATCTAACAGCCGAAGTGGCGCAGCCGAAATGTAACGTCGGAGCTGTCGAACTCACCTAGTCCGAGATCGCAGTAGGAGATCCGATAGATGCCTTCTTCCATCTGCTCGAGTCTTATTTCCTCGCCTCGAAACACTTTGCTGACAACGACACGCCCTTGCTCCAACTCGTGCCCAACTGTTATTCACTCTTCGCGTAAACCGGGCAGATACGTATATCCCGGAAGTGGGCTCGGAAATATCCTCGCCTTCAGCAGATCGAGGCCCCGGCGCCGCACCTTCAGGGCCTCGGCGGCCGTTCTAATTTGAAGTGATCAAACTTCTTTTGTTGTGCAGAAAGTGAATTGGCCAGTGGACGTGTTGTCTCCTCCTTAAGTGTTCCAAAATTGTTCCATGCATTCGTTTCGTGCCGGCCGTTTTGAGGAGGGCAACCGGGCTGAATGCGCTCGTGCAGTATTCCGAGTCGTACCCATTTGAGTCACAGTTTTGAAAGGCCCAGAACTTGCCGTTCCCAGGGAAAGGAGCGCGGTTATCAGTTCTAATACCTTCAGGAACGCCGTAGGCTTGGAAACGGTTAGCGTTACTTGAATGCCCCAAGGAGTACGCACCATATGATGTTCTTGACGGGGTTGCGATTACTCCCCACCAACGCGCTGGCATTCTCTATTGACCGCGAATAGGTTGGGAAGATGAGCAGAGCCGTTCCGGCGTGGCCTGGGAGAGCAGTTCCATATGGCGATCGAAACCGACGGTTGTATTAGTCGCGGCGTATTGAAGGATGAATTCGGAATCGCAGATTGGGGATGAGGAGATTCCTTGGCTTGTTCTGACCGCGCTAACAATGTTGCTTGAGGATTTGACGAGAGCGTCCGGAGTTACGGGACGAACGGATTTCCCGGAGTCCCTATCCGGGCAACTGCACAGAATGCCGCTTTGCCGAGCGTAAAGGCAGGAGCAGTACCATTGGCGCTGACCGAACGTCCCCACGTTTTCCTTAGGGCTGGCGGACGGCATTTCTGCGTCGCTGGAAAGCCGGCCGACGTTGCAGGCTAAAAAAGCCGGGCTAAAAGCCCGCTCCACGCTAGGCTCTGGCAGAATGTCCAAACTCCAGAGGACGGTATTTCTGCCGTCCGTAACGAATACTCCTTGAAAAGTAATCACGAAGCTCGCCGCCGACACCGTCCCGTTTTCATGCAACACTTTCTGGAAGCGGCGAGGTGATCCACAGGGGCACAGGTCGTTCCGGCCCGGTTTTCACTCTAATTCTCTTTCTCCGGGATCATTTGCGGAAATCACCACGCACAAGGAAGGCAATCGAGCATACACTTGATGAGCGCGAAACCAAGCGAAATTCCCGCTAAGGAGAAAAAAGGATGCTCGAGATGCGTTCTATTTGCCGCTGCTGTGTCGCGGTTGGCCTTGTCATGGCGGCACTGTCAGCCCCATCACCGGCACAGCCACAACAGCGGAATATCCGATGGATCGTGTTCGTCCGCCTCAAGCCGGATCGAACTGACGATTGGAAGGCCGGGGCTAAGGAGTACGCGGCTCTGATGAAGAAGTCGGGCGTGGACCAGGGGTTCACAGTCTGGTCAGCAGAAAGCGGGCCGAACCAGTATGCCGTTGTGTGGTACTTCGCTAACTGGAAGGAACTGGATCAGGAGGAGGACCCGAAAACCAAGGCGGTAGGGGCGGACATCGCTCGCGTCTTCGGCCGGCTGAATGGCGCCACGATAAGCGCGGAGAGAGCTGGGTTGACGAGATGCAGCCGGATTTGCTCGTCACCAGCAAGGAGGTGCCCAAGATGGTGCGCACCGGGAGGCTTCGCTTGAGGTCGGGCAAGACGGACGAGGTACTTGCGATCCTCAAGAACGACGCTTTCCCAGCGATTAAGAAGGCAGGAATCAGCGCTTTCGGCGTTGCCCTTGCCCGCTACGGAACGCCCACAAATGAGATCCACACTTACTCCGCCTTTAACGGATGGGCGGATCTGGATGTGCCGTATGGAGTCCAGAAGGCAATGAGCGCCGAAGAATATAAGGCCTACCTCGCAAAACTGCAGCCGGACCTCGAGAGCATCGAATGGACCATGTGGCGCTTCGAGCCGAATTTGAGCTATGTTCCGGCGCCGAAGCCCTAAGCTGCCGGCGTGGGCATAAAGCATCCGAAAGGCCGCTTTCCGCCCGAAATTGAAGAACGGAAGAACTGAGCTGGATGCTACGCTCGGACTATGCGCAGACGACCTCCCCGACCGATGAAGCAGCCAAAGCCGAACTGCTCTCCGCTTTAGCCGCCGAAGACGAAAACGGGGAAGAGCCGCTATGATCGAAGGTATGGCTGTTGTCCATAGGTCAGAGGCCGATGTGGTGAAGGATATCGCCGCCGTGCTGGCAAAGGTCCGGCAAGGCCTGATCGCGGCATTCCTGGACCCAACATCGTCCAGCTCTGAGCACATCGCTTCCTGCACTCCCATCTCAGCTTTAATTTTCAGGGGTTCACGAAACAGGTCACGTTCGCAGGTAGACGAATTTTACTGCCAGGGCGCTGCCAAATGGCTTCGTGATACAGGGCCGGCCACATATCGACTGGGCAATTTGTCAGTACTCCAATAGACCACCAGCGGGTCAAGATAGAGAGCCTGAAAATCCCTGTAGCGTTGACGGAATCCGGGCCTTTCCCCGCAATCCAGACACACCACCGCACAGTCTTTTCCGCTTAGCCGGACCCTACGATCGCGCCCGACCGCCGGGTGGAAAAATCGAATCTCGCGTGAACGCGCGCGCAAATCCTGCATTAAGGGATATTCCAGCGGAAACCTGAAATAATCAATACCGACGTCTTCGCAGCCCCGGTTCAAAATGAAGTTCTCGGCGGTCTTATACTGCTCTTCCAAAGGTGCGAGCTGCGGCACCCGAAAGTAGTTGTTTTCCCGGCTGGTCGATAAAACGCTCTTCTCTCCCAGGAGGGGGCGCTCGCTGTTCGCGAATACATAGGGAGCGGCACTGCACACGAGCAGAATCACGAGACCAGCTTGCGCCACAGCTGGAAGAAGCTTTTCACTGACCAGTCCGACGATAGCCGCGTCTATAGCGAGCAGGGGCATGAGCAACCGAGGCGTGTACGGCGAATACTTGAATACCGCGCAGAATGCGACGAACGCGACCGGCACTCCGGCGCAGAGCAGGAGCAGCCGTATCGACCGTGTGCGGAACGCGATCCAAGCCGCCGCCGGAGTTGCTAAGAGCAACAGCAGGATATGCGGGAGATCCGACGCAGAGCCTTCATGCAGGGACATTCCGGGCGCATCAAAGCGATTGTCGCCTAGCGTGGTCGCGCGGTCATTCGCATCCTGATGCATGGCCCTGTGCATGAACAGCGCCGCGCGGAAAATCTGTTCGTTTACCGGCTGGCTCCAAGTTCCCATAAGCGATGCAGCCATGCGGATCATATTAGAGGCGGTTGGCCTTACGCCGTGCGACGAATTCACGAGGAACGCACTTCGAGCGCCCGGTTTCCGGAAGATGCGCAACTGAAATGGAGCATTCACCCCGATAACAAAGATGGCCATGATTGCGGCGAGCTTGGCGAGCTCCCGGCGGCTCGTGCGCCAAGCTGCGAAAAGCGCCGCGAGCAGCAGAGGCGGCCCGAGAATGAAAGCGGTTCCTTTAGTCAAAAGGGCTAGCGCGAAGGAAGCTGATGCTCCGATCGCATCCACATTGCGGACCCGTCTTGCGTAACGCAGAACAAACCATGTCATGGTCGCAAGCCAAAATGTGGCCACAACATCGTTCTTTGCGCCGGATGCTTCGAGTATGGCGAACGAGATCGTCGCCGTTGTGAGACACGCGATGGCTTGCCCGCGTATCTTCGCTCCAAGCTCCTGCGCAATCAGCGAAACCACGCAGATCAACCCGAAAAACGCGAGGCTTTGGACGCAATTGGGCAGGCGGTCGCCTCCACTCAAAACGTATAGCTGCAGTTGGACGTACTCGGCGAACGGCGGCATGAAATTCTGGAGTGGGTATGGACTGGGAAACACGGCCAGGCTGGCGTTCTGTATCCAGTAAATGATTCGCGGAAAATGGTACGCGAGCACGTCGTAAGTGTTGGGCGGGCTGAACCATGCAGTGACGGCCACAGCAACGCCGATGGCTAGTGAAGCCGCAATCAATACAGCGCTCAAGGCGTCGACCGGGCTCCGGTCGCGGAGCATCAGTTTCACCCGCAAAGCCAGAGCCACGAACACGACGGCAGCAAAGGACCACAATAACGAGACAACCCAGATATTGAAGGTGTGCACCACGTTCTCGATCTCGGTAACCGCAACCGAGAGAAGACCGCTAGTGAGTACGGCCGAGACCAGAATGGCTCGTCGGCCGGGAGCCGCGAGTTGCACGGCAGAAGTGTAACATGGCCTTCCCGCCTGGACACGGCGAAAGATTTTGGTCCGTAGTTCGCAACTTTTGATTCAGTCGGGCCGATAAGCAGGTAGATTCAGGCGGAATGACAAGAGCTCACTGAATCACTCCGCGTGAAGAGCAACTCACAGGAAAGGAAACGTGCCAAATATGTCCTATTTAGCACCTGTTAGCTCCGGAGTGGTTCACCCCGTCGCAGTGCACTCCACTCCTCAAGACTGGTCGCCCGAAAATGACCAGACGATTAACAAGTACATTGACGAGGCCATGAACCACGCCCATGGAAATGTCGAACAAGCCTTCGCTTATCTGCGAGACAAACGCCAACAGCCCAGCAATTACTATGACACCAATTTAGCCATTGCCGCCGATTATGTGCGAGCGCGCTGGGATACGCAACAGCACGGTCCGGACGCGGAAACACAAGCCATCGAGGCCTATATGGCCGCCAAGCAGTTGGGATTCGCGCCGAAAGAAGGCCCCGGGCCGGTTTCGCCGTATTCGGATAAAGAGAAGGCGTACATGCTGAAAGGCGTGCAGGACCAAGCCCGGGAAATGCCGTTTCTCGAGAAGGTGGCCTGGGACGTGCCACTCTTTCCCGGTATTACCGCCGGCCAGGTCAAAGCCGTCATCGATAACGTGCGAGGACTCTGGCCGTTCGGGTAAGGGGACCGCTCAGAAGAATTTGACCGCCATGCGCTGCCAGAGCGGCCAATCGTGGCGTTCGCCACCCGTCCAGACATCGAGCCAGTGAGGTATGTTTTTGCGACCAAGAATGTCGGCCATTCGGTAGCTCTCGCCCAGGGAGATGTCCCAGTCGCCGGCGGCCAGGATGAGTTTCATCGCTTTGTAGCGATCGAGAAACCAGGCGTCGTTCATGTTTGGAAGGTAGTCGACGGGGTTGTTGTAGTAAAAGTCCTGGTCATAGTAGCCGTCCATGAAACGCTTCATATCGAAGCAGCCGCTCATGGCGATGCAAGCCGAAGTTACGTCCGGATGGCGCATAGCGAAGTTGAGGGCCTGGTAGCCGCCGAGACTACAGCCCGTGGTCCAGATTTGCGCGGCACCGGAGGTTCCCTTCATGAGAGGCACGACCTCGAACAGAATGTAGTTTTCGTATGCGATCTGCCGCATAACCCGCTCGTGCGGATGAATCGAGCGCTTGTACCAGCTTTCGGTGTCTACGCCATCGACACAATACACGTAAAGCTGCCCGGCTTCGATTTTGGGCGCTAGCACATGGATCATGCCGGAATTTTCATATTCAAAGAAGCGGGCGCGGGAGGTGGGGAAGACGAGCAGGGGCGTTCCGGCGTGTCCGTAGGAGAGCAGTTCCATGTGGCGATCGAGCCTGGAACTGAACCAGTTGTGATAGTCGCGGCGCATTGGAGGATGAACTTAGGGTCGCAGATTGGGGATGAGGAGATGCTTCTAAACAGGCCCGGCTTTGTCGTGCGATATGCAAGAGGACGTAAACTCTCTAGAGTGGATGACAGCTCGATTTCGAAGGCCACGGTCATTTCTCATTCTTCGGAAGATGCCGATTGGGCACGGTCCTTGGCGCAAGAACTGAAAGCGACGTCCTGGTGGCCTTGGTGGACCCAAAATCCTCGTCGAGACCTAATATCTTTTTGAACTCGGGGCAGCTATTGGCATGGGAAAACGAGTTGTATCCATAGTGCCGAAGGGTTTGGACACAAGTTCTCTGCCGGTAGATGTCCGGCTACGGCGGTACCTGATTCGTAACACGCCTGAGCAGACTGCGGAAGAGCTGTCTAGCACGCTGCAAGCTGCATGATGCTGTGAGCTGATGCCCCGGATCTCTTGATTGTCTCCGAGGCGCTGCGACAATAGATGCAAGTGCAGCGGCAGTCAGCCACGCGCATAGCCGGATGGTTATGTGCGCGGCGGCCGAAATGGTATCGCGTCCTATCGGGCGACACCGGGCCACCTTCATGCTTATTTTTGCTTATCGCTTTCGTGTTCGCACTCGTTGCGATGTCGTGCGCGCATTCCTCGCGGCCGGAACGTAAGCGGTCCAAATCAATAACAGTTCTGTTGTGGACTTCTGCGCGGACCAGAGCCATAGATCGAGAACTGATGTCCGGGTTCACCCGGGAGACCGGGATTACGGTCGAACTGGTACCTGCTCCGGAAGCGACCTGGCGGCGCCTGGAGGCTGAACTGAACGGTGCGCCGAAGGAGCTGGATGTCATCCAATTCGATCTAGCCTGGAGCGCACGGTTAGGAGGTCAACTCGCGGACCTTCGCGATGCGCTACGCGATCGCATCGACGATGAATTACCAGGCACCGTCGACAGCGTAGTTGTCGCGAACCACCTTATGGGCGCACCGTTCTTCGTGGATTACGGCCTGCTGTTTTACCGGACAGACTTGCTTCAGAAGTACGGATTCAGACATCCGCCCGCTACCTGGGACGAACTCGAAACACAAGCCCGAGTTATTCAAAGGGGAGAGCGGGCGGCGGGGCATCCGAATTTCTGGGGCTACGTTTGGCAAGGGAACGTCTACGAAGGACTGACGTGCAATGCTCTCGAGTGGCAATATTCACACGGCGGCGGCAATTTGGTGACCCGCGGGCGCGCGCCCAACGTCGCCACTCGGAATGCGGTGCAGGCATTTGCGCAAGCAGCGCGATGGATAGGCACCATTTCGCCTCCCGGCGTGCTTGCCTACAGGGAGGAAGACTCACGGGATATCTGGCAAAGCGGCAATGCCGTTTTTCTGCGGAACTGGGCCTATGTCTATGCACTCGCTAAGGCTGACCCACAGATTGGAGGCCGCTTCGCCGTTTCGGTTTTACCCGCGGGTTCTGATACGCATTCGAGCGCGATCGGCGGATGGTATCTTGGGATTCCCGTTTCCTCTCGCAATCAGCCGGAGGCAGTTGCTTTCGTCCGGTTCATGACATCACGCAAGATACAGGTCGAGAGAGCCATTGCAGAGGGAAACTGGCCTACCCTCAAGAGTGCATACGATGACCCGGAGCTTAGAAAGCACGATTTGTTCGAAATAGCTTCGCAAGCCGCCAATCGTGCGGTGGCGCGTCCAGTTGCCCAACTCGGTTCTTTGTACCCGTGCGTTTCCGAGGTCTACGCGCGCAGCGTTCACGCAATCCTGAGCGGCAAGATTCCGGCTCGCCCCGGAGCGCAGCATGCGGAAGCCGACATCAACTCCGTTCTGCGATCGAACGGCAAACAGGGGTGTCCGTGAACATTGGATCCCGGCTGACGGCTGCGTTTTCGTCGGTTCTGTTCATCATCGGCGCAGGCGCGCTGATTACAAATTGGCAGTTCGCCGCTGTGGGTTCGGATGCGAGAAAGATTATCGAAATTGACAACCGGCTTACGTCCGTTCAGCAGGTAGAACGGGACATCGCCGCCGTATCGAGGCATATCGCTGCGCTTGTTGAGCAGCAACGTGAAGCACGGTTGCTTGCCGAAACGGAAGCGGTGCGCAACCTGCTGGCGAAGCACCTCGGCGAGGCGATGGGGGCGTTCGGGGGAACCGGCAATGCTCAACGAAAGGCCCTGGCTGCCTGCACTCGCAGCGTCTACGACGAACTAGAGGCAATTGACCGGCTTGCCGAAATCGGCGATTGGCCGGCGATCCGACTGCGCGTCAACATGCAACTCGATCAGATCATGCGCGACATCGGAGACGTTGTGCACCAGGTCGCGGATGAGGTGCAACAAGATCGTGAAGCTGCCATGCGGCAGATCGATCTACGCCGCCAGCGCGCTAAAGTCATTCTCGCCACGACGGCTGTTCTTTCACTGCTTGCCTCGCTTTCCTTGGGGTACTACGTTAGGCGTTCCATCACAGAACCGCTGCTCGCGCTCAAACACGCCACCCACCAACTTGCTAGCAAGGACTTCGATCTGAGAGTCCGGACAGACACAAATGACGAACTGGCAGAGGTGGGACGCGACCTGATGGTGGCTGCAAGCAACCTGCGGGCATCCTACTCGGCCCTGGAGCGTTCCAATGCGGACCTGGAATACTTCGCGGACACTGTCAGCCACGACCTTCGAGAACCGCTGCGCACCGTCAGGCTCTACTCGCAGATGCTGAAGCGCCGACAAGCCGCCGAACTCGGCTCCGACGCATCTCAGCACATAACCCAGATTGCCGACGCAGCCGTTCGGATGCATGAGTTGATCGAGGGGATTCTCGCTTATTCACGTTTGACGCACTCCGGAGGCGAACTGGAAGAGCTGAACGTCTCGGAGGTGGTCGAAACTGTTCTGCATAATCTGCAGGTGCTGGTCTCGGAATCTCGTGCCGACATCCGCATTGACTCGCTGCCTCGCATCCGGGGCAGCCGTGTACAGATGATCCAGGTATTTCAAAACCTGGTCAGCAATGCGCTGAAGTATAGGCGAAAAGATATCAGGCCAGTTATACATATCTCCGCACGGGAGGAAACGAGTCGCTGGGTCTTCGGTGTCAAGGATAACGGTATCGGTATTGAGTGCGTGGACCAACAACGCATCTTCGAGCCTTTTCAGCAGATCGACCCGTCGCGGGCGGGTGGTGTAGGCCTGGGTCTTGCTACCACCAAACGCATGGTTGAGCAACAAGGGGGCGATTTATGGCTGCAGTCGGACGGAGCTAATGGATCGGAGTTTTTCTTTTCGTTGCCATCGAGCGCGCGTCCATTCGGGGTTGCAGAGATCGAGGAAAAAGGAATTGCCATGCCGCCCCACTCGGGTAAAAACCTCATTTCGGGTCCATTAAGTGCAAGGGTTTCGAAATAACTAATTGCATCCTGCAAACCCTTGCTCCCCAGTGCCGCTTTTGTCCTCGCAAAGAAGAGATTCTTCAGGAATGTGCGAAAGCCCTTGGACGCGAGAGCGTGGGTTTCGGTGTGCGCGCTGGTGGATACAGTGGCGAAGGGATCACCATCGGGGGTGTGAAAATACTCCACAACCACGCTTGCGAGACCGATAAGGATAGTTGCTTGCGACAGTATCTCGACTCGCTAAGTAAGGCGATTGTGGGGATTGAGAATGACAGCATCGAAGGCAAAGGTTAGTCAAAACCGGCCAGAACCCGACAGGCGTGGCGTGGTGGCGGGCTTGGAGGCAATCAACTCCGCGAGCAGCATCGAAATGGCACGACTCGTGAAGGAGCGCAGCCATTTTGAATAGAGCACCTCGATCACAACGTTGATTGGGCTTCTCCCTTCATCGGCGTGAATATCGCATGGCTTCTTCGCTAGATGCAAGCGCCGATTCCGCGTGCCCTAATCCGGAGCCGCAGTCTGGTCTGAGTTTGGCGAAAGAATCGCCGATCAATTGCTTGCTAAAGCGCCTTTGCTACTGGCTGATGCAGATTGAGTGTTATCGGCATCCAGATACTCGATCCAGCCGTCCATCATTTCCTTCTCGCTAGCGCTGCCCCAGCGGACGACCTTAGTGGGATCAGGATTACCTGGCTTGTTGGCGGAGTTGTCGAAGCTCGCCAGCACTTCGATGCGAGTCCCCGCGGGAAGATAGATCGGGTCTTTGGCGCGATAGGTGAACTGCCAGTTGAAGTCGTATGCCGGCACAAAGAGCAACGTCTGCTTCTGGCCGTCCGGTAGATCGGCCACAATGCGCATGGACTTGCCCCGCAAGTGCATGTGCGGCGTCAGGCTGGTGACGAGAACGTTCTTGTCGAAGGTGTGGCACTCGCTCACGGCATGATCGGGATCACCCGCCGGAATCATAAACATCTGGTTCGATAAGTCGATTCTGCGAGAGATCTGGCGCGGCGGTTCCTTAGCAAAGATAAGGCCAACACCGGTACGGTCTGTCTCGACCTTGCCGGTGGTACGCGAATAGTGAATCTGAAAATTCAAGGTTGCACCCGCCGGAATCTTGCGAGCCGTGCCGACCGGGTAAACATCCGGTCCACGGCCCGGCAGGTAGGAACTAATCAGACTCCCCAGGTCGGAGCTCTTTGATCCGGGAAACAGGCCGTTGTCATCGACGGAACAGCCGTTATCGATTACGGGCGCGTCCGGGCGAACCCATTCGAGCGACCCCTGGCGAATGCGAATCCAGCGTGCGTACTCAGTGGCCGGATTGCTGGCTGGTTTTGCCTTCGCATCTGTAGATTCCGCCTGATCAGCCACAAAGACGTGAGCGTGATGAACCACCTTACGATTTCCCGGACGCAACTCGGCCGCGATGATCCAGCGGTCTTCCTTAAAGTTGGTCGGTACGTTGACGTAGGTGTACTCGTCAGGCCCTGTGGCATCCAGACGGTGTTCGGGAATGGCTATCACCACGTCCGGTTTACCGATCTTCCAGCCATCCGGAAACTCGGGACGGGCAGGCATGTCTTTCGGATCGCCTTCCAGTTTGGCGCCTTGCACCCACGCCTTGATGGTATTGATCTCGGATTCGGAGAGGCGCGGATCGTTTGACCAATGCCCGTATCGAGGATCGGCCTTCCACGGCGGCATTTTGCCTGAGATGACAGCTTCGCGGATCGCCGCCGCCCATGGGCGCGCCTCGGAGTAGGTCAACAACGACATGGGCGCAATGTCATTCGGATGGTGGCACTGGACGCAGTGCTGGTAAAGGATCGGTGCTACGTCGTGGCTGAAAGTCGGTTCCGGCGATTTCGCTGTGTCCGTCGCGCCGCATACCGCAAGAGAGGAGGCGAGGAAAGCCACGAAGGCGAGGGCGGGTGTTTTCATGAAGCGTGGTTTGATGTCCCTTCTTCTATTAAACCGCGCCGGAGGCTCATATTCCACATCCCGCGGCGAGCAGGCGATCCCGGCCGTATTGACGTTTGTGGATGAAGTAGCCTGAATCATGGCCGCTTCATTGGCGGAGAAGCTTGCCCCAATTGTTTTACCGGATGCGAATGGTGGCGAAGTGCGGTTGGGCGAGCTTTGGGAGCATGGACCGGCGGTGCTGGTGTTTCTGCGCCACTATGGTTGAATCTTTTGCCGCGAGCACGTCGCGCGGTTGCGCGCACATGAAGAAGAATTTGAGCGTGCAGGGGCAGCGCTGGCAGCGATCGGATTGGGAGATCTTCATTACGCGCAAAACTTCCAGGAGGAGACTGGAATCCGCTTTCCTCTGCTGGTCGACCAAAAGCGGCTGGCGTATGGGGCGGCGGAACTGAAATCAGCGAACCTGTTGCATCTGCTACGGTTTGATAATGCAAAGGCACGAACGAGGGCGCGGGCGGCGGGGCACCATCAGGGCGGCCTCGGAGCGAATCCGTTCCAACTGGGCGGGAGTTTTGTGTTTGGCCACAAAGGCCGTACTTTATACGCGCACGTGAGCCAAACGTTCGGCGATAACGCTACGTCCGAAGAACTACTACGCGCCGTACAAAGTACAACGTAAAGTGGTTATTACGGGTCGCCCTTAGTGAAGCGAGTTTTTGTACAGAGTTTTGGCTGCCGGACATCGCAGGCAGATGGTGCGGCCATCGAGGCGTCTCTCGAAGAACGGGATTTTGTTGCGGTGCGCGAACCGGCTTCGGCGGACTTGGTGATTCTCAATACGTGTACCGTGACACACAGCGCCGATGTGGATACACGGCGCATCATTCGGGGATTGCACCGCGATTATCCGCAGGCCGAGATTCTGGTTACCGGCTGCTATGCACAACGCGCCCCGGAGGAACTGGCCAAGCTGGCTGGCGTGCGCTGGGTAGTAGGTAATTCGCATAAGAGGCAGATCGGGAAACTGATTGCGCAAGATACGGAGGAGTATCACGGCCAGATTCTGAGCGGCGACATCGCGGACGAGCGTACGTTCTCCGCAATGCCGGTACGAGGCATTCGCGGCGATCGCACACGCCCCAACTTAAAAGTACAGGACGGCTGCTCTAACCGGTGTTCGTTCTGCATCATTCCGAGCGTGCGCGGACCGAGCCGCAGCGCACCCGCCGAGAGCGTGATCGAACAGGCGCGCTTTCTGGCGGAGAGATATTGCGAGATTGTTTTGACGGGCGTCAATCTTGGACGCTGGGGCCGCGATCTCAGGGACGGTTTGCGTTTCCCCGATCTGATCCGGGCAATCCTAGAGCGGACGGCCGTACGGCGGCTGCGCATCAGCTCGGTAGAACCGATGGACTGGTCGGGCGATCTGCTGGAGCTGGTGGCACGAGAAGAGCGAGTTGCAAAGCATGTACACCTACCGCTGCAATCCGGCTCCGACGCTGTTTTGAAACGGATGTTCCGCAAGTACCGTACGCGGCACTATGCAAGCCGCCTTGAAATTGCAAGGCAGCTTATGCCGGGCTCCGCGATAGGTGCGGATGTGATGACGGGATTCCCAGGCGAGACGGAAAAAGAATTTCAGGAAACGGTGCGGTTTGTGCAAGAGCAGCCGTTCACTTATTTGCACGTCTTTACCTATTCCGAACGTCCCGGCACGGCCGCGGCAGAGTACGGAGAGCCGGTTCCAGCTCCGGTTCGCCAGGAGCGGACGCGGATCCTGCGAGAGATTTCCGAAAAGAAGAACCTGGAGTTCCGGAGGCGAATGATCGGGCAGACGCTTTCGGCGGTGACGCTCGAACAGCGAGGTTGGGCGATTTCGAGCAACTTCCTGAAGGTGCGGATGACGACCGCGCGCGAACCGAACCAGATGGTCGAGTTCGAGATCGGTGCGGTGGTGCAGGATGGATTAGAGGAACGAAGTCTGCTCCCGATTATTTGAGTTCCGAAGGACCCGAGATCTTGGAAGAGAACTTCAGGCAAGGCGGCGCACTACGAATAAGAGTTTCGTTATGCCTGCTATTGCCGGATTGATAGCCTACTTTTCATTTTTGTTCGTGATCATCGAAAGGATGTAGCGCAGGGGCCGCAATGCCTCAGCGTTTGTAGCCGAACTTTTGCAGGAGCTCGATACGCGCTGCCACATGAGCGGCGGTCTCGACGCCTCTGGGTGAACTGCCATCGATAACGCCCAGGATGCCGCGCCCCTGTTCGGTTTCCGCGATGATGACTTCCACCGGGTTGGCGGTCGCGCAGTAGATGCCGGCCACCTCAGGGACGGCCTGAATGCGGCCGAGTACGTTGATGGGAAATCCGTTGCGCAGGGTCACTACAAAGACGTGTCCGGCACCGATTGCGATGGCATTTTCAACAGCATTCTTCTTCAGGGCGTCGTCGTTTCCGTCAAAGCGTGTGAGGCAGTCGCCGGAAGCTTCATTAAAGGCAATGCCAAACTGCAGGTGGGGTGAGGTATTGACGATTGCTTCATAGATATCCTCGACGGATTTGATGAAATGACTCTGCCCGACGATGATGTTGGCTTCGTCAGGGATAGTCAGGCGAACCGCTTTGAGCTCCATGAAGCTCAGGATAGCGGGGCCGCTTCTTATAATTGCGGTAGTGTCAGAGCCGACTAGAGCGCGCGCCAGCAAGCCCTACAAGCCAAAACAGAAGCACGGCGGAGAATTCGAGGACCGAGATCTGCTGGAATACATCCGCGGTCTGCCACATGGACGCGCCACCTTCAAACAACTTGTGCGGGAGCTGGGACTGCAGGGTGAAAACCGGGACGCACTCGAAGATGTACTTGATCGGCTGACCGACAAGGGACTGCTCGTCGAATTGCGCTCGGGACACTTCATCGCCACAGGAATGAATGCGGAGTACGTGGCGGGGCGAATTTCGGTGCATAGAGACGGCTTCGGGTTTCTGATCCCCGACGCGGCGCTGCCGGAATCGATTCGCGGCGACATCTTCCTCCCGCCGCCTGAAGCAGCGAAAGCGATGAACGGCGATCGCGCGCTGGTTCACATTACACGGCTCGGCAGCGAAGGGCGCGCGGAAGGAGAGATCGTCCGGATTCTCCGCCGTGCGCACATCACGGTCGTAGGAGAGTTTCGTGTGCGGAAGCGGGGCAACTTCGTAGCGCCTTCCGACGATCGATTACGCGAGTGGATCAAAATTCCGGATGGCCTGGAGAAGCCACAGAGAGATTTCGGAGTGGATCGTGTGGGCACTGCTCCGGGCCGAACGGTCGAATCGGCCGAAGACCTGGACGGGATGATCGTGAACGTCGAACTGCTCGAGTTTCCGCAGGACGGCGAAGGAGCGGTGGGGCGCATCATCGAAGTTTTGGGTTACCCGGAGGATTTCGGGGTTGACGTCGAGATTATCATCCGGAAGCATCATCTGCCGCATACCTTTCCGGAGGAGGCAATCCTCGAGGCAAGAGAAATTTCGCGAGAGATTACCGCCGCGGAGCTTAGTGGACGGGAGGATTTCCGTGGTTTCGAGATTGTTACGATCGACGGCGAGACGGCGCGTGACTTCGACGATGCAGTCTGGGTAGAAACTCTTCCCAACGGCAATTTCGCGCTCCAGGTGCACATCGCGGACGTCAGTCATTACGTGCGGCCGGGATCGGCGATCGATCGGGAAGCACTGCTGCGAGGCACCAGTGTCTATTTCCCGGACCGCGCTGTGCCGATGCTGCCGGTCGAGCTTTCGACGGATATCTGCTCACTGCGGCCTCATGAGGACCGGCTGGTCCTGTCGGCTCTTCTCGAGGTGGACCGGAAAGGCGATACGGTCTCGCAGCGCTTCGCACGAGCCGTCATACGCAGCGTCGAACGTATGACGTACACGAAGGTGTTTCGAGTCCTCGAGGGCGATGCTGCGATGCGGGAACGGTACAGCGGTCTGGCGGATCGTTTCGAGATGATGCGGGAGCTGGCGTTGATCCTCAACAGGAAGCGGACGCGGCGCGGATCAATCGACTTCGATATGCCGGAGAGCAACATCGAACTCGACTTATCCGGCCAGATGACCGGCGTCACACGCGCGGAGCGTAATATCGCCCACCGGATCATCGAAGAGTTCATGCTAGCGGCCAACGAAGCCGTTGCGACGCATTTCGAAACCGCAGGCATTCCCTCGCTCTACCGCATTCATGAGCCGCCGGACGGGAAAAGATTATTGGATTTCGAAGAAATCGCGGCCCACTTCGGGTATTCGCTGGGGATCGGCGCAGTGCCGGCCAGGAAGTTCGACGTCTCGATACGGCGACCCCATAGCAGGAGCGGCGGCCGAAAAGGTCAGTCCCGAAATGTTCGAAACGAAGTCATTCTGCCGCAGCAGACTGATATTTCATCACGCAATTACCAGCGCCTGATTACCAAGATCGCCGGGAAACCGGAAGAGCGGATTCTCAGCTATTTAATGCTGCGCTCGCTCAAACAGGCGCGCTATAGCAATGTGAACGAAGGACACTTCGCGCTGGCTGCATCGGCATATACCCACTTCACCTCGCCGATCCGCCGTTACCCTGACCTGGTTGTGCATCGCATTCTGGCTAATCATCTCGCCAGCGGCCAGCCGCTCTTGGAGGAGCCGGCGCTGCACGAATTAGGGAACGATACTTCTTTTACCGAGCGGCGCGCCGCAGAGGCTGAGCGGGAACTGATCGAGTGGAAAAAGGTCAAGTTCATGGAGGATCGCGCTGGCGAAGAGTTCGACGCACTCATTATCAGCACAACCAAGTACGGTTTCTTCGTGGAATTGACGGAGTTGTTCGTTGAAGGATTGGTGCCGATGGAGACGCTGCCGGGCGATCAGTTCCGATTCCATGAAAACGGGCGCAAGATCATTGGCGAGCGCACCCGCCAAACGTATTCGATAGGCGATAAGGTCCGGGTGCGCCTGGATCGTATCGACACAGTGGAGAAAAAGCTGCAGTTTGGACTAGTAAGCGGCCAGGGACGAAGCAAAAAGCGGAGAGGAGTTGCCGGATAGAAATGCCTTTTCTATTCAAGCACCTGAACAAACTCGCCGACGATCTGATATTTCTCCTCGTCCTGATCCAAGTCCCAGGACGGATATTGCGGATTCAGGCTCTCCAGACGAATGCGGGTCTGTAGAAAACCTTCTTCGGTGACGGTTTTGTCGCTCTTGTAACGCTTGACGGTGTATTGATTATCGTCCGCGAGCTCCGAGTTGCGCACTAATACCAAGCGGTTGTTACGGGAGCCCACTACGCTGCGCCGGAAAACACAGAGGCTGCCGTCCGGGATACGCGGCTCCATCGAGTGACCCTGGATCCGCGCAACGAACATGTCTTCATCTAGCCGCAAATCCGGAGGGACCTCGATCCATTCTTCCGCCGTGACATCCTCCGGGTTGGTCAGGAATGGTCCTGCGGCGACCGCGAGCGAATAGCGGGGCAGGTGCGTGCGGAACTGCAAAACTTCCGAAGGCACGTGCTCGCGATAGAGTTCCCCAAGGGTGCGATCAAACCCGCGTACGGTCACTGCTTCGCGGTCCGTCACACGGAGCGATTGGGATGCTTCCTTTTCCAGGTGTTCCAAGACAGCCGTGCCGCCGCGCTCCTGCGACCAAGAGGCGAGATCGTCACCCAGTTCGGCCAAAACCTCGACATCTTCTTCGTCTCCGACCACGTGCCAATCACGCCGCAACCGGAAGTACAGCTGATCGGTCGCGGGGTCGAGCAGCAGAACTCCGATCGTTTTAACGCCGTGGCCGGGCAGATCCGAGAGCAGGAGCGAAAACTCTCCGGATTTCGGAGTGTAGTCACTGAAGCGGAGGACGCGTGCCGGCATCGGAGCTTTGAAGAGGCGTGGAAGCGCGGAAACTTCGGGCCTAAGAGTTCAGCTTATCGCCTGGAATCGGAGAAGCCAATATTGCTAGCGGCGGCTAGGGGGTAGTGGGGCGGGAAGGGGGAACGGCGCTGGCGTAGTATCCTTTGCGAGCCCGAACGTGCACGTTGCCCAAATCCACAACGACCTTCAGGTTCCGGTACGACTTTTCAGATGGACTATCTGAGACATAACGCAGGATGTATTGAGTAGTCACTTCGCCGGCAATGTCGGCTACGGCGTGGTACATCTTATTGTCGACCGCCGATTGATATAGGCCGGTGCCCACGGTCAAAGCGTAATTGCCGTCGTCGGACGGATGAGAGAGATAGCCGTCGGTGTCCTTGTAGACATCACCCAACGGATATACCACCCGCCCTCCGGTATCGACGGCCAGGTGCACCAGATTGTCGGTGCTCGCGTTGGTGAAGCCGAATGCCTCGGTACTGATGCAGTAGATGGTCACAAGGTTGCGCTGTGCCAGCTCAATAACCTCGTTTAAAGAGTGCTTGCTGGCGTTATCGTGACCATCGCCCACAATGATGATGATCCGACGCGGCTCGATCGGCTCGCCCTTGACGAGCTTGCGGCTGGTACAGGCCAGATAGATCGCATCGTAGAGCGCCGACCCGCCGCCGGGTTTCAACTTGCGAATCTTGTCGACCATCGGCGAAGGGTCGTCGGATGTGTTGACGGCAATCTCCGCATCCTGGGCGTAATCGATAAGGTATCCCGAATACTTGGGATCGCCGGTCAAAAGCGTCTGGATCAGCTCGACGGTAGCATTCTGGAAGTTCTTCCAATGAATGCGGCTGGCATTGCTCATATCGAGCAAAAAACCGATCACGACGGGCTGGTTCCGCTCGCGCGTGAAGTAGCGGATGGACTGCGACTTATTGTCTTCGAAGACGGTGAAGTCTTTCCTGTCCAAATCGGATACGAATCGGCCTTTGTCGTCGGTCACCGTTACCGGAACGATCACTTCGTTGACCGAAACGCGAATCGAGGAGGCGTCACTGCCAGCAGCAGGAGGCGGAGGCACTGTGGTTCCACGACTGGAGCTCTGTTGCCCCAATATCGGGGCCGAAAAAGTGAACGCGATACAAAAACCCGCCGCGACGATCAACCTGGGAGGATACATGCTCTAAAACTGCACGGAAGGAATGGCCTATGGGGATTATACCGATAACGGTACTGCGGGCTCTATTAAGATCTTGGACATAATTCTGCTAGGCAATCTTCGTCAGCCGGTTGAAGGGGATCCTGGTAGTGTAAGGGTCGTTCAAATTCGATCCTCATTCATGCGAATATAACCTCAAGACGCTTTCCACATCGAACGACCACGGCGAATAGTCAGGAGGATGTGAAGCCAGAGAAAAAGAGCGCCGAATAGTCGCTAGGTACCAGATATGTTTCCCGAGGAGGAAAGGGACGTTTGGATCAACGAGATTCCGATTTAGTCATTAGGCGAGGCAACCAGGGGCTTCTGTCGATTGTCGTACCGGCTTACAACGAGGAGGCGACGCTGGCGAAAGTGGTGGAAAAGCTTTTGCGAGTGCCCTATCTTCTCGAAATTGTGATCGTGGATGATTGCTCGGCTGACCGCACCCACGAAATAGCCCAGCGCCTCGCTACCCAATGTGAGCAGATCCGAGTATTGCGATTGGCCCGAAACAGCGGCAAGACGGCCGCTCTACGCGAGGGCTTCGCGGCGACTAAGGGGGAAATTGTCATTGTTCAGGATGCAGATCTGGAGTACGATCCGGACGAGATTGCCGATCTCATCGAGCCGATACGGAAGGGAGTCGCCGATGTGGTCTATGGTTCACGGTTTCTTATCCGGAAGGCGGCGCGAGTACTCTATTTCTATCACTTCGTGGCCAATAAATGTCTCACTCTATTCTCGAACTTACTCACTAACGTGAATCTCTCAGACGTGGAGACGGGCTACAAGGCCTTTCGGGGTGAAATCATTCGTAACATGATCATCACTTCGAGCGGTTTTGGCTTCGAGATCGAGGTGACAGCAAAGATATGCAAACTTCACTGCTCGATTTTCGAAGTACCAATAAGCTACTACGGCAGGACGTATGAGCAAGGTAAGAAGATCGGAATGATGGACGGGCTGGCAGCACTTTGGTATCTGGTCCGCTACAACCTGCTGATGGATCTAAAACATGCCTACCGGACAATACCAACGCTGAGCCAGGTAGAACCGCTGGAAAGCGATTGGGCGAATTTGGCCGCGACGGGTGAATCGCGAGAGCTCTCTCCTGGGCGCGAAAACACTGAAATCGTGTGCTAGGCAGCCCGGCCGCAGATATGGATTTCCAGATACAACTCGCAACTCCACGAGCCTGGACATTAGGTCAGTTTAATGTGAAATTCAGGATTATTTCACCTTCCGTCTGCGAACATAGCTATGGAAGCACAGAGTGCTATCTAAGCTGTAATAGGAGATACACATGAAAAAGATCTTGACCGCTGCCCTTGCCCTTTCGTTCCTCTCCGCCGGCGGAGCTATTTTTGCCCAGAACACCTCGACCAGCACCGATACCGGCAGCATGAAGAGCACTAAGAAGTCGAAGCACCACAAGAGCAAGAAGACCGACACCACGGCCACCACCAGCACGACCAAGTAAGGTTTTCGCTAAGGTTCTTCAAAGAGCGCGGCGGGAGTTTTAACTCGCGCCGCGTTTTTCTTTTTTTTGTATAGAAAACTAGCGATGAGCTCTCTTTGGCCGATTGAGAATAGAACGCAGAGATGGAGAGCGCTTCGAGGGACGATTCTCGCGGCGAAGCTCAAGGATCAGCCCCATGATCAGCTGCTCAATCTGATCTCGAACGGCTAAGTACGTGGCTTCATTGCAGCCTATCGGATCTTCAACCCGCCATTCCATCACCTTGACCGGCAGGTTGGCTGGAAGAGGCCTACCGCTCATGTTGATGATCAGGTCGATTTTCTGAAGGTCTATCTGACTAAGATCTTTAGCATGCTGTTGGTCCAGGCTGATGTTCTTACCGGCCATGACCTGCTTTGTTAGCGGCTGGATGATGGGGGCAGGAGCCAGGCCAGCGCTCGAAGGTTCCATCACATCGGACCCGTACGCTCGCGCGAAGCCCTCAGCCATCGGACTACGACAGGAGTTACCTATACACAGAAATAAAACGCGCTTCGAAGATCCTTTCACTCCTGATTGGCTCGATAGTCGTGCGGACATCCTACCTCTTCAAGTGTAGCGGCACTAAGATCCCTCTCCTTTTCGGTCGTAACTTTTTGAACGAAATGCTGGTGGACCGGCGATTCGGGACTCAATTCCGGGTGAAAGGTGGCAGCCAAGTGCCTCCCCTGTTCGACGAGAACCGGGGCATTTTCATAGGTGGCCAAAATATGGGTGCCCGGGCCGACCCGGCGGATGATGGGAGCCCGAATGAACACGGCCTCCGAAGATCGGCCTTCGAGCTCGATGCGCGCGATCCGGCTGTCGATCTGGCGCCCATAAGCGTTACGTTCCACAGTTATATCCATCAGACCGAGCGATGGTTGTTCGGGGTGTGAAATCTCCGAAGCAAGAAGAATCGCGCCCGCACAGGTTCCGAAGATTGGCTTACGAGAACCGAACGAACGAATGGGCTCCAGCAGGTTCTCCGTATCGATCAGCTTGAGCATAGTTGTACTCTCGCCTCCCGGTATAATCAGCCCGTCCACCCGATCAAGCTCGGCTGCGCTGCGTATTTCGAAAGCCCGTGCGCCCGCGCGTTCGATGGCTTTGCGATGCGCTTCGAAGTCTCCTTGCAGAGCCAGGACACCTATTCGCACCGGCACGTCCATTTGTGAGCCGCCGCTACCAACCACGTGTCTGCATCAATTCGGCCTCCGGCAATTTGGAGATTTCAAGACCGGGCATCGCTTCGCCAAGTTCCTCGCTGGCTTCGAGCAGCTTGACGGGATCGCGGTAATAGGTAGCCGCTTTGACGATCGCCTTGGCGCGCTTTTCGGGATCGGAAGACTTGAAGATGCCCGAACCGACGAACACTGCCTCTGCACCTAGCTGCATCACCAGAGCCGCATCGGCAGGCGTAGCGATTCCACCTGCGGAGAAGTTCGGTACGGGCAACTTCCCATGCTCGGCCACATATTGCACAAGCTCAAGCGGGGCTTGCAGATTCTTGGATTCGTGCACCAACTCTTCTTTCCCAAGAACCGTAAGCTGCTTCATCTCCTTAACGATCGTCCGGATGTGGCGAACCGCTTCCACGATATTGCCGGAGCCTGCCTCGCCCTTGGTGCGAATCATGGCAGCGCCCTCCGCAATGCGGCGTAGAGCTTCACCCAGGTTGCGGGCACCGCAGACAAAGGGAACTTTGTAATCGTGCTTATCGACGTGATGCTCCTCGTCGGCGGGCGTGAGCACTTCACTCTCATCGATATAATCGACGCCCAGCGCTTCCAGAATCCGCGCTTCCGTGAAGTGCCCGATCCGCACTTTTGCCATGACGGGGATCGACACCGCGGACATGATCTCGCGGATGATGCGGACCTGAGACATGCGCGCCACTCCGCCCTCTTTGCGAATATCGGCAGGGACGCGCTCGAGAGCCATCACGGAGGCGGCACCAGCCCGCTCTGCGATTACCGCCTGCTCGGCGTTAACCACGTCCATGATGACGCCGCCTTTGAGCATCTCCGCCAGACCTACCTTTAAACGAAACTGGTCCGTTCCGAAATCCATATTCAATCTCCTTCAAGCACCAAAATCGAATCGATACTCTATACCAGCGCCGCCACCGGCTCGGCCGCCGTGGGGCGTCGATGGGAGGCCAGCTGTTCCTTCGCGATAGCGCCGAGAATGGCAACTCCGCGCGTGATTGATTGCGGCGTAAGACCGCCGAAACTGATACGCAGACTGCGGCGCTCGGTACGCCGGACGGAGAAACAGTTTCCCGGCAGGAAGCTGACGCCGCGCTCCTCTGCAGCCTTTAACAAATCATCTGCCGCTAGTGGGGCAGGGAGTTCAACCCACAGGTTCATTCCGCCTTCGGGACGTGTGAAGCGGCTTCCGGACGGCAGGTGTGCCTCACAGCTCTCAAGCACCGCCTGCAGCCGGCCAGCTCCGGCCTCGCGCGTGCGTTTGACATGGCGAGCCAATTCTCCGGACTCTGCAAAGCGCAGCAGCACTGCCTGCGAGAGCTGGTCAGAATGCAGGTCACTCGTTTCCTTGGCCTGCGCCAGCCGCGCCACAACCGGTTCCGGCGCGATCACCCACCCGACGCGCAATCCTGGGAAAGCGACTTTGGAATAGCTACCGATCGAGATCACATTGCCGGATTCATCCAATTGCTTGAGCGACGGCAGAGACTCGCCGCGGTAGCGCAGATCGCGATAGATCTCGCTCTCGATTACGATCATGCCGAAGCGCTGCGAGACGCCAATAATCGCTCGCCGCTGCTCAACAGTCAGCGTGACACCCGTCGGATTCTGAAACTCGGGAGTGACGACCAACAGCCGGGGCCGATGCTGGCTGACCAGCGCCTCCAAAACCGCAGGACTGAATCCCGAATTACCGAAAGGAAGAGGAATCAGTGTTGCTCCAGCACGCGTAAATACTCGAAGCAATCCGTGATAGACGGGATCTTCCAACAGCACCGGAACGTTATCAGTGACCAGAACGCGCGCCAGCAGATCGAGGGCTTGCTGGCAGCCATTGGTCACGATGAGGTCGTCACCCGGCCGGGCCGCTCCCTCGGCGGTACTCTGCGCCAGCAGATATCTACGCAGAGGGCGAAAACCGTATGGTGATCCGAGCTGCAGGATCTCAGTTGCCTGGGGACCGTCGATAACCTGCTTGGACAAGGCGCGAAACTCGGTCATCGGAAAACCATCCTCGGCCGGCCGCGAACTCGCGAAATTGATCGAGACGTTCGCCGGCGGCGGACTCAAGGGCTCGTCGCGCGCAAGCACGGTGTGCCAGTCGAAGGGCGTCGGATCGGCTGGACCTTCCGATTCAATTCCGGGAACTGCGACAAAGCTTCCACGCCCTACCTGACCTTCCAACAAGCCCGCTTGCTCCAACACTGAGTAAGCCGCAGATACTGTCGTGCGGTTCAGTCCAAGTTGGCCAGCCAATTCCCTGGTGGCTGGCAAGCGATCGCCGTGACCAAGTCTACCGGAGTGGACGGCCAGCTTTATAGATTCAGCCAATTGCCGATATAGCGGGACCCCCGAAGAGTGGTCGAGGGAAAGATTTGCCAGGAAGTTCAAAGCTACCCTTCAATGCTACCAATTTGGACTGGCAAACACCAGCCAATTTCGGCTCTTGAAACTGGTATCAGGGTATTCAAGTGCGACAGGCTAGGCTAGGGTTGTGAGTCGCGCTATGGCGTGTTGAACTCTCGGTTCGCCGGAGAACTGCGCTTGCTGCGGTGCTGGCATTCGCATGGCTCGGAAGCCAGCCATTGTTGCCGTTCGGAGCTAAGCCGCAGAAGAAGAAGGATACAGAACCAAAGTCGCAGGTCTTACCCCTGCCCCCACAGCCGCCAATGGCTCTTAAGGCCGATACCGAGACTCTCGATTTCCACCTATCTCCGTTGCTGAAGACAGGAGGCTTAGCTTCTCAGATCCGCCAAAGCCTTAACGATCTTCTCCGCGATACGCATGGCGAGACCATAGTGAAGTTACGGGCGTTTGTAGCTGGAGCCGGCGACGCGCGTCGGGTGGAAGCCGAGGTCTCGAGGCTGTTCACAGAGCATAAGTTACCACTGCCGGTACTGACGGTCTTGCAGGTCGGGGCACTGGCAGACGACGCAGCGAAGATTGTCATAGAAGCCGTCGTTGCGACGCATCGGGTCACTAATCCTAGTGGTCTGGCCTTTTTCGCCGGGCAAAGCGGCGAGTCGCTTTCCGCAGCACTAGCGAAGATCAAGGAAAGCGCCCAGGCGCTCTCGGTACCTCTAGCGAATGTCCTGACGACGACCTGCTTCACATCAAGGTTGGATAATTTCGAGAGCGTTCGGGCCGGGATTGCCGAATCGTTTCCCCACGCCAATGTGAACCTGGTTCAGGCGGTACGGGATCCGGCGAGCGATGCCAGTACCTGCCAAGCCGTTGGCCAGCTCTCCAAACCACCTGAAGAAGGCTCCGTCGTGTTACTACGGGACCGACGCACGGCGCTTGTGAGCGCGAAACAACTCGTTCTTACGGGCCTTCAGCTTTCCTTCGGCAGTTTTTTGGACGATGCTCACGAAGCTTTCGTCCGATTGCAGCGCTCCGCGAGTGCTTTGGATGGAGTCGAAGCACCGGTTGAGGTAAATGTGTTTTCACTCGATCCTTCGGGTGGTTCTGCACTACAGAAGACCACTTCAGTGCCGCCCAGCACTTTCTCGGTTCAGACTGTCGAAGGCCTGCCATCGGTAGATGCCACTGCGGGTATCGAAGCAGTTCTTGCCGCGGATGTACAGACACCAGCGCTTCGCTGACTTCCTGTCGTCGAAAACCTGCGACCACATTATGCGCTCACGTGCAGAGCGTGAGTGGACAATCTCAGGCGGAATCCCAGCAGAGTGCCTGGAAGGTGTTGACATAGCGACGTACCGGACGTGGCTGCTATACCGAGCGTTTTTGTGAAGCGGGGTACTGTGCGACCCTCGACGCGAGATTACAGGTATCGATAGTTCCGCCTTGATCGATAGACGGTTGAGAAGATAGAGTTCATGCGTGTGAACACATGCTTCTTCGCGATTTCGTCACTAAGCTTGGGCCTGACAGCCCAGGCGTTCGCCGTCAGCGTGCCCGCAGGAACCCTGATAGATCTGAGGCTCACGACAGAAGTAAGCAGCGACAAGCCGTCAGGGCAGGCGGTTTCGGCAGTCGTGATCGCGCCTGTTCTCGTGAACGGCACTCCGGTTATAAGCTTTGGCACTCAGATGGACGGTGTGACCGCGGACGCCCACGCGGACCAACCGGCGGCAAATGGAAATGCTGAGCAGCCTGCCACTATTCGCCTGCAGTTAACGAAGATACACGATAAATCCGGGCAGTCGAAAACGATTTCCTGTGTTTTGGCGGGCGTAGACAATGCACGAGAATCCATCGACCAATCGGGATTGATCACCGGCATTACGGCATCGCGTACCTTCACGTCCCTGGCGGATTCGGGGGTAAATAAGGTCACCGAGAAGAATGAAGAGTTCGGCCAATTGCTTTCAGGCATCAAGAGCGCAATTGTGAAGCAGGCAAATCCAATTATCGACTACAAGCCTGGGGTGGAGTTCACAGTCAAGCTGACTCAAGCGCTCGATTGGAATCCCCAGAGCGATGCTAAGCTCCCGCCGGCCATCCAACCAGCACAGGAACTCACTGCGCTGGTGCAGCAGTTACCGTTTCGTACCGTAGCACTGAAGCCCCCGAGTCCTTCCGACTTGACCAACCTGCTGTTCATCGGGACCAAGGACCAGATCGAGCAGGCGTTTAAAGATGCGGGCTGGTTTGCCTCCGACCCGCTAGGCAGAGCCTCGACGTTCCACACGGCGCAGGCAATCATAGAGAATCAGGGCTACGATGAAGCGCCAATGTCGGTATTGACGCTGAATAACAAACCGCCCGACATGACGTACGAAAAGCAAAATAACACCTTCGCATCCCGTCATCACATACGCTTTTTCCAGATGTCACAAACGTTCGCCGGGAAGCCTGTTTTCGTGGCAGCCGCCACACACGATATCAAGATCTATTTTTCAAAAACCAGCAGATCGATCACTCACGGTATCGATCCCGATATAGACAATGAACGGACAAAGGTCACCAACGACATGCTTTTTACTGGCAAGGTTAAAGCCGCTTCCCTGGTGGATCGAACCAATATTCCTAAGGACATTTCAAATGCCACTGGCGATCGTTTGAAGACCGACGACAAAATGTCGGCGATCGAATTCTAGTGGACCGGGCAGCCCTGGCGAGCCGTTCCCGGCTGACCACAGCCGGAGTTCTGCCAGCGCTGTGGGCGTTTGCCTTCCTGAGCTATCTACTAAGGACGAATATCGCAGTTGCCCAGCAGTACATGGGGCGTGAACTCTCGCTGAGCGATATTCAGATCGGCTATGTATTTAGCGCCTTTCTAATCGGCTATACCATTTTCCAGCTACCTGCCGGCGTTCTCGGGGACAGATTCGGCCCCCGCTCGGTGCTGACTGCTTCAGGAGTCATTTGCGGAGCAGCGACCCTGTGTACGGGCCTCGTCCCTGGACTGCTACTCAAAGGGACGTTTCTCGCTCTTGGTTCCTTGCTCGTTATCAGGTTCATACTCGGCTTGGGACAAGCTGCTACCTACCCAGTGGCCATGAGGGCCGTAGGCGACTGGTTTCCGGCATCGAAACACGCTTTTATCAACTCGCTCATCTTCACCGGATCCACGCTTGGAGCCGCGTTTGCACCACCTTTGGTGGCCTATATCATGAGCGCGCTCGGTTGGCGAGCTACTTTTTATTGGACCGGTGTAACTCCTATCGCGCTGGCGATTGTGTGGTTGCTGCAGACCAGAGGCTTTGCTCATCGTGGCCGCGCCGCTTCGACGGAGCCCAGGCACACCGGCGCAGGCTGGTGGAGATTGATGTTAGAGAAGAATGTGCTTTTCCTCTGCATCAGTTACTTCCTCTACTGTTATGCGATATCGATTTTTGTTTATTGGTTATTCAAATACCTGGTTCAAGTGCGGCACTTGAGCATCGTCAACAGCGGCTGGGCGAACAGTCTGCCTTGGATCACAGCCACCGTGGTGGTTCCGCTACTTGGAAGATGGAGCGACCGGCTCTCCAAGCTCAGAGGAGCGCTGAATGGGCGACGGATGATTGCCACGAGTTGTTTGACAATTTCGGCTCTACTCATGTTTGTAGGAGCCGGAGCCGCGAATATAGCGGTTGCGATAGCTGCAATCGCTCTGAGTGTAAGTTTGTTATTCAGCACCGAAGCACCTTACTGGTCGACGGCGATAGAAGCGGCAAGAGGAGACGCAGGCACGGCGGGCGGCCTGATGAATCTGGCAGGGAACTTGGGAGGCGTGGTCTCGACAACGCTGGTTCCAGTTCTGGCGCACAGTTTTGGATGGTTCAATGCATTGCTCTCGGGCTCCGTATGCGCTCTGGCGGCAACATTTGTCTGGTTCTTAATTGCGGAAGAGCACTAACCAGCGCAGCTTCAGACACTCCTTGCTGGGAAACTAGTGAAGCCGAAAAGGGTGCGGCATCAAATCGCCGATGGAATACTCCCGGTCGTGACCTGCTATGAGGATGACGGCACGCGGCGCGAGTTCTGAGATCCATTGCCTGCAGGCGCCGCAGGGCATCAGCGACCCGAGCGGCCCACCGAGTTTTGCGTCGATACAAGCAATCGCGATGGCGCGAATCTCTCTCTCTTTGGCAGTGACGGCGGCTGAAAGTGCGGACCTTTCCGCGCAAAGAGTCAGGCCTAAGCTGGCGTTTTCGACATTGGTTCCCAGGTAGTGACCCCCGCCACCGAGTACAGCCGCGCCGACGCGGAACTCTGAATAGGGCGCGTAGGCGGATCCGGCGATCTGGCGCGCTTTTTGGATGAGTTCATCGCGCTCACCCGCAGTAAGTTCTTTGGTCATGGGGTTCTTTGGCCACTATTGTCTAATTCTCCCGTTCGCGGGCCGTCGTATTACAGTCTGACTTGAGGCTCCTTACAAGAAGTGGCACGCTGTTGGTTCTTGCTGTTTTGGCTTCGGCAGCACTTTGCGGACAAGGAAACTACGAAATTCAGGTCTATGGATCAGATACCGTTGTGCCGGGACGCACAATGGTGGAGCTACATAGTAACTTCACCATCGAAGGTTTTAAGACAACGATTGGTGGCGTTCTGCCGGATGAACATCAGCTGCACGAAACTGTAGAAATTACGCAGGGATGGAACAGCTGGTTTGAGACCGGACTCTACGTTTTCACTAGTGTGGGCCCGAATCAAGGCTACAAATGGGTTGGTGATCATATCCTGCCACGGGTGCGCGTTCCAGAAAGCTGGCGCTGGCCATTTGGCGTAAGCTTGTCGACTGAGATCGGTTACCAACGTCCGATTTTTTCGAGCGATACATGGACATGGGAGATTCGTCCGATTATCGATAACCAGCTAGGTCCGTGGGTATCTGGCGTTCAACCCAGCGCTCGAACGCTCGTTCCACGGCGCGAGCGTTCATGAAGGCGTGGGATTTGCACCGAACTTCAAACCAGGTATTCGATTACGCGAAAATTTAGCGCTGGTGTCGAATACTATGGCGCGCTTGGATCCATTACAGATTTCGATCCATTCGGATTACAGCAAGAACAGATCGTGCCCTCGATCGATTACGATTCCGGTCCTAACTGGGAATTCAACTTTGGTGTCGCCGTGGGCATAACCCATAGCACAGATCATCTTTTGGTGAAGATGATACTCGGGCGACGCTTTCGCTTCATCACACCCCATCTTCCGCGCATGCTATTGCGTAGCGTAGGTCGGCCTGGGGATTGATCGAAAGCTATGTGGTTCCGTGTTGTGCTGGCGCTCTTTCCGCTGCTATTGAGCGTGGGGCGGCAAGAGAAGCAGCAGAGTCCAAAGGGGGTCTCACTACCGCTGGGGCTTCCGCTCATCGATGGCCCTCAGATAATCCATATTCGCCGGCGACGGCGGAACTGGGCAGAACACTATTTTTCGATGGACGACTGTCTTCCAACGGTGTAGTATCTTGCGCCTTCTGCCACCGGCCGCAAGACGGATTTTCGGGCGGAGTGCCGCTTTCGACTGGCGTAAATGGCAAGTTGGAAGGCCGGCGCACACCAACGCTGATCAATCGCGGATGGGGCAAGACGCAGTTCTGGGACGGACGGGCTCCGACACTCGAAGCGCAAGTCATCATTCCGGTCACTAATCCAAATGAGATGGGCATGTCTGCCGACCGGGTTGTGGAGACAGTCCAAAACATCATGGGTTATCGACCTCTGTTCTTGGCAGCGTTTGGCGACGGACGTTTCAAGACCTTGGGTGAGGTTTTGGACTTCTACTCCAAGGGCGCTCTGCCAAATCCTCATCTGGACACGCGCATCACCGCCTTTGATATGGATAAGCAGACCAAAGAAGATCTGCTCGCGTTTCTCACAGCGTTGAACGGCGAAGGGTGGCAGAATATCCGGGCTCCGGAGCGTATGCCCCAATAGCGAATCGGCCCGGTATATTCGAGAGAGATGCGACTGCGTTTGTTTGCGCTTGCCGTCGGAATGAGTCTCTTGGCCGAAGTTTGCGCACGTAGCCAAGACATACCCCAAAGCGTCGCAGCCGGGTACAAGAGCATCCAGGAAACGGACCTTCGGGCCAATCTCGCCTTTATCTCCTCGGATGCGCTCGAAGGACGCATGTCTCTTCAACCGGGCGACGACGCCGCGGCACAATGGGTGGCCTCTGAGTTTGAAAAAGTGAGACTCGCGGGCGCGGCGTCCGGCAGCTACTTGCAGCCAGTGCCGCTGATCGAATACCGTCCGGATCGCACCTCGAGCTATGTTGCATTGAAACGAAGTGGCGAGACCGAAGAATGGAAGTTTCCGGATGCTTATGGAACATTTCCGCGAGATGTCGACGTAACGGCGACTGTGGTCTTCGCCGGGTTCGGAATCACGGCGCCCGAGTTGAAGTACGACGATTATCAGGGGATGGATGTGCACGGCAAGATCGTTTTGATCTTCGATCATGAGCCACAGGAGATGGATGCGAATTCCATCTTCAACGGCACCGGCAATACGCGTTACGCAACCACCCGCGTGAAGGCGCTGAACGCTCAGGTTCATGGGGCGGTGGGAGTGCTGATCGTAGCCGAGCCGAATCGAAACCACCCATCGAATCAGGAGCGTGTTGCAAGGATTGGCGGGACGACAACCCGCGCAATTCCGTTACCGCAGCAGGTGTTGGCCGAGGATGAATTGCATACACCGTCCGCGACAATTTCAGATGCAATCGGCAAGGAACTGCTGGCCAATGCTGGAGCTACCCCATCCGAGATTCAATCGGCCATCGATCGCAATCTGAAGCCGCAGTCCAGAGCATTGCCGGATACAGAGGTGACTCTTCATTTCCGGAATCTTTCGACACGCTCCGGCACGAGCTATAACGCGGTTGGATTGCTCGAAGGCAGCGATCCAAAGCTAAAACAAGAGACGATTCTCATCAGCGCGCACCACGACCATGACGGAATGAGTCTGGATCAGATCTGGCATGGGGCCGACGATAACGGCTCGGGCACCGTAGGCGTGGTGGAGCTGGCGCACGCCTTCGCGGCCAATCCTCTCAAACCCAAACGCTCTATTCTCTTTGTGGTTTTCGCAGCGGAGGAACGCGGCTTACTGGGCGCGTTCTATATGGCAGGCCATCCCCTTCGGCCGCTGGATACAACCCGCGCCATGATCAATTTCGACATGATAGGACGCGATGAGAAGCCGAGCAACCAAACAGATGGTCTGATTGATATCCCGGCGTACACGAGCAACCGGTTGAATCTCATCGGCGCGACTTATAGTCCCGATTACAACCGTACAGTTCAAGAGGAAAACCGTTACGTGGGGTTGACGTTAGACTATCGTTTCGATCACGAATCGGCGCTGAACATCTTTTTCCGTAGCGACCAGTTTCCTTTCGTGCTGCATGACGTGCCCGCTTTTTGGTGGTTTACAGGGTTTCATCCGGACTATCATCACGTGACGGATACGGCCGATAAGATTGACTACACGAAGATGGCGAAAATTTTGCGGTTAGCGTACTTATCGGCTTGGCAGTTCGCAGATGAAGTGGCATTCCCGAGATTTATTGAGAATCCTGGCGGAAAGCTAGAGTAATCAAACGGGTGGAGGATTACGCATGGCCGTTGTTCGCTGATGCCAGTAGGGATAGGGGAGCGTGGTAGCACTTGCTTCGTCAAGCTTCCTGATATGTTCCGCATCGAGGTTCCAGCCCCCAGCGGTCAGATTCTGGCGCAATTGCTGTTCATTGCGCGCACCGATGATAACGGACGAAATACCGGGCCGCGAGATTAACCAGTTCAATGCGATCTGTGGAACAGTTTTGCCTGTCTGCTTGGCGATTTCGTCGAGCGCGTCTACCACTTTGAACAAGTATTCGTCGTTTACGGGGGGTCCTATATCAGAGGTCTTCGGGAGCCGGCTTGTCTCAGGAAGAGGTTGGCCGCGGCGAATTTTGCCGGTCAGCCGTCCCCAACCGAGCGGACTCCAGACCAATGCTCCGACCCCTTCGGCCAGTCCCAAGGGCATCAACTCCCACTCGAAATCACGGCCGATCAGGGAATAGTAGACCTGTTGAGCAACATAGCGAGGCCAGCCGTAACGATCGGAGATGGCGAGCGATTTCATGAGATGCCAGCCTGAAAAATTCGAGCAGCCGATATAACGGACCTTGCCGCTGCTCACCAAATCATGTAAGGCACTGAGAGTTTCTTCCATCGGCGAGAGCGCGTCGAAAGCATGCATCTGATAAAGGTCGATGTAGTCGGTTCCAAGGCGCCGTAGGCTGTCATCACAGGCTTTGATGAGGTGATAGCGGGACGTGCCGACATCGTTCGGACTGGTTCCCATCGGAAAGAAAGCCTTTGTCGCGAGCAAAACCTGCTCGCGGCGACCCGCAACAGCTTTGCCCAGGATTTCTTCCGATAACCCACTGGAGTATCCATCCGCGGTATCGAACATGTTCACCCCGGCTTCGAGACAGAGGTCGATGAGGCGCTTCGCTTCAGCGACATCGGTGGAACCCCAAGCGCGAAAGAATTCGGTTCCTCCACCAAATGTAGCGGTGCCGAAGCTGAGAACGGGGACTTTGAGACCTGAATTGCCTAAACGTCTATATTCCATCGCTTGTCTGATGAGCGCCGGTCAGGGAGTGTTGCGCGCCAAATCCAGGACCGCAACTATGTAGCGGCGGGATGAGCAGCGCGGCCTGGAACCGCGGTTTCCGGCCGATCATCTACCATCATGAAAGCTCCGGCTGTTTCGTCATACATGTCGACGTGACCGTTCCCAATGTCATACACCCACCCGTACACGGCGAGTCTCTTTTGAGCGATCTTGCCCGCCACAGAGGGGTGGGTACGCAGATGATTGAGCTGAAGAAGAACGTTTTCCTCGATGAGCCGATTCAATCTTGCCGTTTCATTAGCGGCGCTGTCGCGCGCCTCTACAACACTGAGGGCAGCCTCCGCATTCTGCAACCAGGCGTTCACCGTGGGCATACTGACAAGCTTCTCGCGATGCAGCAAACCCTTCATGGCACCGCAGTCGCTGTGCCCGCAGATCACAATTTGACTAACATCCAGAGCCTGAACCGCATACTCGATGACCGATGAAACACCTCCCAGCATCTGACCATAAGCAGGTACAAGATTGCCGATATTCCGCGTAACAAAGATGTCACCCGGCCCGGATTGCGTGAGGAGTTCGGGATCGATGCGCGAATCGGCGCAGGTTATGAAGAGGGTATGCGGCCGCTGGGGCTGGCTGGCGGCTTGCTGGTAGCGCTCACGATTTTTGGGATAGATCTCACGACGGAACCGCCGGACACCGTCAAGGAGAGTTTCCAATGCGTTGTCTGAAGTCATAGCACTCATTCTAGCGACGGATGGCTATTCCCTCGTTGAGGAAAGCTTGAGCGCAGGATAACGTTCCGAAGCCGGTGGTAACTCCGGAAAGTCTGTAAATGGCTCACTCTGATACCAGTAACCTACCGAATAAAAGCAATCCGCGCGGTCATTCGCATGTCCGTGTTCTATGGTGAACTTCAAAGAACGTTCGAAGGCGATCGGGTTATCGGCGTGCCAGCGGTAGAGGCAGTAATGGCCTCCCGCACGCTCGCCCACTCCGATGAATGGGGCACCGTTGTAGAGATTGGCAAATGGATAGGTAACCCCGAAATCCCACGCTCCGCAGAAATAGTCTTCCGTGCCGGTTCCATTGATAGCAGGTTTGGAATTATCGTCGATAAAGATCATCTCGTCGCCCTCGCCGAACCAGCCATCGGTGTTCTGGACTACCCCTAAGGTGACACCCATGGCCTGGCCTCTGCCCTGGGTTTCGAAAAAAACGTAGTTATTACGGCCATCGAGATTCGTTTCTATGCCGTTGATGGCCTTGTTGGGAGTCGCCTGGCGGTATTGCGCGTGAAAATACAGGGCCTCCGCCGGTAAAGAGCGGACAAGTTTATAGTCTATGTTGGAATAGAAAGAATCGACAGGGTGGCTGCTCTGATTTGCGATCGCGATTCGCGCAGAGCGCTTGAAGGGCATCGCAAAGTAACAGTTCAAGGCCTTAATGGACGAGCAGTTCATGAAGGCTGATTGATACAGGAAGTAATCACCCAGATTCAATCCAAAGAAGTCGCCGACCGGGGCCACAACGCTGGGATGCGCGTTACCGTCCCAATAAATTTGAAGGACGATCTCTTTCAAATGGTGAGAGCTGTGCGCATTGATCGTGAACCATATGTGCGTGATAATTCCTGGACCGTCTGACTCGAAGACATTGATGCTCTGCCCGGGAGCGATGTGGAAGTAGTCCGCATTCCCTCCGGTGCGATCGTAACTCGACTGCTTAAGCGTCTTGTGCGTAGGCGCGAGCGCGTATGCGGGAAGGGAGGGCGTGGTTTCAGAAGCGTTTGCCACTTGCGCACGTGCGGCACGGCCTTCCGCCAGGAAAGCTGCGCCGCCTAATGAACCCAGTGAAGAAAGAAAACGTCTGCGACGGGAAAAATCGATCATGGCGGTTCGTATCGCCAAGCATCATATCTCACCCACTGAAAATTACGTGGATTTACCGGCCATTGAGCGAAACAGGGCCGAACCAGATGCCACGAAGCTGCCGCTGCCAAACCGCACCGGTGCGCGCGCGTTCGGCAGGCGTAGTGAACTCATATTCATAGAGCAGCGCTCGCAGATAGCGCGGCGGACGATCGAAAGGAGGAGGATTGAGAAGCCGGTACACCGAGGGTTCCGACGTGAGTATCCGATACATGAGCCCCCCGACCCAGGTGCTGCTTTGATAATCTCCGAGAGCTGCAAACCACATCTGCCAGTCGAGGCGAGGCTGATATGGAGCAACCCAAGGAAGACCGCGGTGGGTGTTGCCCGGCTTGTAGGGAAACTGATACTCACGCCAATCGAGCTGATCGTTTGAACCTTCTATGATGATCTCCGGGCGTGTTGTCGTCATGACTGCAAAGAGACCGTAGCTGTTTGTGATCTCGAAGGGTTGAATTGCCGCCAGCGGTTTTGAAAACATCGGCGCTACGACGCGGGAAGCCAGAGAATCCAGGAGTTGCATCAGGGCGAGCACCAAGAGTGCGGCAACTGTTAAATTGCCTGCGACGCGAAAGGTTTCTGGTCTCGGATTGGGCGGGACACGCGGGAATCGCCAGCGCAGCACCCGGGTGAGCGGCGCAAAAACTGTATCGTCGAGGCCCCAGAGACAAAGAGCGAGCGACAACAGATTGAAAAAAGCGTAGTTGCCGGTCGAAAGAATAGATACCTGAAGCAGCATCAGAAGCGCGACGCCTGTATACCGCGCGAGGCGAGGCCCGAACAGGAGAAACGGCGCGAGAAATTCGATCGCAAGGGCGAGGCCGGTCAAGGAATCGAGCAGACCAGGTGGTACACGATAGACGTAGTAAGCCACCGGATTGGGAAGGGGCTGCGTCATGAAATGAAAACGCAGCGCGTGAAGGTTTCTCCAGTTTGGATCGTGCGACGCCAGTTTGACCCAGCCCGACTCGAACATCAATCGGAAGAGCAGCAGACGATAGGCCCAAACCAGCCAGGGAGCACCGGCAAAAATCGCAAGGAATCCGGCCTCCAGCAGAAGAGCGTCCCACTGAAAGGATGTGAATGGCTGCCCAACTGACGATAGAGAAAGATACAGAACAAAACAGGCGATTGAAGAGGCACGTGAGAACACCCCGGCGGCCATAAGGAGAGAAGCGAAGCAGCCCACGGCGCACGCCAGCAGGAGGCTCAGGTCGCTTGAATTGAACCAGAACAGGCTCGGCGCGTAAAAGAAAGAACGCAGCCCTAGTTCGGAATGTAGGGCGGCGATGAACCGAGCGGAAGGGGCAATGCCCTTGGCTCCCACAAGTCCGATTATTTGTGACCAGAGAGAACCGAAGGCCGACAAATAGATGAGGCCGAGCAAACGGAGAAAAAGAGCTTCGGTTAGTAGGAACGCACCGGGCGCGCGCAGACGAGCGGCGATTCTGTTCGTCAGTTCCACTTTTGTGTTGGGGATCAGTCCCGTTGAGAACGCACTTAGAGGGTAGCGCGAGGAGTTCTTTGTGAGGATATGCTATGTTTCGGAGGAAGAATCGTACAAGCCGGCGCGGTAGCCAAGTGGTAAGGCAGAGGTCTGCAAAACCTTTATTCGGCGGTTCGATCCCGCCCCGCGCCTCCAACAACTTCCCACTGTTTCAAACACTTAACTGGTGGATGAAAGGGGCAGCCAAGTCCCGAAAAGGACGAAGAGAAACCGAAATTCGTCAAAAGGTCGGACAAAAGTCGGACAAGAAGTCGGACAAACGTCCGACTCCCTGGCAGATCTTCAGATCTTCGGCTTTCCAGGACGCAGCCACGGTTCCCGTTGGGCTGCGCGCGGTTTTCTGCGGTGTCCCAACGGACCTCTTCGAGGTCCATCCCCCTCACTTAGAGAATTCTTCTCACGCGGTTTTCCCCCGGGGCGTCCGAGAGCACTGCGGTGAACAGTTTGGTTTCACCGAGGGCGGCCCCCAAAAAGTCGCGAGCGACTTCAGCAACCTTACGCTCGGGGCGCGACAGCTCCCGATCGAGGTCTCTATCCAACTGCTGCAGTCCACGGCCGCGATGCACCGCGTGTGCGACGCGCTCGGACGGCCCGCGGATCCTTGTACGAGATCCAGCTCTATTGTGAGAGACGGGCCTCTGGCAAAACGGTGGAGGTGCTATTCCCGTTCGGGCTGATAACCATTTCAGCTAGAAGGAAAATCATGAAGTACAACTACACTAGATTTTCAAAGACCGCTCGACGATGTTTTCTGTGCGGTCTAACGAGCACTCTGGCGATCGC
>CAWJEH010000062.1:0-33761 GCA_963841675.1 Terriglobia bacterium
TTCCCTCAGCAACTTTTTGCGAGCCCGAACGAAAAGCATGGTGAGCTTTTTATGAACTCGATTGGTACGTTGCTCGAATCTTTATTGCTTACCGAAGCGCAAGAGCAGGCGATGGCCGCGTTGGAAGCTTCCAACCAGCCGTCGATACTTGACAGGCCGCCAGATGCCGGCTCGTTGTTCGCGACCAATAGCTGGCCGCTCGGCGGTTCAGCCTTACCGGGCTTTCTACCCGGTGACGTGCTTGGATCTGTTTCCGGAAGTGTAGCTGGGAATCAGTACACCCGTATCCCTAATGCAGACAACATGCCCTACCTCTATCAGGGCAACACCAACGGATGCGGCTCCACGAGCCTGGCGATGGTGCTCAATTATTACGGCATCGATGTTTCCCGGCAGGATATCGATAACTCCATTCGCCGTGTCGACAACTCCATCGGCGCCACTCCGGAGGACGAGCTGCAGTACGCCCGGGATCACGGCCTGGACGCCGAAGAATACAACAACGGCACGTGGGACGAAGTGAAAAGCATGATCGACCAGGGATACCCGGTCATGGCCTCAGTTACCGGACAGGATATTCCGGAGATTCCCAGCGGAAATCTTCCAGACGGGCGTCACCAGATTGTGATCACCGGCTACGAAACGGCAGCTGACGGAACGCAATACGTCTTGTTTCACGATCCGAACTATGGCTCGGCGGGAGCTGAGAAGAAGATCTCGCTCTCTGATTTTGAGAAAGCCTGGGGCAACGAAGACTTCGGCGTGAAGAATTTCTTTATGACCTTTGCCCCTCAAGGTTCGAATCTCCCTCCAAGCCGGATGGATGGAGCTCAGGGCGCGATGGCCGCTCTCAACGGCGCGGCCAATGTCAGCAACGGATTTGATCGTATCTTCTCTCCAGACAGCGTCGGCTCCTTTGTTCACGGCATTCCGGAGTTCTTCGGCGGCCTCGTCCAAGCTGCCGGGGGCGGAGTCGGTGCGCTGCTTCAGCTCGGAGCTGAGAAACTGAGGAACGTGGTCGATGGCATTCCGGTTTTGCAGAACATCGTGGAACCATTGACCGACGTCGTCAGCGGCGTCGGCGGGGCTGTGGCTGATGCGTTCAACGGTATTGGAAAAGCATTCAATTCCGTAGGCGGAGCCTTCGAATCTCTTTGTAACGGAGACCTTGGTGGCTTCGTTAGCGGTCTCGGCGACGCTGCAGGAAACGTGGTAACCGGCGCGGTAAACGCTGTTACCGATGCCGCAAGCGCAGTCGGGAATGCAATAAGTGACTTCTTCAGCGGGTGGTAAAAAGCCGCTGAACAATAATGGGCTCTCGTTCGCCGGATGGGACATCGCTCAATCAGAGCCAGGAGCGAAACGACTGGCGTTTCGCTAGATGCTAACTTTCGGGCTTTCGCCGCCTCTACGCCGCTCTATTGCCCCAAACACTAAGCGCCCTCAACACATCTTGGATCTCCTCGATCTCGTCGTCGGCTTGAGTGGCACTGGCCAGATGGAACGCTTTCACTTCGGGAGCCGTTGCAAGCTCCGCTTCAGTCAAGTGCTGCGCCTTGCGCGCCAGGCATTTCGCAAGATCCGATCTCAATTTAGACATCGTGTTCTTTTGTGAGGCTGGCAAAACCGCCGGCATCATCCTTTCCCGCTGATCTTGTTATCGTGATCAAAGCCTAGGAGTTGCTGAACTGGTTGTTCATGTTCGAAGGCAACTTTCTCTGCTCTGACACGAAAAAAAAGCGAGCGCTGAACGCTCATCTAATGTCAGCCTCGTCCAGGATTTATGCGCCCACATCGTTTCCACCTGAATGTCACTGAAAAATGCAATATTCGCTGCGTGCATTGCTATTGGGAGGAGTACGGAAAGCACGCCGATCCGTCGTTACCGACGATAGACCAGATCCTCACCAAATTCAAAAACTTGGGAAAGGCTTATGGCGAGCGCGGACGTCATATCCTGACCATCGGCGGCGGTGAACCGACCGTCCGCAAGGATCTTACGGAGATCATTCGGTTAGCCGTACGTCGCCGCTTCCGCGTGCGCCTGGTGACCAACGCGGTCAATATGACCGAACCGATGGCCCATGCGTTGAAGCAGGCCGGTCTCAAGGTCGCGCAGGTAAGCTTGGATGGCGCTTGCCAGACCACGCACGATAAAGTCCGCGGAAAGGGTAACTGGGCAAAGAGCATGCGCGGTATCGCCGCGCTAAAGAAGGCCGGCATTTTCGTGATTCTGAGCTATGTCGTCCTGCCGGAAATAAATATGGAGGAAGCTCCGCTGCTTCTCAACTTGGTGCAGGAGCTCCGTGTGGCCGGAGCGAAGTTCGCCAGGCCTGTGCGCGAGGGCCAAGCCCTGCGTCGCAAGATTACGATTGAGGGCGACTACTGGGGTGCTTTCAAACGAATTGTCGATCACGCCAAAGAAATCCGCTATAGACGCCTGCTCATGTTTTTCGACCCGTTGGCGCATCTGCTTCCAATGGAAGAGTCGAAGCGGAGTAAGGGGTTGTGGGGCTTGGCCACGGATCTATGTCAGTGCGATAACACTGAGCTCGTCGAAGTCAACGGAAGTACCGGCGACGTGTACTATTGCCGAATCCGTCATAAGTTGGGCAATATCTGGAAGGAAGATTTGGTCCAGTTATGGCGTAGCCATCCGATCCTGGTGGGGCTGCGAAGGAAGACGCCCGGTGGTGCTTGCGATGGATGCAGCAGCTGGAAGTCTTGCCGCGGCGGGTGCCCGGCGGTCGTTCATGGGAATACAGGTCTCACTCTGATTCAGGACCAGGATTGTCATAAGGTCCGGGAGCAGCCGATGCCCCTTGTCACCTTTGGGCAGGGGTTCTACTCAAACCCTCGCCCGGCCACTCTCGGCGAGACCTTCCATGTTCTCAGCAAGCAAGTGCGCGACATCGCTTATTTTGTCGCTTTGCGCTAGGTTGCCCCGTTTGATATCCGTGGAAAGCACAAGCAACTTTGCTTCAACCCTCCCGAGAACTAGATTGAACTTATTAACTTCGGACATCATGTCGGAAGTAAGTCAATTAATTAACGGAGAGTAATCATATGAACGGAATCAACGATTTTATAACCTCAGGATTAGCAACACTTGAACAGGAGCTGCAGGCTGTTGAGCAGAGCCAGTCCGCTGGCAGCTCACAGCCCGCCCAGGCACTTTGGCAAATTCTAAGCGCGGACACCAGCAACCCCGCCAGTTTCTCTTCATTTGCCGCACCGCAGGGCTCACTCACACAGCTGCCTGGACGTCGGGAGCATGCCGTACTACCGGCAGCAGGGCAACTCTTGCGGTACCACAACCCTCGCGGAAATAATGACTTATCTGGGTGTGCAAGAGGACCAGGCCAGTGTCGATAATGCCATCCGCCGAATGAATACCTTCACCGCGCCCAATGACATGATCGACTTCGCGCGTCAAAACGGATTATCGGCTGAGGGATACAACAATAGTTCCTTCGATCAGATAAAGAGCATGATCGATGCCGGATGCCCGGTTCAGGCGATGGTCGATGGAAATGACAGCGTGTCTGTAACTGATGATGGCAAACAGGGCAACTTCAGCGTAAGTGGGCTGCACTATATTGCGATTACCGGTTACGGCACAGATCCTGCTACTGGCGAACAGTACATTACTTACCATGATCCGAATCGGAAGGATGGGGAACAGCAAATGTCGGTTTCCGATTTCGAGAAGATGTGGGGCAATATCCATTACGGGGGAATATCCACTGGATTCAACGACTACTTCATCGCCTACGGTAAGCCGGGGACCAACCTTCCCCCTGGCAATGACGATGGCGTTCAAGGCACAAACGGCACTTTAGATGGGATAACCAACATCACGAATGGCCTGAATCGCATCTATTCGCCGGACAACGCCGGTGACTTTGTACACGGCCTTTTTGAGCTTCCTAGCGGTATTGTTCAGGCAATTGGTTCTGGAGTCGGTGGTCTACTGGAACTCGGCGCCAATTGGCTCCACAACAAAGTGCAAGGCATACCGGTCCTCGGAAATGTCGTGGAACCCATCACAGATATCATCGGCGGCGCGGGCGCGGTAGTGGGCGATGTCTTCGACGCTGCGGGTAAAGTCGGCAACGATATCGGCGGAGCATTTGGCAGCCTCTTCAACGGAAATCTTGGAGGTTTTGCGTCAGGGTTGGGCAATGCCGCCGTGGATGCCGGGAAAGGCATTGTCAATGCGATCGGCGATGCGGCCAAAACAGTAGGAAATGCAATCAGCGACTTCTTCAGCGGCTGGTAAGCATATTGCTCTAACTTTGTTCAGCTCTCGTTGAGATCTCATGAAACGAACAAAACGCATTCTCCGGGTCTTCGTGATTCTCGGTGTGAGTTTTACCGGCTTGCTCATTTTGGGTTTGGGTCGAGGGCATCAGCCTGACACGGTTGTTGTCATGGGAACTGTTCTCGATCCTCGCTCAGCGAAGCCGCTGCCCGGCGCAGTAGTCTCCTGGAGATCTCAACGAGTCACAACCGATCAGATCGGACACTACGAAATCAAGTTACCTGCCGGTATTCGCGAGATCTCCGTTTCGGCAAACCATCGTTCGCCGGTGAAGAAGCTGTTGATCGTTAGACCGGACGAACTGCCCATCACCCAGGATGTTCTCCTTCCTGATTCGACATCGATGGCGCGCAAAGTGTTGGCTCTCGACCGCGGCTCCCCCGAAAGCAAAGGTTCTAAATCCGACGTGCCCGTCAGCTCGACGATTTCGCTTGCAGATGAGTACGGAAACTACGATCAGCTGCTAGCTCTGGATACTGCGAAATGCCGCGTGCACTCCCCTGTCTGGATCAATGCAACCACGGTTGCATTCGGCAGGGAGGGATTGGTCCACCACGCGGAGCATTCAACCCAACTGGGCGTCTTCGAATATCAAATCGGCTCAGCAGGAACTCGAGAAATCGCGACTCATATCGCCGCTAAGTTTCTTAGCAAGGCTCCTGAGAGAGATGCGCTGGCAGTCGCCACATCTAAAGAACTGTACGTTGTGGATTCGATTTCAACGAATTCATCTCCGCGCCGGATCTTCAGCCTGGACCCCAATCATACTTTCATCCTCTCAGTTGCCTGGGGATCCGACGATCGCATCTACTTCACCGTTGACGATTCGGTTCCGCTCGACGAGCGGCACTATCTCACCCGATCCAGAATCGCGTCCATGAGAGCCAACGGCTCGGGTCTTGAGTCCAATTGGGCGGCGCAGCCGGAATATTCGTTCCGTTATCCAATGAGCGCGGCTAACCGGCAGATCCTGTTCTGTCGCTTCGCTCTTGACGGAAAGCAGCAGACACTCTGGAGCCGAAGCCTGGTCACGGGTAATACAACGCCTCTAATGGAACCCGCGCTCCGCGCAGTCTACCTCGATTCGGAGGCAAACCATCTCTACTACATTTACCGGCACACTCTCCACCTGCGCGATTTGAAATCGGGAAGTGACTGGCAAATTGTGAACTCCGTCGAAGAAGCCGATTACCTGCGGTAACTATTGCCTTCTCAGCCTTCGACGATGGCGTTCGAGATTCTCATTCTCTGCATCTGGTTTGCTTTCGTACCCATTCAGCAGAAACTGCTCAACGTCACTATCCAAAAAGGTTTCATCACTCCTTTCGTAGCTCGCAAGATCGCTCATCTGGCCGTCGGCCTCTGGGTTGTGCCTCTCGCTGCTTTTGTACATCGCTGGTATCGCTGCTATCCCGGTAACGATGATCCTGGCAGCCAATCTTCATGCGAACTCGCAGCGGGCAAGCCTCGGCCCTCTTGAAAAACGGCTATTCCCTCTGAGCAGATTCTTACTGCCGGAGATCCAGATCCTGATCCTGCAATTCTGGCGTCAACGAAGCGACCTGGTTGTTCTTGCCGTATTGGCGATGACAATAGGAGACACGGCCGCGGCCTGCGTCGGCATTCGTTTCGGAAAGCGCCGGATTTCCTCGACAGGAAAGACAGTCGAGGGAGCGGTGGCCAACTTTGTCAGCACGCTCGTTGTACTGGCAACAATCGGGTGCGTCTTCTACGGTATGCCGTTCTCTTCTTTCCCACTTGCCGCCGCCGCTGCGGCGATCTTGGAGGCTCTTTCGCCCGGTCAATGGGATAATTCGCTCGCCATCGTCGTTTTGCTGGCGTTGTTGCGGTATTCCTTGTGACGAGGCGGGGAAAGCGGGGTGAACCGCCAGGCACCCGAGGCTTAAGCTCTAGGAATTGATATAGATCAACAAGAGAGCAACGGAAAGCAGGGCCGTCAGAATAGTGAACTTATCCAGCCAGGTCAAAGAGCCCGAGAAAGATTCCGGCGCTGCCGGTGTGAGAGCATCTTGCCGAATAATCGGCATCGTTTGCTGCATCGCCGGTTCGGATGTGTGGAGCCGTATTTCATAACCGGGCAGTTCAATCAGATCACCCTGTTCGACTTTGGATCTGCCGTTTTGGGACAGACGTTTGCCATTCAGCCATGTACCATTGCTGCTCATGTCCACGATGAAGACGGCGGAGTCATCGGCCTCTACTGCCAGATGCTCTCTGGAGATGCCCTGACCGTCGAGCAGAACGACACAATCCGGACCACGCCCTACAAGAACACGGCCGACGGGCGGGAGCTTCGATTCCCTTACGGAACTGTCCGCTTTCGACCGTATGGTGAGAAGGGCGTCCACTTTACTTCAGTACTTGCTCGAGATAGTTCAACATCTTCCCACGAATCGATGGATCGTTTTGAAGCCAGCCGCTCAGATAGGAGCTCTCGTTCGCAGAAAGGCTGGAGCTGGACTGGCCAAGCACGCCGTCCAGTAAACCACCCGCGCATTGAGAAAGCATCTTTTCGACTTTTGCTGGGTCCTGGAGATCTGCTTTCTTGTAATTGGCCAGCACAGAGGAGAGCGGCAGGTTATCTTGCGAGCTCACGCTCGCGGCACCCAAAGCTTCCGTTTGTTTGGAAAACGCTTTGGAGACCGGCTGATCGTTATTGGAAACGGGCGGGAGGTTCGCCCCCGGTCCGGTTGGTTTTATTTCCATTATGATTTCCCACCTTCTTTGTATCTGACTGCATTTCCGAACTCCAAAAGAGTGCGCGCAAGTTTACCGTAAACTCCGCGCGGGTCCAGCTTGATAGCTTCCTTTAAATGCACTGTCGCTTGGGCTTTGTCCTTTTGAAAAATTGCCAGTTCTCCTAAATGGGCGTAAGCGTAGGCACTCCGGGGATTCAGCTTTATTGCCGACCGGTAATGACGCGCTGCGGCTTCGAAGTCGCCCTGCTGGAAACTGACGGTTCCCAGCGCCACCTCTACCACATCGCTTTTCGGCAATAGCGCACGCACTCCGTTGAAAACTTCATGCGCTTCTCCGAACTTCCGGGAGTCACGATAGATAATCCCCGCTTCCATCAGAAGCCCGATTTCTTCGTTCGACGGATTCACATTCCACGCCATTCATGACCTTCCTTGATATACCGGATCAGCGCACGGATACCGCACTACGTTTTCATGTTGTCGATCGCTTTAGATGCGCAGGTGGCCCGAACCTGGAGCACATTCGATGCCAGATTGTACGCAATACTTTCGGACTCCATTTCCTGTTGTAATTGAAGATACTGAGTGGTCTGCCCGCCCAGCATCGGCGTCCCGGCGCTCAGCGCGCTTCCCCCGACGGCGTTCCCTATGATCGTGCCGAGGCCGGGGAAAAACATGTTGGCGGCTCCGCCCAGAATGGAACTGAACACGCTGCGAGCGGTACTCGTTCCCGTGGTTGGGGTAGACGTCATGTTCAGAATGCTGCTGAGGCTTGAGGTCGCGTTCGACGAGTTGTTATTCGTGATCATTTGACTGCTCTCCTGACACTCTACTTATCGTTAGCTGAGCTCGCGCTGTTGCTAGCAGCCCAGGCGTTATCTCGCAGGGTTGCGAGGTGGCGATACAGCTCCAGAGCGCGGGCGTAGGCGTTCATGGCGGCTTGGGCACGAGCAGCCTCTTGCGGCGATCCGGATTTCAAAATGGCGTCGAGCCGCCGGCACGTCCCCTCCATCTGTGCTAGGACGGGAGGACGCTCCGTCCCGAGAAGCCTTTCCATTCGGGGAAAGCTCTGCCAGTAAGGTTCCGAACCCTGTGCCTCTTCTTTGGCTGGTGTCGCACCTCTTGGAAAGCGCGCACCGCTCTCGTTTTCATCTGGATTCTTTATCACGCAGCTCCTTCCTCCATCATTCCGCAATTCTAGCCGTGCTGGAGACCCTATACTGAGCGCCCCGCCAGTTGTGGCGCCGCCAATGCAATCGTTCCCAACGGAAAGGCGGTGATCTGGGGAGACAGCTGATCATAGCTGATGGCCGAAATCTCGGGAATCTTTTGCTCGAGAACGCGCTTGACGAAGCGACGGATGTCTCCGTCGGTCAGAATAACGGGCTTTTGTGCGCTTGCCGGCAGACGGCCGAAATGCACGTTTGCGGCGGCCACCACTTGCTGGATCATCGACGGCTCCATCGAAAGATACGATCCGCTGGGGCCCTGCCGTATTGAGTTGCGGAACATCTCCTCGATCTCGGGATCTAGCTGGTAGACGTAGAGCGTCGGTTTGCCGCCCGCGAGCTGAAAGCAGATTTTCTCACGCAACGCCGCTCTTACACGCTCCGTCAGAGCCATGGGTTCGTGCTCAATCGAACCCCACTTCGCTAAAGCTTGGAAGATCGATTTGAGATCTCGTATGCTGACACCCTCCTCCACCAGGCGCTGCAAAATTTCAGTCAGCAGCAACGGCGGAACTGGCTTAGGTGTCACTTCTGCCACAAGGGCCGGATACAGTTCCTTCAGTCGGCCTACCATCCATTGCACCTCATGCAGTCCTATAAACTCACTCGCGCGTTTTCTAAGGTATTGCGTGACATGCATCAATAGGATCTCGTGCGTATCCCATACTTGAAGCCCCGCTGACCGCGCCCGCTCGGTTAGATCCCGGGAAATCCAGGCCGCCGGCTTCCCAGTCGCCGGGTTCGCGATTTCTTCCGACTTGATCCCGTAAACAACAAGGTTGCGGGCCGAATCGTTTACCAGCACAGCATCGGTGCGAAGCTGGTTCGTTATCACCGGCACTTCATTCAGCCAAATCTTATATGTTCCCCCATCGAACGGCTGATTCCCGCTCACCTGTAACGCCGGGAAGATGATACCCAGCTCGTAATACAGACTCCTTCGAATATCTATCAACAGCTGGTAGAAAGTCGTTCCGTTTGGCGTGGCTAGATCGACCCACGGTGTCAAATCCTGGCTGACTTCAAGCACCAACGGTACAGTGGCCGTAAATTCCGGCTCCGCAAGGACTGCTTCGGCCCCCTTTGCCGTCTGGGTCTCACCACGCTTGAGAGTCTTTGCGCGGAAGAGGCCATAAGAAATGGCACCCCCCAGCCCAGCCAGGAAAAAAAACGGGATTTTCGGAAGACCGGGAACTAGCGCGATCACGAACAGAATGCCTGAGGCCACTGCGATTGCTTTGGGTTGCGCCAGAATCTGCGTCGCGACATCCTTGCCGAGATTAGTGTCCTCGTTTTCGGAAGCGACTCGCGTGACCACCATGCCGGCCGAAATGGAGATGAGCAGCGCCGGAATTTGCGCGACCAATCCGTTTCCAATTGTCAAAATCGAGTAGGTCTGCACTGCTTCGGCGAACGAGAGCCCGCGCATCGCCACGCCAATAATGAGTCCACCGACAATGTTGACCAGAGTGATAACGATGGCGGCGATCGCATCTCCTTTGACGAACTTCATGGCGCCGTCCATCGCGCCGTAAAACTGCGATTCCCGGGATAGACCTTCACGCCGGGCCCGCGCCTCGCGGAAATCGATGATGCCCGCCCGTAGGTCGGCGTCGATGCTCATCTGCTTTCCTGGCATGGCGTCAAGCGTGAATCGCGCCGCAACCTCGGCCACGCGCTCGGCGCCCTTGGTAATTACGATAAATTGCACGAGCGTAATGATCAGGAAAATCACTGCGCCAACCACGAAATTGCCGCCCACGACGAACATGCCGAAAGAGCGGATCACCTCCCCTGCATCAGCTTGAAGGAGAATGAGCCGCGTTGCGGATATATCCAGCGACAGTCGGTAAAGGGTGGTGATTAGCAGGATGGTGGGGTACGAAGCGAGCTTTGTGCCGCTTGAAATGTATATCGAAACCATCAGCACCGTGACCGCGATTGTAATGTTGATTGTCAGCAGAATGTCCAGCAGCCAGGTCGGCAGCGGAACAATCATCATGCCCACCATGGCGCCGATGCACGCCACTAGGATCAAATCGCTGAACCGGGTCAGGACAGCAGTGAGATCCCCGGAGAGAATTTCCTTCTGAAAGCCCGCAATCGTTTTTTGGATTTTGCCAGCCACTGGAAATGAAGAATAGCACTGGATTGTCTTCAGCGGTAACCTGGACAATCCAGTGCAAAGTCTTGTGTTTTAATCAGGGTCGAGCAACTCCGCTCACTGTGTCTTGAGGTTGTTGCTGATCTTGTCGTCTAGACTGGCCTTCTCGGAAAGCGCAGTGGTAATCAGGGAAACTATCTGGTTCAACTTCTCAGCAGCCTCTTGCGCCTTTATTGCGTCCGTTTCACTGCCCGAGGACTCGGCCTGCGCCTCGGCAGCATTTGCGTTCTGCTCGAGCTGGCTAACGCCGCTGAGATCGGTTCCTGACAGCCCGCTGCCCAAACTGTCGGAGGCACTGGACAAATTAGTGGCGAATTGGGCCGGGTTGGCTGCACTGGCGATCTGAGAGAACGGCAGCGGGCTGCTCTGCTGAGATCCACCTAGCAGGCTGCTGAGAATACCTCCCAGTGGGCCCATGAGGTCGCTCAGGAGAGGGCAAACAAGCCCTTCGGCTCCGAATTAAGAACGCTTCCCGCCAGACCTTCTACTGTATTGACTGCTCCGCTTGCCAGACCTTCTACTGTATTAACTGCTCCGCTTGCCAGACTTTCCGCACCGTGGACAATTCCACTTCCGATGTTTTCAAGGTCACTCCAAAAACCCATTTTAGTATTCCTCTATGTATTTGAATTTGATCAGCTTTGCCGATCTGCACTAGTTATCGGAGTCTCGTTCGGAAAGTTGTGCGTGTTTGTCGGAAAGTGAACCGGTCGTCCGAGATTAAAAGCACATCTCTTCCCGCGCCCTCAATCCCTGCTCCCGTTCGCTACGATGAAATCATTCCATGAGCGCCACCTCCGTTGACCTGAAAAAGACGGTCAACCTGCCCAAAACCGATTTTTCGATGAAGGCGAACCTGCCCACCGCGGAGCCTAAAATACTTGCGCACTGGGAAGAAACCAACCTTTATCATCGAATTCGCGAAGCGCGCGCGGGCCGCAAGCAGTACGTTCTGCATGACGGACCCCCGTATGCCAACGGCAACATTCATCTTGGTACCGCGTTTAACAAAATCCTGAAAGACTTCATCGTCAAGTCTAAAAGCATGGCGGGCTTCGACGCGCCCTACGTTCCCGGTTGGGATTGTCACGGCCTGCCGATCGAAATCAAAGTGGACGCCGAGCTGGGCAAGCGCAAAGCTGCGATGACCGGAGCACAGATACGTGCCGAATGCCGTGCCTATGCGGGCAAATTCGTCGAGATTCATCGCGCGGAGTTCAAACGCCTCGGGGTATTGGGACGCTGGGAAGATCCGTACCTCACGATGAGCGCGGAGTATGAGGCTGTTATCGCGCAGGCCTTCGTCGATTTCCTGCACGGCGGCTACGTCTACAAAGGTCTCAAGCCTGTGCACTGGTGCATTCACGATCGCACCGCGCTCGCTGAAGCCGAAGTGGAGTATGAGGACCACTCTAGTAGCACTATCTACGTCCGCTTCAAAATGACCTCAGATCCGGCCTTGCTCGATCCGGCACTCGCCGGGCGCGACGTGTCCGTGCTGATCTGGACGACTACGCCATGGACGATTCCGGCTAATCTGGCAATCAGTTTCAACCCGAGATTCGAATATGTTGCCGTGGATACGCCACAGGGCGTCACTATCGTTGCCCAGGGCTTGCTGCCGCAGGTGGCGGACGTGCTCGGCTGGGATCAAACGATCCTCGCGCGGTTCCCTGGCTCGAAACTGGAACGCGCCGTCTTCCGGCATCCTTTCCTTGATCGCGATTCGATCGGCCTTTTGGGCGACCACGTGACTCTCGAACAGGGTACCGGGGCAGTCCACACGGCGCCTGGCCACGGACAGGACGACTTTGTGATTTGTCAACGTTACGGCATTCCAGTTTACTGTCCGGTTGATGCCGCGGGACGCATTTTCCAGGCGGAAGGAGCGCCGGGCAAGTTACCTGAAGAACTCCTGGGTAAAACGGTTTGGGAAATCAATCCTATTGTGGCGAGGCTTCTGGAGTCGCACGGAGCACTCGCGTCTCAGGCTCGCGTCGAGCACAGCTATCCGCATTGCTGGCGCTGCCACAACCCAGTAATCTTCCGCGCTACCGAGCAATGGTTCATCGGAATGGATCGCGAAAGCCTTCGCGCCCGCACGCTCGAAGCGATCACGAATGTGACCTGGCATCCATCCTGGGGCGAAGAGCGCATGTCCAACATGATCGCCATGCGCCCCGATTGGTGCATTTCACGGCAACGCGTTTGGGGCGTTCCGATCATCGTCTTCTATTGCGGAGCCTGTGGCGAACCGTTCACAGATAAGCAAGTCCTCGAACATGTTGTCAGTCAATTCCGGCAATACTCGGCAGACGTCTGGTATACGAAAAGCGTCGCCGAACTCATGGGCACGGATTGTGTATGCGGCAAGTGCGGCGCCAAAGAGTTCCGCAAGGAAACAGACATTCTTGATGTCTGGTTCGACTCAGGGTCGAGCCATCTGGCCGTTCTGACTCCGGAAAACGGGCTACCCTGGCCGGCCGACATGTATCTCGAAGGTGGCGATCAGTATCGCGGTTGGTTCCATAGTTCGCTGCTCATTGGCGTGGCGCTGAAAAACCAGTCGCCCTATCGCGAGTGCGCAACTCACGGCTGGACGCTCGATGCGCAAGGCCGCGCGATGTCGAAATCAATCGGCAATACCATCGAACCTGAAGAGATCGTCAGCAAAAAGGGCGCAGATATTCTCCGGCTATGGGTGGCTTCGGTCGACTTCATGGAAGACGTTCGTATGTCCGAAGTGATTCTCGAACGATTGACGGAAGCGTATCGCAAACTACGCAACACGTTTCGCTGGATGCTGGGCAACCTGGGCCCGTTCGATCCGGCGGCGAATGGCATACCGGATGCTGCGCTGACCGGCATTGACGCCTGGATTCTGGTACGCGCGGAAGACTTGGTGAAACGCTGCCTAGAGGCCTACAATCAGTACGCTTTTCACAAAGTCTATCGCGCTATTTATGATTTCGCGACGACGGATCTCAGCGCCGTATACTTTGATGTTGCCAAGGACCGGCTCTACACCGCGGGCCCCGCCTCCGCCGCAAGGCGCAGCGCTCAAACCGCACTGTACCGGCTGAACCTGGCGCTTGTCAGACTCCTGGCTCCAATTCTTTCCTTCACCTGCGAGGAAGTCTGGAGGCACCTTAAAGCCGGTACGGCAGGAATCGAAAGCGTTCACATCGCTTACTTGCCCGATCCTGCTGAATTGACACATGGACTATCCGTCGAACAGCGTGCACAGGCAGAAGACTGGGACCAGCTCGTTCCTGTACGCGATCAGGTGTTAAAAGTCTTGGATGCGGCGCGAGAAGACCGGGTGATCGGATCTTCGCTCGAAGCGGCCGTGGTACTTTCTGCGGACGCCGAGCTTTATCCTCTACTTGCCAAGAATGCCTCTGAGCTGGCGGGCTGGTTTATCGTCTCGCAGGTAGAACTCCGGCGAGGCAATGAAGAACGCTTGAAAGTCTCAGTCGAACGCGCGCGCGGCGATAAATGCGAACGCTGCTGGAAATTCACGACTGACGTGGGATCGGACCCGGAATTTCCAACTGTCTGCGCAGCCTGCGCCACGGTACTGCCGGAGATCGTTTGAACAGATTTCCGTAACATTTCGAAATGCTGAAACGATTTTGGCCTTTTCTGCTGTCGCTGCTGATTATTCTGGCTGACCGCTGGTCCAAGATATACATCCAGCAGTCCATGAGCTCGCTCGACAGCGATACGGTAGTTCCCGGCTGGCTGCGAATCATCCATACCGAAAATCCTGGAGCGGCTTTTGGAATTCTGGCCGATGGCAACCGATGGCTGCGGAGCGGCATCTTAATAGGTGTATCCGCCCTGGTGCTGGTGTTCGTATTATCCGCATTATGGGGCAGTCGAACTACATTTACCGACACGCTGGGGCGAATTGCGCTCGGGCTTGTCCTCGGAGGTGCCGCCGGAAATCTCTACGATCGCATCTTCATCGGTACTGTGACAGATTTCATCGAGGTGCATCACGGTTCCTGGTCGTTTCCGGCGTTCAACGTCGCCGATAGTGCGATAACGGTAGGAGCCATCCTGTTGTTGCTTGAATTAATGCATCCCCGGCACGGCGCTGTGCGCGAGCACGTTGACCTGGTCCAAGGGTCAGGTCACTAACGAACGGCATGTTCCCCAAACTCATCAGCATCGGTTCTTTTTACATTCCGACTTATGGCGTCCTGGTGGCGCTGGGCTTCCTTGCCGGACTATATACGGCATTGCGGTTGGCCCGTCGCTGGGGTCTGCCGCCCGAGAAGATCACAAACCTGGCAATCTATTGCGCAATGGCCGGCATTCTTGGCGCGAAGTTGTTCATGTTTCTCTTTGATCTCCGGGACTACATCCGAAACCCTGGTCAAATTTTTAGTCTTGAAACATTACAGGCCGCAGGTGTATTTCATGGCGGCTTTCTTGCGGCGCTCTTGGTTGCAGTCTTCTACATCCGCAAACAAAAGCTCCCCGTTTTGAGCACGATGGACGTCTTCGCCCCTGGTGTTGCCATTGGCCAGGCCATTGGCCGGCTTGGTTGCTTTGCCGCTGGATGTTGCTGGGGAAGAGAATGTAGTCTTCCGTGGGGCGTCCGCTTTCGTTCGGATTTTGCAGCGCCGGTGCCGCTCGACAAAACCCTGCATCCTGTACAGCTTTATGAATCGGCTGCCGACCTCCTGATCTTCGCGATTCTCTACCGCCGGGCGATGCAGCGTCATCCCGCAGGACAGGTGATCGGCTTATATATGGTGCTATACTCCACAGCTCGCTTCATCATCGAATTCTTCCGCGAGCATGAGCAGGCTTTGATTGGTCCGTTTTCCATTACTCAGTGGATTGCCTTAGGCGTCTTGGTGCTCGGCGCCATCATTCTATTTGCCGGTCGTCAACGCGTGGCGGTTACTGGGCACACGCCAAAGTCCGTTCACGCTTAGACCTCCAGCATAGATATGCGAGATCTTCAATACTGGATCGATAAGCTTCAACTCAAGCCGCATCCGGAAGGTGGCTTCTATCGCGAAACTTACCGCGCTGCTCTACAGATCCAGAAGCCCGCGCTCCCCGACGGCTTCCACGGCCCGCGGAACGCTTCCACAGCTATTTACTTTTTGATCGACGGACAGAATTTCTCCGCCTTCCACCGCATTGCTGCCGATGAAATGTGGCATTTCTACGCAGGTAGTGCGCTCGCAGTAGAGGTCATTGACCCCGCAGGGCGACATTCGCAAATCCTGATCGGCAGCGATCCTGATGCTGGTGAAGCGTTCCAGGCGATCGTCCCGGCGGGCTGCTGGTTCGCTTCTCACGTTAGGGACTCCAGTTCCTTTTCGCTCGTCGGCTGCACCGTGGCCCCGGGTTTCGATTTTGCGGATTTCGAGATCGCGGACCGTGCACAACTAACCGGGCAGCATCCACAACATGGTGAGTTGATCAAGCGGCTGACGCGCTCCTGATTGCAATTCTAAACGTGTTCACGAAACTTTACATTTGTTTTGTTAAACGCACCGGGCAGGTGGCTCGTCTAGTCGAGTAACTAGCTAAATCCAGCAAGCAGGTACTTCTTTCCCCCAAGAAGCCTGCTTCAGACAGTTCGTGCGGCGGCTCAACCCTGATCCTTCCCAAGAACCGCCGCACGAGCTTTAGCCTTGTACGTGCCGAAACCATGCAGCTCCGGTGCGGAACAAGTGTCATAGATTCATCCCTGAGGCCCTTCAGCAGGTCCGTTACACTAGCTATGTCATCAAACTCTTCTCAGGCGCACCACTCGCAGACACCGCTGCAGCGGGCTTGTGTGCGACGTGCGCGAATATGAAAATCATTCGTTCGGATCGCGGCTCTGTCTTTTATCGGTGTTTGCTCTCGGACAAGAATCCGGAATTTCCGAAATACCCGAGCCTTCCTGTCCTGACGTGTGAAGGTTGGCAAAGAGCGGAACCGCCCATTCGCGTCTGATTTCGAAAACACTACTTCGGTCTAGCTGCTTCGGTCTCCTTCCGATACCCGGATGCAAGAGTTCCCTTGCTCTTAGCAATCTGCAGCAAAGTCGGATAGAACTGTACGAATGTGGTATCCACGGCGGCATGAGCGGAGTGACAGCTGTAGCAATCAGCCGACACTGGAATCATTTTGGCCGTCTTGGCATTCTCAAATCCGAAGAAGGCCCACTTACCCGGAAAGCGCGCTTCATCTTTTACGTGAATCTCAACGCCCATGACGGCGCTCTGGAAGTTGCCCTGCTTGTTGATTGATCCTTTCTCCTCTGCCTTGCGTACTTCCAGCACAAGCATGGTTTTATCGGGCCATGCGCCCGTTTTCAAAAACGCGCGATAGGCTTCCGGATTTACGAACACGTTGTCAAACAAGTGGCCCCCCATCTGCATGGCCGACGGTTTATAGCTCATATCAAACCCCGAGCTTAGATAAACCCACTCCCTATAATGATCGGGGAATTTCAGTTGTGCGTTGCTGGTGTAATCAGGCGCCGAGCTCGGCGTCTCCTCTTGTTCAAAGGCCAACAAAGAGAATGAGAGCGCGGCAGCCAGGAAAATCATCTTCGCCGTTGCGGGCATGCTAGCAGTATCCTTCGAAATCGCCGTCGGGCGCAAAATCGCGAATCATTCAGCAATGATAAAGCCTGTCAGAAAAAGACGTCTTGAGAATGCATAAGCCTCAGCTAACGCTGCTTGGCAACAACCATCGTCTGGACCCATGAGTGCTACAGTACCGGTTCGTTCATCAGACGCCGCTTCAAGCCATTCTCAAACGTATCGGCGAAGCCATCACGTTGATGCGCATCATCCGCCCGCCGATGACGATGAACCAGGACAGCGCAGCCAAGAATCGCGTATGCCGTGTGCCAGCAAAAGCTCGCGATTAGTTTTGCGCCAGGGCCAGCATCATGATCGCCCCCCAACCAACTCCGGACATGGTCAACCCGAGCGCCAGACCCCTGCGCCTGTCGAACCAGTGAGAGATCACGTCGCGGTAAGGTATTGGGCCCACGCCACTCAGCAGTACACCCAAAACTCCGGAAAGGATCCAGAAAAGCCAGATTCTGCCAGAGAATGTCTTCATGAAAATCAAAGTGAAGCCAAACATCCCTGCAGCCGGTAAGATTACGTTACGGACTCCATAACGATCGATAAGCCATCCCGCTGGCGGCGCGCTGATCGCATCCAAGACGTTCTGAAAGGTGTAAGCCAGGGGAACGGCGGCGCGCCCCGCGTAAAACTCGTGCATCATTGACTTGAGAAAAACGCTGAATGAATAGACCGTGATTGGCACGCTCCAGAAGAGTCCCAGCGCTGCGGTCAGCACGATCCACCAGCCATAAAACACACGAGGGTGCCCGCCGTTCGTTGGAATCTTCTATAGAACGAGCAAGCTCCGCCTGCTCCCCCAGAGACAAGCGGCTTACAAGATCGCGCAAAGCTTCGCCGTTTTGGGCGAAAAGAGTTCAGCTGCCCGCATATTGGACTACAGCATTCAAAACGGTTTCTTTTCCTATCCTTAAACTTCGTCACGGATGCGTTGCTCGAAAATGTTCGTCACGATGCCCGGTTCCCACAGTTCATGAGCATCGCGCGGCAGAGATACGAAGTGTTTAAAGAGAACCTCCTTCTGATTGGCCCTCCGCGAACTGGCACGGCTAATCTAGAGACTGGACCGATTCATGAAACCGTCTCTTGCCCGAATTTTTTGTGTGCTGGGAGTCTTGACGGCTGGTGCAGCGGCTCAAGAACTAATTCCTCTGTATCCGGGCACGCCTCCGGGCTCCGTGGAAACGAGCTACCCGGAAAAGCAGTATTTCTCGAAAGCCTGGAACACGGAAGTCGTCAGCAACGTTACCAAGCCCACGCTGACTCTTTATAGACCCGTTGGTGGAGGCAATAGCAACGGTGTGGTAATCTGTCCCGGCGGCGGGTTTATGGCGCTCTCCATCGATAGTGAGGGCACCGAGGTTGCAAAATGGCTCGCGGCCAGGGGAATGACAGCCTTCGTTTTGAAATATCGGCTGGTGCACTCGGGCGATGATGCCACGCAGGAGTTCATGGCGCTGTTCGCCGACAAACCGAAACTTGAAGAAACGCTGCACAGTATCGTGCCCCTCTCCATTGCCGACGGAGTTACGGCCGTGGCTTACGTACGCAAGCACGCCTCGGACTGGGGCATCTCCGCGGAGAAGGTTGGAATCGTAGGGTTCTCGGCTGGGGGAACAGTTGCCGCCGGCGTTGGGCTGCACTATGCACCGGACGGTCGGCCAGCTTTCGTCGCGCCGATTTATCCAGCCACTTCTATGCTCAAGAACGATCCGGTTCCGGCCGATGCGCCACCGTTGTTCCTTGCTGCGGCCACGGACGATCAACTCGGATTGACCATGGACAGCATTGCTCTCTACGACCAGTGGAGCGCTGCGCACAGATCCGCTGAGCTGCATATGTATGCTCAAGGCGGCCATGGTTTCGGGATGCGGAAACAGGGATTGCCTTCCGATCAGTGGATCGTTAGACTCGCCGAATGGCTCGAATCGCAAGGCTTCTTGAAAAGGTAATCTCATCCAGGTAGATCTCACCATCCATGCAAGGCAAGGTGATCGTGGTGTCCGGCGGGTCCAGCGGAATTGGCGCGGAAGTCTCTGCGCGCCTCGCCTCCGAAGGCGCGCGAGTCGTGATTGCCGATCTGAATCTCGCGCAGGCTGAAGCAAGAGTAGCAAGCATCGGATCGCAGGGGGGCCGCGCTCTCGCTATCGCTTGTGACATCACTAATCCCCAGCAGTGTGAGGGAGCCGCGCAGCTCGCAGTGGACAAATTCGGCCAGTTGAGCGGTGTGGTCAACTGCGCCGGTATCAGCAAGCCGCACGATAGCATCACTCTGCCCCCCGAGGATTGGCACCGCATGGTGGATGTGCAGTTGAACGGCGCCTTCTACTTCGCCCAGGCTTGTGCCAGGCGAATGATGGAAACGGGTGGAGCAATCGTCTTTATTACCAGTACGAACGCGGAGGCAGCATTTCCACGCCGCGCCGCCTATTGCTGCGCGAAGGCCGGCGTCGCCATGCTCACGAAAGTGCTCGCGATTGAGTGGGCGGAGAAGGGAATTCGCGTGAATGCCGTCGGCCCCGCCTATGTCGCGACCGAGATGACATTGCGCAACATTGAAGCAGGCAATGTGAACGAAGCGCAGATTAGACAGCGCGTCCCGTTACGCCGGCTGGCGCAGCCCGCTGATGTAGCAGACGCAGTGTCCTTCCTGCTGAGCGAGAAGGCCAGCTTCATCACCGGACATTCGTTGTATGTGGATGGTGGCTGGCTCGCTTACGGATACTTCTAAATCTTGCTGCACTCGCAATAAGCTAGCCCGCCAACCAGGGCCATGAGCGCAGCGATTGGTGTGCTTGCTTTTTTCACAAACCAGGAACGGTCATGAATTCTCCCTACCGTCTCCAGTAGCCGTTGTGGAAACGATAGCTATGCCCGTGCGGTTCCCAATAAGGTCGAACCCAGCGAGCACCGCGGTAAGGTGGTCGGGCCCAACGCCCATTCGCCCAGACCCACCGCCCGCCGCGTAGATCATAAAAACCATCCGTCCAAACATAACCAGGACCAGGTGCATAGCCGAATGCGCCATAGACGGGCGGAGGAGGCGGAGGCCCGATGACCACTCCAGCGCGATAATAGCCGCCCCCGCATCCCGCTAACGCGCTGCAGCCAAGCAGCACAGCAATTCTCCCCGACTTCTTCACATCGAGCATTTGCATCCTCCTACTCGTTGGACGGGCGCTTCAGAGGAGAGTTTACAGAAAGTCGGCTAACAGGAAGCCTAATGAATGAGGTTTAATTCTTGCGCTTCGCGGGTCCCTGATCAAGCGGCCCTGAATTCTTCTTTGAGAATTCCTGACTGGCATTTGCCGTATGCATACTTCAGCATCGGTGGTGCGATTAGGGTGGTCGCAATAGCCATAAAAACCACGGCCGCATAGACGGGCTTTTCGATAACTCCCATGCTCAGTCCAATTTGTGCGACCACCATCCCCACTTCTCCCCGGGGGATCATTCCGACACCGACTCGCAACATATCAGAGCGCCCCAATCTCCAGGCCCCCACTCCGCAACCGACAAATTTGCTCAGTACTGCGACAGCACAGATAACGGCGGTGAGGGTCAACGTACGGCGATTAGCGAATACCGACAGATCCAGGTGCAAACCAATGCCAGCCAGGAAAAAAGGGACCAGCAACTCTGTTATGCCGTGTGCCAGATCTCGAACGCGGCGATCTACAGTCTCAGATAAAGCCATTCCGGCAAGAAAAGCGCCCACAATCGCAGCCACTCCAACGTACGCTGCCGCCAACGCCAACGCAAAAAGTACGACGAGCATCAGATGGAATTGCCCTTCCTCGATGGCCAGCTTTTGTTCAACTCTAGGCATGATTTGCCGGAAGGTATGACTGCCATATTTTGCGATGAGAACCGTGAAGCCAATGGCGATAAGACCCGTTGTGGCCAGAGATGTGAGACGAATATGTCCTTCGGCCATACTGCTGACGAAGGCAAGAACAAGCAGCCCCAAAATATCGTCTATCACTGCGGCGGCTAGAACGATCTGGCTTGCGGAGTGTTTTAATAGGCCCTTTGTTGCTAATACTTGGGCCGTAATCCCAACACTCGTCGCAACCAGCGCAGCCCCTACGAAAATCGCCTCGATGCGAGATACACCCGCCAATGCCATCGCTGCCCATCCCAGCACGAAAGGAAGAATCACCCCGAGAATCGCAACGAGGAGGGCGGTCGCACTTACACCCATCAACTCGGACGCCTTAACCTCCAAACCGACCCTGAATAACAGGAACATGACTCCCATTTCCGCCAACGCGGTCAAAACGTCGTCCGGCCGCACCCAGTTCAGGAGGCTCGGACCAAGCACAATGCCGGCCACAATCTCACCTATAAGACCCGGCTGTCCAAGTCGTTCGCAGATAATCGCAAAAAGCTTCGCAGAACCAAAAATCAGCAGCAATTTCAGAGGCAGATGTACCGCGTTCAAATCTGCAATTTGCAGGAATCCGAAGAAGTTGTCAATCGGTACCGTCATTCAGGCGAGTAAGGGAGCGTCCCTTGACCACGCTATCGGGAATCCAGTGCTGGTTCAACACGGGATTCCGTGCGCTTCAAACCATGTCGCACTCCTGTTGTTTTCCCAATGAGAATGTGTCATGCTTCATGTTGGAAACCCAATAAGCTTCCATGAAAGACAAAACGGACGTTCTGCAAGGCACGCTGGCGTTGATGGTGCTGAAAACGCTAGATGTGCTTGGGCCGCTTCACGGGTACGGCATCGCTCGACGCATCGAACAAATCAGCGGAGATCTCCTCACGGTAAATCAGGGCACGCTGTATCCCGTGCTGCTGAAGCTCGAGCAGGAGGGCTCCATTGCTTCCGAATGGGGTGCTTCCGAAAATAACCGCAAAGCGCGTTTCTATCGGCTAACGCGCGACGGGCGAAAACAACTGCAGGCCGAGACGCGGGATTGGGAGCAGACAGCTGCCATCATCGCCCGCTTCTTCGCTGTGAAGGCACAAGATCTGAAGTGAAGACGGTAAGGCGTTTCTTCAAACGGCTGATCTCCTGGTCAACAACGCAGCGAGACGAAGACCGTCTCCAGGCTGAGATCGAAGAACATCTCGCTCTTCAAACAGCTGATAACGTCCGGGCTGGTCTGGTTCCCGCCGAAGCGCGGCGTCAGGCTGTCCTGAAGTTTGGAGCAGTCGAAGCAGTGAGGGAAACCTATCGAAATGAAAAGCGGCTACCTTTTCTGGAGACACTGGCACAGGACGTACGCATCGCGGTGCGGCGCTTACGAAACGCACCGGCATTCACCATTACTACGGTTCTGACGCTTGCGTTGGGAATCGGCGCAACCACTTCTATTTTCACTTTGGTCTACGCCGTTCTGCTGAGATCGCTGGCGGTTGCGAATCCCGATCAGTTGTACCGCCTCGGGAAAAACGCGCTGTGTTGCTACTACAACGGGTTCAGCCAGGACAAAGGGTTCTCCCTCGTCTCCTACGACTTATACAAATATCTGCGGGAAAACACCCAGGGATTCTCGGAGTTAGCCGCCTTCTCATCGGTCGAGCCGCTCTTTGGCGTTCGGCGCTCGGGGAACGCCGAGCCGGCCCAAAGCTATCCCGGTGAGTATGTCTCCGGCAATTACTTCACCATGTTTGGCCTGACGGCGCACTCGGGACGATCGTTTACGGCTCGCGACGATCAACCCGGGGCTGCGCCCGTTGCCGTGATGAGCTATCGCTTATGGCAACAAAGATATGGGTCTGATCCGTCGGTCGTCGGCGGTGTCTTCGACTTGGATGAAAAGCCGTTTACCGTAGTGGGTATCGCCCCCCCAGGTTTCTTTGGCGATCAACTACGCGAGAATCCCCCCGATTTTTTTCTGCCGCTCAACACCGAACCGCATGTAGAAGCGGATGCCGATCTGAACAAGCAGAGCGTCCACTGGCTGGACCTGATCGGACGCATCCGCCCCGCCGTCAAGCCGCCATTCGTAGAGGCTGAAATGCGGGTAGAGCTCAAGCAGTGGCTACGCTCCCACTGGGGCGAGATGAGCGCCGATGATCGCGCGAAATTCCCTGAGCAAACCCTGTTCCTCACCCCCGGGGGCGCCGGCATCACCAGCATGCGCGAGCAGTACGAGCACTGGCTTCAAATCCTCATGATGGTGACAGGTTTTGTACTGCTCATTGTCTGTGCCAATGTGGCCAGTCTCATGCTCGTGCGGGGCATGGAGCGGAGGCGGCAGATATCTCTGAGCATGGCACTAGGTGCCCAAGCGCGGCGGCTCGTGAAGCAGGCCCTCACCGAAAGTATTTTGCTTTCGCTGTTGGGCGGTGCGGCGGGTCTCGTGGTGGCGTATGCAGGCACGCGTCTTATTTTGCATTTCGCGTTCTCTAGTGTTGGCAGCGCGCCAGGCATACCCATCGCCGCCTCGCCTTCCATGCCCGTGCTGTTGTTTGCGTTGGCCGTTTCGCTCTTCACTGGATTTGTTTTCGGCATCGCTCCGGCATGGATGGCCGCGCGGGTAGATCCGATCGAAGCCCTTCGTGGAGCCAGCCGGTCTACCGCTCGTACGGGTTCGCTCCCGCGAAAGACGTTAGTGGTGTTCCAGGCTGCGCTTTCGCTCGTTTTGTTATCGGCGGCCGGTTTGTTGACTGCGGTGCTGCATAGTTTGCAGAATGAAAATCTCGGATTCGATCCGGATCGGCGCATCGTTATGAACATAGAGCCAAGACTTGCTGGTTACGGTTACCAACAGCTCACGCCGCTCTACCGCCGTATCCGTGATTCGCTATTGAGCATTCCTGGTGTTCGGGAAGTGGCTCTCTGCACATACTCGCCGCAAAACGGGAATTTGTGGAGTAGTGGCGCGTGGGTGGATGGAGATCCGGCGCCCGGGCCCAACGACCTTACCCCTGTTTTCTGGGATCGAGTCACCGCAGGCTACTTTAAGGCGATCGGAAACCACATCATTGGAGGCCGTGGCATCTCTGAACAGGATACGCCCACTTCACCACACGTAGCGGTTATCAATGACGCGTTTGCTCGAAAATACTTCAAGAATGAAGATCCAATCGGAAAACACTTCGGACGGGAAGGGATCGGGTCTGAGCACCAATACGAAATCGTGGGTGTTGCCAAAGACATCCGCAATCTGACGGACAACCTCGACAAAGCAGCTGGTCCGTTCTATTTTCTGCCGGAAGCACAGCATGACGTTTCCCCTGACGACGCGTCCAATGAAGTCTCGCCCGGGTCGCATTTCTTGCATGACATCATCATCGAAGCCGGGCCGGGCGTCCGCCTCTCCTTTGCGAGAATGCTGCGGGCGATGGCCTCGGTGGATCCCAATCTGCCGGTCATTTCCATACGCAGTTTGAAAGACCAAATAGCTGGCCAGCTCAGGCAGCAGCGGCTGATCGCACGGCTCACCTCGTTTTTCGGAATTCTTTCGCTCCTGTTGGCTTGTATCGGCCTCTATGGAGTCACAGCTTACGAGGCGGGGTACCGCACCAACGAGATCGGCGTACGTATGGCATTAGGCGCTAATCGGGCCAACATTCTTGCGCTGATCCTACAAGGCGCATTCGGACTGATTGTCTTTGGGTTAGCAATCGGGTTGCCTTTGACTTTTGCGGCCGCGCGATTCCTGGGTAATCAACTCTACGGGATGAGTCCGTACAATCTCGGGGTCACGTTAGTAGCTGTCGTGGCGCTCGGATTCTCGGCTTTGGTCGCATCTCTGGTCCCGGCGTTCCGAGCCAGTTCGATTTTGCCATTGGAAGCCTTGCGGGTCGAGTAGGAATCTTTGGCTCGATTTCATCTGCACGTAACAATGAAGGGATAGTCTGAGCTTGAGACCACTCGAAACGAGTCTGCCGCGGCAGATTCAAAACGGTTTCCATCTTCAATTCCTTCTAAGTGACTCGACGCACGTTATTGCATCAGGGATTGGTTTGTCTCGGTTCAGCTTATTCGGCGCGGTCTGGCAAGCAGGGACACCCAAAAAGCGACTCGGGTGCGCCTGTCAGCATAGGTCGGCTGCTCGCGAAAATGTAGACCCCCTGCCGATCCCGCCCGTCATTGCTGGGTCCGACACCCCCGGCAGGGTTCTTCATCTAGAGATATGCGAACGGCGGCAAAAGGTCCACCGGGATCTGCCGCCGGCAACAATTTGGGGCTACAACGGCCTTTGGCCCGGACCGACCATCGAAGTACGCCGTGGCTGTCCGTTGCAAGTGGAGTGGCAGAATAAACTACCTCCCCGACATTTACTCCCGATCGATACGACGATCCACGGCGCTGAAAGCACTCTTCCCGCCGTCCGAACCGTAGCCCACCTTCACGGCGGGGCCGTGGATCCCGATAGCGACGGTTACCCGGACGCCTGGTTCACTGCACATGGCGAAACAGGTCCGCTATTCAAGTCAACTCTCACTTCATACCCGAACGATCAGCACGGAACCGCCTTGTGGTACCACGATCACTGTCTCGGAATCACGCGCCTGAACATCTACGCCGGCCTGGCCGGCTTCTACCTCATTCGGGACGAACAGGAAGAGCGCCTGAATCTGCCTCGCGGCAACTTTGAAATTCCGCTCATGCTGCAGGACCGACAGTTCGAAGCGGATGGCAGCTTGCTCTACCCCAAAGCAGTGAACGGGACGCACCCGATCTGGATACAGGAGTTCTTCGGCGATGTTATCTGCGTAAACGGCAAAGCGACTCCCTATCTCGAGGTGGAGCCGCGGAAATACAGGTTTCGCGTTCTGAACGCATCCAACGCGCGCTTCTACCATCTCCATCTAGCAGCCCTAGACAGCCAGGGTAACCCGCTGAACGCCCGTGCGCAAACGCCCGCACTTCACCAGATCGGTACAGACGGCGGTCTGCTGCCTAAGCCAATTCCGCTACATTTTCTGCTGATCGCGCCCGGTGAGCGGTTTGACATCGTTCTTGACTTCACTGAGTTCTCATCCCACTCCTTCGCCTTGGTGAATGACGCCCCGGCGCCATACCCGATGGGCGGTCAGCCGGTACCAACCGACGTCATGCTCTTCAGGGTGTCAAAGCCGCTTTCCGGCAAGGACACGAGTGACCTTCCTGAGGAGTTGACTGCTTTCGAGCCGTTGGATCCTTCCCAGGCGGAGCGCGAAAGAGTACTCGCCGTTACCGAGATCGAGCGTCCCTCGGACAGCTATGTCAGAATCGGCCTTCTCGGAAACGCCCGTTGGCACGAACCGATTACAGAAGATCCGCGTGCCGGCAGTACAGAGATTTGGACATTCGCCAATACGACCGGCGATGTGCATCCGCTCCATATCCACCTGGTTCAATTTCAGGTCCTCAATCGCCAGACTTTCGATGTCCCCACATATTTGCAGACCGGGAAGCTCGTTTTCACCGGCCATCCTGTGGCGCCAGAGGCCAATGAGCGCCCCGCAATGAAGGACACCATCAAATCATACCCAGGTGAGCTGACACGCGTGATACAGCAATTTAGGCTGCCGGCGGGCACGACGTCCGTTCCAGGAAAAGAATATCGCTACGTTTGGCACTGCCATATCCTCGAACACGAAGACAACGAGATGATGCGGCCTTACAGGGTGGTTGGTTAGCAATTGTGTGCACGGCATTCAAGGATAAATACGGGGCCGACGATTCAGACAACCTGAACATTTCCGTCATCGCATTTTCACACGAGGTCTGTAGCCTACTTGTGGTCAGGGTTTGAAGACAAGCACCTGATCGCATCGACTACAGCATCTCCCGGGGAGGAGAAAATTTGAAAAACAGCATTGCACGTAGAATTCAGACCGGAATTCTTTCGGCTGTCGTACTCCAAGCTTATGTAGGTGTGCCGCTGCCCGCCTTTGCTCAAAGCACCGCGCCTACATCACCGAGCAGTACAACGCCCATCAAGCATGTAATCGTGATCATCGGCGAGAACCGAAGTTTCGATCACGTTTACGCTACCTATAAACCACCAGCTGGGCAAACCGTGTCCAACCTCCTCTCAAAAGGGATAGTGAACAACGATGGATCACCAGGGCCAAATTATTACCTTTCGGCGCAATACGCCGCCGTGGACAGCTCCGGATCCTACACTAACAGCCCCCAGGCGAAGAGCATTTATTTCACCTTACCGCCGGCCATGACGGATGGCGCGCCTCAGTTCGCAAGCGATTCTAATCCTGCTCCGTTTCAAACTCTCGCTTTAGCCAAACTCGCTGAGCCAGACCTCGCCCCGGCTTACAACAAATATCTGCTAACGGGCGCCACCGGCTTGCCGGGCGACTCGATCGATACACGTCTGCCCGACGCCACCACTCTTCGCGAAGGGCCATATCAGATCACTCCGTCGATACCGTACGATGCTTATACCGCAAGTCCGGTCCACCGTTTCTTCCAGATGTGGCAGCAGACCGACTGCAACAGAGTCTACGCAACTGCTGACAATCCGAGCGGCTGCCTTAACGATCTCTTCCCCTGGGTGGAGACGAGTGTAGGTGCTGGCAGCAACGGAAAACCGCAACCAGCCGATTTCTCCGTCACGTCAACTGGCGAAGGTTCGACGGCGATGCAATTCTATAACGTCCAGCGCGGTGATGCGTCGTACATGAGGAAGTTGGCCGAAACTTATACCCTGAGCGACAACTTCCATCAATCTGTCATGGGAGGCACTGGCGCCAATCACATTATGTTCGGCTTCGGCGATGCAATCTGGTACAGCGACGGAAAAGGACACCCGGCCAAGCCTCCGGCCCTACAGATTGAAAATCCGAATCCTCAGAAGGGAACGGATAACTATTACGATCAGGACGGCTACTCGGGCGGAAGTTACGTGAATTGTGCCAACATTGCGCAACCGGGCGTCGCCGCCGTTCGCAACTATCTGGAATCGCTGCCGAACCCGGTGCCGGATAACTGTCAAGCCTCACGCTACTATCTCGTAAATAATTACAATCCGGGCTACAACGGTGACGGAACCCTCGCCAGCCAATATTCGCAATTCACCATTCCGCCCACCTCAGTGCCGAGCATCGGGGACGTGATGATGGCCAAAAATCTTCCCTTCAAATATTTTGGCGAGGGCTGGGATCTTTACGTCAGTGACCCGACGGGCGCGAATCCCTACGACAGGTACTGCAACATCTGCAACCCCTTCCAGTACCAAAGTTCCATCATGACCAATCCGGCTCTGCGCGAGGCTCACATTGGTGACACAACTGAGCTTTATGAAGATATCGACAGCAACAATCTACCGGCAGTCTCCATCGTGAAGCCGAGCGGGTTTACGGACGGACACCCGGCTTCTTCGAAGCTTGATCTTTTTGAAGGCTTCGTAAAGAAAATCGTCAATCAGGTCCAGGCCCATCCCAAGCTCTGGGCCGAAACGGCTATTTTCGTGACCTTCGATGAGGGCGGCGGCTACTACGACTCCGGATACATTCAACCTGTTGATTTCTTCGGCGACGGAACGCGTATTCCGCTGATCGTGATTTCACCCTATTCAAAGGGAGGGCGCATTGTGCACCAGTACGCAGATCACGTGTCCGTCATAAAATTCATCGAAAAGAATTGGGACCTGGGCGTGATCACGGATCGGAGTCGGGATAATCTTCCAAATCCGAAGACCTCCCCCGGTAATCCTTATGTACCCGTCAATAGCCCAGCTCTTGACGACCTTTCGAGTATGTTCCAGTTCCCACATAGCGCTTCATAAAAATAACCATTCATACCTTCTCCGCCGCCTCAGAATCACTTGGGGCGGCGGTTCTGTCTTTTTCATGCAACGGCGAATACTCTTTTTCATTCTTCCGATTCTGTTGCTTACCAGCGCGTTTGTTCGCGGTCGCTCTTCTGCTTCATTCAGCATCGTTGCCCGTTGGCACATTGGCGGCGACGGTGCCTGGAACCGGCTGACAACCGATCCCGTGAACCATCGATTGTACGTTACACGAGGCGACAAGATCCTGGTGGTGGACACCCTGACGGGTAAGCAGAGCGGGGAGATTACAGGATCGAAAAGTATCCGCGCGGTCTGCCTCAATCCAAACGGACGAACGGGATATTTCACAGATGCCAGCGGCATGGTCCGGGTCTTCGATCAATCAAATTTGCTACTGAGGGCATCCATTCCTGCGGGAACTCATCCCGACACTGTCGTCTTCGATTCAAAAAGCAACACCCTGTTTGTACTGGATGACCGCGGCCCGACCGGCACGCTCGTCGAAAGTTCTGCGAATCGGCCCCTGGCGACGATTGCGCTCCCGGGCAGGCCTGCTGCGGCCGTAACCGATGGCCAGGGTATTGGTTTCGTGAGTATCAGTGACTCGAAGGAGCTTGTCCGTATTGACCTGCTCGCCCGTAAGCTCAGCGGAACATGGCCCCTGCTTGGCTGTTCCGGACCAACAGGTCTGGCAATTGATTCAAGTCGGCATCAGCTCTACTCGATTTGCGAGAACAATCGCCTGCTCGTGTTAGATGCTCGAACGGGCCGGCATTTGTTCAGTACTGAGCTGCCTGAAGGAACGCGCGACATCGTTTTTGATCCTGGACGCAACCTGCTGTTCGCCGCCAGCGGAGGCGGCACCTTGACGGTCCTCGAAACCGATCCTTTCAGACAGCCCGCTATTCTGCAGACTGTAAAAACGATGCCGGGCGCGCGCTCTCTAGCGCTCGACTCAAGTACAGGCGACATCTATCTCGATGCTGCGGAGTTCGGATTGCGCACTGGTGAAACCTCGGAAGAGCTACGCTTCCGGCCGACACCAATCGCGAACACCTTCGTCGTTCTGGTGACTGCTGCAGGTCGCCGCTGAGGCAGCTTAGGGTCCGATCACGACCGGAGCCTGCCAGAATGTTGCTTTCTGTGCCATTGGATCAAGCACGGTAACTTGACATTGGTACCGGCCCGGCGCGAACGTGTTCAACGGAATCACGAAGGAAAGCGGAACTGTATGCAGGCGGTCGGTAAGACCCTGCTTCACTTCAAGCGTGGGCGTCTCGAACGCTTTCTTCTCCTCCCGATACAAAGTGACATACGCCAGGAGTGGCGCACCACCGCTGACGCTCGGCTGGTAAGCCTGCAGATAAACGAACATCTCGCGGTTGCGGCTGAAGACCCTCGTTACGCTCGGAATCAACTTTCGGCCGCTCTCTACCAGCGGATTCGTGAGTTCCAGCTTGTCCTTGTTCTTCTTGGTATTGTAGAGCGCATCTACCAGGGCGACACGCTGGCTGCTCAACACTACCGAACTGATCGGCACTCGTCGCTGTTCTTTATTCAAATTCGGAATCGTGAATTTGGTCTCGTATGTCCCTATTCGGCCCGTCTCGTTGTCCCGCGCGAGCAGCTTGATCTGGTATTTACCGGGCAGTAGCGTGAAACCGGTGTCGTACTCAATCGGACGCTTCGATAATTCCACGGCCGTTGAGTCGCTTAGTTTTATATCGACCTTGTCACGCAAGTTCGTAATGGTGTAACCGTAGTCGTCCTTGATCTCGCCGATAAAGTCGATCAACGTATGTTCGCTGCCGCCCCGTTTGGCGAGTGTCAGTTCACGGCCTGGGATCTTCACCACTAACGGCACAAAATATTCAGCCCGATTCAGCTGAAAATAATCCAGCTCCATCGCCATCGTCAGATCGGTGATCGGATTTTCCTCGAGCAGCGCGTCCTCCAATTGGCGTTCCTTATCGGCAGCAGTGAACTTGCTGAACCGCTTGGGTGCGAAGTACCCCTGCCGGTAATCGAGCCGCGCTGCAAGGTTCTTGTTGAGCGTGATCTTCACTCGACGAAACTTTCCATCCGGCGCTGTATTACTGGTGTTGTAGCCGATCACGTAGTAGCTCGAAAGGGCGTTTGCAGCCGCGGCGATGCCTTTCGTCAGGTCGTTATAGTCGAGCAGGGCTTTACCGCCGGTATCGGCTGCCAGCGCGAACAGCGTATCCTGCGAGCGTTGAAAAGTCGTCGTGTTCGCCAGCGCCGAGTCCCCCGAATACATTCCAATTCCACCGGGTGATCCTTTCGGCGCGTCACCCAGCGGTGCCTCTGCTACCAGCCCGCGCGCATCGATCGGCCAAAACGAAACGCCCGCTCGGATAGCGGAATTAATGGTTGCATGTAGTTGGGCCTGGTTGTCACGGCCGTTCAGGCGCAAACCGCCTGCGAAATAGATCAGCGACTTCTTCTCGCTCAGACGTCCCAGCATCTGCGCCGCCGTCTGCAAGGCCGCAAGCTGGCGGTCGCTGTTGAAGATGTTGAACTCGCTGTCATCCTGCCCGAAAGCTGCGCCCGTATCGGCGGTGCTCGCGTCCGTTCCCGATTCGTAATAGCCTTGGCTTTCCCCCACAGTCATCGTCTGAATAATGCTCAACAGGCGATCTCGATTCCCGGTAAAGTCCTGCAGAACATCCACAGAACTGCCCGAGTACCGTAGGATGGCCAGAAGATCACCGGTTGTCAGCTGATTCCGGATGAATGTCTTAGCCGCCGAAAGCGCCCGCAATTGATCTTCCTGTTGCATCGCTGTCATGTCGAAGTAAAGCGCCAGAAGGCGGCGGTTTCTGTAGCGAGTGGTGCCGGCACGCTCGGGAGAGATCTGCGTGTGAGTCAGACGGTCGTAGATGGTCACGTGCTCGGGCTTGCCTGGCATCGGCGTTGGAGACTCAGCTATCGACTGGTGCTCGAAAAGCCGGATCGCCTGGGGAATGCCATTCTCCGTGACACTGAAATCCTGCGCCCTGAGACCATCCACCGGTTTCCCCCCTTTGTCTAGGACAGTCACGGTCTCAACTGCAAACTGCGTGCTCGCAGTGAATGTTGGAGAGCTCTCAATAGCAGGCTCGGTGGTTTGCCCGATCTGCTGACCGGCAGCAAACACCCCCCACAGAAACAGCACAGCCAGCCGCATGGATCAAAATCTGAGACGCAGCACGGTTTCCACGCTGCGCATTGCATTTGCCGAAGAGGGCAGCCCGAAGGTCGGACTGCCTATCATCGTGTTCCAGGCCGCAAAATTGACGCGATTGAGAGCGTTCGTAGAGTCGAATCTAAGGTCCAGATTAAAGCGGTCGTTTAGTCGGAATGTACGGCCTAGCGCGGCGTTCAACAGAAATTGCGAAGGACCGGTAATCGTATTTCGTCCGGCATTGCCCCATTCGCCCGCGAGCGGGGCGGAGTATGCGGCCGGATTTCGATATAATCCCGCGGGAGCGTTGTAAAGCGGCGCTCCCGTGTAGTTCGGCCGGATACTGCCGGTGACTCCAGTCCCCGGCACCGCCGCCAGGTACACAGGTGTGAGCGGCAGGCCGCTACCGGCCACCATATCCGAAGCGAAGGTCCACTCTTTGAAAAGTACTCCTTTCCATCCGGTCAGCAGCGCACCGCCGCGTAACCCCATACCTGTCGTGTATTGGATCTGCAAACTGAGAGCATGTCGCTGGTCGAAATTCGAGAGCCCGCGCTCGGCGCTAAGATCAAGCCAGTTTTGCGCGATCGCCAGATTTAACGGAGTGGGGGCGCTCACGACGGAGCTATTCCCGCTCTGCGAACCCGAGCCGGAGCTTTGCGGATTGTTTATGCTCGTCTGCGATGTCTGGCCAGGTCCGCCGCCTAGGGCTGCCGCATCATCGATCGATTTCGAAAAAGTGTATTGAAGCAGCGCCGTGAGTCCGCTGTGGAGTCTGCGGCGTAGTCCGATTTGAGCTGCCTCCCGCGTCGAGTTGGCGTTCGAGGCGACATATTCAAACCCGCTCGGACACTCCGGACACGGATTCCTGGCCCCTGCCGGAAATGTGTTCGGCAGAAAGTCCTGCATTGCATGAGTTCCCTTGATGCCTAGGTAAGTGGCCGTGAGCTGCAGCGAGCCCGGCAGGTCGCGCTGCACCGCCGCCTGCCAGTTCTGCGCGTATCCTACTCGAAACTCGGGATCGATGGCAAAAGTGTTCGGCGTCGAGGCTGCGGGTGCGTTGAAACCGTTGACGAGTGTCAACGGATTAGCGCTGCTGTTCTGGACGCGCAGGCTTTTCGAGAGTGGCGCTTGCTGCGCCATTTCGAGTGCGATGGTCTGGTATACCGATGTGTTGTAGTAGATGCCGTATCCCAATCTGACAACGAGCGAAGAACCAGAGATCGGCCGCCATGCCATGCCCATCCGTGGTTCAAAGCCGCCCCTGTCTGGTCTTATGAGCGAGCGCGGATAGTGTTGGCCGGTGAGAGGCCCCGTCGCTGCCGAGGCGAGCACTGGTTCGGCCGCGGTGAATCCCGGAGCAATGTCGAGATTGACCAGCCGGTTATACAGCTCTGACATCGGCGAACCGTAATCCCAGCGCACGCCGGCATTCACGGTAAGTCCGGGACTGACTCGCCAATCGTCCGTGAAGTAGCCATCGTAGACGGATTCACGAAAATATTTGTCGGCGTTGCCGAACGCGATAGAGCTGGTATCGGGTATGCCGAGTAGGAAGCCCACGAAATCCAAGCCAGTGGTTTGCCCCGTAAAGGTAAATGTGCCCCGCGGGTCCTGCTGCGAGAGGTAATTAAACTGCTGCCTGCGAAAGCCGCCGCCGAACAGGAAATTCTGATCATTACGGCTCGCATACATCGCGTAAGACACGCCGTTCGTTTCGTTGCGGTTGAAAGAACTCTGGGCGTCCGACAAGCTCGCCAGGCCGCTCGAGAAAACGAGTGTTGGTGGTCCCGGGTTCGTCGGGTCCTGGTCGTTGCC
>CAWJEH010000063.1:0-32542 GCA_963841675.1 Terriglobia bacterium
CAGCGTGAAACTTAGCAGATCAGGAGCTTCTGGTGATTCGGAACCACCGCGCTAGTTTGCTTGTGCCATGTGCATTTTTACCACGCATCGCAAGGTTCTATCAATGACGTACGAGCTGTTCCTCGGACAGCCACACTAGTCTTTGTGCCACTAACGTGCGATTTGTTGCTCAACGAAAGGTAAGCACTCACGCAATCCTCGACAGCCGTGAATCAAGGGCGAATACAAGCCGTGGCCCAACGCGCCGGTGCATTTGTGTTTCTCCTCTGTAAACGATGGCCCGATCCTGCCGTTGTTAGTTTCGTATCCTCCGCGAGAGGACGGGGCAGAAAATTGCTGAATGATGTCACCAGTGTCGCCGGCCGCGGCTTACTGAGTGAGAGGCTTCATGTCGGCAAAGAAATCGGAGCATAGATGTTGTGCTTGACAAGCACAACTTGGCTACAGCGGTTCGACGTGCGACCCAACGTTCTCGAGTGCGGTGTAACTCCTGCGATCGAGTTGATCATCCGTCTTGATTGGCACGACGAACCTGCCGACTGACCGGTTGGCCGGGCAACCATTTCACATCGTTGCCCGTGTTTCCTTCATGCAGGGTACTTGGCCGGAATGAAGGTAGTGCTTCGGCAATGGCTTCGGAAATTGTCTGTCTATTGCCAAGCTTGCTCTAACATTGCCGACCGATCCCGATCGTTCTATACTTCGCGACAAGAACGAAGCCGCTAGCGCGGCGGTCGGAAGAGGCGCTTCGGATGATTGAACAAGTAGCGTTTGGTCACAGATAAAGGAGTTCTCTGTGACCATATTGATGCAACGGATGCGCGAGGAACTCGTGCGCCGCACCTACTCGGAACAACGATCCGTTCGTATCCACATGGGGTGGAAGCGTTCCGCCAGTCGTACAGAAGCGGCTCGATCACCTGGGACCTGACGATCTTCGCCGCTATCAGGTCTATCTGCTCGAAGACACGAGACCGGCGAACGGCACCGTCATCATCCAGATTTCCGCGCTTCGATTCTTCTACATCAAGGTATTGAAGCGCCGGGACATGAAGGACGATCTGCCCTACCCAAAGCGCCTCAAGGAGCTGCCGGTCGTCCTCACTCAGGAGGAAGTTTCCCGGCTGATCGGCTGTGCCCGGAACCTGTTCCATCGTGCGATGCTCCTAATGATGTACACAGCCGGACTCAGGCGCAGCGAACTGTGCCACCTGAAGGTCAGCAACATCGACAGCCAACGGATGATGCTGCGTATCGAGCGAAGCAAGAACGGCGTGGATCGCGATGTTCCATTGAATTCGAAGTTATGTTCTTCATCGAAACCCATCATCATAATCGCCCTTCTCTTCAGCGCGCTCGAATATCTAACCATTGGCGCATCCAATGCGTGAACGCCTCCGTCGACTGCTCAAGTTCTATCACCGCGCCGCAAGAATTTATTGACCCTACGGGGTCTAAGCTGTTGTACAGCTGACCGCACTCCGGTCACGAAACGGGGCCGCCGGTGGCGAAGGTTACGCCCGTACCTTCTTCATGTTCCGACCTTATCCGGATTATGGAAAATCTTGTACCGAATCCATGGGACGATCTCTCTTGGACTGGACTTATTGGGGATCCACTTACACTTGAGCTTCGCTCATTCAGAACTAGGGGCGAGCAGTGTGATGCGCGCGAATAGCCCGGTGGTGTCGTTGAAATTGGTCTTGTTCTTCCCATAGCCAACTGCGAAAGTAATCACGTCATGAGCCGAAGCGCGCACTGATCCTGTGTACTGAGCGGACGGATATCGTCCTTCGATCACATGAAAATTGGGATCCCCACCATAGCCGTCTATATCAGCGTCGAACAGATGGGCGGAGTTGTGGAGGACATGCACATCCGTTGACGAGAGTCGAAAGTGAATGCCTTCGAATTGGGCCGCTATTCTGTAGGTGCCCGCTTCCGGAGCAACAAAACGAATAAGGCTGTACTGGCCGCTGTTGCTGCCTTCCATGGCTATCTGCCCGGCGCGCGCTGCCCATCCGCGAGTAGGCTCCAACTGGGATTGAGCGCTGCCGTTGTGCGCGACGTATGGATAGTACCCAGATGCACCCCGAACATTGGTAAGCGGGTGCCAGAAACTAATCGGCAGCAGTCTATCCAAGTATGTGTCGAGCCGAAACTGCTCGGGCGCTAGCGACGGCGTAGCTGAATACCCGTATTGCCAGGTACTAGCCGTGGTCTGAGCCTCCGAAAAGTCGCTTGAGAGATCAAACGTTCTCGGCTCTGGCGCATAGAACCGCCGAGCCTCGCTAAGTACCGCGATCGGTCCAATGAGCATCATCAATCCCATCAAACACGTACGAAACGGTCTTTTGATGCCAATGATCAAGCACATGATTTTCATGGCAGAGTTTTATTCCGCCTGCAACTCCGGGACGGGCTCAGACACGTAAAATCTACGGGAAGTCCTATCCCGCGAGGGTTCATACCAATACGATATTGCCTCCCCAGAAAATAGGCAGCTTTAAGTTCGGTTGGGAGGGGCCAATTACCCCAAACTTGTTTGAAATTGACGATTGGATATCCCAAGGCCAGGGTCTCACTGGCCTTTACAGTCTCGACGCAGACATAAGCCAGGGCGGGCCGGGTGGAATACGTCTGCCCGTGGAACTCGCCCTCCCCGAAAATATGCTCTTTGGGAGGGGGAGAAGTTCGGAATGGGCGAACAGGCATCGGCGAGGGAGCGAGCGAAGGAGAGCGCTTCGGGATCGCCGCAGCTTTCCACTAAGTGACGATGGGTTCAAGAGCAGCGGTCGGAAGTTGCGGTTTCAGCCACTCTCCATTCAGCCAGGCTCCGGAACCAAAGGAGTAGTAAACGCGGCCGTTGTCCCACGACGCCAAGCTGCGCGATGAAGACCTGACGTCCCTGGCGGCGAACGGCTTGATCACAGTGGTAATCTTCCGACAGGCTGCGGAGAATCTTGACAGTGGCCCAAGTGCTGACAACTTTCTCCGGCCCGACCTTAGCTCGGGCAGAGACGTCGGCCTTCCATGTAGTGGTCGGGAGGAACCCACGCGAAACCGTCTGCGCGGAGATAGGCAAGCACGGGCGAGTGCAGATGTTTTTCGACTTCCCCTTTTTCGGCTTTACCGAGAATGGTCCGCACGTTCGGGTACTCCCAGTCCATTCTGGCGTAGGTGTCGCCGGGAAGGATGGGTCGTGGCCCTGAGGCGCTGGAGGGACGTGCAGAGGGTGAACGAAAAAGACCAGTTCGTAATTCAACGCTGGACGGGGGCAGCGATGAGATAGCGAAGAGATCAGGCTCCTATCTTCAACAGGCAACGTCGCCCGATGAGAAATCCCTTGGGAAGCCAAGTGAGGCGTGGAACGCTTAACTCTTCTATGTTCGAGAAAGCTCCCGGGATGCCGGAAGGATGAAGCGCCTAAGGATGCCATCCACGAAACCGGAATCCGGATCCGCCCTGGAAGTCTCTATTCCGCCTTGAAGATCAACATTTCCGAAGTGAGATTTTCGGACAGGCGCACCGGTATGCCTTCCTGCATAAGACGATCACCGGTAATTACGACGGTGTGGCCGGAGTTGCCGAATTTGACGTTGTAAGTTCGGCTGAAATCGAGCCCTCGCGGGAAGAAGTGGAAGACGGGATTGCCCGATTGGGAAGTTCGGAAGAGGCCGACGACGCTGCTTTTCGCATCGCGGGTTGCATACTCGAGCACCACCCAGGGCGACGGTTCCATCATCGGGAGAAGAGGCGTGTGATGGTAAACAAGACTGTTGACCATGATGGGCCGCACGGTCTGTTTGAACTCGGCAATATCTTTCCGGATTCGATCGCCTAATATCGGATCGAGCTCGTCTAGAGTCGGGCTGATACCTCGAAAAATGGGCCGAGACAACATGGTGGTTCTGAGCTGGGTATCCAGATCACCGTCTTCTTCCAAACCTTCCGACTCGGTGCCGAAAGTGCGCAGTAAGATCTCGGGCGGAAGCACCCAGGTCATGCCGTTCAGAATTTTAAGGCCGCGCGGAGCGCGCAACCAATCGGACAGCTCGGTGTTTTGAAAGCGGTGCATCATTCCATAGTCAAGCCGGCCGCCGCCGCCAGCGCAATTCTGGAAGATGACGTGGGGAAAGCGTTTCCGCAGGCGGTCGAAGATTCCGTAAAGGGTTTCGACGTGCCGCCATTGAGTATTTTCGAGGAAGCCGTCTTTTATGCGGTTTCCGCCTTCTTCGGCGGCGCTGTTGTAGTCGATCCGGAACATGTCGAGGCCGTACTTCTGAATGATGCGGGCGATTTGGGATTCCATCCAGGCGGCGACCTGCGGGTTGGCGAGGTCGAGCAGACGGCCCTTGGCGACAGGTTCGCCGTTGCGGGTCAGGACCCAGTCTGGATGCTGCTGCCTGAGCTTGGAAGCGGACCCGATGCTTTCGGGTTCCATCCACAATCCGAAGAGCATGCCTTTCTGGCGGGCGTATTCGCGAATGGGATTGAGGTCATGCGGCAGCCAGGCGCCCGCGTACCAATCACCGACGTTCTGCCCCCACCGATTGGGTTCGGGACCGTACCAGCCTGCATCGATGACAAATTCGTCGGCTCCGACGGCCGCGCCAATATCAATCTCGCGCTTGATGCCCTCCTCGGACTCATGATCCGGGATGTACCCGCGGTGATTCGCTTCTACCTGGTATTCGCGGCCAGGCACGGGGTTCGGAAGAACGTAATGACGTACGTGCTCGTGCAGCGCTTGTATCACCTGGTCGAGATCTCCGCGCATCAGCAGAAGATGGGTTTCGGGACTCTTCACCGTTTCACCGGGCTCGAGCACGCGCAGTACCGGGTCGGCAGCGGCAGGGCCCAGATCAAAGGTAAGCCGTGCCTTCTCCTTCTGAGCATCCGTTGTGCCGGTCAGGTGCGCTGTGCCGGTCAGGTGCATCGCCCAGTTGCCGCTCCAGGCGAGCGATGCTACGAACCATTCGCCAGTGGCGCGATTCCGTGCGAAGAACGTGGGATGCCCCCAGCCGGACCTGCCCCGCGTGCCGGCCATCGATACAGTGCCATTCGAGATGGGATCGAACGCCCACGCACCCTCATGGCCCCACTCCTCATACTTGGCCGTTGCGACTTCGAAAGGTGCTTCGGTTCCCGGTTTGATGCGTTCCGCGTAATCGGAATCATCCCAAAGAATGCCCGACCAGGGCGAAACCCGCGTGATGGCAGTAGGCTTGGCGCCGGTGTTCGTGATTTCCAACCAGCGCACCATGACGGGGCCGCCGTGCATAAGCGTATGCAGCTTCAGAGAGATGGGGCGCGCGGTGCTTTGGAATTCGACCGTGACGAGGAGTCCGTCTGGATCTGACATCACCTGCTTTTCCGCTTTGATCCATTTCCATGTTCCAGCCAGATTCTGGCCCTCGATGCTTAACATGAAAGCATCCTGGGGCAGACCGCTGCGGGTCGCGCTCTGACCTTCCAAGTGCATATCCGGTTTGATTTGACCGGTAGCTGTCCAATACCGATTTACCCAGCGGCCATTATAGAGTTCCTCATCGCAGACCATCAGCCCGGAACTGAAACGAATGCCTGGATTCGGGGTGGTACGAATGACGGCAGCACTATAAGCGAGCTGGCGTTTGCGAATGAGCCGGGAAAGAAATCCCGACCAAGAGCAGAGCCACAAGAGAAGGCTTTCGCACGAGATTCACAAGCTGGTCAGCCACGCTCATTAGCTACCTTTTTGAAAGACGATTTTGGGATTCCAGATGATGGGCTGCGAACGGTTCTCCGCGATACGCTTGACGGTGAAACGAATTTGGTCGGCTTTGTGAACGGCAACTTCGTTTACGTCGGAGCGTGCTGGTTCACCGAAAGCCGGGACGGCCGCCCACGCGGCGGCAGGCCAGATTTGCCGGTCATTTTGAAGGATGCGAACGTAGACCGCGAAATCCTGCTGGGCACTCGGGTCTTTCTCTATTTCGCCGGATATGCGAATCGAGCCGTCCGCGGGCGCCACGAACGTTCTAGACAGATCAGTGCCGGCGGAAGGCTGCATCCAAATCCGGCCGATGCGCCCGAGACCGGAACCGGCCCAGAAGCCTTCGTATCCGCCATTTTGCCAGTCGAGGGGGCGATACGCTTTGCTGTCTGAGGTCTCTTCATAAGTCCAATTGTTGCCGTGTTGCGTAGGTCCGAAATCACCGAGGGCTTCGTAGCTCTCGCGACCTCCGGGCGCGAGCTGGGCGACGGCCAGTGAACTGCGGTTACCGTCCCCGTCGACGGTTCTGACGGCATAGTCGTATCCGACAGCCTGACGCGCGTCAAGGGAGTGATCGAAAAAGTAAGTGCCCTTGGCAGAGCGGGCAACGACCGAACCGTTTTTTAGAATTTCATAGTAGGAAACCCAATTGTTATCCCGGGCGGCGGACCATGAGACCTCCACACCTTGCGTTCCGAGATTAGTGCCCAGGCGTTTGGTGACGTTCGAAGGCGCTTCAGGCGGAGTTTTGTCGGTTCCCGATCCTGGATACGCAGGGAGATTGAAGAAGATCAGTTCTCCGGGCGGGACAGATGGCAATGCGATGCCGTCATGCATCAGGTCTGACCCGGTTTTCCGGAGATGAAGCGTGGAGTAGTAAGTGCGTACGTCGTAAGTGGCATCCGGCTGAAGTCCGCGGGGATAGATGATGACCGGCTTATCGGGCACGGAGGAGATGGTGACCGGAGCCGCGAGCCTGGCGTACTTGAAGCCGAGCGGATCGACATTCGTCCGGCTCATGTCGAGAGTAACTGATGCCAGGACGTTTTTGTCGCTCCGCCGAACCAGCATCAAAGAGTAGGTGCCTTTGTTCTTGCCGGGATCGTATTGACCCAATTCGGAGATGGTGACCGGCTCGGCACCGGACTGGAAGGCCATTCCGAAGAATTTGTTCACGACAGGCGTTTTGAAACCATGCTTCGCGATTTGGGTGACGTAAGACCGATCGCCTTGCGGAGTTTGATACCGGAAGTTGAGCGGTCCGTACACTTCGCCCGGGACACCGTAATATCCGTAACTGCCGTCGGTGGGATCGGAATAAATCCCGGTATCCGGGGCCGCTGCGTTGGTTGTGAGGACCGCACCCATTTGCCAGGGCGCTCCCTCATAACGATCGCTCGAAGTGTTGGCAAACGGCTTGCTTACCAGGAAATACTCGGTCCCGGTCTTGGCGTGCTTGGTGATGATAATGCCCTTCGAGCCGCTAGCATCCATGCGCTGGACGTACCAGATCGGATCGTCATTCGAGACAGGCGGCCGGAAGATATGGCTCCAGCGGCCGGCAACGCCTTGTGAGACCAGGTAGTGATAAATCTCCCAATCCTTGCGAATCGCTTCCACATCGCGGCCATCGCCGGGATCACGGTACCAGGTAGGATCCAAGGCGAGATGGATGCGATCGCTCGAAGGATTGTAGTAAGTGTGATCGAAGTCGGAGACGTTGTGATACTTGTCGGGAGGAACAAGTAAAGAAGTGTAATAGCCGCTGTATGGACCGACACCTCCGTCGGTGTACTCTCCGGATTCGGACAAGCGCGCGAGATCGTAGCTGATCCAGCGGCCGCCTCCATCGCAGGCATCCACTCCGCTGCCCGGGTGAGAAGCTTTGAACTGCTCAATAAGATTGCGGAAGTTTTGGTCAGCGGCGAGGGCCTTGGTGTCGGTTGCGCTGGCGGCGGGCGCGATGTCGTAGCGCCACTGGAAATTGGCCCACTTACTTACACTGTTGTCTAACAAATGCTTCTGCCAGGAGGCCGTGGCAGGAATGGATTGCTCAAAGGCGAGTTGGCCCGGTATCACCCAGTCAGGATTTTGTTGCGCGACGGTACTTTCCGGCGTAGCGAGAAAAGTGGGAAACCACAGAACCCAGCGCATGCCGTGTTTCTGCAGGTACTCAGTGGTCTCACGCCAATCGGGACCATTCCAATTTCCCCAACGGTCGTACCAGCCGGCGTCGTCCCAGAGGATGTCGCCGCCGGACTCGCGGAGCAGGTCTACATAGCGGAGATCGAGTGCGATCCGGCGGCCCCAGTTGTCAGCGCTCGGAGTGCCGCCGTTGCCGACCCAGGGGCTCGGCCAATCGACCGCCCAGCGAGTCTTGGCGAAATAGTCAGGATTGGTAGCGTCCCAAAAATAACGATACTGCCAGTCGAGGATCTGGTTTCCGATATCGTCCAAATCGCCGGATAGAGCGGAGGTGAAAGCCTTGGGAGTTTCAACTTCGCTGTTTGGCCCGAGTTTACCGTCGTAACCCGCGATCTGAAGCGCGACCGATACCGAACCTCCGGTTTGATGGCTGACCTGCAGCGACCAGTGACCCATATAATCCCAACCGGTCGCGAAGCTCTCCTTAGCCGCCGGATCGCGCAGGATGAGTAAAGGCAAATACGCACTGTAGTTTCCTTTCTGGACACCGACATAGGAGTCGAATGTGCGGTTGTAAGTACGGCTGACCCGCTCGGTTTTTAGTAACTGGCTGCCGTTGAAATTGCCTCCGCCTGTAATGTAGTCAAGCTGAAGCTGGTCTGCATCACTGTTCAAAACGGCGGTGTTCAGGAAGAAAACATTTTGTAAGTTGACTGGCGCGCTCGAAACGTTGCGGAGGGTAACCCAGGCGCGAACGATTCCCGTTTGGGGATAAGCGACCCAATGCCTGGTGACTTGGAGCGGCCCGCCTTTCAGCTGGAGGTCAAGCTGCAGCTCTCCCTGTGAGAGGCGGCGCGTATTCTGGCGGACAAAGGACCACTGCCAGGCCGGGGAATCGACATCCTGACCGTCGACCTTGAAGCGGAGTTCGGAAGGATTGACACCCGCTTCCCGGTATTCGCGATTCGATCGCTTGTTGCGGAACGAACTCAAGAACAGATGCCCGTTCTGGAAAGTGATTTTCTGCTCAACACGCCCGGTACCGAGCGTCCAGGTCATGCCGTCGCGATGGATGTAAGCGTCCGTTTCAGGCTGATTGCTGCCGGTCAGCGGGAACATGCAGAATGTCAAGCAAGCGAGGCATAGCACCCGTCCCCGAGTTATCAGCCGACAATTCTTCCTCGAACGTGGAGAGGTTGTAAGCACTCAGGAAGCGCGCATCCGATTGCGACGGTAGCGATTCTATCCGACCGGCCAAGTTATTGTCAACAAGAATGTCGACATGCCGCCTAGGTTCGAAACGCTTCGTCCAATAACTCACAACTTCGGGAATGTTTGGTTTTTCGGAGGACCTTTCCCCGGATTCACTGAAGTTTTTTGTTGACAGGAGGCAGGACTTGGCGATATAGCTACTACGAACCCTATTGTCATCACTATTGTTGACAATCAACCCTGGGGTTCCATACGGCTACTCGCCGGATACGTGGGCAGGCTAGTGCAATCCAGGAGGAATTGTATATGAGTGTTCGAGTGGTGCTGTTCAGAGCCTGCATGTTGGCAACGATCTACAGCTGTTTTGTGGCGAGCGGCTTCGCCCAGATCGTGTCCGGGTCGATAACCGGCTCGGTAACTGACCCGTCTGGAGCGGCAGTATCGGGAGCGAGCGTTGTGGTCGTTAATATGGCTACCGCCGTCGAGTCTCCGGCGACTACCAATGCTTCGGGTTACTTCAGTGTGGCTAACCTGATAGCCGGTACTTACCGGGTTGACGTGACGGCGCCTGGATTCAAAGCCGTGACCAGGCCCGCTATTCCGCTTGATATCGGAGCGGTGGTGAGTCTGGAATTTCAACTGCAGGTCGGGAACGTTCAGGAAAAGGTGGTGGTGACAGGCGAAGCGCCTCTGCTGCAAACCGAACAGGTGGAAACGGGCGCCACGCTGACCAGCCAGACGCTGACAGCTCTGCCGACGGAGGGACGAAACCCCACGGCTCTGGCGATTGTGGTTCCTGGCGTGATTATGAACACCGGGCAGGAAGGTATACCGGGATCGCAAAGCTCGGCATCCTACTCTTTCCAGGTAAATGGCCAGCGTGGGCAATTGAACCGCCAGATCTTCGACGGGGTCGACGATACCGAAGGTGTGGGCGGCAGTCCGCCGATCGTGCCCTCCACGGATGCGCTCCAGGAATACAAGTTGGTGACGTCGAATTACGATGTGGAACTTGGCCAAGTATCGGGCGGGGTGCAACTGTTTACAACTAAATCGGGAACGAACGCAATACACGGGAGTGCGCACGAGTTCAACCGGGTCAACAACTTGTTCGCGCGCAATCCTTTCACTGAGCCCAATGGGCCGGGTCACTTTGTGTACAACCAGTTTGGTGGAACGCTGGGCGGACCGATCAGGAAGAACAAGCTGTTCCTGTTCGGCTATTACGACGGTACCCGGGTGCGCTCGGGCGGCAACATTCTCACAACGGTTCCGACGGCTGCGTTTCGAACAGGCGATTTCAGCAGTCTGGCGACGACGAATCCAATCTTCGACCCGACAACAGGCAGCGCTGGAGGTACCGGCAGGAGCCAGTTTCAATACAACGGCAAGCTGAATGTCATTCCACCGAGCAGGCTCGATCCGATCGTCCAGAACATGCTTTCCAAGATGCCCTTGCCGAATCTGCCGGGCACGGACAACAATTTCTTAGTTCCCTCGAGCAATCCGACAAACGAGGACCTGGGAACGATTCGCGGGGATTACGTTCTCAATGACTCGAATCGCGCTTTCATTCGCTACACAAGGAGAGAAGCTAGTTCGCAAACTCTTTACCCCCAGTACGGCGTGCTGGTAGGTCCCGGAAATGGAGCTAATTTATCGACGGGCTTAAACGACAGCCTGGCCGCCAACTATACACGCGTGGTGACGCCCTCGCTGGTCTTGGAGGGTAGATTTGGCTGGGCCCAAAACATATGGTCACAGAATCCGCCGGATTTCGGAACGACGAGTTCGCAAAACTTCGGTATTCCGAATTTGAACAATTGTCCCGCTTGCGGCGGGCTGGCGGGCTTCAACATCGGCGGTCCGGTCGGGGCGTTCTCGTTCGGCAACAATGACCATTCCCATCAGGTTGATAATCTCGGGAGCTACGATTTTGTCGGTATAGCCACGTGGAATCATGGCCCTCATACTTTCAAGTTCGGAACAGATACTCTTCTCGGCTGGCGTGACCGCCGTGATACTTCTTCGCAAGGCGATTTTGGCTGCGATAACAGCGGTATCTGTCAAAGCAACGGCTTTCCGCAGAGCATCACGGGGAGCGCGGCGCTCTCGGGTTCCGGGTTATCGGCGGCAACATTCCTACTCGGAGACGTGGGCAATTTCGGACGGGTAGTTTACGCGAATACTCTTCCCTTGGCGCACAACACCACGGAAGGGCTGTTTGCGCAGGACGTCTGGCGCGTGACGCCCAGGCTGACATTGACCCTGGGTCTGCGTTGGGATTACATCGGCCATCCAACATCCCCGCAGAGAGGCGGAATTGCCAATTTCAATTTCAGCAATACCGACACGATCATCAGCAACTTCGGGAATTCCACTGCAACGGCCAACGAGCAGCAGAATTACCACGATTTCGAGCCGCGCGTAGGGCTTGCTTACCGGTTTGGAGATAAAACGGTGGTTCGCGCCGGCTATGGACGCAGCTACTCCATCGGTTTTTACGGAGCGAATTTCGGTGCGGTGACAAACGACTGGCCTAATGCGACACGCCAGCAGTTACTACAAAACGATGTTTATCAACCGGTGCTCAGCCTATCGCAGGGGCCGCCCGTGTTTGTTTCGGGATTCGAGATTTTGAAGGCGGCGGGAAATCCAGGCCAGTATCCGACGCCTAACTCAACCGCCTTTGGGGAGGACCCGAACAATCCGGACAACTACGTCGATCAGTGGAACTTTGCCATTCAGCATGAGTTTCCGAGTAACATTACAATCACTGCCGGGTATGTTGGGAGTGCGACGCGGCACTTGTTCTACCGGACCAATTACAATGCGGCGCTGCCCGGTCCGGGTGATATCGACGCCCGGCGTCCATATGCCGGTTATGGTTTCTACGTTCCGGCTTACAACCAGTCGAACCAGAGCAGCTCGGGTTATCAAGCGTTGCAGCTCAGCGGACTGAAGCGGTATTCGAATGGATTGTCTCTGACCGGCTCATTTACCTGGGGAAGAGTATACGACTTCGGATCGCACAACCCGATGTATAACTGGAACGCAAACTTGGACCGCGCGCCAGCAGACTATGATCGGAAATTTGTATTCGTCTTCAGCCATGTTTGGGAACTGCCATTCGGGCCGAATAAGACATTCCTCAGCGGCCACAGCGTGGTTGACCGGATAGTGGGCGGTTGGACCATTTCAGGAATATGGACAGCGGAAACAGGTACTCCGTTTACGCCGTTCCTGGGAAATGACGCATCGCTCAACTCCGATTGCTGCACGCTGCGGCCTGACCTGATCGGAAGTCCGAATGTTGCTAACCAGAACCGAAATGAATGGTTCAATCCAGCGGCATTCGGAGTTCCCGCGCTGTATACCTTCGGAAATTCGGGCCGGAATATCCTGCGAAATCCGGGACTGTTCCGTGTGGATCTGTCCCTGATGAAGTCGTTCGCCATCACCGAAAGAACGCGCTTCGAGCTGCAATGGGAAGCGTTCAACGCCTTCAACCGCACGAACCTGGGGGGCCCGAATTCTCAGGTTGATTCGTCAACAGCGGGCCAAATCACTAACATCGCAGACATCATGAGACGGATACAATTGAGTGCTACAGTACGTTTTTGATGTCGAAGTGCTGTATCCTGCTTACTCTGCTTGCGGGTTGCCTACAGGCAACACAGCCCGCGCCTGATGCTTACAATGAAGGCGTCGCGCTTCTGCAAAAGGGCGATGCCTTGCATGCTCTGCCGCTGCTCCGGCGCGCCGTTCAAGAGAAGCCTGCCTCAGCGAAAGCCCATAACTACTACGGGTTCGCGCTAGGACGCACCGGGGCGGTGGATGAAGCGGTCAGTCAATTTCGTGAAGCTATAAAGTTAGACGCTCATTACCCGGACGCGTTCTATAACCTGGGGGCGGCGCTGATCATTGAAGGGCAGTATGTGGCGGCGCGGCAGAATCTGGAACAGGCAATACGGCTGCGACCGAACTTTCCGGAGGCACAGTTCGAGCAGGCAAATGCGCTCGCCCAGACGGGAGATTTGGGCGGGGCGATTGAAGCGCTGAGAACGGCTATCCGGTTGAAGCCGGAGATGGTGGCGGCGCACACGCAATTAGCGATGCTGCTTTCGCAGATCCGGGATACGGAAGCGGCGGTCCCGGAGTTCCGGCGAGCGGTAGAGCTCGCACCGCAATCACCGGAGGCGCACAACAATCTGGGCGTGGCGCTCGATCAGAACGGAGATCTTGCAGGGGCAATAGAAGAATTCAATCGGGCGCTTACCTGTAACGGCAAGTTCGTGGCGGCACTGGTGAACCTGGCGCAAGCGATGCGCGACAAGGGCGACCTTGGGGCGGCGATCGGATATTACCGACAGGCGATTGCGTTGCAGCCACAATCGGCGATTACACACGCGGATCTTGGGTTTACTCTCAAGCGTAGCGACAAACTGGAAGAAGCGCTCAAGGAGCTGCGACTAGCGGTGCAGCTTGGGCCCGATCTGGCGCGTTCGCATTTTTACTATGCGGAGGCGCTGACACAAGCCGGCCAGCGGCCAGCGGCTTTAGAGCAGTATAAGGAGGCCGCGCGCCTGAGCCCGCGGGATGCGGAGTTTCATTTCAAATACGGCTCGGCTCTGTCTGATACATCGCCGCAAGAGGCGGTTACGGTGTTGAGCGAGGCGGCACAGTTAGATCCGAAGAACCCGGAGATCTTAACAGCGCTTGCCATGGCGCTACGGAAAAGCGGCAACACACAAGAGGCGGCGGCGATGTTTCAGAGATCGCGAGAAGCATCGCGGAGAACAGCCTCTCACTCCGAAGCGGTTTTGGAGACGAATCGCGCAATCGATCTTCTGAAGCACGGTCAGTTGAACGAAGCGGCAGCAGCGCTGCGTTCGGCGTTGGCGGCGGAACCGGAGTTTGCAGAAGCCAATGAATACATGGGAATCACGCAGAGCGCACTGGGGAACTGGCAGGAAGCGGATCAGGCCTTTCGAAATGCGCTGAAGGCGAGCCCTGGGAGTCCGGACATTCATTTGAACTACGGAGTTTCGCTCGAGAAGCAACGGGAGTGGTTGCAGGCGGCGGCGGAATTCGAGTCGGTACTGTCGCTTCGGCCAGGACAACGGCAGGCTGCCTGCCGGTTGGCCGACGCGCTGGAGCGGGCGGGAGACCGCACGCGGGCCGAGGCAGCGAAGCAGCAGCCAGCAAGCCGGTACATGCGATGTGCAGTTTTAGTAGGTGACAGCGCCCAACTCGGTCGACTTATTTTCTCGCTGTAACTTGGCGGGAGATTAAGGAATACGTGCAAGCAGGATCAGGAAGGCCGCGAGCACAAAAGCGCCCGAAAGAAGCCAGATAGCGAAGGAGTAAGAGCGGCCGCCAGTGAGGATGTAGCCGACAATCGCAGGTCCGACGAAACCGCCGAGACTGCCGATCGCGTTGATGAACCCGAGCGAGGTTGCGGCAGCGGACTCGCCGAGCATCTGCGTGGGTAAAACCCAGAACGCGGGCGCCCAAGCCCAGAGCAGAGATCCGGTCAAGATAAGCCATAGGGCGGTGAGGGCGAAGGGCTGACCCGGAATGGTTGCGGCGGTGAAGAAGACGGCCGCAAACAAGAGCGGCATGCTGGCATGTAGTTTGCGCTCGCCAGTGCGGTCTGAGGATGCGCCCGCGATTTTGACGACCAACGCGGCAGCGCAGAAAGGGAGTGCGGACAAGAGCGTTGATGTGACGGCGGAGAGTCCGGAGGCTTTCTGTATCGTGGCGGGCAGCCAGAAGATGTAGCCGTAGCTAGCGAGCACGATGAGGAAGAGCGCGCCGGCGAGCAGCCAGACGGCGCTGTTACTAAATGCGGCGAAAGCGGAGACTTGGTCGACGGACCGCTTCTGCTGCTTCTCCTGTTCAAGTTCTGCGATCAGCCATTCCCGTTCGGGCGCTTTGAGCCAGCCGGCGCCGGCGGGCCAATCCGTTAAGTAGAAAGGCGCGAAGAGGCCACATACGATAGCGGGGAGGCCCTGCAGAATAAACAGCCAGCGCCAGCCCACGATTCCAAACCAGTGAAGCGAGAGGCAGAGCGCCGAAAGAGGGGCCCCGATGATAAACGAAATGGGAACGGAGAGAATAAAGCCGGAGAGAGCGCGGGCGCGGTCGCGCTGAGGAAACCAATGGGTGAGGTAAACAATCACGCCGGGAAAGAAGCCGGCTTCTGCTAAGCCAAGGCAGAAGCGCGCTATGTAGAACTGAAGCGGAGTACGGGCAAAACCTTCAAACACCGTGCAGATGCCCCAGGTGATCAGAATACGGCTGATCCACAAGCGCGCGCTCCAGCGTTCTACCGCCAGAGCTCCGGGTATTTCGAGCAGAAAATAGCCAAGGAAGAAAACCCCCGCGCCAAACCCGTAGACCGCTTCGGAGAAGCCGAGGTCCGACGACATTGTGAGTTTGGCAAACGCGACATTCGCACGGTCAAGGTAGGCGACCACGTAGAGGATTAGCAAGAACGGGAGAAGGCGGCGGGCGACCTTGCGCCGGGTGGATGCGGCCAGCGTGAGTACTTCCGCCATGGTTCGCTGCGCTGAATGACCGACCGGCGTCAGGCCTCTAATGCGGATGCTCTGACCGACAGATCCGCGTTTCCCGAAAAGATGAGGTGAGGGTGAATCTCGATCCCGAGACTCTCGAACAATTTCTGGAAGTAGTCTTCAACGGCAGCTTCGACGTCCTCTAACCGCGTAGTAAGCAGCATCTCCACGTAGGTTTCATGGTTTCGATAGCGCTGCTTCAGCGGCATGCGGGTCGAAAAGGCACGGGCCACCATGAAAATGAACGGATTCATGATGGTGTTCAGGGTCAGGTAAAGCTGGTCGCGATTGGCGAGCTTCCAAATAGTGCGATGGAGTTCGAGATCCGCTTGCAAAAAGGCTTCTTCGTCGCGTTCGGCCGCAGCCGATTTCATCGCTTTGAGAGCCTTGCGCAGCATTTGTTCGCTTTCGCGGGTCAATTGCTGGCGAAGATAACGGACAGAGAGCGCTTCGAGTTTTCCGCGAATCGCAAAGATCACTTCGATGGAATCGGTCGAAATGTCTCGAATGAAGGTGCCACGCCGCGGTACTGTCACGATGAGCCCATCGCGCTCGAGGCGCAGGAGAGCTTCGCGTACCGGTCCCCGACTGCATTTCAGCTGCTTCGCGAGGTCCTCTTCAATGAGCCGCTCACGGGGCTTGACAGCGCCGCTATAAATGGACTGGCGGATGTATTGCTCGACCCGCTCGGTTGCGGACGTCCTGGAAATTGAATCTTTAGAGCCCATCAAGCCTCCCGGCTCCGGGTCATAGTTTGCAAATCCACAGAATAGCGCGCGGGTCTCGCGGCCCTGCGCTGGCGCTAGCATAGCGAACTCAGCCATTTTGGTCAACAAAACTGTTGACAGAACGGCCCGAAGGCGATAAGAATACGGAAGGACCATGGGTTTTCTAAACGATCACGTCATCGCCATAACCGGGGGCTGCGGGGACATTGGACGGGCAACGGCAGCACGCCTTTCGGCAGAGGGAGCAAAGGTGGTGCTCATGGATGTCATTGGCGACCAGCAGGGCGAGACAGTAGCTCAGGTGTTTGGGCCCGGAGCTATGTACTTCCGGGCGGACGTGACCGAGCGTGCGGCGGTGGAAAAGGCGCTGAACGGGGCGGTCTCGCGGCACGGAAGATTGGATGCGGTTATTTCGAACGCAGGCATGGTGATGAACCAGCCGTTTCTCGACATCGAGCTGGACAAATGGTCGAAAACTTTGGCCGTGAATTTGACGGGCTGCTTCCAACGTGGCTCAGACTGCTGCGAGAATCATGGTCAAACAAGAGCCACAACGGGACGGCATTCGAGGAAAGATTCTCTTTACCGGGAGTTGGGTGCAGGATATGCCTTTCCCGGAAGGTACTTCCTACATCGTCAGCAAAGCCGGGGTCAAGGCGCTGGCGCGGAACATGGCGCAGGAACTTGCCGGTAAAGGAATACGGGTGAACATAGTAGCTCCGGGCATCGTGATGGCCGGGCTTAGCAAGTATGTGTACGAGACGAACCCGGAGTTCGGTCCGCGGGCGACGGCGGCGATTCCGCTAGGCGAGTTCGGGACAGCGGAGCAGGTGGCAGAAGCGTTTGCCTTCCTCTGCGGGCCGCAGTCGAACTATATGACAGGGAGCGTGCTGCTGGTTGATGGTGGAGCCTCCCTCGTGAAACGGCAATAGGTTCGATGGAGATTTTCCCTGGAGTTCACCAAATAAGATCGTCGATTGCGGACCGGAACCTTTTTCAATACGTCTTCGCCGGCGACAACGCGGTTCTGCTTGATACCGGCTTTTCGACCACCCCCGAAGAAGTGATTCTTCCCTTCTTGTCGGGCATCGGGATCGAGCCCGAGCGCCTGAGGCTGGCGATCAACACGCATGCGGACGCGGATCATCATGGAGGGAACAGCAAACTCAAGCAGCACTGCGGAAACGTTTTGCTGGGCTGCGGGGAGATGGATCGCGAGGTGATCGAAGATCCGGATCGCTTGTTCGCATCGCGTTACAACCAGTGGATAGCCGATCACGGCGCCGGGTTAGCAAGCAATCCGGAAGCCGAGAGCTGGGTGCGCAAGATGACGGGCGTTCCGCACAGAATTGACGTCAGCTTCAGCGGCGGCGAGGCGATCGCAATCAGCGATCGAATGAGTCTTCGCGTTCTGCATGTGCCGGGACACAGCCATGGGCATCTCGCGTTTTATGACGCGCGGAATCGAGCAGTGTATGTTGGCGATGCATTGCACGGGAATCACTGCCCTTCGCGCGAGGGCAATCCGTCGCTACCGCCGGCGTACTTCGCTGTTCTGGCCTATCTTGCGAGCATTCAAACCATAGAAGCTCTGGATTTGCAGTGGATTTATTCAGCGCATTGGCCGGCTTATGCGGGGCCGCGGATAGCGGAGTTCTTGGCGGAATGCCGGAACTTCGTCGAGCGCGCAGGCGGCCGGATCAGGGATGCGCTCGAGAGTCACCCCGAGGGCGTTAGCTTACGCGAGTGCATGGCCTCCTGCGGGCGGGCTCTGGGGAACTGGCCAGCACAGAACGAATGGGTGTTGATGTACCCGATGCATGGTCATTTGGCGCTTCTCGAAGAGCTGGGGGTCGCACGGCGGACTCGCGGAAGAGACGGGCTGGTGCGATGGATTCGCACGTGAAAAAACGCTTGAAGATGCCGATGCGAGCCGCAGGCATACCGCTTAGTCTGTTGTTTCTGAGCTCGGTGCGCGCGGCCCAAGACCCGGACCTCCCATCCCGGCTGCCCGTGAGCAGGATCGAGATGCCGTTCTTGTTCGTATACGACGGCAGATCTTCGAGGGAACTCCTAGGGACGTGGGCAAGAGCCGAAAAGACGAGCCCGCTGCCAGACGGCCGGCGTTTGAAAACGGTGACGTATACAGATCGGAAAACGGGGCTCGAGGTAGTCGCCGAGAGTACGTTTTTTCAGAACCAGAATGCAGTGGAATGGCTTTTGAGAATGCGGAATGGCGGGCAGCGCGATACGCCAATCATCGAGCACATTCGTCCGATGGATCTGCGAATTCCCGCAGCGGCGAGTGAACCCATGACGCTTCATTACGTACTCGGTAGCGCGTTTCGGGGGGTCGGCAGGACAAGCGGAGGGGCTGGCCGGTGACTTTGCTCCAGTGGATAAGAAATTTGCGCCGGGCGGCGACGTGAAGTTCTCGCATTACCTATTCGAGAACGGTCAACACAGGGAGAGCTATCTGCCGTTCTTCAATTTGCAATGGCAGGGCGGCGGTGTGATCGGCGCGATCGGGTGGACCGGTCAGTGGGCGGTGAATGCGACGCGCTCAGGTGAAGCGATTGAATTGCAGGCAGGCCAAGAGACTACGCATTTCAGGCTGCACCCCGGCGAGAGCATTCGTACGCCGCGAGTGCTGGCGATTGAGTGGCATGGCTCAGAGTGGCTGGACGGACAGAACGAGTTGCGGCGTTTGCTGGTGGCACATTACCTGCCGAGGGTTGACGGCAAAGTTCCTATGCCTCCGGTGGCGCACACCGGCGCATATGCGCTTATCTTTGACGATATCGCGAAGAAGACGGGGCAAAATCCGCTGCAGGTACTTCCAATACTCCGGCAGGAGGATCTCGGGGGGAAGGGCGGGCGCGGTTTCGCCGACCCCGGAGCCGCACTAAACTACGTAACGGAAAAGAATCAACTGGCGGTGATTCGCCACATGCCGGAGGTTGGGATAGAAGCATACTGGCTCGATGCCGGGTGGTTTACGGGTGGCTGGCCCGGCGGCCGTGGAAGTTGGGAACCAAATCGCAACTTCCCGGGCGGCCTGCGTCCCTTGGGCGATGCAGCGCATCAACGCGGGATGAAATTTTTGTTGTGGTTTGATCCGGAAGGCGTCGCGCCGGGCAGCATCATCGCGAAGGAGCATCCCGAGTGGGTTTTGCACCAGCCGCAGGAAGGGACTTGGGGCGGTATCTTTCGCTTCGGCGACCCAGTAGCCGCGAAATGGATGACCGATATGCTGGCCGAAAAGATCAGCACGTGGGGCGTAGACATCTACCGCAACGATCGCAACACGAACCCGCTTCCGTTTTGGCAATTCGCCGATACGCCAGACCGGCAGGGCATCACTGAGATTCATCAGATCGAAGGTTTTTACGCGCTGTGGGACGGGCTGCTCAAAAGATTTCCGAAGCTGGAGATAGACAACGCCAATTGGCGGGTCACCGGACCAGATCTGGAAGTGATGAAGCGGTCGATCGGATCTCTGACACGCAGCGAGATTACGAGCGGTGGACTACCGCACCCGATCGCAGACCAGGCGCAGACAGCAGAGCTGAGTTTGTGGATTCCTCTGGACGCAAATATCTTAAACGCAGCGGGCCCATATGACTTTCGGAGCACGGCTACTACCGGCGTGGCAATCGGGCTCGATCTGCAATCCCCTTACATACCTGTCGACGAGATGCGCAAGGCAATCGCGGAAATGAAGGAGCTGCGGCCATTCTGGCTGGGCGACTATTATCCGCTGACGCCGATTAACCAGGACCCGGCCGCGTGGTGCGCATGGCAGTTTCATCGCGCGGATCTGAAGGCTGGGTTCGCGATGTTCTTTCGACGCCCTCAGAGCACGGCGTCCAGCATGTCCGTCGCGCTACATGCATTAAAACCGGGGACGAAGTACGAGTTGAACCTGGCCCACGATTACAACCGGGGCACAAAAAGGGTTCTGCGTGGCGCGGATCTGGCGCATCTTCGGATTTCGATCGCAGCACCTGGGACTGCTTTGTTGTTGCGCTATCGAGAGGCCGGGACGGAATGATCCGCTCTGAAAGCAGGGGAAAGTAGAGGGAAGCACGATGTCGACTTATGCAGAGGAACTGCAGGAATTTCAAAGGGACGGTTTTGTTTTGGTGCCGAATCTCCTTTCAACCGAGGAAACGAGAATTGTCGTGGAGGCGGCGCATGAGGACGAGAAAATGCTTGGCAGCGCTTTCGAACTCGCCGATACCGGAGGGAGCCGGATTCGCTTATCCGGATGGAATCATGCGGGCGACGATACGTTCGGATCGGTGGCGCGGCTGCCTCGCGTGGTAGATCGGATTTCGACGTTTCTGAGCGGTGAGGTGTATCACTATCACTCGAAGATGATCCTCAAGGAACCGAAGGTGGGCGGAGCTTGGGAGTGGCACCAGGATTACGGCTATTGGTACCAGAATGGCTGTTTATTTCCGGACATGGCGAGCTGCCTGATTGCGCTGGATCCAGCAACGAAAGAGAACGGCTGTCTGCAGGTACTGAGGGGCTCGCATTTGTTAGGCCGGATCGAGCACGGACGGTTTGGAGGGCAGACGGGCGCCGATCCGGAGCGTGTGGAGGTGGCGCTGCAACGTCTGGAGCGAGTTTACTGCGAAATGGAGCCCGGGATGGGACTATTTTTTCATGCAAACCTTCTCCACGCTTCGGCGCAGAACACGAGCGATCGGCCGCGTTGGGCTCTGATCTGCTGCTACAACGCCGCTCGCAACGATCCGTATAAAGACTCTCATCATCCTCGTTACACGCCCCTGCGCAAGGTGGCTGAGGACGCTATTTTGCGAAGCGGAGTAAAGCTGAGCGGCGCGGAGAAGGAGTTCATAGATCCCGCGGAAGACAAGACCAGCGCCGGGGAAAAGATACCCGCCGTCAAATAGCTAAAGCACCGTTGGCAAAATCTGGACTTCCGGGATTACGACATGAGCCGGCATTTTCGCGATGGCGAGCACCAACTCCGCCACGTCAACCGGCTTGAGCGCTTTGCTGAGCGTTTCGGGCGAAGGCTTCACGGGGCGCTTGTCGATGAGTTCGGTGTCGACCAGACCCGGACAGACGACGGACGTACGAATGCCATTTTCCTTCTCCTCGACTCGGATAGCGTGAGCGAACCCGACCAGCCCACGCTTGGAAGCCTGATAGGCGGCCCCTGAAACATCCGGAAGCAGCCCGGAGATCGAGGAAATATAAATCAGATGACCCGCTTTCAGGCGGCGCATGTCAGGCAGGACGGCGTGAGTGATGTAATAAGCGCCGTTGAGATTCACGTCAAGCAAAGAGTTCCAGATTTTGGGATCGAGACGGGTCAGGGCTCGATCGGGAGTGTTTGTTCCAGCAGCGTAAACGAGGAGATCGAGCTTGCCGAGTTTCGATAGAGTCTCTTGTCCGAGCCGCTGCATATCCTCTGCTTTTGAAGCATCCGCCTCAAAGATGTGGATGGTATTACCTTCCGCAGCCAATTCATCACGCAAGGTTTCCAGACGCTCGAGGCGTCTTGCCGCGGCGACAACTTTGGCCCCTTCACGCGCCATAAGGCGCGCGATTTCGCGTCCGATTCCGCTGGACGCGCCAACGATCAATGTGTTTTGATTCTTCACTGTGACGGGCATACAAACAGGTCAGGAAAGCTTGTTCTCGCCTTCAACGATCTTGAGGAACTTGTTCACGGGCAGGTCTGAGAAGCGATCTTGCTTGCTGCTGGGCCAGCGAATCTCCAGAAGATCGATACGGTTCGCCTTCGCGAGTCCAAAGTGTATACGGAAGTCGTTTTGAGAGTAAAAGCTGCCGCCACTGCGAACCTCGTCGATCTGCGTCCGGCTTCCTGTTACACAGCGCACTCTAGCACCCACCGCGCTGCGGTTCGATTTGACACCTGTGAGTTTGAGGGTAATCCAATTGTTGCCAGTGGTCGAGGAACAGCGCAATAGCTGGGGAACATCGTTAATGGGATTGACGACAATGTCAGTCAGACCGTCATTATCGAAATCGCCGAACGCGCAACCGCGGCTACTGACAGGCGACGTGATGGCCGGACCTGCGAGCCCGGACACATCGCGGAATTTGCCGTTTCCCAGATTTTCGTAGAGCACTTTGGGCTGTCGATACTTCACGGGGCCATTGATCCGATTGAGTTCCGGATAGACATGACCATTGACATAGAAGATGTCCTGCCAGCCGTCATTGTTAAAGTCCAGGAATCCGCAGCCCCAGCCGAGCAGGCGTGAATAGGAGACCAAACCCGCGTTGACGGTTTGCTCGTCGAAGAGTCGCTTACCGAGATTGCGGTACAGATTGGGAAGGTCGTCGGAGAAATTGGTCTTCAAAATGTCCAGCAGCCCATCCCCATCGTAATCCGCAGCTGCAACGCCCATGCCCGACTGATTGCGGCCATCGTGGTTGGTTGCGACTCCCGCTTCTAAGCCTCCATCGGTAAAAGTGCCATCGCCATTGTTCCAGAACAGGTAACTCATTTCACTGTCGTTGGCGACGTAGATATCGGGACGGCCATCGTTATCGAAATCAGCGACCAGCACGCCCAGTCCGTAGCTTGGAGCAGCCTTAGCAATGCCGCTCGAAGCGGTAACATCGCGAAATGTGCCGTCGCCATTATTGTGAAACAGAAGATTGGTGGCTCTCGGCAGGCCTTGCGGGCCGCAGTTTACCGGTAGGCCCTGGTAGTTACAGACACCAGTGCCGGGCAGCGGGGCTGTTTTGAGATCGAGATTGATGTAGTTGCTGACGAAGAGATCGAGGTGGCCGTCGCCATCGTAATCGAGAAATGCAGAGCCGGAACCCCACCGCGTTTCTTTTGAAGCCAGGCCGCTCCTTTCGGTAACGTCGGAAAACGTGCCATTGCCATTGTTGCGATAGAGGACATTTTGACCCCAATAAGTGACGAAGAGGTCATCAAATCCATCATTATTGAAGTCGCCGACGCACACTCCCTGACCCCAGCCGGAGCGCGCCAAACCTGCTTGAAGTGTGACGTCACTAAAGGTGCCGTTGCGGTTATTGTGGAGCAGCCGATTACATGGCGCAGTGTGGGGATTGGCATCGAGAGTGGTTCCGTTTACCAGAAAAAGGTCTTGCCAGCCATCGTTGTCGTAGTCGATGAAGGCAACGCCGCAGCCGGTGGTCTCCAGTATGTAGCGATTGGCAGTTGAACCCCCATAAGTTGTGGGGATCGTAAGGCCGGCACTTGCTGAGACGTTCTCAAACCGTATGGGAAAGGAGTTTTCCGGATTCGAGAAAGCTTGCCGGCGCGTGAAGGCCAGGGCGGCAGCGTGCAATAGATGGCGGCGGGTGATCACAGCGATTGAAGAAGGCCGAATCCGAATAGTTTAGACCCGAAAATTTTAGTGTTCATTTTCCGCTGCCTCAGATATAATCGAGTGCGGTCATGTTGTCAACAATCTCGTTGACAACTTTCCTTTGTGAATATGCCGAAATCGGCCAGCTTGTTCGACCTGACTGACAGAAGAGCCCTAATCACCGGGGCGGGATCGGGGTTCGGGCGGAGCATTGCAGTCGGGTTTGCAGAGTACGGATGTCAGGTTGCCGTCGCGGATATCGATTTCGCAAAGGTGGAAGAGACCGCACGCATGGTTTGCGACGCGGGTGTTCGCTGTTTGCCACTTAAGGTCGATGTGGCACAGCCGCAGTCGATTGCCCAAATGGTGGACCAAGCGGAAGAATATCTCGGTTCTCTCGACATTCTGGTGAATTCCGCTGGGATATCACAACACGATGCGGCGGAATCGACGCCCGTTGAGACCTGGGACCGTGTACTGGACGTGAATCTGCGAGGAACGTTCCTGTGCTGCCAGGGTGTGGGCCGCATTATGCTGCGGCAAAAACGGGGCTCGATTATCAACTTTTCCTCTATTGCGGGCGTAGTGGGCATGGGGCGCGGAGCAAACGCCTACTGTGCCAGCAAAGGAGGCGTGAATTTACTCACCAAGCAATTGGCTCTTGAATGGGCAAGCCGCGGGATCCGGGTGAATGCCATTGCGCCGTGTCAGTTTATGACTCCGGGTTTGGAGGAGGTCATGCAAGATCCACAGTTCGAGCGGCAAGCCTTGATGAAGACCTGGACCGCTAATATTCCGTTGGGGCGCATCGGAGAGCAGGATGAAATTATCGGTCCTGCGTTGTTCCTCGCTTCGGATGCCTCGTCAATGGTGACCGGGGTGGTTCTGCCTGTCGATGGTGGATATTTGGCGCGTTGAGGAGGCGGGAGCGATGATTCCGGAGATCGGCGTCCCAGCGAAATTGAAAGGCGCCGTGCAAATCGGCATTGTAGTACGAGATTTGGAGCGCAGCAAAAAGGCTTTGACATCGATTTTCGGTCTGGGGCCGTTTCACACAATAGAATGGCCGAACCGTCCGGAGTCGAAGTACTGGTTCCACGGCCAAGAGGAGAGCATCAAGATCCGGCAAGCTTTTGTGCACGCGGGCTCACTCGAACTCGAGCTTATTCAACCGCTCGAAGGTATGCGAAACGCGTACCGGGAGTTTCTGGATTCCAAGGGCGAAGGCATTCATCATGTGCTGTTCGAGACGGAAGACATGGACGAAGCGGTGGACGATTTTGCGCGCAAGGGTGTAAAGGTTTTGCAAAGCGGAACCGGCATCCGCCCGGGTACTCGATGGGCATTGCTCGATACGCAGGAGATCGCCGGATTTCTAATCGAGTTGCGACACCGCCCTGGGCCGTCGGATGGGTCGTCCATTCCAGAGGGCGACGTTTGATGATGCAGCCATCGCGAGTATTAGCGGGAGGAACTGTGGATACAGCGGTATCACCCGAGACGGATCTGAAGCTCAGTCTCAGTCTTTATCGCGGGATGTTACACCTGCGCGATTTCGAGCTGAAAGTGCAGGAGCTCTACCGGGCTGGGTCGCTTCCCGGATTCGTGCACTTGTACGTGGGCGAAGAGGCTGTCGCGGTTAGCATTTGCGCTTCGTTGAAGAAAGACGATTTGGTCTACAGCACGCATCGCGGGCATGGTCATGCGTTGGCCAAAGGCGTACCCGGCCGGGAGGTAATGGCTGAATTGTGGGGGAAGCAGACAGGGTGCAACGGCGGCCGCGGCGGCAGTATGCACATGTTTGCGCCTGATTATGGCTTCATGGGTACAAACGGGATTGTGGGGGGCGGAATTCCGCTGGCGACCGGCGCCGCGCTCGCGGCTCAGCTGCGTAAGAGCGGGCAAGTGGTGGTATCGTTCTTCGGCGATGGAGCGGTAAATAGCGGATCGTTCCACGAATCGCTGAATTTAGCTGCGGTCTGGAATCTTCCAGTGATCTTCGCGTGCGAAAACAATCTCTACGCCACCGAAATGGCGTTTCATCGCGCGACGAAGAACACTAGCGTTGCGAGCCGCGCGGCGGCTTACGACATGCCATCGATAGAAGTGGATGGATATGACGTGCTCGATAGCTTTCGCGCAGCCCGAGAAGCAATCGACAGGGCGCGCTCGGGCGGCGGGCCGACGCTGGTGGAATTCAGGACATATCGATTCCTCGGCCACCACGAGGGAGATCCGGGAACCGACTATCGCACGAAGGAGGAACTAGAGTCCTGGAAAAACCGCTGTCCGATCAAGAGCCTGCGCGCAAGGCTGCTCGGCTCCCATGCGGCTTCGGAACGCGATTTCGAACAGATTCAGATAGAAACAGACGCCTGGCTGGAAGACGCGGTTGAATTCGCCAGGACGAGCCCGAATCCCGACCCGAAATCCGTGCTGGACTTCGTATGAGGCTGGCGCAAGCGGCGAAAACACATGCGTGAAATTACATACGGAGAAGCGGGCGTCGAAGCGCTGCGCGAGGAAATGAAGCGAGACTCTTCACTCGTCTATATCGGCCAGGGCATCGGACCGCGGGGCGGAAATTTTCGACAGACGCGCGGATTGTGGAAGGAGTTCGGCGACCACCGGCTGCGCGATACCGGCATCTGCGAGCTGGGCGAGACTGGCGTGGCGATCGGGGCCGCGATGAATGGCTGCCGTGCGGTGGTGGACGAAGTGTTCCTCGATTTCGTTCTCGAGGCGATGACACAGGTAATACAGCAAGCCGCGACCATTCACTATTTGTCAAACGGAAAGATCAAAGTTCCGGTAGTGATCCGCGGGGCCATGGGATCCGTGCGTAATGCGGGCGCGCAGCACGCGCATTCCTTCTACGCTTGGTTTGCCCACACACCTGGCCTGAAGGTGGTTGTTCCCTCCACGCCGCGAGATTGCAAGGGCCTGTTCAAGACGGCGCTGCGGCAGGAGACACCCGTGATTTTCATCGAGCACAAGGGGCTTTACAACCTGAAGGGCGATGTGCCGGAAGACGAGTTTCTGATTCCATTTGGGCAGGCAAATGTTTGCCGGATTGGCCGCGATGCAACGGTGGTCGCCGTTGCACGAATGGTGCATGTCGCCCTCGAAGCCGCCGCAGCACTCGAAAAGGAGGGCATCTCGGTAGAGGTGATTGATCCCCGAACCATCGTGCCCTTGGACAGAGAGACGATCGTGAACTCCGTACGCAAGACCGGCAGGCTGGCGATTGTGGATGAAGCGCCGGCGCTGTGCGGATTTTCGGGTGAGGTGATCGCGCTGACCTGTGAAGAAGCGTTAGACAGCATGGACGCACCACCGCGCCGGATTTGCTCGCTGCCGGCGCCGAATCCGTTTAGTCCGCCTCTGGAAGACCGGATGCTGCCGACTCCTTCGAAAGTGGTAAACGAGATCCGGCGAATGCTGCGCGCTGACAAAGAAGATCCAACATGCCTTACGAGATTGTGATGCCGCAGTTGGGCCTGACGATGACCGAAGGCTCGGTCAATACGTGGCTGAAGCAGCCGGGAGAGCGTGTCGAGAAGGGCGAGATGTTGTTCACGGTGTCGACCGATAAGGTAGACATGGAAGTGGAATCGACAGGATCCGGATTTCTGAATACGCTGCTGGATCTAAACACGACGGTTCCGGTGGGAACGGTCATCGCAGTTCTGACGGAACAGCCTGGAGAGAAAGTCGTTCCAACGGCGAAGCCCTCACAGAATGGAGAAGTGACTGGGCCAGGTTCAAGAACCAGCGAAATGTTGCGGCCAGAGACAATTCCGCAGGCTGCTAGTTCCTCTGCCCGGCGCTCGCTCCCTGCGAGTCCAAGAGCGCGCAGCCTGGCGAAACGACTCGGTGTAGATATCGCGGACGTTGTTCCGGAATCGGGCATTCGCATTGTGGAAGCGGACGTCAAGCGATACCACGAGACTCCGAAAGTTCAACCCAAACTGGAACCCGCGAGTGCTGCCAGGCGGATTACGGCTGAGCGCACAACCCAAAGCTTTGAACGCGCTCCCCACTTTTACGTGGGTCGAGAAGTGAATGCGGGCAGAATGGTTCAGCTCCGGCAAGAACTCCAGGGCACGGCACAAAAGAAGCTCGGCTTCCACATTACCTACACCGATTTCTTGTTACGAGCCCTGGCAATGGCATTGAGCGAAGAAAACGCGGTAAACGCATTCTGGCAAGACGACGGCGTTGTCAAAAGACAATCCATCGATGTAGCCTTTGCGGCCCAAACTGAAAAAGGGCTGCTTGTGCCCGTGATCCTTGACGCGGATAAGTTGGATCTTTTCAGGACAGCGGCGCGGCGCAAAGAATTGTTAGAGCGGGCGCAACAAGGAAAGCTTCACGCAGAGGAGCTCCAGGGCGGCAGCGCGACCCTGTCTAATTTGGGAACGCATGGCGTGGATTGGTTCCAGGCGATATTGAACCCCCCTCAGAGCGCGATTCTGGCGAGCGGCGGAATTGCAAAGCGACCGATGGTAATCGATGGGGGCGTGCAGGTTGCGGAGACATTGATCCTTACTCTCTCAGCGGATCACCGGGTGTTGGACGGGGTTATGGCCGCCAACTTTCTGGGCGCCATCGCGCGAATGATAGAAAATCCGCTTGAGCTTTTGGTCTGAGTCCGGCGCTTTCTATGGAGACTAATGTCGCCGAAGCGTTGTTGCTGATCTTGGCAGCAGCAGTAATGAACGCAACTTACACACTGCCGATGAAGTTGAATCGGAAGTGGTCATGGGAACATTCCTGGCTCGCTTTTTCCGTGTTGGGCGTAGCAGTGGTTCCGACGATTATCGCGACGCTCGCCCTACCGGGGTTGTGGTCGATCTATCGCCACACGCCTGTCCGGACGCTGCTCGCGATGGCGCTCTTCGGCGCAGGGTGGGGCGTGTCTCTGGTGTTTTTTGGCTTGGCGATTCCACTGGTCGGCGTGGCGATCGTCTTTACGATTACGCTGAGCACATCAGCAGCTTCGGGGTCGCTGCTGCCATTGTTAACCCAGCATGCCGACCGTCTCTTTACGACCGAAGGCGTGGTGTTGTTAATCGGGATCGTCCTGATTGCTCTCGGGGTAGCGTTCTGCGGTAAAGCCGGAATGGAGCGGGATCGCTTAAAAGCCTCCCCGACCGGAAAGAAAGACTTCGTTCGCGGGTTTTCCTTTGCGTTAATTTCCGGGGTCTTGGGGTCATTGCTGAATCTCGGGTTAGCTTATGGAGATGGAATTCAACGGGCCGCACGTGATCACGGGGCGAGCGCGGTGATGAGTTCGAACGCAGTCTGGATTCCCTGCGTATACGCGGGCTTTATCCCCGGGGTTCTTTATTGCGTTTACCTGATGAAAAGGAATGCGACGGTGGGGGTCTTTCTAGCTCACGCAGCCTGGTATTACTGGCTGATGGCTGCAGGCATGGGCTTGCTCTGGTACGGCAGCATCTTACTATATAGTCTCTCGACAACGCTGCTTGGGACGCTCGGGCCTTCCATCGGGTGGCCTCTCTTTTTATCTTCCATTGTGCTGCTGAGCACAATCGTCGGCGTCGTAACCGGGGAATGGAAGCCGAGTATCAGGGGGCCGTTTCGCAGCCTGCTGATAGGGCTATGCCTTCTTGTGGTCGCCATAGCAGTGTTAAGTGAGGCCGGTAAGTTATCCAATTCCTGAGAACTAGCGTAAAAACAGACCGGCATCCATGACATTCAGACCGTCGTTCTCGAAACTCGGTCCGCGAGTGATTCACCTCGTGGTCCGCCGCTGTTCTGCTCTTCTGCAGACCAACTTCCGCCCACTGAAGAGAAAACCACTGGTGTTTACTTTGGATGCATTGACGATTTATTGTTCAGGCGCACAGGCTAGGTCTCGGTTATCCCAGAGTGGAGCCTTTGAGAATGAAACGATCCCGTGATGCGACCGATCTAACCGCCTCGTTGGGCGCCGCACAGGCCTCAGAGGTGCCTGGCGACCGTGCGTTCGGAGATGTTGAAGCCGTGCTTTAGCAACTCACCGTGTAATTTCGCGCTCGCCAGCCAGCATTCTCAACACTCATCTTGCAAATGAGACTTCGAGCCTCTTGGGTGATCCTAGGTCGACCGGCCTGCTGCCTGGACCGCCAGGGCCAGTTATAGTTGGAAGCCTTTCGACGGCAGGCGATTATGGTCGCTGGCTTTAGGATCGCTACGGCGCACGACCATTGCGGCCACACACTCCGCAGGATAATTCAAAAGAGCCGATCGATGCGATTCAGCATCCGTCGCGACTTCGCCGCTTCAGCACAGCAGGCTGCTGGCGAAGGGCGAGACCTCCAATGAGACGTCTAGGCGAGCGCGAAAGAAAACCGCAAGAGCGGTGAGAATGGCGCCGAGCATATCGATCACAAATCAGCTGAAACACGCTGCAGCCATTTCGTCACTTTGCTTCATAAGAATTCGGTGCAAAGCCAAATTGCAAACGCGGCCAGAACTGCCAGGCGTTAAATGCTCATTCTCATCTCCATCCCTTCAACACGCGGCGAACACTGGCGCCCAGGCTCTAGCGAGCCTCTTCCACATAAACCAAGTCACTGGTGTACTTAGCGGGTAAAGTGATAGACACGCCGCTATTCATTAATTGCTGGCCAGAGTAGGTCTTCGCCGGGGTGGAATGATCTTCGGCTCGTACCTCGTAACTTACACCGGGCTCCAGACCCTTAAGCCAAATGCTTTGGGTCGACGTGTCGCTGTTGGGGCGAAAGATATATAACGTCCCGTGCCTGAGGCTCGGGCTCCAGTAGAACATTCCGTCCCAGTGATAGCCATCAGGCCGGGGCAGGATATGGTGAACCACGGCATCCTGCAAGATAGGTCGAATCCAGGACTTGTAGACCTCAGTCGCTCTTTTTACTTTGCTGCGCTGCTCTGGCGTCCAGCTTGCACTCTTGGTGGGATCGATCTGCCACTGATTCATCATCGATGACCGCCAGAGATAGGGTTCCGGGGCATCCGATACCTCGTCGTAATAGTTCTCGTAGGTGTAATCCATCAGCACGGAGGGAGGGAATGCAAAGGTGGAATCGTAAATAGCCTGGCGGTTGGGCAAGGAGGACAGGGTGTCGTTGATCGCGATCATATGTACTCGCTGGATATCCCCGAAATCCTTGATGTGTCCTGATCCTGAGCAGCCCTCAAGGATTAGGTCGGGATACTTGCGCATCATCGCTTCCTGTACCGCGTAATAGCCAAGCGTCGACCAGTAGCTTACATCAACGCCATAATGATGACGATGCGTGGTCTGCTGGCATCTGGTAACAATGGGCGTGTAATCGGTTTTGAAGTAATCCAGTTTGTAGTCGGAGACGGCCTGCTGTGTGGCGTTCTCCACCCAGTCGCGTGCGGAATCCGACCCCAAATCAAGTAAGGCGTCCCAGTTGATATGGCCCTTTGGATCCAGCTTGGGAGGCGCGATAAACCAATCGGGATGTTTCGAGATGCTCATCGCTCTGGGGTCATTTGCATCGGAGCCTTGCGTATAAGCCATCCACAGCCCGAACTTCATGCCATTGCTATGGACGTAGTCCGCAATGGGCTGAGAACTACGAGGAAAGCGCTTGGGGTCCCAACGCCAATCTCCGGATTGAGGAAACCACATAGCATCGACCACAAAGGTTTCGAAGCCCAATTCCTTTGCAAGTGCCGCGCTTTTCAGAACGCTCTGCTCATCGGCATTTGCGCCTCCAATGTCGAGATAGAGGTTGTAGGCCAGCGTGGGATGCGTGTAGCCCGGAGGAAATTTCGGCGACCAGTTTTTCCAGCACGAATCTGTGCAGGGTGTAGCTTCCATCGTCGATATCGCCCGCGTAACAACCCACAAAAGCGGGTGGGACGAGGAATGTCTCGCCCGCGGCCACATCTGTCTTGAAAGCCGGCAGATTGCCCACGTCGATCTCCAGCTTCGCTGGTCCCATGGCCTTCTCGCTCTCTCCACTGTGATACGAGATCCGCCCAACAGCAGAAAACTCCCATCCGAAGTAGAGCCCTCGCGACGTCCCCACCTGCAAAGCTAGCCACGGAACGGGAGCGGCGCCATCTGTCGGATCGCTTGTGAGAGTTTGCGAGGAATGCCGTCCTACGCTTTGGAGATAAGTGCCGCCTTCCGTGGTAGCGTTGCCTGCGCCCCGTTTAATCCACCAGGCGTCCATTGATTCATCCTTAGGAATCGCAACATTGTCGAGTACGAGACTGTCCTGATGACCGAGAGTAATGGTTGCAGCAGAACGATTGGCGATGGTCAACCAGTGCTCGATCGGTCCATGTCCCGAGCGTGCTCGCCAGATCGACTGCAACTGGAGAGCCGGAGCAGAGTTTGAAAAACGCAACACTAACTGCCCACTCTGAGGATCAAGCGCACCTCCGTCGTACTGCCATTTAGTCGCCACGGGAGCACCTTGCAGGATGACGGAAGGCGGGAGAATCTCGGGTGCCGGTGCAAGCAGCCAATTCGCGCCAGTTTTCGTTGAGCTGAGCTGGGTGATGGCAGGCGTACCCTGCTGCAGAGCCACCACCGCGGTAGTGTCAGCGGTGCTCAATCGCCACGACGTGGCGTTCTGAAATGCACAGGCAAGGTTCTGGGTACCGATCCAAAACAGAATCAAAGTCGCCAGGTGCTTCATTTCAAGCCACTCCCGAATGAGGACGATAGAAGGATGTTTTTGACATGGTTGACATTTGGATAAGAAGGTTAGCCGAGCGCCTTCCGAATGTCAA
>CAWJEH010000064.1:0-17950 GCA_963841675.1 Terriglobia bacterium
ATAGCAAATGCAGTTGCTTTTCTCTGCAGTCCTCTTGCGGGCTATATCACCGGCGTAGATCTCCGGATAGACGGCGGAGTCATGCCGGCTTTATAGGTCTCATGCCAAAGGTGGTTCCGAGTTCCTTAGCGTACGATTTCTTGACGTTTGGTGGGTTGACCCCTCGTTTCCCTCAGTGGAAGCCGGGCAGGGTTGTTCTCCCAATGCAGCTCCCGGCAGGAGAGTGGGGCCTTGCGTCGTCCGATCCGTCTCGAGGTCAATAGATCCACTGCGGTCGCCAAGGGACGGGTAATCCGTCCCTCGCAACCATGGTTCAATGCCGATTTTGTCGTTCACAGCGAACCGAAGCTTCCGTTTTCAGCCGAGGTAATGTTCCGTTGTCTGGATGGATACATAACCGAGGGGTTTTGAATTTGGTCGAGCTCGCCGCTGGCCAAATAGCAAAGCCGCGCAGATGTCCGTCGCAGATCGTGCGGCGCCAGTTTGTCTATGCCGGCAGCCTCGGCCGCTCTCTTGACGATCTCCAAAAACACCCCTTCGGCGTCATGCCTTGGCCCCAGATCTTTCCTGACTTGCTGATCGCTCTAAACAGACAGCCGTCCTTAATTCCACTTGCTTCAGTCCAACGATCGAGCGCCTCCTTTGCCCAGAGTGGAATTGGTACGTTCGGATGTACCCGGGCTTCCCATGAAGGTCGACAATCACCCAGTCGTCTTCTCGGAGTTGAATGGACGCGGCCGAAAGAGCGAGGAGTTCACCGCACCTCAGTCCGCAACCAATTAAGAGAGCAAGGATGGCATAGTTGCGTTTGCTCCTAAGGCTGTCGCCATGGGAGTTCAGCAGCAGTGATCGCCCCTGATCGGCAGTCAGCCAGTTGCCCAGTCGGACGCCGATTCGGCGTACGCCCTTGGCTTCTACGAATGCCAGCGGCAAGTTCTGGACTGAGCGAGCCGGAACACCATTCATGTCAGGAAGCGAAAGATCCACCAGGGCGATATCCGGAGTAAGAAGTAACGTGAGTTTGATCGCCTCGCATCCGGTTGCAGCTTCAGCGACCAGTTCCATATCAACTTCGCCGGCGATAAGCGCCGGCTGTCCCTTCCCTCAGCAGATCGTGATCGTCTACTGCGAGAACGCGAATCCGCGGTGCCGTCATAGTTTCCGTCACTTCCTTGCCATACGCTCGGCGGGAATGGCTCTTCTTCTGGCGAAGCGAACGGGTATTCTCAATTCGACGGTCGTGCCTTGAGAGGGATCACTCGCAATGGCGAGAGTTCCCCTATATGCCGTGCGTGCTCTCTCATCCCTATAAAGCCCCAATGACCGTCTCGACCGCCGGCACGGAGTGTATCGGCAGGAATTCCTTTGCCGTTATCGCGGCAAAGCAAGCGGAACTCCTGTTGCGAAAAGCGCCACATTGCACTCGATGACTGCGGCTTCAGCATGCCGCACACTGTTCGTCAAAGTTTCTCTGCAGATTGCGACGGCGCCGTCGGCCACGTCAATCCGCACGGGCCAGGGGTCGCCCGCTACTTCGAATTTGAGCGCACCGCCGCATTCGTCACGAAAGGTCTCGACTACGTTCTCTATCTGCGACTCAAGAGAACCACCCCCGATATCCACGGATCGCAAGTCCCGCACGCAGTAGCGGCCCTCCACGATTACTTCGTCAGCGCGATCCAGTAGGTGTTCTACCGCGTGCCGTGCCGGCGACTCCCTCGGTATTGTATTCGCGACGGCCTGAAACTTTACTATCGGACCCTGAAAGCCCTGAATGAGAGTGTCGTGAAGTTCGCGTGCAATGCGCAGACGCTCGCCATGCCTATCGGAGAATCGCTGCTGAACCTGGGCGGTAAGATGCCGCAAGCGTAGCGATACAAGGAACCAGATGGTGCCGAGAGTCAGAACGGCCATTGTGGACTGAAGCCTGAGCATCGTCCACCACGGATGAAGATCTCAATACGCACAATTGCGCCTGGCTCGCTCCACGGGCCACGGCTGGTGGCGCCCTGCACACGGAAGGTATATGTTCCGGGAGGCACGGAAGTGTAGTTAGCCAATCTCTGGTCGCTGCCTGACTCGATCCACTGCGGGATCCAGACCTTCCAGCACGTGCCGGTAACTTCTTGCGCGACCAAGGCCGCCATACACTCCTGGTCCCTCTCCTTGCGCTATCAGCTCAAGGACACTCCGGTCCGTGTGCTTGAACTGGCGCCTCCTTATGTCCAGACTGAGTAAATGGGCGAACACCAGGCCAACGACCCACGCGCCGTGCCACTGGCTGAATTCATCGAGGAGGTCATGCAGATCCTCGCAACACAGCCTGAAGCGAAAGAGATCCTCGTCAAGAGGGTCTATCCCCTGCCGTTTGCGGGCGACATAGATGCAGAGAAGTTCAACAGCTTCTTCGAACAGTTCAACGCGGCGATGGCGAGCCACTAAGCGGCCGCTGCGGAGCGGCAGGCTATCCCTGCCGCTCCGCCAGTGTCATGGCTTCTGGGCTCCGATGCTTGCTGGCCGCCTGCCGGCTTGCCCCTGCGTCCTGTACTCTGCTGGGGGCTGCGTACACTTAGCAGCGCTCGATCAATCAACTCATTCCCGTACTCCTCCGTCAAAGCAGGGTGACGAAGCAGCAACCGAAGATAAATCGGTGCAACAATCGCGTCGAGCAGAAGCTCCGCGTCTGTCCCAGCTACAAATTCGCCCGACGCGATTCCGCGCTCGATGCCCGCTATGGTTGATGCTCTTCTTGGGCGGATGTGGTTCTCGTAGAGTTCCTTGAGGATCAACGGATCTGCTTGTCCCTCAGCGATCAAGTCGGCGACAACCTTTCCGAACAACCCATGGCATTCAGCGATGAGGCGCTTCACCCTCCTACGCAGGGCCTCTTCCTCGGTGGCCGTTTCTGGCAGTTCGAAGATGATGTTGAAGCGCTCCTGGAACATGGCGATGATCAACGCGGCCTTGGAGGGCCACCACTTATAAAGTGTGGGCTTTCCAACCCCCGCTCGTTTTGCGACGGCCTCCATGGTCAGGTCACGAGCGGGGATTTCTTTGAGCAATCCAGCGACGGCGTCCATGATCGCCGCATGAGAGACCGCTGCTTCGCTCCGTGGTCTCCCCATACGGACCTGTTTGGACCTCGAACTCGGCACAAATTAAACTTATCAAAACGGAAAGTTAAAATAACTGCGTCCGCCAGACTTTCTTTTACGTCTAGTAAAGTGTTGGGGGCTGACGCTCGCACAACCACAGGAGGAAACACCAATGCAGACTCTTCAGAACGATCACCCCGCAGCTCCCTGGTTGGTGCAGCATCCGCTGAGCGCGGAAGACCAAGCTGCGATGGACGCGATGCGCGTTATCGTCGAACCCAACAAAGGCAAACTTCAGGGAATCGGAGCCCGAGTTCCCTTCGACTCCATCATGGAGCACGTCTCTGCCCCTGCCGGCGTGGCCTACGACGCGAACCAAATCGGGACCGTTCGGGGTGGTGGTGCCGCCCCGACGGCGCTCGGCCCGGCGAAGCGGTCATTCACATCCATGGCGGATGGTTCAACTGGGGCTCCGCACAGGCGTTTCGGCACTTGGCAGGCCATATTGCCATCAGTGCTGGGGTAGCAGTCTTCTTGCCTGACTACCGCCTTGCTCCGGAGCACCCTTTTCCTGCCGCAGCTGAAGACATCCGGGCTTGCTATGCGGGTTTAACCGCGCATGGCTTTTCGAAGATCGCCGTCACGGGTGACTCCGCTGGCGGCAATCTGGCGCTTGAGATGCTTGTGCATCTTGCAACAGGCAGCGCGACCGGCAGTGCAGCGATCGTTGGTGGAGTGGCGCTTTCGCCGGTGACCGATCTGACCCTCTCCGGAGACAGTTGGTCGACCCGCGCTCGGGACGATCTATACTTCACGAAGCCGCAAGCCGACGAACTCGTGCGTTCCTATCTGAATGGCCACACCCCGGAAGACCCCCTCGCCTCACCGCTGTTTGCCGATCTCAAGGGGCTGGCTCCTATCCGTGTGCATGTGGGCAGCGCCGAGGTCCTACTCGATGATTCGGTCCGATTTGTCGAGCGCGCAATCGCCGCCGGTGCGGATGCTCGGCTCGATGTGTGGAGGAATGGCTCACGGGCACTTGGGGGCGGTAGGACGCCTCGCAGCATCCGCCGAGACCCTCCAACTTATCGGTCAGTTTCTGTCCGAATCGTTTCCAACACAGAAGATGAAAGGTAAAACCTGGCCCGGGATTCTGCGGAGCTTGTCGACGCGTTGTGTGCGCCGCGTCCAGGGGCTAATCCGGACGATCCGCTAGTGGCAGTGGCGAACCTTTGCAGTGCCGGGCAGCGCGAACGGTTAGTTTGATCGTGGATGGGCTCCGCTTTGGATTGGGAGTAAAGACTGACGCCGGCGTCAGCGCCTGGCAATTGTTAGGGAGGGCGTCGCGGAAGGAATGTCCCGCTGAGGAGGGTGGCGGAAGACGCGCCGACGGCTGGAGATATGGAGAGACCTGCGCTCGCTCATCCTCTGCAAGATTGATTGTAATGCTCTGGCGTGGCCACTTGTTATGGCCAGCTTTGGCCCACCTGGATAGTTTCTTAGTTTGCCTCATTTCCACCGAACTGCTGACGGTCGCGGCGGCGGGAGTGAAGCCTAGCGACGCCCGAAGGGCGGCGCATTTCAGGCGCAAGGGACGCCGGAGTGACCGCACGCGTGCCCCGGCAGGTCTCATTTCCTCTACCCTTTTAGCTCGGTCAGGCGAACGGGTCGATCACGCATGGCACCCAGAATGGCGATAGTCCATTTCCCTTGCAGAAGGTAAAGAACTCGTGCGGCGCCTCGCAGCTCAATGGCCCGTTCTTCTTGCGTTCTCGAATCTCCAAGGCTTCGTCACTCGGGACAGCACGTACTCAGCGAATGCTGAGCCGCATGTTTCTTTCCTGTATCGCATTGTCCGATTTGGGGAGAAACAACTCCAGGCCGAACTCGACTGCATGTTTCTGAATTGTTTCCACGGTGGGTCGGAAGCTTTCGTCATACACCTGAAATGCCGCTCTGAAATCTCCCGCGTGTTTCCCCAGTGCATCGGCCAAGGCTGCAGCGCCAAGGATTGCCACGGAGCCACCCATCCCTGCTGCCGGTGGCGGGCAGTAGCTGGCATCCCCTACCAAAGCGACCCGCCCCTTCGTCCACGATCGCATCCGAATCTGGCAGAGCTGATGGAAGTAGAAATCCTCACAAATGCTCATCTCTTCGAGCAGCTCGGGTACTCTCCACCCTACATCTTTGAAGTTCTCGCGGATCATGCACATTTGCTCTTCCGTATTCCGGCGGTCGTAATCAATTTCCCTTTCCGAGCAGAAGCCGAATGCGATGTCTGTCTTACCGTTGTAGGCGTTGAGCATGACGGTCTTGCCGGCAACATTGAGCATCTGTGACGTGTTTCCTTCGATCAGCAGCTTATGAACGATGGTGAGCGAGAAGTAGCGCTGGAGAAACACGAGGAAAGAAGACTCTTCGCGGAAACACATGCTCCTCACGGCGGAGTGGATCCCATCGCAACCGATGCTGTCCTCAAAGAGAAACTCCACGCAGTCTCTGACCTCACCGAAGAGCATGTCGAGGAGCGCGTCCCCTCTCAATTTCATATTCCTCTTCTGGCTCCTCTTCTGCCTGCGAAAGAGCAAGCGAGAATGGCGATCCCTGGGCATTTACGAACGTCATGGGTCTAGATGGCAAGCGCTCCGACTTGATGCGTTCCAACAGATCCATACGCCTGACAACGTCGATGACTCCGTCGCGTATGTTGACTGGGGGTTCCGCCCTTCTCCAGGCCCTTCGCGATTTCGACGAGCGGGGCTTCGACAGGGTGAAGGTGGATGAGATTGCGGAGGCCGCTGACGTCTCGCGGATGACCGTCTTCAATCACTTCCCTCGGAAGGAAGACATGTTCTTCGACCTGGACGACAAAGGTCACGAAGAGTTGCTGGCCAGCCTGCAAAAAAGAAAGGCGGGAACGCAGCCGGTCGAAGCCTTGCGACTGTTCGCCCATTGGGCTGTGGCCAATCAGCGCCCCTACGTTCGCTTCTTTGATGAAGGTAGCGACAAGTTCATGGCTACCCTTCAGGAAAGTGAAGCACTCAAAGCCCGCGCCCGAGCGATCGGTGAGGAGTTGACAGATACGCTGACCGTCGCACTCGCTAAAACTATGAAGCGCCAGTTGCCTGACCGTTTCGCGGGCCTTGCTGCATCTTTGCTGGTCGCAACCTGGGCCGTGGCTCTCGTCGAAGCGCATCGACTTTTTCAGCAAGACCACGACTTGGAGAAGGGAATACTGCTTTTCTGGATCTCATTGACCGGGGAACGAAAGGGGTCCGTTCTGCCTTGGAAGGAACACCGTACCACTAAAACGGCGGACCACAGCAAATCATCCCGCGCTGCAGCTAGCATGTGGCTGGCGCTACATTGTTAAGTCAGGGCCACATAGCTGATCTGAAAGGAGCACTAATGGCTGCGTATCTCGTCGCGTTCGTAACCACACACGACATGGACTGGTTCTCCGAATACCAGGCCAACGTTCCCGCAATTGTTCGCAAGCATGGCGGCAGGTACTTGGCAGTTCCCAAGCTCATTCCCAACGCGGTCAAGATTATGGAAGGCACAGCGTCGGTCCCGGGTGCAATTGTTCTCTTTTCGTTTCCTTCCATGGCTGCGATCAAGAATTTCCTGGCGGATCCCAACTATGCGCCCTACAGAAATGCCCGTATTGCAGCTACCGAAAGCAATTTCTTTGCGTTCGAAAACGATGACGATGCACCACAGCTCCTCGGGCAGTGATCCGCAAAGTTCTTATTGCGTGCTTTGTATCGGCGCTGCCTGGGTTAGCGCCAACTACTCTCACCGTGTTTACATACAGAGGTCGCCTCGACTCTAGATCGCAACACCTCCTGCCACCTCGATACGTTGCGCGTTGATCCAGTGATTCTCCTCTGAGAGCAGGGACGCGATCATAGGACCGAGATCTCCAGGAAGACCAGCCCGGCCTAGTGCTGTATTCTCGGCAATCATCTTGTTGACAGCAGGATGGTCCCAACGATGCCGCCGCTGAAGTCGGTTTCTACGGGCCGAGGAGCAACGACATTCACGGCAATCCTGCGCGGACCAAGTTCCTTTGCCAAGTGCTCCGGCATCTTCGGTTCTCCTTCTGTTTTCCTACGTGATCTCCAAACTAAATCGCGTGCCTAGTCAGTCATTTAAACGGGCTTAGAGAAATTACTTGACGATTCTCCATAAGGCGTCGAAACCCAATTGGCAGTGCTTTTCTTTGTTCTGGGGCTCTTGGAGATGAAATCCATGGTCGTTTCGGCTATCGAGTTCATGATGGATACGACGAAATTCATGGAACCTTCGTGCATCGGACCGGCACTCCGGCACCGTTCCAAAAGGTCCGCTATGCCGGCCATTGCCTTGTGGCCCAGATCGCGGGTTTCAGGCGTGATCTCTTCAGAAACGCTCAGTTGCGCAAGTGCACGTCTCTTTTCAGGATCCGAGATCACCCAGTGCATCCAGTTCGACCAGACGGAGAAAAGCTGCTTGTGCAAGGAAGCTTTTCGCGGAAGGTTTTTCAAGGCAGCAGAGGCCATTTTTGCCTTCAACTCCAGATAAAGCTCGTTAAAGAGAACTCGCTTCGTCTTGAAATAAGTAAACAGTGAACCGCTTGAGACACCGGCTTCACGAGCGATTATGGCGGTTTGAGCCCCCAGCCCCTGAGTGACGATGACGCGAGTCGCTGCTCTCATAAGCGCACTACGCTTTTCGTCGCTACGCGGCCTCGCCATCGTTCCCATTGTATAGATGAGCGGCTGGGCAGTCAAGTATTTACCCTGGCACACTTCGCCGTGTAGGGTAATCGTCTGCCTTTGCAGTTGCGATTAGTAGGTGAAATTCATTGTGTCTGAACCTTTTGCCCGAGGGCTCTGAACAAGAATGCACCTGATACTGGTTCTATTCCGCGCGAGCAACTGAGAAAGACTTCGACACATCCTCCGCGCTCTGATGGAGGCGTTTGATCCGGACGCATGCTAGTGTCTGGAGAATGCTGCCGACGGGGTTGCGTCCGAGCTCATGTCATCCGCCCTGAGGTCCATGCGTTTAATAAGGCCGTCGGCAACGGTATAAACGTGCCACACTTCGCCATCAGAAAGGACATCGCCCGCTAGACCCTTCACAAGCTGATGAACTCTGACGTCGATAGTGCCGTCCTCTCTCTTCATGATTTCGATGGGCTCCACATGGGGATCAAACTCTTTCCACTGCCGGCTCCAGTAGGAGCGAATCTCTTCTTTCCCGACCACCCGCCCTCCCTCCGAGGCCTTCGGCCAGCTAACGTCTTCGCTCATGAGCGCCAGCGCGCCGTCGATATCTCTTCTATTAAAGGCAGAATAGGCCTCAGCTATCAGATCGTGCGTGTTCACCATGAGTCCTCCGGGTCGGGTATGTTTACTGTACACATAGATGCAGTGAACGAGCGGGAGATTCTTATGATAGAAGGGCCAGTCTGATTACCCGCCCTGGTCTGTTCAACCACTCGGCAAAAACATCGGACATCAAACGGAGGCGTGCTTCACATTGGCTATCTCGGGTACGCTCGGCTGGATAACTTGGCCCTCGGCCTTGCGCACGCTTTCCCCAGCACGGTCCAGCAGTACGAGAGACTGACCAAGTGGCAGTGATGGCCCGCACCTCTAAGAGCGAGCGCTATAAGACCACCCGTGCGCGGAGATGCTCGATGTCCTGCATCGGAGGGTTTCCGAAGAAACGACGATACTCGCGGCTGAACTGCGAAGCACTTTCGTATCCCACCCGGCGACTTGCTGTACCGGCGTCGAGAGACTCCGAGAGGAGGATGCGGCGAGCTTCCTGCAGTCGCAACTGTTTCTGGTACTGCAGCGGGCTCATGGAAGTCACGGCCCGAAACCAAGTGTGCATCGCTGACGGGCTCATCTTCATCTCTCGAGCGAGCTCTTCCATGCGGATGGGTCGCTCAAGATTTCGTTTGAGCCATGCAAGACCTGCCGCAACACGCTGCACCTTTCCGCTGTCGGCCGCTATGCGGCGCAATAGTCCGCCCTGCTCGCTTAGTAAGAGCCTGTAGAAGATCTCGCGCCGTATGAGCGGTGCGAGCACCGCGATTTGCGCGGGCTTTCTGAGCAACTCGCTGAGCCTGATCACTGCATCCATCAGGTCATCGTCCATCGAACCCACCGCCAGACCTGGACGCAGCGGCGGCGCGACTTCTTGTGGAAGATCTGCTTCGCGCATGAGCGAGGAGATCTCTTCGAGATCAAGCACGAGGCTCAGCCCAAGAAAGGGTTTTGCCCGGCTGGCTTGCTCGATCTGACCCACCAGCGGCAGATCCAATGAAACGAGCAGGTACTTGCCAGGGTTGTAGACGAAACGTTGATCGTTGAGCAATGTCGACTTGGACCCCTGCGCGACCACACAGAAAACAGCTTGACTGACCGACGTGCGCGGTACTTCTGTTGTGGAGTATCGGGTAAGAAAGAGGCCACGTATAGCCGTCTCGGGCGAGCCGTCTCTTTGACATTGCCCCTGAATGATTTCTGCAAGCGACGTCGCTCTTGCCATTGAGATCCTCTTGTGAGCTTCATCTGTTTGACGCCGCGGCCATGCGCACGATGCGGCGATTTGTAGGAATAGGCAATACTTCAGGCGGATTGTTCACTCCGGTTTGTGGACCAAGCTCATCTGACTTCTAGAAAGACATCTGCAACGGAGCGTGAGGAATGGGCAAACTGGACGGCAAGATCGCACTGATTACGGGCGGAAGCGAAGGCATGGGCTTCGACACTGCGAAGCAGTTCATCAACGAGGGCGCGTTTGTCTTCATCACAGGCCGCCGACGAGCAACGCTCGACCAAGCCGTCGAAAGTCTGGGGGAGAGCTCGTCGGCCATTCAGGCCGACGCGGGCAAAGTCGAGGACTTGAAGCGTATGTATGCTGAGATCGAACAACATAAAGGCAAGCTCGACGTATTGTTTGCGAACGCCGGCATTTACGAGCAGATGCCGTACGACAGAGTCACGGAGGAGTTTTACGACCGATGCGCGGATATCAATGCCAAGGGCGTGTTCTTCACGATTCAAAAGGCCATTCCGCTAATGGACAGAAACGGCTCGATCATCCTCAATGGTTCGTTCATCGGTAGCTCAGGCTTTCCGGGCATGGCCGTATATGGAGCCACCAAAGCGGCCGTCAGGAGTTTTGCACGCACTTTCACGGCAGAGCTTAAGGGTGTCGGTCCGCGCATAAACGTGATTAGCCCCGGGCCGATTGACACCGCACGCAACGCTTCAACACTCGGCAGCATTAAAGAGATGCGCGAATACGTGACCAACATGGTGCCGCGTGGTCGAATCGGCCAAGGCAGCGATATCGCGAAGGCAGCGGTATTCCTCGCCTCCGATGATTCAAGCTTTGTGGCCGGAGTAGAACTCTTTGTCGATGGCGGCATCGAGGCGGTTTAGACAGGGATGCACGGCGATGATATTGTCGCCCGTGCGTCGCCAAGTGAGAGAAGTCCGACAATGTTGTCGGCATCGAATGTGTCAGACGTAGAGGTGATTAACGTGGCAAAAACACTCGGAGTAGGGATTATTGGCGCCAGCGCGGACCGTGGATGGGCAAAGCTTGCGCACATTCCGGCAATCCAGCATCTTGCCGGCATGGAACTCGTCTCTGTTGCTTCAGGCAGTCAGGCCAAGGCAGATTCTGCCGCTAAGGCCTTTGGCGCGAAAAGTGGCTATGCCGATGGCAAAGACCTGATTCAAGATCTCAACGTCGATGTTGTGACGGTGGCCGTGAAAGTTCCCGATCATCGTGAACTGGTGCTGGCAGCGCTTGCTGCAGGCAAACACATCTACTGCGAATGGCCGCTCGGACGCAATCTCGGCGAGACAGAGGAGTTGGCAAAGGCCGCACAGGCGGCAAAGGTTCATGTCGCCATTGGTTTGCAGACGCGTCTTAACCCTGCGCTTCTGCGGGCGCGGGAGCTAATTGCTTCCGGGGCCATCGGTCGCCTGCTCAGCACTCGTGTTCTTTCCACAACGGTCGCGTTCGGACCTCAGGTGGAAGCAGCTATGGCCTTTGCGGAAGATGCCGAGAATGGCGTAACGCTTGTGACAATCCAGGGCGCCCACACGATCGACTTCGCGATTGCTCTGCTGGGTCCCTGGGCGGACTTGGCAGCCCTGACCACAACCCAGTTTCCTAACATTGATGTCGGAGAACCACCGGTACAGAAGATTCGGTCAACGCCGGACCATCTTCTCGTTCAGGCTCGCGTCCGGGGTAATGTGGCCCTATCGGTCGAAGTGGCCGGTGGGCGGCCTCCTGAAGCGGTGCCGTTTCGCATGGAGCTGACAGGCGAGAACGGCGAACTGGTGCTGGAAGGCGGAGCTATGCGAGGATTTCAGTCCGGCAAACTCTCATTATCCCTGCATGGCAAGCTCCAGCAGGTTGACGAGGGTGAGGTCGCCGGGCTGCCAGCCGAGGCCGCCAATGTGGCTGCAATGTATGCAGCTCTTCGCAATGACATCGTCTCCGGGACTTTGACTGTGCCCAATTTCGAGCACGCCGCGCACTTGTCGAAGCTTCTGCAGGACGTCTTGTCTTCGGCACAGACCGGAGCACTCAAGAAAGAGGATGGCTGGGCGGTTTAACGACGAAAAGCGAGCCTTCCTGGAAGGCGCTGCGGATCATAACACCGGGAGTTTATCAGCGGGCGCCTCAGCGCGCTACTCGGTGGCAAGTGGCGAGACTGGGAACGAGTTGATTTCGGCGGTCTGCCAGGAACTTCTGACTTCAACAACGAACCAAGTCGGACGTATCTGGTACATGGGTCATGAACGACGCGCAGACCGCACACTGACCGAACGTCGCTGTGCACAGATCACGAAATGCGGCATCGTGTTGTGTATGCGCATTCACTTGGCCGTATAGTCGGCATCCCGGTAAAGTGGACGTGCCGATTACCCGTATGTAGTCCGGCAGGGTTTACGAATCCGGATTTCAACCAGCGACCTGCTGATTACAAATCGCACTGTTGAGCAGTTAAAGCCTATTTGTACCGGCAAGTCCTCTTGTAATCGCAAGTGACCAAGGCAGGCACCTGGATGTAAAACGCGCATCTCGTTCGGTGTTGGTGCGCCCGGCCAAGACCACAAGAGCGGAACGCCAACTTGGATCGGATATGGCGGTATTTCGGAGACCGGCCCAGCTTCGGCGCGGTGCCAGGGCGTTCGGTTGAGGAGCGGGGCACTCGCCAAAGCCGACGGGAATCAATCACACGGACCAGGGTGACCAACACCTGCCCGCCCAGGAGTAATTAGCTCAAACGAGCTCAGAGCCTAGCTGATAACTGTAGTGGCGGAAGCCCTATGCGTCCGAGCAGTTCCGCAAAGCGGGGCTCTTCGTGCAGGCACATCAGTTCCGGAGCGCGGCGGACAAATACAAGAGAACTCACACGTTCCTCACATGCTTCCTGGAGTGATGCCAATGCCCTGTCGCGGAGCCCGAGTACTCCATAAATGTAAGGAAGACTGCAGGTCAGCCTCCGAAGGGACGGCTCCGCTTCAAGGCTGATAGCGATATCCAATGCCTCTATGCTTCTGCCCGCCAGTGCATGAACCAAGGCGAGAGTACTCCGGCCTCTTAGATCGGAACCAGGCAACGAGATGCACTCGAGCGCTTCAGCTAAGGCTTCTTCGTGGCGGCCCGATCTCGCAAGAAGCACCGCTAAGAAAGCAGAAGCGGGAATGAATGAAGGATCCAGTTCCTGCGTCTTTTGCGCCTGTTCCAATGCCCGATCGGTTTGTCCTGCGAAATAATAGGCAGCAGCCAGATTAGCGGCGATCGGACTTGATAGAGGATTCAGATCAAGCGCAAGCTCGAGACGCTTTAAAGCCTCATCATCGCGGCCCATTACGATCAGCAATTCGCCATACAGAAAATGACCGGCAGCGTCGTTTGGAGTTAAATTCAGGCCACGCTTAATAGCGGATTCAGCGGCGGCCCAATTCCATTCATATAGGAAGTGCACCATTCCGAGCGAGAAATGACCCCTCGCACTACTCTCGTCCAGTTCCAATGCCGCGATTGCGGCCGCTTTCGCTTTCGGGAATGCGTCCCTCGGGGCGACCACACCGAAATAGCCCAACATGCAATAAGCGTAAGCGAGCAGCGCATATGAGTCTGCGCAAGCGGGGTCCGCCTCGATTGACTGCCGTGCATACTGCAGACCTTTTGTGATGCCTTCTGAGTTCCACTTATTCAGGTAATAGCTACCCTTAACGAGAAGCTGATAGGCGTCACGGTTCGGCCGCGACCCACGCCGGAGCCGTCCGCTATCCTTGTCCTCCAGTTGAAGTCTCTTTGCGATCTCTGTTACTATCTCTTCCTGCAGATCGAAAAGATCCGACATCTTTCGCTTAGGGTAATTTTCACCCCAAATATGAGAGTGGTTGCTGGCGTCCACTAATTCAGTTTTCAACGAGAGCACTTGACCTGCCTGAACGACTCGCCCCGTCAGCACAAGGCGCACGCGCAAATCGCGACCAGCCTGAAGGGGGTCGGCGCAGTCGCGGTAACGAAACGCTGTTGTGCGAGGAACAACGCGAAGTTGTTTGAATCGAGCTAGCCGATTGATTAAGGCCTCAGCTATGCCGTCGCCCAGGTACTCCATTTCGAAATCGGCTGCGGCGTTCTCAAAAGGAAGAACTCCGATCGAGTCTGCGAAGTCACGCATGTTGGCTTCCATCGGAATTCTTGGTTGAATTTCCGTCTCAACGTTTTGCGCCCTGTGTTGAAGACGCTGTATGTCCGCGATCAGGGACGAGGCGTCAGAATAACGCTCCTCCAGGTTTCTCGCCATTGCGCGAAGAATGATGGAATCCATATCAGAATTGCATTGCTGGTTCAAATCTGATGGCCGGATAATCGCCTCATAGAGTAGAGCATCAATCGTTGCAGCCACAGTGTTTCGCAAGAACGGCGGCTTCCCCGTAACCATCTCGTAGAGGACCGTACCGAAACTGAAAAGGTCAGTACGGGTATCAATGCTGTCCCCGCGCGCTTGCTCCGGCGACATGTATCCGACGGTTCCGATATAAACGCCTGCATCCGTGAGGCAATTACGATTAGAGACGATATTGGGGGCATCATTCGGAGCAAGACTTGGCTCCTCCTGCGCCGAATCAGGTTTTTCGACTCCTAACATTTTGGCTACACCGAAATCCAGGATCTTTGCTCCGTGATGAAGGGTGAGGAAGATGTTCGCTGGCTTGATATCTCGGTGAATGATTCCTCGTGCATGTGCCGCCTGCAACGCCGATCCGATCTGGCAAGCGATATCCAGACAATCGTGGCACGGCAAAAGTCCGCGTTGGAGACGATCCCGCAGGGTCTCGCCCTCCAACAGCTCCATCACAATAAACGCCTTGCCTTCTTCTTCGCCGATATCGTAAACGGTGCATATATTGGGATGATTCAGTGCGGACGCAGCCTTAGCCTCTTGGCGGAACCGCTCCATCACCAACGGTTTTTCGGCGAGGTGATCAGGTACGAACTTTAAGGCGACAGATCGGCCCAGTCGGGTGTCAGTTGCTCGGTACACATTGCCCATACCGCCGCTACCGATCATTTCGATGACGCGGTAATGCGAGAAAACCTGCCCAATCATGTCAAAGAGAGTTCGGTCGTGTTGGTCATTATAAGCGCTTGGAATCGGCACCAGGCGGCCCACGTAGCAGCCTAACCTTGCTGAGCTAACAGATTCTCGGAAGAGATAACCTGAGTCGCAGCCTATGCCGATTACTAAAGTAGCCGCAGGGGTTCAGCCATTTCCAGATTAGAAAAACCACTTGTCCGTTTCACGCGCTCTGCTGTTTTTGGAGCGGGGGTAGGCTTTCGACCAGCGCACGGGAGGCCGCTGGGATGAGTATACGAGCCACGCGGAAAACCGCCGCGTCAAGCGGCCGAAGACGTAAGTCAGCCCTCCGGATCTGGATCACAGTAATGCGGCCGTACTCGACCGCCTGGGTTGGCAGAGTCCAAACGTGGATATTGACACGCCATTGATTAGTTCATTCGATGATATCGTTCTGAGCCACCGCTTTCGTTTAACAAGGTCGTGGTCACGCGGTTTCACATTTTCCTCGAAACCGTCGCCTCGCGGCCGCCACGATCAATGGCCGACTTGCAGCCATCCGCCGGTTACATTGAAGCAGCGAATGCCGGCTCGCTCAGCCCAGAGTGGGCAGTCAGCATCCGGCCAGTCAAAGACATTGGACGAGTGGATCCATTGCAGCTGACCTGCATTCGGCCAAGATATCCCGTTTCATCTGCGGAGCTGGCAGATGCTGGGGTGATGGCGTCACGGAACGGGTCGTCCGGCGGATCGTCAAGTTGCACGACAGAGAATCCGGCTTTGCTGTTCTCGCTGCTCACGACGATTGAATCGGTCTAAAAGCAGATGAGAAGAACATTGAGCAGGGACGCCTTGTTCTCGATAGGCTGCCAACTGCTAACTCTGAACTGAAAAAAGTTTCTAACCGAAGACGGAAAGTTCAAACTCGAAGACGTTCTGTAACCGCTGTTTGCGATAGATCTATACACGGCGGCCTGCCAACAACTTCCGTGGGCAGTATGATGAATGTGCATATCGAGGTGCCCTGTCACAATCCGGTAAGCCTGAGTAGCCATGGAACTGGAACGGTGTCTAACTTCCACGTCACACTGAGACGAGTTCTTACGCATGAAGGCAATCACTAGAACCGCAGCAACAATGGCAGTCGTTCTGCTGATGTGCTTCTCTGCTACATATTCTTCCGGCATTGAATCCGCTCCCGTCCATCATAATTCTTGGAATCCGAAAGCCGCCGCAGCGTACCTCGATGGAAGAGCCCAGTGGTGGATGTCCTGGCCGGGTGCTGCCCGCGATCACGAAACCTTCTGCATCTCCTGTCACACCGCCGTGCCGTATGCGCTCTCACGATCCGCGCTGGGAGGAGTCCTTGGTCAGAAAGTACTGGCGCCGGAAGAACGCAGGATTCTGGAAAACGTCACGAAGCGCGTTCGTGTCTGGAATGAAGCCCAACCGTTTTACGGCGACCAACTCGGCGCCAATAAAGCTCTCCAATCCCGAGGAACGGAATCCGTTCTCAACGCGCTGATCCTTGCGACCTTTGATGCACAAAACAGCACGCTCGGTGTGGACACTCGCGCCGCCTTCCGAAACATGTGGGCTCTGCAACAGAAGACCGGTGAGGAAAGGGGCGCTTGGCGCTGGCTAAATTTCGGTCTCGAGCCGTTTGAAGCGAACGACTCGGTTTTCTATGGAGCGGCTCTCGCCGCGATCGCAGTGGGCACTAGTCCTGACAATTACCGCGCTTCGCTGGAAATCCAGGGCTATCTAAAACTAATGCGGGATTATCTGGGTCGCGAATACTCCCGACAGTCTCTCAGCAACCAAGCGGTGCTGCTGTGGGCCTCTTCGAAACTGCCAGACCTTCTTTCGCAAAAGCAGCAAATCTCGATAGTGGACAGTCTTTTGGCCAACCAACAGTCTGACGGAGGCTGGAATTTATCTTCCCTCGCCTGGACGTGGCACGGATCAGGTTTGAAATGGCTCGCCAAGCTTTTCTTATCTCGATCCGAAAACACGCCTCTTGGCGGCAAGAGCGACGGATATGCCACGGGCATGATCGCCTACGTTCTTGAGCAATATGGCCTGCCTCGCGACAATGCTCATCTGCGATGGGCACTAGATTGGCTGCAGCGTAATCAGAGCAAATCCGATGGCCGGTGGCCTGGCTATTCCTTGAACCACCCCCGAGAGCAGTCCCCCACTGGCCTGTTCATGAGCGATGCTGCGACGGCGTACGCAGTGCTTGCGCTCACGGCCTGCGACTCGCATTAGAAGTACCTGCCTGCGTTAACGGTCAGCGTGGATTCGGATCCAACTTAAAACACTCAGGTTCGGTCTGAGAAGATTGGCACGTGCTGAAACTTGTAGCGCTCCTGCCTCGATTTACTCAACCATACATCATTGAGGATTTGAGTAGTTCGGCGAACTCGTTGGGCGTACGGTAACCCAGGCTGATCATCCCACAGACTTGAGCGACACTCGGCTTGGCTTGAGCGTGCCGATAAAGCAGGTCGGCGAGACAGTGATCATAAGCAGAAACCAGGATAGCGACCTTGCGCCGGTAATCCGTCAACGATAGATGATAGTGAATCTGAAAGCGCTCCGCCATGTCCCCGAAATGTTCATCGAAATCCGATATCGGGATCGAATCCATCTAGGTCCCACTCCAGTCTCGAGAGGAACAAGTCACGGCCGCTGTCTACGTGATCGTCACTATGCAAGATGCTGGTGTTATGCGAAATCAGGAACTGAGTGATGGCAGCGACGGCGCCCTTTCGCGCGTGACGCATTGGGGTACTCAGGAGCAGAACAGCGCTATGACTCATCGTCCGGCTATCATACTCGGAAGGCTTATCTCAAATCAGTCAATCTGCAGCAAGAAATGCAATCGCATCCGGGAAGGCCAGCCTAGATTGCCCTAAAGGGCCTCATTGGTATTGGCCCGTACTGAATCACGGTATGGAATTGCTGATGTGGAACGAAGTGCTGATTGCAGTAATGCTCCTGTGTGGCGTAATAGCTGGCGCGGATTGGCTGCTTGGGCCGCTTGCTCAACGCTCGATGCAATTCGCAGCGGCCGCCTTTAAGCGAACGATTAAGTTCCAACGTACTGAGTGATTGGGACTTGTCAGGTACCAACGGATTAGTACCCGGAAACGCCCATGCAATCTGGAAAGCGCGAGATCGACGATCTATCACAGGCCGACTGGTGGGCGGTCTGCGCAAATCA
>CAWJEH010000065.1:0-28812 GCA_963841675.1 Terriglobia bacterium
TGATCTTAGTCCGTCTAATAAATCGAGCAGAAGAACTATGAGATGTCCCCTCGAGAGGGGATTAGCATCGCGCATTTCTCACCGTTACCGACATCGAGCGATCCGCTCGCTACTACGAAAAGGTCTTCGGTGCACGCATTCTGACATGGGTGACGGCAACGCGCCTGCATACCTTCAGCTTGCGAATATCTGGATGATTTTGAACGTTGGAGGTGGGCCGACCCCCGACAAGCCATCGGTAACGCTCAGCGCCCCCGACCCGAATCACATCAACAGCTTTATGAATTTCCGCGTCGCGGATATTCAAGCGTGCTATGAACTATGGAAAAGTCGAGGGCGCGAGTTCATCACGGAGCCGATTCCTAAGTACGGCGAGATTCGATGCTACATCCGCGATCCGGACGGTTACATTATCGAGGTCGGACAAAGCACTAACCTCACGTACGGTTAAGGGTTCGGCCAAAGTCGCGCGTCGATGCGGTCGTCTTAAGGAGGAAGAATGAAAGCTGGAAGGATCCATTACTTTGGTCCGCCGAACGCGATTGTGATCGACGAGATACCATGTCCGAGGCCGGGAGAAGGCGAATTGGTTGTACGGGTCGCTGCTGCCGGAGTTGGCCCATGGGACGCGCTCCTTCGGGAGGGAAAGAGCGTTGTGCAACTGTCCCTTCCGATCATTCTCGGGTCAGATTTGGCGGGGATTGTCGACTCCGTGGGAACAGGAGTAATTCAGTTCAAGCCGGGTGACGAGGTTTTCGGCGTCACAAACAAACAATTCTGTGGCGCTTATGCCGAATATGCGGTGGCGTCAGCACAGATGGTAGCCGCGAAGCCGAGGTCATTGAGCTTCGTCGAGGCGGCGTCTGTGCCGGTGGTGGCGGTGACGGCGTATCAGATGCTGTTCGACTATGCGCAGATGAAGCCGGGCCAGGCGGTATTAATCCACGGAGCGGCTGGAAATATTGGCGCGTATGCGGTGCAACTGGCGAAGCAAGCGGAACTGCAGGTTTTCGCAACCGCTGGGCCTGCCGATGTCGACTATGTTCGCGGCCTCGGGGCCGAGACGGTCGTGAACTACAAGACTACAAAGTTCGAAGATGCCGTGCCTCCCGTCGATGCGGTACTCGACACGGTTGGAGGAGAGACGCAGCATCGTTCATTCCGTGTTTTAAAGCCGGGCGGCATCCTCGTGTCGGTGATTTCGCCGCCGCCACAGCGGGCGGGCTTTCGTGCAGTGTTCTTCCTGGTAGATGTCACCGCGACCCGGCTGGGCACACTCGCGGGATTGCTCGACAGCCGAAAGCTGACCACGGAGGTGGGCACCGTGCTCCCGCTCGAAGAAGCTCGGAGGGCGCACGAAATGCTGGCAGGTGCGCCGCACAAGAGAGGGAAGATCGTACTTACGATGAAGGGCGTTCTTAGACCCCGCTCGAATTGCGGCAAAGGCCGGCTCGAACTGGCAGCCCAAAGGGAAAACGAAAATGAAAAAGCTCATCGAGGAATTAATCTCGCTTCAAAACCAAGCGGCGACGGGTGTGTGGAATGCCTGGCATCACCGAAAGGCTGGTGGTTTCATCTCCGCCGGTGTGCGGAGTGTGGGCACATCGGGTGCTGTGACAGTTCTCCGGGTCAGCATGCATCAAAGCATGCGGCGGCGACAGGGCATCCGATCATAGCCAGCTTTGAGCCCGGTGAGGACTGGTTCTTCGATTACGAGAAGCAGGAAATGATCGAGGTATGGCGTTGCTTCCGCCGCACGCGCATCCGGAAAGTCAGCCCGCGCCTGGGCCCCAGGAAGAGTGCCAGCCAACTGGGAATCGCTCCTGCACTAACTCGATTCGCTCGAGTCGACAGAAACGAATTGAATTTCACTGACACGTCAGGCGCACGAGAAGACTGGTTCGCGGGTCGCTCCTTTTCTCGTAAGCGACCAGATGAAATCAGAGGAGCCTATTTGTCAGAACTCGCGGCACTGTTTCTTTGCCAGGCCACTCTCGGCGACGGCGGTTCGGTGTAACGGAGTACCCCATTAAATCGTCACGCCGATCTCCTGGAGCTGTGTGTGGGTTCCAGTTTGCCATCAGGTCTTCTTTCGTCGAACCGCCGGCTGACATAGCGGACACTTAATGTCGAAGTTCGCAGAGGCTTCTCATTTTCAACGATCTAGCGATGGTCAATTCATTGCCTCTATCAAGATGCACTCCGAAGCACATGAATGGATTCGACAGGGGCAAATCATGTTTTACAAACGTTCGTTCTTGTTCACGGCGGATTCGAGTCCTTTCGGCAGCCGCACTTGGTATTGCATTCGCGGTCCTCGGCGGCGGATCTTCGCCGCTCAGGACATACTCGGTGCGCGTGCCAGACGGGCTCGCATTCTCTGACTTCAAAGGGTACGAGAACTGGCGAGTTGTTTCCGTCAGCCAGACGCAAGAGCTGCTGAAGGTGATGGTCGCAAATCCAACCATGATCCAAGCCTATCGGGCTGGCGTTCCCGGAAACGGTAAACCATTTCCAGACGGCTCGAAGATCGCAAAAATTGAGTGGAAACCGAAAACCAATACGGAGTGGCCTTTTTTTGTGAGGGTCTGGACAGCTTACAAGACGTTTTCCTCATCGAGAAGAACAGCCAAAAATTCCCTGGCACGAAGGGCTGGGCATATGCCGCATTTGATTACGATCCGGGAACCGACACATATAAGCCTGATCGGACCGGAGTCGTGAGCTGCGGGTTCGCCTGCATTTGAAAGTAGCCGACAAGGATTATATTTTTACTGGCGTACGGCAGAAGATGAACGGTTATTGTGTACCAGAGCATTTTTATCGACGAGAACCAGAGAAAAAAACATGATACCTATGAGTGCTTCAACGAAACCGCGCCCGAACGCAGCAAACCACCCGTGCACAAGATTCGCGTCAACCGGCGGTCGCCCGCCTATTGGCGTATCACCATGACAACCCACCGATCGATGTCATGGGACCGGAGATGATCCAGGAGTTCCAGAAAGTCATCTGGGCGCTAGAGGGCGACGAGCATGTCAAGGTCGCAGTTTTCGATAGCGCGGCAGATGACTACTTCCTGAATCATTCCGACTTCACCGGCAAGATCGAGGACCTTACGGGGCTGCCGAACGGTCCCACAGGTCTGGCGCCTTGGCCGGATTTTCCTATCCGTCTACTCGCGTGCCAGTCGCCTCAATTGCTCTTATTCGTGGCCGGGCAACCGGCAACGGCAGCGAGATCGCTCTCGCCTGCGACATGACTTTTGCGAGCCTGGAGAAGACTGTCATCTCGCAATGGGAGGCGTCGTGGGAATGGTCGCCGGCGGTGGTCCTATGGCCCGGCTGCCCCAGCTCATCGGCCGAATGGGCTCCGAGGGGTCTCTTGAGCTCCGAGGACATCAGGGCAAACCAGGCCGAGGCCTACGGCTACGTGAATCGTGCCATCCCCGACGCCCATCTTGACACCTTGATGAGATGCTCGCGACCCGAATCGCCAAGTTCGACAAATGGGCGATCGCCAACGCCAAGCGTCTCGTCAACACCAGCTTGCCGCTTGATGTCGAGCTCGGGGCGGGGTGGGACGCGTGCATTGCGTCGCTCGGGCGACGCGCCGCCCAGGATGGAATCAAAGCACTTTTGGCGCAAGGATTTCACAAGCCGGGGGATGTAGAAAGTCGACTCGGATACTATCTGGGCCGCATCGTGTCCCTAGCCTGGTTTTCTCAATTGTCTGTACGAAGGAGGTTGATATGTCCCAGAAAGCGAGCGCTACAAATGGTTCTCAGCAGAGCGAAGTTCAGACTCATCAAGTCGGGCAAGACGTCTTCAAACCGATCCTGCCGGAGGATGCGATTGGAAGCCCTTCCCTGCGTTCCCACCTTCCGTCCGGCTGGCAGTGGTCGTCGGTCAGCCTTCGGAGTCTGGTCCTTACACAATTAGAGTCAAAGCGCCTCACGGCGCAAAGCTGATGCCTCATAAGCACCCGGAGGATCGAGTCTATACCGTGATTTCGGGTGTCTTTTACTATGGATTGGGTGATGAGTTCGACGCGAGTCTATTGCAAGCCTATCCGCCCGGTGCGGTGATCATCCTGCCTGGGAACACGCCGCATTTTCACTGGGCCAAATCTGGCGAGTACGTCACCCAAATAACCGCTACGGGGCCGCTTGGAATGGGATACATCAGAGGGAAAGACGACCCCCGAAATAGCAGCTCGTTGAAGAAATCTTGAGAAGCGAATGTCGTAGCGAAAGGAAAAACGACAATGGCGACGACAAAACACGCGGCGGTGCCGAGGCCTGATAAAGGCGGTTCGGATCGCGCAGTACGGCGGCTCCGAACAACTGAAATACGAAGAAGTACCGCTGCCGCAGATCGGCCCCCGGCCACGTGCTCGCGAAAGTGCGCTACGCAGGCGTGAACCCGGTGGACTGGAAAATCCGCGAAGGGTACATGAAAGCAGGTCTTCCCGGTGAGCTTTCCGCTGACCTCGGGCAGGATTTCGCGGGAGAAATCGTGAAGGCGGCCGGCGACTCAGGCCGTTTCCGGACTGGCGAGCGGGTGTTCGGATTCGGCGAAGGGACGTATGCCGAGTTCACCGCGGCGGCGATTACGGACATCGCGGCGATTCCGAAGAAAATCGACTTCGCGGTGGCCGCGGCGCTGCCGACGGCGGGGCTGACGGCCCTGCAGGCAATTCGCGACTATGTGCAGCCGAAGCCGGGAACCCGGATTCTGATCCACGGCGCGGCGGGCGTCCGTAGGCTCGTTTGCAACCCAGATCGCCAAGGCTAGGGCGCGCAAGTGATCGGGACGGCTTCGGGGGAAGACGCCGTGTACCTGCGCTCGCTGGGTCACGTGCAGGTAGTGGACTACAAGCAGGAGCGCTTTGAAACCGTGGGACAGGTGGACGCGGTGCTGGACCTGATCGGCGGCGAGACAGCGACGCGCTCGTTCGCGTTGGTGAAAAAGGGCGGCGTGATGGTTTCGACGGTGGGCGCAGCGAATGCGGAACTGGCGGCGCGGGCAGGGATTCGCGTCGTGAACATGGCGATGAAGCGAAGCGCTGCGGACCTCGGGAATTGGCGGGATTGGTGGAACGCGGCGATTTGAAGCCACGGATAGGCGAAGTATTGCCGCTGGAGCAGGCGCGGAGGCACAGGATGCCAGCCAGCAAGGCCGGGCTAAGGGCAAAATCCTGCTCAGGGTCGCATGAGCATCGATAGGAAATTCAACTCAGGAGGGCAGTATGGCGGTCATCACGGAAATCGCGCCCAATATTTATCGCGTCTCGATCTTCGCTAGTCGGGTAATCTGCAGTTCAACCATTTTCTGGTGAAAGACGATGAACCGCTGCTGTTCCACACCGGGCTGCGCGGAATGCACACTGAAATTCGCGAAGCCATCTCAAAGGTCATCAAACTTTCCGATTTGCGTCACATCAGCTTCAGCCATTTTGAGTCAGACGAGTGCGGCTCGCTCAACGAATGGTTGGCGGCGGCCCCCAATGCGGACGTTATCTGCAGCCAGGTGGGCGCGCTCATTGCGTGAACGACTTCACTGGCCGAGAGTCGCGCGCGCTCGCTGATGGCGGGATTTTTGCGACGGGAAAGTACCGATTTCGCTTCTGCCGGACTCCTCATCTGCCACATGGCTGGGACGCTGGCGTCCTCTTCGAAGAAACGGGGAGAACACTGCTCTGTTCGGACCTGTTTCATCAGATCGGCGATGTCGAACCGCTCACGCTCAGCCGATATCGTGGGCCGCTCGCATCAGGCGATGAAGCAATATCAGGCGGGCATCCTTGCGGAGTACGTACCCTACACGGCAATCACCGCGCTGAACTTGAAAAAGCTCGCGGACCTCAGGCCCAAAACTCTCGCCATCATGCATGGCTCAAGCTTCACAGGTGACTGTGCCCAAGCGCTGGATGACCTCGAATGTAATGTTACGCGAGGTCTTCGAGGTCCGAAAGTAAAGGCGGACATCTAACGTGAACGCTCATTGTGAGGAGCTTGTGCGCATTTAGTCTCTGGTGAAGGGAGTTCAAGATCAAAAAGCGACAAGAGACGGAGCAGAATCCCGGACCGCGAAATTCAGAGATCCGTGCGGCACTGGATCAGCATGGGCGCACCCGAAGCCAACGTTTCGAACCGGAGCATCTCGTCTATCGCAAGGACGCGGTGCTGGAATACCCGCAGTAGGGACGAGGGCAAACACTCGTTCACAGTCAGCATCGTGGAGTTCAGGGGGACACAAGGTTTAGCGGGAAAACACAGTACTGTGCGGATCCATTCCCTACTCCCGCGTGGCGCGCAGAATCGGTCGAGCGGATCGAAAGTTGCTGCCGGCGAAGACTAGGACGTAATGCCATCCCTGCTCGCTAACCAGGTGATTCGAGCCAATGACTTGGCTCAGGGAACGGAGGACGTCGCCGTTACGAACTGAAAGCGAGGCGAATGGGTATTCGGGAATCGTGAGATCCAACGATGGTGGCACCGCCTCAATCAACCGGGTGACGTAGTAATTATGCCGAGGGACACGACCGCAATTGCCATTGATACAGCATTTCGCACAGCTTTGCTTCTCGGCGGGACTACCCGCACTGCCGAAGCCGCGGTGCTGGACGGAATTGATGCTTGCGCCGAGCTGTCGCCTCACGGTTTATTGATTGAAACCGCCAAGTCTACGATTCGGAGGCGAATCGAATGGCCGCACGCTCCGGACGCCTCGAACTGCTTCCTCCTGAACTAAGCCGCCTTTTTCAGCTGCAGCAAATGCAAAGGGACTACTTTATTCTTCGAATTCTGGCAGGCTTCTCTCCTGAGATTTACACGCAACTTCTCGACATTCCTGTTTCGGGAGTTTGAGGAAGCAATATGCGCCGCATTGAACCACCTTTCGCTGCCTTCTTCATCCAAAGATTGCGCGATCGCGATTTCCAAACAAAAGAAATCCCTCGAGTAAGTCATCCCACAACTCGCGGTCGAGCTCAAAGCTAATGCCATCCAAATTCTGGATCGTAATTTCACTTCTGATGATGTGAGCAGGCAGGCGCGGATGAGGACGTCCCCCTCTGAGGGTGCGTCTCGTCCGGCTGCGGTCCGTCCATAACTGTTCGATTAGTGTCGGCCCTGACTCCGATCGGGAGTCCAGCGTGCCTGAGCGCTTTTCCTCGCGCGCGTCGCGTTTCTCTTCCGGGCTGATCGTTGCCCAGTAGTTGCGGGAGACCTGTCCCATCGTTCGCCGGAAAACTTCCGACTGCGCTGGGCTCTTGATGTTTCGGTTCAGCGCAGAATTGCGTACCTGGTCTTCACGAAGCAACGCATCTAGACCACGGCTGAGGGCCTCATAGCGCGAGAGCTTGCACTCGCGGGCAATCCGATTCAGCTTCTTGTAAAAGGAATCTGTGGCTTCCAACCAGACGGGCCGTCTCGGATCATCCCTCCCGAGATCGGTGTGGCATAGTCTTGAGAGAAGCGGCATCATTCCTCATCGCCAGTACTCCCCAACTCGCTCTCGAGTTCTTCGATGGATGGTAAACTCCCTTTCAGATCGGCTGGCAGCCCTTCCGCCAGTTCGTATTCGGAGATACCGATCGGCGTGGTGGTGTTCCTGAGCGCGTATTCCGCTACGATTCGATCCTTCGTTTTGCAGATGATCAGGCCCACACTCGGCTTGTCGTCAGGATGGCGAAGGAGATCGTCGACAGCCGAGAGATAGAAGTTCATCTTGCCCACGAACTCCGGCTCGAATGCTGTAGCCTTCAGATCGATCACCACATAGCAACGAAGCTTCAGATGATAGAAGAGCAGATCAACGAAGTAATCGCTGCCGCCCACGTCGAGCCGATACTGGCTGGCGACGAAAGCGAACCCAACGCCGAGTTCCAACAGGAAGTCCCTCAAGTGTGCCAGTAAGCCGCGTTCCAGGTCTCGCTCGCGAGCGTCTTCAGCCGATCGTAAGGAAATCGAACGTGTAAGGGTCTTTTGTGATCTGCTGAGCGAGATCGGATTGCGGCGGCGGAAGTGTTTGCTTGAAGTTCGTGACAGCCGCGCCAGTACGTCTGTGCGCTCCGCTTTCGATTTGGTGAACCAAAACATTGCGGCTCCAGCCATGTTCGAAGGTGGCCTTGACGTACCATTCTCGGGCGCTGCGGTCCTTCACGTAATCGAGGATGCGCACATTGTGGCCCCAGGGAATTTGTGCAACAGCCTGTTGCACAAATTCCTCTTCCGGCCAAGCCTCCGCAAACGCCCGCATGTATTTGAGGTTTCTGGGCGAGAAGCCCTTCATCTCCGGGAACGCTTTCTTGAGGTCCGCCGCCAGTCGGTCGACAATTTTGGCGCCCCAATTCTCTCGCTCTTGCCGAACCAGAATGTCCCGTCCGATCTGCCAATACAGCATCACCAGTTCGCGGTTGACAGAGAGAGATGCTCGCAGTTGCGATTGCCGGATGCGCTGCTTCAGTTCCTGCAGAAACGCCGGATAGCTCTGCGGCAGTGATTCGCGTTTCTCGTATCTGGTTTGATTCCTTCTCAGCTGGGTGGCACGGCCGATCTCCATACATCCGACCTTCTGTTCACCGAGCACGGCAGTGGCTCGATTGACTTCTAAACCTGTGCCATCTTGGCTGATTCTCGCCGGACACTCCGGCCAGAGAATACGAATCGATTCCAGCCATTGCTCAAGCTTTTCGCGGAACTTGCGAGGCCGCGCGTATTCGATCGACCCAATCTGACTAGCCAGACCCCGCGGTCCGAACAGCGGAATCATCTCTTTGCCCTTTGCGACAAAGCACCGGTAAGAGAGCCACATGAACAGGTCCAGCACGGCCGGTGCGGATGCCAGCACCTTCACTGCCTCCATGTCTGCCGGAATCGGGTGCGCCACAATCTCCCGGTAGAATTCATCGCTGAGCACAATCACATTCTCGAACTGGTCGGAAATAGGGTACTGCTCCGGGTCGCGGCTGTACCAGATCTGTGCTTCACTGAAGAAGCTGAACCGTGATCGCTGCACCACCCTGGCGGTTCCCCGAAATGTGTCGGTGCCGAAGAAGATCGTTGCTCCAAAGATCCGCTCAAAGGCGGCAACCAGACGTCGATATTCCTTCCCGCCCTTATGCATCCCGAACGTCTCCAGCATCTCGGCGGCTGTGCGGAAGCGAATCGTTTGACTCTGCTGACGCACAGCCAGCGTCGCCAAGTAGATCGGTACAATCCGGTCTTGCCCAAACGGTAGACCGTAGTTCGGATGTCCGGTGATCTGGAGGACGAAATCGCCGTTCCGCCGCTCGTACAGCATCTCGCCGGCAGGCGGCTGCCGCACCGGCAGCCCGCACAGGACGAATGGTCTCGAACTGAACCCCACGTTCTGCTTTCCTTCCTCGCGCTTCATGCGCACCATGCAACTGCCTTCGGCTTGCCGGAGCTTCTGCTTCGAAACCACCAGCTCCGGCAGCAGTCGTTTCAGACCGGCGCCTGCGGACTCCATGCCGCCGTTGCGACCGGTGTCATGCCCGAACACACTTCGGGCGTTTAAGTTCTGCAACCCTCACCTCGCGTCAGCGCCGAACCAGGTTCAGCGCGCGTTGGGCGAGTGTTTTGGAAGCGATTCTTTGTGGTTTTCGAGAGCTCAAAACATCCCCGGCTTCAGGAATGCGTTTAATGCGTTAAGCCGGTGTTCGCAGAAAATTGAGGAAACTCCAGGAATCTCTATGCACAGGGTTGATCTCCATGGACGCCGTTGTCGTTTATTTACAAACGATTCTCGTATTCCCAAGCTGGACGTCGCGGGTTCGATCCCCGTCTCCCGCTCCATGTTTTCAGCGGTTTACGGGCCTTCCGACATTTGCTTGCCCCGCTTAACGCATTAATTGCAGTAACGACTTGCTTGTAGACAGCCAGTGAAATAAGCACGAGAAACAAATGAATGCCAGCCATTAAGGCTGGCATTCTTCAGCAGAGCAGAGCTTACCGGGTGGGCGTTAGCTGCACACGAGCCGCCAATTTCGTTTCCACGGCCACCCTCGTTTGGTGAAGGGATGTGGCCAATGAATCTCTAGATACGCGGCGTACGAGGGGTGTAACAAACACTCGGACGGCGGCGGGGATATCGCGGCTCAATACTAGTGCTTCCAATTCCGCGTATACACCCCCATCCCGCTCCTCCAGGCGCGTGATGCTGGACAAACGCCAAATCAGGCCCGTGCCATGGTCCTCAGCCAAAGTTTGCTGCTCTGGCGTTCCCAGCTTTTCGACTTCCTGAATGTGAGTCGAATCAGAAAAACCGTACCAGCGATGCTCACCCACGCGAAAGTAAGAAGCTTGGCAATCCGTATCGAGAGCCGTTTGGGATACCACCGATCTGTTGGCAAGCCGTATCGAAAAGAGGTCCTGGACACCATCAGTGCCGTGGGAAACCGAACCGATTACGCCTGGGCGGTAGATATCTTTATATCGGTCGTAATTCCGCACCACGCTCAAGATGTCTTCGATTGTCACGCCTGGGATGAAGCCCACGCCAAGCCAATCGTGAATTAGACCGGAAGGAACTTTCTTTGGAATGTGCGGACCAACGGGCCCGATAAGAGGACGTTTATTTCGGACGTACTGGGCCCGGTCGGGCTCATCGTCGAGCCAGAGGAAATGTGCACCTGGCCTGAGCCGGGCCTGCATGGCGGTTTTCGCCCGTTGGAGATAATCGTCCCAGGCCTCCTTTGTTTCCGGTTTCAGGGTGGCCGCAGTCGCTGATGGAAAGAGCTGCAGTGATGCCAGAAAGACTAACACTGGCGTTATCTTATTCATTAAAGCCTCTCAGGAAAACAGAGTCGGGCAGTGAGCTTCTTTTCTATTCCGGCCATCGTGAGCGCAGCGATTTGGGCGGATTGCATCCTCAATAAGCTCAGGAGCTTGCCGACGTCATTTCGAATCCTTCCCGCGATGTGCTGCGGCTCGGATAATGAAATCGGCGACCCGGATTGGATCTGAAAGCATTGCAACGTGGTTGGTGTTCAGAGTGATTGTCGTTGCATTCATTCGCGACGCTTCCATTTCCTCCAGCTGAGGCGAAATGATACGGTCTTGCCCGGCAACGATGAACCAATCGGGTTTGTTCTTCCACGCCGGATCCGAAATTGGAGCGCCCAGAGCTGCGGCTCCTGTCGGCCCCTGGGTTACGAACAGCGTCCATCTCTCAAGTTCAGGGAGATCTTGAGCAAAGTCCTCCAGGATTCCCTTGACGGATAGCTTGAAGAACGACATCGATGCATCGGGCCGAAGCTCGGCACCTACGGGCGTCGGGTAGGCATTCGCTAATAAAAGACAGGATTCGCCTTCGTCAGGAGCGTATGCCGCGACATACATCAGACTAGCTACTTTAGGATCATTCCCGGCTTCGGTGATAACTGCTCCTGCGTAGGAGTGGCCGACCAGTAAGACAGGTCCGGTTTCTAGCGCAAGCGCCCGTTCAGTAGTCGCCACGTCATCCGCCAATGATGTTAATGGCAGCTCTACCGCTACTACATTGAGGCCGTTAGCGGCGAGGAGCGGGATCACTTTCGACCAGCTCGAGCCATTCGCCCAGGCGCCGTGCACAAGCAAGACGTTCTTAATCCCCTGCGCAGCCTCGTCTTGAGCAAAGGCTTGTTTTGGGAGCGCGGTTCCCATGATGAAGACCGTACCCGCGGCCAAAGCGATGATTGTTTGCTTTGAATATGTCATTTGTCCTCTTTTCGTCATTCCTTAAGTTCAATGGCGCTACCCGTGAACTGCGACCGCAGTAGCCTCGAAGGCATTCCTATGTTTCATCACGAACTCCTGGACGCTGAGAGGACACACCCCTGTGATCTCTTCGACATTGTTGTTCGTACCGGCGGTAATACCGTTCTGGCAATCGATTGCTACAGCGCCGAGATGCTGTGTAAAGAACGGATCAGAGTATGGTGCGGGCAGCTTCGCTAAGGTACCGACAAATTCACCCGCTGGAATGGCGGAGTAGCCGATTTCACGATGCAGTACCGTACTCACGGCGGAAGCGATCCCGTAACCGTCTAATTCAACCGGACCAAATAGTTTGTACGTGCAACCAGCATGCGGAGCCGGATTTGCAAGAATCGCGGCGATGACTCTTCCCTGGTCCTCCGTGGTAATTGGTGCGAAGCGGCCATTTCCGAAGGGCAGAGCGAGAGTGTCTTTCTCGACATAATCCTTCCACGAGAACGGATAAAGCAGCCATTCAGCAAAGAGGGTCGGACGGAGATGAGTCATGGGAACGCCGCTCCAGTCGAAAACGCGCTCGGCGATCCAATGATTCTGGGCTGCATGGCTTTTGGAGTCACGGCGTGATGTCATTTGCGACGTGTTCACGATAGCGCTCACACCGGCTTCCTTTGCAGCCTGAGCAAAGTAAGCAGTCGCGTCGATAAGCCCGGGAACGATCGGATAAACAAAATACGCAGCACGAACGTCCTGAAGCGCTGCACGCACGCTATCTATGTCGAGCAGATCACCAACGACTGTCTCGACCCCTAGGGCTCGCAACTCCTCTGCTTTGGAGTCGTTCTGGCGAACTAAGGCACGGACTTCATACCCTTTATCTCTTAACGTCCGAACTGCGTGACCGCCGGTCCCGCCTGTTGCTCCAGTTACGAGGATCTTTGAGTTATTCATGTTTAGCTCCTGCAGCGAGAATAGATCTGAATCGCGGTATTAGCTTGTTAGAATCAAGCGCGTTTTTGCAATCCTGTTGATCGAGTTGATTACTCTCTTAAATGCCGGAGGCAATGATGAAGTGTACTTAGCCTTTTGTCGCTCGTTCAACGCGTCTATCTTGGGAATAAGGGGCGATGGCACGCACAGGGGCAATGGCTTGCAGAGCGCAAGTGCTGACTTCTGAGCTGATTAACGAATCGCTAAGAGTTGATGAATGAACTGGATCGCCATGGCGCCCTCACCAACTGCCGAGGCCACCCGCTTTATACTGCCTGCTCTCACATCACCGATCGCGAACACTCCTGGAACACTTGTTTCCAAAGGGAAAGGCGACCGCTGCAACGTCCAGGAGTCCAGTACGTCTGCTCCCGTCCTTATGAAATTGTGCCTGTCTATTGTGACGCACCCTTTGAGCCATGCCGTGTTCGGGTCGGCGCCTGCCATCATGAAAAGATGCTGAATTAGGTGGCAAGAGGTGGAACCCGTACTCGAGTCCCGCCAGTAGATTTCCTGCAGGTGACCATCTCCCTCCAACAACTCCACTGTGGTGGCCGTCTGTAGCGAAATCTTCTCTGATGCCTCGATCCTGGCAATAAGATATTTCGACATGGTCTCAGCGAGATTTGGTCCACGTACCAAAAGATGAACATGTTTTGCGAAATCCGCAAGAAATATCGCGGCTTGCCCGGCGGAGTTACCCCCGCCGACAACAGCCACCTCTTCGTCGCCACACATTGCGGCTTCTAGCTGCGTGGCACCATAGTAAACGCCTTTGCCGTCGAACCGGTCTGCGCTTGCTATCTCTAGCCTTCTATAGCGAGAGCCCGTGGCAATGACGATACTCCGCCCTCTGACAAGAGTTCCGTCATCGAGCTGAAGTTTGTATGGGGGATGAGTGCAATCAAGACGAGCGGCCTCCAAGGCGATCGTTACTTTTGCCCCAAACTTCTCCGCTTGGACAAAGGCTCGGTTCGCGAGTTCCTGACCGGAGACGCCGAGCGGAAACCCGAGGTAGTTCTCGATTCGGGAACTGGATCCCGCCTGACCTCCTGGTGCATTGCTCTCAACTATCAGTACGTTGAGTCCCTCTGACGCACCGTAGACGCCAGCGGCTAGACCGCTAGGGCCAGCTCCAACGATAACGACATCGAAGGGATCGGCTTGATCGATACCTTCATTAAGGCCGAAGCAGACCGCAGCGTCCGCATTGGTTGGGCGACGTAGAACTAGATCGCTCCGACAGATCAGGACTGGTATTTCGTCAACTCGGATTTCAAATTGGTCAAGTACGGCTTGAATGTCGGTATTGCGATCAACATCGAGATACGTATACGGGTGATCGTTACGTTCGAAGAAGGAACGTAGCCGTAAAGTATCGCTCGAATGGGCGGAGCCGATCAGCACGGCATCGCCGACGGCGTTTGCAATCAGAAAAGCACGGCGTTGTACAAATGCACTCAGGAGGATGCTGCCGATCCCGGCGTCCGTCTGCATGACGTCTCGTAGTACCACACGGTCCAGTTCCACAACCTCACCCGGATCGACGACCCGGCACGAGACAAGACTTCGACGCCCGGATAGTTGTGTAAGCTCGCCAGTGAACTCTCCCGGGCCAAGTACGCCCAGCACGGACGCTTGTCCGTTGGCGACACCCAGCAGTTCAATGCGCCCGCTAATGACGACAAATACACCATGCTTTTCCGTTTCGCGATCGAAGAGGAGTTCGGAGGCATTCGTTCGCCTGAGCGTTCCCTTCCGGCGAAGTTGGTTGAGGTAGAGATCATTCAACCGCGGAAACAACCGGCTATGTTGTTCTGAATTGTCAGTGATCATCTAATCGTCATCCACAACATGTAGACGGGCGCCGATCGAAGCGTCTTCGCGCCAACGAACGGTAGCTTGGGCCTCGAGAGCAGCCAGTTCCAGAGCGGCACAGACTGTGTTTTGCTCGATTTCGAAGTCTTGCAACGAGAGCAATTTCGAGCATTCGCCGAGGGCCAGTCCGATGAGTCTTCTCAGAACAAAGCAGCGGCGCAAATCATCTGGCAAAAGAAGTACGCGGCGTAGTTCGACGGGTAAGCTGGACGTGTAGAGATCTCGACTTTCTGATGTTTCGCCGCGAATTCCCGTTTGCGGTGCGACCGCGGCCCACAAGGTCGCGGTAAAGAGAGCGTCGGACGACATCCCACCTGAGCTCATTGTGTATATCGCTTGTAGGATCGACCGTTCAGCTCCTGCCTCGCTACCAGCAACCAGGAGGGCAGACGTAAACAGCTTTTGAAGTACGGAGAGTGCAGGCGCGTTCGGGACGCCGTCCTGCTCTTGATGCATTGTAAGAACTCCCATCGCCGTCCCTCTCCCCATCCTTCGCACGCGTCTCCGATCGCGGCCTCTTTATTGCGGGTTTGAGCTTCCAGCCGCTCTCTTAATAAAGTTGGCAACCTTATCGGGATCCGCAAGCATCGCCACGTGGCTTGTGGAAACCGTAATCGTTGTCGCGTTCATCCTCTTTGCTTCCATGGCCTCTAATTGAGGCGAAACTGTTCGATCGTTGGCTGCGATTACGAACCAAGTCGGTTTACTCCTCCATGAGGGGTTCGTTTCCAAAGCGCCTAACGCGGCGCCCGCTGTTGGCACTTGTGTGACGATCAACACGCTCTTCTCAGTCATAGACAAATCCTGAGCAAAATCGTCCATGATCCCTGTTGAGGTAAGTTTTAGGAATCCGCTTGCATCGGGTCGAATTTCGTTACCGCCTGGTGTCGGATTCGCTGTCGCGAGAGACAGGGACGATTCGCCCTTGTCTGGTGCAAATGCGGAAACAAAGACTAAGCCGACTACCTTCGGATCATTGCCCGCTTCCGTAATCACGGCACCACCATACGAGTGCCCCACGAGCAACACCGGGCCGTCAGCGAGCGCGATTGCCCTTTCCGTAGCTGCCACATCGTCGGCTAAGGAAGTTAGCGGGATCTGAACGGCTACGACATTATAGCCAGCAGCCGTTAGCCTCGGAATGACCTTTGACCAACTCGAGCCGTCAGCCCATGCCCCATGTACTAGCAGCACGCTTTTAGCAGAAGGCCGAGTCGCCGTTTGGGCTGACACCGATGTGGTCAGAACAATTGCGATTAGTGAGCAGAGTATCCGGCTTCCGACATATCTACGTAAGTGTTTCATGTTGTTCTTTCTAGACGTGGGCTGAGATTACGTCGCTTGTCGGCGACGCGGTGACCACTCTCCAAAGGTAGTTTGATTGAGAGCGATTCTCTTTGCCAAAAAGGCCAGGAATTAGCGTAAAGAGTTGGCATTTCGGGCTGTCGAAAGGAGCGCCTCTGAGCTCAGTTCCGACGATGTTTTCTCCACAGTCCGGGGCTGACGCCGAAATTACGCGTGAATGTTCGCGTGAAAGACGCCTGATCCGAAAAGCCGGATTCTAATGCGATATCGATGAGCGATAAATTTGTTGCGAGTAGCAAGTCCTCTGCGTGACTAAGTCGTTTCTGGACTAGCCACCGGTGGGCTGACACGCCAAACGTCTCCTTAAAGGAGCGCGCAAAGTGACTGACTGAAAGCTCGCACGATTTTGCAACCTGATGGAGTCGAATGTTGGTTGAAAGATTCTCCGTCAGGAACTCCGTCGCCTTCCTTTTCTGCCAGGGTGCAAGACCACCTCGTAGCACCTCAGGAAGTTTTGGCCGGCCCGAATGTTGCTGGAGAATATGCGCTCCCAAGAGTAGGCTGATGTGGTCGAGCAACATCGCGGAAAGCTGGTCCTCGCTCTGCAACATAGGGAGAACCAGCTTCGTCAGTCGTGCCAAAAAAGTGTCTCGCTCTCCGAGGACACCACGATCTGCGCCGCTGGCCTGGACACCGACCGACCTCGCAATATCGTTCAACCCATCGTTCGGAAAGTGATAGTGAATGTAATCAATTGGGGCAGCGACAGCGCAGATGGGATCCGGCTCCATGTCCGTGATGCAGCTAGGTAAGGGCGCTACAGATGGAACTTCGCGAAACTTGCCTCCTGTCCAGAACTTCGAGTCCTCCTTTTTGATCCTCTTCAGAGATACCGTGACCACGATCGCTTCGTCTCGCTCGAATTGCATCGTTTTGTCATGCATACCAGCTGGCGAGAATACATGTGTCGCGGCAAATGCCTGCTCCGCTGACTGAGGCGCGGCCGGTTCTGAGCCGTCTGAGACGTGAGACTTCTTACCGATACCCTGGCCGTAAACTCCGGGTTTGAGTGAAGGGGGTGAGACTTCTTGCATTTTCTGATTTCTTTGACTACTACTTTCGTGCTGCATGAGTCCCTTCCAGGTTCTGGGCCAGAGCGTCTGCAAAGCCATCTCCGGACCTAATCGTGTCGCGCGAGGAGCGGCGGCAGGAGGCGGAGCCTTCTTTTCCGCAACCCCCAAGGAGAAGTTGTGTGAGCAAGTCCATCGGTCCGACTCCCTTGGTCTAGTAGGTGAATCGTTATGACTGGGGTGCCTGTACTGCATACGGGAGAAGATGCAATCGGCCAGCCATCCTCAAGTCGCTGTTAACGAAGAACTAAGTAGCCTGCTATTGAGCTCCGCTTTCGGCAATTGCCTACATTTTCGGCATTGCGCCTCGGACAAAACGTTCGGCCGAAAGGCCAAAGCCGTACACTATAGCGAAATCCGCCGTCAATTGTCTTCGCAGAGCTCAAGACAGATGCGTTCTTCCTGGAACCACCGGTAGTTAGTAGAACTCGGCTTGTTGTCCTAGCATGGACTAAATGCAGCGGCAGACAAACATCTTAAACTCAAGCCTTGGCCCTATATTCTTCTCTAGGCGAAAGCTACACGCCATCTCAGGCAATCCGGGACGCATTCTCTGTATTCGAAGCGGCACTATAGAAAAAGATAGGATTGAAACCATAGGATTTGTGGTTTCGCGATCGCGGGTTACCACATAGGCTAGAGGTTGGCCTCAAGGACACTTGGGAATGGGTGGATTTATCAAGTGGCGGTTGCTTGACTGCTCTTTGATTGGTTCAACAGGAACGAAGCCTATGAAGTCCGAACATCCGATCCGCATATTAAGCGTAGAAGATCATCCGGTCGTTAGAGAGGGTCTCAGCGCGCTCATAGCTTCGCAGCAGGACATGCTGTTGGTTGCCCAAGTGGCAACCGGAGAAGACGCCGTCATCCAGTACCGAATTCACCGGCCCGACGTGACGCTGATGGATCTAAGGCTGCCCGGCATGAACGGCACCGATGCGCTTATTGCCATTCGCGCCGAGTTTTCACATGCGCGGATCGTAATGCTAACCACCTCGGACGGAGACGCGGAGATTCAGCGTGCGCTACGAGCTGGAGCTGCAGGGTACGTATTCAAGAGCACGCCCAAACATGGTCTATTCGCCGCCATCCGAAACGTAAACTCAGGCCAGCGGCAAATTCCGACCGATGTGGCCGCCCGGATAGCGGAGCACCTGGGCGATGACGATCTGACATCCCGCGAACTCGAGGTCCTGGCCTTAATCCGAGACGGAAATCGCAACAAGCAAATCGCCGACAAGCTAAAGATTTCCGAAGCCACTGTCAACTTCCATATCAAGAACATCGTGGACAAGCTGGGCGCAAATGACCGCACGCATGCGGTCACCATCGCCGTACGCCGAGGTTTGATGGAAATTTGATGCTGACTACGATCAAGGCCGCGTTTCTTCTGGGCGCTATTGCGACTCAAACGCTGGGGCTGGATCCGGCGCAACCAGTGGGCACCTACTTGCGCACTCGCTTTACGAAGGAGGATGGACTTCCTTCGGGGGTGGTGAATGCAATTCTGCAAACCGCGAACGGCTTCCTGTGGATTGGGACCAACAATGGCTTGGCGCGCTTTGACGGAACTCATTTTACGACGATGCTGTTTTCTCCGCAGACGCCGAGCGAAGGTTTATCGCGAGCTTTGGCGGAGGGCACTGACGGCGATTTATGGGCAGGAACGAACAAAGGCCTGCTGCGCATTCCGAAAGTGGCGCTAAGCCAGTTCGGTCCGATGCCGGCCACTTTCTACCGCTTGGGTAACGGAGAGGCTGGGGTGACCGCCTTGCATGTCAGCCGCGCTGGAGCTGTATGGGCCTCTACAGACCAGGGACTTTACCGATTTGACGGAAGCACATTTTTTGAAGTGCTTTCGAACGTATCCATCTCCCGGATCGAGGAAGCGCGCAACGGAAATATGCTGATCGTCACCTCGAACGGATTCGTCGAGTGGGATGGTGAGCATACTGTGAAGCATCCGGATTTGACTGCGCGGTTAGGTATTGCCGATAACCAGTTCTTTCACGTGATGGATGACCGCTCTGGTGTGCGCTGGTATTGCACGGCGGCAGGAGTCGCTCGAGAGATTAACGGCTCTATCGAGCGGCTCCAACCCTATGGAGTTGGTGCCGGACGCGCAGCCTACCGTGCCTTTGAGGATGCGGAAGGCAATATATGGCTGAATCTAGTAGGTTCCCTTTTCCGCGCGACTTCGTCCAGCTTCGAGCAGGTACCAGACACTCAAGCCAAGTATCTGTATGCCGATCGGGAGGGAGTTCTGTGGCTGGGCAGCACTGGGCAGGGTTTGACGCGCCTTAAGAATCGGATCGTCCGAATGTTCGGCTTGGCAGACGGCTTGCCAACGAACAAAGCGAGTGCCGTACTGAAAAGCAGCGATGGGAAGCTCTGGGTAGGAACCTCGTGCGGCTTGTCAGTATTCAACGGGCAGAAGTTCCAAAGCTACAAAGAATCGGACGGTCTGACCAACACCTGCGTCAATGCCTTGGCAGAAGACAGCAGTAAGAACATCTGGATAGGAACTTACTTTGGCGGGCTTTTTCGTTTTCGCGACGGCAAGTTCAAGCAATTTTCTAAGCCTGAGGGGATGTCTAGCGACATCATAGTAGGGATCTTACCCGTGAGTGACGGTTCTCTGTGGCTCGCCACGCCAGACGGTGTGATTCACATGCAAAATGAGCACTTCCGGAACTACACCAGGGCCGATGGGCTTTCAAGTAACCATGCCGACCGTGTATATCAGGATCGGCACGGGACTATTTGGGCTGCGATGTCAAATGGTGTTGATCGCTTCTCAGGTGATCATTTCACAGCGATCTCACGACCCTCGCAGGTTCATGACTACAAGATTCTTATGGAAGACGCCGCAGGAGGAATCTATGGAGCTGCATCGCCGACGGGAATCTTTCGCATCGCCGCCCATCGGTTGATTTCCGTTGCTGAAGGCCCCGAGGTGGCGGGAATGATACGGGTCCAGGACGACTTGTGGTTTTGTGGAGATGGCATTTCTCGTGTTGCGCCATCAGCGCTCCAACGCTGGGAGCATGGCAACGCTTCGCCTCAGGATTACGCGCACTACGATCCACATGATGGGCTCTACTCAACTGAATGCACCACCGGATCTCCCAATCTGGCAGTGACGAACGACGGCAAGCTTTGGGCGACGATGACTGACGGGCTAGCCATGATTGATCTTGCGCGAGTCGCCCGAAATAATCGCAAGCCGTCAATTTACATGGAGGAGATCACGGTCGGGCGGACAGTTCAGCCACCCGGCCGCGAGTTGGTCATATCGCCGGGTCCACATCACATCGACGTGCATTTCGGCGTCATAGAATTGGCGTCGCCGGAAAAGATTCACATGCAATACCGTCTGGACGATGTGGACCAGGACTGGCTGGATGCTAATGTGACCAGTAGCGCTGTTTACTCGAGCGTCCCTATCGGTACGCACAAGTTTCATCTTCGTGCATGCAACAGTGATGGTCTTTGGGATCGAGAAGGCATAACTTACAACATTACTCAATTGCCCTACTTCTACGAGACAAGTCTCTTTAGGTTTCTCGTTTTAGCGGTGTTTGGATCACTACTTGCGGCTGCATATCGCTATCGGCTCAGTCGCCTTACGGCGGAGATGAATGCACGCCTTGATGAGCGAGTATCGGAGCGAACACGCTTGGCGCGCGATCTTCATGACACCTTAATTCAGACTATTCACGGAACCAAGATGGTAGCCGAGGCGGGACTGGACGATCCCTCAGACACAAGCGCAGCTTATCGCGCATTGGAGCGCGTTTCCAATGTTCTGGAGCAAGCAAGCCAGGAGGGGCGAGCGGCCCTGACCGCGTTGAGATCCTCGTCGATGCAACGGAGCGATTTAGCCAAGGCACTGGAGCAAGCCGGCCAGGATTGCGCTCTCAAGAACTCTTTGACATTTACCCTTACTGTCGAGGGCCAAGTTCGGGATGTGCATCCTATCGTGTGCGACGAAGTGTATCGAATCGTTTACGAAGCAATGCGCAATGCGTGCTCGCATTCAAGAGGTTCGCGGCTACTGGCGGAACTGAGTTATGCTCGCGATCTTGCCGTCCGCGTCCGAGATAACGGAATCGGAATTGACGACGAACTGCTTGGGAAAGGCAGAGAGGGTCACTTTGGAATCAGGGGCATGTCCGAGCGCGCAGAACGAATCGGGGCCACTCTACGATTGAGGTCTACGGGATCCGGCACCGACGTGGAGTTGATGGTTCCGCGAAATGTCGCGTTCCGGGCAGAAACGAATAGATCGATCCTGTGGCAAACCCGTTTGAAGCGGCTTTTTCGGCGGCGTGCATAGAATGGCGCACCTAGGCTCGCCGAAAAGTGAATACGTCGGGAATCGCGACGAGCAACAAGGCAGATTGCAACACCAAGACATTTGACTCGTAGCGCCGCTGAGTGTCCTAGGAACTCGCCGCAATCGGAGACCTTGGGAATTCAATCACTCAGGCAGTTTTGAAACGGTATCGGTTGATCTTGAACTTCTTGATTTTCGATTCGAGGGTCTGCCTCGCGATCCCCAGCCTTGCCGCCGCGCCCGTGTCACCAAAGATTTTGCCGTTGGTCTCACGCAACGCATCTTCGATCATTTCTTTCTCACGCTCCGCAAGGTTCGCGAATAGTGGCGCATCCTCATCAGACGGATCAGCCGTAACCTTCCCAATTAGCCAGGCCTCATCTATCTCGAAACGCTCTCCGTCGCAAAGAATGATTGCTCGCTCAATGACATTTTGTAGCTCGCGGATATTGCCCGGCCAATGGTAAGTCCGTAACTGAGTCAAAGTGTTTTCGCTGATGCCAAGAATCTTCTTTCCAGCCTTTTTGGCATAGCGATCGATCAGATACTTGGCAAGCAAGGCAATGTCGTCAACACGTTCCCGAAGGGCGGGCAAATGTATCGGAAATACATTCAGACGGTAATAGAAGTCCTGACGAAACATACCCGTGAGCACTGCCGCGCTCAAGTCGCGGTTTGTGGCCGCAAGGAGTCGGACGTCGACTGAAACAGTTTGACTACCTCCAACGCGTTCGAACTCGCGCTCCTGAAGAACTCGTAACAAAGTCACTTGCGTCTCGAGCGGCAGCTCACCAACTTCATCCAGGAAGAGCGTCCCTCCGTCGGCCGACTCGAAACGTCCTAGACGCCGCTGCAGAGCGCCCGTGAAGGCACCTTTTTCGTGGCCGAATAACTCCGAGGCAATCAGCGAAGCGGGGATCGCAGCGCAGTTAACCCGAATGAATGGTCCAGCCGAGCGCTTCGAGCCGTTGTGAATTGCCCGAGCAATCAACTCCTTACCCGTCCCAGTCTCGCCGAGAATCAGCACCGTGGAATCGGTCGGAGCCACCTTCGAAACTTGAACCAAAACCTTACGCAGAGATTCGGAAGATCCGACGATTTTCTCGAACAGAGAGGAGTTTACAATTTCCTCGCGCAGCACGCGATTTTCATTCTGGATCTTTTCTTCGGCTTGCTTCCTATCGTGTATGTCGGTCGCCGTTACATACCATCGCAAGATCGTTCCATGCTCATCGGCCAAAGCGTTGTAACGAAATAGAAACCAGCGATAGCTGCTGTTTTTTGCGAGGATGCGCTGCTCTAATTCGAACGGAAGTCCTCGAGCGAGCGCGTTCTGCCTAGTTGTCTGGTACTTTTCAACGTCTTCCGGATGAGAGAATCGCCCGCCGAATCCTACAGACGGAAGCTCCGCGATGTTCGTGCCAAGGTAATCCAGCGCAACCCGGTTCGCATAAAGCGGAGTCCCCTGGGCATCGATAACGATGATGATGTGAGGAATCAGTTCTACGATTTGCCGAAGCTCGGTTTCGTCTCGGCGCAATTTTTCTTCGGCCCGTTTGAGCTCATCGATATCTGTGTTGGTGCCGTACCATTTGATGATTTGTCCCGAGTGATCCCGGAGCGGGGCGGTGCGGAACAGGAACCATCGATATTGCCCGTCATGACGTCTCAGTCGCGCTTCGATTTCTCCTGGCTGTCCCGCTGCCAAGATCTTGCTCCACGCACCCATGAGCCGTTCCAAATCCTCGGGGTGAATGGTCACTTTCCATCCCCAGCCGTGCGATTCGGCCGGCGAAAGGCCGGTGTACTCGTGCCATGGCTGATTGAGATAGTCGCTGAAGCCGTCTGGAAGAGTTCTCCATGCAAGCGTAGGTACCGTGTCGACGGTCTGCCGAAGCGCAGCTTCAGATTCCCGAACTTCGGCCAACGCCGTTGTTAGCGCCTCTTGGGTTCGTTGCCGTTCTATCGCGATAAGGGCAATGCTCCGCGCGCCCTCAATCAGCTGGATTTCGGCAGCAGACGGTTTCCGCGGCTCAGACGAGTAGAGCGCAAACGTGCCAAGCACTTCTCCATCGCGGTTTAAGATCGGCTCAGACCAGGCGGCGCAAATCCCATTGTTGATTGCAAGGTCTCTGTACTCATCCAACCAATTGATATCTGTTGCGACATTTTCAACTACGACGCGCTCTCTCAAGAGAGCAGCAACGCCACAGGAACCCGCGTGTTCAGAAATGGGCAGCGGACTGATAACGGGAAGCCAATCTACGGGAACCCGAGGGCCAGCAACATGCCGGAGATGTTTACCGTCCGGATCCATCACCAGCACCGTGGATATGACCGGAGAAGCTTGGAGGTCGATTGAACGACAAAGATCGTCCAATACTTCCTTGAGACTTGATCCCTGCGTGACCATCTCTAGAATCCGCTTTTCAGCAGAACGCAGCGATTCGACCCGTTTCCTACCTTCGATGTCGGTTGCCGTCCCGTACCACTTCACGACCTTACCCGTTGCTTGGTCGCGGCGAGCGTCGACCCGCAGGAGAAACCAATGGAATGGCCCGTCATGCCGCTGCAATCGAATTTCCCGCTCATCAGACTCTATACCGATTGCGGTGGCCCATGTCGCCATCAGTCCGGATAAGTCTTCAGCGTGAAAGGCTGCCTTCCATCCGTTTCCGTGCGCTTCTAGCGTTGATAGACCCGTGTAATCACACCACCGTTGATTCACAAATTCGTTAGAACCATCAGGAAGGTTACACCACGCAAACGCTGGAATAGTGTCGATGATAGTTCGGAGACGCGCTTCCGCGCTTCTCGAACTCTCGAGCTCCTTCTTTAACGTATCGTGTGTTTGGACATATTCGCCCGGAGCGGAAAGTGCGTGCGGCTCTCTCGTGTGGTGAGGGTCTTCACGCTCGCCATCTAAAGTGGAGGCGTGCTTGGGGGCTCTATCGTTATGGCCCCGAACACGTGACATTCGTTCAAGTGTCTCACCATCGGGGCCCGTAGTGGGGAACCGTGATCTTCCGCCATCGCTACTTTGAGCGAAGTACGCGTCGAGCGAAATGCGGGTTAACGGGGAGTAGGGGTGGATGCCTGTGTACCTCGCAAGAGGCTATTCAAAGGACTAAGTGGACCTAGCTCAATGAGGTCAAATTTCATCAAACTGGCTTTGCCAAGGGGCAGTGCCTCGAGCAACTTCTGAGCTTCCTCGATAGTCGTCACGTTCATGACGAAAACCGCGCCCGTTTGGTCTGTGCGAACGTACCACTGGTCGATTTTGCCTGCCAGGTATAGCTTCACAGTGTCCCGCACCTCGTTCGGCATGATACTTCGCCACTGCTCAGGAGTCATTCTTGTGGTGAAATGACCGGAAGCGAGTATCTTTGTGGTCGGAACAGAGGTCAGGGCGCCTTCGGGAACCCTATTCTGGGCGCGAGCCTGAACCGTCCAAAGGCACAACATCATTCCGAGGGCGTGGCCGAGGATTTGCCTTCTAACGAGGTTGCTGGGTTTGACTTCTTGGAGTGCTTGGTAAGGTGTCATGTTCAAAGTCCTAAACTGCATTCGCCATCAGCATTTCGATCTTCTTATCCAGCGCCTTTGCAATTCTCGAAGCCTCGGGATTGTTGTAGACGGCAAGAAAGCTTTCCATGCGGTCGTAAGACAAATGTACGCTGGCGGAACGTTCGTCAATCAGAACCGTCACCGGAGCGTAAGCCGCGGCATCGGGAACTTGCTCTGTCATCTGTTTCATGATGAGAGGGTTTCCGATCAAAAGGCGCATGGATTGCGGCGTCCCCTCGCCGTTGCCTTTGCGGATAAACCTGCCGTCATCGAATTCTCCAAATTGCATGAGTCCAGTCGGGCCAAGACCGGGCTCGACGAGTGCTTCCAGATCTTGGAACGTACCCGCGTCCCAAATGCCCGTCCAGAGTTGATCCATGTCTGGGTGACCAATACCACCTTTGATCGCCGCCAGCACATCCTCAAAGGATCTGACCGATACAAGTGAAAACCGTTCTATGTTTAGATGCGTGACCTTCATAGGTTCCTTCTTCCACCTTCAACAATGCCAAGGTTCGTACCTTTCGCTCTTGTCAGGAAGCACTACTCTTTGCCATTTTGCGCCTCCAAGAGAGTGCGGGCCTGTGCGTTGCCTTATTTGTTCACCAGCACAGTCACTTCGATTGACATACCCGGAATCAGAAGCTGTGTTCGCGATGCTGAGCTATTGATACGGATCCGAACCGGCACACGCTGCACGACTTTGACGTAGTTCCCGGTCGCGTTTTCAGGGGCGATAACCGAGTATTTGGAGCCGGTGGCGCCGCCGATGCTCTCTACTTGCCCAATCAGATCAAGATCGTAGGAATCGACGTGAATTCTAGCCATCTGTCCCACACGCATGTGGTGCAGTTGCGTTTCCCTGAAGTTTGCGATTGCCCAAACCTCATCGGGCGGTACAAGGGTCAGCATCACTTGACCGGCGGTTACCCGCTGTCCAATCTCCATAGACTTCCGGCCGACAATGCCGGCCACAGGGGCGATTAGCTTCGTATATCCCAAGTCAAGCCGTGCATTCCAGAGAGAAGCCTGAGTCTTCTTGGTCTCTCCAAGAGCCCGCTGTAGATTCGCACGCGCGCTGGCGATGGTTTCAGGGGCGGTCTGCGCGGACCGAAGGTCACTCTGCCTCTGCGCAAGCTTTTGACAGGCCGACTCAATCCGATGATCGGCGGAGTCACGATTCGCCTGGGCCGCTAGATAAATCGCCTCTGCAGTTTTGGAATCAGTTGCACGCTGGTCATATTCCGATCGCGAGATCTCATGTGTTGACACCAGTGTTTCATAGCGGACGCGGTCATCTTCCGCTCGACGATAATTTGCTTGAGCCTGTTTGATCGAGGCTTCCGTGGCCGCCCGCTGTGACCATGCAGACTTCAGATCCGCTTCCGCGTCTGCAACTGCGGCCCGAGCGGAAGAGAGTCGACCCATCGCCGCCGCCGAAGTAATCGGAATATTCAGAGCAGCCGCTCGCTGCTGTGCTTCTGATGCTTGTAGGTCTCCCTCCAGCCGCTCTACGACGGGTTGATAATCGTTGGAGTCGAGGTGGGCGAGCACTGTACCAGCCTTAACGAAGCGGGTGTCTTCCACTGCGGCATTGACCCAAGTGACGGTTCCAGCGATACGCGTATTGATCGGATGAATGTGGCCGTCTATTTGGGCGTCACTTGTAACAACTTCGCCGGGGTGCACCAAGTAGAGGGTTCCAAGGCTGATGAACGCAAGAGCCACAATCGCCAAGCTGACAATCAGAAGCTTACGTTGCCACTTCGCGGGAGTTCTATGTATTGAGATCATGGTGCTCCAAGGTCAGTGAGATAGTCCTGTACGGCTGTGCCAGTGGCGCGAATGAGCATGAGCTTGGCCAATTCATGTGCGTACAGGCTGGCTATTCGGTTGTCTTCGGCTTCGGCGAGTGCCTGCTGCGCCTGGATCAGGTCGACTACGTTCGTCACACCAGCATCAAAACGATCCCTTGCTTGTCTCAAGCCTTCCACCGCCAAGGACTGGTTTTCCGTGGAAACCTGAACACTGGTGCTAGCCCCGGCGAGATCTAGGAGAGCGGCCCGCACGTCGTAGACAGCTCTGGCCTGTATATCGGCAAACTCTGCCTCTCGTCGGGAAAGAACAGCCTTAGCACTCAGGACGTCTGACTCAATGCGCCTGCCGGTAAAGATCGGAATTGATATTCGGCCTTCAATCTCATAATCGCGAAGTGCACCGCCATAAGTAACGCCTGTTTCACCGGCGTTAGCGCGCACCTCAATCGTGGGCAGCCTTTGTGCCTGCTCCGCCTTCACGGTCTGCTCGGCTGCGCGTAAGCGCATCTTGGCGGCTCTCAAGTCCTGTCTCATATCCGCAGCCTTAATGAGAAGCTCGGGAAGTAGGATCACGGGAGCTTCATGGTACGTAAGGCCACTTGTCAGGATGAACTCTTGCGCAATGGGGAGGCCAATGATACGCGTAAGGGAGAGTTTGTCTTTTTCTAGCGTTGTCGTAGCGAGCGTCACTCGCAATTCCGCCGATCGCATCGCGACATGGGCGCGAATCTCGTCAATCTCGGGCGAGAGTTCGTGCTTGACTCTGCTTTGAAGAACTGACTCTGAAGTCAATGCAGTAGCAAGTTGCGCCTTCGCTGTCTCCAACCGCGTCTGACTCGCGGCTACCAGCAGATAGGAGCTCAATGAAGCAAGCACGACAATGTTCTGCGCATCGGACACCGCTGCTTCGCTGGCGTCTACCTCCTTCCCCTCAGCGCGGACCCCGTGAAGAGCATGCAAGTCGAGCAGGTTCTGGTTGTACTCGACATGCGCCGTCTGGTAGTTGAAAGCTGGGATGGCTTGTGGCTCGCCAAGCTTTTGAAAGCCTAGGCTGTCGCCGATGATATTCCGGTATGCTTCTGTCGACGTTACCTTAACTTGTGGCAGTAAGAGTGAAAGAGCTCTGATTCGCGCCGCCCTTGACTGTGTGTGATCTTTTTCTGCATCGACGTAACCAAGATTCGCTCGGAGGGCCAGAGCAACGGCTCCTCTCAGAGATAACGGCATCACACCAGGCACGACAGCTCCTGTCGGCACACTTCCTAAGAAAGGATTCTGAGACTGGACAGCGAACGCGCCCGGATTGGTGGTGTTTTGGCCCGGATCAAAGGGCCTTGGGGTAGTAATTGTATTCGTCGTGGGACTACTGCTGCCCGTGCTCTGCGCCACAGCGGTTGCGGTCGCCACTAGGAATGTAACGGCAGTAAACTTCCATCTCATTTGCTGGCTCCGACGAGAGCGCTTGACGGCTGATTGTCAGCACGATCCAGAACATCTTCTAAACCGACTCGGGGAGCCGCGGAAACCGAGGGAAGAAGCGGCACAAAGAACAGCGTGATCAACGCGACAAGAGTCATCGCATAGAACACGTCCGCATAGCTCAACACCGAGCTTTGCCGTCGCACGGCACTTGCCAACGTCTGACTAGTAAGGCTCGCCGTCCTGCCGATGATCGATACGTCCCGGCCGACGAATGAATCCAGTAATCGCGCCGAATGCAGTGACATCCGTCTGTCGATCAGCACCGCTGCACACGTGACTCCAATGGATGCTCCGAGTTGCCGACATCCGTAGTACATGGCCCGAGCGTTGGATGTTTGATCATTCTTGATTTCCGCAAACGCCACAATTCCCAAGGTCGGCACGGAAAGAGCTATGAACACTCCATTTAGCGCCAGCGGCAGCCAGAGATAGCGATCTGGCGTGTCAGGAGTCAAGTAGTGTGCAAAGAGCAGTTGTGAAACGATCTCCACAAGCAGCGAAAAGGCGATGATGCTCCCACCTCCCAGTCGCGCAAGCAGACCAATTACGGTTCGAAAGCAACACAGAACGACAACAGCAGTC